>JBBROK010000063.1:0-2061 GCA_038229475.1 Bryobacterales bacterium | reverse complement strand
TTTTCCAGCAACATGCTAAGATCGAAACGGTTTTACACTTCTGCTGCCGCGACCGCAACATCCTGGGCATTCAGTCTGAGTTGCTGGGAGCACACGCAGCCGGGGTCCGCAATCTGATCTGCATTACCGGTGACCCGCCTCGCATGGGAACCTATCCCGACGCCACGGCAGTGTTCGACGTGGATGCGATTGGCCTGACGAATATTGTGAACCGCCTGAACCAGGGCCTGGATATTGGCGGGAATCCGATGGGATCGCAGACCAGCTTGCTGTTGGGCGTGGGCGCAAACCCCGGCGCGTTGAACATGGAGGAAGAGCTGCGGCGGTTTGAATGGAAGGCCGAAGGCGGGGCCGAGTATGTCGTGACGCAACCCGTCTTCGATATGCACCTGCTGGAGCAGTTCCTGAAGAACACCGCGCACCTGCGGCTTCCGGTGATCTGCGGTATCTGGCCGCTCACCAGTTACCGCAATGCGGAATTCATGGTGAATGAGCTGCGCGTGCCCGTTCCCGAGCACTACATGGAACGTATGCGGCGGGCGGATAATGCGGAACGAGCGCGGGTGGAAGGCGTCGCGATCGCACGCGAGATGGTGGAGCAAGCCCGGCGCCTGGTCCAAGGGGTACAATTGAGCGCACCGTTCGGGCGCTATGCGATGGCTCTTGAGGTAGCGGAAGCAATCGGATCGCGAGATTAAAGGCGGCTAATTCCCGTGGCTACGGACCTCATTGAGCTCGACCCGGACCAACCATCGCCCGAAGCGCTGGAGCGGGCGGCCGGATATATACGGCGCGGTGGCGTGGTGGCGATCCCCACCGAAGCCTTGTACACATTGGTGGCCGATCCGCTGAATCTGCATGCGGTAGGGAAAGTTTTTGCAGCCAAGGGCCGCGAAACTCAACGCGCACTGCCGCTACTGATCAGCGGTCATTACATGGCTGAGGAGCTTGCTACGGACCTTTCCGCGCGCTTCTACATCCTGGCTCGCCACTTCTGGCCCGGGCCTCTCACAGTGATCGTTCCGGCATCGTCCAAGGTCCCGCTCAAGGTAACCGGAAACACTGGACGCCTGGCGATTCGCCAGTCCCGATCGAGAGTTGCCCAGGCATTGCTGGAGTGGCTGGATCAGCCGCTGATCTCGACCAGTGCGAACATTTCAGGTCAGCCTACCTGCCGCAGTGGTATCGAGGTGTTCGGCCAGATGGACGGCCGCTTGGACCTGGTGCTGGATGGGGGCGTCTGCACCGGGCAAGGCAACACCACCGTAGACATCACGGAGCCTTATTGGAAGGTGATTAAAGAAGGCGCAATCACCGAGAAAGACATCGCGGAAAGCCTGAAGGCACAATGAATCAGTTTGGTCATTTTCCTGCCTGGCATACCCACTGGGCGGAGCTTGCTGAAACGCACTCCGTAAGATCCCGGCGGCGTCCGCATCGTTATTTGCTATCGCGGTAATTCAGCGGCGACTTGTGATCGGCCGGCACGCGGGACCGGTACTCATACCCTGCGCGGCGTTTCTCAAAGCTCGCCTTGGCGGCTTCGATTTGTTTTGGATCGGTGTAGAGATCGACAGCGGTTAACACCAGCGCTTTCGCCGACACCGCCATGCCCTTGCGGCCGATACTCGTGCCCGCGCAAGCCGCCGATTGCCAGCTATGCGCCGGAACTCCAGGCACGAATGTGGCGGCGCCCTCTCGGACATCGGTACCGTCCAACCGTTGCCTCGTGAACCTCTCCCGTCACGAAAAGCAGCCGGTCCCGGAATTCGGCGCACCGAAACGCGAACACGAAGGCCACTTCCCCCGGCAGCCGACCGCTCACCAGCCGCCGCGGGCAGACGAACCCTTAGATTCACCGACGCGCATCCCCGGCCAAGGCGACGAATACATCGTTTGAGTGGCTTGCCAACACGCGACAGAAGCTCAAATCCATTCAAAACAGGTTCTACAAAACAAAGCCAATTTTGGCCGATGGGACAACCCTTAAAATCAAAGAAGACCCCATGAACCGCTTCTCTGGCGTAGACTACCTTCTCATCGACTCTCTCTTCAACGAAC
>JBBROK010000062.1:0-3144 GCA_038229475.1 Bryobacterales bacterium | reverse complement strand
GCCGGAGACCTGGGCGGTGCCCAGACGCCCACCGGAGGAATCTATACTCCCACCGCAGGCGGCACGCTGCTGCTGGCGCGCGTCATCGGTCACGATGCGAACGGTGCCGGGGGCGCACCCCTCGCCACGAAAGCTGCCTTCACTGGCCCCACCGCACTCAAAACCGTCACCGAAGTGTCACTTACCGCGGGCGCGGGCGTGGCAGTCTACGAAGTGATCGATTCGAACGATAGCACCCAGGAAATCGCACAGTTCCCCACTTTTATCGGGCTTTCCACCACGAACGGCGTCACCATAGCCAACGCGGCGCTCACTCTTGGCCCGGTCTCAACGGTCGCAACTGCCACCACTACCGATCCCGTACCGCGCTTCCGGCGTACCGTTCCCGTAAGCGATTGCCAGTTCGTGGGCGATTGCAACGCCGCCTATTTTCCGCTCCTCTCCGTCTCCGGGCCGGCTGCCATTAATTTCCGTTCTCCCCTGAACGGTCTGCAGGATACCGAATTCTTCTACATCAACAACCAGAACCCGGGCACCTTATTAACCTTCAACGCGTCCATCACGTATCAGAGCGGAAGCGGATTCGCTTTCATTCCGCCCAGCGAAGTTCAGGGTAATGGGAACGCCACCATTCGAGTGATCATCAGCGCCGCGGGGCTCACTCCTGGTGTCTATCAGGCGCAACTCATCATCTCGGCAGGCTCCGCTGGCAGCCGCACCATTCCCATCACCGTTACAGTGGATTCGCCCGCCGCACCGGCCATTTCGGTAACCAGCGTGACAAACGCCGCGACACTCACGACTGGTCCGCTGGTAGCCGGTTCGCTCGGCACCATCAAGGGCGTAAACCTCGGTGGCACGAACGTAACAGTGACCTTCGACGGCATCACGGCTCCCGTCCTGTTTAAGAACGCCACCCAAATCAACTTCCAGGTGCCACCCACGCTGGCAGCAAAAACCACGGCTCAGCTCGTCGTGACAGCCGATGGTTTCTCCACTGCTCCGCAGGCCGTAAGTCTTGCCGCCGCTGCCCCCGGAATCTTTGGCATCCTTAACCAAAACGGAACGGTAAACGCCTCAGGCAATCCCGCAGCCCCCGGTAGCATTCTTCAAATTTTCGCGACAGGCTTGGCTTCGGGTGCCTTTCAGGTGGAAGCCATAGTCTCCCCATCCATTGGAGGGCCGCTGGCGCCCTCATTCGCGGCTACCGTTCTCTACGCCGGTGACGCTCCGGGTCTGGTCGGCGTGCAGCAAGTGAATGTCGCGCTCGACAACTTCATTGCCTCTAACCCGCAGATCAGCATCTGCAGCACGAACCTGACACTACGCGCCTGCAGCCAGCCGTTCGCTATTACAGTCCGTTAGCGCGAGGTTCAATATCGCGGCACTTCCGGATCCACATCGCGGCTCCACCGCTCAATTCCGCCCGCCAGGCTGCGGCAATTCTCCACGCCCTGTTCCCGCAGCCAGCACACCACCTGCAAACTGCGCACGCCGTGATGGCACATCACCACCAGCGGCTTATCGTCGTCTTCCAATTGCGCGAGACAACCGGGAACCGCCCGCATGGGAATATCTTCGGAATTCTCCAGCTTGGCGATACTCAACTCAAAGGGCTCGCGCACATCGATCAGACGATGAGGCTTCCCCTCCCGCCGCAAAACGGCAAACTCTTCGGGGCTAATCTCTAGATCATTCATTAATAGATTCGTGAAACCATGGCTGGACAATGCGTCGTCCAACTCGGTTGGTACAATAGCAGGTTACGCCTACCTCATGAAGCTTATTTGTTTCGCAATTCTAGCAGTACAGGCAGCCGCCGGGGCTGATTATGTCAACGGGCAAGCCGCCCGGCTGGTAATCGGCCAGACCACCTTTACCGATTCTTACCATGGTGCCACCAATTTTCAGATCGGTTCAGCCGCCGGCTTGGCATGGGGAAGTAACCGCCTCTTCGTGGTGGATTCCAACCGTTTCGCCGCCGATCCGGTCAACAACCGCGTGCTGATTTTCCCCACCGATATTCTGCCCAAACCTACGGATCAAGTGGACAACCTGCCCGCCGGTGATCCGAATTACAGCCAATGCAAAGTATGTGCCCGCACCACTGCCAAAGTTGTTCTGGGCCAGCCCGATTTCAATAACAACGCAATTAATCTTACTCAGGCAGGTTTTCGCGTCCCCACCGCCGTCGCAACCGATGGAACGCGCCTCGCCGTAGCCGATACCGATAACAATCGCATCCTGATCTGGAATTCCATCCCCACCTCCATCAACCAGGGGGCCGATGTAGTGGTCGGCCAAAGCGATTTCACGCACAACACGACAGCCGTGCCTCCTACCGCCAAATCTCTCCGTGGCCCCCAAGGCGTCTGGTTGCAGAACGGTAAGCTCTTCATTGCCGATACGCAGAACAATCGCGTTCTCATTTACAACCAGATACCCAGCTCGAACGGCGCGTCCGCCGACGTCGTGCTCGGTGTTGCTAATCTCACCACGGCGGTGCCGGTTGCGCTTACCGCTGTCACAGCCACCGCGAACAATCTCACCAGCCCGGTTGCCGTAACTTCAGACGGCACGCGCCTCTTCGTGACTGACCTTGGCGCAAACCGGATCATGATCTGGAATTCCATTCCCACTTCCAATCAGGCACCCGCCGATCTGGAAATCGGCCAGCCCGATATGAGTAGCGCGGTCAGCAATAATTCTTCAAAGCTCTGCACCTCAAATGGCGTGGTCAGTTCCATCGATTCCACGCTGACCTATCCCGGCCGCTGCGAAAAAACTCTTTCCTTTCCCCGTTTTGCGGTCTCCGATGGCACCCGCCTATATGTTGCCGATGGCGGAAATGACCGCGTACTTATTTACTCCAAACTCCCCACAGGCAGCGCATCCGCCGCTGATGTTGTTATCGGGCAAGCTGATTTCACCACCTATGTTCCCGGCGATAATGCCGATCAGATTCAGACTCCCACGTCGCTTGCGCTCGATGGCACTAACCTCTATGTTGCCGATGTGTTTAATCGCCGCGTTCTGGTGTTCTCGCCCGGCGATATCGCCCTCCCTCCCGCTACCGTGCGCAATGCCGCCAGCCTTGAAGTATTTGCTATCGGCAATGTCACCCTCGGTGGAACCATCAAAGAG
>JBBROK010000061.1:0-4846 GCA_038229475.1 Bryobacterales bacterium | reverse complement strand
GGCTCAACTTGTAAACCCGTCCCGGTTCCTGGTCCGATGTGTACAGATACTGCGTGGGAGTATTCGTGATGCACAGCGTCCACGGCTGCGTCTCGTCCGGTAAGTTGGGGCTGGCGTTGCCCAACACCGGATGTCGGTTCTTGTCATACGCCGCGTTCAGAATGATAAAGCGCTGGAAAGTGCCGTCTTTGTCGAACACCTGAATGCGGCGGTTGCCGCGGTCGGCCACGTACACATTGTTCTGCCGGTCAATGGCGATGTTATGCGGCGTATTGAACTTTGAAGGGTTCTCATTGCCATGCGGGCCTCCCGATCCCCGCTCGCCCCACGATTTCACCCACGTGCCGTTCTTGTCGAACTTCGCTACGCGTGAATTGATGTACCCGTCGCTGATGTACGAGTTGTCGTCACTGTCAAACGCGATATCAGTGGGTGCGCGGAACTGATTATCCACAGGTGGCACCGCCGGGCGGATGTCCCTGCCGCCGAAGCTCATGCCGTTGCCCTTGTAATACTCCGGTTCGTCCGGCCCCTCGGGGCGCCGCCCGAAATTCATCACCGTGTAACCTGCGGGGTTGAACTTCATCACAGAATGCGTGCCTTTATCCACCGCCCACAGGTTGTCGTGTTTATCGAAGCGTACGGAGTGTGTATAGCCGAGGCCGTACACGTTCTTGCCAACTTCACGAACAAACTTCCCCGCCTGGTCGAATTCCAGCAGGCTGGTGGAGGCGTTGCCATATAGAGGACCAGAAGTACCGCTGCCCGGATGGTTGGCCAGCACGATATGGCCCTTCGAATTCACCGCAATGCCGAGTATTTCGCCGAGGTTCATATCCGGCGAGTACTTCAGGAAGTCCAGTTGCGAATCGAAGGGAATCACCGGTACCTGCGGTTGCGCCATGAGCGGGGCCGCCAGCAGGGCGAAAACAACAAGGGAGCGCATCTTTAATTACCTCTCAGCCAACAGATTGGATGACCCGCCCGCGGCACTCGCCGAAACCGATGCCGGCGTAACCTTCCCGCTCGCACCAGCCGCGCAGAATGACTTCATCGCCATCTTCGAGAAACCGCCGGGTTTCGCCCGACGGCAACCCGACCGGTTCCGCACCACGTCGCGTCATTTCCAACAAGCATCCCATGGAATCCCGTGTCGCGCCGGAAACCGTCCCGCTACCCAGCAGGTCGCCGGGCCGCAGATTGCAGCCGTTGCTGGTGTGGTGGGCCACCAGTTGTCCCGGAGTCCAGTACAGGTCGCGCAAATTACTCTGGCTCAGCCGCACCGGCGGTATGCCCGCCTGCCGCATTCCCGCAGTGGAAAGCAGCATCTCCAAATGGATATCAAAGCCTCCCGGGCCATTCACAGTCAGGTACGGCAAAGGTTCCGGGTCGCCCGCCGCTCGCGCGAAGGGCGGTGCCCGGAACGGTGCGAGCGCCTCCATTGTCACCACCCAGGGAGAGATCGACGTGGCAAAGCTCTTGGCCAGAAACGGACCTAACGGCTGAGACTCCCAGGCTTGCATGTCCCGCGCTGACCAGTCATTCAATAAACACAGGCCGAAGATATGAGACTCGGCATCGGCTATGGAGACCGGCTCGCCCAGCCTGTTGCCCGGCCCGGTGAAGATGCCCACCTCCACTTCATAGTCAAGCGATTGCGTGGGAGCGAAGCCCGGTGCTTCACTGCCCGAAGCCTTCCATTGCCCTGCCGGGCGCCGCACCCCGGTGCCGCTTACAATCACCGACGACGCCCGCCCGTGATAGCCGATCGGCACGTACTTGTAATTCGGCAACAGCGGCGCATCGGGACGGAACAACTTCCCCACATTCGTCGCGTGATACAACGACGCATAAAAATCCGTGTAGTCTCCAATCACCGCAGGCATGTGCATAGTGGCCGCCGCCATTGGCACCGTGTTTTCCCGGCTGCGGTCCAGTCGCTCCCGCAACGCGGCCCGCAAAGTGGACCAGGCTTTTGTGCCCAGCGACAACAGTGCGTTCAGAGAGGGTTGCGCACAGGCCTCTCGAAGTTCCGCAGTCAGGCCGCCCGGCGCGGCACAGCTTAGATCGAGAATTAAATCGTCGATCGCTACGCCGATCCGCGGCTGCCGGTTGTCCGCGGTGGAAAACACCCCGTACGGCAGATTCTGCACGGGAAACGGGTTCATGGCGCGAAGTGCTTCTTCAAACCCTGCCAGCATTCGAAGTACTCATGCTGCAGAATTTTGGTTTCCATCGCAAATCGTGTAGGCCGTATCACCATCCGGGTTTCAAACATGAACGCGAGCGTGTTCCAAATGTGATTCGGCTTGAGTTCGGCGGCGGATGACCGCTCAAAAGTCTCCGCATCCGGTCCGTGCCCGGACATGCAGTTGTGCAGGCTCGCGCCACCCGGCAGGAATCCTTCTGCTTTGGCGTCATACACGCCACGTACCAGCCCCATGAACTCGTTCATCACATTGCGATGGAACCATGGCGGGCGGAAGGTGTGCTCCGCCACTATCCAGCGCGGTGGAAAAATGGCGAAGTCGCAGTTCGCTGTTCCGGCAATCGAAGTGGGCGCGGTCAGCACCGTGAAGATGGACGGGTCGGGATGATCGAACGACACCGTATTTATAGTGTTGAATAACGCCAGGTCGTACTTGTACGGCGCATAGTTGCCGTGCCACGCGACTACATCCAGCGGCGAATGGTCGATGGGCGCGGACCACAGACCGCCCAGAAATTTGGCGATTAGGCGAAAATCTCCGGACATATCTTCGTAGGCCGCCACCGGCGTGAGAAAGTCGCGCGAGTTTGCCAGACCATTCGCGCCAATCGGTCCCAGATCGGGTAAGCGGAACGCGCTTCCGTAGTTCTCGCAAATGTACCCGCGGGCCTTGCCCTCCGGCAGGTCAACGGCGAACCGGATGCCACGAGGAATCACCGCAATCTCGCCCGGTGCAGCGTCCATCACACCCAGTTCGGTGCGCAGAGTGAGCGCGCCTTCCTGCGGAACAATCAGGAACTCGCCGTCGGCCGAATAGAAGTAGCGTCCGCGCATCCCGGCGCTGGCCGCATATAGATGCAGGGCCACGCCGGTCTGCTGCTCCGGGTCGCCATTGCCACCCAGAGTGACCATACCGTTGACGAAATCGGTGGCTTCGCCGGGGTAGGGAAGCGGGTCCCAGCGCAGTTGATTCGGCGTGGCCGGAACTTCGTTGAATGGCCCGCTGCGGATCAGTGAAGGCGGCAGCGCCTCAAATGGACGGTGGGTGACCGAGGGACGGATGCGATACGTCCAAGTCCTTCTATTGCTCGCTCTGGGCATGGTGAACGCCGTGCCGCTGAGTTGTTCCGCGTACAGCCCCAGCGGCGCTTTCTGCGGAGAATTTTGTCCCTGTGGCAGCGCACCGGATACTGCTTCGGTGGCGAATTCGTTGCCGAATCCAGATTGATAACGCCGATTCTCAGTCATTGTTTACAGATTCCCGCGCCGCTCCTGCTCCCGCTCAATGGCTTCAAACAGTGCCTTGAAATTGCCCTTGCCAAAGCTGCGGCTGCCCTTGCGCTGAATGATCTCATAGAACACCGTGGGCCTGTCTTCCACCGGTTTGGTGAAGATCTGCAGCATATAACCTTCCTCGTCCCGGTCCACCAGAATATTCAGTGCGCGCAGTACATCCATGGGCTCATCGATTTCGCCAACGCGGGCACGGAGTTCGTCGTAATACACGGGCGGCACCGACATAAACTCCACGCCATTGCGTTCCAGCATGGATACGGTTTCAATGATGTCGTCGGTAGCCAGCGCCATGTGCTGGACGCCGGGGCCGCCGTAGAATTCCAGATACTCATCAATCTGCGACTTCCGGCGTCCAGCGGCCGGCTCATTCAGCGGAAACTTGATACGCTCATTTCCGTTGGTCATCACCTTCGACATCAACGCCGAGTATTCCGTGGAAATATCCTTCTCATCGAAATGCTTGAACATGCGGAAGTCCATCACGTCGCCGTAGAACGAGGCCCAGCGGTCCATCTCGCCCTTTCCGACATTGCCTACGATGTGATCGATGTGCATAAGGCCGGTGGGACGGCAGGCCAGATCGAGCGGGCCTGCCTGCACGTAACCCGGCAGAAAAACGCCGTGATAATTGCGCCGTTCCACGAAGGTGTGAATGGTGTCGCCATAGATCGCGATGGAAGCCATGCGTACTTCGCCGTGTGCGTCCCGCAGCGTTTCCGGATCACGCACCGAGACCGCGCCGCGCGCCGTCGTCTCACGCCACGCGGCTTCGGCGTTGTCCACCCACAGCGCGATGTCTTTCACGCCGTCGCCATGTCGGCGGATGTGGTCGCCGATGGGATGGTCGGGGCGCAACGGAGTAGTGAGTACGAAACGAATCTTGTTTTGCGCCAGAACATAGCTGGAGCGGTCGCGGACGCCGGTTTCGGGCCCACAATACGCCAGCAGCCGAAAACCGAACGCGGCGCGATAAAAGTAAGCCGCCTGGCGGGCATTGCCGACGTAGAAGTGGACGTGATCGGTGCCGTTTATAGGCAGGAAAGAGGTCGGCAGTGCGATTTCGGACTGGACCGGGGGGGCAAGGACTTGGGCCATGTCCAGATCTTCCCACTTTCAGGTGGTGTTATGCAAGTTCAGGCTGGTGCAACTCTGGCTTTACCCTCCCGTTCCGAACGAAGCTGAGAACGTTTTAAGCGGATGCGTTAACAATTACACAGCTTGCGCGGAGAGCCTTTTTTCGCGCGCGCTGGGTTTTCGTGGCTACGGATGAATGAGGCGTTCCGTTCCTGGTTGACGCATTCAATGGCGCGGGAAGGAATCGCACTGTGGGAGGGTGGGAGG
>JBBROK010000060.1:0-6761 GCA_038229475.1 Bryobacterales bacterium | reverse complement strand
GCCTCTACGCCACGCGGAATATCATGCGGGTCATGACATGTTGAGCACGTCATTGTCTTACTTTCGAGAAAACACTTCGACTTTCGCAGGCGATATGCAGAATGCGCGATTTCAAAATCATCACGCCCGCTTCGTGGCAAGTAGTCGAAGAACGTCATGAAGTTCGCCAGTGGCTCACGCGGGTCATAGGAAAACGGCTCGCGCCCATACTTCACGATGGAGTGCGGCAGCGCCTTGCTGGTGGTCTCCAGATGGCACTGATAACAGGCCTCCATCTGGCGTTCGCGGCCCAACCGGGCGGGGTTCAGGATTGCCTTCCGAATATCTTCCACCTTTGCGCCGGCGGTCTGCGCGGTGCGCATATGGTTCGTCCCTGAACCATGGCAACGCTGACAATCAATTCCTTCCGGGAGCGTTCCGCTATACACTGCCTCGCTGCCTGGCGCTGCATGCCCGGCGGGGATGCGCGGGTTTGCATTATGGCAGCCCATGCATTCGTACGCCACGGTTCTGGGCGGCAGGGCATAAGGTCGATCATGCCCGGGATTCATATCCCAATGGCCACCATTTTCGGCATACCAGGCAAGCGGCAGTTCCACCAGCGTGCCTCGCGCGGTTTTGTTCAACCAGGTGCGCACGTGGTTGCCGGAGCCCATCACGTAGTCGGCGCGGGTCTCGGTGATGTCCGTCTCTTTGCCGTCGTACCCAATGCGCCAGCGGCGCTGCCAGGTCTCGCCGTTGCGCTGCTCCATGGAATACCAGGTGGCGGAGGGTTGGTGATAATAACTGACGGGTTCGGCCAGTGGCGGCGCGCGGTAGAACGAACGCGCCATGCCGGTTTTTGCATAGCCGGCGGCGATCTTCTGATGGCACGTCGCGCAGGGGGTGGAAACGGCCAGCAGGAAAGAAAGCGCGAGCAGCATGAGAACTTTCCGCAGTCTAACAGGAACGGGGGAGAATGGTCGGGTGACCACAAACACCATCACTGCATTCGACACCGCCGCGCTGCCCTGGGAAGAGCGCTGGAACGAGCATCTGGGCAAGATGCTTTATCGCAAGAACCTTGTGGAAGACCCGGAGACCGGCGCGGAGATCCGCATCGTGAAGTATCCGGCAGGCGTGATTAACAGCCGCCATGTGCATACCTGCGCGCATGGCATGTACGTGATTGAAGGCACGCTGGTGACGCATGCGGGCAGCTTCGGGCCGGGGCATTTTGTTTGGTTTCCGACGGGTATTGAGATGGAGCACGGTGCAACGGCCGAAACCGATGTGGTGGTTCTGTTCATTACGAACCGGAAGTTCGACATCACGTATGTGCCTTAGCTTTGCTTTAGCCTATGATCGAAACAGATGCCGCTGCGACGCACACTTCTCTACCTCTCGCAAGATAAGAAGTTCCGCCACTGGGCGGAAACGTCGCCGGTTGCGCGGCAGCTCTCTTCGCGATTCATTGCGGGCAGCACGCTCGAAGAGGCGCTTGCGGTGTGTAAGAAGATTCGTGGTGAGGGCATCACGACGACACTCGATTATTTGGGCGAGAACGTGAAGTCGCTCGACGAAGCGGCGGCCTGCCGGGATATGTATTTGCGGATGCTGGCGGGCTTGCGTGAGGCGAGGCTGGAGCCGAACGTGTCATTGAAGCTGACACAGTTTGGCCTCGATTTTTCCACTGCGGCCTGCGAAGAAAACGTGGGTGCGCTGGTGGATGTGGCAGCTCGAACGGAGGGCTTTGTGCGGCTGGACATGGAGTCCAGCGGTTATACGGACCGCACGCTGGGGATTGTCACCCGCCTGCATGAGCGCTACGGGGCTTGCGGCACGGTGATCCAGTCTTACCTGCATCGGAGTGCGGCGGATGTTGAATTGCTGGTGGAGCGGAAGATCCGGGTTCGGTTGTGCAAGGGTGCCTATCTGGAGCCTGCGGAAGTGGCGTTTCCGGACAAGTCCGATGTGGATCACAATTACCGTAACCTGGCGGAGCGGTTGCTGACGGCGGGGAGTTACCCGGCCATCGCCACGCACGATGAAAACATGATCGGGCGGATTGAGCGTTTCGCTGCGACAAATGGTATTGCGCGGGACCGGTTCGAGTTTCAGATGCTGTTTGGCATTCGGCGCGATCTGCAGAAGCGTCTGGTGAAAGAAGGCTACCGCCTGCGAATCTATGTGCCGTTTGGCGAGGCCTGGTATCCGTACTTCATGCGGCGCCTGGCAGAGCGGCCCGCGAACGTATTGTTCATTGTGCGGAACCTGCTGCGGTGAGCCGGGATTACGTGACCATCGTTTCCGGGCTGCCCCGGAGCGGCACTTCGCTGATGATGCAGATGCTGGCAGCAGGTGGCTTGCCGGTGCTGACCGACGGCGTTCGGCAGGCGGACGATGACAACCCGCATGGATACTTCGAATTCGAGCCCGTGAAGCGCACGAATCTTGATGCCGCGTGGGTGGCGGACGCGACTGGAAGGGCCGTCAAGATGGTCTATCTCTTGCTGAACAACCTGCCCAAGACGCATGCGTATCGCGTGATCCTGATGCAGCGCGACGTGCGCGAAGTGCTGGCGAGCCAGAAGGCCATGCTGGCTCGGTTAGGGCGCACTGGTGCGGATGTTGGTGATGACCGCATGGCTGCGATCTTCGAACAGCAGCTGCATTCGACGGCTGTGTGGCTGCGGGCGCAGCCGAACTTCGCAATGCTTGCGGTTTCACACCGCGATTGTATTCAGACTCCGGCGGACGTGGCTGCCGGAGTCAATACGTTTCTCGGCGGCGGCCTGAATGAGGCGGCAATGGCCGGTGTGGTGGATCCGCTGCTTTATCACCGCTCGGCGCGAAAGCGCAGCACCTGACGCACTGCGCCACCGGTCATATGGTGCACACGCGTTACCTGCACGGGATAGTCACCGTCCAGCATCGTCCAGCGATCTTCGAGCAGGCGTTCGTTTCCGCTCACCAGGGAGCGCGTTTCGAGCAGAAGCTCATCACCATCCCATCGCGCGGAAACCATGCGGGGGCGGTTGAGAATCATGATTTCCGTTGGGTCTCCACCAACAATCAGATTGCGTTCGATGGTGAGATCGCCGTTCGAATCGATCTGCCTGGTGGAGATCCTGAGCCGCGGATCAGTGTGTTCGATGGTATCGATGCGCAGGCGCGGGGTGGCCAGAAAGCCGAAGTCGCTCTCGCCGCGAATCAGCTTCCAGAGACCAGTGAAATCGGGGCGGGTGGTCAGTAGGTGAACCTCATTTGCAGTTCGAAGCGGCGGTTGTTGGCGGCTTCAGAAAAGCCCTCGCCGTTGGGTGTGCCGGCAATCTGATTGGAACGCCCGAAGAGCGGCGAACTGATGTTGCCGATGATGGGACCCTGGTTGGTGTGGTTCAGCAGATTTCTTGACGACATGGCGAGGGTGAGGTTGTATTTGCGCGGTGTGGAGGGCTGGTTGAACAGGCCACGGTTGCCGGTGGGCGCGCCCAGGGCGGGTCCTGCGGCGGGGCCGGAATCGCGGGACGAACGCACCGCGCCGCCTCCGCCTTTCTCCGGCCCGAAGCCCCAGGTGCGACCCAGGCGCAGGTTGAAGCTGATGATGTTCGGGCCCTGCCCGTAGTTGCGCGGAACCAGCTTGTCGCCGGCGGCGGGGTTCGGGTTGAGCAGGCCGTAGGCGGTGCGCAGGACCCCGGGCAGACTGGCATCACTGGTGAAGCCGGGCCGGGCAGTAAATAGCGTGGTCCCGTAGAGATCCTGTCCGGTGGTGATGTTGAACGGAGCGCCTGAATTCACCGTGAACAGCGGGTTGAGGCGGATGTTCCAGCGCAAATAGATTGTTCCTCCCACCAGGAACCGGTGCCGGATATCCGTCGCGGCACGCCCGTATTCACCGGCATAGTTGTAGGGGTTTGCAGGGAAAGTTCCGAGGCTGTCTGAACTGCTGCGCGCCCGGTTGAGGGTGTAGTAGCCGAAGAGGGAAACGCCCGCGCTGAGTTTCGAATTCACATTCGTGATGATCTGATTCTGGTTGTACAGGCCGGTGGAGGTCATCAGGAAAATCGGCCCCTGCGTGCCAAAGGGGCGGGTGGCAGGCGGATTGATATCGAGCGAGCGGAAGACGTGTACGCCGTGGGAATTCGTATAGGTCACGGCCACGGTGGTGTTGCGCGCCAGTTGCCGTTCCAGCGTGAATGCCGACTGAATGATGTACGGCGCGCGCAGGTTGCTGTCGATCTGCTGAATAGTCTGGCCGGCGCGGTTTGCGGCCAGCGTGGCGAGCGACGGGATGGCGGGGTAAAAGCCTGGATTCGTCACCACATATTGCTGCTGCACAACGCCGTTATAGCGCGCGGCGTTCAAAGAATTGCCCAGCGCGAAACGGTCATAGAACATGCCGACACCACCGCGAATCACTGTCTTGCCCTGCTTCTTCGCCGTGGCTCCCGGAGCCCATGCAAACGCCGCGCGCGGTGCGAGATTACTCCAGTCATGGATGTTGGTCTGGGTCTCATAGCGAATGCCGAGGTTCAGTGTCAGGTTCGGGCGCAGTTTGTAATCATCGCCGAAGAAGGGCGCTACATCCCACTGGCTTTGTGAGATGTCCGGGCGTCCCCCATTGATGGAAAATTGCGCCGGAACCCCTTTTCGATACTGATCGATGGAAGAGAACGTGTAGGTCCCGTTGAAGTTCGCGGGGGAGTCGCTGGCCTCCGTGGCACCCCGCACGCGTACGCCGAAGCGGAAGAAATGCTTACCCCGCAGGATGGACGTGTAGTTCTGGAATTCGTAAGTGTTCTGCAGATTCGCGCTCTGGCTGGCGCCCGCCCCGCCGCTGGTGAAGGCTCCCAGTACCTGAATCGCGGGGCCAATGGTGTTAGCCGTGGTGGTGAGGCTCGAGCGGAAGTACTGAAAGCGTATCTCGTTCACCAGAGTGCCGTGCACTGAGGTTTCCACAATCTGCGCGGTATTGAAAGTGTGCAGGAAATGAATGCCGCGGGAGATCAGATCGAAACTGCCAATGCCGCCGTCTTTGATGTCGGCCCGGGTGTAGAGATAACGGAGGCCCAGAGTGTTGTTCTGGTTCAGTTGGTAGTCCACGTGCGGCCCCAGCAGGAAGTGGCGCTGCGGCGTTGTAATCACGCTGGAAAATGCCGAGGGAAGTTTCGAGGCGGGGTCGAGAATCACTGCGTTCGTGATGGAACCGTTGTCGACCGACTGGTATTCCAGGTCCGTCGTAAACGAGCTTTTTTTCGTGACTGGCCCGCTGAAACTGTTCTCGAATTCGTTCAACAGGAGCGGGGCTTTTGCCGCTGAATAGGGATTCCGCGAATTGACAGCATCAGTGGCGTAGTTGAAGCCGATGGACCCGTGGTATTTGTCTGATCCTGGTTTGGTGAAGATCTCGATGCGACCGTAACCCAGCTTGTCGTACTCAGGCGAGAAGGGGTTGGAATTGATGCGGATTTCGCGGATGGATTCCTTGGGGGGCAGCTGGCCGCCACTGAAACCATCCACAAAGATGGCGCCTCCGCCGGGCCCGGCGGAGGGGCCGGCGAGCGCTTCCAGATCGGCCTGTAAATCGGCGGGATCGTCCGACAGCGCGTCCAGATCTTCGCCCCTGATGATGGTGGCGCCGGCGTTGTTGGAGGCTTCGGTGCTGAGGGCGGGGCCGACGTTATCGGTCACCGTGACCTGTTGCGCGGAAGCGGAGACGCGCAGTTGCAGGTCCAGAGTATTCGCGCCAGGTTTCAACGCCAGGGCGACGGGTTGCATGCCGAGGGCGGGGGCTGCGGCGGAGACGGTGACATCAGCCACGGCAAGTGCTGCGAAGGAATAGGCGCCGTCCGCAGATGAGGTGGTTTTGCGGGTGAGGCCACGCCCGGTCAGGGTGACCGAGGCTTTTGGGACTATCGCGCCGGACTCATCGGTGACGTGACCGGTTAGTGTGACGGTTTGGGCCAGAGCAGGCTGGCAGAGCAGGAGGAAAAAAAAGAGAGGCCGCAAACTTCTATTTTGCGTCCCCTCGCTGAAGAAAACCTGAAATGCTCTTACGGACCATGCGGAACTTTGCCGAGCGTGCTGGTGGCCGGCACCACAGTGGCACTTGTGGTCTTGCCCTCGGTTGGTCGTCCGTACGGTAGAACCTAAGCGCTACGCGAAAGACTTTGTCGATTCGATTGTTGCCGCAGTTCCTGCACGGTGAAGCGTTCGCGCCCGGATCGCGCCACGAATTCACCCAACAGATGCGGGCAATAAGTTTGCAGGCAATATTATAAGTGTCAATGTAAGGCGAGGGAATCCTATCAAATATGGCTGTTGAACCGGAGCGCGTCCGGGAACTAAATTCGTCTCCGTTGCGCCCCGGCGCGCGTTACGTTTTGTACTGGGCGCAGATGAACCGCCGGGTGGAATCGAACCATGGGTTCGCTTTTTCAGCGGAGCTGGCCAACCGGCATGGCCTGCCTTTGCTGGTTTATGAGGGGCTGACCTGTACGTATCCCCACGCCAACGACCGCCTGCATCAGTTCATTCTGGAAGGCGTTCCGGGGACTGCGGCCGAACTGCAACGCCGTCGCGTGGGGTATTTCTTCTACCTGCGGGCGACGCAGCAGAGCCCGAATGACGTGCTCTACCGCCTGGCCGAACACGCTCTGTGCGTTGTGACGGACGACTATCCGACGTTCATTGCCACCGTGAACAACCGAAATGTGCCGCCGAAGATCGGGATCGCGTACTACGCAGTAGATTCCAGCTGCATTGTGCCGATGAGCCGCCAT
>JBBROK010000059.1:0-6959 GCA_038229475.1 Bryobacterales bacterium | reverse complement strand
GGAAAGTTTGTCCACGCGGTCGCGGACTTTCACGATGGGCGCGGCGGCAACTTCCTTCGCAAACGCCACTGCGCCAGCCAGCAAATCGCCTTCGATAATGCGGTCGACAATGCCCAGTTCCAGAGCTTCTTTGGCCGCGACCGGCTCACCCAGCGAACACATTTCGAGTGCCTTGGCAATGCCACACAGGCGGGGCAGACGTTGCGTGCCTGCAGCTCCCGGAATGACGCCGAGTTTGACTTCGGGCTGGCCCACCTGACCAGCCGGTGCGATGACGCGGTAGTGCCCCGCCATGGCCAATTCCAGACCACCGCCAAACGCGGTGCCATGCAGCGCCATCACCAGCGGCCTGGGAGAATCTTCCACCTTCTGAAATAACTGGGCGAAGCTGACGGGCGGTGCTTTTCCCGCTACGATCTTGCCGAATTCCGTAATGTCTGCGCCCGCAACAAAAGTATTGCCGGAGCCGATCACCACGATGGCGCGCACTTCGGGGTCGGCATTGGCGGCCTCGACCGAGCGCAGAATGCCTTCCGGCACTCCGGGGCTCAGTGCATTGACCGGCGGATTACAAATGGTGACAACGGCGATGTCGCCGGATTTGGATAGTTGAACAAGTTCGCTCATGAAATTTTCTCTTCCGGATTGCGGCCGCACAGGCGCAGGGCGGCTGCAGTGACGGCATCCGCGGTAAAGCCCAGGTTCCGCAGTACGATTTCACCGGGCGCCGAGGCACCGAAACGGTCGAGGCCAATCATGGTGCCCGCGTCGCCCGCCCAGCGGTCCCAGCCAAAAGTTGTGCCCGCTTCCACGGTCACCCGTTTGGTCACACCGCGTGGCAGAACAGACTCGCGATACTCCGCAGGCTGCTCGCCAAACAAGCTCATACACGGCATGCTGACCACGCGCGCCTGGATGCCGGAAGCCGCCAGCGATTCCTGCGCCACAACGCATAACCCAACTTCAGAACCGGTGCCGATCAGAATCACATCCGGCGGGCCGGCGGAATCGCGCAGGATGTATGCACCGCATGCAACGCCCGCTTCCTTCGCTTCGGAACGATCCAAATGCGGCACATTCTGCCGACTGAGGATGACTGCAACGGGCCCGCTGTTGCGGAGCGCGAAGGTCCACGCGTCCACCGTTTCATTGGCGTCGGCGGGCCGAATTACGGTGAGGCCTGGAATACTGCGCAGTCCGGCCAGTTGTTCCACGGGCTCATGGGTGGGGCCGTCTTCGCCCACCGCGACACTGTCGTGGGTGAACACGTAGAACACCTTCAGCCGCATCAACGCGCCCAGGCGAACGGCGGGCTTCATGTAATCGGAGAACACAAAGAACGTGGCGCTGAAGGGCAGCAGGCCGCCGTGCAGCGCCATGCCATTCACAGCCGCGCCCATGGCGTGTTCACGGACACCGAAGGCCATGTTGTTGCCGGCGTAGCCCCACACGCCGCCCACTGCGCCTTCGGCTCCCGGTGCGGAATTCGGGGGCTGGAAATCGCCTTTGCCCTTCAGGGCGGTGTTCGTGGAAGGATTGAGATCGGCCGAGCCGCCCACCAGATTGAAAATCTTCCTGGCCAGCGCGTTCATGACTTCGCCGCCGGCAGCGCGGGTGGCAATCGGCTTGCCGGTGGGCTGCCATTGCGGCAGATCGAGATCCCAGCCATCGGGCAATTCTCCAGCCATGGCGCGTTCAAATTCAGAGGCCTCAGCGGGGAAAGCGGTGCGATAGGCTTCGAAGCGTTGCTGCCAATCGGCATCCTGAGAAGCGCCATGCGCGACGGCGGTGCGGAAGCTTTGTACGGCTTCAGCGGGCAGATAGAACTTGTCCATAGTGGGCCAGCCGAGCGCCTTCTTGGCGGCCTGCAATTCCTCTTCGCCCAGGGGGCTGCCGTGGGCGCTGGACGTATCCTGTTTCTTCGGACTGCCAAAGCCGATATGGGTGCGCACCAGCAGCAGCGAAGGCCGCGAGGTCTCACTCTTCGCTTCGGCAATGGCCCGCGCGATGGCCGCCACATCGTTGCCATTTTCCACGTGCACGGTGTGCCAGCCATAGGCGTTGAAGCGAGCCGCCACGTCTTCGGTGAAACATAGCGAAGTGGCTCCGGCGAGCGAGATGTGATTGTCGTCGTACAGATAAATCAGCTTGCCCAGTTGCAGGTGTCCGGCGAGGGATGCGGCTTCATGGGAGATGCCTTCCATGAGATCGCCGTCGCCGCAGATGGCGTAGGTGTGATGGTCCACAACGGTATGTCCGGGCCGGTTGAAGCGCGCGCCCAGCCAGGCTTCGGCCATGGCCATTCCCACACCATTGGCAAAGCCCTGCCCCAGCGGGCCGGTGGTGGCTTCCACGCCCACGGTGTGGCCGTGCTCCGGGTGGCCCGGCGTTAAGCTGCCCCACTGTCGAAAGCGCTTGATCTCATCCAGCGAAAGATCATAACCGGTAAGGTGCAGCAGGCTGTAGAGCAACATGGAGCCGTGGCCGGCGCTGAGCACGAAGCGGTCGCGGTCATACCACTGCGGGTTCTTTGGATTGTGCTTGAGGAACTGCGTCCACAAGGTATAAGCCATGGGGGCAGCGCCCATGGGCATGCCGGGGTGACCGGACCTGGCATTCTCTACCGCATCCGCGGATAGAAAGCGGATGGTATTAATACACAGGTTCGCCAATGTATCCTGGGCAGTGGACATTTCCTCATTATGAGGCACTACAGTCTTCGCCCGAGGGCCGCCGCTTAAGATGGAACTACATGAGTCCAGGTCAACAGACGCAGCCCAAAGTTCCAATTCCGGGTGTGAAGAATCTGATCGCGGTTGGAAGCGGTAAAGGTGGCGTGGGCAAGACCACGGTCGCGGTGAACATCGCGATTGCGCTCTCGCAACTGGGCCACAAAGTGGGATTGCTGGATGCCGATGTCTACGGCCCCAACGTCCCGCTGATGATGGGCACCAGCCAGACGCCTTCGGCGATCGGCGAACGGATTCAACCGCTGGAGAAGTACGGCGTGAAGCTGATGTCGATGGGCTTTCTGAGCCCGGGCGACAAGCCGCTGGTGTGGCGCGGGCCAATGCTCCATTCGGTGATCCAGCAATTTCTGCGGGGTGTGGATTGGGGGCAACTCGATTATCTGGTGATCGATCTGCCGCCGGGCACGGGCGACGTTCAACTGTCGCTGATTCAAACCGCGCCCGTGACAGGAGCGGTAGTGGTGACCACGCCTTCCGACGTTTCGCTGGAGGACGCCCGCAAGGCGGTCCGCATGTTTGAACAGGTGAAGGTTCCGGTTCTGGGCATGGTGGAGAACATGAGCTACCTGCAATGCCCGCACTGCAACGAACGTATCGACGTGTTCAGCACGGGCGGGGGACGGCGCACGGCGGCCGACATGAACATCCATTTTCTGGGTGCTCTGCCGCTGGATCCGCAAGTGCGTATGGGCGGCGATACCGGACAACCGGTGGCCATATACGGCATGGGCGACGTGAGGGCGAAGATGTTCTACGACCTGGCCGAGGCTGTGATGGCGAAAGCAGCCGAAGCGGCGAGTGTGGCTGGTCCGACGATGACGGTTTCGGATTGAGCGAAAAGACCTGATTCGACCCGTTTTAGACCTGATTTGGTCCCAATAAACCCGCCAGCGGTGGGTTATTAACGGGTCCTGAAAAAAGTCAAGGTGCTGATTTGGCAGGCTTTGACTGGGTTTGCCTGCGCATTTTTTGTTGCATGAGCAGAGTACGCAGGGCGCGGTCGTACTGGCGGTCGAGGCGGGATTCGTCGCGAGCAAGTAAGTTGAAGACGGGATTACTGCGTGCTGTCATAACCGGGATGGCGGGATCTTCACCGGCGAAGGCTCCGGCGGTATTTTGGATTTCCCGCACGATGCCTGCCTTCTCCAAACCCCAGATGCGCATGTGACGCCAGCGGGAGACGGCCATGGTGTCGATGAGGCTGGCCTCAGCGGTGGTGCGGGGCTGGAATTCCTTTCTCAGTTGCCCGTGCAGGGTGACGAAACGATCCACGGATTCGCTGTCGAGAACTACGGTGCGGGCAAGCAGGGTGTGGTGGAGACCATTGCGTCCCACACGACGGCGACCTTCGTCGGTGACAGGGCCGCTGGACAGGGCACCGTTGCGACGAGAGATATCGGCGCGCTCTTCTTTGGTCAAATGTTTGGATTCCATACGACCTCAGTGTGAATCACGCGCAGCGCGAATTTACCTCATATTTTTGTAAGTCACTGAGATAGCGGGAGATATATTTTTGTAAATCTGTGACCAGGGAGTTATGAGCGTCGGATTTCGGAATCCTTATGGTAAGTAATAGGCGAGATGGAACGATGCACATTCGAGTTATGGGAAGCAGGGGAGAGTCGGCATGTGGATGCAGCTGACTTTGCGCGGGACTGCATGGGGTTTCACCCGGATGCGGTACAGGAGCGGTTATTGCGGACGACGGAGCGGCGGGTGGTGGTGAGTGCGGCGAGGATGGGGGGAAAATCGACATTGGCGCGAGTGAAGGCGCTGCATGCGGCGTGGCAGAGGCCGGAGGGCACTGTGGTGGTGGTTTGCGCGACGCCAAGGGAAGGCGCGCGGATGAAGGCGTCCCTGGGAAAAGCGGCGGCGAGGCTGGGCATTGCGGGGCGAATAACAGTAGTGGCGGGAGCGGCGGCGAAGTTTGGACGAGTGGATGTGGCGGTAATCGACGATGCGGCGTCGGTGAAAGATGAAGTCTATGATGCGCTGCGGCCAGCGGTGGCGGCGGCGCGGGGAGAGATGTGGTTACTGAGTACACCGGGGAAAAAGGAGGGCTTCTTTTACGAGGCGTGGAAAGGGCGCAGCCGGGCGAAGTTGAAGGTGCCGGCGAATGAGTGTCCCCATATAACTGCGGACTTTCTGGCGGAGGAGAAGGAGGAGTTGGGGCCGAAGCGGTTTGGCAGTGAGTATGAATGCGAGTTTGAGGGCGATGTGGAGGTGACGTACGTGGCGGAGTGGGTGGACGACAAGGGCGTGGTGCATGGACGGTTTGGGCCGGATTACGACTGGCTATTGAGTCGGGATGGGCCGTGGACGGGGCCAGAGATGCCGGACTATGACGTTGAGAGAGGAGAATTTGAAAATGGTATCGGGATATTTTTGAAAAGGAGAACGGAGTTTCGGATGGCGCAGGGGGCGGATGCGCTGGGGAACGGCGCGTATAAAAGTGTACGATCACAAGGTGGCATCCTCAGACTCGCTTGACCGCACCGGGAAGCTGGTGGCCGTCGCCGTCTTCGTCGCACTGATTGTCGATGGCATGGACCTTCAGATGCTTGCCCTGTCTCTTCCCGCCATCTCAAAAGAACTGCGTCTTTCCTCTGTCAGCGCGGGCGCGCTCAGCACCTGGACACTGCTGGGCATGGGTATCGGCGGGGTGCTGGCCGGCTGGCTCTCGGACCGAATCGGACGCGTCCGGGTTGTGTGGTGGTCCGTGTTGAACTTCTCTCTGTTCACCGGCCTCATCGCGTTATGCCAGACCTACTGGCAGATTGCGGCCATGCGCCTGCTTTCCGGCTTCGGAATCGGGGCTGTTTACAGCATCGGCACACTGCTCGCCGCAGAGTACGTTCCCACACGCATCCGCACCACCGTGCTGGGCACGCTGCAGGCCGGGTGGTCTGTGGGTTACGTGATTGCGGCGCTGCTTTCCAGTTATTTCCTGCCGGTATTCGGCTGGCGCGGATTGTTTGCCTGCGCCATCCTGCCCGGCATCCTCACCCTTGCGCTTCTGTGGAACGTGCCTGACCCACCCAGCTGGACGACGGCGCGGCGGGCCCCCAGGCAAGGAACCACGACAGGCACGTTTGGCGCCATGTGGGCCGATCCCGCCCTGCGCCGCACGTTCCTGCTGTGGTCAGTGACGGCGGTCGCCCTGCAATTCGGGTATTACGGCGCGAACACATGGCTGCCCAGCTACCTGGCGAAAGATCTGGGCATTAACCCGCAGAGCGCGGGCTGGTACGTGGCAGGCACCTACACCATGATGGTGGCCGGCAAGATCATTACCGGGTACCTTGCAGACATGGTGGGACGCCGGGTGATTTGGGTTGCGTCAGGTCTGCTGACCGCCGTTTATTTGCCTATTCTGATCTATGCCGCGACTCCCGGCAACGTGGCCTGGCTGCTGCTGGCGTTGGGCTTCCTGTACGGAGCCCCCTACGCGGTTCACTCCACATATCTCTGCGAGAGTTTCCCCGCCGACGTTCGCGGGACGGCCGTTGCCACATCCTACAACATCGGGCGCGCCGGATCCATGGCGTCGCCGATCCTGATAGGCATGGCGGCATCGAGCCATTCCATCGGGCTGGGAATCGGGCTTCTGGGAATCTCGTACGCGGTCTGCGCCCTGATTCCCGGCGTGTTCATTCGCGAAAAGATTTTCGACCCGAGTGCGATAGCACCCGCGCATCGTGCCATCCTGAGCACATAACGAGACCTTTGCATGTACTACGAAACCGACAAGAACGACCACGGCCTGCGCTATAACCCGCTGAAGGCATGCGTTGTGCCGCGCCCCATTGGATGGCTCACCACGATGAGCGCGGCAGGCCTGGTTAACCTCGCTCCTTTCAGCTTTTTTAACCTGCTCAGCTACGATCCGCCGTTTGTGATGTTTTCGGCCGGCACCCATGAGGCTGATGGCGGCAGGAAAGACTCGGTCGCCAACGTGGAGGCTACTGGCGAATTCGTTTACAACATGGCGACGTGGGCACAGAAAGACCAGATGAACCAGACGGCGATGATCGTGGAGCACGACGTGGATGAGATGGCGGCGGCGGGACTCGACCCGCTGCCGTCGCGACTTGTGCGCCCGCCCCGCGTCAAAGGCTCGCCTGTGCACTTCGAATGCAGATTGCACCAGGTCATCACTCTGCCAGGCAACAAACCGTCATCGGAACACCATGTGGTGATCGGACGGGT
>JBBROK010000058.1:0-10210 GCA_038229475.1 Bryobacterales bacterium | reverse complement strand
GCCTGCACAGTCCGCGAATCATTCGGGTGGAGAATCCCGGTATACGCAGTCTTACCGTCTGCCACTATACTGACCCAGGACGCTTCGCGTGCTTTCAGGACAACCTGGACGGGACGATTGTCGGCGGGCGCAACCGGCTGCACTTCCGGAGTGATCGCGGCTGCGTCAGCTTTCTGCGGAACTGCGGGAGTGGCCACCGACGCCACCTGCGCCTTTGGTTCTGCCGGGGCCGGCTTCGGTCGCTCTACGTAGAAATACGCGCCGGCCACCGCAACACCTGCCAACACGATCCACGCGCCCGTCGTCGCCGCACCCGTCCAGGCTATGGTGCGACGGGGCCGCGCATAGTACGCCGGGTCCGGCAACTGCACGGTTTCCAGATCCACCCTCGGCAAACGCTCCAAAAGTGGTTCCGGATCTATCTTCAGGCACACCGCGTACTGCCGCACGAAGCCCCTCGTGAACACCGTTCCAGGCAACCGTTCAAAGGATTCCGCCTCAATCGCTTCCAGGAACTTTTGCGAAATCCGGGTCTGGCGTGCGATCTCCTCCAGCGAAAGGCTCTGTGCCAGCCTCTCCTGTCGCAGTTTCGATCCTGACCCGAATGTATCCAAACTCACAGTCTCCTAACCTAAAGGTATACCAAACTTCCGCCCAACGCATTGGATCCGCGCCCGTTAAGTTTGCATTACGACCCACGGTTTACCCTAAATAGATGCGCCGCCTTTCTATTGCCGCCCTGCTCGCGTGCCTGCTCGCCGTGACCGCCCCGGCCAAAACCTTCTCTGGCGCCGCAGCCCTGGCCTACACGGCGAAGGCTGTCTCCTTCGGCCCCCGGCCGGCTGGCTCTCCCGCCATCGCCCGCCTTCGCCAGTACATTCGGCAGCAACTCGCATCCTGTGGCTGTGAAGTGACCGCAGACCGCTTCACCGCCCAAACCCCTGACGGCCCTCTGCCCATGGGGAACATCATTGCGCGCTTTCCCGGCAAGTCTGGCCGCGCCGTCGCCATTTCCGGCCACTACGACACAAAGAAAATGCCAAATTTCGTCGGTGCCAACGACGGCGGCTCATCGACAGGCTTCCTCCTGGAACTCGCGACGGTTTTGAAAGGCCAGCCCCGTACTGACGACATCTATCTGATCTTTTTCGACGGCGAAGAGGCCGTCCGCGAATGGAGCGATACCGACAGCGTCTACGGCAGCCGCCATCTGGCCGAAAAATGGACCGCCGACGGCACCAACCGCAAGCTGAAAGCGCTGATCAACGTCGACATGATCGGCGACAGCAACTTCCGCCTGGTCTGGGAAACCGGCTCCACCCCGTCCCTGCTCACCATGGTTTGGGATCTCGCGGATTCCCTTGGCTACTCCGCTGCCTTTCCGCGCCAGGGCGGACCGGTGAGCGACGATCACGTTCCGTTCCTCAATGCAGGAGTTCCCGCGCTCGACCTCATCAATTTCGAATCCCAGAGCACCTTCTGGCACACTCCTGAAGACACCATGGACAAGCTCAGCGCCAAAAGCTTCCAGATCCTGGGGCACGTGGTGACTGAACTGATCCCCCGTCTGGAATTGCAGAAGTGAATAAACCGCCAGTGAATTTCGTGGGTGACGGCGTCATCGTCGTCGACAAGCCCGCCGGCTGGACCTCGCATGATGTCGTCGCCAAAATGCGGGGCATCGCCGGTACCCGTCGCGTCGGGCACCTGGGCACGCTTGATCCACTCGCGACCGGCGTGCTCCCCGTGATGATCGGCCAGGCAACCCGACTCGCCCGGTACTGGGACGATTCCGAAAAGTCCTACGAAGCGGTGATTCGGTTCGGATTTTCAACCAACAGTTATGACAGCGAAGGCGAGCCCACCAGCGAACCGGTGGCCGTGACTCTTGATGCTGAAAGGCTGGAAGCGCTGCTTGTCCCCCTGCGCGGCGAGATTGACCAGACCCCGCCTGCGGTGTCGGCCAAGAAGATTAATGGTGTGCCGGCCTATAAGCTCGCCCGCAATAACGTTGAGGTCAACCTGGCCCCGGTGCGCATCACGATTCTCGAACTGGTTCTTCGCGGTCTCGACACGGACCGCGCCCGCGTTTTCGTTCGTTGCTCGAAAGGCACGTACATCCGTTCCATCGCCCATGATCTTGGACAGACCCTCGGCTGCGGTGCCCACATTGAAGGGCTCATTCGCACCGCCTCGGGCCCCTTCGGTATTGGGCAGGCCTCCACGCTGGAACAGCTCCAGCAGTTGAAAAACGAGGGGCGTCTCGCGGAATCGCTTCTGCCGCCCGCCGATCTTCTCCCACAGTTCCCCTCAGCCCACATGGACGAACTGGCCGTTACCCACATCCGCCAGGGGCGCGACTTCGCCGTCTCCCCCTTCCGCGTGCAGAAGGGAGCCCAACATGTGAAAGCCATCGACCCGGATGGTGTTCTGGTGGCCATCGGGCGTATCGTGCTCCCCAATCTCTACCACCCGGAAGCCGTGCTGGCGTAGCTTGCCAATACTGTTAAACTCAAGACTTCCCTATGGCCATCAGCCCAGACCTTCTCGAAATCCTTATCTGCCCAGCCTGCCGCGCGAAAGTTGAGCTGAGGCACGACCAGGACAAGCCGGATTCGAGCGGCCTCCGCTGCGTCTCCTGTCACCGCGTCTATCCCATCCGCGACGAAATCCCCGTCATGCTGATTGACGAAGCTGTTGTTGTTGACTAGAGAAGGCGAGTAGCTCTTCGTCGTGCTCCAGACCGACACACTCGCCCGCCTGGGTGCCAACAGCCGGGTGGCCCTTATACGCCTCCGATCGCTGGGCGACTGCGTCCTCTCCACGCCCGCTATCCGACTTCTGAAACAGCACCGGCCGGATCTCGAAATCGCTGTCGTGGCCGAACCCCGCTTCGCCGGTGTGTTCGAAAGCAATCCCGATATTTCCCTGATCCTCCCGCCCACTGCCCGAGCCCTCCGCGCATTCGCGCCCGACCTCTGCCTGAACCTCCACGGCGGCACCCGCAGCGCCCGCCTCACACTGCTTTCCGACGCGCGCCATCGGGCCGGATTCGACATCTTCAAACCAGGCTGGATCTACAACACTCCCATCCCCACCGCGCAGGAAATCCTCGGGATTGCACGCCGCGTTCACACTGCGGAACACCAGGCCTCCGCCGTCTTCTACTTAGGCGTCCCCATCCAGGAAGTTCCCCGGGCACATATCTTCGCCACTGCGGCGGATACGACTCCTTACGCAGTGATCCACCCCATGGCCGCCACAACGGAGAAAACCTGGCCCGCCGCCAACTTCCTCGAACTGGCCGGCCGCCTGCCATTTGAGCCGGTCTTCATCGCCGGACCGGGTGAAGATCTGACGGCCTTCAGGCAATACCGAACCGTTGCCGGAGCGCCCTTCCCGGAACTCGCCAACCTGCTGCGCAACGCCAAACTCTTCATCGGGAATGACTCCGGCCCTGCCCATGTCGCCGCCGCTTTCGGCATCCCGCAGCTTGTCTTCTTTGGACCCTCCGACGAAGAAATCTGGCACCCATGGCGCACCCGTCACCACATTCTGAAATCCCGCCAGATCGATCAGATCACCGTCGCCCAGGCCGTCTCTGCGCTGGAGGAGCTGAACGCATGAAAGACGCTCTCCGCCTTGCCGCCTACACCCGGCGCTACTGGCCGCACCTGCTGCTGTCGGTAGCCCTGATGGCCCTGATGGGCGTGATGACCGCCGCCCGCGCCATCCTCATCAAACCGGTCCTCAGTCGCGTCCTCCGCCCCACCCAGGACGCCGTCCCCGAACCCATCTTTACGCTGTGGCGTCACCCCATCTATCTGGAAGACTTCTTCCCCGCCGGCGTTCACAACATTTTCACCATCGTCGCCATCTCCATACTGGTCGTCTTTCTCGTCCGCGGCATCTGCGACTACCTGGGCGACTACCTCACCAGTTACGTTGGCTTTTCCGCCGTCACTGATCTGCGCAATCAGGTCTTCGAAAAGGTGCTCCGCCACGGCGCGGCGTTCTTTGAAACCACCTCTACCGGCCGCCTGATGTCCTCCGTCATGAGCGACATCGATAAGATCCAGACGGCCTGTTCGGACATGTTCGCTGACCTGCTGCGGCAAATCTTCTCGCTCCTCGGTCTGCTCATCGTCATCTTCGGCACGGACTGGCGCCTGGCCCTGTTCGCCATTCTGCTCTTCCCTGTCATCCTCCTGCCCACTGCGCGCCTGGGCACGAAAATCCGTCGCACCAGTCGCCGCACGCAGGACGCCACTGGTGAACTTAATCAGTTGCTCCAGGAAGCCATCACCGGCCATCAGGTGGTGAAGGCGTTCGGGGCTGAGAAGTATGAACTGCGTCGTTTTCGTGCCGCCGGGGAACGCCTCCGCAGTGTGAACATCCGCAAGGTCCTGATTCAGGGAATCCCTTCGCCGTTCATCGAATTCACGGGCGCGCTTACGTTCGTGGGCTTGCTCTGGTACGGGCGCATCGAGATTCGCAACGGCGTCCTGACAGACGCGGATTTCATGAGCTTCCTCGCGGCGTTGCTCTTCGTCTTTGAGCCGGTGAAGCGCCTGACGAACCTCTACAGCATCTTTCAGCAGGCCATCGGAGCGTCGGAGAAGGTTTTTGGCTATCTCGACCAGCCCGAAGATATCGTCAACACGCCCGGCGCGAAGAAGCTGGAATCCTTCCGCGAGAGTATTGTTTTCGATGATGTGAGCTTCCAGTACCCCACAGCCAACGGTAAGCAACTCGATGGCGTGTCGCTCACTATACCGGCAGGTGAAATCGTGGCACTGGTGGGGCCCAGCGGGGCAGGGAAGACCACGCTCGCAAGTCTGGTCCCCCGCTTTCGGGACCCCAATGAAGGCGCGGTCCGTATCGATGGTGTGGACGTCCGCGAATTCTCACTCGCCTCATTGCGAAATCTCACCAGCCTGGTCGCGCAGGATACCTTCCTGTTCAACGACACCGTGGCCAATAACATCGCCTACGGCATGCAGAATTTTGATCGTGCGCGACTCCGCGAAGCCGCTGAAGCCGCTTTGGCCCACGACTTCATTGAGCAACTGCCCAACGGTTATGAGACGGTGATCGGGGACCGCGGCGTGAAGCTCTCCGGTGGCCAGCGACAACGTCTTGCCATCGCCCGCGCCATCCTCAAAAATTCGCCGATTCTGATTCTGGATGAAGCGACTTCGCATCTCGACACCGAGTCCGAAATGCTGGTCCAGAAGGCGCTCGCAAATCTGATGACGGGCCGCACAGTGATCGTGATTGCACACCGTATTTCCACCATCCGGCGCGCAGATAAGATTGTGGTTCTCGAAGCGGGCCGCATTGTCGAAACGGGCACCCACAACGAACTCATGGAGCACCGCGGGATATATAATCGGCTGCACGAGTTGCAGTATGTCGACTAGCTTTTTCCATCGGCCCGAACCGCCGCTGAGCCACTTCGTCCAATCTATCTGGCACTATCAGGGCTACACACAGCCGCATGCGCTGGAACGCCTGATGGCGCGATGGCCCTGATCGTGAATCTGGACGAAGACCGGATCCGTGTCTACGACCGCCAGGATCACACCCGCTTCATTAATCTGCCCGGAGCCGTGATGGTGGGCGCGCACGACGAATTCCTGATCATCGATACGGCGGAACAGCACTGCGTCCTGGGCGTTCACTTCAAGCCGGGCGGGGCGTATCCGTTCCTCGACATGCCAGCCGACGAACTGCGGGGCGAGCTTCTCACTATCGAAGGCAGCCTGCGTGATCGGATGCTGGAAGTGGCCACGCCGGCGGGCCGGTGCCGCGCCATGGAAGCGGCTCTGCTTGAAAAAGCTCGGCTCGAAAAAGCCCGCCTCGAATTGCGCCCGGATGTCTTCGCCGCCATCGCTTCACTGGAACGCTCCTCCAGCCTGCCCGAGACCACACGGAGCTTTACCCAACGCTTCCGCCGCACCGTCGGCCTCACGCCGAAAACCTACGCCCGCGTGCGCCGATTCCAGTCCACTCTGCGCCGCATTGCCCAGCCCGGTGACGTCGACTGGACCGATATCGCGCTCAGCTGCGGCTATTATGACCAGGCTCACTTCAATCACGATTTCCGCGCATTCTCCGGCATCAATCCATCTACTTACCTCGAAAAAAAGACGCCTCACCTGTACCACGTGCCGATTTGATTTTTACAATACGCCGACGCAGAATGGAGGCAAAATAACTCTATGGCAGACTACAAACCCGAGGGTTTTCGTTCCCTCACTCCTTACCTTGTGATCGAGGGCCCTGACCGCCTTGTGCAGTTTTTGAAAGATGCGTTCGACGCCGAAGAATTGTCCACGGATCGACGCGAAGACGGCAGCATCATGCATGCCGAACTGCGTGTGGGCGATTCCATGCTGGAACTGGGGCAGGCCAATGAGCAATGGAAATCTATGCCTGCCAGTTTGCATCTTTACGTGCCGGACGCTGACGCAACATACCAAAGAGCGCTTGCTGCGGGAGGTGTATCGCTCATGGAACCGGCCGATGCCACTTATGGGGACCGCACCTCCGGCATCATCGATCCTTCCGGTAACCATTGGTTCCTGGCCACTTTCAAATTCCGCTAACGCATCACGGAAAGGTACTGGGCCCAGGGACCCACTTCGGTCTTGTAGCGCTTCGCCAAGGTCCGGCTGATTTGCAGCAGATGCGCCATGTCATGCGCCGTCCATGTTGCGATCAACTGTCGCAGCGTTACCGGGCCGAATGCCGGGTGAGTCCCGGTGCGTTCCAGATCCTCGGGTTGCAGGTTCCGCAAACGGAGGCTCTTAAGGTCGTCGCGACGGATCTCCGCAAACTCGTCGAGGAGGTGGGGCAGCGGCCTCGCGGCATTTTCCGCAAACTGCGCCTCACGATCCAGTGGAGCAGATGGCCCGTCACATCGTGCGGGCTCCATGTTTCCTGACCTTCCGTCGCCTTTGTCCAGGCACCCGGCAGCCCGCGCAGCAACGCATCCAAAGTCCCGGGAGTGCGTGAAAGAAGCGCAACCGACTCTTCCATAAAGCTCATCGCAATGCCTCCAAAAGGCTTTGGATGCCGTTGCCGGAAAGAAGATTCCCCCGGTCGCCCACGCGCAAAAAACCCTCTTCCACCGCATGGTCCGCCAATGCCGGAAGCGGGTCGAAGTACCCCTCCACATGAAGCTTTGTCAGCCCCCGGTGCGCGATCTCGCGCTCCAGCATCGAACGCGGAATCACCCCCGTCACTTCGCCACCTGCGGCCATGCACGCATCGGCCACCACGCCCATCAGGCCCACATTGCCCCCGCCATAAACCAGCCGGATGCCCTGTTGCGCCAACAGCTTTCCTGTTTCGGCAGCGGCATCCCAATAGGCCTGCCGCTTGCCGAACGCCGACCCGCAAAACACACAAACCGAACGCAGCATTACGCCGTCGCGGCCATCGCGTCTATTACCGCCGCCGCGCCGTGAATAACGCTCGCGATGCGGATTGACGCCAGAATCGTCTCCTCCGAAACGCCCTTCTGCCGCAGGACGGCTTCATGCGATGCGACACACACGCCGCAGGCATGGATCGCCGAGACAGCCACACACCAGAGTTCAAAATCCACCGGATTTGAACCATGCGACCGGATGACCTGCATGCGCAATCGCGCCGGAATTTCGCTGTAACGCTCATTGCCGCTCAGGTGCTGGAAACGGTAGTACACATTGTTCATACCCATGATGGCGGACGCTGCTTTCGCTGCGTTCAGCGCTTCCGGGCTCAGATGCAGCGCCGCTTCCGCCAGCACTGCCTTTGTCAATTCCTGACTGCGAACAGCGATCGCCGAAGCTACCGCCGTTCCCCATGTCTGTTGCTCTGTCAACTCGGGCTGTTTGAGCACATTCTGAAGATTCAACTTCAGATCGCGGGCATAGTCCGGAAACAGATTGTAGAGGGCTTCCATGTCTTGAACCGATGGGCCATCAGACCCTCAGAACATCATCGCCCTTGTTCCAGTTACAGGGGCAAAGTTCGTCCGTCTGCAGAGCATCCACCACACGCAGTACTTCTTCCGGATTGCGGCCAACCGAAAGGTCGGTCACATAGACAAAACGGATGATTTCTTCGGGGTCCACCACGTAGGTCGCACGCTGCGCCACACCGGCGTTCGGATCCAAAATGCCAAGCGCCGTCGTGAGTTCCCGCTTCACATCGGCCAGCATCGGGAAGGGCAGATCTTTCAGGTCTTCATGATTATTTCTCCACGCCAGGTGGACGAATTCGGAATCCGTGCTGCCGCCCAGAACCTGCGTGTCGCGGTCAATGAACGCACTGTTGAGTTTGCCGAATGCGGCAATCTCAGTGGGGCAGACGAAGGTGAAGTCCTTCGGCCAGAAGAAGTAGACCTTCCACTTGCCCGCATAATCGTTGTTCGTAATCTTTTTGAATGCGGTCCTGCGGTCGTTTGAAACAGTTGCGTCCATTTCGTAAGCGGGGAACTTCTCGCCAATACCAAGCATGGTTAAAAAATGTGCTCCTTAAAAATTAGTCAAGCTGATCGATCGCGGCAGCCAGGGTTTGGTCCTTATCTGAAATGCCGCCAACATCGTGTGTGAAGAGTGTGACCCCCACCTTGCCCCAGGCAAGCAGCAGGTCGGGATGATGGCCGTGCGCTTCCGCAACCGCGCCGATGCGGTTTACGAAGGCCAATGCCGTCGCAAAATCAGGAAATTTAAATATTTTGTGAAGATGGTGGCCGTCCACCACTTCCCAGGTCGCTAATGTTTCCGGCATCGGGCACACTCCCCACGAAGAACTACTTCATATACTCCGATGCTGCGCCGAGCCGTTTCGCTTCCCTAATTAATGCCGGAATGTCGAACCAACCGACATCCTCCACTGAAGGAACACAACCGTATCTCCTAAACTTCCATGTATCCTCTAAACTTGCAGGTAGTGATGAAACTCGCGCCTGCAAGACAGGCGGCATTTGGAGCACTGCTCGCTGTTGATCGCGGCGCATGGTCTGCGGAAGCCCTCGCCGCCAAATGCACCCACCTCGATTCCCGTGATGCAGGTCTCGCATCCGATATTGTCTTCGGGACCCTCCGCCACCACGGCGAGCTCGACGCAGCCATCCGGCTGTGTTCCAACCGATCTGTTGATCACCTGGATATTTCGGTGCGGCTGGGCCTTGAAATGGCGTTTTACCAGATAATGTTTCTGGACCGCGTGCCGCCGCACGCCATCGTCAACGATGCCGTGGAACTGGTTCGCCGCGCAGGCAAGGAGACCGCAGCGCCGTTCGTGAACGCTGTTTTGCGCCGGGCTCTGCGAGAGCCCGTAACGGTTCCCGAAACTGCCTCCACACCGGACTGGTTGCTGGCCCGCTGGACCGCGCATTACGGTGAAGAAACTGCGCTGCAGATCTCGAAAGCAAGTCTTTCGCCGCCGGAGCGCTTCATTCGGGTCGGCTCCGCAACGCCCCCCGAAGGCGCAAGCCCGACCGATATCCCCGGCTGTTATGTGATGCCCTCCGGCGACCCCGCGCCTTTCCGATTTCAGGACATCGGCTCCCAGGCCGTCGTCCCGCTGCTTGACCTGCAGCCCGGCCAGACTTTTCTGGATCTTTGCGCCGCCCCCGGTAATAAGACATCCCAGGCTCTCGAAACACCCCTCCGCACTATCGCCTGCGATGTGCATGAGAGCCGAGCCCGGATCCTGCAGGTTCTCGGCATTCCGGTGGTGGTACTGGACGCTACGAAGCCGCTGCCTTTTGGTCAACGCTTCGACCGCATTCTGGTGGACGCGCCCTGTTCCGGAACCGGTACTCTTGCCCGTAATCCCGAAATCAAATGGCGGCTCCATAACGACGATATCTTCGACCTGCGCCGCAAGCAGAAAGCAATCCTGCGCAATGCCTTGGAACTGCTCGCGCCCGGCGGTAAACTCGTCTATTCCACCTGTTCCCTTGAAAGGGAAGAAAACGAGGATGTCGTGGAGTTCGTCGCCGCCGCAACCGGCATCACCATTGCGCAAACCATGCAGCGCTTGCCTGGCCGCGACCCCGGCGATGGCTTCTTCGCCGCCGTCTGCTACCATCAGCACTGAAAAAATGGTTCAAATCCTGCCCTCCATCCTCTCGGCCGATTTCGCCCGCCTTGGTGAGGACATCGCCAAAGTCGAACGCGGCGGCGCGACCATGCTCCACGTCGACATC
>JBBROK010000057.1:0-10505 GCA_038229475.1 Bryobacterales bacterium | reverse complement strand
TGTCGGCATGAGGCAGACCTCCGCAGTTCGGGTGATGCCGCAGCAGCGGGCGGGAATCGCCTCACACATTGAGGAAGTGCTTTCGCTGGTGGGTGAAGACCCCACGCGCGAGGGATTGCAGCGCACCCCTGAGCGTTGGGAAAAAGCGATGCACTATCTCACCAGCGGCTATAAGGGGCGGCTGGAAGATCTGGTGAACGGCGCGCTGTTCAGCGTGAAGTTCGACGAGATGGTGGTGGTGAGGGACATTGAGTTCTTCAGCCTGTGTGAACATCATCTGCTGCCGTTTCACGGCAGAATGCATGTAGCATATCTGCCAACGGACAAAGTAATCGGGCTGAGCAAGATTCCGCGGATTGTGGATATGTTTGCGCGGCGTCTGCAAGTGCAGGAGCGGCTGACGCAGGAAGTGGCAGAAGCCATTTCCGCAGCGGTTGCGCCGCGCGGCGTGGCGGTAATGTGCGAGGCCAGCCACTTCTGCATGATGATGAGGGGCGTGGAGAAACAATGTTCCAGCACGGTGACCAGCGCCATGCTGGGTGCGTTCCGCAGCGATAAAGCGACCAGGGACGAGTTCCTGGCGCTGGTGGGGCGGGGGCGATCATGATGCAGTTTGCAGAATTTGCGCAAGTCGTTATAGCTCTCTCCGTCATTTTCGTTTGGACCGTTCGGCTGGACAGGGTTGTAGCGGAATTTAAGGAATATAAAATCCCGAACCTTTTGAGAAACCTGGTGGGAGCCAGCAAGATCGCCCTGGGCACGTTGCTGATTGCGGGAATCTGGTACCCCGGTTTAGTGTTGGTCCCCGCCATAATCATGGGAATTCTGATGCTTGGTGCACAATTCGCTCACTTCAGTGTCCGGCACCCGCTGGTGAAATACCTGCCCTCGCTGGCTCTTTTGATTCTCTGCGTCTTTGTAACCGGCGTTCACGCCGGACTGTTGCCTAAGTGAGTGCCTTCACGGGTGCCGTTTTTGTCTCCAGCTTCGCGTTTCTGTTTTACGGATGTCTGTGTCTGACCTCCTCTTACATGAAGAGTGAGTTCATACGGTTTGGGCTTCCAGGGCTCAGGATTCTTACCGGAATCCTGGAAGTTATGGGTGGTATTGGTTTGCTGGTGGGATTGTACTGGCCACTCTGCTTGCGGATGGCTTCGTCTGGATTGCTCCTGTTGATGTTGGCAGGGGTGGGAGCGCGCCTGAGAGTTCAGGATCCGCTGCTGGCGTGTATGCCGGCTATTGCACTTATGCTGCTGAACGCATATATCCTGACTCACTCACTCCAAGTGCTTTGAGCGGTAACAGAGATGAAAGGGAACTATTGATGGTGGCGCAAGCAGCTTCGAACCGGCTTTTGTTTTATTTATCGACCACGCCGGGAATGAAAGTTCTTATGGCGGGCACGGGGGCGGCAATGTTTGGGTTCCTGTTGGCGCATCTCAGCGGCAATTTGCTGGTTTACGCGGGCCCGTTGAAGATGGACCATTATGGTGCCTTGCTGCACAGCATGCCCAAAATTTTGTGGGCGGCACGGCTGGGCCTGCTGGCCTCGATTGGTGCGCACATCTGGGCTTCACTAGTCCTTACCAGGGCAAAACGGAAAGCCCGGCCAGTGGCCTATCAGATGAGGAAAAGCAGGGTCTCCAGTTACGCCTCGCGATCCTTGATGTTGAGCGGCGCGTGGGTCGCCGGCTTCGTGGTTTTTCATCTACTGCAATTCAGTACGGGAACTGTGCACGGAAACTTCCATCAGGGCGAGCCCTATGAAAACCTGGTCTACAGTTTTCATTCCCCCTTAGTTTCAGTTACTTACATCATCACGATGTGCCTGATCGGGTTGCACCTCTCTCATGGCGTCTGGAGCATGTTTCAGACTCTGGGATGGAATGGCCCGCAGTTTGACCGCCTTCTGCGGCGTGGCGCTATCGTTTTCGGCAGTGTTGTTACCGCAGGTTTCTCCAGTATTCCGCTGGCAGTCCTCTTTGGATTTGTTCGATAGGCATGATCCGACTATGAATCTCCACAGCAATGTTCCGACCGGGGCGATTGAATCCGCATGGACCCGCACGAAGTCTTCGCTAAAGCTAATCAACCCCGCCAACAAACGGAAATACAAAGTAATTGTGGTGGGCTCCGGGCTTGCCGGCGCATCCGCTGCGGCTTCGCTCGCCGAACTTGGTTACCAGGTTCAATGCTTCTGTTTCCAGGACTCGCCGCGGCGCGCGCACTCCATCGCGGCGCAGGGTGGCATCAACGCGGCGAAGAATTACCAGAACGACGGGGATTCCACCTGGCGGCTGTTTTACGACACGGTGAAGGGCGGGGACTTCCGTGCCCGGGAACACAACGTCTATCGTCTGGCCGAAATCTCCGCTAACATCATCGACCAGTGTGTGGCACAGGGCGTCCCCTTCGCCCGCGAGTACGGAGGGATGCTGGCCAACCGCAGTTTCGGTGGCGCACAAGTGTCGCGCACTTTTTACGCTCGCGGACAGACGGGGCAGCAGTTACTGCTGGGCGCCTACCAGGCGCTGGAACGGCAGATCCAGGCCGGGCGAGTGGAGATGTTGACACGGATGGAGATGCTGGATCTGGTTTTGGTGGATAGCCGGGCGAGAGGCATCGTCACGCGCGATCTGACCACTGGAGAGATCAAGTCATATGCGGCCGACGCCGTGGTCCTTGCGACCGGCGGCTACGGTAACGTCTACTATCTCTCCACGAACGCGAAGGGCTCGAATGCGACCGCCATTTGGAGAGCGCACCGGAAAGGGGCACTGTTCGCCAATCCCTGCTTTACACAGATCCACCCCACGTGCATTCCGGTTTCCGGCGATTACCAGTCGAAGCTGACGCTGATGTCGGAATCGCTGCGCAACGACGGGCGCATCTGGGTTCCCCGGTCGGCGGCGGACAAGCGGGCACCCAATGATATTCCGGAGGAGGATCGCGACTATTATCTGGAACGCCGCTACCCCAGCTTCGGCAATCTGGTGCCGCGCGATGTTGCTTCGCGTAATGCGAAGTATGTATGCGATGAGGGACGCGGTATTGGGGAGAGCGGCCTTGGCGTCTATCTGGATTTCGCTGATCCCATCATCCGGCTGGGCCGCAAAACGATTGATGAGCGCTACGGGAACCTCTTTGAGATGTACCAGCGCATTACCGGCGAAGACCCGGGTAAGGTTCCGATGCGGATTTATCCGGCGATCCATTACACAATGGGCGGCCTGTGGGTAGACTACAATTTGCAATCCACCATTCCGGGACTATTCGTACTGGGTGAGGCAAACTTCTCTGACCATGGCGCGAACCGGCTGGGCGCAAGCGCACTGATGCAGGGGCTGGCCGACGGCTACTTCGTCATTCCCTGCACGATGGCAAACTTTCTGGCAGATCACAAGCCGGACCATCTGACGACGGATGACGTGAATTTTCAGGCGGCGGAGTTTGACGCAAGGCAGATTACCAGCCGGCTGCTGTCTATACGCGGTAAACGCACGGTGGCTTCTTTCCATCGTGAGCTGGGAAAGCTGGTGTGGGATCACTGCGGGATGGCGCGCAACGCGCAAGGCCTGCGATATGCCATCACGAAGATTGAGGAACTGGAGCAGGAGTTCTGGCAGAACGTCAACGTGCCGGGCTCAGGAGAAGAATTGAATCGTTCGCTGGAACATGGAGGACGCGTGGCTGATTTTCTGCAACTGGGCGCTCTGATGTGCCGTGATGCTCTGGAGCGCGAGGAGAGCTGCGGTGGACATTTCCGCGAGGAATACCAGACCAGCGAAGGGGAAGCACAGCGTGATGACGAGAATTATTCCTACGTTGCGGCGTGGGAATACCACGGGTCTGCCGAGGAGGCGACGCTGCATAAAGAAGCGCTGGTTTTCGAGAATGTGCAGCCCAGCCAGAGGAGCTACCAGTAGGGATGAAACTAACACTGCATATCTGGCGGCAGAAAGACCGAAGCGCGCCGGGACGTATGGAGCGCTACGAGGCGGGCAATGTGAATCCGGACATGTCATTTCTGGAGATGCTGGACGTATTGAACGAAGAGCTCAGCGTCAGCGGTGGTGATCCGGTTGCTTTCGATCATGACTGCAGGGAGGGAATCTGCGGTTCCTGCAGCTTGATGATCAACGGCCATGCGCATGGCCCCAGGGCACGGACAACTGCATGCCAGTTGCACATGCGCCATTTCAAAGATGGCGACGTGGTGTATGTGGAGCCGTGGAGGGCGAAGGCCTTTCCCATAATCCGCGACCTTGTAGTAGATCGCTCGGCGCTGGACCGTATCATCGCGGCAGGTGGCTACATTTCGGCCTCAACCGGCAGCGCTCCGGATGCCAACGCCATACTGGTGGCGAAAGAGAACGCGGACCGTGCCATGGACGCGGCGCAGTGCATCGGATGCGGGGCATGCGTTGCCGCCTGCCCCAATGCTTCGGCCTCGCTCTTCACCGCGGCGAAGATAACCCATCTGAGCTTGTTGCCGCAGGGGCAGCCGGAAAGATATAAGCGATCACTGGCGATGGTGGTGCAGATGCAGAAAGAGGCATTCGGGCACTGCAGCAATGCGGGCGAGTGTGAGGCGGCGTGTCCCAAAGGCATCCGGCTGGAGCACATTGCGTTGATGAACAGGGAATTCAGAGCTGCGGTTTTCAATCTGCGGCCGGCAGCCGGCACCCGCGACCACGGGGACTAAAAAAGTGCCTGTGTTCGCAGAACGTCCTCAGCTCGTGTTGCATGCGGCCGCGACCTTCTATATGACCGGGGTCATCTGGCTGGTGCAGCTGGTACATTACCCGATGTTTGCCCGGCTGGAGGCAAGCACCTTCCGGCGCAGCCACGCTTTTCATTCCAGGGCAATTTCCGTGGTCGTGATTCCGGCGATGCTATTGGAGCTCTCGATGGCAGTGGCGATCCTGTGGCACCGCGGTTCCGGGGACTGGATAGCGGAGACCGGGTTGGGGTTGCTGGCGGTGATCTGGCTGACAACTTTTCTGGTTATCGTGCCGCAGCATGAAAAGCTGCAGGCCAACGGATTTGATGCGGGCGTGCACGTGGCCCTGTGCCGCTGGAACTGGGTGCGAACCGTTGCGTGGTCGGCCCGCGCCGTGATTGCTGCCTTCTGGATCAACGCCTGAATCAAATATATTGCGCATGAGCCAAACACGCATCAGGGAACTTCTTTTGAGCATCTATAGAAGCGGGAGACACGAATGAAAAACTGTTGTATGCCGATGATGTGGTGGCGCATGCCCATGGGCCAGATGATGCGGAGCGCTGCATGCAGCACGCCGAGAACACAGAAGCAGGAAGCGATGCCGGTCGCAGATGTACCGGCAAAGCCAGCGGCAAAAACAAGGGATGTGATCGACACTGCACTGGCGGCCGGGTCGTTCCAGACGCTTCTTTCCGCAGTGATGGCAGCCGGGCTGGGTGAAGCGCTGAAAGGGAATGGCCCGTTCACGGTATTTGCGCCGGCCGACGCGGCGTTTGCGGCCTTGCCCGCAGGCAAGCTGGATGAACTGTTGAAACCCGAGAACAAGGAAAAGCTGAAAAGTCTCCTGACCTTGCACGTGGTATCGGAATCTCTCAAGGTGGCCGATATTGTGCAGCGCGTTTCACTGCGGGCTGCGAATGGGAAAGATCTCGCGACGCGGTTCGAAGTGACGGGCGCGGCCGGCGCGGAAGTTCGCGGCTCGGTGCGGATCGGCGATGCAAAAATTGTGACCGCGGATATCGGGTGCACAAATGGCGTCATTCATGTGATCGACCGGGTATTGATTCCGTCGGAATGAGAACGGTCGAACAAGAGATCTCAGCACTGGTGGAAATCGCCAACCACACACGGTCGATCTCATTCCTGTTGGCGGGGTGGGATCGCTTATATGTATTGCGGGTGGGCGATTACGAGATCGGTATCGAGTCTGCCGGTGGGCGGGCCAGCTTGATCACTGGCCCGCTGCGCCGGGGCGATGTGTTGTTTGGCTTATCGGAGCGAACGCTGGACCTGTTGATCAGCGGACAACTGAGTCCGTTCACCGCACGACTCAGCGGGCGGCTGCAATCAGAAGGGCCGGTGGTAGACATCCTGCGCTTCGCGTCCATTTTTACCGCCTGTCTGCAGCAGCAGAGAGTGGCAGGGAAACGGCTATAAGCGGCGGATGTTAGCCCTCGCTCCAGGTCGGAACAGCAATTAGATTGAACCCCGGATTTTCATAATGCCACAGCGGCGGTAGCGATGTCGCCACCCGGAGTACGTCCCCGCGCAGCGGCAGCCGGCCACTTGAACAAAGGGCGTCGCGATGAACAGCTCAGTTAGCGGCACCCGCGATCTTATCCGCCGCAGCCAGGCCAGACAAGAAGGCGCCTTCGATTCGTGATCCGCCGAATACGTCGCCCGCAACCGCAAGAGGCGCGGGCTTGCTGCTGAACAGACATAGCGGCAGCTCCGCATCTACGGGTTTACTGTAGCGCCATCGGTGCAACTGCCAGTCAGTTATACTTCCTGTCACCCATGGTTGGACGGCTTCAAGCAGGAGTTCCGCCACACGGTCTTGTGGAGACTCCAGTAACTCCCGTGAAAAGTCCGCACGGGCATGGATCGTGAGAGCCGCACTCCCCGTGGAGATTCCTTTCAGGGTGTTATCGGCGATCCATTCAATGGGCCCTTCGGCCGGTCTCACGTAGCCAGGCGCTGAGATGGCACCGGGACCCGCCAGGGTGACAAGCAGAGCAAAACAAGGGTTGAACTCGATACTGCGCAGAAGGGGAGTAATGTCCGGTTCCAGGTGTCCGGCACAGGCCGCAAGCATAGCAGCCGATTGCGGTGCCGGAGCTGTCAACAAAATCGCGTTTGCGTGGAACCGTTCGCCCGCATCTGTGACCGCGCACCAGCCCTCGGGCCCGGGCTCCACGCGTTGCACTGTGGTCTCGCATCGAACGTCCAGTGATTTTGCAAGATGACTGGCGAGGTTCTTCATTCCCGCGATGGCGCGGTAGCGCGTGTGTCCACCTTCGCTGAACCAGGGAACAACCACGTTGTCAGACTCCCATTGAGAGATGGCCTCGCGAAAGCGGTTGTCACGCACCGTGAAGAACTGGGCTCCATAGTCGAAGCAACTCGCGCCGATGCTCCGCGTTGCCATGCGCCCGCCTACCCCGCGGCCCTTGTCGAGTAATACAACTTCCCATCCTTTGTTTTGCAGTGCCAGGCCTGCCGTCAAACCGGACATACCCGCGCCAACGATCAGGCAGGACGGGGTCATCCTCACACGACCTGCCGTGTGAAGCGAAGTATTTTTGATAACATCAGGCAACTTTCAGTTTAGCGGTACGGGCGAGATTGCTTCCCGGCTGACCACGCGGCCCTCTAACGGTACAGTGAAGATGCGGACTCCGGATGAAATCGATATGAACTTTGAGAACACACGTTTTATTGTTGTAGGTGCCACTGGCGGCATTGGCTCAGCCTTGTCACGGAGGCTGAAGCGGCTGGGTGCGGAATTGATTCTAATTGGTCGGGCAGCCGACAAGCTGGCTCAATTGGGTAGTGAACTGGACACGCAGACCCGGACTGTGGACGCCGCGAATGGCGCCGAGTTCGAGGCGGTAGTCGCAGCAGCCGGCCCGATTCAGGGAATCGTTAACTGTGCCGGGAGTTTTGCATTGAAGCCCGCGCACTTAACAAGCGACGCCGATTGGTCTGAAACCCTGCGGGCAAATCTGACGACAGCTTTTCATGTGGTGCGAGCCGGTTCGCGGCTGATGATGCAGACAGGTGGCTCTATTGTGCTGTGTTCGAGCGCCGCCGCGAGGATCGGTTTGGCGAATCACGAAGCAGTTGCTGCCGCCAAGGCGGGAGTAATTGGCCTTACGCTCTCAGCCGCGGCTACTTACGCAAGCCGTAATATTCGCGTGAACTGTGTCGCTCCCGGGCTGGTAGAGACGGCGTTGACGGCACGGATAACCTCAAACGAAGCTGCACTCAATGCCTCACGGGCAATGCATGCGCTGGGGCGCGTTGGCAAACCGGAAAACATTGCGTCGGCAATCGCATGGTTACTCGATCCTGAAAATGACTGGGTTACCGGGCAAGTATTGGGTGTGGATGGCGGATTGGGTAGCATTCGTGCGACAGGAAGATAGTTTGCATTCGGCTGGCGTCGGCGGCGTATCCGGACCGATACAGCGCATCGCTATGGTTGGAGCCACCGGATACATCGGTGGCCGTCTCGTACCGCGCCTGCTCAAAATCGGTTACAAGGTTCGCTGTCTTGTCAGAACTCCCGAGAAGATCGCGGGACGTGACTGGGCGGAAGAGCCCGGCGTTGAAATCCGTCAATCAGATCTGGAAAGCATCCCCGATCTGGCTGAAGCCCTGCGTGGCTGCGACGCCGCATTTTATCTGGTGCACTCGATGAACTCGGCTGGTTCTGATTATGCCGATCAGGACCGGCACCTGGCCCTGAACTTTGCTGAGGCTGCCCGGCAGGCCAAAGTACAGCGCATCATCTACCTTGGCGGTTTGGGCGAAACGGGCAAAAACCTGAGCGAACATCTTGCTTCGCGCCGCGAAGTGGAAAAGTCGCTGGCTTCGGGCGGAGTTCCCGTGACTGTTCTGCGCGCAGCCATGATCATTGGCTCAGGCTCTGCCGCATTTGAAATCCTTCGCTATCTGGTTGAGCGGCTCCCGGTGATGGTGACGCCACGGTGGGTCACCACGCCCTGTCAGCCAATTGGGGTGCGCAATGTCATTGCATACCTGATTGGAGTTCTTGCTGTGGAAGAGACAACCGGACGTGTTTTCGATATTGGCGGATCGGAAGTGCTTTGTTATCGGGACATCATGCGCATTATGCAGGAAGAGCTGGGAATCTCCCGGCGGTGGATCATCCCGGTTCCGATTCTGACACCACGCCTGAGTTCCTATTGGATTCATCTGGTGACACCTCTCAGCCACAACATCGCCAAGCCGCTGGCTGAAGGTCTGAAAAATCCGGTAGTTTGCATGGAGAACGAGATCACCAGGCTGGTCCCGCAGAAGCTGATGAGTGTCCGTGAATCGATCAAAGCAGCACTCGCCAGCACATTGGAGCATCGGGTTGAGACAAACTGGTCGATGGCCGGCCCTATTCCCGGGGATCCGGACTGGGCGGGTGGGAAAGTGTTTCGCGATGAACGAACACGTACCGTGAACGCTCCGGCCCACGCAGTGTTCCGTGCGGTCTGCCGCGTAGGCGGCGGTCATGGCTGGTACGTAGCGGACTGGTTGTGGAGAATCCGGGGTTGGATGGATGAGTTAGTGGGTGGCCCCGGACTTCGCCGCGGGCGGCGCGATCCGGAGAAAGTCGGCTACGGCGAAGCTTTGGACTTCTGGCGGGTTGTGGGGCTGGAAAAAGACCGCCGCCTTGCTTTGCGGGCTGAGATGCGATTGCCGGGCGAGGCCATGCTGGAATTCAAAATTGAGCCACAAAGCGAGGGCACTTGCCTGCTGCGGCAGACCGCGCTCTTCCAGCCGCGCGGGCTGTTCGGGCTGCTCTATTGGTATTGTGTCGTCCCTCTGCATCACATCGTCTTTAGCGGTATGATGCGCGGAATCGACAACGAGGCGCTGCAGATTGTCAGCACCGACAGCAGTGAGAAAGCGCCCGGATAGCGGATTTTAGTACAGCGCGTTTTCACTATCCAACGCCTGAACGCTGACATTCGATTCGGCCTGTGGTTTCGGAAGCCGGGCCACCAGTGCCGTCGCAGGTTCCGCCCCGATCCCCCGGTACGCGCATCACCTTCGGCTAATTCATGGGTCTCTCCGCCGACGCGGAGTTCAAGACGGCCAGACAGCATGTAGAGAAACTCCACACCAGTGTGCGCATGCATTCGGGTTTGTTCCGTGTCAACCAGATTGAACTCGGCCGGAAAATGAGTTCAGCGGGCGGTTGGGAACCGGGAAGTCCAGACTTTCAAAAAAAGAGAGACCGGGATGCAGCCGCAACTGGCGGAGTTTGTGGCCGATTCCGTACTTTCCCAATTCCGTAGTGATGATTTCAGAAAGCATTTTAAAAATGTGTTTTCTTGTCAGTACTGATTTTTAGCAGTGGCTTTCCGCGAGAGAAACTCACTTTTCAGATGTTCTTTACAGTAAAACACATTTTCTCTACGATCAAGTTGTGGACAGAAAAGCCACTCACAAAGGAAAAAAAACGATATGAACTCTGATTCGACTGCATCGATGACAGGCACGCTGGCTGCAGCGCCGGCGGCTTTGGCCCATGACATCGTGGACACGGCCGTGGCCGGTGGATTCACAACTCTGGTGGCTGCGGTGAAGGCCGCTGGCTTAGTGGACACGCTGAAGAGCGCGGGTCCGTTTACTGTGTTCGCTCCGACTGATGCCGCATTTGCGAAGCTGCCGGCTGGAACGGTGGAATCGCTGCTGAAACCGGAAAACAAGGCGAAGCTGCAGGCCATTCTCACCTATCACGTAGTTTCGGGCAAGG
>JBBROK010000056.1:0-11767 GCA_038229475.1 Bryobacterales bacterium | reverse complement strand
TTGGTTAGATCGCCTTCCAGGCTGTCGAAACGCCGCGCGAAATCCAGTACCGTTCGCCCCGCGTCGGTGAGTACCACCTCTCGGGCCGAACGCTCCAGTAAGCGTTCCCCCAGCTCCGACTCCAGCCTCTGCAGCGCCAGAGAAACCGCCGGCTGGGTTCGCCCCAGGCGCACTGCAGCGCGCGAAAAACTGCCCTCATTGGCCACCGTCAGGAATACTCGTAGCGTGTTGAGCTCCATGAATCGATAATAAATCAATTAAATACAAGTTGAAAGGAAAATAAATTTGTCTTACTCATGCTCGCCCGTCATAATCGGGTCATGCAGGATCGTGTCTGGATTTTTGACACTACATTACGCGATGGTGAGCAATCGCCAGGTTGCAGTATGACGGTGCCGGAGAAACTGCGCCTTGCCGCCAAACTGGTGGAACTCGGCGTAGACATCATGGAAGCCGGTTTCCCCATTGCTTCCGACGGCGATTTTCAGGCCGTGGACGCCATCAGCCGCGACTTTCCCTGGGTCAGTGTGGCCGCGCTTGCGCGTTGCAACAAAGGCGATGTCATCCGCGCGGCGGAATCTCTGAAACACGCGAAACGGCCCCGTATCCATACTTTTCTCGCTACCAGTGACATTCACCTGAAGTACAAGCTGCGCAAGAGTCGGCAGCAGGTTCTGGATGAAGCCGCTGCCGCGGTGGTCCAGGCCCGCACTTTCGTGGACGATGTGGAGTTTTCCGCCGAAGATGGAGCCCGTACTGATCCCGACTACCTGGAACAAGTTCTGAAGGCGGTGATCGGTGCCGGAGCCCGCACCGTGAATATTCCCGATACCGTGGGCTACTCCACACCGGAAGAATATGGAGATTTGATCGGCCGTATGGTCAAAGCCGTGGGGGATACCGCCGTGGTCAGCGTGCATTGTCACGATGATCTGGGGCTGGCGGTGGCCAATTCCCTGGCAGGGGTACGCGCCGGAGCCCGTCAGATCGAATGCACCATGAACGGTATTGGCGAGCGCGCCGGCAACTGCGCCCTCGAAGAGGTGGTGATGGCCATGCGGACGCGCAGTGACCGCTATCCGTACCGCACCGGCATCCACCAGGAGCACCTGTTTTCTACCAGTGAATTGCTTACTGAGACGATTACCTTCGGGCCCCAGCCCAATAAGGCCATTGTGGGCCGAAATGCGTTTGCGCATGAAGCCGGAATCCACCAGGACGGTTACCTGAAAGAGCCCACTACTTACGAAATCATCAATCCGAAATCCGTTGGCGTGCCCGAAACCAGACTGGTGCTGGGAAAACACAGTGGCCGTCATGCGCTCAAGAATCGATGCGAAGCGCTGGGGTTCCAACTCTCCATGGCGGAACTCGATGTGGTTTACGGCCAGTTGACGGCCCTGGCTGACAATAAGAAAGGGCTCATGGACGAAGAAATCGCGAGCCTTGCGCGCCAGAGTCAGCAACCTGCCTTCGCGTGATCCGCGCAGTTCATCTGATCCTTTATAAGGGAGTGTCTCAAAAACTTTGAATTTGAATCTGCTGGTTTTGCCGGGCGATGGCATCGGCCCGGAAGTCACCCGCGCCGCAATGCGTGTTCTTGCCGTGGTGGCCGAAAAATGGAAGCACACCCTCCAAATCCATGAAGGGCTGCTGGGTGGCGTCGCCATCGACGCTACCGGCGTTCCCATTCCGGAAGAAACCGAACGTCTCGCGCTTGCCGTCGACGCCGTCATTATGGGCGCAGTGGGCGCGCCGAAGTTCGATTCCCTGCCGCCTTTGCAGCGACCCGAACGTGGCCTGCTCACTCTGCGGAAATCCATGGGTGTCTACGCCAACCTCCGGCCCGTTACCAGCCATAAAGCGCTGCTGGATGCTTCGCCGCTGAAAAACCATCTTGTCGATGGCGTCGATCTCGTCATCGTCCGGGAACTCACTGGCGGCCTCTACTACGGCACGCCCCGCGGCATTTTCGACGACGAAGGCGAACCGTGTGGCGTGAACACAATGACCTATAAGCAGAGCGAAATTGATCGCATCGCCCGCATAGCGTTCGAACTGGCGGGCCGCCGCCGCCGCAAAGTGTCTTCGGTCGATAAATCCAACGTGCTCGAAACTTCGCAGCTCTGGCGGAAAGTGGTCTCTGGCCTGGCATTCGAATATCCTGACATCGCGCTCAACCACATCCTCGTGGATAACTGCGCCATGCAACTCATCCTGAATCCGAAATCGTTCGACGTTGTGGTAACCGAAAACATGTTCGGTGACATCCTCAGTGACGAAGCCGCCGTGTTGGCCGGTTCCATCGGCATGCTGCCTTCCGCCTCGCTGGGCGCAAAACGGGCTTCCGGCATCCGTGTCGGTTTATACGAGCCTGTGCACGGCTCCGCCCCGGACATCGCCGGACAGAACAAGGCCAATCCCTTCGGCGCCATCGGCTCAGTTGCCGCCCTGCTCGAATACAGCTTCGGGCTCACCGAAGAGGCAGCCGCGGTCACCCGTGCCATTGGCCACGTTCTGGACTCTGGTCGCGTCACTGCCGACCTCCGTCCTAAAGGAACGCCCGCCACCACCAGCGAAGTCGGGGAGGCCGTATGCCAGGCACTGTAAAGACCATCAGCCAGAAGCTCTGGGATTCGCATGTCGTCAGGGAGACTCCGGGCGGCCCTTCACTGCTTTACATAGACCTCCATCTCATCCACGAAGTCACCACGCCGCAGGCCTTTGAAGAGCTTCGCGCGCGTGGTCTGAAAGTCCGCCGTCCTGATCTCACCATTGCCACCACAGATCACAGTACGCCTACCAAAAACCGGCTGTTGCCCATTGTTGATCCCATTGCGGCGAAGCAGGTGGCGCAACTGGAATCCAACTGCCGCGAATTCGGTATCGAATGCTATGGCCTGCGTTCAGACCGCCAGGGGATTGTCCACGTCATCGGTCCGGAATTGGGCCTTACCCAGCCCGGCATGACCATCGTTTGCGGCGATAGCCACACCGCCACTCATGGCGCGGTAGGCGCGCTCGCCTTCGGCATCGGTACCAGTGAAGTGCGCAATGTGCTGGCCTCGCAGTGCCTGTTGCAATGGCCTTCAAAGACCCTGCGGGTGGAAGTCACCGGCTCGCTGAAACCGGGGGTTACCGCCAAAGATATTATCCTTTCCCTTATCGCCCGCATCGGTATCGGTGGCGCCACGCAGCACGTAATTGAATACTCCGGTGCTGCTATTCGCGCGCTCAGCATGGAAGGGCGCATGACGGTTTGTAATATGTCCATCGAAGCCGGTGCACGCGCCGGTCTGATTGCGCCAGATGACGTTACCTTCGAATATCTGCATGGCCGCCCCTTCTCTCCTAAAAACCGCCATTGGGACCTCGCCGTAGAGCGCTGGCGGAAACTGCCCACCGATACCGGTGCTGTTTTCGACCGCACCATCCAAATTGATGGCGACACCCTGGAGCCGATGATTACCTGGGGAACCAATCCGGGCATGGGCATGGCGATCACCGCCGCCATTCCCGATCCGGCCGGTCTCCCCAACGCCGTGGAGCGCGAATCCGCCGCCAAAGCTCTGGCCTACATGAACCTGCCAGGCGGTAAGCCTCTGGCCGGACAGCCCATCAATGTGGTCTTCATCGGCAGTTGCACCAATGGCCGTATCTCTGACCTTCGCGACGCCGCCAGCATTCTGCGCGGGCGTAAAGTGAGCCCGCATGTAAGGACCATGATCGTGCCCGGTTCGGTTGCCGTGCAGCGCCAGGCCGAAGCCGAAGGTCTGGGCGACATCTTCCGCGCCGCCGGAGCCGATTGGCGTGAGCCGGGTTGTTCCATGTGCATCGCCATGAATGGCGATCAGCTGCAACCGGGTGAGTATTGCGTTGCCACCAGCAACCGTAATTTTGAAGGCCGCCAGGGCAGGGGAGGCCGCACCTTCCTCGCTTCGCCCCTCACCGCGGCCGCCTGCGCCGTATCGGGCGTCATTACAGACGCGAGGAGTCTTCTGTGAAACCCTTTGTGCCCTTCTCCTCTCCCCTCGCACAGCTCATCGTGCGCGATATCGACACCGACCAGATCATTCCGGCCCGCTTCCTGAAGACCACTTCCAAAGAGGGTCTGGGCGACCAACTGTTCTACGACTGGCGCTACGATGCCTCCGGTGCCCCGCTTCCCGACTTCATTCTCAATACCCCCGCCGGACGGGACGCGCAGATCCTGCTGGCCGGTGATAACTTCGGCTGCGGCAGTTCCCGCGAGCACGCCGTCTGGGCGCTGGGTCAATTTGGACTGCGCGCGGTGATCAGTACATCGTTCGCCGATATCTTCCGCCAGAATGCCCTGAAGAATGGTTTTCTGCCCATTGCCGTCAGCGCCGAAGCGTATGCCCGTTTGTGTGCACTCCCCGCCCATGCCCGCGTAGGCGTGGATCTCGCGGCACAACAACTGGAACTTCCCGGTGGTGACAAGATCGCTTTCCCCGTCGATTCCTTCGCCCGCATGTGCCTGCTGGATGGTGTGGACGAACTCGGCTGGATTCTGAAACACGCGTCGGATATCGCAGCCTATGAAGCCAGCCACCAGTCCTCTCCCGACGCCACCGGCGAACCATAATATTCCGCCCGCGGGCTTGCGACTTCAGTCGCGTCTTTTTGCTGTGGTTGTTAGATAAGAGTGAAAGACAGGACGTTGTGTCCATTGGCCGCCAGGTGGGGCGAACCCTCGGTCTGCGCCGGGCTCTCAGTCCGGCTGTTCGGGCGTTGGCCAGGGTCTCGACGATCACCGAAGTCAGGCGGGTTCTTCTGAAGCTTCCCTGCTCTCTGGTCGATGACCTGATTGCGAAACGCGAGGATCGCTGATTGCCCAGCCTCCGGCCGGGCTATGAGCCCACGGTGCTATAACGGTCTAATGGTTCCTCGCTTCGCCGCTCTTTTTACAGCCTTTTCCGTAAGCCTTCTTGCCCAGGGTGGCCGCGCCGGTGCCGCTCCGGCCACTCCTGCTGCAGTTTCTGACGCGGCCCCGGCCTTCGGCGCTGGAAATGCCTCCAACGACCAGGTAATGAAGGCTCTGGAAATCCAGAAATTTTACACGCAGATGGGAGATATCGCCGACGTCCGCGAAATCCGCTATACCAGTCTGCCGCCCCATTACGTACCCAATCCTACTGCCCCCGGCGCGAAGAATCCTCTCATCATCCGCGCCATGGTGTTCATTCCGAAATTTATCGATAAGAGTAAAAAGCAGCCTTTCATGGTCTTCGCTCATCAGGGTGCCCGCAGCGATTTCGGTAAAGATTACGAATACGGCGCTACCCGTGAACTCCTCGAACAGGGTTATTCCATCATCGCGCCGGATTATCGCGGCAGCACCGGATACGGCAACGGCTTCGCTTCCATGACCGATTACGGCGGTGCCGAGGTGGACGATGTATTTCTGGCTCGCCAATGGATGATCGATAACTATGACTTCCTCGATGCAAAGCGCGCCGGTATGATCGGCTGGAGCCATGGCGGGTTCATCACGCTCATGAATATTCTGCTGCACCCGGGCGAGTATGCGGTGGCTTACGCCGGTGTTCCGGTTACTGATCTGGTGTTGCGCCTGGGTTATCACGACGCGTCCTACCAGGCCATGTTCTCCGCGCCCTCCAATGTGGGCAAGACCGTGCAGGAGAACATCACTGAATACCGCAAACGGTCTCCTATTACTTACGCAGACAAGCTGGATACACCCCTGCTGTTCCACGGCAACACCAGCGACGAAGATGTCAATGTGATTGAGCAGAGAGCATTTGTTGACGCATTGAAGGCTGCCGGCAAGAAGTTCGAATATAAGATCTATGAAGACGCCCCCGGCGGGCACGAATTCGGGCGTCTGGATACGAAGCTGGCCCGCGAATCGCGCAACGAGATTTATCTGTTCCTGGCGCGTTATTTGAAACCGGAACGTGCGGTGAAACCGATGAAGCAGTAGTTACATATCCCCGCGGTGAGCCGATTCCGTCATATGTTCCGCTGCCCGGTACGCCAACGCCTGAATCGTCTCCGTAGGCTGCTGCCGTCCACAGGTCACCAGGCTGCTCCCGTCCACAATAAACAGGTTCCGTACATCGTGTGACCGGTTCCACTTATCCACCACACTGGTCTTCGGATCGTTGCCCATGCGGCACGTGCCCATCAAATGCACGGAATCCGTGACCTCTGCGATCGGCTGATTCCACATCTTCCGCGCGCCCGCGGCGTCCAGTATCTCCAGTTGTCGGTCCAGAATAAAGCGCATGGCTTTCAGATCGTCGGGATGATTCTGGAAAGTCGTTCGGATGGCGGGAAGGCCCCATGCGTCTTTGAGTTCCGGGTCGAGCGAAATACTATTCTGCTCGCGCGAAAGGCACGACATATGACCCAGTGTTCCGGAGGTATGCGTGAAGTACTGCCCCACGCCCTTCTTCCATTCTGGTCCCCACTGTGGCCCGTCTGGTGGCATTCCCTCCATGGCGAAAGCCGCCGGCGTGAAGTCCATTCGCGAATCCAGACCACCGCCCCCGTAAAAGCCGCGCTTCGGGTCTGACCGGTAGAAATCGTGCAGCACACGCGTCACCACAATGCTCTTGTGTTCATTGAGTTCATGCTCAAACAACGCCAGCGCATACGTGGTGCCGTCGAACATCAGATGCTTACCCACCATGCCGCTGGAATTGGCGATGCCCGACATCAGCAACAGCCGCGGTGTTTCCGCGCCGTTGGCGCAAAGCGCCACTGCCTTCGTCCGCTGCCGTACTTCGCGGCCCGACTTATCGAAGTAGACCACCGCGCGCGCCCGGCCATCCTTGCCGGTTTCAATCTTGCGAACATACGACTCGGGCCGAATCTCGCAGCGTCCGGTTTTCTCCGCCAGCGGAATCAGGGCGGCCAGCGTACTCGATTTCGCATTCATCTCGCAGCCGAAGGCCTCGCACCAGCCGCAGTGTGTACACGCGGCGCGGCCTTTGTAGGGCTGTGACAGCACTGCCACCGGGGCAGGGAAGGGATGCAGGCCCAGTTTCCGTGCGCCACGCTCAAACAGTACGCCGGAACTTTTCACCGGCATCGCAGGCAGAGGGTAGGGCCTGGAGCGGGGCCCATCGAACGGGTTGGATCCCGCCACGCCGGAAATACCCAATTCCCATTCGGCCTTCGTGTACCAGGGCTCCAGTTCTTCGTAGGTGATGGGCCAATCGGCCAGGCTCGCGCCCGGAATCGCACCCAGCACAGAGCGTTCGCGGAAATCTTCCGGATGGAATCTCCAGTAGTTGGCGGTGAAGTGCACCGACCCGCCGCCCACCAGGCGCGCATAGCCCGCCGCCATCTTCGGCATGGCCACTTGATCGCCCGTCTTGCGGAATGTCTGTGGTTGTTTGCGCTCGCTGTTGACCAGCGCACCGCGAAACGCCACGTCGATCTCGTCGTGGGTGAAATCTTTGGCCTTCATGTAGGGGCCCTGTTCCAGCACCACAACGCGGAATCCCCCCGTGGAAAGCTCCTTCGCCATCACGCCGCCCGCTGCACCCGCCCCGATTACCACGAAATCCACTGCATCCGACGGACGATACCGAACCGCACTCATTGCGTCGCCTCGCGGTCGTAATAGCCGAAGGGCGGCGTGTACACCATCGTTTCTTGAATGCCCAGCAGTTTTGTCGAGGCACCGTTCCTGTTGCCGCCGTGTCGCGGATGGCCGAAGAAGCCGAGGATCGTGTGCTTGCGGACCATGCGAAAGAAGTCCGTGTTCTCCATATCGCGCAGTAGCGATGTTCGCTGTTCCGGCGTCAGGCCGGCTACGCTTGCCGACCCCGGAAACAATGCCGCTCGCCGTTCCTGCAACTGTTGCAGACCCGTCACATAGGCCGCCTGCTGGTCTTTGTCATATCCCGCCAGAGCGCGGTCGATGAACCAGATCACGCCAGCCTCTTTCGCGCCCGGTATGTCATCGGCGGGAAGAATGGTTTCTGCAAGGGCTTCTACCTCCGCTGCCCGAGCCGCGTCGAAATAAACCAGCCGATCGGGCACCGTTTGTGCGCGCAGCACTTCTCCCCAGCAGGCCGCGGCCAACAGCCATTCGCGTCGTGAGATGCCGTTCATGATGGTTGAGGTTAGCACATACTTCCCGCCGAACAGAGGTGGAAGCAACCGGTGCCGCCGGCTGTGGCTGTAAACCACGCCCCTCCGGTCTCGCCACCCGCAGGGTGCCGCTCCCTCCACGCTTCTCGCGGCGAAAATCAAGACCCGGGCCATGGCCTTGCGTTCCGATGGATCGCTATATGTCGCGGGCGTGACTTTAGGCCAACCCCGATAACCTGCGCCGGTGCTGAAGCTCGAACTGGACTGCAATGGATCACTTCTGAAGGTGGGCAATGTATCCAGTCAGCCCGGAGTCACTGCATCTGTGACATGACTCTTCCATTGATCAGAGATTGCCGGCAAGAATCGGGCAATCTGTTTAGAGGAGTGAAACGTATCATCAGCAGAAGTAGAGATTCAAAGCCAATTAGGAAACCATAATGAAAACCAAAATATCGTTAATCGCATTTACCCTTACTCTTGCAGCTTCGTCTTTTGCTGCCGTCAATCCCATGGTCGGCGGGCAGAAGATGTACGCAAACAAGGACATCATCGACAACGCCGTGAAGTCTGCGGACCACACCACCCTGGTCGCTGCCATTAAGGCTGCCGGGCTGGTCGATACCCTGAAAGGACCGGGGCCGTTCACCGTGTTTGCGCCAACCAACGAGGCCTTCGCAAAGCTTCCGGCCGGTACCGTGGATATGCTGTTGAAACCAGAAAGCAAAGATACTCTGGTTAAGATCCTTACTTATCATGTAGTCGCAGGTCGTCTTACCGCGGCTGACATTCGGCGTCAGATCAGAGCCGGTGGCGGCAAGGCAATGCTCAAAACCGTGAGTGGCGGCACTCTTACCGCAATGATGCGCGGTGACAAACTGGTCCTGCAGGATGAAAAGGGCGGGACTTCAATGGTCACGATCGCCAATGTCATGCAGTCAAATGGCGTTATCCACGTCATCGATACCGTTGAAATGCCGAAATAACTGCATTTGGTCTTCAATGACCCGGTCCGGCCTCCGGACCGGGTCATTGATTTCCTGAATCCAGTGTTGCGGGAATCACGTACTATCATTTGTTAATGAGTCTCCCCCGACCCCTTCTGCTGATCCTGGTGACGCTCAGCAGCGCCGCCGCCCACGATCTTTACCTGCTGCCTGAGCGTTTTCACGTGAAGAACGGTGAAGTCCTCACCATCGCCATGCATAACGGCGACGCCTTCCCCGAAAGTGAAGCCAATGCGCCCATCCAGCGGCTACGCCAGGTCTCTTTGCGTTCAGCCTCCGCAACCGCCGAAGTGAACACTCTTCACGATGTCGGAAAGGAAACGTTCGGTACTGTCACCGTGCCCGGATCGGGCGACCTTTGGCTGACGGTACGCTCGATTCCAAATTTCATTTCCATGAAGCCGGGGGAGTTTATTAGTTACCTGAAAGAGGAAGGGCTGAACCACGTCCTCGAGGCGCGTGTCAAAAGCGGCGATTCCGGCAACCCCAGCCGGGAGCGCTACAGCAAGTTTGCCAAATCGTTATTGGTAGCCGGCGAGCTCAACGACGAGTACCGTAAACCTGTTGGCTTTCTCATCGAGATCGTCCCGGAAAAAGATCCCTATCGCCTGCACGTCGGCGACTCACTTCCCGTTCAGATTTTCTTCCGCGGCCAGCCAGCGGCGGGCATGCAACTCGAAGCCGCATGGTCAGGCCCTGCAGGCAACAAAGTACAGATCATCGGTGTCACCGACGCCAAAGGGCATATCGACGTCCCGCTGAAAGCGGCTGGAAAGTGGCGGTTGCACAGTTTGAAAATGGAACGTTGCGCCGAGCCTGCGGTGGCCGATTGGGAAAGCTATTGGGCCAGCCTCACATTTGAGCTCCGCTGAAGACAGCCGTGAAGAATTTGCAGGAACAGGGAGCTTTCCAGGAGCTTGAGGTCAGGATCAAGGCCATCCTCCCCGAGGAATATCAGGACACCTACGACGACGTACTACCCGTGTCAATGGGGTCGGCCGCACTGAAATACGGAACAGACCTCAAAGTGGAATGGAATGAGATCTGGACCACGTTCTGCGACCTGGCGATGGCGGGCGGCCCACCCCACAAGGGGACGCTTCTGGAACCTGGATCCCGGGCGGAAATCGACGCCCAGCCCGGTTTCTATCGGCAGACCGTCGAAGAGATCTGTCGCGGTGTCGATATGGTAACCGGTCTCGCGGCGGAGCAATCCCCAACTCCGGGTTGGGTTCGGGTTGAGTGTAACAGCGCCGCAATGGCTGGCTGGCTGCTTCGCGCAATCGTCATGGAGAACATTTCGGCTCGCGGCGAAGGCAACTCGCTTCTTCTCCCCGCCGGACCAGGCTACCGGCTTGAGAAAGAGATTAAGAACGTTATCACCGCCCTGGCGAAGGCCTGTCATTACTGGATCGAACACATGGGCAAGGCGCAACAGCGGCTCATTGCCACTTTATTTGAAGAAATGGCGACGGAGTTGCCGTTGGTGCAGCCCGCGCTCGCCGGTGGCGGCGGTGACTTCGAGGAAGCCCTCCAACAGACTCTCCGCGGCAAAATGACCGAGGCGATCGGCCTGGCGACCGGGCTTCAGTCGTCGAGTCATCGATACGTCAACTGGCTGGGGTTGGATTGCCCGGATGTGCGCTCCGCAATCTGGATGACTCGTGCCATGGTTGCCAGCAATGTCCTTTCGCGGCGTGAGGAGACCGTGCTTTTCGTGCCAGTCAATCCGGAAAGCGATCCCAATGGCGAAACCGTTGTGCGGCTCGTGGTCCAGACACACGGCTTCGCTGTCGCAAGACACATTCTTTGACGCCCCAACGTTGGAATGCCAACGTTGGAATAGGAGATAGGCCGCGCCATTTCTTTTCGTTATCGGGCCGATCTCGGCGCGCAGGCAATCCAATTGAAACCGGGATTCGTACGCTGGGTGAAGGAGCAAGAATGTGGCGGGCACCGGCCAGCTTCGTCGCCTTCGGCTTCTGCGCCATCCGCAACCGCCGAACCGTTTTAGAGCCTCCCGGCAGGTGGAAAGGGCGGGCCGTGCGGATTGCCTTTGACATAAGACGACGTTATCGTCAGTGTCTCGCCACTGCGCTTGCCCGGCCACTGTTTCGCCCGCCAGCAGGCCGATAACGCGGGCTTCATGTCCAAGGCACTAAGGCCCACCCCGCGCGGCTTACGGATTCAAGCACCGCGCGGGATTCCCGCGCCGCTTCGGTCTCGCCGCCCGAAGGGCGGCACTCCCTCCGCGAATCGCGCAGCAAGGTGCAACCATTTTCTCTAACAAAGGCATCTGTCAAGGATGGTGCGCTGGTGGTGCTCTCTATGGCACGCCGTTCGCCCCTTGATCACGCGGGACGTCGGAGTGAACCCAGATAGTATCAACGTCAGGTAGCCTCCCGAATGAGAAGTTCTGTAGATGCCAGCCTCCTTCCCAATATCGGAACTCCGCAGTAGCTGATGTTTGCCCACCCTCGGGCGACGGAGTAGAATCTCGGAATACAAAACGCGCAGTGTAGCAGCAATAACGGTGCGTGTCAACGTGTTTGAGACACCTCGAAGCATAATTTACTGAAGTTTATTTTCTGGCGTTAGTTGTGGTTTGTTGATCCAGACCTCCGTGGGTGCGGGAAGGGGTTGGGGCGGTTTGCGGACGAAGCGTTCAGGAT
>JBBROK010000055.1:0-14531 GCA_038229475.1 Bryobacterales bacterium | reverse complement strand
TCACCCAACAGCCAGTCTGAGTTGTCCTTCCCTTGTGTAACCGGTCTGGCAGTACCGTTCATCGTTGCCATGCTGATTCTCTTTCCCGCCCTCACTAATTGCGGTCACACAAGATGTCTCAGTCATGTTGGCACAGAGGGGTTGCCAGCCAATGCTCCATCTGACAAACGCTTCATTTATCGCGATTGCGAACACGACGCCCCTTTGTGGAACCCGGACGTGTGTTGTTCCTACACGATCCGCTTGTCGAAGGAGTTGAGAAACTTCTTCTACGATTTCATGGAACTGAAACCACTCGCATTCGTAGAGAAGGGTCTTGAATTCCTCGAAAGCGTTGTATCCATTAAGAAGGGGGCTGAGGCCCTCAATGGGGCGTCGATTTATCACCTGTAGAACCAGACTGCGCAGTTTAACACCATCAAAATCCGAGCCTGGACTGCCCGGCTTCAGCGATGAAAGAACTTCAATTAGTCTCGTGCGCAGACCGATTGGCGCATCATCGCAAACGAAAGTGCCGACTGGCGGGCCGGATAGTCCATGGCGCTGGCCAAAAAGAACGTCACTCATGATTCCCGTGCCCTGCCTCTTGGCCGTGACCCCGGAGACGGCTACTGCCTGGCGGGGTCAATGCCGTACCGCTTCAGCTCTTCCGCATAGAAGCGCTTTTGCAGCAGATCGAATTCTTCACTACCCTCGGGGATTTCGCGCTTCATGGACCGGACTTTATCCCGTGCGCCCCGGTCCGCCTTCTCCTCCACCTGGAGAATCTCGGTAAAGCCCTTCACGATATCCAGCCGGGCGTCGTTCACATCTTTTTTCATACGCAGGTCGCGCGATTTCTTCATCGCCACCACCACTTTATGAGAAATGTCAGTGATTTTGTCCCGTGAGAGCTTCATGCTGTCACCGGTATCGCGTCCCGAAGCACGCACGATCTTGCGCTGCTGCACCATCGTGTTCTTGATTTTGCGGAACATGTCCTGATACGACACGCCTTCTCTCCGCATGTACTCGCTGTAATCGTCCAGCAGAGTGCGTACTTCGTCGTTCAGACTGTCTTCGGCATTCAGCTCGTTGTTGACAATCTCATCAATGAGCTCGGCGACCTTTTCGGGCGCGACGGTGTCGATGGCCGATCCGTTAAGGCGGCGAACGATCTGGCGCGCCAGATAACTGACGAAATCTCTGGGAAGCAGCATCCTGGAAGGAACCCTAAGTTTAACACCCGCCGCTCACCCATGCCGGAAACGAGCGAAATCCCATCTGTCACCCGACATCTGGCGAATCCCCCTCCGCCTTGCTATATTGAGGGTGCGTGACGACGACAATTCAGGGCCCTTCTCCAGTGGAACGTGTAAAAATGGCGGAGGCGTCGGGATTCAAACCAGCCGACCTTGCCCAGATGTTCCGCATCATGCGCACTTCGCGTCGTCTGGATGACCGGGAAATTCTTCTCAAGCGCCAGGACAAGATCTTTTTCCAGATCTCGGGCGCTGGCCATGAAGCCATTGGCGCTGCCGCCGGCCTTGTAATGCGCCCCGGCTATGACTGGTTCTTTCTCTACTACCGCGACCGCGCCCTCGCACTTTCCCTGGGCATCACCCCGGAAGAGATGTTGCTCGGTTCCGTGGGCGCCGCCTCTGATCCCGCTTCGGGCGGTCGGCAGATGCCTTCCCATTTCGCCGATCCCGCCAAAAATATTGCGCTGGTTTCCTCCTGCACCGGTACCCAGTATCTTCACGCCCTCGGTTGCGCCGATGCCCAGCGTCACCTGTACCCCGGCGAAGACCGCATCGTCCTCGTCAGTTCCGGCGAAGGCGCTACGTCGGAAGGCGAATTCTGGGAATGCATCAATCAGGCCTGCCTCCACAACTCGCCGCTGCTTTTTCTGGTGGAAGATAACGGTTGGGCCATCTCCGTTCCGGTTGACCAGCAAACGCCCGGCGGCTCCGTCTCCCGCCTGCTCTCCGGCTTCCCCAACCTGTTCGTGGTGGAAACCGAGGGTACCGATTTTCTTACCTCTCACCGCGCCATGGAGACAGCGGCGGCCTATGTTCGCGGCGGTCACGGCCCCGCCCTGGTTCACGCCCATTGCATCCGGCCCTACTCGCACTCGCTCTCAGACGATGAACGGCAATACAAGACCAAGGCCGAGCGTGAAGCAGAAGCGTTGCGCGATCCGCTGACTACCTTCCCCAAATTCCTCATCGACGAAGGCCTGGTCAGCCGCACCGCAATCGATCGCATCATCAAAGATGTGGACGCTGAGATATTGCTCGCTACAGATCGCGTGCTCACGGCCGCCGGGCCCGATTCGCCCCTGCGGCATCTATATTCGGAAGACGTTGACCCCACGTCATCACGCTTCGATTCGCCCGCCCAACACTCCGGCCAGCCGCGCATCATGGCCGATCTGATCAACACCACACTCAAGGAAGAGATGCGTCTCAATCCACGCATCGTGGTGTTCGGCGAAGATGTGGCCGATTGTGGTCACGAATCGAATCTCAAGGAAGTAAAGGGCAAGGGCGGTGTCTTCAAACTAACTGCCGGTCTGCAGACGGAGTTCGGCAGTCATCGCTGCTTCAATACCCCCATTGCGGAGGCCGCCATTGTGGGCCGCGCCATAGGAATGGCGGCGGCAGGCCTGAAACCCGTTGCCGAAATTCAGTTCTTCGACTACATCTGGCCCGCCATGATGCAGATTCGCGATGAACTGGCGTCATACCGGTGGCGCGCCAACGGTCGTTTCAAGGCCCCCATTGTGCTGCGCGTCCCCATTGGCGGCTACCTCACCGGTGGTTCCGTGTATCACAGCCAATCGGGAGAAGTGACCTTTACGCATCTCCCCGGGCTTCGGGTGGTCTATCCGTCCACTGCGGAAGACGCCTGCGGCCTGCTTCGCACGGCACTGCGTGCGGATGACCCGGTACTGTTCCTGGAGCACAAGAAACTGTATCGTGAAATGTATAACCGCTCGCCCTACCCCGGGCCTGATTTCATGATTCCGTTCGGCAAAGCGAAGGTGGTAAAGCCCGGCGACTCCATGACCATCGTTACTTACGGCGCGCTGGTGCAGAAATCCCTCACCGCTGCCCGCGAAGTGGAGAAAAATAACCCCGCGAAATCGGTGGAAGTCATCGACCTGCGGTCGCTGGCGCCGTATGACTGGGACGCCATCAGGACCAGCGTCATGAAAACCAGCCGTTTACTGGTGGCGTACGAAGATACGCTCAGCTTCGGCTACGGCGCGGAACTCGCCGCCCGTGCGGCCGATGAACTGTTCACCTACCTGGACGCTCCTGTGCGCCGTGTTGCCGCCCTCGACACCTGGGTTGGATACCATCCGCAACTGGAAAACGCCACCCTGCCGCAGAATGCGGATATCGAAAAAGCGATTACGCAGTTGCTGGCCTGGTAGGGGTCAGTCGAAGTTAATTAGTGAGCCGGGGGCTGATCCACACTGCCCCCCGTGCGCCCGCGCAATTTCACGTTCTTCAGCATCACATGCAGAATGACCGCGAGGCTCATAATCACCGCGCTGGAAATAAATATCCTGTTCAGCCCGTGAATCAGAGCGGTCCGCACGTTGCCCAGCAACACCTGCAGCAACTGGAGCCCGCCGGGATACTTCCCGAAAGCCGCTTCCAGCTGCGGGCGCATGGCACCCAACATGAGCGGATTGGAGAAGGGTACCAATACGGCTGCCGGAGTCCCGGCCGGAATTCCGGCATTGAAATCGGTGTGGAACTTCGTGAGCAGCAGACTGCCAAATACGGCCACGCCAACGGTGCTGCCTATGGAGCGAAAAAACGCCGTGGAGGCCGTTGCCGCGCCCATGTGCTCAGGGGGTGCGGAGTTTTGCACCGCCACGGTGTAGACCGGCTGCAGCAGACCCATTCCCAGGCCTGCGATCACCATTCCCACCACCACATAACTGCGTTCGGTACCACCATCCATGCGGGCAAAAACAATCATCCCGATCGCCACCAGAATGGACCCGGCTATGGCCGACGGCTTGTAGCTGCCGAGGCGTGCCGTGGTCAGGCCTGTCACGATACTGCCTGCCACCGCGCCCATCATCAAAGGTGTCAGCAGGTTGCCCGATTGCGTTGCGGAAACCCCCAGCACGCCCTGCATAAACAGAGGCAGATAGATGATCACGCCGAACATTCCCATACCCAGAATAAATACCGCGACCGAACAGGTACTGATGACGGGATTGCGAAATAGAATGAGCGGGATCAGCGGCTCAGCGGCTTTGCTCTCCGCGTAAAGAAATGCGGCCAGCATTACAATCGCCATGGCCAGCAGCGATTCCACCCGCATGGAGCTCCAGCCATAGTTGGTTACCCACGTCAATGCCAGCAGCAGCGGCACAATGCAGGAAATGAGGGCCGCCACCCCGAACCAATCGATCTTCCGGTCCGCACCTTTCTGGTGGAGGTCGGGAAACTCAAAATAAATTGCCAGTACCGCGAGAATACCCACCGGCAGGTTCACATAAAAAGTCGCCCGCCACGAGAACTGATCGGTCAACCACCCTCCGGCTGTGGGCCCGAACATTGACGCAAAACCCCAAACAGCCGCGAACAGCGCCTGGTATTTACCCCGCTCCACCGGCGAAAAAATATCGCCGATGATGACGAAGACCAGCCCGATCATCATGCCCGCGCCAAGCCCCTGAATGCCGCGGAACAGGATGAGCTGACTCATGCCATCGAAGGGCAGGAAATTCAGCGTTCCGGAGGCCCCGCAAAGAGCTGAAGCGGTGACGAACAGCGAGGTTCCCGCAAGAAAGAAGCCCTTTCGTCCGTATATGTCCGACAACTTGCCGAAGATGGGAACCGCGATTGTGGAGGAAAGCAGATACGCGGTCGAAACCCACGGATAGCGATCAAAACCAGAGAGTGAAGCGATGATTCTCGGTTCAGCAGTGCCCACGATCGTCTGATCGATTGCCGCCAGAAGCAGGGCAAACAACAAACCGGCGAGGGTTCCAATCAGTTGCGGCCGCGTGAGCCGCACCAGGCCCGAGGTTCGGAATTCGGTTTGCGAGGCTGTGGACATTCCATTCAGTTTACGCGAGGATTCCGCGCCCTACTGTGTCAGGCTCCGTGCCAAGCTATGGAAATGACTGGAACCTGGCTGGTTTGCGCAATCGCCTTCACCACATCTTTGTTCGCCGCGGGCGCGGCCTCCGACGAGGTTCGCCTCCGGCAGAGCGAACTGGAGGAAGCGTTGATTCACGCCGACGTCGCGAAGCTCGACCAAATGCTCACCAGCGACTTTCTCCGAACTCCGCCCGGTGGCCGCGATACCGATAAGACGCAATACTCCCGTCTGATTTCCTCCGGCCAGTTGCACTACCTGTCATTTGAAGACCACGACCAGAAATACCGGGAGTATTCGGATACCGTGCTGGTTACCATGGAGAGTCACCTGCGCACCCGGTCGGGTGCCGGCGCAGAGAGCCAAATGACCCTGCGACTCATTTGGGTCTGGGTGAAGCGCGATGGCCAGTGGCTGCTGGCCGGGGTGCAGGGTACCGAAGTTCGCGCCCGTCAGCCGCTGTAAGAAAATAACCTTTTCGTTCCGGAAAACCGCTTGCTGGCGCGCGCGGCCCGGAATGCGCTTCCGAGCCACGACCGCGAGGTAGTGGTTGTGACTCCGGGGGGACAGGGGCGTGATGTCTGAGACAAGTCGAGCGACTCCCGAGATTGGCATCCGATTCACGTAGTTTTGTGCAAGGATAGACCCATGCGATCCATTCTTCTCCCCACGATCACTGTTTGCTGTGCTTTCCTGCTCTCCGCTCAGGATGCAGGCCGTGGAGGCCGCGCTGGTACGCCACCGCTGCCCCCCATGACCTTAACCATTCCGGGATTTCCCGATGGAGGGCAGGTTCCTGTCAAATTCAGTCAGGCCGCCCCGGGCGTCGCACCGGGCGAGGGAACTTCGCCTGCAATGAGCTGGGCCAGCGTACCCCCCGGCACGCAGAGTTTTTTCCTTCACATGCACGACATGGATCTGGCCCGCAACAAGACCACTGACGATCAGGCGCACTGGGTCTTTTGGAATATTCCGGCGACCATGACAGGCCTCGCCGAAGGCGTGCCCAGGGGATTGCAGTTGCCGGACGGAAGCTTTCAGATCAGTGCCACCGGGCCCCTGTACCGCGGCCCGGGAGCCGCCGCGAACGGTCCGTTCCACCACTACGTATTCGAACTCTTCGCCCTGGATACGAAGCTGGACGTGAAGCCATCGGCCGACGCTTTCGAGACCCGCGCCAACGTGATGAAGGCGATTCAGGGCCACATCCTCGCCAAAGCAGTCTACGGCGGTCTGTTCCGCCGGCCGCAGTAGCATTTGAGTGGTTACTTTATCGTTTGGCGGCCGCAGCCCGTTCCTGGGCGCGCGCCCCGGCGAGTATTCCCACCATGGCCAAATTCCCTTCATGGCAAGCGTACTCGTAGATGGGTCCATCAATGCTGGTCAGCGGCACTGACGCCGTCCAGGGACGCGTGTAAATCACCGCATCATCCACGGTGTACTGGTAATCGATGAGGTCGACATTGACGCGGGTAAAACGTTCCGTCACCCGAAGGTTTTCGCCGGCCAGTCCACAGCAGTTGAAGGAATTGGCGACGATGCGGTCGTCGAAATTCGTGGTTTCAACCACCAGAGTCTGGCCTTCCCAATGGCCGATGGAATCGCCCAGCCACAGATGAACGCTGCGGTCGATGTGAGATTTCACATCCAGCGGGATGATGCGGGCTTCATGGATCATTTCCTGAAGAATCACCACGTAGCCAGGGGTTTGCAGGATCTGGAAGTTGTTGTTATAGCCCCCCGGAATCTTGGGCGCGCCACGGGTGAGGCAGCGCTCGGCGAGGTTGCGATCTTCCCACGAATCGGCTGGGTCCGGACCGCGCCTGCGACGGTCGGCTGCGCGAGCCTGCGCTTTCTTCTGACCTTCGGGAGTGAGCGGAGGAATTCTGCCATCAGGCGGATCGATAATGAGCGACGTACGGCGATCCGGCACCACAACGCCTCGCTCACGAAATAGTTCGTTGTACGACCGATTGACGTCCACTTCGGGGTTGGTGTCGCGTTTGTCGTAATTGACCGCCGCGAGAACCCGGCGTTCGTAATCTTCCACTTCTTTTTCTGTGAAAATGGCTTTGCCCGCCAGGTCCGCTGGCCGTTCGAGTGGAGTGAGGGTGCTGTTGCTCCAATAACCCTGCAGGTCGGGCGGGTCACTTTGCGCAGCGATAGGGAGGGGCAGCAGAATAAGAAGCGCAATCAGCGGGGATGAAATCGGGCGCGGCATGGAAACCTCTGATGCCAACGGTACCTTCCGCGGCCAAAGGGTGTCAAGTATGCGGTTCGGAAATGCCGCTTACAATAGCGGGGAGCGCCTGGCGCCGTTTCACCTGCAACCGCACGCCGTTGCGCGGGCGTAACGTAAAGCCGGGCACTGGTTCCGCCGCGGCCCCATCCACAGCCCCCAGCTCAAACCGGCTCGCAATCACTGCCAGCAGCAAACTTGCTTCCATCATGGCGAATGCGTTGCCGATACACTGCCTGGGGCCGCCACCGAAGGGAAACCACGCGAACCGCGGCAGTTTTTCGGTTCGCTCCGCACTCCAGCGCGCGGGGTCGAACTTCTCCGGCTCCGGGAAATAGCGCGGATCACGATGCATCACCCACTGGCTCATCACGACATTGGCACCGGCGGGGATGCGATAGCCGCCCAGTTCGAACTCCTCAATGGTGGTGCGCGCAATCGCCCATGCCGGTGGATAAAGGCGCAACGATTCCTTCACCACGCCGTCCGTGAAGGGCAGTTGCGCCAGATCGGCGAGGGTGGGCGTTCGTCCCTGCAGAATACTGTCCAGTTCTGCGTGGAGCTGGCGTTCCGCCTCCGGATGGAGGCTCAGCAGATGACAAGCCCACGAAAGCGCAAGTGCGGTCGTCTCATGCCCCGCGAGGAAGAACGTCATGGTCTCATCGCGCACCTGCTTGTCGTCCATACAGGCACCGTCTTCGTCGCGTGACTCCATCAGCATGGAAAGAAGATCGTCGGACTCTGCGTTCACCGCGCGGCGCTGGCTGATGATCTGGTAAACCGTGCGATCCAGATCACTCACCGCACGGCGCAGTTCGCGCATGCCCGGCAGCGGCAACCAACGCGCGAATCCGGGAAGAATCAGGCGCGCGCCGGAACTGTTGCGCATCACCGTGGTGAGAGAGCGCGAAATATCCTGGGTGTGGGCCGTCTCCACGCCGAACAACGTGCGGACCACAATGCGTAACGTCAACTGCATCATCTGTTCGTGGACGTCGAAGGTTCCGCCGGCGCTCCACTGCTGCGCCATCTGTTCGGTGTACTCCGTCATGATGGCGGCATACGATTCCACTTTGTGGCGATGGAATGCGGGCTGCGCGAGCCGGCGCTGCCGCTTCCAGTGATCGCCCTCGCTGGATAGCAAGCCTTCGCCCAGCACCCAGCGGGCGTTGCGCACGGCGCGGTCTTTCAGGAAATTCTTCGGGTTGCGCACCAGCACATAGTCGATGAGGTCCGGGTGGTTGATAACGTAAACGTGGACCCAAAAAGCGCGATAGTAGAAGATGTCGCCGTAGCGGGCTGCCCACTCGCGAAACACATCCAGTGGCCTGGCCGCCGCCAGCGGCATGTTGCCGATGAGGAAGCGCGGTGCGGGACCGGGCGGACGCTTGAATCCCATATGTCTATTCGAGGCTCCGTTGCTGTTCGTACCAGTTTCTCAGTGCAGGCCGTTCCTGCAGCCACCCGCTTCGGCGGGGTAGCCCGCATCAGATCGGCCAGCGACAACATATCGATTTCTACACCCCCGGACTCAATCACCGTACGCCGGTTCCACAGAACCTCAATGCCTGCGGCGAAGCACCTGGCCGCCCATAAGCATGGTTCTCACGCCATTCCTTCTCATCGAAGAAAGGGCTCTGAGTGTCGGGTTCAGGATCAAGTGAGCCTCCCGGCGCAAGATTCGTGTTTCACACCGCGTCTGAAATCGAAGGCAGCGGGAAGTCGGTCGCTACCAGCGAAGGCGCAATCATCAGCCCGCCTTCCAAACCGCGCACGCGCACCGACTGACCGACCTTGATAGTGTTTTTCAACAACCGCACCGGGCTTTCCAGGAAACGGAAGTTCATCACCGGCGCGGTGATCTTGCCGTTTTCGATCAGGAAAACGCCGTCGCGGGTCAGACCGGTCTGCTGCAGCGTCTGCGGGTTCACGCCCCGGATGTACCAGAAATGCGTGATCAACAAACCGCGCTCCACCGATGCGATAAGGGCTTCCAGCGATGCTTCGGAACCTTCCATTTCCAGACTTACGCCGCCGCCAAAGCCGCCACCGAAACCACCGCCGAAGCCACCACCTGCGCTGGGCGTGGCCGGCTTGCCGGTCTTCGATGCCCAGTAGCGGTCATAGGCCAGATTGCTTACCACGCCTTTTTCCACCCAGCCGATGGGCCGCGTGGGAAGCAGGTCGCCTGTCCAGGGCGCGGAGGGTTGTCGCCAGTCGAAAGGATTGCTGCGCAGTGTGATGTAGTCCGGAAACAGCTTCTCACCCAGCAGGTTTCCGCCGCCGCGCTTGCTGAGGAAGGTCCGGCCCTCATCGGTGTTGCGTGGAGAGAAGCCGCCGGTAATGAGCCGGATCAGGTCGCCGGCCGCGGTGGGCTCCAGCACCACGGTGTAGTTACCCGGATCGAGTTTACGCGGATTTTTCCAGCTGGCGCATTTCCCGCTCGCCACATGAGCCAGCTTTACGCTGTCAATTTCCGACAGCCGCGCCGAGGGTTGGCCCGCCCAGCCGGAACTGGACCCATCGGCCATGCGAACTGTTGTTGTGAGTTGCGCATCGGCGGATTCGCTGTAACCGAACAGCCCGGCTTTGTTCGCCACCGCGGTAATGTGGTGCGAACGTTCAATCAGACCTGCCGCTACCAGCTTGCGTTTCAGCGCTTCATCAATGATCGTCTTGACGTGCGGGATCATCTCCGGCGCACGGGCTTTGGCGGTGCGCTCATCGAAAGTCGGCACGTCGGGATACTTCTGCGCACCCAGCGGTTCCAGACGTTCCGGATTCGGCGGCGCGATGGCGGCAAGTTCCTCGGCCTTTTTCATGGCTTGCTGCAGCGAGGCGTCATCCAGATCGTCTGCCGCGTAGGTGCCGGTGCGCCCGTCCCTGGTCACGGCGATGGCAATGTTTTGCCGCAGGCTGAAGGCCGCTGTGGTGATGCCATTGTTGGCGAATCGCGTGTACGCCTGCTCGGTCGCGCTGACCGTCACCTGACAATCGGCAAACGTCGAAAGGCCCATCACCTTTTGAGCCAGTTTCTGCGCTTCGTCTTTGGTAAACATTAGTCGGTCACCAGTACATTGATGCCGCGGAAGCGCGTCGGCGAACAGCCGTGGCTGATGGAATTGATCTGTGTCGGCTCGCCCTTGGCGTCACCGGTGGTACCGAATTGGCGCCAATACGCGGGGCCGGCCGTACCATCGCAAGCCTGCCAGAAATCGGGCGTACGCGCCTGGTAGGCAACGCGAGAAATCATCTTGCCACGTTTTCCGCCCTTGATTTCCCAGAAAGCGTCGCCGCCGAACTGGAAGTTGTAGCGCTGCTGGTCGATGGAATAACTGCCGCGGCCATCAATCAGCACGCCGTCTTCGATACCGCCAATCAGGCTGTCGAGCGTGGTGTCGGCCGATCCGGGCTTCAGCCACACGTTGGGCATGCGCTGGAAGGGCACGGTGGCCCAGGAATCGGCCTGACTGCAACCGTGCGATTCCTTATCGCCCACCATCACCGCCTGTTCGCGGGTGGTCTGAAAGTTGCGGAAAATGCCTTTATCGATAATGGTGAATTCGGATGTCTTCACGCCATCGTCGTCGTAGCCCACGGTGCCCAGCGCACGGGGCGAAGTGCGGTCGCCGATAAACGTGCAGTGCTCGCTGGCAATGCGCTTGCCGCGTGATGCCAGCGTGATGTAGCTGGTGCCGGCGTAGTTGGCTTCGTAGCCCAGAGTGCGGTCAAGTTCGGTGGGGTGCGCCACGCTCTCATGAATGGTGAGCATGAGGTGGTTCGGCATCAGGATCAGATCCTTCCTGCCGGGCGTCACTGCGGGCGCGGAGAGATGTTCCACGACTTCCTCGCGAATGCGCATCGCGTTTTCCCCCAGATTCATCTGCGGCACGTACTCCCAGCCCGCTGCGGCCTGGGTGGGGGAGTAACTGCGGCTGCGGGAAATTCCGTTTTTGACGTCTACGGCCGTAGCGTCGAGATTGCCATAGATCTGTAGAATGAGCTGCTGGATGGACGAGCCTTCGGTGGAGGCGAAGTACTTGTCTTCACTGCGCACGTTGAGCCCGGCAACGCTGCCAAAGACCTTGGGATTCTTCTTGACCTCTTCGGCCACCGAACGCAGCAACTCCAGCTTCTCTGCCATGGGGATGGCAAACGGGTCTTTATCGTGAGGTGTCACCCAGCGGTCGCGATAGGCTTTCACCGGTGAGAGCTGGACGGGCCGCGGCTGAATTGTCGCGTTGGCTTTGGCGATGATCACTGCTTCGCCGGTAATGCGGGCGATCTCTTCTTTGTTCACCAGCGGCGAAGCGGCAAAACCCCATGCGCCATTCACAATGACGCGCACCCCGAAGCCGAAGCTGGAGTTTTCGAAGACTGTGGGCACCGCCAGCGTCTTGCCGGTACCCCGTTCCGGCGAGAGTCGCGTGCCGATTCGCTGGTCACGCAGACGGACGATGCGGATGTCGCAATAGGAGGCTTTGAACTTCTTCGCCTCGGCCAGAGCAACGGCTCCGAGTTTCTCCAGATCAGCACTCGGAATCCTGGAATCTGCTGGTGCGGCGAACAACTGGTTGGCCAGTGCGGCGGCCGAAGCCGCCATGAAATGCCTGCGCGTCAACATAAACCCGATTGTAGCGTTCGGGGTGCGGACGGGTGGCAAGTACAATGTCGCTATGACATCCGCCAAATGGTGACCACCGAGCAACAACTCCGCGATAAACTCCGTAAAATTACAGCCTTGTTCGAGGGTGCCGCCACTGCGGGGGAACGCCAGGCTGCCGCCGCCGCGATCGAACGAATCCGCCGGGCACTTAGCGCGTCAGCCAAAACAGAACCGGTGCCGGAAATGAAGATCACCCTGGCGGACCAATGGAATCGCCGCCTGTTTTCTGCCCTTTGCCGCAGATATGGCCTCGAACCGTTCCGCTATAAAGGCCAGCGCTATACCACCGTGATGGTGCGCGTGCCCCGGCAGTTTCTCGACAGCACGCTTTGGCCCGAATATGTCCAGTTACAGACGGCTCTTCACACTTGGCTCAGCGAAGCCACGGAACGCATCATTCGTGAGGAGGTCTACAGCAACGCCGGCGAGGCCCCGGAGCGTACCGGATAGCGTTGGCAGGATTATCGCTCCCGGTCAGCCAGGTCAGATCTAATCTATCTAGTGCGCCAGATCGGTTTCCCCGAGTGGAGCGATATCCACCACCGGGGGTGTCATGGGAAGCGCGATCAGTTCGCGCTCCAGAGCAATGCGAAGCACTTCGTCCATGTGCGATACGAAATGGATCTTCATAACGCCACGGATGTACTCGGGAATATCCGGTAAATCCTTCTGGTTGTCCTTCGGCACAATCACTTCATTGATGCCGTGCCGATGCGCGGCGAGGAGTTTTTCCTTCAGACCGCCAATGGGCAGAACGTTGCCGCGGAGAGTGATTTCACCAGTCATGGCAATGTCCCCACGCACCGGTATTTTGGTCAGCGCGCTGGCGATGGTTGTCGCCAGCGTAATGCCCGCCGACGGACCATCCTTCGGAATCGCGCCTTCCGGCACATGAAGGTGGAGGTCGAGGTTGCGGTGGAAGTCGCGCGGCAGGCCCAGAGTGTGGGCGCGTGAGCGAATGTAGCTGAACGCGGCTTGCGCCGATTCCTGCATCACATCACCCAATTTACCGGTGATGGTGAGTCGCCCCTTGCCGTCCATGAGAATACATTCGGTGGTAAGGATCTGCCCGCCAACTTCGGTCCAGGCGAGGCCAGTGGTAGCGCCGATCTCGTTCTTGTGATCCGTGGTGAGATCGCGGAACTTCAGCGGGCCAAGCAGTTCGGTTACCTTGGCAGCATTGACCACGGTCTTTTCCTTGAGATCTTTGCTGACGATCTTGCGAACGATCTTGCGGGCAACGTTGCCCACCTCCCGTTCCAGATTGCGGACACCGGCTTCACGCGTGTAGTACTGAATGAGAGTGGAAAGCCCCTCTTCGGTGAAATCAATCTGGTCGGCACTCAGACCAGTGCCTTCCATCTGCTTTTTCACCAGGAAGCGTTTGGCGATTTCCAGTTTTTCCAGTTCGGTGTAACCGGAAAGGCGGATCACTTCCATGCGGTCCTGCAGAGCAGGCGGAATGGTGTGCAGAACGTTGGCGGTGGCGACGAAGAAGACCTGAGAGAGATCGTATTCCACATCCAGATAGTGGTCCACGAACATGTAATTCTGTTCGGGGTCAAGAACTTCCAGCAGCGCCGAGGACGGGTCGCCGCGGAAATCAGTGGACATTTTGTCGATCTCGTCCAGCATGAAAACCGGGTTCCGGGTTCCCGCCTTCTTCATCATCTGCAGAATCTGGCCGGGCAGCGCGCCAATGTAGGTGCGGCGATGACCACGAATCTCAGCCTCATCCCGAACCCCGCCCAGTGACATGCGGATGAACTTCCTGCCGGTGGCGCGCGCAATCGACATGCCGAGCGAGGTCTTGCCCACTCCGGGAGGGCCAACGAACAGCAGAATGGAGCCCTTTGGGTTTTTCACCAGGCGACGCACAGCAAGAAATTCGAGGATGCGTTCCTTGATTTTCTCCAGGCCGTAATGATCGGACTCCAGAACCTGTTCAGCAAACTTCAGGTCTTTGATTTCCTTCGACTTCTTCTTCCACGGCACTGCCAGAAGCCAATCGAGGTAGTTGCGGGAGACCGTGGATTCCGCCGACATCGGCGGCATGTTTTCCAGCCGCTTCAGTTCCTGGGTAGCTTTTTCCGCTGCTTCGGCAGACATGCCGGAAGTTTCGATGCGCTTCTTCAGCTCATCAATTTCGCTTTTTTCACCACGGCCCAGTTCCTTCTGAATGGCCTTGATCTTCTCGTTGAGGTAATACTCTTTCTGCGCCTTCTCCATCTGGCGCTTCACGCGGCCCTGGATGGTGCGGTCCACATTGAGCTTTTCGATTTCGATGTCGAGCATCTCGGCAACGCGGGTGAGGCGGTCGATGGGGTCGAAGATTTCCAGCAGTTCCTGTTTCTCTTCGATGGTCAACTGCAGATTGGCGCCAACGGTGTCGGCCAGCTTGCCGGGATCATCCACGCGGATGGCGGCCACCATCGTCTCATAATTCAGATTTTGGCTTAGCTTGACGTACTGCTCAAACAGCGTGGTGACGCGTTGGGTGAGGGCTTCCAGCTG
>JBBROK010000054.1:0-15423 GCA_038229475.1 Bryobacterales bacterium | reverse complement strand
GAGACGATCGTACTCCGGGTATTCTTCCCGATGTGGATCATCTTCGTGCCGGTGTCCGCTTGTTGGTAGTTGTTCGCGAGAGCGACCGAGTAGAACTCGCCAACCGAGTTATCTCCCATGAGCAGGACACTTGGGTATTTCCAGGTGATGGCCGAGCCGGTCTCGACCTGGGTCCAGGAGATCTTCGAATTGACGCCCAGGCATTTACCGCGCTTGGTCACGAAGTTGTAGATCCCGCCCTTGCCCTCCTTGTCACCGGGATACCAGTTTTGCACGGTCGAATACTTTATCTGAGCGTTGTCGAGGGCGACCAACTCCACTACGGCGGCGTGCAACTGGTTGTTGTCCCGCATCGGCGCCGTGCATCCTTCCAGGTAGCTGACGTAGGCCCCCTCGTCGGCGATGATCAGCGTGCGCTCAAACTGTCCGCTATCCTTCGCGTTGATGCGGAAGTAGGTGGACAGCTCCATCGGGCAGCGAACGCCCTTGGGAATATAAACAAAGGAACCATCGCTAAAAACAGCGGAGTTCAGGGTGGCGAAGAAGTTGTCCGAATAAGGAACCCCCGAGCCGAGATACTTCTTAATAAGATCGGGGTTCTCCTGGACCGCTTCGGAGAAGGAGCAGAAGATGATGCCCAGCTCCCCGAGCTTCGCTTTGAAGGTCGTCGCCACCGAAACGCTGTCGAACACCATATCCACTGCAATCCCGGCAAGCAGTTCCTGTTCTTTCAGCGGGATGCCGAGCTTTTCGTAGGTTCTGAGTAGTTCGGGGTCGACCTCGTCCAGGCTCTTCGGCCCGACTTTGGTTTTCGGGGCGGAGTAGTAGACGATGTCCTGATAGTCGATGGCCGGGTAGCGGACGCTGGACCACTTGGGTTCATCCATCGTGAGCCACTTGCGGTAGGCCTTCAGGCGCCATTCCAGCATGAACGCGGGCTCGTTCTTTTTGGCCGAAATCATGCGAACGACGTCTTCGCTGAGGCCCTTGGGGATCGCATCCGCTTCGATCTCAGTGACGAAGCCCCACTTGTATTCTTGATTTGCGAGTGATTCGATCGATGGTGCCATTGTGCTCATTGTGGACCTCGCTTTTCCTGGAAATATCCAGCCTGGTGAAAGTTTAGCGCGTCTTGACGGATTAGTCAAGACAACGATTGCGTTTTTTGCCTGTGCGGGCTAATGGGCCAATGTTTACAACCGCGCCCGGGCCCAGCGGATCAGACCTCCGGCGAACAGCACCTCGATCTGCCGTTCCGACAGTGCGCGACTTGCCGTGAAGGTGCGGCCCCTGGTTGCATTCCGGACCTTAACCGGGCGGTCCCGGCGGATCTGCTTGTGCAGATCCCGCAACTGCAGAATGTCACCCAGGTCGATCTGGTTGTACTCAACCTCATCGCCCAGAGTGAGTGGCAGGATGCCGAAGTTCACCGGATTCTGTTAGTGGATGCGCGCGAGTCCCTTAGCGATGAACACCCGCAGACCCGGATACCGGGGCGCGAGTGCGGCGTGCTCATGGCTCGATCCCCGACCATAGTTTCTTCCCCCGATGATGGCGTGGTCCCCGGCTTCCCGGGTGCGGCGGGGATCGCCTGGATCCACCATCTGGAACCCGGACTCGCTGATCATGGGAACCTTACGAGCTTCCTCGGGGAAAGGGGCGGCAGCAGCATCTGCGTGTTCAGGACCGGCGTCTCCGGCTCGGAAACTTTGGGATAACGGCGGCACTGCTGGTTCAACATGTCACCCATCACACCGTAGGGCGTTATACCGCCAAGTGGATCAATTCAGGGTTCAAATCGTTGCCGGTAACTTCCGGTTTACGCGTGATCCGGATTCGAATACCCAACACTTCGCAACCAGTCCTTACCGGGAACAGCATTAACGTTAGATTGCACAGCTCATCCTGGCGCCACACCCGCCTGGACCAGCGCCTACAGAGTCCGGAGAAATGCGATCAGTTGGGCCCGCTCATCCTTCTCTAAGTGCAAGCCGAACTCGTGCCCTTTAATCGCGTTGGTCTGTGCTCCAAGAGGTCTCCAACCTCCAGGTTCGTGGCTCTCTTTAAGTCGGTCGGCGTCAAACATTTCCTCTAATGTCGTCGCCGAACCGTCATGCAGGTAGTGGGCACGGTACCAAACTCCTTTCAATGAAGGCACCTTGTAATAGCCGGTTCCCTTCCTTGTGTTCAACGCGAGACCTGGGTCAGTTCCGACCGATATTGGAAGGATATCGAGTGTGGCGGGTGCGTTGGCAGGAGGTTTGAAACCTTTTGCGAGGGTAAGTTTGTTGCTCGTGTAGAACGGCGGCGTGTGACACGTGGTACATCCCTCTCGGGCGAAGATCTTCTGGCCGGCTTCTGCCTTGTCATCAAAACGGTTTGGATTCGCGGGAGGCTGCAGTGAATAGATGTATGACGCTAAAGCAAAGAGGGCCTCGTCAGGCAACCTCGCCTGAATCCTTTTGGCGTCTTCGCTCAGCATGTGATGCGGACCAAAGTCTGCCGTTTCAGCAAAACTTACCAAAGCCGCATAACGCATGAGATCGCCGATGCCGCGATGTAGATGAGTCGCCGTATGATCGAGATACTTGCGGTCTTTTATACCGATGAGATCGGGAACCTTTGCGGGATGATACAAGCTTCCGTTCCAACGTGGAACGCCACCGCCGTGCCGGACCTCGGTTGCAAGCGCAAGGTACTCTTCCCGTGTGAGACTCTTTACCTTTTCGTTGATGTCCTCCTTCTTCCAGGGCACACCGTACGCCCGATACAGCCACATGCCGAAGGGTTCATCACCCATGAAAAAAGGAGGTGAGCCTGTCAGGACGCGGTGTGCGAGCTGAACCTGCGGAATTACCGGGGCAATCCGTACCCTGCCGCTGGTGCGGGAGGATCCGTTTGAGAAAGCTGGTGCTCCTGGAATGCGGGTACCATCTTTCTGATAGGCAAGGTGACATTGGGTGCAGTTTGGGAATGTCAGTGCCACACCCTGCCTGGTTGGTACCCAGCGCATCCCGAATACTGTGCCGTCGGGGAGCGCTCTTTCAGCGGCCAGCGCTTCGGGGCTTCGGACCATGGATATGAATTTCGGGTCAAAGGTGCGCAGTTGTGAAACATCTGCCTCTTCAAACACTATCCGCCCGGCCTCGATCCAGTCCCGCTCGCTCTTCAGTTTTGCGGGCTCAATCAGAGGCTGCGGCCCGATACGCTGGAGCATCTGCCAATAGCCTTCCGGTTCCCGGCCCGGGTAGTAGACCGGATAGGTACGGAGGTTCTCCACTGCGAACGAATAGTACTCTTTTGCCGAAATATGGCTGGGACGAACATTTAGACCTGCAACCGGCGTCGCCCAATCGGCGAGGGCCTTCTCATCCCATGTCTTTGGAATTGACGGGCGAAACGGTTCATTTCCTGGTTGCGGGCAGGCTGTGCCCGCAACAACCAACAACGAAGCCAAACCTAACATCCACCGGCACTCTTCGCTCATTCCCGATCCTTAGAAAAATTGGTTAATTCGCCTATGGGTTTACTGTAGTCGAAATCACCCCGGGCGGCAAGAGGCAGTCTTGTCCCGGACAGATCATTTGTCTTTCTGCCTCTTCTGCCTGCGGCGGCTGAGCAGCCCGTGCTCGCGGTCGTCCGTCAAGCGTTCTACCAGCGCTGGCCCTGCCATGCGGTCGGCCAAGGCTAAAGCCATGGCATAGGCGCCGCCGCCCCTCGTCCTACCAGCGTTCACCATACGCGAGCCAAAATGAATGAGCTTGCGTGTGACGTTGTGTTCCATACTGTTCTCCCTTCGCGGTGATCATGTTGCGCGGCGCTTTTATGTTATTACCTGAGCGATGCGCCTCGGCAGGCAGAAGTCTGAACGGGAAAGCATAGCGAACCATTTGGGGACACCGCAAAGATTGGGGTACAACAGAGGAATACGAAGTTCGCGCTTCGCGGAACCCGCCCCAGGGAGGTCACCCAAATGGTTACAGACGAAAAACAGGATCGTCGCGATCTCATCGGGGCCGTCGTCCAAAGCCGGGCGATCCGAAGCCGCTAAGCAGGAATCGCCGTCTTCAATTCAAAGCTCACGTCCGCCGCCTGATCCGCCGTCAAGGTGGACCCGCCTGCCAGCAGTTTGCGCCCCGCCATATGGTCACCCGGCCGGTTCACCGAATCGATCGCCAGCAGCGTTCCCCCGCGGAAATAGAGCACCGAGAACTTTCCGCTCTCCACCTCGCCGCGAACAACTTCAGTATCGAAACCGTTCGAGAGACCCGCCATCTGCAACTTCGCGTCATACTGGTCCGTCCAAAACCACGGCACAGCGTCGTACGGCTTCGCAGCCCCGGTAATTCCACCCGCGACGCACCGCGCCTGGTCCACGGCGTTCTGTACCGACTCCAATCGTACCCGCCCGCCACCAAAGCGGCTCACATAGGACGCACAGTCGCCAATGGCATAGATGGCCTTGTCTTCGGTTCGCAAATACTCATCCACCGCAATGCCATTCTCCAACCGCAAGCCCGCCGCCCCGGCCAGCTCGGTTTGCGGAATCACGCCAATACCGACCACCACCAGATCCGCCGGCAGCGTCTCCCCCGTGTTCAAGCGCACGCCGGTAACGCACCCTTCGCCGCTTAGAATCTCCGTCGGCGCCGCGCCCAGGGCAATGCGCACGCCATGCCGCGTGTGCAGGTCCCGATGGTGCACCGAAACAACCGGCCCCACCGCCCTCTGCATCAGCCGCGCCTGGGGCTCCACCACCACCGCGCTCATCCCGTGCGACGACATCGCCGCCGCCACTTCCAGCCCGATAAAGCCGCCGCCGATCACCACCGCGGTCCGCGCCGTTTCCATCCCGTTCATCAAACCGGCCGCCTCGTCCCGGGTCCGCAGATAGTACACGCCGCCCAATATCGCGTTTGCCATTGGCAACAGGCGATTTCGGCACCCGGTGGCCAGGACCAGATAGTCGTAGCCGAGTTCGCCGCCCCCGTCCAGCAAAACCCGCCGCTCCGCGCGATTAATCGACGCAATCCTCCGGCCCATCTGAAGTTCAATGCGGTTTGTCTGGTAAAAGGAGGCCGGGCGCAGCCCCACGTCGTCCAGATTCTGTTTGCCCAGCAGGCAGCCCTTGGACAGCGGCGGACGCTGATACGGCAAATACGGCTCTTCGCCAACCAGCGTAATGGGCCCGTCGTAGCCTTCGGCCCGCAGGGAAAAGGCGCACTGAAACCCGGCGTGTCCGGCGCCGGCGATCACTACGCCACCCGGCACTAGTTCTGCGCCTCGGGAGTCCGGACAATCAGCCCGTCGAGCTCTTTGCTGACGATGATCTGGCAGCTCAACCGACTGTTTGGCTGGCGTTTCGCGAAGGTGTTGCCCAGCATCACTTCCTCGTCCACCGCGATCGGCGCCAGCACGCTCAGCCAGCTTTCGTCCACATAGACGTGACATGTTGCGCACTGGCACGCGCCGCCGCACTCAGCCACAATGCCGTCGATGCTGTTCTTTACAGCACCTTGCATCACGGACTCGCCCACCAGCACGTCCGCCGTTTGGCTCGCTCCGCTGTGGGAGATGTAGGTCACCTTCGTGGTCTCTTCGGGTTTGGAGTTGGATAAGCTCATTTTAGGGTTTCAGTCGATGGTAGTCGGTAAGTCCGGCAATTCGCAAGTTCGACGCCTCTTCCCCCGGAACTATGCCCGTGGCGATCCACGGATGCTTTCAACCCGGCCCCGGTTCCACTGGGCCGATTTGAAACTCCATGTTCATGCCTTCGTCTGTGCCATGGCATCTCTGCTGGTCACTCTATTGCACCGGCACGCACGACCCGGAACCGCCTTCGACGAAATCCACAGCAGGTTGCTGGCCGAGTTGGCGGCCGTGCGCTGCCACCGGATGACTCTGGCCCAGGCTTTGGGTGCCATCCCTGCGTTCTCCTGAGGGGTGTTCTATGCGGAGCGCCGCCCCTGCAAGCCTGATTCCAAGGGGGTTACCAGCCCATTAGCTCTCACTTGTAGTAAGTCCGGCTAGTACCGCTTCTGCTGGATGTAGCCCCGCGCTACGCGCAGAGCTTCATGACGAAATTTTCGATCACCATGCGGTCGTCGGGCCGCGCGCTGCGCAAATCGCGGTCGGCCTCGAAGATCAGTTTCAGCCCGCGCTCCAGTTGTTCGCGGGAGAACTTCGACGCGGTCTGCCAAACCTGATCGGCCCGCGAGCCCCACATGGGGATACCCTGCTTCTGAAAATGCCCCTGCACCTGGGATGCGGACTTCAGGCCGGCTTCACGGGATACCAGCGCCATGCGAAACTGTCCGGCGAGAAAGGTCAGCGCGAGCGGGAGGTATTCGCCTTCGCGGACCAGGGAATCGAGTGTGTCCAGCGCCCGCGCGCGATCACGCCGGCCGAGAGCGTTCACCAGAGCAAAGATGGTACTTTGGCGGGCGTCGGGGACCAGCAGCGGAAGCTCGTCGGCGGTGATTGGCTTACCGTAGAGTGAGAGTTTTTCCAGTTCCACGGCAATACGGCCGACGTCGGCGGCGAGCGCTTCAACCAGCGCGTCACACGCGGCTGGTTCGATGCTGAGATGCAGCGATTTCGCGATGCGGTCCAGTTCCACGCGCGCATCAGAGGGTGTGAAGCGGCGAAACTCCACGACTTCGCGGATGCAGCCGAAATATTTGCGGGCGCGTTCGACCTTCGTCTTGTCATCCCCTTCAAAGTCCCAGCGGGTGGCTTCGAAAACCAGAGTGACGCCGGCAACCGGGTTAGCCGCGTATTTTTCCAGCAGCGCAACATCGGAGTGGCTGCCAGAGGAGGATTCTTCGCCATCTTCTTCCTCCACGGCGGCAGCGCGGCTGGCGCGGGGCATGGCGGCTTCGGCGCTGGTGACGAAAATCAGCCGTTCGCGCGCGAACAGCGACATGGCGTTGGCGTCATCCATGATGGCCGCGAGAGACATGGTGGCCGCGTCGTGGATTTCTGCTTCAACACCCGCCGCCGCGGCCACCAGCGCTGCTTTACAGCGCGAACGGTAGTAGCCTTCCTGCCCGAGGAAAAGCGTGACGGGAGGAAGGTCACCTTTCTTTACGCGGGCCAGGAACTGCGCGGGAGTCATAGCGGGTCAGAAGTTCTCCAGAATGGCGGACACGACGGTGCGGGCGACGTCGCGGCTCAGACGCTGCAGAGCGGCCTGACTTTCGTCCAGATACTGGCGGGGGTCGGTACTGATTTCGTAACGCTCGCGGAAATCGAGATTGGGACGGTCGAACAACACGCGGCCGTCTTTGGCCACGAGGCGCACCTGGATCTGGACAATCACCTGGGCACCGGTGCCGCGACCGGTGGCGGGGTCGGAAACGGTGGCATTGGAAAAGATATTGACGATGCTGGCGGTGAGCGTGGCGTCCGCTTTGGAGGGGTCGGCGTTGATGGTGTAACGGGTACGGGAAATCATTTCGCGCGACACGGCTTCGGTCATGTAGCCAGAAAGCTTGTATTGCGTGGACGCGTTATTCCAGGGGGTAATGGCGATCGTGCGAATGTCTTTGGGCAGCAGGTTCGCCTGACCGGCGACGTGATAGCCACAACCGGAGAGAACGATGGCGAGCAGCGCGAGGGGGAAGGATCTTGTCGGTGTCACGGAGTTACAGTTCCTGCACAAGAAGAGCGGCATTTTCGGCGCTGAGACGGAGATTGTCAGCCACCATCCAGATCCAAACCGCATCACCATTATTGCGGTCTGCGGATATGGAGCCAACAGCCAGGCCGCTTTGGCCGGCGATGCCGATGTTATCCGGTGGCTCGACACCGTCGCCGCGGACATCGATCCCCTGCGAGCTCAGAGTCTCCTCAAGATCAGGGACGGACGGGCTCTCCTCGAACTCGATCCAAAACGAAAAACTATAGCCGTGAAAAACAGGAGCATGGATGACGCGCAGGGAAGGCATGGGGATGCCACCGGCGTGATGGAGCCCCGCCCGGTCCAGCAAAGTGGCAAGATGTTTTTCTATCCGCTCTTCAATGCTGGAAAGCTGGGGTAGTGCGCCTTCCCCCAGTTTGGACACCATGGTGAAGCTGAGCTGAGTGCCGAACACTTCTTTCGGCAGAGGGCGGAAAGACAACATGTTGACGGTTTGCTGCTGGAGTTCGTCAATACCGGCTTTGCCGCGTTCGCTGGCGGGCTCAAAAACGTGAATCACGGAGCGACGGATGGGGTAAGTTCCGTGCAACTGGCGCAGCAACAGGGCGATCGCCGTAGCGGCGGGGTGGGCGACCACCTGAATGGCGGAAATGTCGGGTTCAAAGCCGGAATGCTCCGCGAGGGGGGCGCGCACGCGGGCCTCGGCCTCTTCTTCCAGAACGCCGGTGAGGTCTATAAACGTGGCGTCTGGATTCACCTGAATCGCCCGGCGGGCGGCTTCGGCGGTTCCGGCGAGCAGGACGGTATTGGCGTCTTCCAGCGTGTCCGCGCTGAGCCCGGCAACAAAAGCGGGCACGTCGCCGACCCTTGTGAGCTTGCCGGCTTCTTCTTCATCGGCGGCCACCAGACGGAGACGTTCGCCCAGTTCGGTGGCGCCAAACACCTCGCGAATCTCTCTGCCAAGCAGGGAATCACTGCCCACCAACGCGATCGTGTCAGCCAACCTGGGTCTCCGGTTTGGGATTGGGTGCGCCCCTGGTGATGCGGCGGATAAGGCCACCGGCGCGGATCAGGATGCCGCTCAGCATGTAAGAGGCTGACATGATCAGCAGAACCGGGCGGGACCATTGCCAAATCACAAAAATTGAGGCACCCATCAAGACCACCATGACAGGCGAGCGGGGCCGCAGGACATTGAGTTCCTTGAAGCTCCAATAGCGCCACGCGCTGATCATCAGCAGACCGAGTATTCCGAGCAGGCTGAGCCAGGCGGCGGACAATCCAATATCGGTGATGGGCCCGCCGCCCACGGCATAAATGACCGCCGCCACTACGGCAGCGGCTGCGGGAATGGGAAGACCAACGAAGTACTTGCGGTGAGGATTGCCCGGATTTTGCGGCACCGGGTTCTTCTGGATATTGAAGCGGGCCAGGCGGCCGGCGCCGCAGAGCAGGAAAAAGAAGGCGACGAATATACCCGCGCTCTGGAACTGATCCAGCGTCCAGGCGCCAATGGTGCCGGTGACGAAGTGAACCCCCCACACATAAGCCAGAATGGCGGGGGCAATGCCAAAAGCGATGATATCGGCGAGGGAATCGAGTTCCTTGCCGAATTCACTCGTGGTGTTGGTCATACGGGCGATGCGGCCATCCAGCCCGTCAAGCAGGAAGGAGAAACCGATGGCTTTGGAGGCGACTGCGAAGTCTTCCACCGCCATTGCGGGATTGGCGGTAACGTTGAGCGCGCCGTGAATGGTGCGGATGATGGAAAGAAAGCCGAGGAAAATATTGCCCGCGGTAAAGAGGGTGGGCAAGGCATATGCGGCGCGCGGAGGCGGTTTACGGGGTGGGCGCTCGTCCGCCAGCGGGGTTACGTCTGACAAAATGCAGGCTCCTTCAGGACGGCCGCCGCGACCACGGGAATCACAATCTCACCGGCGCGGTGCGCCAAAATACTGGTACCTCCCACAACGCGCTGACCGGGCGTGACGTCGATGCACCACTCCGGACCGAGGATGACATCCATGCGCGAGCCGAACTTCATGAGACCAATGCGATCACCCGCCTGGACGAAGTCGCCGGTCTTTTTATTGAGCACGAGGCGGCGGGCAATGAGGCCTGCAATCTGCTTGAAGACGACGATCGTGCCATCTTTCATGCGCACGGTTACGATGGTTTGTTCGTTTTCCAAAGATGCCTCTTCGCGACTGGCGACGAGGAACTTTCCCTTGCGATATTGGGCACCCACGATGATGCCGGAAATGGGCGAGCGGTTGACGTGAACATCGAAAACATTGAGAAAAATACTGATCCGGCGACCGCCATCTTCGGCAACAATGCTCATGACTTTGCCATCGGCCGGGGAGACAGCGACCGGGCCCACGGGAATGAGGCGCTCCGGGTCGCGAAAGAACCAGGCGCAGAAGGCGGCGACCAGCAACAGGGGCACGGCTGCCCATGGTCCGATCAGCCAGGAAGCTACCAGGCCGGCAACGGAGAAGCCCAACGCGTAATAGATGCCGTCACGAACCATTTCTGCATTTATTCTAGCGTCCCCAAACAGGCATATACTGGGAGGCTGAATATGCGCACACTTTCCACACTCATTTGCTTCGCGGCACTGGCCACCGCCGCACCCCGGCCGGAGTTGCTGGTATCCACCGACTGGCTGGCCCAGCATGGCGCCGACCCGAAGGTTGTCCTGCTGCATGTAGGACGCGCCAAAGGGCCATATGATGAGGGTCACATTCCGGGAGCGCGCTTCCTGAGTTTCGGGACATTCACGCTGGCGATGAAGGATGGCGTGAGTAACGAACTGCCGGCGGATGCCGATTTGAAGAAGGCTTTTGAGGCGGTGGGTGTCTCAGACGATTCGAAAGTGATTCTGTACGGAGAAGGTTCCGTGCTGTTGGCGACGCGGGCTTTCTTTACCCTTGACTATCTGGGCCACGGCTCCAGCGCGGCACTGCTGGACGGAGGGTTGGAGAAGTGGAAGGCAGAAGGAAAAAACCTGGCGAAGGACACGCCGGTAGTGACAGCGGGAAACTTTACGCCGCGCCCGCGGCCGGAACTGGTGGTTGGTTTTGATGGCGCGAAGGGTCTGTCGGCTGCGGCGTCGGCTGGTGGCAAGGCGACGTCACTGCTGGATGTGCGCTCGGGCGACGAGTTCAAAGCCGGGCACATTCCGGGTGCATTGAACCTGCCGTGGGGAGACAGTCAGGTGGGCAAAGCCACCCCGGCCCTGCTGCCGCAGGCGGAACTACAGAAGCTATACGACAAGATCGGCGTTTCGCCGGATAAGCCGGTGGTAACGTATTGCAACAGCGGCATGCAGGCCAGCCAGTCTTACTTCACGCTGAAGCTGCTGGGCTACGACGTGCGGATGTACGACGGGTCGTACTCGGAGTGGACGGCGAAGGGCGCTGCTGTTCAGAAGTAATGATGGCCACCACATAGGCTTACACCGGCTCTGGAATGGCCGCGCCATCGGCGCGGGGGTCAGAGGCGGCGAAGTTGACGCCTGTATTTGAATCGTGCAGAATGGCCTGCCCACGACCCATTTCCTGGGTATAGGCCTTGCGAATCGCGATCTCGTGACCAAGAGCAGAAAGTTCCTGCAGCGTTGTCACGGGCACGCGCGATTCGATGGAGAGATCGAAACCGGCCGGGGCAGACTTGGTGAAACGGGGCGATTCCATGGCCTGCTGCACATTCATCCCGTAATCCACAAAGTTGGAAACGAACTGGGCGTGGGCCTGGGGCTGGTTGGGCCCGCCCATAATACCGAAGCCCATGCGCAGACCATCGCGCTCCATGAAACCGGGAATGATGGTGTGGAAGGGACGCTTGCCGCCGGCGAGAACGTTGGGGTGAGCGGGGTCGAGGGTGAATCCGCCGCCCCGGTTCTGCAGGTTGAAACCCATGCCGTCCACGGTGATTCCGGAGCCGAAATTCTGGTAGATGCTCTGGATCCAGCTGGCGATATTTCCTTCACGATCCACGATGGTGAGATAGACGGTATCGCAGCCCGGCGGAGTTCCGGGGCCGACCGAACCATTCGCCGCGCAGGGGTTGATCAGGGCTGCGCGGGAACGCCCGTACTCCTTTGACAGCAACTCTGCCACGGGGACGCGGCTCATTTTGGGGTCGGCGTTGAAGCGGTGAAGGTCGGCGTAGGCAAGTTTCATCGCCTCAATGCGCTTGTGCCATTCGGCGGTGGCGAAAGGTCCGATGGCGCTGGCGGGTTGGGTCTCCATAATGTTGAGCATCATCAGGGCGGCCATACCCTGACCGTTGGGGGGGAGTTCCCAGACACGCCAGCCGTGGTAATCGGTGCCGATCGGTTCCACGAATTCGGCGGAGAATGCGGCGAGGTCAGCGGCGGTCATGGTGCCGCCGAAGCGTTGGGAAGTGCGCAGCATGGCTTGCGCAATCTCACCCTTGTAAAAAGCGGCGGGGCCCTCGCGGGCAATCAACTGGCAGGCGCGGGCGAGATCGGGGTTGCGCATGATCTGGCCTTCGCGAGGCGGGCATCCCGAGGGGAGAAATACGCGGGCGGCTTCAGGCGTGGCTTCAAGTTTGGCCACCGAGGGTGATGAATTCCAATGCTCCGCAATGGTTTCGGTGACCGGATAGCCTTCTGTGGCATGAGTGATGGCAGGAAGGAAGAGATCTGCCCAGGGCAACCTGCCAAAGCGGGAGTGCATTTTCGACCAGCCATCCACCGCGCCGGGCACGGTGACAGCGTGAATGCCACTGATAGGCATGGTGGTGAAACCCTGGGAGTTGAGAAACCCGGGCGACAGCGCGCCAGGGGCGGGACCGGAACCGTTCAGACCCCACAGCTTGCCCGACTTCGCTTCCCAATAGAGAACAAACAGATCGCCACCGATACCGCAGCTCATGGGCTCAACCACACCAAGTACGGCGTTGGCGGCGATGGCCGCATCGACGGCGGAACCACCGCGGGCAAGGACCTGGGCACCGGCCTGGGAGGCAAAGGGATGGCTGGTGGCGGCAATGCCACGGTGGGAAACGACCATGGACCGCCCGTAGTTCCGTCCGTAAACAGACAATGGATTCAGCACGGAGTCAGAATATCAGGCAGAGGAGGCAGGAATTTGTTATCCTCACCAGGTGCTGCCAGCCCCTGCCCTGTCTGAACTTGCGCTTCGAACCCGCAAGAAAGTAACGCGCCGGCTGATGCCGTTCCTGTTTATCGGATACGTCATCGCGTATCTGGATCGAATCAACGTGGGCTTCGCCGGCCTGCAGATGACCAAAGAGCTGGGCTTCAACGACGAAGTCTTCGGTTTTGGTCTGGGTATTTTCTATTTCGGCTATATGATTCTGGGCATTCCGGGCGCCATGCTGGTGGAAAAATGGAGCGCGCGGCGGGCGATGGCGATCACGCTGGTGGTGTGGGGCGTGGTGGCTTCGGCGTGCGGCCTGGTGAACAGTCAGAACCAGTATTTCGGCATGCGATTCCTGCTGGGTATGGCGGAAGCGGCATTCTTCCCCGGAATGCTGACCTATCTGACGCACTGGTACACGCCGAAAGATCGCGCCAAGGCAGTCTCCATGTTTATGACCGCGCTGCCGGTGTCGCAGATTATCGCCGCGCCTCTTTCGGCCTGGCTGCTCACCGTGCACTGGTTCGGGCTCAGCGGATGGCGCTGGCTGCTGATTGTGGAGGGCGTGCCGGCACTGGTTTGCGGCGTGGTGGGCTGGTACTTCCTCACCGACCGCCCGAAAGACGCGCACTGGCTGACGGGCGAAGAGCGAGGCTGGCTCATTCACGCACTGGATGAGAGTCACAAGGCTGTGGTGAGTGTGAAGAAAATCGGCGTGTGGCAGGCGCTGGCCAACCGGGACGTGATTCTGATTTGCATCGCGTACATCGGTGGCACCACGGGGAATTATGGGCTAAACAACTGGCTGCCGAAGATTCTGAAGAATCTTGCCAATCGATCGGATTTTGAAACCGCCATGCTATCGGCCATTCCCGCGCTGATTACGCTGCCGACCATGTTGATCCTGGGCTGGAATTCGGACCGTACGGGTGAGCGGAAATATCACACGACGATTCCCCGGTTAATTGCGGCGGTGGCGATGGCGTCGGTGATCTTGGTGGGAAGTAATGTGCCGCTGGCGCTGACTATGCTGACGATCGCGATGATGGGAATTGTGGGCTCTTATGGACCGTTGTGGGCGATTCCGAATACGTTCCTGAGCCGCGAAGCCGCAGCTTCCAGCACGGGGCTGATTACGTCACTGGGGAACCTGGGTGGATTCGTGGGGCCGTATATGATCGGGTATTTCAGTAAAAAGACGGGCAGCTTTGATGGCGGACTGATGACGATGGCGGTGGCGGTCTTTGCGTCGTCGGCGCTGATTGCGCTGGTGGGGCTGGGCCGAAAGAAGGTTTAGACAACTACCAGGGCCGCAACTGGAATACGGGTGAACTATGAAGCAGGAAAACATCGGGTCTTCATTCGAAAGCTGGTTAAGGGAAGAGGGTATCTGTGAAGAAGTAACCGCCACTGCAATCAAACGGGTACTCGCAAGGCAACTGGAGCTGCGATTGAAGAATGAGGTTTCTCCATAGCGGAGATGGCCCGCAGAATGACCGCACACGGATCAGTTACCCTCGATACGTTGCAGACGGCGGCCATGGTCATCGGTCGCGATCTGTGTGCCCCAAAGACCACTCCCTTGCGGTCGTGGCTCGGAAGCATTCTCTGACCACACGAGACTTACGGACCGCGCCGCGCACGTGCGTCGGACGCATCTGCAAGACTGAGACGGTCGAAAACAAGCGATTGACGCGACTGAAGCCGCGTGCCTAATCGGCTACTTTCCCGCGTCAGAACTTATATTGCAGAAAACTCGTCAGATACGTCACAGAATGTCCCGGCGGCGTCTCCTTCAGGAACTGCCCGGCGAAGAACCGGCTCAGCGCCACCGTCCACTGCAAATGTCTGTCGAAGATGAACACCACCGGCAGCGACAGTTGATTGCCCACATAACGGGCGTTACTGCGCTGCCCGGTGCGCGAAAGAGCGCCCGTCACTCCGTAGATGCCATCGTGCGTGCTCTCACGAAACAAGGTGGTGTCCTCCGGCAGGAAGAGTACTTTTTTTGCCAGCCGCAGGCGAAAGTTTGGCGAGACGTCGATCAGGTTGGCCGCGCCGATTAAGCCGATGCGGCCGGAATACGCGATGGTGGGGAACAATGGGTTGAAGGTGTTCAGCGAGCCATCATTCGGGTTCTTGTCGCCGCTGACCAGGTCGGTGCGCAGCCCAACGCGCGGCGCGAACTTCGCCCTGGCCCAGGTCCGTCCGTTATCGGTGGAAAACGCCCAGGCCCGAATATTGGTGTTGGCGAATTGTCCCCACTGGTAGAGGAACTCCCAGTTAAAATCGAGCGTGCCTTTTGTGCCCCAGGACCGTGTGCCGGCGGTGTTCCGCAATTCATGCCCCGCGCCCTGGTCGAAGCGATTCGATTTGCGATCAAACCCGATGTAGTAGGTGGAAAGGTTGGCTCCTTTGATCCACGGATTCGGTCCCAGCGCGCCCGTGGCCCAAATGGTTTGCGTATGATCCGGCGAGTCGTCGAAGAAACCGCGGTTGGTTTCCGAGGGGTGGCCGGCCAGTGCGATCCACGTCCAGCTGCCGATGTCCCTGAACACCCGCACCGCATCAAAGCTGCGGCGCACGTTGAAGACTTCACTGGCCGAAAGATAGTGGCCAGAGCCGAACTCCAGCTCCTGACGACCCAGG
>JBBROK010000053.1:0-17100 GCA_038229475.1 Bryobacterales bacterium | reverse complement strand
TCACCCAACAGCCAGTCTGAGTTGTCCTTCCCTTGTGTAACCGGTCTGGCAGTACCGTTCATCGTTGCCATGCTGATTCTCTTTCCCGCCCTCACTAATTGCGGTCACACAAGATGTCTCAGTCATGTTGGCACAGAGGGACCACAGGCTGGGTTGTTGCCATCGGCGAACTCAATCTGTTGTTTCGTCAAAAACATATCATAAAGTCTGTGGTGTCGTCAAGAGCTAATCATCTGTGCCTATCATCTGTGTGTAGTTGGTATGTGAAAGGTCCGGTCGAAAGAATATGTTATCTGTCGGTTGAGCGAAGGCGGCGATTCTGGGGATTGAGAATTCCGGAAACAATAAGCGCCGCCGCGATGGAACGGATGATGAAACTGCAGGCTGTACTTTTGAAGGCTATGGCGAAGAAGATCAGCTGGATGACAGCGGCTAAGATCGCGGGAGTAACAGTCCGGACGATGCGGCGTATCCGGGAGCGATACACGGAACACGGATCTATGGGGTTGTTCGATCAGCGGAAGAAAAAACGGAGCCTCCACCGGATTGCGATGGAGACAGCGGAAGAGGTTCAGCGGCTCCATAGGGAGACATATTTCGATCTCAATATGAGGCACTGTCACGAGAAGCTGCGGGCGGAGCATCCGATTGAAGTGAGCTACACATGGGTGCAGCAGGCGCTGCAGGGTGCTGGACTGGTAGCGAAGCGGAGAAAGCGAGGACCACACCGGCGTCGTCGCGCGCCGGCCGCTGCCAGTGTTGTTACCTGTCGATGGCAGGAAGCATCGCTGGCTGAACGGTAATCGCTGGCACGATCTGATTGTGATTCTGGACGATGCCACGAGCGAGATCTGCTACGCGTAACTGGTGGAAGAGGAATCGACGCAAACGGTGATGGCGGGTTCGCGCGAGGTGATCGAAATGAAGGGAGTCTTTTGCGCGCTGTACAGCGACCGTGGGAGCCCTTTCCTGGTTACCCGGAAAGCCGGGGAGAAGGTCGATAAGAATCGTGTGACGCAGGTGGGGCGAGCGATGAAGGATCTGGGCGTGCGCCGCAGGCGTGGGGCCGGTAAGGAACGCAGGTTCGGAACATGGCAGGGTGGCTTACCTCAGGAACTTCGACTGGCGGAGATCACGAGTGTGCAGGAGGCCCATACTCTCCTGCGGGAGCGGTACATAAAAGAGTTCAATGAACAGTTCAGGGTCGCGGCGGCGCAGAGAGGGACGGCGTTTCGGCGAACCAGCCGGAACGACCCTAACTGGAACTTCACGGTGCAGGCCGGGCGGGTGGTGGGAAAAGACAATACCGTGGCAAATGGGAGAACGGTTGTGGCAAATCGACAAGACACGCTTTACCCACAGCCAGGCCGGAAGCAGTGTAACAATACACGAGCATCTGGACGAGAACATCTCGATCCGGTTCGGACCACATGTTGTGGGACGGTATGACAAAAACAGCGGCCAGCTGACCAGCCCTGAAAAGCGCCGTGGAAAAGGCGGGAACGTGGAAAGCGGGGAAAACCAGAAGTAGGTTTCCACCGCTTCCCCCACTCCCCTGGGAAACTCGCCAGGAGCGCGAAGTTCCCACTTGCCCCCCGCGACGACGGCGGTTCTTCTGGCTCAAACGAAAAAGAAGAAGGCGGCTTAGGCCGCCTAAACCCAAAAGTCTCAAACCGGACATCTTGACTTGTTCACAACAGGGCCTATCATCCGAGGCAGAGTTGGTTGAGCACGCCAAACTGCGAGGAAGAATAGACGGGGCATTTCAAGAAGGCTGCGGAAAGCAACCCCCGGCCGGGAGCAGCGCCACCGGCCAAACTCAAATCTGACACTGGCTAACACCACAAGGGTCCACGCTATGCTGAAAACTGCTTGATCCGAACATTCCCCACCGCATCCGCCGCTGCCATGGCCTGTGGCGGGGCTACCCTGCAACTTCTGGCTGAGGCACGTCGCCTGCGCGGCACCGCTTCGCTGGCAGTATCCGGCGGTTCTACCCCAAAATCAATGCTGGAAAGCATATCGGCGCAGCCGTTCGACTGGAACCGCATCGAAGTATTTCAGGTAGACGAACGCTGCGTACCACCGGAGCATCACCTCAGTAACTACCGGATGATCCGCCAGGCACTTTCGGCTCCCCCCACCATTCACCGTATGCGAGGCGAACTGCCTGGCAGCGAAGCCGCCGCACTTTACGAAGAAGAGATGGGCGATATTGAATTCGACGTGATCCAGCGTGGCATGGGTGCCGACGGACACACGGCTAGTCTGTTCCCCGGCCTGCCACTGCCGGGTAGCCAAAGCGGACTGGTGGGCACCGTGTGGGTCCCTTCCGTACGCCAGGATCGCATCACGCTGATGCCCCGCGTGCTGGAACGCGCTCGCGTTACTTTGTGTCTGGTCACCGGTCCGGAAAAAGCAGATGCCCTCCATGCGGTGTTGCGGGGAGTGCGGGACACCAAACTCTGGCCTGCGCAGATATCGTCCCCGGTAATGATGTGGTTTATTGATGAGGCCGCGGGAGCAAAATTGAAATGAAACTGAACATCGCCGCCTCACGGCATTCCGCTTTCTATAGCCCGCTGATCGCCAGTATTACCGCCGGCTTTCTGGAAAGGGAAGGTATCGACGCCAACTATCGGGTGCTCGCTACCGGGGAACGCTCCCAGGATCTGATCCGCGAGGGCGCGGCCGATATCATTCAGTCCGCCGTCTCTTCCAACTGGAAGCCCATGGAAGCGGGGGATTCGCCGCTTCCCGTCCACTTCGCACAGATCAACCAGCGCGACGGATTTTTTCTCGCCGCCCGCCACAGGGAAGCCGACTTCCGCTGGAAGAATTTGGAAGGCCGCACTCTGCTGGCCGATCATGCCGGACAACCTCTGGCCATGTTGCGGTGTGCCGTGCACCACAATGGCGCCGACTGGACCAGAATTTGCGTAGTGGATTGTGGATCACCCGGCGAGATGATGGACGCGTTTCGCGCCGGCGAAGGCGACTACATCCACCTGCAGGGGCCCGGCCCGGAGATTCTCGCTGAAGAGGGGCACAGCGCGGGCGCAATCTCCGTGGGTGCGGATATGCCCGTAGTGGCATTCAGCAGCTTGTGTTGCTCGCGGGCTTTTGTCGGAACAGAACGCTACGCGGCATTCCTTCGTGGCTACCGCAAAGCCCGCGAGTGGGTGCGGCTGGCACCTGCATCGCAAGTGGCGAGCAGCATGGCCATACAGTTCCCCGGGGTTACCACCAGTGCGCTGGCAGCCGCCGTCGCAAACTACCATGCCGTTGGCAACTGGCATGGAAACGTGGGCATTGACCGCGCGCACTACGAGCAGTCGCTGAAAGTGTTCGACTTTTCCGCGCAGATCAAAGCCCGCCACCCTTACGATGCAGTGTGTGTGATGGCGGTATAAGGCCAGGCCAGGGCTCCACGTGAACCAATACATCCTGCACCCAGCTCAGGCTGGCGCAGATGTGGCTACGCACCTGGTTCGCAATTTTATGCGAATCGCGCACCGAAATATCCGGATCTACTTCCAGATGTAGGTCAACGTGATAGTTCAGGCCGGTTTTGCGGGCGAAACATTTCTCCACGCCAAGTACGTGGGGTACTTCCATCGCTACCTGGCGAATGGTTTGCATGGCCGCTTCGTCGGGCATCGTATCCATCAGATGACGGGAGGCATCCTGCATCACGCGCAACGCCGTCACAATCACGATGAGCCCTACCACAAAGCCACCGTAGTGGTCGGCGCGCGGGAACTGTTGCGGGTACCAAAGGGTGAGCTCCAGGGCAATCATCGCTGTGAGGCCGGAAAGTATGTCAGTTGCGTCGTTGGCAGCATCCGCCCGCAACGCCTGGCTCCCGGTTTTGCGCGCCTGCTCCCGCTTCACAATCACAAGAACGAACTTGGTCACAATGGAGACAATGATGGGCCAGATCGCCCACGAGTGGGGCGGCTGAACCACGTCGGCTGCGCCGAAGATGCCGTGCCACGCGATCAACACACCCGCATCCAGCAGGAAGAAACCGATGACGAAGCCCGCCAGTGTCTCTGCTCGGCCATGGCCATAAGGGTGGTCTTCATCGGCGGGCCTCGCCGCCACACCCAGCGCTACAAAAACCAGGCCGGACGCGAAAACGTCGGCGGCGGACTCGAATCCATCCGCCAGTACGGAGTTGGAATGAGCGCCCAGACCAACGCTGATCTTAAGCAGAGCCAGCAGGCCGCTGACGATCATGCCCAGAAGTGCGATGCGGCGAGATCTATCCATTTTTCCTGTACGGCCTGGAAATGTATTTCTTCGACTCTTTTGCGGCCTCGGCCTCAGGCGCGAATTCCATGGCACGGCGATACACTGCAACGGCTTCCCCGTGTTGTCCGCGAAGATCAAGAATCTGGCCCTGCCGCATAAACGCCAAAGCGCCGGTATTCAGATCCAGTTGCTTCATTCCATCCGCCGATACGGTTGCTTTTCTGAGATTTTCCAGGGCGCCATCCAAATCTCCAAACCAGAATTGCAGGTTGCCCGTTTCGTAGGCGATTTTTGCATCGGGAATTCGTGCGTAGCCGGGCGCGTTGTCCATCTTCAGGCGCGCGATTTCCAGCATTACTTCCAGCGCCTCTGTGCGCAAACCGGCCGCACCGCACATCTGGGCAAGTTCAAAACGAATGAGGAAGTTCCGCGGGAAACGCCCGGTCAGCGTGAGCACGCGGGGAATCGCCCGTTTCGGCTGCCCTTCACGGCGATAGAGAGCGCAGAGAAGTATCTCGGCGTCGTCATGATTATCCCTGCCCTTCTCGGCCACCTCTTCCAAAGTCGCAATGCCGCGTTGTTTGTCGCCACGGTACCCGGCCACCAGACCCAGCACCTTCATATGCCAGGAGAGGCTGCCCACAATGTAGTCGTAAGCACCCTGAATCAGTCGCGCGTCGAAGTTGGCGGGGTCCAGCGCGGTCACCTCACGCTCCAGCTTCTGCGCCTTCGAGGAATCGCGCAGCGAAGCAACCCACGATTTTCGTACCAGAAATCCGTAATTGGCTCGCAGCCCCACCGCCACAGCAAGGGTGTGCATCGCCGCAGAGTCGCGGGAATTCCCCGCCAGTTTTTGGTTACAAAGCCGGATGGCAAGGTCGATTTCGGCCTGGAAACGGCGCTCCACATCGGGAGACGGCTCTTTATTCAACCGCCCCACAAAAGAATTGTTGCCCGTGACGATCTCGCTCTCCAGCGCACCGTTGCGAAACAGTTCGCGAAAGAGCAGTGTCTGCGCCAGATGATTATGCAATTCCGGGTCAGATGGATCGAGTGCGAGTGCGGCTTCAAACGACCCAAGCGCCGGTTCGTATTCCAGATTGTAAAAGGCGTCGTAGCCTTCCGCCACCAGTGCCGCCTTGTCTGCGGGCGCTGCACTTACAATGGCAGTCAAAAGCAGCGCGAGGCAGAGGGTTGTGGAGAGATGTCTCACAATGGTGGGCCCCTTCATCTTAGAATGATCGTTCATGATCCGTCTGGTGGATGAAGCGCGCGGCGTTGTGGTGTGGATCGACCTTGAACGGGGAAATCGCGTCGCAAGTCTTTCTTTTCAAGGGAACAATGTGCTGCCGGAGCCCGGCATGCCTTTTCTGGCGCCGTGGGCCAACCGGATGCCCGGCGGATTTCACGCCGATGGCCGGTATTATCCGCTGAACCCGGCACTCGGTAATCTGGAACTGGATGCTGCCGGAATGCCGATCCATGGCCTGCTCTCGAACTCCAGGTTGTGGGAAGTTGTTCGGTCGGGTCCTTCCTTCGTCACCAGCCGTCTGGAGTTCTGGCGGCACCAGGAGCTGATGGCACAATGGCCTCTTGCCCACCGGTACGAAATGACGTATCGCCTCGACGCGGGCGAGCTGGAAGTGAGCGTGGAGATGCAGAATCTGGCTGCTGTCCGGATGCCGGTTGCCATCGGCTTTCATCCCTACTTCACCATACCGGGCGTGCCGCGAGACCACTGGCAAGTGACGGTTCCGGCAGTGCTTCGGATAGTGCACGATGAACGCGTTCTGGCCACCGGAGAGCTGCTTCCCGCGCAATTACCCGAGCGTGTTTCCCTGGCCGCGTACTGCTTCGACAGTGGCTATACCGGTCTGGAAGAGAATGCCAGTTTCCGCATTGAAGGCGGCGGGAAGGCAGTGTCCATTCAGCTGGATCGCCACTGGCCCGTCGTGATTCTATGGGGGCCTCAGGGCAAAGACTTCCTGTGCGTGGAGCCCATGGCTGCGCCGACCGATGGCATCAATTTGCATCACCGTGGCTTGTGGCCCGGCTTGCAGTGGATTGCGCCCGGAGCTGCGTGGCGCGGAAGCTTTCGCATCGCAGGCCATGGGTTTTGAGATACTGACGGATTCATGAACCGATTGGAAGAAGTACACCGCCGCCATCGCGCGGCTGAAGAGGGTGGCGGCCCTGAACGCCGCGAACGCCAGCACAACGAGGGCAAACTGTCAGCGCGGGAACGCGTGGATATCCTGCTCGACGAAGGCAGCTTTGAAGAGATGGACAAGCTCGTGGAGCACCGCTGCCGTGATTTCGGCATGGATAAGCAGGTTGTGCCCGGGGATGGCGTTGTCACCGGTTACGGGCGCATCAATGGCAGGCCGGTATATGTGTTCTCCCAGGATTTCACTGTGTTTGGCGGCTCCATGTCAGAGACCAACGCGGCGAAAATCTGCAAGGTGATGGATCTGGCGCTGAAGAATGGCGTGCCCTTCATCGGTCTGAATGATGGTGGCGGCGCGCGCATTCAGGAGGGCGTGGTCTCGCTGGGCGGGTATGCCGATATCTTCCTGCGCAATACCATTTCCAGCGGCGTAATTCCCCAGATCTCGGCGATTATGGGGCCGTGCGCGGGCGGCAGCGTCTACTCGCCGGCCATTACCGATTTCGTCTTCATGGTGGAGAACAGCAGCTACATGTTCATCACCGGTCCCGACGTCATCAAGACCGTTACCCACGAAGACGTCACCAAGGAAAAACTGGGCGGACCGATGACCCACAACTCGGTCTCCGGTTGTGGCCACTTCATCGCGCCCGACGATGCAGCCTGCCTGCGTATGATCCGGGAACTACTCAGCTTCCTGCCGCAGAACAATAAGGACGACGCACCCCGCAAGGTGACCACCGATCCGGCTGATCGCGCAGACGCGGCCCTCGATACTCTGGTCCCGGCTGAATCCAACCAGCCGTATGACATGAAAGACGTCATCCACAAAGTGGTGGATGAGGGCTGGTTCTTCGAAGTTCATGAGCACTGGGCGAAGAATATGGTTGTGGGATTTGCGCGCATGGACGGGCGTCCGGTGGGCATTGTCGCCAATAACCCGGCGTTTCTGGCCGGCTGTCTGGATATCGATTCATCGGTGAAGGGCGCACGATTCGTGCGCTTCTGCGACGCCTTCAATATTCCGATCATCACGTTCGAGGACGTGCCCGGATTCCTGCCCGGTACTGCGCAGGAGTTTGGCGGCATCATCCGGCACGGTGCCAAGCTGCTTTACGCCTACGCCGAGGCGACCGTGCCGAAGATCACCGTGATCACGCGCAAGGCCTACGGCGGGGCGTATTGTGTGATGGGTTCGAAACACCTTCGTACCGACGTGAATCTGGCCTGGCCCACCGCGGAAATCGCTGTGATGGGCGCCGAAGGGGCCGTGAACATTGTGTATCGGCGCGAACTGGCGGGTGGTACGGCGGAGCAGCGACAGGAGAAGGTGAACGAGTTCAATGAACGCTTCGCCAGTCCCTTCGTGGCAGCGGAGCGCGGCTTTATAGATGATGTAATTGAGCCGCATGAAACCCGCTTCCGGCTGATTCGGGCCTTGCGTATGCTGGAGAACAAGGTGGATTCCATGCCCCGCAAGAAGCACGGCAACATACCGCTATAAAACTCTGCATTTTCTACATCCTGTCACACTGGGCACGCGACTTTAGTCGCGTCCGCGCCGCCGGGCTCCGTATATCGGTTGCCATAATACAGCTAGTGCCCGCAATCACTGACCTCGATCTCCCGATTGGCGGTATGACCTGCGCCGCCTGCGCCCGCGCCATCGAAAAGCGTCTCACGCGCGAGCCCGGCGTCTCTTCCGCCTCAGTGAACTTCGCCACCCGCACGGCATCGGTGCGCTACAACTCCGTCATCTCGCGCGTGGAATCGCTCATCGCGGCGGTGGAAGATGCCGGCTACACCGTGCCCGCGGAACCCGAAGAACTTGCCGAACAATCCGAATCCCGCGAACTCCGTCTGCGCCTGCTCATTGGTGCCCTCTTCGCGGTGCCGGTCCTGGCCCTCGGCATGGCCATGCGCTGGCCCCTCGCGCAATTCTTCCTCACCCTGCCCGTGCTTGCCTTTTCCGGCCGCGGCTTCTTTGTGGACGCCGCCAGGTCTCTCCGCCACGGCACCGCCAACATGAATACCCTGATCGCGCTGGGCACAGGCACCGCATTTCTCTGGTCTGCGTGGGCCACCTTCGCCGGAATCATGCCCGTCTATTTCGAGGCCGCGGCGGTCGTTATTGTCCTCGTCCTCCTTGGTCGCTGGCTCGAAGCCCGTGCCCGCGGTCATGCGTCAGATGCGATTCGCCGCCTTGCCCATCTAGCACCCGCCACGGCCCGCGTCCTGCGCGATGAACACGAAATCGAAATTCCCGCCATCGAACTTGCGCCCGGCGACCTCGTCTGTATTCGCCCCGGCGAACGCCTCCCCGTGGATGGAACCGTCACCGAGGGTGCCAGCGATGTGGATGAATCCATGCTCACCGGTGAAAGTCTTCCTGCCACCAAACTGCCCGGCGCTGGTGTCTTCGGCGGAACGCTTAATACCACCGGAGCTTTTCGCTACACCGCGACCCGCGTGGGGCGCGAAACCGCTCTCGCACAAATCAGCCAGCTCGTCCGCCATGCACAATCCGGCAAGACTCCGGTAGCCCGCCTTGCCGACGTCGTTTCCGCCTGGTTCACGCTCGCCGTGCTGGCTATCGCCCTGCTCACGTTTGCCGGTTGGATCTTCGCCGCAACTTTGCCCGCCGCACTCCTCCACGCCGTTGCCGTACTTGTCATCGCTTGTCCCTGCGCCATGGGTCTGGCCACGCCCGTGGCCATCATGGCGGGTACCGGACGCGGGGCAGAGCGGGGAATCTTGTTCAAGGGCGGCGAAGCACTCGAAGCCGCCGCCCACATCGATACTGTAGTTTTCGATAAGACCGGCACGCTCACTTCCGGTCATCCTCGCGTGGCGGCATTCCACGCTCTTGGTGCCTTTGCCCCGCATGAGGTTCTGCAGTTCGCCGCCGCCGTGGAACGCTGGAGCGAACATCCCTCCGCCCACGCCATAGTCGCCTTCGCTCCCCCTGGTACGCTGCAAGCCACTGACTTCCAGTCGCTCCCCGGGCGCGGCGTCTCTGCCATCGTCTCCGGCCGCCACGTTTTCGTCGGACGTGCCGCCGCGTCCATCACCGTCGAAATAGATTCCGTCCCTGCCGGTGAGTTCACTCTGGCCGATGAGATCCGCCCCGAAGCTCGCGCCGCTCTCGACGCCCTCCGCGCACTCCACCTCGATCTCTGGATGATCACCGGCGACAATGCCACTGCCGCCGCCTCCGTCGCCGCCGCGCTCGGTTTGCCCGCCGACCATGTTCTCGCCGCTGCACTGCCTGCGGAAAAAGAGCAACATGTAGCGCGCCTCCGGGCCGCGGGCAAGCATGTCGCCATGGTGGGCGATGGAGTCAACGATGCTCCCGCCCTCGCCCGCGCCGATGTCGGCATCGCCATCGGCACCGGTACCGATGTGGCCATCGCCACAGGCGGCATCATCCTCATGCGTGCCGATCTGGCCGGCGTTCCCGAAGCCATCGCCCTTGCCCGCAAGACGCTGCGTATTATTCGCCAAAATCTGTTCTGGGCCTTCGGCTACAACGCCATTGGCATCCCACTCGCCGCGCTTGCCCTGCTCTCTCCCCTGTTTGCCGCCGCGGCCATGGCGCTGTCCAGTATTTCCGTCGTACTCAACAGCCTGAGACTACGCAAGGCATAATAGAAGAACTCAATCCGCATGATTCGCCCCATTCTGTTTCTGCTCTGCGCCGGCGCACTGCTTGCCGCTGATACCCCCTGGCCCGTCAACGGCGGACCCAACAACATCCGCTACTCGGAACTAACGCAGATCACGCCCGCCAACGTCTCGCAGTTGCAGGTCGCCTGGACCTGGGACGCCCACGAAGCCTTCAAAGATTCGGAGATGCAGTCCAACCCCATCGTGGTGGATGGCGTCCTCTACGCGACAACTCCAAAGATGCACGTGGTCGCTCTGGACGCCCGCTCCGGCCGCGAGATCTGGAATTTCGATTCCTCCAATGGCGACAAGATCCAGCGCCGTTTCCGCCACCGCGGAGTCACCGTGTACAAGGATCGCGTCTTCGTCAACTACCGCCAGAACCTCTGGGCACTCGACCGCAAAACCGGCAAGCCCATACAGAAGTTTGGTGATGATGGCCGCATCGATCTGCGCAAGGGGCTCGACCGCCCCTTTGAACAACTCAGCGTCAGTGCCTCTACGCCTGGCGTGATTTTTGGCGACCTGATCATCATGGGCAGCTCTGTACCCGAGACCCTGCCCGGTGCGCCCGGCGATATCCGCGCTTACGACGTGAATACCGGCAAGATGCGCTGGACCTTCCATACCATTCCCCATCCCGGCGAATTCGGCTACGATACCTGGCCGCCCGACGCCTGGAAAGTCAACGGCGGAGCCAACGCCTGGGCGGGTCTCTCGGTAGACTCCAAACTCGGCATGGTCTTTGCCGCCACCGGGTCGCCGTCGTTCGATTTCTACGGTGCCAATCGCCACGGTGACAATCTGTTCGCGGATAGCGTCATCGCCCTCGACGCCCGCACCGGCAAGCGTATTTGGCACTTCCAGGGGGTGAAGCACGACGTTTGGGATCTCGATTTCCCCGCCGCTCCCAGCCTTGTCACCGTCACCCGCAATGGCAAAAAGGTCGATGCCATCGCACAAATCACCAAGACCGGTTTCGTCTTCGTGCTGGACCGCAAGACCGGCGAGTCTCTGTTCCCCATCGAATACCGCAAGGTACCAGCCTCACCGCTGGATGGTGAGAAACTCGCCGAAACTCAGCCGTATCCGGTGAAGCCGCCTCCTTTCACCCGCCAGACTTTCACCGAAGATATGGTCACCAACCGCACGCCTGAAGCCCACGCCGCGGTTTTGGAAGCCATCCGCAAGATCGACTTCGGTCCTATGTTCACGCCGCCCAGTCTGCGCGGCACCATGCTGATGCCCGGTACCGATGGCGGTGGGGAATGGGGTGGCGCGGCCTACGACCCCGCCACCGGCCTGCTCTACGTCAATTCCAATGAGCAACCCTGGGTGATCCGCATGGCGCCCCACGACACCACTTCGTTGTTCCGCAACAATTGTGCCGGCTGCCACCGCATGTCAGATTTAGCTGGAACGCACAACAAAGCAGATCTCATCAGGATCATTACAGAGGGTAACGGTCGCATGCCCAACTTCAGCCACCTCGGCCGCGGCGTGGAAGAAATCGCTGACTTTATTCTTACCGGCAAAGAGACCGAATCGGTTCAGGTCCAATACCCCGGCTGGCAGAAATATCGGAATGAAGGTTACATCCTGCTTCGCGACAACGAGGGTTACCCGCCGCTCACGCCGCCATGGGGAACTCTCAGTGCCATCGACCTCAATAAAGGCGAAATCCGCTGGCAGATTCCCCTCGGCGAATACCCCGAACTGGTGGCTAAAGGCACAAAGGATACTGGCAGCGACAACTACGGCGGACCTGTTGTAACCGCCAGCGGGCTGCTCTTCATCGGCGCCACCAACTTCGACAAGAAGTTCCGCGCCTTCGATAAACTTACCGGCAAACTGCTGTGGGAAACTGTGCTGCCCGCCGCCGGTAACGCCACGCCCGCCGTTTACGAAATCGGGGGCAGGGAATACGTCGTCATCGTCTGCGGTGGCGGTAAGAATGACGCGCCTTCAGGCAGCAGTATCGTCGCTTTCGCACTACCGGAGAAAAAATAACCATGACACCTAAATTTCTGCTCACACTTGCCTTCGCCGCCCTCTCACTCAACGCCCAGGTCACCGCCCTGCGCGTTGGCCACCTCGTTGACCCCGAAACAGGCACGGTCGCCAATAATCAGGTCATTCTGGTGGAAAACGGCAGGTTCACTGCCATCGGCCCGAATGTGGCCATTCCCCAGGGCGCCGAAGTCATCGACATGTCACAGCAGTGGGTCACCCAGGGTCTGGTGGATGCCCATAACCACCTGGCGCTCACCTACAAGATGCTGCCGGAGAACAATTTCTATTACCTGACCAGCGTTCTCGATTCCACCGCCCTCCGTGCCATTCAGGCGGTTTCCAACGGCATCACCATGATGTCAGCCGGCTTCACTCTGGTTCGCGATCTTGGTAACAACGGCAACTATGCCGATACCGCACTCCGCGTGGCCATTGAACAAGGCTGGATTCCCGGCCCCACCATCATCAACTCCGGCATCATCATCGGCGGCATGGGTGGCCAGTTCTCACCGGTCCCCGAACGCCAGGGCCTGATCTACCCGGAATATCTCGATGCTGATACGCCCGACGAAATCGTCAAAGCCGTCCGTAAAAATATTCTCTTCGGCGCCAAAGTCATCAAGATCTGTGTCGATTGCAAGCCTTATGGCTACACCGCCGACGAGATGAAGCTCTTCATTTCTGAAGCGGCCAAAGCAGGCCTCAAAGTTGCCGGGCATGTGCAGACCAAAGCCGGTGCACTCAAAGCCATTGAAGCCGGCATCTGGTCCATTGAGCACTCCGGTGCTCTCGATGACCAGACCCACAAGCTGATGGCGCAGAAGGGCATGTGGCGCGTCGGCACCGAAACCCCGCTTACCGACTATCACACCGGCCTCACGCCTGAGGCCCGCGCCCGCTACCAGGCGCAGGAAGACGGGCTCAAGAACGCCGTCGCCAACAAAGTGAAGCTGGCTTTCTCCACCGACGCCGATTACTACATCCCCGGTATGACCCGCGGTCAGGTGGTAATCGACTTTCTCAAGAGCTGGAAAGACGCCAGCATCCCGGCCAAAGAAATCCTGAAGATCATGACCGTCAACGGTTATCAGGTTTCCGATATCTACGACAAGCGGGGCCCCATCAAAGTGGGTATGCCTGCTGACCTGATCGCCGTCACCGCCAACCCTCTGGAAAATATCGACACCCTGCGCGACGTCCGCTCTGTGATGAAAGACGGCATGATGTTCAAGAAAGACGGCGTCATGACACCGGAGAAATTCTTCCACTCGGGCCCCGTGCCAGCCACCGCCTGGCGCAGAAACTAGTTTTTCCCGGCCTTCAATTCCGCGTATAGCTGATTCACAAACCTATCCGCCGTCGTCTTCGAATCCGGCACCCTGGCATCGTAATCGGCGGTGGGGTGTGCCGCCAGCACTTCGGCGTTGGTCTTGCCCTGCTTCACCAGCGCTTCTACTTTGTCGCGAATCGCCAGCATCATGTCGCGATGCGCGGCCACCCCGGAGCGATCCGTAATGGGCCCGTGGCCCGGCACCACTTTCGTATTCGCGCCGCATTTTCCGACGGTAAAGCCCAGTCCATCGATCATGCCCCGCATGGATCCGCCGTTGCCCAGATCGATATTGGGATATCCCGCGGAACGAAAGTAGTCGCCCGTCATGAGCACGTCTTCAGCCGGGAAGTAGACCAGCGTGTCGCCATCGGTATGGGCAAACGGAATGGCGATCAGTTCCACGTCTTCGCCGTTCATATGCATTGTCATCTGGCCTTTGAAGGTGATCATGGGCAAGCCCGCCGCAGCCGCAGGTACACCCGGTTGCCCGTTGGCGCCAGCCGTCGGATGCGCCAGACGGAAGCGCAATTCATCGCGCGCAATGATGGTTACGCCCATCTTGCCGAAGTTCTCGTCGCCGCCGGTGTGATCGCCGTGCACATGGGTGTTGACCATGAAGCGGATCGGCTTGTCGGAAATCTGTTTCACTGCCGCCGCGATCTTCGCGGAGAGCGGGGCAAACTGCGAGTCCACCATGAAGACCCCGTCGGGACCGGCCAGAATGCCAATCGCTCCGCCTGAGCCTTCAAGGATGGAAAGATTGCCGCCCAGTTTCACGGTCTTGATCTCAATTTTGCTGAAGTCGGTGCCCTGGGCGAAGACCACAGTGCTGAGGGCGGCCACAACCGCTGCGGAAAGGAAGAGTTGTCGAATCATGATTAGCGCTCCTGACGAATTAGGATATCCCGGTCTTGCCCCGCTCTCTGAGGTAGCACGATCCGGTAACCACGATGCCCAGTCCCAGCACGCCCAGCACCACCAGCAGCGCCGTTTCTTCGCTACGCAGATAAATTCCCAGAATCATGAACCACATGGGAATGCGTGCCATCAGCGTCACCGGGTAGAATCGCGCATCGCCAATACGAATTACGTTGGCCACCACAATGGCAAGGCCAATCATCATCACTCCCGTGAACTGCACAAACACGTCGGAGTACGGATGATTTGCCAGCAGGAGCCGCAGCGTAAACTGCGGAGCCAGCAGGAAGGCCAGGCCGGTCAAAAACAGATATGTGGCAAGGTAGTAGAGACTACGGCGGGTTCCAGGCATGCTGCTAGTTTATAGAATGTTCCGCACGAAGGGGTGCCGATGCGAAGATTGGCCGTTGTAAACATGAAAGGCGGAGTGGGCAAGACGACCTCCGCCATCCATATTGCCGCGGGCCTTGCCAGGGCAGGGCAGCGGGTGCTGCTGATCGACGCCGATCCTCAGGGCAACGTTACTCACACCTTGCGGCTTCATCCGCAGCACACTTTTGAAGAATTCATGTGTGGCGAAACGACTCTGGAATCGGTCGTCATGCGGGGCGTCCGCGAAGGCCTGGATGTGATCGCATCCACGCCCGCCGCCTTTGCTCTGGAACGCCGCCTCTCCGGTGAGACTCAGCGCGAAACCATTCTCTCGCGCAAACTGCGCAACTTGGAGGGTTACGACGCGATAGTCATCGATACATCGCCGGCCATGAATCTGCTCACCTACAACGCCCTGCTGGTGGCCGGGGAACTCATCATTCCGGTTGGTATGGATCTCATGGCCCTGATTGGTGCGCGCCAGACTCTGGCCGGTGTTGATCAGGTGAAGGATCTTTGGCCTGATCGCGAACTCAACGTTCTGGCGGTGCTGCCCACCTTCGTGCACAGCGGTACCTACGCCACGAAGGCCACCATGGAAGCGCTGGAGAGCGATGTCCGAATCGGGCCGCACGTCTACAAGTCCGGCATCCGCCAATGCATTGACCTGAACTACGCGACCGCCAGTCATCAGACCATCTGGGAGTACGCGCCGCGCAGCCGTGCCGCCGAGGATTACACTGGGTTAATCGGATTCATTACAAATGCCAAGAGCGCCTAAGATTACTTCCGAAACACCCAAGCCGCATGCGCGGCGCAAACCCCGGCCCCGGTTCGAAGTTGCGCCGGAGCAGGTCGCCGCGCCGGCAGCAGCCTGGGTCTATCGGGATACCGAGCCGTTGACCGCCCCGTCGCCCGCGCCAACATCAACGCCAACGTCGGCGGACATACCCATGCTGGCGTTCGGAGCATTCGCGGTGGGCATGGGCACCCTGATCCACATCGCGCTGTTTGCCGTGAAGACACTGAACACGCCGTTCCGCCTGGCGACCGGAATGGTGAACCGCATGCGCCGCTAGAGGCGGCGATGAATTCATCAGGGTAGGCCGCGGATCCGGCCCAATACAGGTGCATCGCTATCGTGGGAGCCGTCTCGTGCCGCGCCTGCTCGAAGATCACCGGACGTGACTCCGCAGACCAGCCCGGCGTTGAAATCCGGCAACCAGATCGGGGAAGCATGGTCGGAACCGACCCCTGCTCATGAAACAGAGGGTTGTGTTCCATCTGTTCCATCAAATCGCACTGCTGGTGTGCAGTCTTCTCTAATTCCGCGGTTTCCCCTGCTACTTTGGCAGCTGGACTACCAGCGCCGTCGTTGGGCCTGCCCCGATTCCCCGGTACGCGTGGGCTACAGAAGGATCGAAGTAAATTGCATCACCTTCGTCTAATTCATAGGTCTCTCCGCCAACCCGCAGTTCAAGACGGCCAGAGAGCATATAGATAAACTCCACACCAGTGTGCTCATGCATTCGGGTCTGTTCCACTTCAACCGGGTGGAACTCGGCCAGAAACGAGTTCAGCAGGCGGCTGGGAACCGGGAAGTCCAGACTTTCAAAGAAGTAGCAGATGGGCTTCGCATCAGGGGAATCAGGAAAGCGAATCCGGTCTTTCTTCCGAACGATTTCGAGAACCGGCGTGGGTTGGGAATTGAAAAAGTACTCCAGGCCGACGCTGAAGACCATGGCGATCCGGGCGAGCGTGGGCAACGTGGGATGCATAACGTCGCGCTCCAGCTTGGAGAGCAGCGCCAGCGAAAGCCCGGTATGTTTGCCGAGTTCTACCAGTCCCATACTCTTGCGCAGGCGCAATTGCCGTAGTTTGTGGCCGATTCCGTACTTTTTCAATTCCGTGGTGATGGTTTCAGAGAGCATCTATAGAATGTGTTTTCCTGTCAATACCGATTTAAAACAGTAGTTTTCTGCAAGAGCAAATCACTTTTCGATATTCTTTACAGTAAAACAAATTTTCTTTAGAATCAAGTTGTGAGCTGACAAAAGTCACTCGCAAAGGAGAAAAAAGAAGATGAAATTCCGTTTGACCGCATTGATGACAGGCGCGCTGGCCATAGCTTCGGTGGCTTCCGCCGCCGATATCGTGGACACGGCCATAGCCGGTGGATTCACAACTCTGGTGGCTGCAGTAAAGGCCGCCGGCCTGGTGGACACGCTGAAGGGCGCGGGTCCGTTTACTGTGTTCGCTCCGACTGATGCCGCATTTGCGAAGCTGCCGGCTGGAACGGTGGAATCGCTGCTGAAACCGGAAAACAAGGCGAAGCTGCAGGCCATTCTCACCTATCACGTAGTTTCGGGCAAGG
>JBBROK010000052.1:0-18214 GCA_038229475.1 Bryobacterales bacterium | reverse complement strand
GCATTTCAAGATGGAGCAAGTCTGGGAACTCCTCGGCGACGGCAAATTCTGGCTCACATTCGGCATGGCTCTGACGATGCTCGTTGCCAATGGGCCAGGTTCGTTCTGTTTACCCTTCTTCAGCCCGTAGACCAGCGAATCCGTAAACACGCCACCCGGCCCCACGTGCACCACCCGCCACTCATCTTTGCCCGTCATCGGGTCTTTGTAGGCGCGCCGCAGAAAGCGAATACCCTGCGTGTTGTTCAACGCTTCGAAATCCGCCGGAAACCGGTTGAACTTGCGCACGTAGAGTTGCACTGCCCGCGTGTACTGTTCGCCCCGGTCGATCAGTAATTGTTCTCTGTCCCGCTGGGCTTCAAACGCCGCGCGCGGCAGTTCCAGGTAAAGAGTAATCGCCACCGTTGCCGCCATGGCAAATATCAGCAGCACCGCATACCCTTTCTCACCGCGCCGCTGGCTCATGCCGCGGGCTGCCCCTCAATGGTGATTGTCTGCTGCCCGCTTCCCTGCATGTCTTCCATCACCACCGATGCCGGCAGAATGCGCACCACGCGATACCGCTTCTTCACAACCTCATTCTCGCCCGCCACAATGATGTCTTCGCCATCCAGCAGGAAAGCCAGCTTCACGCCGCTCGCCCTCGATATTTTCAAGCCGTAGTATTTGAAGGTCAATGGTGCCGGAGGAGGGGGAAGCGGAGGTGTCACCGGCCCCTGTGAGGCAAGCGGAGGCGGTGCCGCGTTCACCGCAATCTTCGGAACATTCGTCGGCATCGGCTGCAACGGTGCTGCCTGCGGTAAAGGGCCATACTGAAACAGATTACGCCCTGCCGCGCCCGGTTCCAGCGCCTGCAACTTCGCCAGCAAGTCCAGGTGCAACGCCGGATCCACCGATGCCGGGTCGGGGCGCTCTTCGGGCGTAGCTGATCCCATGCGCGGGCGGAATTCTCCCAGCGCCGCTTTGCCGGTTGCGCGTCGCGCAGGTGGCGGCGTCCGTGTGGAAGGTGCGGCCTTTTGTGCCACCGCCGGAGCCGTTGTAGTTACCGGCCGGCTCTCACTACCGGCGAAGACATTGAGATACAGCACCACTGCCGCCACTGCCAGCAGTCCACCCAGCATCGCGACTTTCTTCGGCTCGGCTCCCAGGTTCATAGCGCGCCTGCCTCGGCTTCATCCCGCACCACGGTATTCAGCTTCAAACTCACGGTCAACTGATCGGAACGCGGCTGCGGCGCTACCCCCAGACTTTCGATGATGAACAACCTCTTTGACCGGTCCACCGCATTCACCAGCTTCAGTAATTGCGGATACCCGCCTTCAAAATTTACCGTGATCGTCATCAGTTCCAGATTGTCGCTGCCGTCAATCGGGTCCAGCGGCGCAATACTCGCATCCAGCATTTTCATGCCAGAGGCCTTTGCCGACGCCGTAATTTCTCCGATAATCGTTGAATAGGTGTGCCGCCGACCGGTGATCCACGTATCCAGAAACGTATCGCCTTCGCCCTTGGCCTGCTCCATGTGCGCGGCCATCACGCGGCTCTGATCGCGCCGCGATTGCTCTGCCTTCAAACGTACCCGCTGGCTTCCCAGCCGCTGATTCAGACCCTCCGGTGATGCCCCCAGCCAGTGAAATGCGAACGCTGCCGCCACCAGGTTAACCAGCAACAGCACGCCCAGCGCCGCCCGCACCAACAATTGCGGATCTTTCCAGTACCGCTCCGGTAGTTTAAAGCTTCTGGGCATAGTTCACCGAAAGGCGGTACCTGTAGTAAGGGTCGTTCTGGGTGGGCGGCGTAATGCCGCTCACTGCCGTGGATCCGAAAACTTCCGAACCCTCCAGGCGAAGAATAAACGCGATCACTGGCTCCGGCGTATCCGCCGCCACTGTCATATCCAGAAACAGCTGGTTGCGGGCATTCACCTGGGGCCTTATCCCCACGATGCGCACGTTCCACGGCAACACCGTTTCCAGATCAGAAAATATGTGCGTCCAGCTGATTGCCTTGCGGCTGATCAGCGCATTAATGAGAATGCTGCGGTCCAGAACAATCTCATTACCCGGCTGCCGGATGGTACGGTCGAGGTTCGATTGTTCGCGGCTTAAGGAAGAAATCTGGCTGTCCAGTCGGGTGAGCAATTGTTGTGTTTCGCGCACGTCTTCACGCCCCGTCTGAATCAGAAAGATCAAAATTACCAGACTCACAACCAGCAGCACGCCGACGACACCGGAGCCAATCAGCATCGCCCGATCACGCCGGAACGGCTGACTTGCCAGGTTCAACGGGTGTCTCATGCGGCGACCTTCTCACTGATGCCCAACGACGCCAGATAGCCCGCAATCCCCGGAAACGGTGCTGTGATTACTTCCGTTTCCGTTTCCAATTCGATGCCCAGCCGCAACGCCGCTTCCGCTGCGCCCGCACCGAAACCGGCCAGCATCAGCTTCTGCGGACGCGCGCCGGTTTGATCTTCCAGATACACCAGCGTTGGATAAAGATCTTCCACCATCTCCGCCAATGGATTATCCGCCCCCGCAGTCAGTTCCAGCACGCGGGCCAGCACAATCACTCCGTCGCGCACCGCGAACACGGAAAGTGACCCCGATCCCAACCGGGCCAGCATGATCAAACCCGGAGCCCGCTGCTGGTCCAGCAGCGCCAGCGACGATGGCATCACGAGGCCCGGCTGCAATCCCGCCGCGCGAAACGGTGCTTCGTAGCGCGCCACCACTTCCACCGGCGCTGCCACCGCCACCACCCGGTTGCCCGACTGAACAAACCAGGCCAGCGCGGCTTCGTCAATATCGAAGGGAATGGTCTTGCGCAGGCGAAATTTCACCAGTGCCCGCCGTTCTTCTTCTTTCTCCGGCAGCTTTTCGAATTCCAGCAAAGCCATCCGCACGCTGTTGTCCGGAATCAACAAAGCCGCCGTCCGCCGCTTCGCGGAAGCGGGAATCAGCCCCTGCACGGCGCTGGCAAAAGCCGCCGGATTCGTGATGTTATCTTTGCCCGGAGTGGCTGTAATCACGCCCGCTTCCAGCGCCACTTCACGCAGCGCAAATGGTGGCCGCGTGCGGCATACCGCAATCCGGTCACTGGCAATCTCAAACACAAACTCCGGCGGCGGGTCCTGAAACCACGTCGTGATCTGGCTGAAGACGCTCATTGAATAAACGTCACCTTGTTGATTTCCTTCAGTGTGGTAATGCCATCCCGCACCTTCTCCACCGCCGCCTCCCGCAGGAACGTCATGCCTTGTTCCCGCGCCAGACGGTTGATCTCGGAACTCGGCTTGCGCTCCAGAATCGCCTCACGAATCTTGTCTGTCAGGTTCAGCAGTTCGTGAATGGCGCTGCGCCCGCGGAACCCGGTACCGCCGCACTCAAAACAGCCCGTGCATTCGGTAAACTCGTGCCCCCGCCAGTCGTCCGGGTTCAGCGCGCTCTCAATTAACAGCGAGTCCGGGTAACGCACCAGTTTCCGGCAATGTTCGCAATTGACCCGCACCAGCCGCTGCGCCAGAATACAATTCAACGCGGAAACAAAGTTGTACGCCTCCACGCCGATATTCAGGAAGCGACCCAGCACATCCACCACATTATTCGCGTGGACCGTGGTAAACACCAGGTGGCCTGTCAGCGCCGCGTTGATGGCAATCTGCGCCGTCTCCTGATCGCGAATTTCGCCCACCATGATCTTGTCCGGATCATGGCGCAGAATCGAACGCAAACCGCGCGCAAACGTAAGCCCCTTCTTTTCGTTCACCGGAATCTGCGTGATCCCCTTCAGCTGATATTCCACCGGATCTTCAATCGTGATGATCTTGTCTTCGTCGTTCTTGATCTCGCTCAGCGCCGCATACAGCGTGGTTGTTTTGCCAGACCCGGTGGGTCCGGTCACCAGCACCATCCCGTAAGGCTCCGAAATATAACGGCGGAATTTCGCCAGATCCGACGGGCTGAAACCGACCACATCCAGCGTCAGTTTGGAAAACTTCTCGCTCATCGATTCTTTGTCCAGCACGCGCAACACGGCATCTTCGCCGTGAATGGTGGGCATAATGGAAACGCGGAAATCGATCAGACGGTTCTTATAGCGGACCCGAAAGCGTCCATCCTGCGGTACGCGCCGTTCCGCGATATCCAGTTCGCTCATCACCTTGATGCGCGAAAGAATGGTGGAATGCCAGTCTTTCGCAATGGGCGGCATGGCGTAGTGCAGCACGCCGTCGATGCGGTACTTGATCACCACTTCCTGGTCGCGCGATTCTATGTGAATGTCGGAGGCGCGCCGCTCCAGAGCATTGAAAATCGTGGTATCCACCAGCTTGATAACCGGCGCAATATCGCTGTCGCCCGAAGCCAGCCGGTCAATGGAGAGCGTCTCATCCGGGTTGTCTTCACCCGCCAGAACGTCGAGCGCGAAGCCTTCCGTGACCTCTTCCAGGACGCGCTGCGATTGCTCGGTCTTCTTCAACAGGTCGCCAATCTGCGCCGCCGTTGCCACTTTGACCCGCAGCTTGCGGTGCAGCAACAAGCTCAGTTCATCAATGGTGTTCAGGTTGCGCGGATCGGCCAGGGCAATTTCCAGGGTCCCGTTTCGCGCCGCCAGAGGCACAAAATTGTAGCGGAACATCAGGTCTACCGGAATGGTTCGGAACAGATCGTGATCAATGGAGGCGTCCCGCAGATCCACAAACTCACACCGGTAACGCAGTGCCGCGGCCTGCGCGGCGGCAGTGTCACTGGAAGCGGTTAGCGGAGAGGCCGGAGACAGGCTCACATATGGATGACGCGCAAAACCGGCAGGGCGTGGACACTAATTCCAAGCCTGCCCTCGCTACTCAACACTCATCGTGAGAATGCTGCGACCGGGGCCAAGCCCCATCACGAAGGGAGGGGGGAAGTACGACAGAAAGGAAACGACCGGTCCCCGCGTCCAGCGAATATAACGAAATCCGATTGAGGCGCGGCAGATCCGATCTTTTTCCCGGATTCATCAAAATGCCAAAAGACGTTACGGTCAACAACATCCTTGCCAACCGAGTATCCCTGCGTCCAGACTGTACCGTCCAGTGCCACGGTTAGGGCTACAGGTGGACTCGCCCTCCACGATGAGTAGACCGCCACCGCTCCAGGTGGGAATTGATTTGCCCCCAAAGTCGTGCCCGACACTCGCGGAAGTGGAATGAACGCGAAGAGTCTGAGCGTGTAAATTTAGCGAATTGTATCGGCCAGCGAAAAGATCGGCAAGTACAATGCAATCAATACAAAAGCCACGAAGAAGCCCATAAGAATCATGATTGCCGGCTCAATCAGTGACAAAATTGCCGTCATCCGCGTATTCACGTCGTCTTCATAGAACTCGGCCACGCTGCTCAGCATGGCGGGCAGGGCTCCGGTGGATTCGCCCACTTCAATCATGTCTACCGCGAGGCCCGGGAAAATCCCTGTCACCCCCAGCGAGGCGGACAGCGCCTGCCCCTCCCGCACCAGTTGCCCCGCCTTCGCGAGCAGCTTCCGCAAGAGCGGGGTGCCCAGCGAATCCGCGGAAGTCTCCAGCGCCTGCATCAACGGACTACCGCCCACCAGCAGGGTGCTCAGTACGCGGGCAAACTGCGCCACCTGATACTTGATCCAGATGTCACCGAAGATCGGAATCTTGACCTTTACGCGGTCGATCTTTTCCTGCGCCGCTTCTCCGCGTGACCAGAGCCACAGCAGAAAACCCAGCCCGAAAATTCCGCCCAGCCACGCAAAAACGTAGCTCTGTGCCGTGGTGCCAATCGCGATCAGGTAGACCGTAATGGTAGGCAATTGCGCCGACATACTGGAATACAGGCTGGCGAAGCTGGGCACCACATATGTCACCAGGAACACCACCAGCACCGACACCAGAACAAGCAGCAGAGACGGATAGATCAGCGAAACAATCACCTTCTTGCGTACCGCCAGCGCCAGTTTCTGGTACCCGATGTAGCGCTCCAGCACTTCCACCAGGCTGCCGGATTTCTCGCCCGCCATCACCGACGTTACAAAAATCCGCGGAAACACCGGCTGTGCCCGGAATGCGTCGGAAAGCAACGTGCCCTTGCGCACATCGTCGCGAACCGCATTGATATACGGCATCAGTTTCGCGTCCGTCAACCGTTCCGCCAGCAGGTCCAGGGCTTTCAGAATCGGCAACCCTGCCCGAATCAGCGTCAGAAACTGCTGATTGAAGATGAGGAACTTCTCCATGTTGAGCCGCTTGCGGCCCGGCATCGCACTGCCGGATCGCAGTGCCACACCGCGGGCGCGCACCGAATACACCAGAAAGCCCTGTCTGGTGAACCGCTCGCGCACTTCCTGCTCGTTCGCAGCCTCAATATTCTGGCTGTGCACGGTACCCTGCGGATCGGCATATTTGAGAACAAACTCAGCCATTAGCGTTCCGCCTCCACTACCTGCACGCCCGCCGGAGCCCGGAATACAAACAGCGCGGGCGACACCGGCGCATTCATTTGCTCATTGGAAAAAGTAAATTCCAGCTTCGACTGATCCTGACCGGTGACCCGCAAACGGGTGATTCTGCCGTCTGGCCAAGCTACAAATTCCACCCTCGTGTAAGCCAGGTTTTTCGACTTCGGGTTGGCCACAATACTGGTCGCGTCTCCTTCGGGCCGCATCTCAAACGACTCAAAGTCCCGGTCGAACTCCAGCTTCCCCAACAGAAACGCCAGCGGTGCCCGCAGATCCTCAGATTCCTTCAATTTGGATTTCTCCACCCGCCGCTCCTCCGGCAGGTACAGATAAACATCTTTGCCGTCGGAGACAAACAACTTCCCCGCGGGGTTCGAATATTCCCAGCGCATCCGTCCCGGTTTGCGCAAATACAAGGTACCGGCTTCGCCCTGGGCGGGCTGCCGCGAGGCCGTGTAAGTCTCAGAAAAATCGAGCTTCAGGGATTGGGCGCGATTGTAGCGGTCTTCCACTGTCCGCAGCAGCGGTGATGCGCCGAATACCGGCAATGCCAAACCGAGCAGATACAACCCCAGACCGTTCACAACTGACTGACGCCGCGGAGCCTCTGAACGTGGAGCCTGCCCGCTCATTCCGTGCCGATGCCGAACAATGCCCGGTACTTTTCCGGCAAACGGACCGGCTTGAACTGACGGTTCAGGAAAATGTGCCGGGTGTGCCCGGTAGCCAGCTTGCGCCCGTCACACAGCATGACGTAACTGAAGCTGATCGCCCTTGGGCTGGCTTCCCCCAGTTTCGTCTCAATGGTCACAATGTCGTCATAGCGCGCCGGACTCACATAGCGGCAGGAAGACTCTGTCACCGCCAGCAGAATGCCGTCTTCCGATTCCATGGTGCGGTAGCGGACCCCCGCGGCATCGCAAAAATCCACTCGCGCCACCTCCATCCAGACGTAGTAGTTGGCGTAGTAAACCACCCCCATCTGGTCCGTTTCGGCATATCGAACGCGGAGATTTGTCGTCGAATGGAGCACAGATCCCGATTGTATCGTTGCCAATCGTTAGCGAAACCCTGATAGTCTGAATGTTCGATGCATTCTGTTCGTAATCTCACCGTTCTTCTGCTGGCCGCTGCAGCCACTCTCTCGTGCGGCAAGGCAGCGCCGCAATACCAGAGGGCCGAACAGACCCCGGATACCAGAACCGAGGACTTACTGGGCCACATCCCGCTCGATGAAAAACTCGACATGCTGGCCGGCGCGTCATGGATGGACACACTGGCCGACCCGAAACTGGGCATTCCGGCCATCCACATGGCCCACGGTCCGTCCGGAATAGCGGATTGGGCTGCACCCAATGAAACCGCTCATCCGCAGTTCAATAACACCGCTTTTCCCGCCGGTATCGCTCTCGCGGCCAGCTGGGATCCGGAGCTTGCCACCAAAGTGGGGCAGGCCATTGCCCGCGATGCGCTTGGTGCCGGTCGCAATCAACTGCTTGGGCCAGCTCTGGATATCAACCGTACGCCCCTTTTCGGCGCTACCTTTGAATCGTACGGCGAAGACCCGTTGCTGGCCGCAAAGATCGCCGTACCCTTCATTCGCGGCGTGCAGGCGGAGGGTGTGATTGCCACCGCCAAACACTTCGTACTTCACAACCAGGAAACCAAACACTACACGGCCAACGTGAAAGCCAGTGAGCAGGCTTTGCGGGAAATCTATTTCCCCGCCATGGAGGCCGCAGTCCGCGAAGGTGCTGTCTGGAGCGTGATGGCCTCTTCCGGCAAGCTCAACGGCCTATGGGAATCTGACAACGAACGCTATCTTACCCAACTCCTCAAAAAGGACTGGGTTTTCCGCGGCTATGTGGTGAGCGACTGGGGCGGCACTCACTCTGTGGCCGGCACGGTAAGCTCCGGCATCGATCTTGAAATGCCGGGTGCCGACTCCTTCACCAAATACCTGACCTTTCTTGTAAAGACACCCGGCGCCAACCCCGGCCTTTCCGGTGGATTCCTTTCCAACGAACGTCTGTCAGCCGATGTCGCCCGCGGCGCCCTCCGCCAGGATGCGGTGGATGAAATGCTGCGCCGCCGCTTTCGGGCAATGTTCGCCAGCGGAATCTTTGATGCAAAGAACCCAGCTCCGAGCGCACCGCCGGCAGCCGCGCAACAGAGCCTGGCCCGCGTCGCCGCGGCCGAGGGCATCGTTCTGTTGAAAAACTCCGGAGCGCTCCCGCTCAACCCAGGCAAGGTTCGCTCCATTGCGGTGATTGGACCCAGCGCCGCTACCGCCCGCACCGGCGGAGGCGGACCAACCCTGGTTACCGCCCAAGCGCCCGTTTCGCCGCTGGATGGCATCAAGGCACGGGCCGGCGCTGCGACCAAAGTTGCATACGCCCTGGGCGTCCCCATGGAGGGGGAGCAGGGCAATCCGGCGATCGCCGAGGCTGCGGCTCTGGCCCGACGGTCTGATGTCGCCATCGTGTTCGTGGGCACCTCGGCCGCGCTGGAAACCGGAAACTCGGATCGCAAATCGCTGGATCTTCCAGCCCGTCAGGATGAACTGGTCTCTGCCGTCACGGCTGCAAACCGCAACACAATCGTGGTCGTAATTGCCGGTTCGGCGGTCGACATGACCAGGTGGAGCAGTGCCGTCAACGCCATTGCCATGGCCTGGTTCCCCGGCGAACAGGGAGGTAACGCCATTGCCGATGTCTTGTTTGGCGATGTCAACCCATCCGCCAGGCTACCCATCACCTTTCCCCGCACGCTGCAGGACACCAGTGCAAATGGCTTCTATCCTGGCACCGAAACGGACCTCGAATACGGGGAAGGCATCTTCGTCGGCTATCGCCATTTTGATCAGGCCAAAATCACCCCGTTGTTCCCCTTTGGTCATGGCCTTTCCTACACCACGTTTGAGTATTCCAACCTCACGGTACCGGCCAAAGTAGAACCCGGCAAGAAGATACCGGTGACGCTGACTGTGAAAAATTCCGGGGCCCGTGCCGGTGCCGAAGTTGTCCAGTTATACATCGCCGAGACGAAACCGAAGACCGAGCGCCCCCCCAAAGAGCTGCGGGCGTTTCAACGTGTGACTCTCAAACCGGGAGAAAGCAGCGTACTCAAATTCGAAATCGAGCCGCGCGCCCTGGCTCATTTCGACACACTCCGGCATGACTGGCTGACCGATAACGGCGTCTTCGAGGTTCAGGCCGGGTCATCGTCGCGTGACATTCGCGCCCGCGCAAACCTGGAACTTGGCCCGCCGGCTCCCCCGCCCCCTCCGCCTCCGCCCATCGGTTCGCTGGCTCCCAAGGGAGCCAAACCAGCGGCCAAAGCGCCGCCGGCGGTAAAGAAGTAGGTTAGTGGGTCATCGCGTAGACCACGTAATTCACGCCCAAACGTAAGGCGAGGGACGACGTTTTCTCGGGATACTGCGGGTCGTCCGCATACTCCCAGGCGTCGCCCACATCAGAGTTGTAGGAGATGGCAATCATCACCCGGCCTTTATCGTCGTAAATCCCCTGCCAATGCGCGCCCCGGCCGCCTTCATAACAGTTCTTACAGCCTGCACGCAGATGTGCCTGACCCGGCATCTGCACGCGGTCGAGCAGATCATAGACGGTATGAAAAACGGCTTCCCCGTCGGGCATTTCCACAATGGGCCGCTCCGGGAAAACCAGTTTCATGGCATCTTCGAAAACCTTTTTTTCCACGGTGCCATGGAAATCATCGGCCATGAAGAACCCGCCGCGTAACAGAAACTCGCGCATTTCCCTGCCTTGCTTCGGCGTCAAACCCCATTCGCCCACCTGCACGGCGTAGAGCCACGGGAAATCGAACTGCTCATTTTCATCGAGGTTGACGGGCTGCTCCGTGGAGCGGGTATGAACCCGCGTGAGCCTTTGTACGGCTGCCGCAAAGTGGCGGTCGGCACGGGGATAATCCTGAGTCCACAAAGTGAGCCCCTGGCGCCAGTCGCCATCGAAACGCCCCCGGTAACCATCGTTCCAGCCGCCTGGAAACATCAGCCGCGCGAAGGCGAATTCAGTCTTCTCGTTGGGATTGGGCGGCGTGTCAAAACGGAAGTATTCAACGCCGGGGTATTGACGAAATGGCTTCTGTGCCCACACGGTGCCCATGCACAGCAGGGCAGTCGCCGCGATCCACCATCCGGCGCGTCTTATTATTCGCACTCTCAACATCGGGAATCTGGACCGAGGATAGCGCATTCCATGGCAGTAAGCTGGGTGAATGCGCTTCTGGTGGTTGATCGTCTTACCCACACTCCTGTTCTCTGCCGAACAAAACCAGCAGGGCAAACGCCCGCCGGCAACGATGCTGCGGCACTTCGACGGACTGGGCGTCGGCTTCCCCGGCGAACAATTGCCGGGACCGGGCCGCAATCCTTCCGATAACAGTCTTGCCATTGGCCCCTCACACATCGTGCAGATCGTGAACTCCCGGATGGCCGTCTTCGACAAAACGGGTAAACTGCTCTACGGCTCCGTGCCCACCAACACGATCTTCCAGGGCTTCGGCGGTACATGCGAGGCCCGTAACAACGGCGACGCGGTGGTCCGTTACGACCAGCTTGCGCAGCGCTGGCTTTACGTGATGCCGATCTTCAGCAAGAACCCCGAGCGCCCGGAAGAACCCTACTCGATGTGTTACGCGGTCTCGACCGGCCCCGACCCGATTGGTCCCTTTCACCGCTACGAATTCCGCCGCAAGCTGTTCCCCGATTACCCGCGACCGGCGATCTGGACCGACGGCTACTACGTGCCCACCAGCACGGGCGACGAAGTGATTCAGAAGCACGTTTGCATCGCGGACCGGGCGAAGATGCTGACCGGGGGTGCCGCGACCGAGCAGTGCCTCATTATCGACGGCGTCAACTTCCTCAACAATGCTGATATCGATGGCCCTGGCCTGCCACCACCGGGCGCGCCCAACATCATGCTGGCGGCGGGCGGCAGTCAACTGCGCGGCGTGTTCGAAGATGACGGCATCTACGCGTGGAAAGTCCACGTCGACTGGACGAATCCGGCCAATACGAAAGCCGAGGGACCGGTGAAGATTCCGGTGGCCCCGTATCACTACTTGTGCAACGGCCAGCTCACCAATTGCGTTCCGCAGCCGGGCACCTCGCGAGGCCTCGACGCCCAGGGTGACAAGATCATGCAGCGCGTGGTCTACCGCAACATCGGCGGTGTGGAGTCGCTGGTGGCGGTGCATTCGGTCAACACAGTTTCCGGCGGCGGTGGCGTGCGCTGGTACGAATTCCGGGTGGGTAAGGGCCGAACGGTCAGGCTGCATCAACAGGGCACCTACGCCCCGGACGGCTTGTTCCGCTGGATGGCCAGCCCGGCGATGGACCGCAAGGGCAACATCGGCATTGGCTACTCTTTCGGCGGCACGCCCCACTTTGCGGGACAACGTTTCGCCGGACGTCTGGCGGGCGATCCCCGTGGGGTTTTGTCGCTCCGGGAGACGATTGCGGTGGAAGGCGAGGCGTCACAGGAGGCGACGTTGCGGTGGGAAGATTACACGACGACTGCGATGGATCCGTCGGACGACTGCACCTTCTGGTATGTGGGCGACTATCTGAAAAAGGGCGCGGCGAGTTACTCGACGGTGATTGCTTCATTCCAGATGCCCGGTTGCCGGTAGGGCTCGGTGGCTTCGAAATTGGTGGCGAAACAGGGCAGTCGAAAAAACAGACCCACCGGGGAGTCGGGGTTCTTGTTTTGTTGGAGTTGCGCGGACGGCGGTAAGGGAAACCCGGTTGTTGGAGCGGGTTTTTTCGGTTGGTTTTGCGCGCGGGGTAAGAGAAAGCTGGAAGAAGTTGTGGGCGATTGACATTGTCTCGGATACTCCCTGGGATTGAGGTTACTACGGGGTTTTGGGGTTGGTAGGCTATGTGCTTTGGAATCAACGAAAAGTCGTTGTGACTGGGTTTGGGGGCATGTAACCGCCGTATTGGAACTCGCCTGGCCCGCCGCAGTTCTTCTTGTTCTACGCTTCGACCGAGTCGTTGAAGGGTCCCAGATCCGAAGAGATGCTGCGGATTATTTTCGACCCCATCCATGGCGTGGCACGATTGGCACGAGTTCTTCACCGTGTCGATCACTGATGCTGATCTTCATCATTGCCCCGACGCAGTTCCCGCCCGCGCCTGTGGCTGAGTGCAGGAACAGATTCGCCTCCGGGATCTTCATCATTGAGTACCAGTAAACGCCGGGTAGCATTCGGCTGCTGCTGCGGCACTCGGCGCAGTGACCGCCTTCAAGTCAGACACCCCGGTTCACCCTCAACGCTCGGCGAGTCAACCAGTCCCTAACGTCTCACCCAAACGTTGATGGAAGTTTTGGAGATCGGGAATTAAATAGCGGCCCTCGCCGTCGGTAACCACCATCTTTGCAAATTTCGTGGGCAGACCGGCCGTTTCCGCGATTACCCACACTCCAGCTTCCGGACCTGCGCCGCTGCTGACAACTCCACCGATTTCCGCGGCCCCGACAGTCAGCGCCGAACCGGGCTGCTGCGCGCGGATTGCGGCAGAAGAGAGGAAAACAAGTGCAGCTGAGAAGTTGAATTGCTCCACGTTGCGTAATGGGCTGCGGTGCAGCTGCGAAGGGGCACCAGTATGCCTATCATATGGCAGAATCGGCACGAGGGCGGTTAAGTTTCCTGAAGCGGACTTCTTGGGCGTTTGCTGGCGAGAATGGAATCGGCTGAGTCAGACCAGCTTCGCTGCCAATGTGTTCACACTGTGACCGATAACCTTCGCGCGGGAATGAGGAAGGCCGGGCGGGTGCGCGTTGAGATAGATCGCAACGGTTCCGAGGGTACCGATCATGTGTGAGGCTGGATCAGCGGTTGCCAATTCCGATAATCGCCTCCTCAAGACCCTCATTGATCCGCTGCTCCGATGGCTCATGTAATTGCGAAGGGCAATTAACAAATCAAGAAAACGGCCATCAGTTGCAGTAAGCGAGAATTTCTTAGCATGTGCTGCGGCTAGAAGGTCGTTGGCTTTTTTGGCCAGCGTACTCGCGGACTCGGCCGAGACGTTGCGGCCCTCCGGATCAAGCATCTCCTCGATTTGGACTCTTGTGAGAGGATGAGGAACGTTAACCGTCACCCATGCAGCGAAGCCTTTGTGCTTATCGCTAATACTTTGGGTCACCTTTCTTTTGTGGAACGCGATGCAGTTATCTGGCCTGTCTTCGACGTAGGCAATGATCAGATCGTGAATGAACGCTTCCCAGCGCACCGCGATTGCAAGGACACACTGCTCGGCGAGAAGCCTTTCCGTCGTGAGTCGCCGCGGCAGTCCGGCGACGGCAGCCAGGAGACCATCATAGTTCGCGAGCGCCGCAGTGACCTGTTGCTGGAACTTCACCAAAACTTGCGCAGGTGTTGGCATGCAATACCCTCAGAGGTGTTCGTTCAAAACGCTGCGTAGAATTTCCACACGGCGCACCCGCTTTGGGAGTTTATTGGCACCTTCGGCGATGGTGGTGTAGTACTCGTGCGGTATTCCGTTTAATGTCTCGGGAGGTGCCTCGATGGCTATTGAAAACTTCGATAGTGCGTCGCTGGCGGCGGTCAAGTCCAACGCTTTAGTCGCACTTAGCTCGTTGACCGCGGCGAACAGGGCATAGAAGTCCGCCTTGTTACCAAAGCGGGTATCGCGAATCGTGTCGCTGATCGTTTGAAGCCCGGCGAGCACGCGCTTAAATCTAGTGATTGACCGGGCCTTCTGTTGAAAGACCACATCGTATGACGCGTAATAAAAGTCGAGTTTTTTTTGCTGGTCCTGAATTCCATCCACGACGATTATGAAAAGCTCACTGATGAATTCGGTGTCCTTCATGCGCTGCGCGTCGCGCCGGCTGAACAGTCCGATATCGTCCCAAAACGTTTCCTTGGTCAGCGATTCCACAGCATCAATGAACTCGCCGAAGTACTGGGAGTGCCTCAATTCCTGTGAATTGAGCCGCTCAACAACATAGTTGAGCCGCCGAAAGAGGGCCTGAATCTCCTTCTGGCCTTTCCCTCTCAGCTCCTGTACCGCAAGGGGGTAGTCCCAAATTACGTTTTGAAGGTGCTCGGGAAGCTCCGAATATTTTTTCCCGATGTGCTTTTTGTAAAGATCCGAGACTGGGTACGACTTCGCCGTTGTCTCGATTAAGGGCCACTTATCGTTAAGGAATTCCAGAATCGCACGGAGACGTTGCTGGCCATCGACGACCTCGTAGATGGTTTTTTTCTCCTTTGCCAACCCCTCGGTCATAATATTGATGTAGACCTGAGGGATCGGGCAGCCGAAAATGATGCTATCGATCAGGAAGCATTTCTGTCCGATTGACCAGATCGGGTTGCGCTGGTATTTCGGGGTAAGTACAAGGGAGTTTTTTTGGTCCTCTCCATAGAACCAGCTCACAGCCAGCGTATTAGGTTTGGGCGGATCAGGCATTAAGTTAGGATCTAAACTAATTTACCATCAACAATTTACGATCCGTCAGACTCTGGGCATGCATGATCGTCGCTCTCTCAACTCGGAGACACCCACTGGTATCTGTATCAGGAAGCCAAACAACTGGCGAAAGGCGCAAAACGTTCACAGATTCGCAGGCGAGAACAGCACTGCAGCAATCCGGCCTCAGAGTCAAGAAACTGCGTTCGGGAAAATTCTGCAGTTGAGGAAACAGCGGAAGCAGTAATGCGGCTAGCTATCTTAGTCTGCCGATTGTCAATCCCATCAAAGTATCCCGAAATCGCGCGAAGGAAGGCCGAGTACCATTTTGTGGTTGAAATCGGCGTCGGCGAGAAATTCCGGTCTCATGCGCCGGGCGAGTGAATGGTTTGCCGCGCCTCGGCGAGCTTCCGGTACAGCACCGGATTTGGCTGCCGCGCCCGTTGACGCATTGCTTCAAAGTCCTCGCGGGCTTCGCGAAGATTGTCGTCGACGAGTTCCCGATTAGACATGTAAAAAGCCAAGGCACCAAAGATCTGTTCGAGATCCAGCGCCGGGAACGATTCGGCAATACCTTCGGCCGACTCTCCCCTCAGGAACGCGTACACCACCGAGTCCAGAGATACGCGGGTTCCGTTGATGAAGTAGCCGTCGTTGCGCTGTTCGACGTATTCTGTGGGCATGTCCAACCGTCTTCAGTATACTCAATGCCGGCAAGAGCGTGACGGTTTGTATTGCCCTAATTCAGCGCAATGCGGGCGAGCTAGTTCAGGGCAATTAGGGCGAGGCCGGGGATCTCTTTAAAGTCGCTCTCGCGACTGACAAGCGCGGCACCCGGCGCCAGTGCGGTAGCCGCCGCCCTCAAATCGTTTTCATCAAGGCTGATACCCCGCCGCTGTCGCGTCCGCTTGAGATCCGCATAGATGCTGGCTGCACGTTCCGGTACGGACTCGCAGCGCAACGAGAACAAGAAGCGATGGCCAGTTTCTTCCAATTCGGTGCGACGTCGGCCTGGCGGCAAACGGGAGATCACGAAGAGTATTTCGCCCTTAACGATGGTGCGGGTAACGACGCGATCCGCACTGTCAAGGCCAGCAATCCAGTTTTCAATCCGAGGGTCCGCCCGCATCAGATCACTAACGGCACTTGTGCCGGGAAGGTCGATCACCCCTGTGGCAACCGGTCGAATGCACCGCTGTAGCGGACTGGCAGACGCGCCGAAACGATTGCAGCGTCTATATCTTCCACCACTCCCGCGCTGGGATGGGGCAGACTCCTTACTGCCCGCAAAACAGCTTGAGGCGAGTCGGACGGATCGAACAGGAGGCGCAGGCTCTCCACAGCAACCTGTTCCACGCTCTTCCTTTGAAGGGCTGCAACGGCTTCCAGCCCGCGCGTAACGTCATCCGGAATTTGCATCGTCATGTTCACGCTCCTCACTATGGCCTCAACATCTGCGCCAGCGTGCGTCGCCAGCGGGCCGGTTCACCATGCGTGTCGAGTCGGCGTGGGCGGCAATCCGCAGATCGTTCCCCGAGATAGCCCACGTCTCGCAGGGAGTTGATGAACGTCTGACCAAAGAAAAGGGAAGCTGAATTTTTCCCAAGATCCGACTTAAGGCCCCGGAAGCTGCTACGCTCTCGCACGACCTGAGCCGGCAAACCTCCTGGCCAGTCGCCGTATTGGCGAACTGAGGGTCTCGCAGAGCTACACCGAAAGCACTGAGAGTCCGGCGATCATCGAATAGTCTGACCCGTTGTTCGTAATCAGAGGCACCTGGTAATGAATCGCACTGGCGGCTATCCAGGCGTCTGCCGTTTGAATCGGCCTTCCGAGTCTTTTCGCGGCAAAGGCCACCTCGGCCCATTTGATGCAGAGTTCGCGGCTAACGGGCAACACCGTGTATTTTTCCAGGTATCGGGCGAAGTCAGCCTTGCGGCCCAGTCCCCAACTTCGCTCCAGAGACCAACGCTCCAACTCCGCCAACGTCATGAAGGATATTCCCAGAAGACGGTCAGTAAGATGATCACGGAAGCCAGCGGCACGCGAATCGCCTTTAAATAACATTGACACTACGTCGGTATCTACAATGGCGGCGTTCATTGCGGAGGGCGTATCGTATTGCCTTCGGAACGCCAGCTGCGCAGAATTGCCGAGAACTCCTCCGCCGACTCGTCGCTCGCATAGCGTTTCCCGAACAACGCATTCAAATCACGAACCGGCCCGACGCCCTGCTGGGCGGCGAGTTCTTCGAACGACGGCGAGGGGGCGACACTCTTTGTTTTTAGCCCATCTGGGGATTTGGTATCCACGCTTTTAGTGTAATGCCCGAGCCTGAATCTCCGAGCTGCTCATCCGAACCGGGAAGAAACGGTATTCGCGGAAAGCGCCAACTGCCCCTTTATTGACTTCGTCACTCCACTTCGACTTCGTTCCCCAATTTCCCGCATACCGATCTCGCTCTCTGGCTCCGGTTGCGAAGAGTCGTCCAGGTATGCGGAAGTTCGCGGTTGTCGAGAGACGATCTGCACGTTCCGGGAAATGACTCCCGCAGTTACCAGGTAGTCGGACCAACATCCGGTTTGCATCTCCATTGGTTCAAGGCAACGAGGGCGAGGCCGGGGATCTCTTTGAAGGTTTCGTCACGGCTGATACCCCGCCGCCGGAGCGTCAGCTTGAGATCCGCATAAGTGCCGGCTGCCGTTCCGATACAGGCGCGCAGCGAAAGGCCGCCAAGAAAAGATGGCCAGTTTCTTGATGCAGAAGCCGTCGATCTGGTGCAGCGTCCCTCCGTGAACCTACTGATGCAATGAGAATCCAGACGGCAAAGCTGCCTCAAGATTGATTTGTTCTCCGGTGATGGGGTGGTGGAATTTCAGATATTGCGCGTGCAGGAAATATCCTCCATCGCCGGGGAGGCCTGGGAGATTTTCAAGAGGCTGGCCGGTAAAGCCGTACAGAGGATCGCCTACCAGGGGATGGCCGATGGATGCCAGATGGATTCTGATTTGATGAGGGCGGCCCGAATGCAGGCTCACCTCAAATGTTGTGGTGCCGATAGTGCGTGAGATTACCTTTGCCAATGACTTTGACGGTTTGCCATTTGGATTGGCGGCCCACACGGAACCGATGAGCGGGTGCGGTACGAGGCCGATGGGTGTGAGGATTTCGTAGGTGCCGTGCTGTGCAACGTTTTGAGCCAGCGCCCGGTAGATTTTTTGAATTTTGGGTGTGTTCCAGTTTGCGAACAGATTAGAGGCCG
>JBBROK010000051.1:0-20137 GCA_038229475.1 Bryobacterales bacterium | reverse complement strand
GTCAAACAGCGTGCAGATATTGGGATGATTCAGCGCCGCGATGGCTTCGGCTTCCTTTTGGAAGCGACCGCCAAAGCCAGCCCGCGAAGTTTTGATGGCGACCTCGCGGTTCACGCGGGTATCGCGCGCTTTGTACACTTCGCCCATGCCGCCTGCGCCAATCAGCGAGAGGATTTCGTAGGGACCGAGTTTTTCGCCGGGGGATAAGGACACGATTGTAGATGAAAACCTCTAACAGGTTATGACGGTCGTTTCAGTATGCCCACTCGCAACCGGTACAGCCCATCGCGGTCGGTGCGCATTTTGACATCGCCTTCGCCGATTTGGCCATACCGCGTTAAAGCGAGAAGAATTTTCATCGCATCCTCCCGATCCAGCCGCCGGAGATCGGCGCGGGCCGCGGGATCCCAATCAAAGTTCAAAGTCCGAATTCCCGAAGCATGTCCTGATGAGAGATGCCCGGAGAGGGATTCGCCCAAGCGGCGTCGATGCGTGCCAGCAGTTCGGGATCGACGGGAGCCTCGCGCGAGACGAGGAACTCAACGTACCTGACCGCCGCGACAACCTCGCATTCCGGCAGTTGCTCAATCAGGCTGTGCAGTAGCTGCTTCTCAGGCATCGTGTCACCCTTACAGCTATACGATACACTCCCATTCCCTACTTCGGCGGCTTCCAGTTTTGCAGCAGCGTAATCGGCGGAGTGGCAGCGTCATTGAGTTCCACGTTGACCAGGAACCGACCGTAGCGTGCCACATCGTATGTCCCACGATGGCAGCGGGCCGATTCCGTCGAATGTGTCTTACTGAAAACTCGCTTTCACCGTGTTGGCGGCGACGCCGTCCGCCGTGAACTTTATGTCGACTGTACCCACGCCAGCCATCGAGGCAGGCACCAGTACGACAACCTGGTCGAGCCCGGGGAAGTTACCCTGAGGCCCGGCATACGCTACCTGCGCCGGTGTTCCCCCGATTGTCACCTGAATACCCGCCACGCTACTTACTCCGCGAATACCCGTGCCATAAAGAACCAGATACACCTGTGCTCCTGACGCCATCGGAATCGCACGAGTGCTGCACGCTCCGGGAATGCAGGAAGAAGTGGGCAGGACGGTTTGAGAACCATCGCTTGTCACAACCACAGCGTAACCCGCTGCTGCGCCTGTTCCTGTGCCATCCGCCGTGTAGATTCCCGGATTGATCGCCCCGATTGTGAGCGGTATGGACGCCGTCTTTCCCGTGGCGTTAGTCACCGTCAGCGTGGCTGCTCCCGGGGCCATGCCGGGCGGTATGACGAGATTGGCCTGACCGAATGACATGAAGGCCAGCGTGGCCGTGAAGGTCTGCTTGTTCAAATCCACAATGCTGACACTGGTTCCCTGTAGAATTTGCGATGCCGACGCGTTACCTATTTTGTTTCCCGAAGCAAGATTGCTGCCATAAATAGTGGCGTAGTAACCGCCCGGCACGGGCCCCGCGCCCAGCGAAGCCGAGTTTACAAGCGACTGGATTGAAGGAATGCCGAGCCCCACGTTAAAAGTCTGCTGCATGCTGGCAGGCTGAAACGAGCCATTCCCGGCCTGAGAAGCGACAACGGTGACAGTCCCCAGACCAGTGAGAGTGATCACGCTGCCGTTTATTGTTGCGGGCCCGCCCACGATCTGAAATGTGAGGGGCAAACCAGACGAGGCAGAAGACTGCAGCGGAAATGGCGGATCGCTTCCGATGTGATCGGCAATGGTCAGAGTGATGGTTTGCGGTTGCGGCGCCACAGGCGTCGCCGGCAGAACGACAACCGGAATAACCGGGCCCGTCGAAAGCAGAATGCTGATTGCGTTAGCGCCGGAGTCAGTAATGACAAGGTCCGGTCTGCCATCCCCATTGAAATCGGCAGTCGCCATGGCGTAGGGCTGGTTCCCGAAGAGAACCGCGGGGAAGACAATCGCGAGGTTTCCGTTTCCATCGCCGCGCATCAGGAAGACCTGGTTGTTGGCGGTGCAGCTGACGGCTAGATCCTGGTTTCCATCGCCATCGAAATCTCCCGATACCACGTTCAAACAGTTGAATGTGGTGGAAAAGCTCCCCTGCAGAGTGTCCGGTCCGGCTACGTTCCGAAGAACATTTGCGGTGCCAGGTGTTGCACTAATGGCAACCAGGTCGGGAAGCGAATGGTTATAAAAGTTGCCTACGGCCAAACCGATCAGGTTTGCCCCCGCTCCACCGTTCGCACCCGGCAGCGCGGATGTGGTGAATCCGCCCGCACCGTTATTGATCAGGTAGGTAATGTTGCCGTTACTCCCGCTGGCGACGGCGATGTCGGCCCTACCGTCGTGGTTGAAGTCGGCGCTCACGATGGCCTGTGGTACCGGTCCCGTGGCGAACGGACTGGCCGCGCTTGGCGTGAAACCGCCGGCTCCGTTACCGATGAGCACGGTCACGTTATTCGACCCTTGATTGGAGACCGCAAGATCCGGTATGGAATCTCCATTGAAATCTCCGGTGGTAAGAAACACCGGCGTAGCGCCAACCGCGAATGGGCTGCCGGCGGCAGCGGTGAAACCTCCCGCGCCGTTCCCGAGTAATACAGTCACGCTGTTCCCGAACTCGTTGACCACTGCGAGGTCTAACTTCCCGTCTTTGTTGAAGTCTGCCACTGTAATATTCACCGGCGACAAACCGACGGCAACCGGAGCCCCCGCCGATATAAAGGCGCCGCCGCCGGTACCGAGCAAAATAGTGACATTGTTGTCGCCCGAGTTGACGACTGTAACATCCGGCTTGCCGTCATTATTGAAGTCTCCCGTCGCGATGCCGAGCGGTGTATTTCCCACGAAGATCGTGGGTACCGTTGCCGGAACCAGAGCGGGCCCGGCTCCGAAAAGGTTACTCCACGAAGCCGCGATCGTAAATAGGGCAGCGACGCAGCTGTTGCGCCCCATGTTCATTAATGCCATGACGTATGTTTTCCTTGTAGCGGTGCCCGAGGTGGATTCGGGGAGCGCTACTAAAGATGTGGTGCCAATCCCGCGACATATTGGTGAGCGGGGAAATAAAGACGGCGTGTCACGGGTTGGTGTTGGCGGCGAACTGTTCAGGAGATCTTCAGGATTTCGCCGGGCGGGAGCGGGCCTTGCAGGGTTTCGCGTTGGAACCGTTCCTATGATGCCGGGAGGGAGACGGCACTCGATCACATTCCTGGTTTACAATCATTGGGATGCCCGTCTGTGTCAACTTGCAGAATGTTCACCCCCGCACTCTGGCGGCGGTCCGGCGGGAGGTCGCGCCGGGAGCGGTTGGCTCGGCGTGGGGGCCGGCCATTGCCAAGGTCTGGCCGGTCATTCGCAGTCAGCCGGGCCTGTGGACGGGTGGCCACAACATTTTTCTCTACCACCATCCGACACAGCCGGGCGCGCCGATACTGTGCGACTTCGGGGTTGAGGTTACGCGCACATTTGAAACTGCGGGCGAGGTGTACGCGACCGAAACGCCAGTTGGCGAGGCTGCGGTGGCCATCCACCGCGGCCCGTACAACCGCATGAGCGAAGCGCACGACGCGATCCGAAAATGGATGGAGGCGAATCGGAGAGAGTCCGCCGGGCACTCGTGGGAGATATACGGAGATCCGACGCCCGATCAGGCCGACACTGAGACGACGGTCGTGTACCTCTTGAAGTAGCGTTGGCGTACTTCAGGCGAGTGGCCCGTTCCGCCGGGGCCGTCCCGCTCCAGTATTTCGTGAAGCGCCATCTTCAGGTACGCCTGTTAGCGGAGTCCCCGGCGCTCGGCGCGGCTCGTAAGAAATGGTGCGGAATCAATAGTGACAGTCCGCGAGGCCAGTGCGCCGCTATACTCAAATTTCTGTGTTCCATCACCTTGAAAAGCAAGTTCAGGCAGCCTTCCACGATATCGTTCTGATGCGTTTTGGCGAGGATATCGCCATTACCATTGAGCAGCCGCGGCAGACCTCATTCGGCGAACTGGCACTGCCGGTTGCGTTCCAACTGGCGAAAACGCTGAAACAGGCTCCGAAAAAGATTGCTGCCGATCTGGTAGAGGCCGCGGGTAATATCCCCGGCGTGGCTGCCATGGAGATTGCGGGAAACGGCTATATCAATGTGCGGTTTGATCGCGCGGCGTATGGCGCGGCTCTGTTGCGCGGGGATATCGCCCCGGCAGGCGCGACCGAAGGCAAAACCATCGTCGAGCACACCAACATCAACCCCAATAAAGCGGCGCACATTGGCCACCTGCGGAACGCGGTGCTGGGGGATACGTTTGTCCGCATGTTGCGCGCCAGCGGCAATCGCGTGGAAGTGCAGAACTACATCGACAATACCGGCGTTCAGGTGGCGGATGTGGTGGCCGGCTTCCACTTTCTGGAGGGCAAGACCCCGGCTGAAGTGGGAGCCCTGATCACCGGCACCGGCCAGCGTTTCGACTACATCTGCTGGGATCTCTACGCGCGTACGTCGCAACACTTCAAGGACCAGCCGGAAGCCCTGGCGTGGCGCGCGGCTACGCTGCATTCCATTGAAGCCGGTTCGGGTGAACTGGCGGAAATGGCGCATCTGGTGGCCGACGCGATCGTCAATATCCACCTCGCCACCATGCTGCGGCTGAATGTGCAGTACGACGTGCTGCCGCGCGAGAGTGAAATTCTTCATCTGAAGTTCTGGGCGGCAGCGTACGAACTGCTCAAAGAACGCAAGGCCATTTACTACGAAGAAGAAGGCAAGAACAAAGGCTGCTGGGTAATGCCCTCCGCCTCGTTCCGCGGCACCGACGAAGCCAACGAAGACAGCAAAGTTATTGTGCGCTCCAATGGCATTGTTACGTATGTGGGCAAGGATATTGCCTACCAGCTGTGGAAGTTTGGATTATTGGGCAAAGACTTCCACTATCACCCGCTGATCCGCTACACCGATGGCCACGAAGTCTGGGTATCCACCGACCAGCCCCAAGCTCGCCCTGCGCCGGCGTTCGGTGCGGGTTCGATGGTCTACAACGTGATCGACGTGCGGCAATCGTATTTGCAGGACGTGGTGGCCGCCGGGTTGCGCGCACTGGGTTATCCGTCGCAGGCCGAACGGTCTATCCATTTCTCGTATGAGATGGTGGCGCTGTCGCCGCGCTGCTGTGCCGATCTGGGTATGGAACTTTCGGAGGCAGACGCACGCAAGCCATACATTGAAGTTTCCGGTCGCAAAGGACTCGGCGTGAAAGCCGACGACCTCATCGATAAGCTGATTGAGACCGCGCTGGTTGAAGTCGCCTCGCGACATCCGGAAGACAATGGCGCGGCGCAACTGGCCATCGCCACCGAGATCGCGATCGGGGCGCTACGCTACTTCCTGCTCAAGTTCACGCGCACCACGGTGATTGCGTTCGATTTCCAGGAAGCGCTGAGTTTTACCGGCGAGACAGGCCCCTACGTGCAATATGCCGTGGTTCGTGCGCGCCGGATTTTCCGCAAACTGGAAGAACGCGGCGAGACCAAACCGGACTTCGCAAACGCACTCTCGCAAGAGGCGTTGGGGCGACAACTGGCTGCGGAAGACGCGTGGCAGATGCTGCTGACGGCGTCACTTGTGGATGCGTCGGTGGCTCAGGCGGTAACGGGTGGTGAGCCAGCCCACGTGGCCCGCTATGCGTTCCAGCTTGCCCAGGCGTTCAGCGCGTTTTACGAGAAGAACCCGGTGCTGGATGAACCCGACGCCGAACGCAGGATCTTCCTGTTGTGGCTGACAGAATTTTTCGCGACAGAACTGGAACGAACACTGGCGATTCTGGGAATCGCCGTGCCTGCTTACATGTAGCGCGGCTACAGGCTGGCAATACAGTCGATCTCGACCTTGGCTCCGCCCGGCAGCGCGGCTACGGCAACGGTGGTTCTGACTGGCGGATCGTCGCCGAACTTACCCACGTAAGCCGAATTCATGGCCGCGAAGTCGTTCATGTCGACCAGGAACACAGTAACCTTTAAGACCTTCTCCATCGACGACCCGGAGGCTTCGAGCTGCTTTTTGATGTCGTTAAGAACGGCTTCAGTTCCGGCCTTTACATCGGTGATCATGCGCGAGTTCATGCCGGCAATGAAAAGCAGGCTGCCGAATGTGACCGCGGGTGAAAACAGCGGCGGGCTGGCGGGCTTGGGTCCGGCACGGTAAACCTTCTTTTGTGGTGCGCCGGTCGTTTGGGCTTCCGCAGCGGTGGCGACAGCAGCGGCGGCGACGGCGCCCTTCAGAAGACTGCGGCGACTTTTCTCAATCATGGAACGAGGGTAGCATTTTACGGGACTCCTTGCGCGGGCGATCTATCACCCTGGCCGCAGGGGAGTATATTAATGCTCGCAAAACTCTGCTACTCTCTGCGCGTGACCACCTGCACCGAGCTTCGCGAGGCCGTTGAGAATTTCATTGCGAAAGCGGTACAACCCTCCCTTTTAGACACCGGCGAGGAACCGCTGGCGCTGGTCCACGGGCAGTGGGAGATGCGCGAATGGAACGGACGTCTGGTTCTGGAAGCGTGGGACGGAACCCGTAGTCTGGCGCGGAAGATCGTCCGTCTGGGTGAGCAGCGCCACGACCGCCTCACGCTGGTCACCGAGCGTTTCCCCAAAGCAGAGGGGGAAACCCGCATTGCGGACCTTGCGGCACCGGCTGGAGTTGAGATGCGCCGCAAGACGTCGCGCCTGGCGTTTACGGCCCGCTTTCGCCTGCTGCTGATGCGCGAGTTTCCCGAGTGGAGAGTGACGGGGGTGAGTGCAGAGCCAAATCTGGAGCAAAGTCTGAGCCCGCTTTACGCGCGAGCCCTGTTGCGCAAGGGTTCGCAATGGATGGCCGCGGTGGCTGCCCCGCCGGATTCGGCTGACCCCGCGGGAATCGTCGCCCAGGGTCTGATCTGGCTTGCCTGGCTGCGCCAGCGGGAAAAAGAGGCCGTGATGGGGCGATTGTTTCTTTTCCTGCCCTCGGGCGGTGAGCGTGACGCCGCGCAGCGTGCCTGTTTCCTCAATCCACAGGCGGTGATGTGCCACATGCAGACTTACGACGAACGCGACCGTGTGGCCACGGTGGAATTCAGTGACATCGGTAACGCCAGTTCGACGCTGCCCCCGTGCCATCGCCCCACTACACCCAATTCCGGGCCGGACAGTATTCCCGCACTGGACGGGGTGGACCGCGTACCGCAGTCCGATGGCTCGATCCGCTTCGAGGTGCGCGGCCTGGAGTTTGCGCGCTGGTCGGGCAGTCGCATGACATGCGGCATCAGCCAGCCACGGCGCTGTAGTCTGCATGAACTGGAAGCGATGGCGCATGAGGTGGCGCGGGTGCGGCGTGCCGATGCGGACGATCTGCAGCATCCGCTCTACACCCGCTACCCGGAAGGCTGGCTGGAATCTGCAGTGCGGGCGCAGCCGCAAGCTCTGGATGCCGCGTTGCTTTCCAGCCCGCTGTATGGGCAGGTGCCTGTTTTCATCGCCCCTGGCCGCGACGTGGTGGATCTGCTGGGCGTGGACTACGCAGGCCGCCTGGTGGTGATTGAACTGAAAGCGTCACCCGACCTGCAACTACCCTTTCAGGCGCTGGACTACTGGACGCGAGTGAACCGGCATCTGGCGGCGGGCGATTTTGAACGGCAGGGGTACTTCCCGGGAGTGACGTTGCGGCGCGACGCTCCGCGCATTCTGCTGGCAGCGCCGGCGCTGGCCTTCCACTCCACTACTGAAACCGTGTTGAGTTTTCTGGCCCCGGGCATTGAGATTACACGCGTGGGGCTGGCCGAAGACTGGCGACGGCAACTGCGAGTGATGTTCCGGCTCACTGGTGCGCAGCGTCCGGATGACGCCATAAGAATTAACGAATAGAAATGGTGACGTTACCGGAACTGACCCGGGCACCGACGATGACGACGACCGGCATGGCGCCGCTGGCGGCCTCAACCGGAACCCGAATGTTGAGTTGAAAAACTCCGGCTACCTGGGATGGCGCAGCCGCCGCATACAGAATCTGCGCAGGAAAACCACCGACTGTCACGGCAACAGGCAGAACGGGAGCCGCGGGTGTCGAGCCGGTCCGCTTGCCATCCACGCCGGCGGGGTTGGTAGCGCCTTCTCCGGTTCCGTAGAGCACCACAATGGAGCCTGGGGCGGCGGGATTGCTTTCATTATTCAGAGACAGATCCTGATTCAGAGCGACGGCCTGGGTGGAACCCGGCAGCGCAAATACAGCCGGGGCGGCGTCCACAACATTGACAGCCACCACGGGCGAGCGCACGCCGTTGTAGCTGAGCTGGAGCTGGGTGATGCTCTGGCCCGCCAGAGCATACGGCGCAATGGCCGCGACCTGGCCGGAAACGGAGTAAAGCAAGGGTGCCGCTTTGCCATCAAAGAACACCTGGGTTCCACCGGCCTGGGTGGCCAGCACGCTGTTGGAATCAAACGCAGCCAGGGCAAGACTGGCGGGCCCGAGGTTGGCTCCATAGATGGCGATCACCTCGCCAGGCGAGACTCCGCCTGCCACCCCGGATGCTGCATTGACCACACCGGCCGCGCTGAAGGCGGGCGGGTTAACGACAACCACTGTGGCGATCGCACTGCGCAGCGTTCCCACCAGAGCAGTGAAGGTAACCGCGAGCGGCCCCGGCTCCAGCAGAACGGGAATTTGCGCCGTGGCCGTGAAGTTGAGTGGAATTCCGCTCACAATGTTGAGGGGCGCAGCGGGAGAAAACTGGAAACTCAAAGCTGGGCTGGAACTTGCGGAAAGCGCAACCGGACCGTTGAAGCCGGCAATGGATGTGAGTGTGACGGTAAACGAGACTGAGCCGCCGCGGTTGGCACTTCGCGATGATGGATCCACCGTAACCAACACATCGGGCTGGCTGGCGACAGACTGCAATTGCCGGATACGCTGATTCGCCTGATCGGCCACGAGGATGTTGCCGGAATTATCGAAGGCCATTCCCGCCGGCAACGCAAATCGCGCCCCGAGGGCCGGAGCCTTGTCGCCGGAAAATCCGGCTTTTCCACTTCCCGCCACGGTGGTGATAATGCCATTGGTATCCACCATGCGGATGACGTGGTTAGCCGTATCGGCAATGTAGAGGCGACCGGCACCATCCACCAGAATTCCGCGGGGTGAATTCAGTTGCGCTCTGGTCGCATCACCGGTGTCGCCGGCATAGCCGGGGCGGCCTGAGCCGGCTACAATACTGGCGCGTGGTTTGTAGGCGGCGGTTGCGGGATCAAACGGGTCTATGCGCACGATCCGATGGTTGAGGGTGTCCGCAATATACACGGTGTCTGTGGTGGTGAACAGAGCACCCGGCTGCAGCAACGAGTCCACGCCGGTCAGTGGCGTCAACGTTACGGTACCGGTGGCATCGGCACGCGCCACAATACCGGTTTTCTGATCCAAAGTGCTGAAGGCACCGCCCGACTCGCCAACCACACCGGAAGGCAGAGGAATGGAAGCGGAGCCCACAAAGCCGCCGTCCACCGGGGGGCTGGTGCCCTGGCCCATTCTCGTTGACATGATGCCGCCGGTGTCTACTTTTCGGATGCGCCTGTTGCCGGTATCGGCGATGTACAGGTTGCCTTCGGGGTCAACCGACACGACCCGCGGGTACGTCAGGTTGAGCGTGAGGGCATCGCCAAAGTCGCCGTTCAAATTCGGCTGTCCGGTGCCCGCCACAATACCGGCGCCTCCCCCCGGTGTAACGCGCCTCACAACATGATTCCCGGTGTCGGCGATATAGAAATTACCGGACCGGTCGGCGGCTACGCCGGATGGGTTCAACAGAGGAAGCGCCGCAGCCGAAGAGCCGGTGATGGTTGGCGTGGTGCCCGCCAGGTCTGTAACCAGCCGATTGACCGGATTCAGGCTGCGCACACGATGGTTCCCCGCTTCGGTCCAATACACCGTGCCTTTGGCATCAACGGCAATGCCGGCGGGGCTGTAGACCGAAACACTGGAACTATCGCCACCCACGCTGTTGAGCCCAATGGAGCCCGAACCAACAGCCGAAGTGATCAAACCCGCCGGAGTAATCTTCCGAATCCGGTTATTGCCGCTATCACAAACAAAGATATTGCCGGCAGAATCGGCAACGAGGGCGGTGGGCGCATTCAGAATCGCGTCTGTAGCCGGGCCGCCATCGCCCAGTGAAGGTCCGGTGCCGCCTCCCGCCAGAAACGTGGTTTGACCTGCGGGCGATATCCTGACGATTCGATTGTCGCCGGTTACGGAAATATAGATGTTCCCTGCCGCATCCACGGCAATCCCCTGTACGCCGTTGAAACTGGCGGTAGAAAGCGCGTTAATCTGCCCGTCGGGCGTTACTTTACGGATGGTGTTGGCCAGATCTTCGGTTATATACAGCACTCCGGCTTTATCCAGGGCCAGAGCGGACGGCGTCAGCAAAGCCGCATTCGTGGCCTTGCCACCGTTGCCGAAAGTTCCAGGCGCGCCGGTCTGCCCGCTACCCGCCACGGTAGTGATACCGCCATCGGTTGCGATCCGGCGCACTACATTTGCGTCGCGATCCGCAACGTAGAGATTTCCCGCGGCATCCAGCGCCAGACCCCACGGCGAAATCATTTGTGCAGCCGCGGCAGCGCCACCGTCGCCGGCATTGCCCGGCGCACCGGTTCCGGCAATGGTGGAGATCACCCCTGCTGGCGTAATGCGGCGCACGCGGTGGTTGCCGGTATCAGAGAAAACGACGTTACCGGCGGAATCGAGGACCAGGCCGTGAGGCGCGTTGATGAACGAACTGGTAGCCTGTATTCCATCCACCACCGCCCGGGGTGCGCCTGCCACGGTATCAACCATCCAGGTGGTCTGAGCGGAGGCAATTTGTAGTACAACGATAAGAGATGTGAGTGGCTTGAAGATCAACGCGGGATGCCTTCCAGGCACCAATATTCGTATGTTACCAAACTTTCCCGCGAGCCGGGTTACGCTTGCGGGCGTGTTGGAATAAGGGAGGCTGATGCCGCAAGACACGCAATCACCGCCCGCTTTCAAACTACGCATCCAGGAAGTGCTGCTGGCCATCATGTTCGCCGCTCTGCTGTATCTGGCGCACGATATTTATCAGCGCGCACTCATGCTGGGCGTGGCCTTGCTGCAACTGATGGAAGGCCGGATTCCGGTGACCAGTTCCCACTGGTACCGCATCGCATCGGTGGTGACGCAGTTGATTCTGGCTTTCCTGCTCATCGGAATCACCGGCGGAGTGAACAGCGCCTACTTCCTTGTGCTGCTCTTGCCAGTGGTATCCACGGCCACGTATTTGGGTGTGGCGGGAACCCTGGTGAGTTCGGTGGCCGCTATTGGCACCTACCTCTCGTTCCTTTTCTTCGTCGACTGGACGCAGTGGAGTATTGACGACGAGCAGATGCATATTCTCACCGTGCGTTGCCTGTTGCTGGCGGTTTCGGCGCTGCTGGTGAACGGATTGGGCCGCACCATTCGCGCCGAATCCGCGAGGAACAAGGCCGCTGCCGATCAGCTTGCGGTGGTGAACCAGAGCCTGATGGATGCCGAAGCCACGGTGCGGCGCACCGAACGACTGGCCGCATTGGGACAGCTCACGGCGGGCCTGGCGCATGAACTGCGCAACCCACTGGGAAGTATCCGTGGTTCCGCGGAATTGTTGAGTCGCGCGACAGGCTCCGGCAATGCCATGGTGCGGGAACTGGCGGGTATTATTTCCTCTGAAGTGGATCGCACCAACCTGCTGGTAACGCGCTTTCTGGATTTCTCGCGCCCTCTGGCGGCGCAAAAAGAAATTAGCCAGCTGGGGGATGTCATCAGCATTGCAGCGGCTCATGCAGGCGTAGCGATCATCAGCAATTTTTCGCCCGATGTGGCGGTGGTACCGCTGGACCCGGCATTGATGGAACAAGTCTTCATTAATCTGCTGACTAATGCGAGCCAGGCGTCGGCACCGGACGCGCCGATTACGGTGGCTACCCGCGCTGCCGGAGACGACGTGGAAATCAGTGTGATTGACCGGGGCGCAGGTATTCCACGAGATAAACTGGAAACCATTTTCAATCCCTTTGTCACCGGTCGCCCGGGCGGCGTGGGCCTGGGTCTTGCCATTGTGGCGAAGATCATTGATGGTCACGGCGGTAGAATGACGGTGGAAAGCGAGCCGGACAAAGGCAGTACTTTCCGCATCTATCTCCCGCTCCACTCATGAAAAAACGAATCCTGATCGTCGAAGACGAAGACAAGCTCCGCCGCATTCTGGAGTTGCAATTGACCGATGCCGGCTTCGAGGTGGAAAAAGCCGCCTCGGCCGAAGAAGCTCTCGGACTCATCGACCGGTCTGACCTCATCGTCACCGATTTCAAACTGCCCAACATGACGGGCCTTGAGATGTTGCAGCTCATCCGCCGGCAGGATTCAAATATCCCCGTGATTCTGATGACGGCCTTCGGTACGGTGGAGAACGCCGTGGAGGCGATGAAAGCCGGTGCGGCGGACTTCCTGCTGAAACCGTTCTCGCTCGATCACCTCACGACCATTGTCAATAAGGCGCTGGAAGTGCGTCATTTGCGGGATGAGAACCGGCAACTCAAAGAAGAGCTGGGGCGCCGTTACCAGTGGGACAACATTATTGGCCGCAGTCGCCAGATGCAGGAAGTCTTCGCCACCATCATGCGGGTGGGGCCATCCCGCGCCACGGTGCTGCTGGCGGGCGAGAGTGGAACGGGTAAAGACCTGATTGCCCGCGCCATTCATTTTCACTCGCCGCGTAAAGACCGGCCGTTTGTGAAGATTAATTGCACTGCTCTGCCGGAAAATCTGATGGAAAGCGAATTATTCGGCTACGAAAAGGGTGCATTTACCGGCGCAAACGTCTCCAGGGCGGGGAAATTCGAGCAAGCCAACACCGGCACGGTGATGCTGGATGAAATTGGTGACGTACCTGCCAGCATCCAGGTGAAGCTTCTGCGCGTGCTGCAGGAAAGGGAATTTGAACGCCTGGGCAGCAACAAGACTACTCATATCGATGTGCGCGTGATCGCGGCTACCAATCGCGACCTGCGGGCCGCCCTGGAAGATGGCACCTTCCGTGAAGACCTGTACTACCGCCTGAACGTGGTTCCCCTTGAGATTCCACCACTGCGGGAGCGGACGGATGATATTCCCTACCTCGCCCATCACTTTGTGGAAAAACTCTCTGCCGAGACCGGGGGCAGGGTAACCAGCATTACTGAGGCTGCCATCGGGAAGCTGATGCAGTACTCATGGCCTGGCAATGTCCGCGAACTGGAAAACGTAATCGAACGAAGCATGGTGATGACCATGGGCGAGAAACTGGATGCGGCGGACATTCGGCTCGATATGAACCTGCGTCATCGCCAGCAGGGCGAACTGGCCTTGCCGGAAGGCATGAGCCTCGATCAATACGAGCAGGAACTGATTCGCAATGCGCTGAAGAAATCGGATGGTAACAAGAGCAGTGCGGCCCGCCTGCTGGGTCTTACCCGCAACGCGCTGCGTTACCGTTTAACGCAAATGGGCATTGAAAGTTAATCAGGCAGCGCGGATCAACAACACGGTCACGTTGTCGGGACTGCCGGCGGCATGCGCGGCTTCCACCAGAGTGCGGCACTTTTCTTCCAGCTCTGTGGGGGCGATGAGCGCCGCTTCCACGATGGCTTCGGCTACCACTCCGTGTAATCCATCGGAGCAAATCATGAGCATGTCGCCCGCAACCAGTTGCACCGCGTAGTAGCGGGTGCGGACGCTGGTGCCCACACCGACCGCCATGGTGAGAACGTGGCGCATCGGGTGGCGGCGCAGTGTTTCCTCATCCAGACCGAGAGGGCGGCCCACTTCCTGAACCCAGGTCTGGTCCTGGGTGATGAGCTTGAGCTTGCCATTGTGCAGAAGGTATGCCCGGCTGTCGCCAACACTGGCGATGGCCAGATCATGCTCACCGGTTTCCAGAGCCGCTACCAGGGTGGTTCCCATGCCTTCCAGTCGCGGATCGGCCGAGGCCTCCGCATACACGCGCCGGTTGGCCTCTTCCACGGCGGCAAGCAAGGTAGCCGCATCACGTTGCGGGGTACGGGAAATGACGTCAACAACGGCGTCCACGGTCAAACGGGATGCGCGTTCGCCGCCGCGCGCGCCGCCCATTCCGTCGGCCAGAAGAAACAGGCCCAGTTCGGGGACGATGCGAAAGCAGTCCTGATTGGAGCTTCGGACTTTACCGGGATCGGTGACTGCGTGGGCCTCAAGCATCAGAGCAATAGTCCACTATAGAACAGTGGCCGAGCCGAAAATACCGGGCCATGAAAGCTATTCTGTCAGAATCCGCGCCCGATGGCCGCACCGTAGCGGAGCGCGGAGATATTCTTGTGCTTTCCGCCCACGGCTTGAAACCGGCAGCCGAAATCTGCGCGGCGGCAGTGGCGGTCGATCCCTTTCTCCGTCTGGCTCGCCGCGAGGCGGAAAACGCCGGCCTGCAGGCTTTCGCCAACGCCACAACCTCACCCCTGCAACAACTCCGCCGCCGCATTACGCGTTACCTGCACAAAGCCGGAGTGCGGGTGATTGACCGATCACCCCTCGATGTATTCATGGAACACTTCAGCCGCCGGATGAAAGCGAACGATGAGTGGCGGAAGCGGACCACGGAATATAGTTTCGAGTTTCCGCCGGGTGCCACCTGGATAGTGTTTACCGATGTGCTTCCCCATGCGGTGGTGCAAGGTGGAATTGCGCTGGAGCAAACCGTGATCGTTCCCCGCGAGTGCATGGCAGAGTAGCAGCGCCGGGCGGTTAGAATGGTCGACGGTGACGCCCACAAAATTTCGCATCGGCCTGGTGCAGAGCGCCTGCGGTTTGGATGCTCAGGAGAATCTGGATCGCGCCGCAGATAAAGTGCGCGCCGCAGCGGCTCTGGGTGCGCAGATTATTTGCCTACAGGAGTTGTTCGGTTCGCAATATTTCTGCCGGGAAGAAGATGCCCGCCTGTTTGATCTGGCCGAGACCATCCCGGGCCCTTCCACCGACCGTCTGACGGCACTGGCCCGCGAACTCGGCGTGGTCATCATCGCGTCGCTGTTCGAAAAGCGCGCGGTTGGGCTGTATCACAACACGGCGGCCGTGATTGATGCGGATGGCGCGCTACTGGGCATCTACCGCAAGATGCACATTCCGGATGACCCGTTGTTCTTCGAAAAATTTTACTTCACACCGGGTGACCTTGGCTTCCGCGCATTCGACACGAAATTCGGACGGATCGCGACCCTGGTCTGCTGGGATCAGTGGTATCCGGAAGCCGCCCGCATTGCGGCGCTTTCCGGTGCCAACATCCTGTTCTATCCCACCGCCATCGGCTGGCACCCGGCTGAGAAGGCCGAGTTCGGCGATGCACAGCACGACGCGTGGCGCACCATGCAGCGGTCTCATGCCATCGCCAACGGGATTTACGTAGCGGCGGTGAATCGGGTGGGCTTTGAAGGCCCGCCGGAGCGTGGTCTGGAATTCTGGGGTGGCTCATTCGTGAGCGATCCTTTCGGTCGCGTGCTGTGCGAAGCATCGCACGGTAAAGAAGAGATTCTTGTGATGGAATGCGATACCGCAGTGATGGAAGAAGTTCGCCGCGGCTGGCCGTTTCTGCGGGACCGGCGCATTGACGCCTATGGCCCCATTACCAGCCGTTTTCTGGGGTAAGCATGATTTACCCGCACCACCACGCACCGCGCCTGGGAGGCTTCCGTATGCCGGCGGAATGGGAGCCGCACGCAGCCACATGGATCGCGTGGCCGCACAACGAAGAGGATTGGCCGGGGCGCTTCGAGCCAATTCCGTGGGTTTATGCGGAGATCGTGCGCAAGCTTTCCGCCGTGGAGCGTGTGTGCATTCTGGTGACGGATGCCGACGTTCAGGAAGCCGCCCGCGCAATTCTGGTGAAGGCGGGTGCTGAAATGGCGGCGGTGGTTTTTCATATCCAGCCGACTGATCGGGTGTGGACACGCGACTTCGCGCCCCTGTTTCTGCGCAGCGCGCAGGGTGAAGTAGCGGCCGCCAAGTGGCGCTTCAACGGCTGGGCCAAGTATGAAAATCACACCCGCGATGACATCGCCGGGCATGCGGTGGCGAATTTTGCGGGCGTGCGGTGCTGGACACCGGATATGGTGCTGGAAGGCGGTAGTATCGACGTGAACGGTGCCGGACTTCTGCTGACCACCGAGGAGTGTCAGCTCAGCGATACGCAGGCCCGCAATCCGGAAATGACGCGGGAACAAATCGAGGCACGACTCAGTGAATTTCTGGGCATTGATCGCGTTCTCTGGTTGCGGAAAGGTATTGTGGGCGACGATACCCACGGACACATCGACGATCTTGCCCGGTTTACAGACCGCGACTCCATGGTGCTGGTGAGTGAAAGCGATCCCACTGATGCGAATTACGAGTTGCTGCGCGAGAACCGCGAAATCGCCTGCTCGTTCGGCTTACGCGTGCGTGAGCTGCCAATGCCGGAGCCACTCTGGTTTGACGGCCAGCGGCTGCCCGCCAGCTATGCCAATTTCTACATTGCAAACCAGATTGTATTGGTACCCACTTTTAACGATCCCCACGATCATGTGGCGCTGCAGGTTCTGGCCGAAGCCTTTCCCGATCGCAGGGTGACCGGTATCCACTGTGTGGATCTGGTTTGGGGTCTGGGAACGCTGCACTGCATGACGCAACAGCAGCCTGCGGGTGAGGCGCGGCGTTACTGACTCATGCCTTCAGGAGCCGGGCCCGCGTCTTTGCGAGGCGGACCAGACCTTTGTCGAAACTGACTACGGTGAAGCTTCTCGCTTCCGAGAACGCGACGATCCAGGCGTCGGTCCATCCGTTCGGGTTGGTGCCGGTTCCGGAGGTATAAGATCGCCACAATTTGACCGCCTCCTCCGGCTCCGCGGCAATGTGCGCGCCGGTCTCCTGACAAAGCCTGTCGAACAGGCGCCACGCGGCGTTCGGTGTGAGGCAGTCCGCTTTCATTACATGGGAATTTGTCAGGAGCCGCAGAAATCCCATTTGAGTTACACGGCAGAAGGCCAGTTCATCGGATGCGGTTGATTCAAGCCAGGCGTTGACGTCACGCAAGAAGATCATCAAAATCGAATCCCTTCAGGCTCAGCTTGCGGCCGCTCCGCAGGTGGATGGGCCGGAAGGTGCGACGACGCGCGGGCGCGGCGGCAGGAGCGTTGTTTTTGGCGGATTCGACCGCCTCGAGTATGAACTGCTTCAGGGTGACTCCCTGAAGCGCGGCGAGGGCTTTGGTTTCCCGAAAGACGTCATCGGGTAAATCAATCGTCGTGCGCATGCGAACTGCATATTTGCAAAAAAGCATATCGGCCCGGAACGGCTTGCCCGGTATCCGATCCGCAGTTGCAGGAGCAAGGAAGATGTTGACTCACGGGCGGGTATTTTCGCCTTCGGCTGTGTGCTGTGCGAGCTGCTCACCGGGAAGCGGACGTTCTGCGGGGAGAAGAGCGCATCATCGCGGCAGTGATGGAACGGCCTGCACGCTCTCTTCTCCCAAAACTTGCGCCACCCCCACCCCCGTGCTACCATTCATAAGTATTCGTCTTCCGGCGAATGCTCAATGGGAGGTGGGCTTTGAGGTCCACCGCTTGTACCAGTGAGGAATAATGGCACACAAACCAGGCAAAAAGTACACCGCTGCGCTGCAACAAATTGAATCGCGTGAATACACGCTGGCTCAGGCAGTACCCCTCCTCAAAAAGATCAAGTTCGCTAAATTCGACGAAACCGTCGAAGTGCACATGCGTCTTGGCGTAGACCCCAAGCATGCCGACCAGATGGTCCGCGGCACAGTGGTCATGCCCAATGGACTGGGCAAAAACAAGATCGTCCTCGTCATCGCCTCGGGCGACAAGCAGCGCGAAGCCACCGAAGCCGGTGCCGATTTCGTTGGCGGCGAAGAAATGGTGAACAAGATTCAGTCCGAGGGCTGGACGGCGTTCGATGCTGTCATCGCCACTCCCGATATGATGCGCTCGGTGGGCAAGCTCGGTAAGGTACTGGGCCCGCGCGGCCTGATGCCCAACCCCAAGACCGGAACCGTTACTACAGATGTAGTGAAGGCAATTCTGGAAGTGAAGGCCGGCAAAGTGGAATTCCGCGTGGATAAAACCGGCATCATTCACGCTCCGGTAGGCAAGACCAGCTTTGCAGAAGATAAGCTGATTGAGAATGCCACCAGCCTGATCGCGGCAGTGATCAAAGCCAAACCGTCGGTGGCCAAGGGCAAATACGTGAGGAGCGCAACGTTGTGCTCCACCATGAGCCCGGGCATCTCCATCGACACCAGTGCCATGACCTTGAAGGAAGCCGCAGAGCAGGCGTAGTCTGCTTCCGGAATCACCATGAAAAACAGGGAAGACAAGAAAAAAGATTACTCGGAACTACGCGAGGCGCTGGAGAAGGTCAACAACCTTTTCGTGGCCGGCTTCGAGAAGATGACGGTCAGTCAGGACTTCGAACTGCGCAAGACGGTTCGCGGTGTCGGCGGTACGTATCGCGTGGTGAAGAACAATATCGCGGAACTGGCCTCCGCCGGTCTGCCAACCGAAGAGGTTCTGAAGGATTTGAAGGGGATGACCTCGGTGGTTTATACGCCCGGCGATCCGGTGGCTCTGGCCAAGGCGCTCACCGTCTATGCCAAGACTAACCCTTCGTTCAAGTTCAAAGCGGGAATGGTGGAAGGTCGCGCCATTGATGTGAAGGCGATCACCGAGCTGGCCAATTTGCCGGCCAAGGAAGTGATCTACTCCAAGCTGTTGTGGCTCATCAATTCTCCGGCGCAGCGTTTGGTTACGGTGGTCAATGGTGTGGGTCGCAACCTTGCCGTCGTAATCGATCAGGGCGTTCAGGAAAACAAGTTTCAGCAGTAGGGCTTAAAGTTTAGATTTCAAGTTTTCGATCAAAGAGGAGTACTCAAGTACCATGGCGGACATCAACGCAATTGCGGAACAGATTCAGGGGCTTACGCTGCTCGAAGCGTCCCAGCTCGTGAAGTTGCTGGAAGAAAAGCTCGGCGTTTCGGCGGCGGCAGCAGTGTCAGCGGCTCCGGCGGCTGGCGGCGCGGCAGCTCCGGCAGTCGAAGAGAAGACCGAATTTACGGTTGTTCTCACTGGCGCGGGCGCCAACAAGATCAATGTCATCAAGGCTGTGCGCGAAATTACCTCGCTCGGCCTGAAGGAAGCCAAGGATCTGGTGGATGGCGCGCCCAAGCCGATCAAGGAAGGCGTGAGCAAAGACGAAGCCGAAACCATCCGGAAGAAATTCGTGGATGCGGGCGCAACTGTCGAAGTGAAGTAAGCGCGGGCAACCGCTCTACTTTACATCTGGTTGTGTTTTGGCGTTCCCTCGCGCAAAAAGGGTTGCTGGCGGTTTTGGAGTAATACCTCCAGAACCGCCAGCGGTATTTCCTGAGCGGCGGGTTTAGGTTGGGTTTGGCGTTTGACGTGCTTGACGCGTCCATGCTAAGCTTTTAGAGTGGTGTAGGTAGCACCCGGAGTTTACTCCGGCAACCTGGTGGCGGTGTCGCAAAAAATCTGGCAGTCCAATTGCTCGCCGGTAGTTTCGTCGCGCGGGAGCTTCGTGTGCTCGCGCGGCCACGCCATTGGTGTATTCAAACTCTCCGCCCTGGCGCTGGGCCATTTTCTCTTCAAAGCGCTTCCCTTCACTCAGGGAATTTTCCGCACATCAGTAAATTGTTCTCCGGACGGGTTGTACTCTGCGCGTCCGGATTTGTTTTTGGTTTCGAGGTAGCCGTGCCTTCGTGCGTGGCGGCCTGTAGCTAAACGGAGTCCTTTATTTCTATGTCTTCTCAAAACGGTTTGGCGCCCGATCGGGTCGATTTCTCCCGGATTAAGACTTCCATCCCGATCCCCAATCTGATCGAGGTGCAGCGGAAGTCGTACGAAAAATTCCTGCAGATGGACTTGCTGCCGAATGAGCGCGAGGACATTGGGCTGCAAACGGTCTTCATGTCGGTGTTCCCGATTTCCGATTTCCGCGGCGTCAGCACCCTGGAGTTTGTCGATTACTCAATTGGCAACTGGGAATGCAAGTGCGGCAATCTGAAGGGTTTGC
>JBBROK010000050.1:0-21348 GCA_038229475.1 Bryobacterales bacterium | reverse complement strand
GGGTGGCTCCGTAACGTGGGCGTTTGGCGACCCCAGGTTACCGCAGTTCAGCCCCGCTTCCTAATTCATTTTCTAACTGCCTGTTTCCTAGACACTTGCGCGTTTGCAGTTTTTTTGCAGTTTTGCAAGAGGCTCTGGTGATTGTAAAAAGCCTGGCGTGAGAAATGTGGGATGCGGACAAAAGTGCCTCAGGTGCATTTGCTCGACCAAGGTCCAGTGCCCACAATGAGTCCCGTTATGCCAACGTGCGCGGTGTCGGGTTTTTGCACGCAAGCTGACATGCGCGAACAAGAGACATTGGGGGCGAAAACCGAGACCAGGATCGCCGGGAAACGGAGCGATGATGTGTTCTTACCGCGCGAGTTTCGTGATTGGGCAGGTGAGGATCAGGTCCTTCGCGTCCTGCGCGTTCTCGTGCAGGAAAAGCACGTCGTACACCTCGGCTACGGCGTCTATGGCCGGACCGTCGTATCGAATCTTTCCGGCAACCCGGTTCTCTTCGCTCAAAACGGATTCCTCGGGCCAGGCGCGGAAAAACCCGGCGTGGCGTGGAGCTCGGCAAGCCCTCTCACATTCTTTTCATCCGGCGTCGCGGACGAGACCTAAAAGGGTTTGATTCCAAATGACTTGAGTCGCGGAGAGGTCGTTTGAAATCATGGTTTTTGGGGAGCCACCGCCTGGGGGCCCAAGAGGACATTTTTCCAACTACGGGTTTTTTATTCGACACATTCTCGATCCTTCGACTGGACTTCGGAGGAGCATCGGTTCTGAGCGACGTTCAATTTGAATGGCTCACTTCCTGTTCGTTTGCCGAGAGCGTCGCGGCAGGGAAACCCTTCGTGACGTGAGGGTTCGGACCCGAACGTTTTGGCACCCTGCGGAATCTGTCCTTCCCGAGCCATGTTCTTTATGTGTCGCACCCCACTCGGCAGTTGCGGTGGTCGAGGAGCGGCCCACCGAATAAAATAGATAGTTGGTGCCGGTATTCTATTGAATTTCGGGTTGGCTTGTCCGATACTATTAAGTTCCCCGAGGTCAAAATGCCAGTGTCGCGCGCTTTCCTGCTCTGTACCCTCATAGCCCAATGTTGCATGGCGCAGGACTCTTACGATTCGCTTTTGGCATCGGCTCGTCAGCGAGTTAATGCCGGTCAATGGGCGGAAGCCGTCACCGTCGCGAACCAGGCTGCGAAACTACAACCCCTCCGGTGGGAGGCCTATGTAGTGATTGGCACTGCCGAATCCGCCCAGAGGCATACCGACGCAGCGATCAGGGCGTTTTCTACAGCCCGTTCGGCTGCCCCTCCGGAGCGGAAAGCCGCCGTCCAAGCGGCTCTGGACAAGGAGATTTCCGCTCGCGGAACTCCCGCCGCGCCACCTGGGATTCTCAGTGGCGACGATGAAGCCAAATTCGCCGAGGCCCAAAGCGCGATTACTAAGTTCCAGGACTGCAAAGCGGCGGTAAGCGCTCTCTCCTCGGTCTCGGAGGCGGGAAGACAAACTACCGGATTCTTCATTCTGATGGCGAATGCACAGGAGTGTTCCGGTAATATCACAGCGGCACTGGAAAACTACAGAATGTACAACACCCGGAATCCGGGTAAGCCGGAAATCGTGGCGAAGATCGGCGAATTATCTTATCTGACAAAAAAGCAATCTGCTGCTGAGCAAGCCGCTGCGGAACAAAAGGATTCGGTCGAGAAGGCGGCCAGCGAAAGACGCATCACCCGTCCGCGGGCTATCGAGGAAGCCGCAGCTACTTTGCAGCAGGCGCTGAATCTGGCAATTCCCCATAGCAGGCATGGTGCAGTCTCGGATATATTCTCGGTGAGGGGATGTACGTTGATTAACGACACCACCTACGACGCACGCGAGGCTCTAAAAGGGTTGAAAATAGTCAGTGGCAAAACACGCGTCACTGTGGACCTCGCTGACGGGAGGCGGAAATTCGTCTTTCTGTCTTTAGAAGGAAGCCACTTCTATTTTTCCAAGCAGAACGTTGATAGGTATATAACCGCATACTTTGCGCTCACCGGAACACGAGAAACCGCTTGGAGAAGCGCCAGGGCGCTGGAAGATCTTTGTCAAAACCCGTAAAATTTAGAAATCCGTAACAGTTCAGGTGGTAGCGGCTCTTCGAGGAGCGAAGGGGCGGGATGCGCCTTGCGATGTGAGCAAATAGCGTCGGCGAGGTAGCGGAGCGGCTGGCGATTCTGCATGCGGCAGGCTCGCGTAACTGTCAGCAGGCGCGCCACGGCGATTTCACCTTTCGCACTGCGGCTTCCGAAGCTGGTCTTGGGCCACTGCACCGCGCAGCGCAATGCTCGCTCAGCGGCGTTGTTGGTCGGCTCCACGCCTTCGGCGCGCAGGAAGATGAAGAAGCGTTCGAAGTGCCGGAATAACGCCGTGGCCAGATTGCGCACGTCCTTGTCGCCGCTGTCGAGGTAGCGAGCGGCCAAAGCGAAGAACTTCTTTTCCAGCGGAATGGATTTATCGATCAGCTGTTGCCGTGTGACCGGTCCGTAGCGAACCTGCGGTCCGTCCCGGAAGCGGTGCCAGAGACGAAACAAGCGCGCGTGTAAAGCCAGCACATCGCGGCAAAGCCGCTCTGCGTCGGTAGTATTGCCCACCTCCATCACACCCAGAATGTTGCGTTTGAAGTGTGCCCGGCAAAACTGCGCGTCGCCCTTGTGGTATTTAAAATACAACAGACAACGGTCGCTGCACAGGATGCCGGCAAAGGCCGCGCCCAGCAACTGAACCAGCACTTCGGCTCCGCGCGTCAGTGCGATCCTATAGAACACGAAGCCGGGTGCCACCAAAGCCCACAGCCAGCGTTTCTCTCCGTTAGTGCGGTAGCCGGTCTCGTCGCCGTTGATCACAGGCTGTCGGGGCAGTTGCCGCTCCAGTTCCACGCAGCATTCCGCTACCGCTTCACTGGCTTCTTCCCATGCGTTCTGCGCACTACCGAGGCTCAGCGGAATCCCCGGCACCTGACTCAGCGGTTCCAGAGTGACGCGGCGCGGCAACCGGCACACTACGGTCAGATACGCCAGCAGAGCGGTGAGTTCCGGCCCGAATTGTCCCTGCGCCTCTTCCGGCAACGATGCCTGCGTTACCTTCCCGCAATCCGGACACGCTACGCGCCGACACTGGTATTCGGTGATGTTAGCTTCGAGGTGCGGCAGTTCCGTTACCTGATGCCGCCGCGGGCAGGGACGGCGGGAAATGTGGGAGCCGCGGTTCCAGGTTAAGTAGCGTGTGGAATGCGACCAGATTCGATTAACTCCGGCGAAGAGTTGGATGGAAAGCCCGACTCATATTACAATGTTTCAGAGGTTTGCCCAACGACAGCGTTCCCATCTTTTTTCACAACGAGCATGCTATGCAAATATCTCTGTCAGGTCGCCTTTTCTTCTTTTTTATTGGCCTCGTCAGTTGTTGCGTTGCGCAGGATTCCTACGATTCTCTGGTGGCGGCTGCCCGGGAGAGTGTGAGCGCGAACCGGCTTCAGGATGCCGCTAATATTGGCCGCCGGGCTATGTACGCGGATCATTACCGTTGGGAGGCGTACGTGGTCGTCGGCACCGCGGAGTCGGGTCTCGGACACAGAGATCTGGCTTTGGAGGCTTTCCGATCGGGATTGCCGTATGCACCGGCGGACAAGCGACCGGCCATTCAGAGCCTTATCGATCGAGAGACAGCGAGTTCGCCGGCACCGCAAACGGCCACCGGAGCGGATTCATTGAAGATGGCTGAGGCCCGGTCAGCCATCACGAAATTCCAGGATTGTAAAGCAGCTATCAGCGCACTGGAAGGCGTTTCTTCCGCAGGTAAGGCGACGCCCGATTATTCCCTCCTTATGGCTAATGCTCAGGAATGCGGCAACAACACAGAAGCGGCTCTTCGATATTACGCGGCGTATAACGCGATTCGTCAGGGTGACCCCGCCATCGTCGCAAAGATCGGCGAACTGTCCTACATGACAAAGAAGCAAGCTGCCGCTGAGCAAGCGGTCGCGGAGCAAAAAGCGGCGGCAGAAAAGGCAGCCGGCGAGAGACAAATCGCTCGTCCTCACGCTATTCAGGAAACTGCCGCCTCGTTGCAACGTACGCTGTCCCTAAAACAAGACCCCGACTCCGAACCGAACGTGGAATCGAACAAAGTCGTGGTCTCGGAATGCAACGTGGATGGGTACCTCAAACTTCGGCGACCCGTGCTCAGACACGGGCAGAAATGGCGGGGAGAACACGTCGCGGTGGATCTCACCAGTAAAGCAACCGAAATCATCCGAGTGGATTCGAATCAGGGCAAACTACTCGTCTTTGATGCCGACCGTACACGTAATGCCGACTTTATGCGAATATGGGTAAAATTTAACTCAAGTACGGTGAGAGACGAAGCGTACAAGAGCGCCAAGAAACTGGTGGAACTTTGTCAAAACCCATAAAAGATTGTCTGTTGGGGGCGGCAGCACTGCTGCTGTTCGCCCTCTCGGCTTCGGCGCAATCCTCTTACGATTTGATCCTTGATGAAGGGCGTCGTTTGCTGGAAACGCACAAGTCGGCGGAAGCCGCGAAGGTGGGTCTTCGCGCTCTCGAAGCCAACCCCAACCGATGGGAAGGATACCTCTTGGTGGCAACCGCGCTGGTCGAACGCAAGCTTTATGCAGGAGCGCTGCCGTTTTATTACCGGGCCTACGTTCTGGCGCCGCCGGCGCATCATTCGGTTCTGCAGACCTTGATTGACCAGGCAGTGGTAGAGAAGTTGTCAGCGAGTCCGGTTCCGGCGAAGCCGCCAGCCGTGACGAAAAAGTCTCCCCCGCCCGTAGGTCCCGCCTTGCCGCCGGTGCCGTATTCAACTGACAGGCCGACAGTGCAACCAGCGCCGGTAACATTGGGCGGATTCTGGTCTTGTGATGGCCCGCCTGTATGCAGTGTGCAGATCACGAAGGCGGGCGATGGCTGGACAGGCACATACGCCGATAATGATAAAGGAGATCTCGGTAAGGTACGCATTGACGTGAATGGTGCGAATATCGAATTTAAGAATTCGCTTATTACTTTCTTCGGGATGGTGAATCCGGCAGGCGATGTGATGATGGGGACAATTAGGTCCGCGGTCGGCGTTAAGCGAGGTTCGCAGACGGTTTTGCTGCACCGGTATCGTTAACGGTTAGCTTCGGAATGTCGTATAGTCGAAAGAGGCCGATGTCGAAATCTTTAGGAGTGATGGTTTTGTGCGCAGTGTTTGCTGGCGCGGCGTGGGCGCAAGGCGCTGGAAGCGCTGACCCGTGCGACCGCCGGAATAATCCCAATCACGATAACCCCGATTGTTCGGGATACCGTGGCGCAAGGTCTGCGTCACCCGCGAATCGCGCTCCTGCCAGCCGCGCGCCGCTGCCGGATTTTTCCGCTCCAATGGGGCTGAGCATGGACCAAATCAGACGACTGGCTGAAGACATCGTGGGCAAGAGTCGGAGTACTGATTCCCGAAGCGACGACGACTCCGATCGACTGGATGACCGGGTTCACGATACATCCGATGTGGTGGAGTACATACCTCCAACGCCCACCTATGACGTTCCGATTTACACGCCGCCTCCGCCTCCACCGGCTTTTCGCATGACGCTTCCCGGCAGTGAAGCGCCGCTCACGGCTCCCTCCGCACCAGTAGTGTCGCCCGGCGACGTCGGTAAGTCACTGGATGATCTGCTCGGACCGTCCAACAGAACTTCTCCTGAGGCCAATACGCCGACCGCTACTCTGAATAAAATATTCGGCGCAACTGGGGATACGCCGACTGCCGCGAATGGAGTATCCCGGTCGGGTGCGGATACACCGGCGCCAATACCCTCCATAGCTACCGGAGCGAAGGGCTCTGGCGAGAGCATTTTCAAAGATGTTCCGGCGCCGAATAACGAGCCGCAACCAGCACGTGGCTTATTTGGCTTGGCCAGGACAAAAGACGGAGATCCCGCTCTGGAAGAGGCAGGGTCCGAATCGGCAGCCACCAGTTCGTGGTTGGGCAGCCTTGCAGAATCCGCTTTGGGCAAGATCAATGACATTCGGGAGGGAACGGCGCGCCTCCACCAAAATATTGCGACTGCCACACGGAACCTCGCGGCGAATGTAACCGGTGAGGATGTGGCGATTGGGTTGTTGAAAAAGGGGCTACCCATCAATAGTGTGACCACTGTTACGGGTTTTATCGGCAAATTGCAAGGGTTGCTCTCCACGCCCGATCCCGATCAGGATGAGATCGAAAGAGAGATCAATAAGTACCCGCCAATGCGGCTGATTGTACCCAGAACCGGGGCCGGCGACAATGTGGGCCTTGCGGAAGGGGTTTTGAATTTGGTTAACGATAGCCTCGTGGTGAAGGACAAACGCTAATGCGCTTTGTCAGAGACGACCGGACAGCCACGGTGCCGCCGGGACCGGCAGAGCTGGCGCTGGTGGACTTCGAAGCGCGTTTCCACCGCGACACTCGAAGCCATCCAGTCACAAATGGAGGCGACAAACGCCCGGGCCGCAGTCAGGCTGGACTATAACGGTCAGCCCCAAGCGCTGGCTGCTGAATGTTCAGTGCCCTTCGGTCGCCAAAAAGAGTACCGGTGCGGTGCCCTGTCCCTCACAAGTTGCATCTGGCATCGAGCGGCGCTATACAGGACTGGGATGGTCGGCGGTCGATTTAAATGCCTTCGCCTGTGCGCTCCTTCCGTACATCCCTGCGCGGGATCGTGCGCCGACTACTTCGGGCGTGTGGTTCCTTCGTGTTCCTGCCCAGACGGCGTAGGTTTTTCCACTGTGGAACCAAATCGGTGCTGGCGAGGCGAAGCAGGAGTTCGCCGCCTGAGTCCTCGTCGAAGAGGCGATGAATGAAGTGGTAGTTCGGTTGACGACGTCGAGCATCAAGCGCTTCATCTCCGCATCATCGAAACGCGATAGATCGCGCCATGGAATCTCGCCGAAGGGCGTTTTGACCACGACGTCAGAATAGTCTCCGGTTTTCGAATCCGGAACTGTGCCGGCCTGAAGATTCTCCAGCTCTGAATTTCGGAAGCACTCTCGAACGAGGTACTTCGCCAGCCGCTGCTGCAGGACCGGCTCTGTGATCAGCGCATTGACTGCAACTTTTGCGCCTTCCATTTCGTCTCCTGCTCCGCGACCGATCCAGGCTACGCACATTTGGCTGCGTCGATTGCAGTGCAGACGAACGTGACCGAGGCCATCGCGATGGCGCGACAGGACGTATTGATCAATGTCGCTACCTAAGACCGTGCCGAGTTGCGCCTGGCCGGCCACATTTGACCTGCTGGTCATTCTGAGTGTGTCTGTTCGTTCGCGTCGCGACGACGGTTATTGTTGCGGCTGACAGTCGACGGTTTCCGCCGAGGCGTGCGTCAGAAGATCAACTTCAATCCGAACTGAACCTGCCTGGGCGTGGTCGCCAGCGATGTGATCAACCCTGCCGATGGACTCAGGGCGGTACCGGAAAAAACGGTCGCGTTCGGCGTGCCCGGATTCGTACGATTGAGCAGGTTGAACACTTCCGCTCTGAGTTGCAGAGTCATGCGTTCGGAGAGCGTAATTTTCTTGAACATGGACGCATCCACCTCGGCAAGACCCGGTCCTCTATAAGTACCGCGGCCCACATTTCCGAACGTACCCACAGTGGGCAGAACGAACGCATTGGGATTGAACCATTGCGTCTGCGTTCCGAGAATGACGGGTCCGGTAAAAGACGGATTCAGCGATGGCCGATCCGGATTTCTTGTGTTGCCGTCGCCAGACCGGTTCGAGCCTGACTGGGGCGTGAAAGGGAAGCCAGTCAGCATCGTCGCGATTGCATTCGTCTGCCACCCGCTGACAAGCTTCCCGGCCAGCCCGGTGGCGTTGCTCATCCACTGCCTGCCCTTCCCAAAAGGCAGCTCCCAGGTAGCCGACATGGTTGACTGGCTGGTTACATTCAGCGCCGACGGTCCCCAATCGCGGCGTGGGTCGTTCCGGTCCATTATCATTTGCGCCTGATTCTGGGCCTGCGCGCCGGTGAGCCCTGAATTCATATCCAGGTTCTTCGACCACGTGTAGCCCGCCCGGAACTGCAAGCCACGGCTAAGCCGCCTTGTGAGATCAAGCTGAAGCGCGTTATAGCTGCTGTTTGCTTCGGTCATCCAGAAGAAAGCCGCCGAGAGATAGGGATTGGGCCGGGTTCCCACAGGAATGTATTGGCCACCCTGCGGTACGATGGCCCGCGTCGTACCGATACCACCGGCGGTGCAGCCGCTGGCACTGACGCAGATACGCGCCGGGATGGTATTGGGATCGATGTTGAGAAATCCGTGGTAGCCGTGCGATCCAACATAGGCCACCCGAAGAGCTGTATCGCGACCGATCTGCTGCTGCACGCTGAAATTCCACTCCTCAACAGTGGGGGTTTTCGCATCGGCTTGCACGCCCTGGGGAGAGTACGTTATACAGAGCCCGGGAATTCCCGGGCCGCAGGAAGGAGACACAGGCGCGTTCGCAGTGATCGGCAACAGGGCGGGCAAGGAACCGGTATAAGTGGCGGCGCCATTATAAGGAGGAAGTGAACTGAGCAGAAAGCTCAAGGCGTCGATCAGGGAGTAATACGTTCCGAAGCCAGCTCGGACCGCTGTCTTGCCGTTTCCGAAAACGTCCCACGCGAGGCCGATCCTTGGGCTGAACAGCCGTGTCGCGTTATTTGTAGTGAACGCCGAGTTTGCTACGCGCGGCGCTGTCAGCAGAACGCCTGTGGAATCGGTGATGTAGTTGGCGGCCCGTCCGGAGACTTCATTCCAGCCGGTAGTGAATTCGTGTCGGAGCCCTACCTGCAGCGTGAGATTGGGTCGAACCCGGATTGCATCCTGGATGTACCAGGCTCCAAACAGGCTCCGCCAGCCCAACTCATTGTGGTTGGGCACAACCTGAAAATTGGTGAGCGTCCCCTGCAGGAATGTTGTAAAGGTAGCAAAGGTAGCGGCGCCCAGCCGGCGCGAAGCGATGTCCTCGTTGTCCTGAACCGGCTGTAGCCAGACGCCGGCCGCGATCTGATGAATGCCTTTATTGATCTGTAGGGTGTCAGTGTAAGTAAACAGATTGCGGCGATTCCAAACGCCCGCGTTGACGGCACCACCCGCCGTCGTTATTGCAGTCGCCACGGCTCCGCCGCCGATCGCAATCGAGCCCGGGTCCGCCCCTTTGACGAACGACAAGCCTGCTGGAAACATTGTGAGCGTCGCCGAGTCGTAATTAAACGCCGCCCGCGAAAATCCCGCGCGGAAGGTATTGAGCATACCGGGCGAGAGGACATGAGTTTCCTCAACGCTTGCCACTTGAGCACCCAGCCGGAGGGCAGCAGCAAAAAGGGGATCCGGCAGCGGAATCACGCTGTGTCCCTGATCCACCGTATAGACTCCCGACAAGCGGTCTCTTCCCCCGATGTTGTAGTCCGCCCGCGCTGTACCAAAATCTTCAAATACTGTGTTTCTGGGGTTGTAGTAGGCGAGTTTGGCCCCGCTCGGCAGGCCATTCACCAGCAGTTCCGGACCGTTGGCATGAGGCCACAGGGCCGTGTAGGGCAGCATTGCCTGATTCAGATTGGCTACTTGCGTATAAACGCCCGCGGCGTTGGGCAGCAGGCCGAGGCGGGCCTGCTCGTCGGGAACAGTGCTGACGTTGCTTACCGCAAGCGACTGCCGATACCCTTCGTAGTTGCCGAACAGGAACAAGCGATCCTTTTTCAGCGGCCCCCCCAGCGCGCCGCCGAACTGGTTTCTACGGAAAGGCGGGACCTTTTCCCGGTCGAAAATGCCGGGTGCATCCAATGCGCTGTTACGGAGGAACCCGAAGACCGAGCCATGCACGGAGTTTGAGCCGGATTGCGTCACAATAGCGACCTGACCTCCCGATCGTTTTCCGTATTCGGCACCGTACGTATCGGTCATGAGATTGAACTCCCGAACCGCATCGATTCCCAAAAGGTACCCGCTCACGCCACCGGGCGTGACCGCCAGTTGACTCGTCCCGGTGTATTCCACGCCGTTCAGAAGGAACAGGTTGTCGCCCGGACGACGCCCGGCCACAGAGAAGCTGCTGCCGTCGCTGGTCGTAGTGTTTGGGCTCTTCAGCGACGTATAGTTAATCGTGCCGGGGTTGAGTGCAATCAGGTTGTCGAAGCTGCGCCCGTTCAGGGGCAACTCCTTCACGTTGCGCTCTCCCACCATTCCCGAAACCGAAGCCGTTGTAGCATTTACGACAGCGGCTTCTTCGAGAACGATTATCGTCTCCGCCACCGCTCCAACCTCAAGCCTTAGATTGACGACCACTTCCTGTCCGACTTCCAAATTGATTCCCGTCCGGACTGCTGCTTTAAAGCCCTCTTTCTCCGCCTTGATTTCCTGCAGCCCCAGGGGAAGCGAGAGGAGTCTGAAATTCCCCGTGTCATCACTGGTAACAACCCGCTGCGCTCCGGTCTCCCGACTCCTGACCGTGATAGTTGCGCCGCGAACAGCCGCTTCGGATGTGTCTTTCACTTGTCCGGAAATCCCGGCGGTCACCTGAGCCGGAGCCGGAACCGTCGCCAAGCCCAGCAACACAAGAGAGAGACTCGCAAACCACAGCTTCGCGGCGACTCCGGTATTATTCAAGAAATTGATTCCTTACAGTTTTGATGTGCTGCTCACGCCGTGCGCTGCTGGAATAAATCGAATGCCTCGAAGTCCCCGTTCAGCAACTGGCGTGTGTCGCGGAACCCAAGCCAGCCGGATATCATGGTCGCGTAGACTCTCCGGAAGTCCGTCGTATAAATCAGGTTATCGCCCGCGTCGAGCTTAGTCAGGCTTGGAACGGTGCCGTAGTGCCCACCCTTCACGTTCTTCCCTGCTACAAACATCAGGTTCGCGGTGCCGTGATCCGTTCCGAGATTGACGTTCTCCGGAACGCGGCGGCCGAACTCCGAGAAGACCATGACTACCACGTCGTCAGCACGGCCAATCCGTTCCAGATCTTGCATAAATGCTGAAACGGCATCGGACGCATATGTCAGCAACCGTTTGTGCAAATCGCTCTGGAAGACGTGCGTATCGAACGCGTTGTTGCGGTATGCAGTGTAATAGAGTCGCGCGGGCATTCCCGCGTCAATCAGTGCCACTACTTTGGGCAGGTCGAGGCCAACCACGCCATAGTCCACCGGCGAGTGATATTTGGTCCAGGCTTCCCGGACCAGCGTGGAGGCGTTCTTCGCGCTCCTCGCCGTGTCGAGAAGGAATCGCCGCGAGGGATTCTCTACCTTCGCAGTGTTGGGTACAGAATCAAGAACGTCCCGCTCATTGTAGAATTTCTCCTGCGAGAACCTGGCCGGGTCGTCGAACACCACTGGAACATGCGTTTTGCTGCGGACCGCGAGTGATTGCCGCGCGTCGATATTCACAATATAATTCGCGGGTGCATCGGGTGCCATGGCATCGGCGAGGCGGCCAACCCAGCCGTACGGCTCGCCGCTGTTGGGCGCAGCAGTGTGCCAGTACGCCATGGACGTGAAATGCGAGAACGACGGATTTTCGTATCCGCAGCCGTGGACGATCGCCAGCTTGCCGTCCTTGTAAAGCCGTTCGAATCCGGCCATCCCACCGCTGAAACCGAAATGGTTGTCGATGGAGCGGACGCCCTTCTTCGGAATGCCGAGATTGGGCCGTAGCTTGTAATAAGCGTCGTCTCCGTAAGGAACCAGCGTGTTGAGGCCGTCGTTGCCGCCGGAGAGCTCAAGCACCACGAGAATCTTGCCATCTGCTTTGGCTTGTGCCGCCAGCGCAGCGGCAGCCTGCCCGAAGGCGGGGATCGGCAGGCTCGCGCCTGCGCTCACGCAGACGCCATACATGCCGGCACGTAACAGGTCCCGCCGGCTTGACTGAGAGAACAAAAAATGGTTCTTCTTCATGGTGGGCTCCTTCAGAAGGCTCCTTCAACCCAATTGATACTCTGGCTGGCTCATGATCAGGTGCAGGAGCATCCGCAGCGGGTCCTCTAAATAGGATTGAGCCACGGAAATGTCCGCTGTACCGAGCTCCCGGTTGAGAAACGCAATTAGTTTTTGGCGCGCCTCCACACCTGGCGGGACGCGCATGAAGCGGTGGATCAGAAAGTTGACAACCTGCGTCGTATTCTTCGGGTTTTCGGCCAATACCATCCGCGCGAGGCTGACCCGCGCCGTGTCGCGTGGAATGGCCTTCACTCTCTCGATAGCCATCTGCGAGCCGCGGAAACTGCCGTAACGGGTGTTGAACTCTTCGTCCCGGTCGGCGTTCTTATTGGATTCCGCCATAACGCGATTTTTGGTTTCGTCCATGGTTGCACTCGAAATGTCCATGCCGTGGCGGATGCGCTCCGCGACCCGGCGAACCTCTCCACCGCCGGTATACCTGTCCGGCGGCAGGAAGCTGATGTCGGGGAACAGAATATCGCGTGCGAAATTGGCACGCTCAAGGAGCAGACCCGGAGTGATCCAACTCTGACCACCCGCCCAGCCTGCCACGGTCGGTGGGGCGAAGATCTGTTGGCCGAGCGCCCCGGTGGCCGAATTGAAGTCCGGAACGCCGGGAACGTTAGTGAGGCCGAGCTTCCGGTACGTCGAGACCGCCAGTTCCACGGGACTCTTGATCTGTGTGCCAACCGACGCCGGGCTGTAGAAATCCCGCGAGAGAAAGATCTTTTCGAGCAGCGGCCGGATCTCGTAGCGAGACTGCCTGAGCGTCGCACCCAACTGCTTCTGTAACTCGGGCGAGAGATCCTGCCGGACGAAGTAACGGTAAATCTTGCCTGCGATATAGTCGGCGGTGCAGGGCTGTTCCATGATGATGTCAACCACCTGGACACCATCGAAGTTACCAGTCTTGCCGAGAACTGTCTTTTCGCCGTCGTCGTGCTGTGCTTTGTTGGCGACGAAGTTCACATCCACAAAATTCCAGCCGGTGAAGGCCCGCGCGGCCTCGCGGATATCTTTCTCCGTGTAGTTGCCCACCCCCATGGTGAACAGCTCCATGATTTCCCGCGCGAAGTTTTCGTTGGAGGCACCTTTTACATTCACGCCCGCATCGAGGAACGACAACATCGCCGGGCTCTGTGCCACGGCTACCGTGAGGTCTCTGAAATTGCCCAGGCCTTGTTTCTCGAATATCTCCAGTTGCCCTAAAAGCTTCCGGTAGTCCCGGACCTTGGCTTCATTAGAGGCGAAGTGGCCGTGCCAGAACAAGGCCATCTTTTCTTCGAGCGGCCGGGGGCTGTCCAGCATCCGATTGGCCCACCAGTAGGAGACGCGGTTGGTTTCGAGCGAGCTGGCACGCAGCCAGTAGAAGAACTCATCCACCACGGGCTGGAGGCGACGATTTCCGCTGGGTTTGACCTTAATGCCCAGCGCCTCGCCTTTCTCTTTCGCCATGTCCGTGACGGCTGGCCGGCTGGGAGGAAAGGGTTCGAGCCCGGAGTCGTGGATGCCGGAATGATCGAATGGGGGCAACTGGCTGACATCGGTCCCTTCGAACCGGACCAGGCGAGCGATTGCCTGTGCCGGTGTCATTTTCGCCAGCGCCTGGATTTCCCCGGGCGTTCCTCCGAATCCCGCCCGTTCCAGAAGATGAGCCGCGAAGTCGTAATTCCAATCCGCGGGGCTGACGGAGGTCAGGTCGTTTTGCCATGCAACGGGCCCCGTCGTCTGCCCAATGGCAGGGACCGCACAGACCGCAATCACCGCGGCGATTGCCACAGAAATACAAAAACACGTCAGCCTTCGAAACATGTTCACAGTCCCTCCAAGGTTGCCCTGAAGATTTTTCCATTAGATCTGGTGGCAGATCCGGACCGTGATTGCGGGTGCATGTCTCCAAGGGGGCGCGACCTGCAACGGCACCAGAATCTAATGCCAGCTTATACTTCCTACAGCATAATCGACGACCGGCCCCGCACCGGAGAGGTGAAGGATCTGATGTGTACGCGCACTGGGCGTCCAGTCCGTATTCCGCGATCCTTTATAGACACTTGCCGCAAGCACGAAGCCAGTATCGTATTCGAGGCGTAAAACGGCAGGTAGCGTTTCAATTTACCGGAAGTTTGAGCGATCCCGGCGACACTCTGGCCAACGCCGACGTGATCTCCGTGATTTTTAGCCGGACACCGGACCAGATATTTGATCCAAGGACGATCATGGAAATTTTTCGGTTCGTGAGGATCGGCTGGTAGCGGACATTCTGGTCACATGTGAGCAATATCTCGTAACCCGCCTGTTCCGCGCTGTGGATCAGTTCGCCATTAGAGATTTGCGCCCAGCCCGCCTCTTCGGCGGTCTTTACCTGATAGTCCACCAGATACCGCTTCAGCGGGTAGGGTACGTTTTTATCGAACAGGACGCGGAGTATTCAGATGGGTTGCCGCGTAGGACAGGATGGCCTTCACTTGTTCGACCGGCAACTGAAAGTTCTCCGCGATGTCGCACTCGTCGACGCCAGCTTCCCAGTTTTCAATGATGTCATCGGCTGGCATCCGCGTGCCCTTCAGCACGGCACGTCCGCGCTGCACGTCCAGCTTTGTTTCTACGAGAGAACAACCTGTCCAGGTCATCACGAGTTCCGCTCTTACTTTAGCCCACCCTAAATGCAGTGGCGATTTACCCCGTCACCTTCCCCGGTCGCCCGACCTTACCCTGTGGCTCGCTGGCGCGCACAGTTTTCTTTTCTACGGTGATCAGCGGGTGCGCAGTAAGCACTTTGGTCTTGTTTTTTTGCTCTCGCTGGACAACACTTCACCCGCTGTGATACCGTTCGGCCCATGAGGTTTGTCGCTTACCTGCTGTTCCCGCTGGTCGCCCTGGCCGCCCCTTCCGGAGAAGCCGTCTACCTGCAGCGCTGTTCGGTTTGCCACGAACAGACCACCGACCGGATTCCGCCGCGCGGCGCGCTGCAGAAGATGCCCTCGGCGAGAATCCTGCGCGCACTCAACTCCGGAGCCATGATGGCCATCGCGTTCACCATGAGCGGGGAGGATCGCAAGGCAGTCGCGTCGTATCTGGGAACCGATGCCGCCATCAGCGGACCGCCTGCGGCAGCGTTTTGCGCGGACCGCAATGTAAAACTGGCGGCTAATCCGAAAACGGCGTGGAACGGCTGGAGCCCGGGTGAGAACAACGGCGGGAACAATGCGCGCTTTCAAACCGCAGATGCCGCCAGACTTAGTCTGGAACAGGTTCGCGGATTGAAGCTCAAATGGGCCTTCGGCTTCGACGGCGATGTCACCGCGTTCGCGCCGCCTACCGTTATTGATGGCCAGGTATTCGTGGGCAGCGCGGCCGGACTCATCCACGCCATGCGCGCCGACACCGGTTGCCTGCAGTGGGTGTTTCAGGCCAATGGGCCGGTACGGTCGTCCATCGTGATGGCTCCGGCAGGCAACCGGCATGCGCTCCTGTTTGGCGATATGACCGGGTGGTTCTATTCGGTGGAAGCCGAGAGCGGCAAACTGCTATGGAAAGTACACGTGGAAACCCACGATTCCACCCGGCTCACGGGCGGGCCGGCCGTGCTGGGCGACACCGTGTATGTGCCGGTAGCCTCATGGGAGGAAACGCGCGCCTCTGACGCGGGCTACGCCTGCTGCACTTTCCGCGGCAGCGTGGTGGCGCTGCGCATCCGCGATGGCAGCCAGTTGTGGAAGACCTATATGACGGACGTTCCGGTGGAGAACGGCACCAGCCCGCGCGGCACGCCGAATTGGGGGCCTTCCGGCGTGGGCGTGTGGTCTGCGCCCACGGTGGACGCGAAACGCAAGCTGCTCTATGTGGCCACCGGAGACAACTATTCCAAACCGGCCACAGATTTGAGCGACGCCGTGGTGGCTCTGGATATCACGACCGGCCGAATTGTGTGGTCCCGACAGTTGACCGAAGCGGATGTTTATAGCGGTGCCTGCGCGACCTGCGGGCCAGATTTCGATTTCGGGTCGTCGACCATTCTCACCCACGCAACCGATGGCCGCGAACTGCTGCTGGCCGGACAAAAATCGGGGATCGTGTGGGCGCTTGATCCCGCAAAGAAAGGCGAAGTGGTGTGGCAGACGCGGGTGGGCGTGGGTGGTACCAACGGCGGCGTGCAGTGGGGCATGGCCACCGACGGACAGCGGGTTTTTGCCGCGGTGTCTGACATCAAACGTCTGCGGCAGACCAATCAGGCCGACCCGCGCCGATCTGTGCTGGATCCGAATACCGGAGGAGGCCTGACTGCGCTGCGGGTGGCGGATGGCAAACAAGAGTGGCAGGTGGCACCGACGCCGTGTCCGGCGGGCGCACCGCTGGGCTGTAGTCCGTCACAACCTGGCGCGGTGACGGGAATTCCCGGTGCGGTATTTGCCACTTCCACGGACGGGCACATTCGGGCGCACGCGACCGAAGACGGCAGGCTGCTGTGGGACTTCAACACCATGCGCGATTTCGCAACCGTGAACGGCGTCACGGGCCGGGGTGGCTCCATTGACGGTCCGGGTGCCGTAGTGGTGAACGGCATGGTGTTCATCAGTTCCGGCTATCCGCGCAACGGAGGAGTGCCGGGCAATGTATTACTGGCCTTCGGACCGGAATAGCGGATCAGGAACCTTCGCCGGTACCGCCTCGCGGGCGATTTCAAGACCCAGGAAATAGTTGAGGGCAGTGCGGAGCGCGGCGATGGCGGCCAGCTTCAGAATTTCGTCCCACGTGGGGGTTATTGCGGTGTGAAGAATATCGGCGGCCAGGGCAAATTCCAGGGCGAGGGCCAGCCAGCGGCCCAGTTCCAGACGAATCGCAACAGTGGCCTCAGGAGAATGGGCGCGGGCGAAGAAGGTCTTCAACGCCTGCCATGCGGCACTTGCTGCCGCCAAAGCGATGATGGAGGCCGCAGTAATTTCAACACCGCGCGAGATCCACTCGATGATGGTGCGGATTTGATCCATTGACTGATGTCAGCGCAGCCAGCGTTCCACGGCGGTAGCCGGTGGCGGGGGAACGGGCAGTCCTCCGAATCGTCTGTCCCGTCTTTGAAATTCGGCGACGGCGTTGAGCAGCCCGGCAGGGCCGAAGTCGGGCCATAGCGTTCGCACAAAAAGCAGTTCGGCATAGGCCGATTCCCAGAGCAGAAAGTCGCTGAGCCGCTGTTCGCCACCGGTGCGAATCAACAGATCGACGGGCGGCGATTTCTCCTCGAACACCGGTGCCAGGGGGCCTTCCAGAGCAGCGCGCTGGATGGCGTCGCGTGAGGAATAGTCGATGGCCAGACGGAAGTGAAGCCGTTCGCAGCTTGCGGTGGCGCGCTCCGTGCGCTCGATGGCATTCAGCAGGCGGCGAGGGATACGGTCACGACGACCGATGATGCTGGTGCGAACCCCTGCCGCCAGCAGGCGCTCGCATTCGGCATCGAGATGCCAGGTGAGCAGAGTCATCAGAGCACTGACTTCGCCCTGTGGCCGGGTCCAGTTGTCGGCAGAAAAGGCGTAGGCGGAAAGCACGGTGATGCCGCACTCGGGGGCGGCTTCTACAATGCGGCGCAGGGCGTCAGCACCGGCTTTGTGGCCAGCCACGCGAAGCAAGCCAGAGCGGGTGGCCCAGCGGCCATTGCCATCCATAATCAGGGCGACGTGAAAGTGACTTTGTGTCATAAAGTGAATGGGTAAAAAAAAATTATTGGTGACGGGTGGCGCGGATCAGGGCTTCCATGTGAGTGAGGTAGCCTTCGAGGGCGGCGCGACCTTGCGGGCTGAGCCGGTATTCGGTGCAGGGGACGCGGCCCTGAAACTTCTTCTCACACACGATGTAGCCACTGTCTTCCAGTTTGCGGGCGTGGACGCTCAGGTTGCCGTCGGTTGCGCCAAGGGCACGCTTGAGGTCGTTGAAAGTCATGCTTTCGTTGACAGCCAGGGCACTGACGATGCCGAGACGGAGCCGTTCATGAATCACGCGGTCAAGTGCGCGCGTGGCACCGCCGGCGAGCACAAGACGCTGGCTGGATTTCAGGACGGTGTTTTGCTTCGCCATATTAGCCGCCATAATTCCTTTGAATAATGAAGCCGTACAAAATGTGGAGCCCGCCGAAGCCGGCTGCCATCAGAGGCGTGGCCCAGGATGCCGGCGCGAAGGCTGCGACCGTACCCAACAGCAGAAATGATGCGCCCATGAGTGGAACCACGCGAACCGAAAAAGCCCCGGCCGAGGCCACGCCAACACCATAGAGCAGCAGCCAGGTAGCGGGCATGAAGTGCTGGAGTCCGGCCCGTTCCAGCTCAATAGTGAGCACCGTGCCTGCCACAAAAGAGGGTGCCATGGCGAGCGCGAAACGGCGGAAGGGACGGGAGAGCAAAGGCGTTGCGCCACGTTCCGCCTTGCGCCAGGCGAATGACATGCCGATGACGAAAGCGAGGGCGGCTTCCGCACCCCATATGGCCATCCAGGCTTGATGGTTGACCGCGAAATGAGCGGCGAAGGCGGCGAAGAGAGCAGTGGCGCCCATGACCATACCGCCTACTCCAGGCACTGCGGTGAAGGAGCCCGCGTTCTCCATGGTGCTGCGGATGTAGCGCAGATTGTCCATGGCCTGGGTGTGCAGGCCGATGGGTTCTTCGGTGACGCGAATGGGCCGGATGGTTGCCATCAAGCTCGAATTATATCCGAGCGCGGAGCACTTTGCAATACAAAGTTGATTTTTGTGAGCAATTCAGCCTTTAGCCTTTAGCCCTTAAAAAACCAACCAGCAGGCGGCTGACTTCTTCGGGCTGTTCCTGCTGCACCCAGTGCCCTGCCCCTTCCAACAGATGGAAGCCCACCATCTTTGTGCAGGCTTTGGTTCGCATATTATCTGCCGCGCCAGGAGTTTGGTAGACGCCCCAGTCGCTCTTGCCGGAAATGAAAATGGATGGTACATCGATGGTCCGACCCGAGAAAGTCAGCAGTTCCGCATTGTTACGCGGATCGAGGCCACGGCGATAACCTTGTAACCCGCCCTGGAAACCGACGCGTCCGTATTCCGAAGCGTAGACCGCCACATCTTCATCGGTGAACCATTTCGCGGCGGCAATTTCGGCTGCGGTGGGCATGACTTCAGCCACTGTCTCAGCCATGTTCTTCTTCAGGTCCATCACATAATAAGCGGGCATTTTTGCCATTTCCGCGGCGGTGCGGGCTTGCAGCGGAAACGGCTGGTTCTGTTTCCAGTCGGCGCTCTTGAAGTGATAGTAGGCGCGGAAGAAAGCAGGCAGGCCCTGCGGCGCATTACGCATATCATTGTTTGCTTCGCGCGTGGTGTAGTAGCGCTGGTAATACTTGCGCGGTCGCGGCAGTGCGGCAAGCTGGTCATCTACCGATGGCCCCACCGAGGGGGCGGGGCGCACAGGGAACGCAGGCGGGCCACCGAACGGAGCGCTCATCATGGCCACCGAGCGGAAGACATCGGGCCGCGCCAGCGCGCACCAGCCCGCGATGGGGGAACCGGCATCATGACCCACCACGTCGACCTGCCGATAGCCTAGTGCGGCAACCAGCGCGAGCGCATCACGCACCATGGTGAGGGTGCTGAACGAAGTAAGGTCGGCTTCGAACTTTGCGTCCCAGCCCGTGGTTTGGCCGAATCCGCGCTGATCGGCGGCGACGGCATGATAACCGGCTTCGGCCAGGCGCACCATCACCTTGCGCCAGCTGTAAGCGAGTTCGGGGAAGCCATGAAGAAAGACCACGCAGGGGCGGTTGGGCGTTTCGAAACCGGCTTCCAGCAGGTGAACGCGAAGGCCGTTCACGTTGTCGATGAAGCGCGAGCGGATGCTGGTGGGCAGAGTGGCCTGGCCGTAGGCAACATTTGGATTGGCGGCGGTGGCGTCGGAAGCGACGGCGCCGAGTGCGATGCTGCCAAGCAGGCCCTGAAGATGCTGACGGCGATTGTGCATTCCCTATTGTGCCTGAAAACGGTCGGGGGATCTTGCCATCATGCTTATTATGTTGCGCGGTGACGTCGTCGTGATTGATGAAGCCCTCCGCCTGTGGCTCGACATTCGAAACTAAGGAATGCGAACCGTCACCACGCCCACCTGGTTGCCATCGGCGTCGAAGCCTACCGCGGAGATGGTGTTGGTGTTGGCATTAGCGACCAGCAACCGCGGTGATGCTGCCGCACCAGGCCGCGCGGCAAGAGAGGCAACGCCATCGGGATTGGGCACCGGAGTTGCAGTACCGGTGGCGATATCGTACACAATGAAGCTGGTTCGGCGATCAGCGGCCATGGCGCGGGCTACCAGCTTTCGGGTGGCGGGAAAGAAGCCGGCGAGCGTTGCGGTAGTGAAGCCATCGGGCAGGGCGAATTGCCGCACTGCTCCCTGCGCAAGGTCAAAAAAGACGAAGCCGGAATCTCCGGCGGCGCGTTTCTGCGCGGCGGCGACAAGGCTGTCCATTACAGGAATTGTGGTGGGCGCCTGGAAGCCAGCCAGGCCAGCCGGTACGTCGAGGCGGAGAGTAGAGAAATCGGCGCCATCCAGCACGAAGATCGACGACGCCATCCGGCTTGCGCCCGCGCCGTTGAGATTGGTGGCATAAAGGAAATCATTGAAGCTGCCTGCGGCCGCGCCGATCACCATATCGGAATTGGGCGGCAAGGCAGATGTCGTGAGCGCGCCGGACAAGAGATCTACGAGGATGAAACCGGTGGAAGGGCAGGAGGCCAGGAACGTATTGGTGCCCGAGTTCGATCCAAACAGCGCGAGCTTGCGGCCCATCACAAAATTGTAAGTACGGATGTTCGGGGTGCACGCGGCGAGAAACCAGCCATCGGGCATTGCCACTACAGCAGGGCCGGAGGCATCGAGGGGAAATGCGATGAAGGCATGGGCAGTGTCGTCCGGGCGTTTGGCGGCCAGATAGACCTGCTTGTTTTCCGCGATGTAGAAAGCGAGGCCGGGCACTGCGCCGCCAACACCGCCTGCTGCCGGATTCGGATTGTTGACGGCAGGTGCCGCGGGGCCCAGCAGCGGAACCCAGCCGGCGGGCAAAGGCGTAGCAGATACTTTTTCCCCGTTGGTTTTGAGAATCGCGAGCACAACCTGCTGCGGATTGGTGAGGGAATCGGCAACCACAATGGCGAACTGGTTATCGGGCAGGTTGATGCGGTTGGTGAGAGTCCGGGTGAGTCCGTCGACGGAGACGAGGACGGCGGCGACTCCGACGTTGGCGGGCGCGGCAGCGTTGCGTACGGCACCGGTTGCGGCAATGATCGTGTCGACGGTGACGGCACCGCCATCTACGCCTGGAATGACTGCTGTGAAAGCACCTGGGTTAT
>JBBROK010000049.1:0-21493 GCA_038229475.1 Bryobacterales bacterium | reverse complement strand
TCACCCAACAGCCAGTCTGAGTTGTCCTTCCCTTGTGTAACCGGTCTGGCAGTACCGTTCATCGTTGCCATGCTGATTCTCTTTCCCGCCCTCACTAATTGCGGTCACACAAGATGTCTCAGTCATGTTGGCACAGAGGGTCGTCCGAAAGTACGGATCCGCTTCTAATCGATCAGCCAGAAGACAATCTGGACAGCGAATTCATATATTCCAGTCTCATCCCCGTGTTAAGACGGGCGAAAGAAAGAAGGCAAGTGATAATTGTTACTCACAACGCGAATATCGCCGTCCTTTCAGACGCCGAACAGATTGCAGTCCTGAAAGCAACCAGTGAGCAGTCTTCCATTGTTAGTCGCGGTTCGATCGACGACCCTGAGACGAGAAAAGCGACTTGCACGATTTTGGAAGGATCGGAAGAAGCTTTCACCCTTAGATCGCAAATATACGGATTGTGACTGGCAGTCGCCTTAACTTCATATTGATCGTATACTTTGCATCCATTGGCATTCAATCCAGATTAATCTCGCCAGTCGGCTTCGTGCCGTTAATCGTCCAGAAGTCCCCTTCTGGGAAATTGCCACCTGGACGCGCATTCAGCTAAGGGTCCTTCTGCTCTCCCGGCCCGACTCCTGGCTAATGGAATCCTGCCGACTTCCGTTTCTCTGTCACCACACGGGCTTCCTGCTATCCTGTTGGTTTCGGAGCCCCTCCCACCTTGAATCAAATCCTGTTGGCATTTCGCGCATTTTTTGCGCTACTGTTCGGCGGCAGCCTGTCCGTTGCCCTGCTCGCGGACCTTGGCCTGATGAAGCGCGGCACCGCGCCTGTCAAACCTGCGCCCACCCCGCCTGCTCCAGCGGCGGCGGCCAAACCCGCTGCGCCTGCACCCCCGCCGCCTCCTGCTTCACGCCCCGAAGACGGTGCATTGCAACTGCTGGGCATGCTACAGCAGGAAGGCCGCATCCTCGATTTCTTCATGGAAGACATCACCTCTTATAGTGACGATCAGGTGGGCGGCGCGGTCCGTGAACTCCATGAGAAGACGCATGCCGCGCTGCTGCGCCACTTTGCCCCTGTGCCCGTGATCGACGCCGTGGAAGGCACCCCGGTCTCTGCCTCTGACCCAACCGCCGCCAGGGCCCGCTACGTGGGCAACGTTCCCGCCACCGGCAAGCCCACGGGCGGCCTGCTCCGTCACAAGGGCTGGCGAGCATCTACAGCCACCCTGCCGAAGGTCAATCCCAAAGACGATCTGACTTTGCTGGCACCGCCCGAAATCGAAGTGGAATAGCACCGTGCCGGGAATCTGCGCAGGCATCGACCTCGGCACCACCAATTCGGCACTGGCGTGGGTAGACCCCGCCCAGGCCGAAGACACCAGCTTTCCGCCCATCCACATCTTCGAAATCCCGCAACTGGTGGCGGCCAACCGTACCGAAGCGCGCCGCACGCTGCCCTCCTTTCTGTATCTGGAAGAAGGCCAGCCGGTGGGGGTGTATGCCCGCGAGCAGGGAGCAATTGTGCCCTCGCGCCTGGTACACAGTGCGAAGTCATGGCTGTCGAATCCGGAAGTTGACCGCACCGCAAAAATTCTCCCGTGGGAAGCGGGCGAAGGCGGACGCGTTTTGTCGCCGGTCGAAGTCTCGGCGCGTTTGATCGGGCATATAAAAGATGCGTGGGATCGTGCCGGGAATCCGCCGCTGGCCGAGCTCGATCTGGTGTTGACCGTGCCCGCGTCGTTCGACGAGGAAGCCCGCGAACTCACCGTGAAAGCCGCAGCGGATGCCGGACTTACCCGTCTGACTTTGCTGGAAGAACCGGCTGCCGCCTTTTATTCGTGGATCGCCAACAACCTGGAACGGTCGCGCAAACTGCTGTTTGACGGCCAGGTGGTATTGGTGTGCGACGTGGGCGGCGGTACCAGCGACTTTTCGCTGATTAAGGTTTCGCGCGACGGCGACAAGATCGATTTCACCCGCACCGCGGTGGGCAAGCACCTTCTGCTGGGTGGCGATAACCTGGATCTCACGCTTGCGTGGCTGGCCGAAACCAAGATCGGCAAACCGCTTTCCATCCGGCAGCGAACTGGTTTACGGCGGCAGTGCTCGGCGGCCAAGGAACTTCTGCTGAACGACGCGCGTCGCGAAAGCGTGGATATTACGGTGGCCGGCGGCGGATCGTCGCTGATTGGCGGTTCGCTGAAGACCACGATCACGCGCGCTGAAGCTCTGGAACTGGCGCTGGATGGTTTCCTGCCTGTGACCCCAGCCGGTGAACACCCCAAAGACGAAAAACAGACGCAGAACATGTTCCGCGAGTCGGGTCTGCCCTACGTGGCCGACCCTGCGATTAGCCGCCACCTTTGGGCCTTCCTGGAATCCGCCGGTCAACAGCCCGACGCGATCCTGTTCAACGGTGGCTTTTTCATTCCCGACATTTTGCGCGAGCGCGTAGCCGACATTCTTGCGAACTGGTATGGCAAGCGACCCGAAGTGTTCGAAAATCGCGATCTGGATCTTGCCGTGGCCAGCGGTGCCGCTTATTACTCCTGGGTGCGTTCCACCGGCCAGGGTGTTTTGGTGCGCGGCGGATTGCCTCGCGCCTATTATGTGGGACTCAGTGACACGACCGCGGTCTGTCTGGTGCCTCGTGGCGCCGAAGAGGGTGCCACGGTGGAAGTGGATCGCGATGACCTGCAACTGGTGGCGAATAAGCCCGTGGCATTCCGGCTGCTGAGTTCGCTGACGCGCACTGAAGACAAGCCGGGCGAGGTTGTGGAATTCGCGCCCGGCGAAGACATTCACCAGCACGCACCGCTGGAAGCCGTGATCCGCTTTGGCAAGGGTGGGGAGCGCATGGTTCCGGTTAAGCTGGGCGCGCGCCTCACGGAAACCGGCACGCTGGAAACATGGTGCGATTCGAAGGTCAGCGAGAACCGCTGGCGTTTGCAATTCCAGTTGCGTAAAGTGAAGGCCACCGAAGCCCCGGCGTCGCGTCGCCCGGTAGCCGTGGTGGCTACGGAAGTTGTGGATGCCGCTTGTGAACTGGTGCGCGCCACCTTTGTTCGCGGCGATATTGCCCCGGAAGAACTACCGGCAAGGCTGGAAGCGACGCTGGCGCTGGGCCGCAATACCTGGCCTGTGGATGTTGCCCGCCGCCTGGCCGACGTCTTTCTGGAAAACATTGAAGGGCGCAAGCGTGGTGCCGCCATGGAGGTCCGCTGGCTGAACCTGGCCGGATTCTGTTTGCGGCCCGGTTTCGGATACCTTGGCGATGAATTCCGCATTGAACAGGCCCGCCGTATGTACCCGGCAGGCGCGGCGTTTGCTAACCAGACGCAGAATGAGATCGACTGGTGGATTTTCTGGGGCCGCCTGGCCGGGGGCATGAACCGCAATCAGCAGGCTGACGTGGTGCAGCGCCTGCTGCCTTTCCTGGTACCCAGGTCCGGGCAAAAGCCGCAGCGCATCAACAGCAGCCTGCAGCGGGAGATGTGGCGCACGGCGGCGGCGATGGAGTTGACGCCCGCTACCAATCGTATTCAACTGGGTGATTCCCTGATTAAGCAGGCGAAGCTAACCGGCTTCCACGACACCGTGCTGTGGTGCCTGGGACGCCTGGGCGCGCGGCAGTTGTTCTACGGACCGGCGAATCTGGTGCTGGCGGCATCTGTGGCTTCGCGGTGGATTGAAGCTCTGGCCAATGTGCCGAAGGCGGAGGACGCCCTGGTGTCATTGGCACGGCGCACGGGCGACCCGGTCCGCGATGTTCCCGCTCCGGCTTTCGCCCTGGCGCGCGCGCGGCTGACGGATGCGGGAATGATCGCGCAGCTGGAGGGCGAAGCGGATCGCGACGAACGTTCACTGGGGCGCATCTTTGGCGAAGATCTGCCGTCGGGTCTGGTGCTGGGCGCCGGCGCGTAGTCGACGGATCGGGAATAATCTGACTGTCTCCTGCCGGGGTTCAGTTATCAGGCGCGTTGCGTGATGGTGAGAAGACATATCGGAGTTCAGGATGATAGCAGAATACGATTTCTCGAAATCCCGCAAGAACCCCTACGCCAAGCTGTTGAAGCGCCCCATCACAATCCGCCTGGACAATTCATCGGTCGAGTACTTCAAGGAAATGGCCGCCGAACTGGGGATGCCTTACCAGAACCTGATCAATCTTTTTCTGCGGGACTGCGCCGCTCACAAAAGACGGCCCGCCATTGCGTGGCCGCAGACGCCCGCTGAAACCCGCTCGCGGATCCAGCCATCCGCCTGTTTGCTTCTACTGCCAGCGAGTCAGAAGCATGTAGTGGTTCAGGCAGTATACCGAGTGGACCATCATATTCGCTTTGACCAGACGTTCGAGACGGCGGTGGATCATGCACTCACTATCGTTCCAACTCCGTGTGATAACATCTTCGGCATCATGCCGATACCACTTATACCTTTGCTTGCCGGTGTCCTCTTTGGCAATGCCGTTTCAAAAGAAGATAAGAAGATTGCGGTGAGCGGACGGGTCAAAAAAGACGGCACTCGCTCGAAGGCGCACATGCGGAAAGCACCTAAGAAAAAGTAGCTCACCACATGTCCCGCATGCCGGGGCGTTTGGCTCCCTTCTGCAAGTTCTTCTTTTTCTCAATCACGCGGAGATTGTCCTCTGTGTGGCTACCCCCTCGTGCGAACGGCCAAACATGGTCGATGTGATGTTTCGACGAATCGTATTTCTCCCCTTTGAGATCCCGCGCGATGACCGCTCGTTTCGTTTTCTGAGAAATGTAGCGGGAGCGTTTTTGGTTCTGCCACCTGACAAACACAATGAAGGCGACGATAAATGAAAGCACCTCGGACTGCTTTGGTTCCATGTGCGCGAGTGAGGTCATGCCAACTGCGGAAAAACAGAATACGACAATTGATTTTGCGAGATTACAAAGAAAAAGCCTCGCCCCTTGACGAGCAAGGCGGAGCGCCCGGAACCAGTAGAGGGCGATTAGGAGCCCGACGACGAAAATAATGAGGTCGATGTTTGGGTCGCCCGTGACGTGGATCGGCGGCTGCATGGGACGGTGAAAAGCTTAACACAATGGGGGTACATGGAAGGGATGGGATGGACGAGTCCAGGACTGCTCGCCTTCAAGACTGAATGGTTCGACGCCACCTTAGACCATGACGGACCGGCCTGTTATGAGATCGGGACTGGCGGCCCGCGCGGGGGCGGAATCGAATGGCACTACGTCGGGGAAACGAATAACGAGAAAAGTCGGATGACACGCTACGGACGGGATGGATCGCACCTGTCAAAGCGCATCGACCGGCACCTCAAAGACGGCTGGCACATCTGGTATCACGCTTGCGCCTGCAAGACGAAAGCGGACGCGAAGCGAATGCAGGATAGTCTCCTCGCGAAATGGGAATACGATTGGAATTTCGTTTCAAACTAACAGGTTAAATTGAAGTTAGTGGCGCTCTGCGATCTGGGGCATTACTCAAAACCTGAAGCGGATGCCGCCATTGAACACCCGGCCATCCAACGGGGCCCAGGCATCCACCGTCCAGCGGCCATCCACTCCCCGGCCTGGCCGCAGAAGTGGATTCCAGCGGGTTTGTCGGACATCTCCGAGGTTTTCGGCGTTCAGAAACAGCCGAAACTTTCCAAATTTCCGCTCGGCAAGAAAACCGAAGAGGATATAGGGCTCTGATTGTGAGCGGTAGGGGTTCTGCTCCAGCCGCTGCCGACCCGTGTAATAGAACTCCACGCCAAGCCGCCAGACGTCATTGTTCTCCCACATACCGGTAAGGCCGAAGGCCTGGCGCGGGGTTAGTGGAGTGTCCACGCGCGGGCCAGGTTCGGGCTCGGTTGAGCGGACATACGTATAACTGGCTGTGGCCGACAACTCCTTCTTCCGGAATGTGCTGAGGAGTTCGACGCCGCCATTGCGGGCGGGTCCCCGCAGGTTGGTGATCTGATAACGCTCATCGCGCCCAACGAAGACCGGATGACTGACGCTCGATGCGAATAGCGTGGCAGTCGAGGAGATTGGTCCAAACGTGCGAGTCAGATCGAAGGATGCGCTGCGACCCCTCTCAGCCACCAGCGGGACTGGAATAGCGAGTCGCGACAGGCCTGCGGCCTCGGTTTCTTCAGTAAGCGGCGTTGGAGCGAAAAAACCCTGCCCTGCTGACAGCCGGCTGGTCCATCCTTTCCAATGGGACAAAGCCGAAAGCCGGGGGCTTAAGAAAGTTCCGTACTGATTCTGGAAATCGGCTCGCGCACTGGCCGAAACCGAAAGCCACGGGGCGATGACAATGTCGTCCTGCACAAAGACTCCGGGAGTGACATACGTGTAGGCGAAGCGTGGCACGTCAAGCGGGCGGTAGGCCTCGCGTTCGGCTGCCGCGCCCGCCACCCAGGTGTGGTGGCCCGCAGTTCCGCGAATGGTCAATTCCCCGAATAACATTTCGTGCCGGTCGCGTTCGCGTACTTCACCAAAGCGGTGATCGTGATGCTGAGAGGATGCAGCCGTGCGGGCAGTTACAACATATCGCTTCCCGATCAACGTCTGGAAGATACCACCGAAATCGTAGCGGCGCGTATCGAGCGCTTCGTTATAGGCTGCGCCGGTTGCAGGTAATACCGCACCCGGCAAGGTGCCTCCGCTGCGGTTTTCCCAGGTAATCCCGCCAGTGAGGAAGACGCTTCCCCCGTCGCCACTATCCCGAAAGAAGCGTGGCCGCGCGACGCCGCGCGAATACCCTGCTACGTCTGCCCACCCGTCACCATTAGTGTCTTTGTGCGCCTGCCAGTCTCCACTACCAAGGACAGATCCGCCCCAATGGGTGGATAGTTTCGACGCAAGAAAGAGGGAAACGTCCGTCGCACCCAACGTTGAACGGTTCAAAAGGAGCTCGTGGACCGACTCTGTTCCGGGTCGCCGCGAGATCAGGTTTACTACGCCAGCCATCGCTCCGGCACCATAAAGTGCGGAGGAGACACCCTTGATCACTTCAACCTGGCCGAGGTCCATGGGTGGAATCTGGAGGAGGCCGAGTCCGCCACCCTGCTGGCCGAACAGGGGCAAGCCGTCAGCAAGAAACCGGGTGTAGCGGCCGCGCATTCCCTGAATCCTTACGCTGGCCGCACCCAAAGACGGAGAGGTGGTCTGCACCCGCAGGCCGCCCATTTCGTTCAGCATCATCACGATGTCGCCGGGCGTCATCATGGTTTTTTCGTCGATCTCTTCGGCTCCCAGCACCTCAACTCTGGTGGGCGAATCTGCAAGCCGACCCTCGGTGCGCGTGGCATGTACCGTGATCTCTTCATGCTCCGTCGGCAGGCGTTGCAACTCGAGGACGATCTGCCATTCGCGGACTTCATCCACCACAACGGAGGTACCGCCAGGCACGAAGCCATCTTTTGTAACACTGACCTCAACGGTGCCGGGCATAACACGGGCAAGGGCGATGCCGTTGGAGTCTGTGCGTGTGGTTACGCCGTTCACACGTACGGTCGCGTCGGAGACGGGCACAGTCTCAGCCTGCACAAGAACCCGAATCGCGGCCCGCGGCGGCTGCTGGGAAACGGCTGGTACAACCAGGGCGCACCCGAGAAGAAGCGCAAGGGTGAACCGATAACTACTGGTTGTCCTTGAATTCTTCATACCAGGCCATCTGAATCGCCTCCAGCTTGCCTTCACTGGATTTCGTCAGGTCGTCGGCGAAATTGGGCAGTTCACCAATCCAGCGGAGCAGGTCTGTATAGCGCACCGCCAGCGGGTCGAGATCGGGAAACTTCTCGTAGAGTTCCAGGGCGATGTTTTCAGTGTGGTCCCACGTCAATCCAGGCATGGCCGCATCCTACCATTCGCGATTCTTCAGTGGTAACCTGGAGCTGTCATCACAATGATTGCTCCAGGGCACCGGACCCCTTCTCCGCGCATGGTCACGGCCACGGCTTTATTCGACGGACATGACGCCAGCATCAACATTATTCGCCGCCTGCTGATGGCCGGAGGCTGTGAAGTGATTCATCTGGGGCACAACCGTTCGGTGGACGAAATTGTGACCGCCGCGCTGGAGGAAGACGCCCACGGAATTGCCATCTCTTCCTACCAGGGTGGCCACATGGAGTTCTATCGCTACATGCTGGAACGGCTGCGGGCCGAGGGCGGTAGTCACATAAGAGTCTTCGGTGGTGGTGGTGGCGTCATTGTGCCAGAGGAGATCGCTGAACTGGAAGCCGCGGGCGTGACCCGAATCTATTCGCCGCAAGACGGGCAACGCATGGGTCTGGAGGGCATGATCGCGGATATGATCGGGCGAACCCGGCACGATCTGCCCGGTGATCCGCTGACGGTGGCGCAGAACGTCGCAAGCGGTGATCGGCGCGCGCTTGCGAGGGCAATCACGCTGGTAGAGCAGGGCGTGCTGGAGGCAACTGATTTTCCGCGCGCGGGCATTCATCCAATTCCGGTATTGGGCCTCACCGGTACGGGCGGCGCGGGCAAATCCAGCGTTACCGATGAACTGATCCGCCGCTTTCGTTATGACCAGCAGGACAAGCTGCGCATTGCAGTACTGGCGGTGGACCCCAGCCGGCGCAAGACAGGCGGTGCGCTGCTGGGCGACCGCATCCGTATGAACGCACTGGGACCGGCAGCCGATGGCGCGAGGCCGGTCTATATGCGGTCTCTGGCGGCGCGTGACCAGGGCAGCGAGGTTTCCGGGGCACTCACGGGCGCAATTGCGGCTTGTCGCGCGGCGGGGTTCGATCTCATTATTGTGGAGACCGCCGGCATTGGCCAGGGCAACGCAGCCATCACCGATCTTGCCGATGTTTCGATCTATGTGATGACGCCCGAGTTCGGCGCCGCCAGTCAGCTGGAAAAGATTGAAATGCTGGATCTGGCGGATATCGTGGTTCTGAATAAGTTCGAACGGCGCGGTGCCGAAGACGCTCTGCGCGACGTCCGCAAGCAGGTGCAGCGGAACCGCAAGGCATTTCAAAGCAAACCAGAAGAGATGCCCGTGTATGGCACCATCGCGGCGCGGTTCAACGACGATGGAGTGAGCGCGCTGTATCACGGTGTGAGCGAATTTCTGGTGGCCAAAGGGCTGCAGCTTTCACCGGGGCGCCTGGCGCGGTCCGCCGGCAGAGTTTCCACTAAAGCCTCGCAGATTGTGCCCGGTGCGCGCTTGCGTTATCTGGCGGAGATTTCGGAAAGCGTTCGGGAATATGATCAATACGCGGCCCGGCAGGCGGCGGTGGCCCGCGCTGTGCAACAACTGCGAGCCTCTGCTGCGATGTTGCCGGAAGCCGCGGCGGCACTGGAACAGGAGGCGATACAGCGGGGGACCGCACTCACCGCGGAGGCTGCGCAGTTGCTGGCGGAGTGGCCCGCGACCCGCGAGCAGTATAGCGGCGATGAATTTGTCTACAAAGTACGGGGCAACGAATTCCGCACGCCGTTGACGCGGACCACACTTTCCGGAACCGTGGTTCCGCGCGTCGCACTACCCCGCTATCACGACCACGGCGACTTACTTAACTGGATGATGCGGGAGAATCTGCCGGGACGTTTCCCCTACACCGCGGGAGTTTTTCCCTTCAAGCGGGAAGGCGAAGATCCAACTCGTATGTTCGCCGGCGAAGGTGGCCCGGCGCGCACCAACCAGCGCTTCCATCTGCTCTCGGAGGGTCAACCGGCACAGCGGCTGTCCACGGCGTTCGATTCGGTGACACTGTACGGGGAAGATCCCCACGTGAGACCCGATATCTACGGCAAAGTCGGCAATAGCGGCGTTTCCATCGCCACTCTGGACGACATGAAGGTTCTGTACAGTGGATTTGATTTGTGTTCGCCCCAGACCTCTGTGTCGATGACCATCAACGGCCCGGCGCCCACCATTCTGGCAATGTTTCTGCGGACTGCAATCGCGCAGCAAACCGACGAGTTCCGCAAGACGCACGGGCGTGAGCCAGGCGAGGCCGAGTCGCGTGAAATCAGAGTCCGGACCGTGGCCACGGTGCGCGGCACGGTACAGGCCGACATTCTCAAAGAAGACCAGGGCCAGAATACCTGCATCTTCTCCACGGAGTTTTCGCTGCAGTGCATGGGAGATATTCAGCAGTACTTCACTGATCATCAAATTCGCAACTTCTACTCGGTCTCCATCTCGGGCTATCACATTGCGGAAGCAGGCGCGAACCCGATCAGCCAGCTGGCCTTCACTTTATCCAACGGTTTCACTTACGTGGAAGCGTACCTCGGGCGGGGCATGAAGATCGACGATTTCGCGCCCAACCTTTCCTTCTTCTTCAGCAACGGAATGGACCCGGAATACAGCGTGCTGGGCCGGGTGGCGCGTCGCATCTGGGCAATCGCCATGCGGGAGCGCTACGGTGCCGGGCCGCGTTCCCGGATGCTGAAATACCATATTCAGACCTCGGGACGCAGCCTGCACGCGCAGGAGATTGAGTTCAACGACATCCGCACCACGCTACAGGCGTTAATCGCGATCTACGATAATTGCAATTCGCTGCACACCAACGCCTACGATGAGGCGATTACCACGCCCAGTGCGGAATCAGTGCGCCGCGCGCTGGCCATCCAGATGATCATCAACCGGGAATGGGGCGTGGCAAAGAATGAGAACCCGAATCAGGGCAGCTTCTTCCTGGAAGAACTCACCGACCTGGTGCAGGAAGCGGTGCTGACCGAGTTCGAGCGTATCTCCGGTCGCGGTGGCGTACTGGGCGCGATGGAGACCGGTTACCAGCGGGGCAGAATTCAGGATGAATCGTTGCAATACGAGCATCAGAAGCATTCCGGCGAGTTACCGCTGGTGGGCATCAATACGTTCCTGAATCCGCATTCGCCGCCGGAGACGAAGACCACGGTGGCGCTTTCGCGGTCATCGACGGAAGAGAAGAACGACCAGTTGCGCCGCCTCGGAGCCTTCCATGCACTGCACCAGGCAGCAGCCCCGGCGATGCTGGAGCGGCTGAAGCAGACTGCCATTGAGGGCGGTAACATTTTTGCCGAATTGATGGAAGCTGTGGAATGTTGTTCGCTGGGGCAGATCACACAGGCACTGTTCGAAGTTGGCGGCCAGTACCGGCGAAATATGTAAGGCCTTCCCGTCCGGGAACCAGCGACCCACAGCCGGAGTCTTATAATGTGAGGGCCAGGAAGGGCGACCGTGGACGGCACAGCATACCTCAATCTCAATGCGGCTTTAACCCCGGAGCAGGAAGCTGCCCAGGAAGACCAGCGGCTTTTGTGCGCCCTTCAATCAGGTGAAGCGGAGGCGTATGAAAAGCTGCTGCAACGCTACCAGAATTCGGTCTACAATCTGGCCTGGCGGTTGCTGAATGACCCTTCCGACGCATCGGACGTGGTGCAGGAAGTTTTTCTTAAGGTCTTTCGCAATCTGGACGGTTTCCGCGGCCAAAGCAGTCTGCGCACGTGGATTTATCGCATCGCAGTGAACGAATCCCATAACCGGCGGCGGTGGCTGTTCCGGCATCGCCGCGGCGAGACGGCGCTGGAAGAATATTTCGACGAGTCTGAGAGCCGTGAGCGTCCGCTGGTGGATGCGTCGGAATCTCCCTTCGATTTCGCCATGAACCGGGAAGCGCAACTTCTGATGGAAGAAGGTCTGGCCGCGGTGAGTCCGGTATTCCGCACGGCGCTGGTGCTGCGCGAAGTGGATGACCTGAGTTACGAAGAGATTGCCGATGTGCTGGAAGTCTCACTGGGCACGGTAAAGTCACGCATTCTGCGGGGCCGTGAGGGGTTGCGCCGCTACCTGGCAAGCCGGTTGGATCCCGCGGCGGGCCGCCTGCAACTGTTTCCGAGGGCAGCGAAATGACCCACGAAATGAATTGCAGCCGGGTGCGTGGTGCGTTGTGGGAGTTCCGTGCCGGAGGCTTGCAGCCTGGCGAAACCGCCGCAGTGAACCAGCACCTTGCGGAATGCCGGGAATGTGAAGTGCACGCCCTGGAAGTGAAAGCTCTGGCGTCTGGCCTGCATCATCTGCCCCATATGGCGGTGTCGCCGCTGCTGGCTACCCGGCTGCGGGTTATTGCGTCAAAAGAGAGAGCCCGCGAGCTTTACCGGCGCGACCTGGGCGCGCGTCTTGGTGAAGCCCTGCTGCGCTTTCGCCTGAAGATGGACAATCTGCTGCGGCCTTTCGCCGTACCCGCCACCGGTGGACTACTGGCGTCGTTCTTCTGCTTCGCGTCGATTGTGAACGCGTTGCAGCTGCGGCCGCCGGAGTGGGACTACGATATCCCGATCGGTTTCCAGAGTGAAGTGGCGATCAACGAACTATCCCCCTTCTCTTTTGGCGGCGGTGATGTGATGGTCCAGCTCTCGGTGGATTCCAAGGGTCTGGTGACAGACTTCGCGACGCCAACGGGCAGCACGCCTTCTCACGAAGAGATGCAGGCCATCGGCAACCTGGTTCTGTACAGCACTTTTACACCGGCTTTTCGGCTGGGCCGTCCGGTGGCCAGCAAGCGGCTGTTCTACATTCGCCATATCAGCATAAAGGGCTGATTGATAACGAGTGTCCAGACAAAAACTTGGCCAGCATTTCCTGCACGCTACCGGCGTTCTGGAACGTATTGCAACCGCGGCATCGCCCGAAGGATGCCCCATGGTCGTAGAGATTGGACCGGGCCGCGGGGCGCTCACCGAATACCTGCTGCGGCGCACGCGGGTGAAGGCCATCGAACTGGACCCGGAACTGGTGCTGGAACTGCGCGACCGCTGGGGCACCACCAACAACTTTGAACTGGTGCAGGGAAGTGCGCTGAACGTGGATTGGTCGAGCTGGGGCGCCGGGGCAATAGTAGGCAATCTGCCGTACTACGTGGCGACTGCGATTATCTGCAAGTTCCTGCGCAACCCAGGCCAGCTTTCATCGGGCGTTTTTCTGATCCAGAAAGAAGTGGCAGATCGAATTACCGCGCAACCCGGCACGCGCGATTATGGCTACCTGTCTGTGGAGTGCCAATATCTGGCGCAGGCCACCATATTGTTTCGGGTGGCTCCGGGTGCCTTTCGTCCGCCGCCCAAAGTGGATTCTGCAGTAGTGCGCTTCACGCCGCATCAGCCGCAGCCGGAAGACATCGACAAATTTCTGGCCTTTGCTTCTGCCTGTTTCCGCCAGAAACGGAAGATGCTGCGCAACAACCTGTTGGGTCTCTATCCGCGGGATCGGATCGACGCACTGGCGGAGGCCGGAGCCCGCGCCGAGCAACTACCCATCAGCGATCTGTTTCGAATTTACCGTCAGCTTTCGCAGCCGCCCGCATAGGACGGCAAGGGCGCTCCCCCCCAAGATTGCCAGCCAGATGGTGCGAGGTTCGGGTGCGGCGTTCACCGCTGTGAGATCCAGCACCTGCCCGCCGGGTGGCAACGGCGTATTGCCCAGAATTAAGGATAGCTGCGGCAATGTCAGCAGCGGGTCGGCCAACAGCACCGGAATCCACTCAAAATTGGCCGATCCGAAAAATGGAACTTCGCCCGATTGAACGAGACCGGGGATGTAGCCATAGATATAGGCGAGGGGGTCTTCCGCCGTCGACACCCACAAGCCGGTGGCGGATTCCAGATTGCCCGTGAGGAGTTCCGAAGCATAATATTGCGCCGGAGCCCAGGGGAATATCTGGTTGGCAAGGCCAGCAGAGGCGAACCCGGCACCCATCACAGACACCCATAGCAGCCGACGAAAGAGGGCCTTTGGCATGTCAGTCAATGGTGGGAGCTTACAATACGTAGGTTGCATGTCTGGTACCACTCTTTCCGTACTCATCCCGCTTTATAACGAAGAAGAGTTCATTCTGGAACTGCTTCGGCGCGTCGTCGCGGCTCCTTTGCCCACAGGCTTCGACCGTGAACTGATTGTTGTAGATGACTGTTCAACAGACGGATCGGCAGAACTGGTGGAAAGCTTTATCGTTTCCCATCCAAATATTCGCATCCAGTTGTTCCGACAGCCGAAAAACCGTGGCAAGGGCGCAGCCATCCGCACCGCCATCCTGGCCGCCACCGGCGAATTCAGCATCGTGCAGGATGCCGATCTGGAATACGACCCCAATGAATACCCCCGACTGCTGGCACCCCTGATCTCCGGCCAGGCCGACGCCGTCTTCGGCTCCCGCTTCGTGGTAGCCGGAGAACGCCGCGTCCTTTATTTCTGGCATTCGCTGGCAAACCAGATACTTACTCTGATCGGCAATATCGCGTCAGACTTGAATCTCACCGACATGGAGACCTGCTACAAGCTGGTGCGGACCTCGCTGCTCAAATCGATTCCCTTGTCCAGCGACCGGTTCGGCCTGGAGCCGGAGCTGACGATTAAGCTGGCCCGCCGCAAGGCGCGCATCTACGAAGTCCCCATCAGCTATCACGGCCGGACTTATGAGGAAGGCAAGAAGATCGGCCTGAAGGATGCGTTCGAGGCGTTATGGGTGATGGCCAAAGCGCGCTTCACCCGCCACATTCACACCGACGCCGGCCACGATACGCTGGATGCGATGGCGGCCGCGCCGAAGTTCAACCGCTGGATGGCGGATGCGATCCGCGCTTCGGTGGGCCAGCGCGTGCTGGAAATTGGCGCAGGCATGGGCAACATGACCCGGCAGTTGTGCGCGCGTCGCAAGCTTTACGTGGCGACCGATCTGGACCTGGAGCATGTCGCTACCCTGGAGGGCAGCTTCCGCCATCGTCCGTCGCTGCACGTGGCCCGGCTGGACGCCGAGAATGCCGCCCACTTCGAGCCCTTTGCGGGACAGATGGATACCGTCATCTGCCTCAATGTTCTGGAACACATTGCCGACGATCTGGGCACGCTGCAGCGCATCCGCACACTGCTGGAACCGGGCGGACGGCTGCTGTTGCTGGTACCGAACGACCCGCGTGCTTACGGGTCGATCGATAAGGAAATCGGCCATTTCCGCCGGTACACCAGGCCAGGCCTTGCCGCTTTGATGGAACAGGCGGGCTACACCATGGAGCAGATGCTGGAATTCAATCGCGTTTCGATGCCGGGCTGGCGGGTAACGGGGCAGATTTTGAAGGCGCGGAGTCTGTCAGTGAACGGACTGCGCATCTTCGACAAATTTGTGTGGTTGTGGCGCAAGATTGATAGTTCCCTGCCCTGGGAACCAACGTCAATTATTGCTATCGGGCGGCGCTGATTTCCTGGCGCATTCGGGTGATGCGGGCCACGTAAGCATCGGTCTCTTCTCTTGCACGGGCAGGTGACCAGTTGAGTTCGCGGGCCAGAATCTCTGCCACTGCAGGTGCTGCCCGCATAGCCAGGTTCCAGTTGAACAGCTGTAGGCCCAGACGGCGGCTGAGCACGTCTTCCACGGACCGCGCCATTTCCTGGCGGACGCAATAGACCACTTCGGCCCGAATTTGCGGAGCCGAATCGACCAGCGGCTCGAGCAGTGCAGGGTCCTCTTCGGTCAAACGCAGCACCGCTATGGCCTCCGACCCGAATTTCGAGACCAGATGGCGGGCGGTCCCGGCGGATATCGGCCAGGAATTCAGACCGGGCACTTCCGCCGCAGAGCCGAACAGCCTGTACTCCGGCGTGCGGCACGCCGTAACACTGCTATGGAGAAGTTTCTGGACGGCATTGGTCGCGTCTTCCGCCATGGCGCGATACACAGTCCACTTCCCTCCCAACATACTCACGAGCCCGCTGCCGGGCTGCACCTCAATCTCGTAGTCGCGGATCAGCTTTTTTGTGGCGCGGGAATCGGCGGACTGAATGAGAGGCCGCAGACCGGCGATGGCCGCTACAATATCGGCGGATTGGAATGGCTGCAGGAGGTAATGGTTCAGATGACGAAGCAGATAGTCGGCTTCCTCTTTCGTCACCATCATTTCGTCAGCGGGGCCGGCTTCGGTTTCGGTTGTCCCTACCAGCAGCCGTCCCATCCACGGAACCGCAAAGATGATCCGTCCATCTTCAGTGGCCGGTATGAGCAGGGCGTCAGCGCCAAAATCCGGCGGCAGAGGCAGCAGAATATGCACGCCCTTGCTGGGCCGGAGGCGCGCTTTCGCAGCGGGATCACCCAGCGCGCGGAGGTGATCGGAAAAGACGCCTGTGGCATTCACGAAGGCGGAAGCAGTTATCAAAAATGTTTGCTTTGTCTCCTGATCCTCTACATGTGCCCCGGTGATTTTGCCCCGCTCATCTTTGCGGAACGCGGTGACGCGCGCGTAGTTCAGTACGTCTCCGCCTGCGGCCGCGCAACTGAGAACGAGTGCGAGGTTATAGCGGGAATCATCGAACTGCCCATCGCTGAAAACAACCGTCCCCACCATCCGGTCCGCCTTCAACCAGGGCATACGGGAGCGGGTTGCTGCCCGCCCCATAAAGCAACCGGGCGCAAGGCTTGACTTTCCGGAGAGCCAGTCATACAGCTTCAAGCCAACCTGATAATAGGCCGCGCTGAACCAACCAAAGCAAGGTATGGCAAACCGCAGGGCGCGCGTGAGGTGCGGCGCATTGGCCATCATCAGACGGCGTTCGCGCAGGGCAAGCCGGACGACATGATACTGCGCGGCGTCGAGGTCGCTGACGGCCTGCTGCAAGTAACGCAAGCCACCGTGTATGAGTTTGGTGGAGGCGCTGGATGTAGCCGACCCGAAATCGCCCGATTCCAGCAATAGCGTCTTCAGATTGCGAAGCCGCGAATCCAGTGCGCAACCCGCACCGGAGGCACCTCCACCGATTACACAAACGTCGTATGCAGTGTCACGGGCTCTTTGGATGGTTTCTGATCGCTGGCTCATTCAATTCCGAACGTCAATCCGAAAAAACCAACCCACCGTTCGCTTTTGTTTCGCCTTGCGGCGTTGCATTTCGTTGTCATCAGCGAAATTCTCCTTCTTGACTGGAAAGTAGCACGGGCAGTGGGTAAACGGAGGTTGTCACGTAGTATGGCAGGCAACGGGTGACGCATAAGCCATTTCAATGGCATAGTTTAGCGAGCGCCAAAATCTTTTTTTCGGAGCGGTGACGGCTACTCGCAGAGTAGTGACTCGCGAGCGTGGCACCAGAACACCGGTATTTCCGTCTGATTGCGCGGGTCCACATGGTGAGGACGGGGAAACCGGATGACCCAATCCGCCGGAATTCGTGCCGAAAGGCGGGCCGAAACCGGCTGCGGCGGTACCGTCCGCCGCAGCGGCGGCGGTAGCGGCCTGGCGCGTCACGGCCGGGGATTTTGTCGCGGCGCATGTAGTTGACCAATGACACAAAAATGGCCATTGTGCATCTGGTGGCGGTGGACTCGAAGGCATTTGACGAATTTCGCAACGATAAGCGGTTGGATATCTAAGGAACAGTTTTAGCGTGACTGCACAAAATACTGTGTAACAAATATCGTTGGGGGGCTTTCTCACGGGGCTGGCGAGTGTGATCGCAAGTGGCTTTGACGTTGCCTTGACTGCACTACAGCTTGGGTGTCCAGGATGACGGTTGGACGCGGGGTGGCAGCAGCCGCGCTCTTCTTGATCGCGGTCGGCTTTCATTGGTCTGCCATCGCGATCTTTGATCGAATCCGGTCCGATGTTAACGAGGTTTTGCCGGAGGCGCAGCAAATTTCAAGATGGGGACCGAGTTGCTTGCGACCAAAGATTCTCCGGCTTCATGGGTAGGCTTTCCAACAAGCCGATTCGGTCGGCAAATGTACCTGTGTCTACCGGGGAACGCGGTTAGCTTCATCGTTGTGCTTCGTGCGGGGTTACCGTCAAGAAGCGATAGAGCCTTGACGGCCTGCCTGTCAGCCGTATACGGCTCCCACTGAGCGGGCCGATTCGGTTCCCGGCCTCGTGGCGTAACCGCGACACAGTACAACATTTCCGTAACCCAGGCGAAATGAGTAGTCTCCGGAGCCTCGAAGAAAACATGTTCAGCCTGATCGCCGCGCTGACACCGGATACAGCTTATGTCTACAACGGTGCCGGGCAGGTGTACTCGGTGGCGGTGCCCACTTATCCGGGCAGAGCGTCGCTGGTATTAACGACGACGTACGATTCAATGGCGCGACCGATATTGATAGCGGACAGCACGATGACGGACCACGCGACGCAAACGCAGACGTACAACGTAAACGGACAGTTGGCGACGCTGGGGTGGTCGGGGAGCGGGGTGATCACCTACGGGCATTCGGTGACGCAAGACAACGGGCAGATCACGCGGGTGACGGATTCGATTTCTGGGGAGACCGTGGTTTATCAATACGACCCGCTGAAGAGGCTGAGGTCTGCGGCAGCAACACCGAGCAACGGATCGGCACCCCCGGCATGGACCGAGAACTATGCCTATGACGGTTTCAGTAATCTGACAACAAAAATCCTGAACGGGACCGCCACCACGATCGGGGTAAACGGATCGACGAACCAATTGGCAAATGCGAGCTATGATGCAAATGGAAACATGACGTTGGGCGTGGGTGGAACACTGAGTTACGATGAGGCCAACCGGATGTCGGTACTCGCGCCGGACAACAAGCGAGTTTACCGGCTGCGGTCGGATGGTACCGAAGAATTGACGCTGTACGGGGCCAGAGGAGAAAAGCTGGAGGTGTACCAGGTATCGATGACAACGGACGGGACGACTTCGGTTCTGCAGTTGACTCTGCGGAAGGTGAATATCTACTTCGCGGGGCGGTTGATATGGGAGGGGTCGCCGTGGCCTGGCGGCGTCGGCGGGGCCGTGTTCGAGGACCGGCTGGGGACGAACCGGGCTTCCGGGGCAAGGTTCCGGCCTTATGGCAATGAGATTACCAGTACTGCAAATGACCGGGAGAAATTCGGGACGTATAACCGTGATGGGTTCTCGGAGCTGGATTATGCCGACCAGAGATACTATGCGTCGACGCTGCGAAGATTCAATACGGCCGATCCGTATCACGCAAGTGCTGGGCCGGGCGATCCGGGGAGTTGGAACCGGTACAGCTATACTGGCGGCGATCCAGTGAACCGGTTTGATCCAAGTGGTCTGGAGAGTGAAGGTGCGAGCGATGATTGCTATCTAGCAGATAATGAGGGCTTTGCGTTAGGCGCTTGTGATGCCGTGCTCGGCAGGAACTACAAGAAGGCTACGTCAATTCAAAGTGCCTTTTGAAGGGCGACGAGAGATCTGAGAAAGGCGCAAGCTTATCGAGCGGACCGTACGTCGTTCTCTGTGAAATGTGAGGACGACTTTAAGAGTCTGAGTGCCGGGAGACAATGGAATAGTCAGGCGATTGAGGCCAGCGTTTATTCTGGGGTTATCGCTGCCAGTAATGCGATTATTCTGAACGGCATCGGATCCCAGGATCCAACGTCGACCGCATACCCACAAGCGCCTTCTGCAGGGCAGTCGATGGAACGCCAGTTCCCAACAATCGGCTCTTTGTTTGCGGGAAAGCCTGGCACAGCGGCCTACAGCCTGGCTGGTGGCAATTCTATCTGGGTAGACCCCTCGCGAATTTCGGGAAATCTTAACTCCAATGCAGCGCTATTGCTGCATGAGAGCCTTCACAATCTCGGCTATTTTGACCACGAGATTCAGGCTGCCCTGGGGCTACAAGTGTCGGGCATAACAGACAACATCACACAGAGGCTCTACACCGACTGCATCAAGGGTAAAGACAATCAATGATCAAATGCCTTACCGTCGTGGTCGCGGTGCTGCTCGCGCCCTTTCATGTCCAGGCGGGCCAAGTTGCGTCCGTAAAGCTTCTGGTAGTGGTTTCAGACGGGGTGCGGCTGCAGGAAGCAAGAATTACTCTTCACTCCCCAAGCACGAGCTATACGGCAGTAAAGTTGGGTGGAAGCGTTATGTTTGAGAGTGTCCCCTATGACCGGTATGAGCTGACGATTGAAAGCTCAGGATTCGAACGGAGGCAGTTAACGATCAGCGTTAACCAGCCCAAGATTGCGCTGGTCTTGGGCCTAGACGTGGCGCTGCTTGATATCGTTCCTGGCACGGTGGCGGGGCGTGTCGTTGGCGGAGCAATCCGGAAGGACACCTGGATCAGGCTGGTGCCTCTGTTTTCAACCGAGATGTTTGAAGACGCGGTCGATCGCAGCGGTGCCTTTTCGGTTCGGGGAGTAAGGGCCGGCAAGTATGTAGCGGTAGTTTTTGACGAAACCGGCCCGCTAGCCTCTAAGGTTGTTGACGTCGGAGGTGCCGACCAAAAACTTGAGATTGGGCTGGGAACTGGTGTCATCAGGTAGTCCAGCCGACAGGATTGCATCCTTGCCGCGCGGTTCGCTACGGAGCTTGAATCCGTAAACCGGGCGGGGCGGGCCATTGTGCCTTGGACATGAAGTCAGCGTTATCGGCCTGCTGGCGGGCGAAGTGGCCGAGCAAGCGCAGTGGCGAGACACTGACGATGACGTCGTCTTATCGCTGCTTCTTGTGGCACCGACACTACACCTTACGATGGAAACCTGAGCGGGCAGACGTTTTCTCGAAATGTTGGCGGGCGCCGGGCGGCTGTACAGTATGGGATCTGCGTATTTCTGCCGGGCATTCCGTGGACTCCTGGGGTGACCGTACTATCTTTGTACTACCACCCGCGGGCGCTGTGACCGGGCAGCGCTTTGAGATGGTTCACGGCGGGGCCAACGGATGGATGGAGGTTGCGTATACCTACAATACGGCGGGGCAGGGGGTTTCGACTACGCTGCCGACCGGGTCGTTGCGGTTCAACGACAACAATGTGCAGCTGGATTATGGAGTTCCAGTCACCTACACCACGGCGTACGATTCGATGGCGCGAGAGTGCCCTGTCGGGAATTCCGGCGAACGCCAACCCGGTCTACATCACAAGCCCTGGAAGCGGATCTCTCCCTCAGTACCAGAATTCGGGCACCGATACGAGCAATCAGACACACCCTTTTGCAGTTTCTTTTTCGCTCGGGTTCCAGCAGGGGCTAAACAAGGCGGCTGCTTTCGGAAGTGTGTTCGAAGCAGTCGAGGCTGTCCTACACCCGAGTGGAGGGTTTAATCAGGGTGACGTGAACTTTGCCGTCGCAGCAGCCTCGCTTGGCTCGCAGCTGGCGCAGGGAGTCATTATGCCCAAAGATCTGGGCTAAATCATTCAGGATGTGGTCTGCAAGCAATGAATGGTCTGCGGGCTGCTAAAATAAACTCCATAGCGCACAAAGCATGCCAGTCGCTCGCTGTATTGGCCATTGGAATCCTGGGCGGGTGTGCCCCGAGCAGCCCAGACTTGACAGTACAGCAAGCCGCCCGCGTAATCTCTCGAACTTCCGAATTCAGCGAGCATCGAATGTTGGTCGCTGTAAACGCGACAGCGAGGGAAAAGGGTTCCTTGGATTACCCTCTGTGCCAACATGACTGAGACATCTTGTGTGACCGCAATTAGTGAGGGCGGGAAAGAGAATCAGCATGGCAACGATGAACGGTACTGCCAGACCGGTTACACAAGGGAAGGACAACTCAGACTGGCTGTTGGGTGA
>JBBROK010000048.1:0-24857 GCA_038229475.1 Bryobacterales bacterium | reverse complement strand
CCTATGGCGGAGGAACGTACGATATCCTCGGCCCCACCGGAAACTCATTGGGATATGCGACGGTTGCTGCGAAAGCGGGCGACACGATCGAGCTCTTCGCCGTGGGACTTGGACCAACCACCCCGGCCGTGCCGGCTGGGCAAGCTTTTTCCGGCGCGGCGCCGACCAATGACGCCGTAGCCCTCCTCATCAACAACATGGGTGTGACACCGGCCTTTGTGGGATTGTCCAGTGCGGGTCTTTACCAGATCAATCTGACCGTTCCGGCGGGCCTCGGGAGGGGAGATGTCTCGCTCAAAGCGATCGCGGGGGGAGTGCAGACACCTCTGTCCGTTTCAATTTCTCTTCAATAGGAGAATGGGCGCTCTTTGGCTGGAAAGGTTTGGCTGAAGCTTCTCACAGCACGCAGCTGAAGTTCTCGTCACGTCAACTTAAAACACATCGCCAGGAGCTTGTGGCCGTCCATCTCGTCCTCCGGTTCCTCTCCGTCTTCGGTAGAATCCAGCAGCTTGTGGATGAAGAAGGATTCGGCGCTGAAGGGCGACTCGGGTTTCATCAGGCTGAAGTTTGCCGTACACCCGGCAGTCAGGTCCATCTGACGACGATCTCTCGTCCTGCGAAGTTCAGCACGAGGCCTGCGCCAGTTACATACGTTCTCTGCTCAGCCCAGGGTGGCTGCGGCTCGGCGAGCGCTTCGATGACGATGGTTATTCGGGAGCCACGCTCGACCGTCCCACGCGAGACTGCTTCTACGATCCGGTTTTGAAACGGAGACACTCCAATGCCATACTCAGCGGAAATCAGCCGCCACAACCCAACTTGTTTCATCTTCTTGCTTGACCAATCCGGCTCTATGGCGGAACAATTTGGCAGCGAAACGACGATACGAAAAGCAGATTTCGTTGCGGACGTTGTCAACAGGACTCTACACGATCTCGTCATCCGCTGCACGAGAACTGAGGAGATTCGCAGTTACTACCACATCTCAGTGATCGGATATGGAGCCTCGGTTGGACCAGCCTTTAGCGGTTCGCTCGGTGGGCGCAGTCACGTGCCAGTAGGTGAGGTTGCCGAGATGCCTGCGAGACTTGAAAACAGGGTCAAAAAAGTGCCCGACGGCGCTGGGGGCATAGTGGAGCAGCAGGTCCGATTCCCCGTGTGGATGGACCCTACGTCAAACGGCGGTACCCCAATGTGCCAGGCGTTTGACCTTGTTCAAGGTTTGCTGGAACAGTGGCTCGGTGACCACAAAAACGGTTTTCCTCCCACTGTTCTTCATCTGACCGATGGCGAATCTACAGACGGGGACCCGAGCGAAATTGCCAACAAGATCCTGAAACTGGGAACCAGCGATGGACAGGTGCTCTTGTTCAATTGCCACGTCTCCTCGCGGCATGCCATGAAGATCGAGTACCCAGGCGACGAATCGAAGTTGCCTGACGACTTTGCTCGCACGCTGTTCAGAATACACGCGGCGCGAGAGTGCGTCGTGGAGGTCGAGCCTTGCGACTTTAGGTGTGCGCGCCATCGCTCTTCAGAATCCGGGCCAACGTCCGCTTGCCATCCGAGGTGATAGCCATCTCGCCGTCGGCTCCAAATTCGAGCAGGCCGATATCACGTAGGATACGGGTGCTGTTCCAGTGGCGCGATGATCTGAACACTGGCTGATAATCCTGGTCAATGTGAATCCTGCCGTCGAGGCGATGCAGCCAGCAGCTTTCAAGTCGGCCTTTTTCGTACATGACCCGGTCGTGCTGATCCAGAACGAAGGGCTCGATCAGCGATTCAAGAGCGGATCTCCACGTTAGATCGGGGCGAAGCCAAGCGTCCAATGCTGGCAGTACCACGCCGGTCCAAAGCCTCGACCCCGCGTTTGTGCCAATGTAGCGGGCGAATTCGTTGTGCGCGTTCCGCCACTTGAGATACAGGACAGCGAGGATGCCTATGGCTGCTGCTGCAACCTGATCCGGCTTTCCACCTCGGTCCACAAGCGCCCACTCGCTCTTGCCGCTGGCCGCACCAATCTCGGCCTGAGCCGCGCGACACTGATCTCTGGAGGGTACGGCCTCGACACCAATTGCCTTCATCAGCTCACTTGGCGATGAGCCAGCCCCGAAAAGATCAGTCAGAGTCGATTCGAAGTCGTGCCCAGTGAGATTCGCCGCAATGTCTTCCAACGACATACCGGCCGGCTCGAGATTGAGTACCTCAAGTGTGCAGTACAGCAGGTTTTCAAGTGCCTGCGTTAGGTATTCGTGGGCACAGAACTGTTGCCAGAAGCCAAAGCAACTCGCAAGAGCAATTGGCGGGGAATATGGCAGGGCAGGCTCGTCATCACGCCACAAGACGCCGTAGTAATAAGGCGCGTAGACAAGGTAGCGATCGATGCGCGCGCCGTCTGAGGGGGGGCTGAAATCGGACTTCCCGTATTCAGACACGGTGTGAAGGATCAGACCGAGCGTGTGCCGGCGCAATAGATCCGTGTCCTCGAGCTTCGACCGGTCCCATGAGAAAAATAGATTTCGGAGCAACTCGCGTTCTCCGGCTGCCCGCTCCTCGCCCAACGAATCCAAGGAGAACGTTTGGGCGGACTTCTTCAGAACTCCGAGCGAAACTACCTTTTCGTTAAAGCGGGCCTGTCGGCAGTATTGTGTATTGACCACGCTTTTATTGAATGCTCTTGCGAGAGCCTCACCTCTGTCAGGCGCCACGCGATCAATTCCTTCCTCGGTGCGGTGAGTCAACCCCATCGCGTAAAGGGAGCCGCCGTAATACTGCCCATAGCCGCCCAGAACATTCGAAGGAAGGACAGCGAAGTTCGTATCAATCTCTCCCGTGTCCTCACACTTCTGCAGCCTAGGCCGGACTGCGTCCGCTCCAACGACGGACGGAGAGTCGGAGTAGTGATGCAGAGTAGCGAGCGCTAAGAATGCCTCGCGCCGACGGAAGGCTTCCATGAAATCGGAATAGTGCTTTGGCTCTTCGAATTGTTCGACATGCCAGAGCGCCCACGGATAGAACGAGTAATAGCGTGCGCGACTGGTCGTTGTGATGATTCCCTTCAGAAGATAGTCGGTGATCAAAAAAGAGACACGAGAGAGTCCAAGGGGGTCCCTGCCACCGAGTTCCGTTACGACACGCTTCGTCCACTTTGGTATCCGGACCGTTGAAGCGGTTGCTGGCATCGCTCACTTCCCCCTGGTCAGAAACCATTGCCGAAACCGATCAACAGTGGTTAGAAACCCTGTGGTCATGGGTCGATACGGCCACCACTCCCAGCCTTTGGCGGCATGTTGGCGAGCACGACGCACGACTACAGCGCTGTCCCTGCTGCAGTCGAAAGCGAATCCTACATGTCGGCACCGAAGAAGGCCAGTCATTACTGAGGCTCTGGATTGTTCAAAGATCTCATTCTATTCTGTTTAGGGTTCCGGTGAACGAAGCGGCCTCCACGACCCGTGTAAACTCGGTCCACCATGATTCAGTAGGGTTGAACACGCCACCCCGCGTTGTACGAGGCCGTCAACAAACCCGACCTGTCAACCGGAGAAACGAGAGAATTCGCAGGTAAGAACGTGGGGTTCGGCCTCAACCCCAAGGGTTGATCTTGCATCCCCGCGAAGCTTTTTTCCCAACGGGAGAGAGACGGAGAGACCCAAGAAACTGCGGAATGTGGTGCGTCTGGGCAGGTAAGTGCCGGGAGCCACCGTCAACAGAAACAGGGCCTTGAAGTTAGGGTGTACAAAACTTGGCTCCCGAACATGGATTCGAACCCCGGTTGACACAAAACCACGCACCCATCTGCGTCCATTCGCGGCGAGCCGCGGAAGGCCAGTGCCCGACAGCCTCGAAACTCTGAAACTCTCTTCCCTTCATTCTTCGGTCACACCGGCACACGCACTTTAACATGCATTTCTCAAAGCCCCAGGCAAAAGGGGACATTTCTACTTTGCCTTGACAAGCAACCTGACAAGCAACCTGGCACGCTTGCTCCTGGCCGCTGATTGTGGTAGGGTTGCGCCCTAGTAGCTCTCAGGAGATTTCTTATGCGCCACGCAGCGTTATTGGCCGGAATTGTGTTTTTTACCTGTCTTGTTCAGGCCCAGACATTCGGCGTGATCACCGGCGAGGTCACCGATGCCACCGGAGCGGTAGCGCCCAACGTCACTGTAACGGCCACCAACACAGGCACGAACGCAAGCCGCGCCACGGCGACCAATGGCGTGGGGCAGTACAGCTTCCCTGACCTGGTGCCCGCGACTTACCAGATGAAAGTTGCCGCGGAAGGATTCCAAACCTCGGTGAGCACGGTGGAACTCCAGGTACAGCAAACAGCCCGCGTCGATTTCGTACTCACTGTCGGGCAGGCATCGCAGACCGTAGAGGTAACCGCGGCATCTGCGGCGCTTACTACAGAGAGCGCCACGGTAGGCACCGTCATCGCCGAAAAGAGTATCAACGAACTGCCTCTGAACGGACGCAATTTCCTGCAATTGGTGGCGCTGGCACCGAACGTTTCGTACGGTTTTGCCGCTCCTTCGCAGGCAGCGAACCGCCAGGGCGGGGACCGCGCGAATCAGAACATCTCCGTCGCAGGGATGCGCGGCACGTGGAACAACTACACGCTGGACGGGGTTTCCAATACCGATCCCAATTTCAACCTGTACATCCAGATTCCTTCCATCGACGCGATTCAGGAGTTCAAGGTGCAGAGCGGTATCTACCCTGCAGAGTTTGGACGGGAAGCCGCACAGATCAATGTTTCGACCAAATCCGGGACCAACAACTTCCATGGATCTGCCTTTGAGTTCCTTCGCAACAGCCAGCTGGATGCCAAACCCTACGATTTCCTGGGGACCCGACCCAAAAAGGCTCCCTTCAAGCAGAATCAGTATGGCTATTATCTGGGAGGTCCGGTCTGGATTCCCAAAATCTTCAGCGGAAAAAACAAACTCTTCTTCGGCTCAAACTGGGAAGGATATAAGAGCCGTCTTCAGAACACGGGCAATTTCACGGTGATCCCGGACGCATGGCGCGGCGGCGACTTTTCCAGGCTGGCGACGGTACTGTACGATCCGAATACGCGCGTGCGAACCGGCAGCACTTATACAGCTACACCGTTCGCAGGGAACATCATCCCCCAGAGACTGCTCGACCCAACGTCGCAAAAACTCCTCGGCTTCCTGCCGCATGCAACCGTCAACCCGGACAATAGTACAAACCCCACCAGCAACTTCCAGTTTCCGCAGAACAACCAGGTGAACAAAAACCAGGTTACAGAGCGTATCGACTTCAGTCAGAGTGCGAGTTCGCAATGGTTTGGACGTATCGGCTGGACCAGCGAGAACTCTGTCGCCCCCACCTTGCCCGAGACCGGCGCTGCGCTCTCCACCAATTCAAAACAAGTATATGGTGTCGAACGCGTGGGTGGTCTCCCCCTCCAGGGTGAACGAGGTCCGTTTTGGATACACCGCCATCTACAACGCAGTGACCGATCAACTGGCGGGCACAAGGGACGTGGTGAAAGAACTTGGCCTTCCGTATCCGGCGGAAGTTCCGCAAAGCTGGGGTATTCCCGCCATCTCACTGGCCAACGGACTCAGCAGCTGGGGAGATAACACGAACGGGCCGTTCGTCATCAACGACAGCATTCTGCAGATACTCGACAATTTTTCCTGGAATCACGGCAAGCATTCCTTCCGCCTGGGAGGCGAGTACCGGCGTGACAAGTTCGCTCAGTTTGGCAATCAGTACACCCGCGGCAATCCGCAGTTCAACGGAAATTTTACGGCCGTACCGCAAACCCTGGCCGGTGGGAACTCGGCGGCGGATTTTATTTTGGGTGCTCCCTTCCGGGTGGATCTGGCGCTTCAGCTCGCAGTGGGGAATGATCGTTCCAACAGTCTGGCGTTTTACCTCGACGACACCTGGAAGTTATCCCCCAAGACGACCGTGACTCTTGGCCTGCGCTGGGAACTGGTGCAGCCCTGGCTGGATCTCGCGGGAAACATGACGAACTTCGACTTCAAAGGTCTGCCGCTGCCGCGGACGGCGAATGTGCCGCAGAGCCAGTGGCCAGTCCTGGTTCGTGCCGGATCCGGAAACTTCTATGAGGGCCTCAATTATCAGTACGTCAACAGTGCACTAATCAATGGCGCGATAATCGGCCAGCCTGGCCCGGTTCCGGTAGCCAGAGATGGTCGGCTGGGCGATCGTCTGGTGAATACGGACTATAACAATTTCGCTCCGCGGATTGGCATTGCGTACAGCCCCAACTCCCAATGGTCTTTCCGCACCGGGTTTGGCGTTTTCTATTCCCAGGAAACCGCGAACTCAAAGTTCGATGTAAATCGGGGCACCTCCGGTCGACTTACCAGCTTGCCCGATCCCCGCGCCACGCCAACCCTCACTTACGGCAATTCCTTCGATCCAAAACTGGCACCGTATCCGCTCAATCCGGGTTTAACGTGGGCAATCCAGAAAGATATCGCCACCCCGTATTCCATGATGTACCTTGCCAATATCCAAAGACAACTGGGCACCGGCAGCACGCTGGAAGTGGGCTACCAGGGAGTGCTCCACCGCAAACTGCAGAATCAATACAATGGAGACGCGGGGATCCCCGGAGTTTCTGCTGCCCAGACGCGCGTTCCTTTCCCGACGTATTCCACAGGAATCGAGATTACCGGCGGCTATGGCCGCGGAAACTACAATGGATTCTCCACCAAGCTGAGCCAGCGATATAAGACGGGCCTCACCACGCTGGTCAGCTTCACGTGGTCCAAGGCTCTGGATAATGGAAGTGCCATCCGGGGTACAACGGGAGATCAATACCCGCAGAATCCCTATTGCGTGCTGGAATGCGAGTATGGGCCGTCGGGCTTCAATACGCCACTTCGTCTGGTAACTTCCGTGTTGTATGAATTGCCTTTCGGGCGAGGCAAGGCTTTTCTGAATCGGGGCGGTGTAGTCAACACGATCGTCGGAGGCTGGCAGATGACCAGTATCTTCACCGCGCAGAGCGGACGCGTAATCAATACGGCAAGTTGGGATGCGGCGGGACAGGTCATTCAACCGAATTCGAACCGGCTAAGCTCCAACGGCAGCAACCCCTACGCCGACAACCCGACTGCGAACGGGTACTTCAACGTCAAGAACCTTTACCTTCCGACGGCTGCGACCTGCGTGGGGACAATTACGCCGGGCTGTTACGACAATTCTTTTGGCAACATTCAGCGTAACGGGTTGCTGGGACCTTCCACGTGGACCGCTGATTTCTCCATGTTCAAGAATATCCATTTCACCGAGAGAACCGCTCTCCAGCTCCGCATGGAAGGGTTCAATATGCTCAACCATGTGGCGCTGGGAACGCCAAGCGCTGCCTGGGGTGGAAGCGGCCCCGTGCCAGCCGCGACTTTCGGTCTGATTCGTGACACTACAACCACCATTGGCACCGCTTACACCATGCGTCAGATTCAGGTAGCGGCGAAGTTCACTTTCTGATTGTGGTGGACTGCCGGGACATGCGCCGCGCCATGGGCGACTTCGTTTATGCGCAGTCATGTGTCGATGCGCCAGCTTCAGTTTTACGTTCTGTGATGGTGTATCGCCGGACAGTGCTGACGTTCTAAAATTCAAGGAATGACGATGCGAATACGATTTACAGGCTGGACACCATTGTTTGTGGCCGGAGCGGTACTGATTCTTGCAGGCGGGAATGCCCCCGCGCAGACCGGCACCAAAGGCGGCGAATGGCGGAATTATGGCGGCGATCTGGGGAGCACGCGTTATGCGCCCCTGGACCAGATCGACGCCACGAATTTCAATAAACTCGAAGTCGCCTGGCGATTCAAGACCGACAACCTGGGTGCCCGCCCGGAGTTCCAGTATGAAGCGACGCCCCTCATGGTAGGTGGCAAGGTTTACTCCACGGGAGGTTCGCGGCGTGCGGTGTTCTCGCTGGATGCCGCTACCGGCGAACTGCTTTGGGTCTATAGCCTGAACGAAGGCGCGCGCGGCCAGGCGGCTCCGCGGCTGCTTTCCGGGCATGGTCTCTCTTACTGGACGGATGGCAAAGAAGAGCGCATCGTCTATGTGACACCCGGCTATCAGATGATCGCGCTGAACGCGAAGACCGGGCAGCCAATCCCGACGTTTGGCAAAGCCGGCATTCTCGATCTGAAGCAGGACGACGATCAGCAAATCGATCTGATCACGGGCGAGATCGGCTTGCATTCCACGCCCATCATTGCGAAGAACGTAATCGTGGTGGGAGCGGCGCATCTTGCCGGTGGCGTGCCCAAAACGAAGAACAACGCCAAAGGCTATGTACGGGGATTCGACGCCCGCACCGGCAAACGCCTGTGGATCTTTCACACCATTCCGCGCCCCGGCGAAGTGGGCTATGACTCATGGCTGAACGATTCGGCTGAATACACCGGCAACACCGGCGTATGGGGCCAGATGTCCATCGATGAAGATCTTGGTCTGGTTTATCTGCCGGTGGAACTGCCCACTGGCGATTACTACGGTGGCCACCGGCCGGGCAACGGCTTGTTTGGCGAATCCATTGTGGCGCTCGACCTGCAAACCGGCAAGCGCAAGTGGCACTACCAGACCGTGCATCACGGGGTCTGGGATATGGACATCCCCTGCGCGCCGATTCTGACCGACATTACGGTGAATGGAAAAGTCATCAAGGCTCTTGCTCAGCCCACCAAGCAGGACTGGCTTTACATTCTGGATCGCACTAATGGCCAACCCGTATATCCCATTGAAGAGCGACCTGTTCCCAAAGGCGACGTGCCAGGTGAATGGTATTCCCCCACTCAGCCTTTCGTGACCAGGCCTCCCGCTTACGGTATCCAGGGCGTGACGCCAGAGAACCTCATCAACTTCACTCCCGCCTTGCACGAAGAGGCCTTGAAGCTGATTTCGCGCTACAAGATCGGGCCGATCTTCACGCCTCCCTCGGTGGCAACACTGGAGGGGACGTTGGGGACAATTATTTCGCCGGGATCGCAGGGCGGCACCAATTGGCCGGGCGGGTCCTACGATCCGGAAACCCGCACGGTATATGTTTACGCGAAAACAGAAATCGCTGTGTTGGGCATGGTGCCGGGCGGAAGCGCTTCCGATATGGCGTGGGTACAGGGGCGGCCAGGAGCCGCGCCGCGTGCCGGAGGCGCTATGGGCTCGGCACCGGCAGGCGGCGGACGTGGTGGGCGCGGTGGCGCCGCTCCGGCGGGCGGTGGTGAAGGTGGCGGGCAAGGCCTTACAGTGCAGGGGCTGCCGCTGCTGCAGCCGCCCTATGGGAGCATCACGGCCATCGACCTGGAAAAGGGTGCATTCCGCTGGCAGATTGCGCATGGCGAAACGCCGGACAACATTAAGAATCATCCCGCGCTCAAAGGGCTCAACATTCCGCGCACGGGGCGAGCCGGAAATCTTGGGCCGCTCACCACCAAATCGCTGGTGATCTGCGGCGAGGCCGGCTTCTTCACCACGCCGGCCGGAAGGGGTGCCATGCTGCGCGCTTACGACAAAATGACCGGGCAGGAAGTCGGCGCGGTATACATGAACGCGCCGCAAAGCGGATCACCCATGACCTACATGCAGAATGGCGAGCAGTACATTGTGGTCGCCATCAGCGGCGCCGGTTATTCCGGAGAACTGCTCGCGTTTAGACTGCCGAAGCAATAGCCTTTCCTTTCCGCTTGAGCATGCAGCGCTCCACCCCAGCATCTGCAAACAAGTACAGCTGATGACGGATCAGCACCTCGCCCAGGCCTTTGTGGCACTGCAGCAGACCACCGTTTACGAGCAGCGCCCGCGAGCAGGCGGTTGGCCCTTGCAGGGCCAACTACAGTGTTTCCGAAAATGCTCTGAGCCCGCGCTTATTCCACCAGCCGGGGTACCAGCATCCAGCGCAGAATGCCCTGGGGTGCGCCACGGAAGCTATCCACGTCGATCCGCACCATAGCCGATTTCTTCATCTCCACCTTCAGTGATGGAGACGCCAGCAACCACGCCGTGAGGCTACTCAGCAGCGGCTCATGACTGGTCAGCAGGATGCACTGTTCCGAGCGGTGGTCCGTGATGTCGTTCCATACCGCTTCCGGCGTTCCATGCGGAACCAGCGACTCAATGCGCACAATAGGACCGGTGTAGCCAAATTCAACTGCGGCCACCTCCGCCGTCTCCATGGCGCGCGTATAAGGGCTGGATAAAATCAGCGATGGTTCTACGCCCGAGTTGCGCGCCATCCGGACAATTGCGGCGGATTTCTCGCGGCCCTTGTCAGTTAATTTCCGCCCCGCGTCGGGCGATCCGTTTTCGGCAATTCCATGCCGGAATAAATACAGTTCCATGACGATTTGCGTGCCGTTGATTTGCCCGTATTATAACGGTTCGTATGCCGCGTTACGCAGCGATTGATATCGGCAGCAATTCTGTGCGCATGGAAGCCGCCGATGTCACAGGCGACGGGCCACCGCGCATCCTCGCGTCGGAACGGCAGGTCACCCGTCTGGGCGAAGGCGTCTTCCGCAACGGAAGAATCGCGCCCCAGGCGATTGAAGAATTATGCGGCGTTCTACGCAACATGGCTGCCATCTACAAACGCCTGGACGTGGCCGGCGTGCGCGCCGTGGCCACTGCCGCGGTACGCGACGCTGCCAACCAGAAGGAATTCGTAACCCGGACTTCGGAAGCAATTGGGTCTCCGGTGGAAGTCATCTCCGGCCAGGAAGAAGCGCGACTGATTCACCTGGGCGTAGCCAGCCGCTGGCCACACCCACACGAGCGCTTCCTCATCATCGACATCGGCGGAGGCAGCACGGAAATCATCTTCAGCGAGGTGGGACGTATGCGCCAGGCATTCTCGCGCCCCCTGGGTGCGCTGCGGGTACAAGAGATGTTCCTGCGTACCGATCCGCCGCGTGCCACCGACATCCACCGCATGGAAGAGTATATTCAGGAACGCATCGCGCCCGCCATCCGCAAGATTGACAGCGCCCGCATTGATCGCGTGATCGCCACCTCTGCCACTGCTTCGGCGGTAGTCTGCGCAGTGAATCGAATACCGCGCGCGCGCCGCGATGAGGCCGACCGCCGGAAAGCCACCACCGTGCAGGTACGCAAGCTGTATCGGGAGATCAGCACGCTGGATCTGAAGGCACGGCAGGCGATGACCGGCATCGGCCCCCGCCGGGCGGAAATCATCATCCCGGGAGCGGCGGTTCTGCTGCGCCTGCTGGAAGCTCTCAACATGCAGTCTGTCTACTACTCCGCGGCAGGCGTCCGCGACGGCATCATTGCCGACCTTGCAGCGCGTGGGGTGGGCGGCGAACTCAGCCGGCTTTCCGCCGAAGAGCGGGAGGTGGTGGAGGCGATGGCCAGCCGCTTCGCCGTCTCCATGCGACACGCGCGCAAGATTGCAAAGCTGGCCAACGATCTGTTCAGTGGATTCGCCGACATCCACAAACTACCTCGTCATTGCGGCAAGTTACTGGAGGCCGCAGCCTATCTGCGTGACGTGGGACACTACGTCAGCGATACCCGGCACCACAAGCATTCTTACTACCTGGTGGCGAACTCAGACCTTCCCGGCTTCACCCGAATGGAACGGGAAATCATTGCCAACCTCTGCCGTTATCACCGCAAGGCCACCCCAGCGGCCGAACACGGCAACCTGCTTCAAATGGATACCGAGAGCCGCCGTGCCATTACCCTGCTGATGCCCCTGCTGCGCCTTGCCGACGCATTGGATCGCAGCCGCGGGCAACGCATCCGTTCCGTGGAATGCCGGGTGCGTGAAAACGATTTCCAGCTGGTGCTGAACGTACCGGCGGAAACGGACATCGATCTGGAACTGTGGGCAGCGGAGCGCCTTGGCGGAATGTTCCGCGAAGTCTACGGCAAACCCCTGGCGCTGGCGCGCAACAGTTAGGTCAGCTGGCGCGTTCCAGCAGGAAAAAAGTAATGTCATCGGTCTGCGGAGCGCCGCGGGTAAAGTCGTCGATGGCACCCAGCAGAGACTGTTCCAGGGCAGCCGCGCCCCTTCGGCCGGCATCGGCCAGCAGCAGCCGCACGCGCTCTTCGCCAAACATGTCCTGCGCGGCATTCTCGGCTTCGGTGAGCCCATCGGAATACACCAGCAGAATATCGCCCGGTTCCAGATGGAAGGGGCTGGCCTCCCACTTCGCGAAAGGAACCATGCCCACCGGAACACCGCCGGACTCCAGTTCTTCCACCTGACAGGTGGCCGCACGAAAAAGATAGGCGGGGTTATGGCCCGCACTCAGAAACCGGCCGGTACCATTGGGATTCAGAACAAACACGAACATGGTGACAAACCGGTTGGGGGGCGTGCGCTGACACAGAAGTTTATTGACGCGATGGAGAACATCTTCCAAATTGCGGGTAATGCCGAATTCCGCGTTGAGCGCGCCTTGAGCGAAGGAACTAAGCAGCGCCGCGGAGATGCCTTTGCCGGAAACATCGGCCAGCACGCCCGCCAGTTCGCCACTCTCTAACTGCGTGAAATCGTAGAAATCACCGCCGACGTGCCGCGTTGGCCGGCAGTAGGCCCGCATGGTAAAAGGTTCGAATACGGGCAGTGAACCGGGCAAAAGACTGCGTTGCGCTTCCTCCGCAAGAGCGAGTTCGTGGGTAAGCTTGCGACGCTCACCGAGGGTCTCGACCATGCCGATTTTTTCCAGCACATTGCCGGCTTCTTCGGCTAGTTTGGTGAGAATCCTGCGGTCCAGGCCCGACAGCTTGTGCATGCGGCGCTGGCTGTCCAGATACAGAATTCCCGCAATTTCCGGGGCATCGGTTTCGGCTGAAATCGCCACCAGTGGAAGACAGGCGATGGCACTGAGGTTCATGGCCACAATGCTCTCCTGTTTCGCCATATCCTCCTCAATACCGCCGGTCATGAAAACCGGCTGCCCGGTTTCCGCAACCCGGTTGACAGCGCTTTGGCTGGCGCGGAAGCTGGATTCATTCAGCAGCGAATGGGAGCCATCCATGCCCAGTGCATAGTTGAATCCGTTACTGCCGCGGCGCAGGACGAATCCGCGTTCCGCGCCGCTGATTTCCAGCGCTGACTTCAGCACCTGATGGAACATCCGCTCGGCGGAAAAAGTCTTGTCGAAGTAGTAATGAAAATCGAGAATGCAGGAAATTTTCTGGAGTTCCGAATGACCACTCGATTCCGAGGGCAGTACGCTGGCGAGGCGCAGAATGGACTTCTCCAGCTCTTCCGCTTCGGCGGTCCAGAGCACCGTGCCGCTGGTGCTGTCCTGCGACATCGGAAGAAATTCCAGTTCAAGTCCCTGCTCTCCCAGACGGATCTTGTCACCGATGATCAGGCGGTGCCGGTCTACCCTCGTGCCGTTGATGAAAGTTCCATGGGTACTCCCCAAATCGACGAGGTCGTAGTTGTCGCCATCGTAAGAGATGATCGCGTGCTGGCGGGACACCAGAGGATGCGCGAGGACCAGAACAGAATCGGAGCGGCGACCAATGGAAATTTCCTCCCCCGTGAGGGGAAATATTTCGGGGCGACCGGTTTGTTCTGACCATTTCAAACAGACAGTAGCGATTTGAGGCCTCCTTGGGAGAGAATAGGCATTCTACCGCCGACTGAGGTCTGAATGTCTACCATCACCCGCCGACAGTTGCTTGCAGGGGTTGCCGCCAGCCAATTGGCGCGGGGTCAACGCAGCACTTCGCCCAACATAATTTTTATCATGGCGGATGATCTGGGTTACGCCGATCTCTCGTGCTACGGGCGACGGGACTACACCACCCCCCATCTGGATGGGCTGGCTGCGGGCGGCACCCGGCTGCTTCAGGCCTATGCGAACTCTCCGGTCTGCTCTTCCACTCGTACGGCGCTGATCACAGGCCGTTACCAGTACCGGTTGCGGGTGGGGCTGGAAGAGCCAATCGCTGTTGGTACCGCCAATGTGGGGCTGCCCGCGGGTCACCCAACTCTGCCAGGCTTGTTGCGAACTGCCGGATACAATACAGCACTGATCGGCAAATGGCATCTGGGCCGCTTGCCGGAATACAGCCCGCTGCAAAGCGGCTATGACCATTTCTGGGGATTCCGCAACGGCTACGTGGATTACTTCACTCACAAGAGCGCTGCAGCCGATACCAATACCGACGACCTGTGGGATGGCGACCGCCCGGTACACGAGACCGGCTACCTTACCGATTTGTTGGGAAACCACGCGGTCTCATTCCTTGAAACCAACCGCCAATCGCCCCAACCGTTTTTTCTCAGCCTCCATTTCAGTGCGCCGCACTGGCCCTGGGAAGGGCCAGGTGACGAGGCGGAGTCGAGGCGCATCCGCAACCTGCGCCACTATGACGGTGGCAGCCAGGCCATCTACGCCGCCATGGTCCGCCAGATGGACCTGCAGGTGGGACGCGTGATGAAGACTCTGGAAAAGAATGGCCAGGCGCGCAATACCATCGTGGTTTTCACCAGCGACAACGGCGGCGAGCGCTTTGCCGATACCTGGCCGTTCACCGGCAAGAAGACAGAACTGCTGGAGGGCGGTATTCGGATTCCCTCCATCATCCGCTGGCCTGGCAAAGTGCCTGCGGGCAAAACATCGCAGCAGGTAGCCATCAGCATGGACTGGATGCCAACGCTTCTGGAACTGGCAGGCGCGCCAGGCGACCCCGCCTACCCTTCCGATGGAATGAGCCTCGCATCGATTCTGAAAGGGAGCACCGCACCGGTGCCGCGACGCCTCTTTTGGCGCTACAAATCCCAGAGCCAGCGGGCCATTCGCGACGGGGACATGAAATGGCTGAAAATTGCCGACAACACTTTCCTCTTCGACGTTGTGACGGACCCGCTGGAGCGGGCCAACCTCAAAGAGAGGCACCCGGACGTCTTCCATCGCCTCAACACCCTTTGGGAAGAGTGGAACAAAACGATGCTGCCGGAAGACCCCTCCGCTACCAGCGACGTGATGTACGCCGATTCGGTGGCCGATCACTACGGCGTGACGCGCCCCCGGTAGGAATTTTTGACCGCTAATATAGCGTCGCCGGAACCCGCGTTTTATTCTCTTCATCCAGCTTCGCGGCGTCCACAAATCCGCCCGTGTGTGCGGCCATCATGATTCCAAAGCTTGGCACGCTGCCGGGCGGGGCGAACCGCGCCGGATTCCACAGGTCCGCGCGCACCAGTGCCCGCGCGCAATGAATGTAGGCTTCCAGTACTGTCACCACGATCACGGTTCGCGGCAGTTTGCCATCTACCTCGAAGCGGCCGAGCAGCGCCGGATCACGGCTGATCACCGCCTCGCCATTCACCCGAAAGGTCTCGCTGATTCCGGGAATCAGAAATAACAACCCCACCCGCGGGTTCTCCACAATATTGCGCAGCGAATCGATCCGGTTATTGCCTCGCCGGTCGGGAATCAGCAGCGTCCGGTCGTCCGCCACCTGGATAAAGCCTGGCCGGTCGCCGCGGGGTGAGTTATCCGATTGCACACCCATGGTTGCCAGAATCATCATGGGCGATGCGGCGATGAAAGCCCGGCTGTGCGCATCCAGCCGGTCCATCTGTTTGCGCACTGATCGCTCCATGGCAGGCCCGTACATCGCGTCAAGCGCGGCGATGTCACACACCAGCATTGCAGAATCCATTTCCATGTTTGAGAGTTAACACAGTACCGGCAACGGCCTGACAGGTACATTAGAAAGGTTGCCCGGAATTTATCTCACACGCGCCGCTGCAGCCGCTCTGCTGGCCGTTGTCTGCGCAGTTGTGACGATCCTGCTGGCAGGGGGACGCAGAGGTCGCTTTCTCGCTCCCGTAGGCGGTGGCCTGCTGGTACTGGTCGCTGTGTTTGGCTTGTTGCCCGAACTGGCCCGCGCCATGGGTTGGTTCCCCGCCCTTGTGCTGGCTGGCGCAGGCTACGGCCTGCTGGCACTACTGGACCGCATGGGAATACCCGTATGCCCTTCCTGTTCCCACGACAGCGGGTATCTCACGGCACTGGTGGCAGCGGTAGGGGTCCACGCCCTGGTGGATGGCTGGAGCATGGTGGCGGTGAACATCGCAGCGCCCGGAGCCGTTTCCGTTGCCATGTCCACCGCCGTAATTCTGCACAAGATTCCGGAAGGACTTGCGCTGGGGGCTATGGTTCATCCCGCGGTTTCCGGCAAGCCAAAGGCCATTCTGCTCTGCGTGATGGCGGAACTGCCCACCGTACTGGGCGGAGCGCTGGGCCTTTGGGCCATTCCCGACGGGTGGGTTAACTATCCTCTGGCGCTGGCCATGGGGACGTTCCTCTTCCTCGGCACACATGCCGTCACTGCGGGACGGCGTTAGCTTAGCTAAAGTTAGCGCCCGGAATACTGCCGGATTGCCTGCATCAACTGATCCACTTTTTCCGGTGAGCCCGTGATGGTCGCAGTTGGCGACTTTGCGTACGCCAGCATTTTGCGGTACAACTGATCCGCCATATTGGCGTTGATTCCCCACCCTGCCAGATAGCTGAGCCGCAAGTCATTGTCGGTATTGACGGGCGCGCCATCGGTCCACACTTTCAGGTCGTGCGCGGTACCTGACCAGGTGGAGAAAAGGTCTGTCACCGATTCGATGCCGACGTCCCGCAGCGATTCCCGCACAGGCCCCATATCCGGTTGTGCGAAGCGCTTTTCCACGTCGTCCAGATTGATCTTCAACGGCTCCAGCTGGCCCATGAAAACGGTGTCGTAACCCAGCCCGTCGCGATTATTGGCCCACACCGTTCCGTTGGGAAAGGCGTCGAAGAACGTGGCCAGTTCGCTGCGAATGGTGATCTCATCGGTTTCGTACAACGGCACGTACAAGGTAAAAAACCCGCCCGGGTTCAGATGGCGCTTCACGGCCTCGAAGTATTCGCGGGAGTAGAGTGCCGCCGTCCCCTTCACGAATACATCCAGCGGATCAGAGGCAATAATATCGAATTTTTCGGTGGAGGTCATCAGATAGTGACGCGCATCGTCATACGTGATGGTGGTCTTGGGATTCACCATCACCCGATAGTCCTGCTCGCCGAAGAACTGCGTGGAGGCGGGCGGAATGACCGGTTCAATCTCGCAAATCCGGATCTTTTCAATGTTCGGGTACCTCGTAAACGTACCTGCCGAAACGCCGGCACCAAAGCCGATGCCCAACACCGACTTCGCCTGGGGGTGCAGCAGACCCGGCAGATGTCCCACCATGCGCTGTAACTTCATATCGAAAATTTCCGTGGTGGCCTCCACGTGCCCGTTCACGTTCACGTAGACCGCGCCGTTGTTCCAGCGGGAAATTGCCACTGATGAATTGCGGCCTTCCTTCACGTAGAGAATTTCCGACTGTCCTTTGTTGGTCCCCATCTGACGGCCGTAGGCGATGAGGTCACCGGGTAGCGGGCCAATGCCCCGCCACGCGATACCGGCCATGCCCACTGCTGCTACCACCACAGCAATTCTGGCACCCGTGCTTTTCGTGGCGGAAACCAGAGCGATGGCGCCACTGGCTACCGCGGCAAGCAACAGATATTGTTCCGCGCGCTGCGTACCAATCGCGGGGACCAGACTCAGGCTCACCAGCAGCGCACCCACAATGCCGCCCAGCGTATTGGCGGCATAAACACCCCCTGCGGTCTTGCCCGAGTCTTCCTTACGGCCTGTGATGGCGGCGCAGGCCAGTGGAAAACTAGCTCCCCAGAAGAGCGTTCCGGGCAGAATGGCGAACGCCACGCGCTTCAGATCCAGCAGGTACATGTGCCAGGGATTCGCCGTCTGCAGTACGTCGTCCACCCAGAAAGGCAGAATCTGCTTGATGGAATAAGAGGTCCACACCATCGCAGCCGCCAGCAGCACCTGACACAAACCCAGAGCCACCTGCGGCTTCATCCGTTTCAGCAGCCAGCTGCCGCCCATGCTGCCGATGGCGAGTCCACCCAGAAAGACCGCGAGGATAATGGCGAACACATAAACGGTACCCAGTAGAAGCATTCCCAGCAGGCGGGTCCAGATGACCTCCGCGCCCAGAGCTGTGGCCCCGGAAATACCGATGGTCAGATAGATGATCCAGTTGCCAGGGGAGGTGTGACCGGATTCCACGGTTTCTTCATGCACCATGCGCGGCGCAATCACCCACGACACCGCGGCCACCAGCAGATTGATCGCCACCGCTACCCAGGTGGCAGTGGTCATATTGAAGTTCCGCAGCAGATAGAATCCCGCCAGCAGGCAGCCCAACACCGCCCCCAGGGTATTTCCGCCATACAGATAGCCCCACCAGGAGATCCCCTCCGGCGTGGCTTCAATCCAGCGCACAATTGCGGGTAGCGATGCGCCCATCAGAATAGTGGAGGGCAGCATACAGCAGGCGGCTAGAAAACCGCGCATCAGCATCCCGCCGAAACCGTCTCCGGCCGCTGCCACGTAAACCCGGTTCAACAGCGGCAGAGTCCCCAGAACCAGCAGGCCGAAGAGAGCGATTCCAGCTTCCAGACCGGCATATACCCGCAGCGGATGCTGCTTCCATTTAAGCCGGGGAAGCCACAGACTGCCAATACACAAGCCACCCATATAGGTAGCCAGCAGAATGCCCATGGAAACCGAGGTGGAGCCGATGGCCAGCTGCAATAACTGGTACCAGACAACCTCGTAAATCAGGGCTGCGCAGCCCGAAGCCGCGAACAAAATCAGCAGCGTGAGATACAACGGGATACGGCTTGCGCGGGCGGCTGGAAGATAGGTGGCGTACTGGTCCAAGTATGACTCCGAAGGCTGTAGCGTAACACGCCGGTTATTCGGGGCGATTACTTAATCGCTATGGTTGTAGCGACCGCTGTGGTGCTGGTTGGGTCTGTACTGGGCACACTCGCCTGCAGCACAATGATCGGTATGGAACTTCCCGATGGCGCGGTGGTGGGAATCTGCACGTTGATTTGCCAAAGACCAACAAAAGTGGGTGCCAGGCCAGAGAACGTAATGTTCTCCGGCGGCACATAAGCGGCGGTGCCGTTGGTAGTGGAGCCAATCAGTATCTGCGGCAGTTCGGAAGCCGGCTGACCGGAAGCACTGAAACCATCGGGCGGCGCATTGGGCACGTAGCCCACCCCGGTGCCATACAGGATAAGAAATTGCCCTTTTTGGACAGGGTTTTGCGGCGAGTTGACGGTTCCATCGGCAAAGTTGCTGGCCAGAATCTGCCCGCCGCCGGTTGTGGTCAAGGTAAACAGGGCCGGGTCTGCGGTAGCCAGACCAACTTCAGCACCGCCATAAATCTGCCCGGTGGAAGCCTTCACCACCTGGAGATCTACCGTGCCGCCGCCCGGAAGCGTGTTGGACAGTGCCACATTGATTTGCCCTGGCGACGCAAAGAACAGGGGAGCCGCAGTTCCGTTGACAATCACCTGGGTGTCCGCAAGAGTGGTGGGCAAAGGGGTTACCGTAGCCAATTCGGTGCCACCGGCGAGAACGGAATTGGGCGGGCTCGCGGTACCGGATCCACTGCCGGTGGTAGTCGCCTGCGAATGCGGAAACAGTGCCGCAATGGTACCCGGGGCCAGCGGACGGAGGCTGTAGTTGGCAGCATTCACAATATCCACCTGGGGAGCGAAATAGAGAATCCGGTTGGCCCCGTCGCCCACCAGCAGGTTGCCAAAGCCATCGGCGAATGCGGTACGGGGTACCTGGGCGAAAACCGCCCCATCGGGGTTCAGGCCCTTGAGCCCCAACTGATCCACCGGCGGAAAATGTGAAATCCGGCCGGCATTGGCTTCGGTGGCCCAAAATGAGCCGGCGGGCGACATCGCAACAGCAGAGGGGCCATTCAGCGGAATGCTGATGGGAGGAGTGGCGTAGTTGGCCAGGCTGGCCGCTTTGGAGAAAATCTGCAGGCGGTTGTTGGGGCCATCCACTACCAGCACGCGGTCTTGCGGATCGACCGCAATGCCGCGGGGGGAACTAAATCGTTGGGGATCAGCACTACCCGAAGTGGTGGAGAAATTGAGTTGTCCCAGAACTTTAGTTGCCGCCATGCCGGAAACAAATGGCTTCTGAAAAAACAGCACACGGTTATGAATTGCATCCGAAACCACCAGCCAGCCGGCATCTTTGACGGAGTTATTGAAAGCATCGGCGGTCAACGCCACGCCGAAGGGCTGGCTCATGGTGCGTTCGGTGGCATCGGTAACGGCGCTCGTAAAGCTGGTCTGGCCAATCACCAGGTCGGCAGATTGCAGCGATGTCTGCCCGGAACTGAAGGGTGAGGGGAAACGAAGTACCCGCGAATTACCCAGATCAGCAACATACAAATTACCGGCGGAATCCACCGCGAGAGAGGTAGGTATGTTCAGATTTTGGGCACTGGGTTGGGTGGCCAGATTGGTGGGATAGTTGACCATGCTGCGGAAGAAATCCGGCTGGCCAATCACCAGATCCGCCTTTTGCCCGTTCTTCATGGTGGTGAAATCCCGGAAGCCCAGAATACGGTTATTGCCCGTGTCGCTGACGTAGAGGTGGGGGGGCGCGGAACTATAGTCGAGGATCAGAGACCCGACGTTACCGAAATTGAATTCTCTGCCTTCAATGAGGTTTGGCGCAAAATAGGGGAAATCCAGTTGCCCGGTGACGCGCGAGGCCGATCCGCTGATACCGCCAGGCGAGGAAGGAAATACCAGCACGCGGTGATTAGCCGTGTCTGCCACAAAGACCTCGGAGCCGGATGAAATGACGTCCCGCGGGAAATTCAGTGAACTGGCCGAAGCATCCCCCGCTCCCTGATTCACTTTGTTGAGGATGAACGATTGCTGCCCGATCACCGCCGTTGCGGAAGGCGAGAATTGAGTGGTTTCCGGGGCCCAGTTTTCCAGTGGAGGGTAAATCATCAACCGGTTGTTGCCGGCATCTGCCACCACAACACCGGAGCCGGTTGCGGCCACGGATTGGGGGTTGGAAAGCGAAATCTGCGTGGTCCCCGGGTTGGTCTGACTTTCAATTCCCAGAATGCGAATCGCGTTGGTATTCGTCCCCGCCCCGGCGGGATACACCACAACCCGATTGGCGCGGTCCACTACAAAAAGCCGCCCGGCCAGATCAAACGCCAGCCCGATTGGCTGAAATAAATTGACCTTGCTGGTGTTGGTGGCGGGGGGAGTGTTGCTCACCAGATCAATCTGCCCCAGAACCGTATCCGCGTTGGGAGCGTTGCCCGGGCTACCCCGCAGGCTGGCAACACCGAAACGGATAACGCGGTTGTTCCCGGTATCGGTAACCCACAAATTACCCTGCGGGTCGAACGTCATGCCGGTTCGTGCGCCGCTGACAGCCAGCCCGAGCGTGTCCGGTGCCGGAGCCGACTTACCCTGATTGGCGGCCGTCGCACTGAAAGTCTTTTGCCCCAGAATCAGGTCTGCAATCTGGTAGCCTGGCGGCTGGGCGAACGGCCTGGGGTAACGCAGAATGCGGTTGTTACCGGAATCGGCGACGTAGAGGTTGCCGGATTTATCCACGGCCACGCCATTGGGCGATGTCAGTTGGGTGGTCTTTCCGAAAAAGGCGCCGCTGAGGTTCTGGAAGCGATCCTGCTGCCCGATGATCAGATCGGCCTGCGACCCGGCCTTGATCTGGCTGGGGAACTGGAAGGCCAGTACACGGTGATTGCCGGTATCGGCGACGTAGAGAATGGGCGGGGAAACCGTCGTGTCGAGAGCTACAGCCTGGGGGCCATTGAATTCGCGTCCCTCCACCAGATTCGGGCCTCCTGAGGCCAGGAGCAGCGGGTTGCTGGCCGTGCCAATAAACTCCGGGTCGCCGAAAACCTTGACCGGTTTGCGGAACAGAGTGGAAGGGAAATTAGCCGTGGTTTGAGCCGCGAGAAAACCGGCGGACACGGAAACGACGGCAAGCACCTGCAGAGCACGGGAAAGGGTCACACCAACTTAAAGATAACATTCAATTTTTGCGCCTCTGGCGAAATTCCTCCAAACGCTCTTTAATACGCTGCTCCACACCCCTCGCGGTGGGGAAATACCATTGCCTTCCGGCCAGCGATTCCGGCAGACATTCCATGTCATTCAGCGCGTCGTCAAATTCGTGAGCATGCTGGTAGCCTGACCCGTAGCCCCAGGCTTTCATGGCTTTGGTGGAGGCATTGCGCAGATGCATCGGCACGGGCTCCGAACGCCCCGTCCGCACTTCCTCGCTCACCGCGCCCAGAGCTTTGTAACCGGCATCTGATTTGGGCGCGATGGCGAGGTAAATCACCGCCTGCGCGATGGCCAGATCGCCTTCCGGCATGCCGAGGAAGTGCACGGCCTGCTGCATAGCCATGCATTGCTCCAGCGCGCGCGGGTCAGCCAGACCAATGTCTTCAATCGCCATGCGCACCACGCGCCGCGCAATATACATGCGGTCTTCACCGGATTCCAGCATCCGCGCCAGCCAGTACAACGCGGCATCCACCTGACTGGATCGTACCGATTTGTGCAACGCGGACACCAGGTTGAAATGTTCCTCGCCCGACTTGTCGTAGAGCAACACCTTGCGCCCCAGAACGTCAGCCAGAATCTGCGGCGTAATCTCGCCCTGCGCCGCCGCGGCCGCCACTTCCAGCATGTTGTACGCAGATCGCGCGTCGCCATTGGAGGCGGTGGCGATTTGCTCCATCACGTCTTCAGCGGCGATGGATTTTACCGCCGGAAGGGCCTTGCGCAGCAGATCAACAATTTCTTCCGTGGTGAGAGCCCGCAACATGTAGACGCGGGAACGCGAGAGCAGCGCGGCGTTGACTTCGAACGACGGGTTCTCGGTTGTAGCGCCAATTAGAACGATGTCGCCCTTCTCCACGTAAGGGAGAAACGCATCCTGTTGCGCACGATTAAACCGGTGGATTTCATCCACAAACAGAATGGTCTTGCGACCCAGGCGGCGCAGGCGTTCCGCATCCGCCATCACCGCCTTTATTTCCTTGATGCCGGACAAGACCGCGCTAAAGGGCAGGAATTCGCTGCTGGTCATGCGCGCGATAATTCGAGCCAGGGTGGTTTTCCCCACACCGGGCGGACCCCACAGGATGATGGAAGTCAGCTGGTCACGCTCAATCTGGGAACGCAAAGGTTTTCCCGGACCCAGAATATGTTCCTGACCGGCGAAATCGTCCAGCGTTTCCGGCCGCAGGCGGTCTGCCAGCGGTCGCTCGCCCACACTGGCAAGCGGGCTGGAATCGAACAGACTCACGCGGTCTTTCTCCGCTGGCGGCGCGATTCGTAAAGCAGAATGGCGGCCGCAACCGCGGCATTCAGCGATTCCACTCCCGCGGTGGGAATGGCGATGCCACTGGCAATAGCCTGCAACGGCTCACTGATACCCCGGCCTTCGCTGCCCACAATGAGCGCGACGCGGCGAGTGAGATCCACGTCCACCGCCATGGGTTCGGAACCCGTCCAGGGCATGGCGGCGTAGATACCGAGCTGGTGCTGCGGGAGCACGGCGGCTACCGTTTCCGCGTCCAGTCCGCTGACGAAGGGAATACGAAAGATGGAACCAGCCGAAGCGCGCAGCGCCTTGGGATTCGCCGGGCTGGCGGAGTTCTTCACAAAAATGATGCCGGTGGCGCCAAACGCCTCCGCTGCCCGGACGGCGGCACCGGCATTGCCTGGATCCTGCAAACCGTCCAGCACCAGAACCAGGCTTTGCCCGTGAAAGATTTGTTCGAGAGTCCACTGCGGCGGACGGATCAGGGTCATGACGCCCTGGCTGGATTCGGTGGCGGCGATGGTGGGGAACAGGTCGTTGGGAAGCAGAACGATGCGGGTATCGGGATAATCCCCCACCAGACGCTCCACTCTTGCGTAGTGCGCTTCCGCGGCCAGAATCACGGGCGAAGGCAACCGGGTGTGGAGAACTTCCTCCAGCAGGTGAAAGCCTTCGGCCATCCAAAGGCCATCGCCCACTACATCGCCGCGGGAAATTGCCCGGCGGATATCGCGGAGCAGAGGGTTGGCAGAGCTGGTGATTCGGTCGATTCGTGACATCGTGGATGGGGTTGTGTTAAGAATAACGCAGGTGAAACGTGCTTTCGGCCTCTTTGTCCTCGCGCTTGCAACAGCCATCGCCGGATACCTCGCGATTCTTTCCCTGCGGGTGGAACGCGAGGGCCATCGCGATGCGGCGCGCCCGTCTGACGTAATCATTGTGATGGGCGCGGCGGAATACCGCGGCAGACCGTCACCGGTACTGAAACTTCGCCTGGATCACGCGGTGGAGCTGTACCGAAAGCGGATGGCGCCGTACGTGATGACCACAGGCGGGCCGGGCGGCGACCCCTCCTATACCGAAGGCGGCGTGGGCCGCACCTACCTGATGGACCACGGGGTGCCGGCGGAGGCCATCATTGTGGAGACCGAGGGGTCATCCACGGCGTGGTCTTTATCCGCGGCGGCGGAGATTCTGCGACGCATGGATCTGCGTTCCTGCATTATTGTGAGCGACGGCTATCATATTTTCCGTACCAGGCGCATTCTGGAGCAGGCGGGTTTCCGCGCGTCGGGTTCCCCGCGCGAGGCCGGAGAGGTAAAACCATTGCGGCTGTGGTGGCTCTGCTTCCGTCAGGCGGTGGCTTATGCATTGTGGAAGGTTGGGGTGCCGGTTTAGCTTAGCCGTCGCCCCGTGGGCACGATTACCGCTCGCCGAGAGGGTGTAAAAAGGATTGTGTAAACGCGGTTCTCAGAAAGATAGGAGGATAAGGAGAACCGAATGACAATCAGAAAAGAGTTGATCGACGAGCTGATCGCCACCAGCGGCGGAAAGCTGATTGGCCCGGACGGGCTGGT
>JBBROK010000047.1:0-25924 GCA_038229475.1 Bryobacterales bacterium | reverse complement strand
GGGCCACGTCTGTGATGGCACGGAAATCAACGCCGAAGGCATCGTTCACCGCGTCGGCCATGGAAATCTTCTTCCACGGTTTTTCAAAATCCACGTCGTGCTCGCCCACCTTGAACACGGTGCGTCCGAAGGCGTCTTTCGCGATGGTGCGGAAGAGAGATTCCACCAGCTCCATGTTGTATTCGTAATTTTCAAACGCGGTCATGGTCTCGATCATCGAGAATTCCGGGTGATGGCTGCGGTCTATGCCTTCATTGCGGAAGTAGCGGCCGATGGTGAAGACTTTGTCGAATCCGGCGGCGACGAGGCGCTTGAGGTAGAGCTCGTGCGAGATCGAAAGATACATCGAATGGTTCAGCGCGTTGACGTGGGTGCGGAAGGGCTTGGCAGTGCCGCCGCCGTATTGGGGCTGAATGATGGGCGTGTGGAATTCCAGGAAGCCGCGCTTGCGCAGAAAATCGCGGGTGACGAAGAGCATGTTCGCAATGCCTTCGAATCGCCGGCGTTGCTCAGGGTGAGAGACCACGTCGAGATAGCGTTTGCGGAGGACGAGTTCACGATCCTGCAGACCGCTCCACTTTTCGGGCAGAGGGCGCAGCGACTTGGCGAGCATGCGGAGCGAATCGACCATCACGGAGATCTCGCCACGCTGGGTCTTGCCCACCGTGCCGACAGCTTCCACGAAGTCGCCAATATCGAGCACGCGGAGTTCGTCGTAGCCGACATGATTCTGAGCGGCGTCGGTGGGGGTGAGGGTCTGGCGGCGAAGGACGAGCTGAATGCTGCCGGACTGGTCCTGAATGTGGCCGAACGCCATGCCACCCTGCTTGCGCCACGAGATCAGACGGCCCGCGACGGTGACGGGTTTGGTGTCGTGAGCGTCGAAATCGTCGTGGATAGGCTGGCTGTAGTGAGTACGATAGCTTTTCGACGGAAACGGGTCGAGACCGATCTCACGCAGGCGGGCAACTTTCTCCAGACGGGTGTTGCGGAGGACTTCTAAAGGTGTGTTGGATTCGGCTGACATCGCAAAATCCAGAGTAACAGGAACGGGGATGCTTCCCCGTCCGGGATAAGATTCATTTGACCGGAAACAGCGGCGGCATAGTTGAGGATTGTGCCTTCGGCGCCTTTTCTCTGAAGAAAACCTCTGTGCCGGGCCACTTCAAGTCCAAGATCCCGTTTGCGGATCGCAGATTCAACAAAGCCGGACGAATCGAGCCGAGTGGCATCGTGCCAATGACGGGCAAGACGGTTTCCACCGCAGATGACTCTCTGCGCGCAATATACGTGCATCGCCGTAGTCTTCTCCCAGAAGGTTCGTTCCGGACGTATTGCTCGCGGGAGAGCCATTGACGGCGGCGGTCGATTTATGGATGAGACCAGTATTCTTTCGGAATGGCAGCAAACCTGACGAAGACCATTTTCTCTGTTCAGTAATCCGCTACAGGCCGCAGGCCCCAGCCGCCTTAATCCGCAAACCGAAAGTGACAATCAAGCTCCACGACGCATCCCGTGGTTCCCGGCCTAAAAGCGTCGGTTTGACGCCGCTTGATCTCCGTCACCTGGCTGCTCACCAGCTTCACTTTTCGTCCTGAAAACTGTGCGCAGCCGGTCAGCCCCCGCTTTAAAAAGTCCGGCGGGAGTTTTCTGCTTCCGATGCGAACGACGACGTGCGATCCGCCAGCCATCACGCCTCCGAGAGATCGCCACATATCTCCGATAAACGACCAATAGTTGTCCGCTGTGCCATGTCTATCGTCACGGGACATTGCACTTTTTTTCGGGTAGGGGAGTCCACCCAAAAACCACAGGCGCAGCCACTGATCCTCCTCAAAATTCGTTACGTCTAAATAGGGGGGAGACGTGATGGCGCACCGGATTTCGTCTGTCGAAGGTGTATCGATGATCGTCGGCAAACTTCGCATGTCGGTATGCAGGACAACCGAATCGCCCTGGGGCAGCGGGGATGCATAACGGAATTCTGCCATCTCAACGAGTAGCTTGAATGCGTCACGCTCGGGAGCAATCAGATTTCGTTCTTTCCAGAACCTCACCGAATAACGGGGCTTGGTGCTAATTGTGCGCGGCATCTGGTTACTCAGATAGCGCGTGGACTGGGCCTCACCGTGCAGAGATCCGAGCGCCAGCGCCGAGATCATATTGTCTACGCGCGATTGTTTCCAGTTCAGATTCTCACGAAGATAGAGCAGCTGAGCGAGTGTCGCGGGCGCGTAAGCATATCGAAAGAACTCATCCGATCTGTTGCTTTTGCGCTTCCATTTGGTGGCGTCAAATTCGCTCCTCAGCAGGGAAATCCTTGCTTTGAGTCGGCTCAGTGAGGGCGGCATCGTCTTGGCCTTAGTAAGGCAAACGGCGACGTCATTCACATCACAGGATATAGCATTGCGCCCGCATAGCAGAGCCGTGAGAGCCGTCGTGCCCCGACCGCTGAATGGATCGAGTACCGTTTCTTCCGGCCTGGTGAGCTTCTTAATCCAATACTCTGCGAAGGTTTCAGGGAACATCGCAAAGTACGGGCACAGGGAATGGAAGCGATGCCTCACGCCTTGAAGTTACCTTGTCGCTGGCGGTCCAAGGCGGCCTCTAACCAGACCTTGCATTTGCCAAAAACATCATTCGATATCTCGTAGCCGTACTGGACCAAGCGGCAGCGGTCCAAAAGAAGGCCCCCAGCGCCGCTGTGCGTATTCCACCCTGCGCTGTCAACCCGGTGCGGAACCATGTAAACGCGGACGGGATCGAGAATCAGAGGCTCTTCAAAATAATTCCGGCAAAAGTTTCGCGGTACAAGCTTCTCCAGATGGTCCTTCCAGTGGATTCCGGTTTTGCATTGTCCGAAGCCTACTAAGCCGCCGGTTCTTCCATCAGAAAAGATCCGCCATACAACGACATCGAGCCGGCCATCTCCTCCGCCTGGTGCTCTCGCCTTTGCCTTCAGGCCACGTCCCTCCTTCAGGGTTGCGCACAGCTGATCTATATTGGCGCGGAACTTCTGGTTGTCTTCCGTCTTGTTTCTAGAGGTACCAAACACGAGAGCCCCAGACAGCTCGGTTGGGCCGCCCCACACATTCAGGAGGATGTCCGCACAGAGTTGCTCGAACAAGGCCGTGGGATCGAGGTCCATTAGTCTGCGTTGTGCGTCCATATCCGCGCGACTCGTTATAAGCAGAAACTTGTACAACAAACCGGCTTTTGTCTTTGTCCCAATGTTGGGACGGACCGACAGCAGGCTGCGGGAAACGCTCACCGTGAACGGATATTCCCACGTTCGGCCTTTGCCAGGTAGAGGAATGCAAGCGTCTTGACGATCCAGCAACTCTTTGAAAACGTCCTCAGCGATTATCTTCGCGTCTCCCTCGTCCACCGAATGCGCCTGTTCAAGCGCGCGCGCGAGGTCTTCCTGTGACGCATTCCTGTTGTCTGCCAGAAGTGCTTTGACCTCCACCCAATCGGCGAGTCCCACCAAACCGTCATCGGCGTCAGGAGATGGAACGCTTAGCAGGTTAGTTACGGGTGGCTTTTTCTTTTTTTGCTTCACGTTTGTCCCGCGCTCTTTTAACCGTCATGGCCTCGGTTAGGTCATTCGCGAGGCTCTGAATGTCCTCCGCAACCCTCGGCATATCAGCATCGTTCGAGTTGTAGCCAGTTGTCAACGTCCCGAGGGCTTTTTGCAGAGCTTGCTTGGCTTGTTGAAGGGCTTGCCGAAAAAGACGTTCGTCACCTTGGCTAATATCGTCCGCCACGCTCAGGGGCAGTCCGTCCCGCAGCGCTTTGATGCCAACTTCAGTTAGCAGCACTGTGTCGAGGGTTTTTAGGTCTGGATTCTGGGAGCGTATGAGTGACGGGGTGTTTGAGCTATCGCGGCCGTAGAGCCAGAGCATAAGGTCGCCAAGGTTCTTTACCTTGGAAGGCAGAACAGGTTTCTCAGGTGTAACTCCCTTGGCTCTGAGCCCCAGGAACCCGGTTATTCCGGGATAGTCCATACCGGTATATATATAGTTAAAGCTGAATTTGTTCTTGGCGATATCCGCGCGGGAAAAGACCCTAGCCTTCTCTGCCTGTTCCACAATCATCAATCCGCGATACATGCGAAGAACGGTCGAATTGCCATCGCCTATTTGTGCCGCGATGTCATCGAGCGGCACTTCATAGCTATTGTGGACGTGGGCGATATACTGCGCCTTCGCGTAGGAGCCCCATGTAGCAGGTCCGTTGACGTGTTTGAAGCCAAGATATCGCCAGGAGTTTTCCCGCGTGGTGACGATCACCGGCAGCTCGGCCAGTGCGGCGGTGCGGGCGGCATCGATGGCGGGCAGCTTTGTGGCTTTAACCTTCTGCCGCAGCGATGCATCGACTAGGAGCTTGACGGCGGCCAGACGGCGGTTGCCTTCGATGACTACATAATTTCCATCACCCGAAACCTCGACAAACAAGGGCTCATATTCGAAATAGCCACTGTAGGCAATCGACATCGCGACTTCCTCGACAGCCATCTCATCCCACAGGGCCTTTACAAGCTCGAATTGCGATGCCGTTGCGGGAATGCCTAACTCTGCGAGCCGCGGGTTACTGGCATCCAGAAGAAGGTTGTTCAGCGCGATGTGATTGTATCCGACATTGGGCGGACTCTCAGGCTGTACTGGGGGTCTCTTTTTCATGGCATTCTCGACATTCTCAATTTCATCAAAGTTCCTCTGGCAGGTCTGCCTATGCCTCGAACGACTCGTTTTCCTTCAACCAATTAGATAGCAGCTCTTCCACATCGCTGAGTTCCTTCTCTTTGCTCACCAGCCGCGTTTCACTCCGAGATGCGTGCACTTCCGAATGTACGTCGTGAATTTCGTAAAGGCCGGATCGCCGCGCTTCGTCAACTGCTGATCGGCCGACGTCTTTTGCTTATCACCAAGGCTTGCTGTCGCCGTTTTAAGCGTCTTCATCGAGCGTTTGGTCACAAATCTAATCCTTGAGGCGACCGTTTGAAACCGAAAACGGGGTCGTCCCCGAACATCACAGGTTATCACAACCAGTCAGACATCTGGAGGGTTGAACAGTCAGACGGCCAGAAATTCATCAACTGCCGTTCGGCCAAACTGCCCGTCGCCAATGCTACGGTCCTGAGTTCGGATTACGATACGATCATGCTAGGATTACGCCGGTGGTGGGCCGCGCGAGCGGTGAGAGGTTCTGGCTTGAGGTAACTCGCCGACCGGATCTTGCGGAGAATCTCAAAGCGCCCCAGAACAATGAGCAAGGGGGCGAGTTTTGGAGCTATTCCCTGCTCAAAGAAGTTCGTCAGGGCGACACTATTTTCCATTACGATGGCATCGCACAAGCCATCGTCACTCGCTCCATCGCCACCGTTTCGTACTGGGAAGACGAGCTCCTTATGGGGAGCGAGAGGAGCATCTGCGCGGGCGGCAAATGTGACACCGCATTCCCGATCTTGCTGGCACGGCCGTGGCCGTCTGCGACCCGTTTGCAGTTGATCCAGCACTCGTTGAGCGAGGTGTGCGCGGGCACCACCAGCAATCGCCCGCGCCCCGCCAATTCGTTGATCGGGGTGCTCTCGAATGCTGGTACGGAACGGCGCGGACGGTCGGCCACGGAACGCGGTGAAGAACTTCTGTGCTGTCAGAGCTGCCTGGGAGGTGCCATATTAACTGTAAGTATTTGAATATAGTGGAGTTAATGGTAGATTCTAAAGGGGGAATCGAACCCGTAATGTCCGCCGCTTTCCGATGATCCCCGGCCTGAAGGTTTTGAATATGTAATGCATCGTCTTACGGTTTCAGATATCGCCCCAGAAATTCCTCGGCCGCGTGGTACGACTTCAGCCAGCTGCCATGCAGCAACAGATCGTGGACTTCGTCGGGGAAGATGAGTTGTTCGAAGTACACACCCTGATTACGCAGGGCCTCGGCTAATTGCACGCTTTCCACGAATGGAACATTTCGGTCGTCGTCACCGTGAATCAGCAGAACCGGCGAACGCCACGTCCCCACCGCCGACATCGGGGACGATTCAAAGGCCAGCCGGGCTTCATCCTGGCGCGTCACCGGGTCGTAGCCCGGAGCCATCGTGTTGGTCTCCAGATTCCAGTCGTGGATGCCGTGCCAGTCGACTCCGACTTTGAACATTTCCGAGGCACGGGCGAGGCCAAGCGCAGTGAGATAGCCTCCGTAGGAACCACCCCAGAGGCCGATGCGCGCGCCATCCACGTCACTGCGGTTGCGCATGTAGAGGCCAGCTCCCACCACGTCGTTGTATTCGCTGGCACCGGTGGCACCGTAGTTCAGGGCCTCGCGAAACTCTTCGCCGTAACCGACACCACTGCGGTAATTGACCGACAGCACGACGTAACCCTTGCTGGCCAGATATTGATTGAAGGCGTAGGAATTGTTGTAGTACTGCATGTGGTGCCAGCCGGGCATCATTTGGCGGCGCGAACCGCCATGGAAGAAGATCAGACCGGCATGTTTGGCGGCACCAGCCTGGGCGGGCCGAAACACCTGGCCATGAATGGTCATTCCATCGGCGGCGGAGAGAGTGACTTCTTCCGGATCGATCAAAGAAGCAGCCGGGAAGTCCGACGGGATGGCGTTGGGTGCGAGGTCTTTGAGTGAGGCGCCGTCGACGAGTACGGGGCGGACCGGAACTCTTGCGTCGGAATGGAGCAGGGCAATCCGACCGTCGGCGAGCGCGACCATCTGGCCTTCAATGCCTTTGCCCTGGGTGAGGCGGCGCGAGGCGCCACCGCCCGCGGGAACGCTCCACAGGTGGCGGCGATTGATGTCGTCCTGATTGGAAGAGTAGAGAACGGTGGCCCCGTCAGCCGCCATGCGGACATGCTCCACTTCAAACTTACCAGGCGTAAGCAGGGTGGCCTCGCCGCCGCGGGACGGAACGGAATAAATGTGGAGCCAACCGTCGCGCTCCCACGGGAAAACGAGGCGGCTGCCGGTGGCCCACAGCACCTGGCTATCCGCCAAGAACGACCAGAAGGCGCTGCCCATGCCGGGCTGCGCGTGCCAGACTTCGCGGCCTTTGCCGGCGGCCACATCAATCACGCGAATGGACCACGGTTGCGCGGTGCGGCGGGGGCCGAAGGCGAATGCGTACTTTGCAGCGGGTTCGCGGATAAAGGCCAATTGCGATCCATCCGGCGACCACGAGGGCGAACGGTCGGGGTCCACGCCTGGGTCGGGAAAGGTGAGGGTCTGGTTGGGGACGTCGTATACGGCGGCAAAGCCATGGTCGCCGCGCAAGGACAGGAAGGCGAGCTTTTTGCCATCGGGCGAGAAGGTCAGATTCTGCGCAATGCCGCGCGCGTGAATGAGCTGTGCCGGCTTGAGGTCACTAAGTTGCGCGGACCAGACCTGGCTGCCGCTGATCCAGACAACCATGGATCCATCGGGCGCAACAGAGGGTGCGTGGCCATCGGCGATCTTACGGGTTTCACCGGTACCGGTGGTCATCCAGATTTCCTGTTTTGCGCCGCGCGGATCGCTGGTGGGATTGGGAAATTCGCCACTTCCGTTGGGGCTGCCGCCGCGGGTGAAGAAGAGCGCGGAGCCATCGGGCTTCCATGCGATGTCATCAATTTCCTGGCCATCGTCGTCGGTGAACTTTGTCCACGGCACACCCTGGTAGCCGGGGCCGCGCGCGACCCAGACATTGCGTACACCCTGCGCGTACTGCATCCAGGCGACGGCGTCGCGATGAGGGCTCGCCACCAGGTCATTGGCGAAGGGCGCGCTCAGCACCTGTTCAATGCTGAAGGAAGGCGCCGCGAACAGGGGAAGCGCCAGAAAGAATAACGGCCAGGGTCGCATCATGATTCACGATTCTAGCGGACGCGCGCTACCCTGATCAAATGCACTCCGGTACGCGGCGCATTCATTACGCATGGGTAGTGGCCGCACTCACGTTCGTGATTCTGCTGGTCTCCGCCGGAGTGCGCTCCACGCCGGGGTTGTTCATGGTGCCGATGGAGAAAGAGTTCGGGTGGTCGCGAGCCTTCATTTCCAGTGCCGTGGCGGTGAATCTTTTGCTTTACGGATTGATTGGGCCGTTTGCAGCGGCAGTGATCAACCGTTGGGGGATGCGGCGGGTGTGTTCGGCTGCGGCGACGCTGGTGGCAGTGGGCGTGTTGCTGGCTTCCAGGCTTTCCGCGCCATGGCAGCTGATCGCTTTGTGGGGCTTCGTGGTGGGAATTGGGACCGGTGGAACTTCCATGGTGCTGGCGGCCATTGTTTCCAGCCAGTGGTTTCATACCCGGCGGGGCGTGGTGCTGGGTGCGCTCTCGGCGGCTAACGCTACCGGGCAACTGATTTTTCTGCCGCTGCTGGCACGGATTGTGGAAGGCATCGGCTGGCGCAGCGCGTGTCTGGCGATTGGCGTGGTGGCGGCTTTGATGGCCTTGCTGGTGCGGGTCTTCATGCGTGATTCGCCGGAACAAATGGGCCTGTTGCCCTACGGCGCGGTTGCGACCACCCCGTTGATGCGGCCCGCGATGAAGCCGTTTGAAGCGCTGGCCTTCGCCATTCGCCGACGCGAATTCTGGCTGCTGGCGGGCACATTTTTTATTTGTGGCGCGACCACCAACGGGCTGGTGGGCACACACCTGATTCCGGCCTGCCATGACAGCGGAATTCCCGAAGTGCGCGCGGCCGGCTTGCTGGCGCTGATGGGCATCTTCGATATCGCAGGAACCACGGCTTCTGGCTGGCTCACGGACCGGATTTCGCCGCGCGTCCTGTTAGCGGTTTATTACGGGTTGCGGGGACTGTCGCTGGCCGCACTACCGGGGCTGCTGGCCGCCGGGGATACGCCATTGTTGACATGGTTTGGTGTGTTCTACGGCTTGGACTGGGTGGCGACGGTACCGCCTACGGTTCGCCTGACGGCGGATGCATTTGGCAAGGAGAACACCGGGGTGATCTACGGGTGGATTGGGGCTTCGCACCAGATGGGAGCGTCGATGGCGGCATTTGGAGCGGGGAGTATTCGGACTTTTATGGGCGATTACCGGATGGCATTTGTTATCGCCAGTACGCTGTGCCTGATCGCTTCGGCATCGTTTATGTTGGGAGTGGGGAGGCCCAAATTGACGTTGCGTATTCCCGGACTTGCAACGGAATCCGCCGCGCTATAGCAGATGTGGTACACCCATTAGGATGCCGCAAGCCCGTGCAAATTTCATCTCCGAAGGACGCCTCGCCCGCTTCGGCCTCGCCCTTGCCCGGTGGACGGAACGATGGTTTCCCGATCCGCTGGTATTCGCCTTCATTGGCGTGCTGTTTGTATTTGCGGGCGGAGTAGTCAGCGGAGAGAACCCTTCGAATCTGGCCATTCAGGCGGGCAAGAGCTTTTGGGCGCTGATTCCTTTCACCATGCAAATGGTGATGGTGATTGTGGGCGGCTACGTAGTGGCCGCGACGCCGCTGGTGCGGGGAGCAATCCGCTGGCTGGCGGGCGTGCCGAAATCGCCACGTGCCGCAGTGGCCTTAATTGCGCTGTTCGGCGTGCTGACTTCGCTGCTCTCGTGGGGTCTGAGCCTGATCTTCGGGGGCCTGCTGGCACGGGAGATGGCGCAGCGGGTGAAGGGTCTGGATTATCGCGCGGCGGGTGCAGCCGGATATCTCGGGCTGGGCACGGTATCCATGCTGGGCCTGTCATCTTCCCCCGCAATGCTCATGGCCACGAAGGGCTCCATACCGCCCGCGCTTTTCAGTATCAGCGGGCTTATCCCTCTTACACAGACGCTGTTCCTCTGGCAGAGCGGTGTGATGATTCTGATTCTTGTGGTGACCTCTGTAACCGTGGCCTGGCTTTCTGTACCTTCGGCGGAAAACGCCAAGACCATCGACGACTTCGGACTTCGGCTGGAGCCGGCGGGCGAGGAACTGGACCCGCCAACCCGGCCGGGCGAACGCCTGGAAAACAGCCCGGTGCTGTCGGTGCTGGTATCCGCGATCCTGATCTACTACCTCATCAATGTCTTCGCGACTTCGCCGCAGGGGGCGCTCGCCGCGTTGGATCTGAATACTTACAACCTGATGTTCCTGGCCATTGCAATACTGCTCCACTGGAGACCAAAACGTTTTCTGCGGGCGGTAACAGAGTGCATTCCAGCCACCGGCGGCGTGATCATACAGTTCCCTGTATACGCCATGATCTTCGGTATGATCGGTGGCACCGGCATGGCAGAGAGGCTGGCAGGTTTCTTTGCGCGCATCAGCACGCACGATACCTATTCGCTGCTCGTGGCGGCGTACTCAGCTCTGCTGGGCATGTTCATTCCCTCGGCCGGCAGCAAGTGGATTGTGGAAGCGCCCTATGTATTGCGCGCCGCCATTACCCACCACGTCAACCTCGGCTGGGTAGTGCAGATCTACAACGCCGCCGAAGCGCTGCCCAACCTGCTCAATCCATTCTGGATGCTGCCGATTCTGGGTATTCTCCGGCTGAAGGCGCGCGACCTGGTGGGATACTCGGCTTTGCAGTTCATGGTGCAGGCACCCATCGTATTGTTCCTGTGCTGGCTCTTCGGGCGCTCAATGGAATTCGTTGCGCCCATCATTAAATAGCTCAAAATTTAACTCAGGCGGACTCATGCAAATTGTTGAAAGAATGAACCGGCTCGGCGTGGAGTCGGCGTTTGAAGTACTGGTGAAGGCGCGCGCACTGGAAGCCCGGGGGCGCAGCATCATCCATCTGGAAATTGGCGAGCCGGACTTTCCCACGCCGCGCCATATTGTGGAGGCGGGCAAAAAAGCGCTGGACGACGGCTTCACGAAATATGGACCTACTCAGGGGCTCCCCGCGCTGCGCGAAGCGATTGCAGCCGATGTTTCCGCGAGCCGGGGTATTCAGGTGGGGCCGGAACATGTTTGCGTGGTGCCGGGCGCCAAACCCATCATGTATTACACCCTGATGGCGCTGGTGCAGGAAGGCGATGAAGTGATATTCGCCGATCCGGGCTTCCCCATCTATGAATCGATGATTCGTTATACGGGCGCGACACCGGTCCCCATCCCGCTGCTGGAGAGCCGCGGCTTTTCGCTGGATCCCAACGTGTTGCGCGAGAAACTCACACCGCGCACGAAGATGGTCATCCTGAATTCGCCGCACAATCCCACCGGCGGATTGATTCCGGAGGGCGATATCGCGGAGATCGCCGCCATGCTGCGGGACCGCGATGTAATCGTGCTGAGCGACGAAATTTACCGCCGCATCGTATATGAGGGAACGCCGGTCTCCATTGCCAGTTATCCCGGCATGTTGGAGAAGACCATTATTCTGGACGGATTTTCCAAGACTTATTCCATGACCGGCTGGCGCCTGGGGTATGGCGTGATGCCGACGTGGCTGGTGCACGCGGTGAACATGTTGATGGTCAATTCTAATTCCTGCACGGCCAGCTTTACGCAGATGGCCGGCATCGCCGCGCTAACTGGTTCACAGGATTGCGTGGACGAAATGGTGGCCGAGTTTCGCCGCCGGCGTGATGCGATTGTTGCCGGGCTCAATCAGATTCCCGGATTTCGCTGCGCGCTGCCGGCGGGTGCGTTCTATGCGTTCCCGAATGTGGAAGGCACGGGCATTCCTTCCAAAGACCTCGCGGAAATGCTGTTGCAGGAAGCCGGTGTTGCCTGCCTGAACGGCGGGGGCTTTGGTAAGCAGGGCGAGGGCTACGTGCGCTTCAGCTACGTGAATTCACTCGCTAATATTCAGGACGCGCTGGAGCGGATTCAGAAGCTTTCCAGCCGCTGGGCGTAAGTTAAGCAGCCTGATCTCAGGCCCGTTCCGAGTATGTGCCTTCAGAGGTATTGACGCGAATTTTTTCGCCTTCGTTGATAAACCCCGGCACCTGCACTACCAGACCAGTTTCCATTTTGGCGGGCTTGGTCACGTTGGAAACGGTGGCGCCCTTCAGGCCCGGTTCGGTCTCCATCACGGTCATAATTACGGTCGCAGGTAGTTCTACCGACATGGCCTTACCTTCGTAAAATTTCACCGCAACCTTGAGCTGCGGAATCAGATACTCGGTCGCGTCGCCCAGCAGATCTTTCGTGAGATGCATCTGCTCAAAGTTCTGGGAGTTCATGAAATAGTAGTAGTCGCCATCGTCGTACAGAAACTCCATTTCCTGCTCATCCATGGAAGCCTTTTCCACTTTGTCTTCGGACGAGAATCGATGCTCCATCATCGTGCCGGAGCGCAGACTGCGCATTTTTGCCTGAACAAAACCCCGCAGGTTGCCGGGCGTTCTGTGGCTCATGCTGAAGACCGAGTACAACTCGTTGTTGAACTTGACCACCATGCCTGGGCGCAGTTGTGTTGCGGAAATCATACTGGTTTAAAGCTCCGGTTCTGATGAGATTGCGCTGCGGACGTGCGAAAACATCAGTATATCAACGCACGTCGTACGTGTGAATGTCCTGTCCAAGGCAGAATTTGTCCATCCACGCGACAATGTGTTGCAAACGCTCCACGCGATGGGTAGGCCTGCCGGAGCGGGAGAGTTCGTGGGTCTCGCCCGGAAAACGAACCATCACGGTCGGGATCTTCCGATACTTCAGCGCGCGGAACATCTGCTCTCCACCCGCGGCCGGGGGCGTCCGCAGATCGTCCTCGCCTTCGATCAACATGAGCGGCGTACGGATCTTTGTAATGTAAGTAATCGGCGAGCGCGCTTTGTAGTCGGCCTCGCTTTCCCAGGGCGCGCCGCGGAACCAGCTGGAAGTGAACTGCGTGAAATCAGCGGTATACCAGAAGCCGCTCCAGTCGGCGATGGAACGCTGGGACACCGCAGCCTTGAAGCGGTCGGTCTGCCCGATCACCCAGTTGGTGAGCACCCCGCCGCCAGAGCCGCCGGTGACGCCCATCTTTGCCGGATCGACCCAGCCAAGGCGGATCAGTTCATCCACGCCGGCCATCAGATCTTTGTAGTCGTCCCCCGGATAGTGGTACTGGATGATGTTGCCGAAGTCCTGTCCGTAGGTGGTGCTGCCGCGCGGGTTGGGGTAGAGTGTCACGTAGCCCTTCGCTGCCATCCACTGCATTTCGTGATCGAAGGTGTAGCCGTATGCGGCGTGGGGGCCGCCGTGGATGTTCAGGATCATCGGGTACTTCCTGCCCTCCTCGAAATCAGGCGGCCGTTGCACCCAGGTCTGGATTCGCTGGCCGTCGAAACTCTTGTACCAGAGCATGGCGGGTTCAGAGAGATTTAACTGTGCGAATAGCTTCTCATTGATATTCGTGAGGCGCGTAAGTTTGCCGTCGCCAGTGGTGGTGAACAGATCGCCGATGTTGGTGGGCGTGGAAATGAGAACGGCGGCTTTTGACCCGTCGGGCACAGCGTCATAAGAGAAGACGTCGTGATTGCCCTCGGTGAAGGTTTTCACCTCGCCGGTCTCTGCGTCGATGCGTTTCAGATTGGCTTTACCTTCTTCAGCGGCCACCACGAAAATAGAGCGGCCGTCCTTACTCCAGAACGGCTTCGACTGTCCGGCGGCGCGAGGCGGACCCTGGTCGCCACCAACACCGCCTCCGATGTCGAAATCATATTTCGTGGTTAGATTGCGCGGCGTGGAGCCTGGTACGGCCGGTGTGACCCACAGATCGGGCTGGCTGAAGGAGCGCTCGATCACACCGTCACCCTTGTTGAGCGCGGCGGAGAACGTGAGCGTACGGCCATCCGGACTAAGCGCGAGGCCACGCGCTGATCCATCCATTGAAGCAATCTCCACCGGCGCTCCGCCCTTCAGCTCGATGGAATAAATGGTGTTGTGTGAAGGCTGGTAAGAGGGCTCCGGCTCGGGCTCAGAGGTATAAAAGATTCGGGAGGCATCGCGTGCCCAGGTGATATCGCCCTCACTGAATTCACCGCTGGTGATCTGGCGGGTTTTGTGAGTCTCGCCGGCGAGCCCGGACACATCTGCTACCCAGATATGAGTTGGCGTGCCGGGTTCCGGGTAACCCGAGCCATTATTCCGATACTGCGCTTTGGTGATGATGCGGACATCGCTTTTGGTTTCGTCCTTTTTCGTATCGCTGTCACCGGCCTTCGTGGAGGAGCCGAACGCGATCATCTTGCCATCGGGCGACCACACAGGGGCGGTGGCACCTTTGGCAAGATCGGTCAGCGGCCGGGCTTCACCGCCATCGAGGGGCAGCAGTTGAATCTGCGCGGACCCGGTTTGCGGGGCCCGCAGGAACGCGAGCGACTTGCCGTCAGGCGACCAGCGTGCGGCGGAATCACGCGGACCCGCGGTCAACTGACGCGACGGACCGCCCGTTGCGGGGACCATCCATAGCGCGGTCTCGTAGCCGTCGTGCTTCGCGTTGACGTTGATGAGCGTGTAGGCGATGCGCGAGCCATCGGGGGAAATCCGGGCGTCGGCAATCCAGTGGAAATCGAAGATGTCGGTTTCGCGGATCAGGCGTTTGGTTTGCGCGCTGGCGATGAGGGCGGTGGCGAGCCCGAGAGCAAGAAGAAACCTGCGTCTGTGCATAGATTTGTTATAGCGGAAGACCATGGCTCAAGGCTTGTACCGAAAAACTTGAGCTGTGGATATTATCCGTCTGGCTGTTGACCGCCTGCGGCGACTGAATTCAGGGAAAATACGATGTGGGTGAGTGGCACAACGGCCATGTCGCTGTAAGTCAGCCCTTACCTCCCTACAGCAGCTGCACTCTGAATGGAGCAACCGAAGCTGTAATCACTGCTGTGTCGGACACCAGCTTTGACGCGGTTGAGCAACTCTTCAATCGGGACCCTCCGGACGACAAACTGCCGTGTTGACGTTTCGGTGGGTTTGTGTTCCGGGAGTCTTCGGAACGATGCTTTTTTGGGTCGTCGCCTGTCGGTGCCCGCTGGTGATGAGTGATCGGCTCCTGGTGTTGATCCCGGCCTACCCCTCGTTGCGTCCGCTTCCGCCAGCGTCTCCTGTCTAGCCTGCGTAAGTGCGCCGTCTCCCCAAAGCCAAACAGGTAGCGTCGCCGGGTGCAACGGCACATCTCAACTCGCTACCGAATTCCGTTCAGCCACGCCACCATGTCGGTCACAACTTCCCCATCCACATTGCCCGGCGCGCGGTAGTCGGCGGGTGAGCCCTTGCCTTCGCCTGCGATCATGAGCCCATTCAACTTTGGATAGCTCTTCAACATCGCGTTCTTTTTCGCTGCAAGGCCCGATTTCCAGAGTGCGAAATCCTTCATCGTCACCTGGAAATCCCGCTCTCCCTGCAGAACGAGCATGGGAATCGCAAGTTTGGCTGCTGCGGTCGCGGGATCGTAGCCCTTCAGGTCCAGAAAATAACCCACCGGCATCTTCATCACCATGGGCGGATTTTGTCCGGCCGGGTCTAGTTTCTTCACCTTCGCCACTTCGGCGCGTAGTTCTTCCAACTGCCGCTGCTGGGCCGGATTCGGCACCAGGGCGAGCCCCGCGACATATTCGTTCTGATCCAGTACCAGATCCTCTATGGGGCGCGCGTTCCCGTCCAGCAGAATCAGCCCGGCCAGTTTCCCGTCGCGGGCCGCAATACGTGGACTGACGTATCCGCCCAGACTATGACCCAATACGAACACGCGGCGCGGATTGATTTCCTTTTGCGCGCGGGCCACGGCAATGGCGCGCAAGGCGTCTTCAATCGTCTCTTCATTCAGCGTGATTGGTTTGCCCGCCATTTCGTAGCCGAAGACGTTGGTCCGTTTGTCGTAGCGCAGAACCGCGATGCCGCGTGACGCCAGACCTTCCGCAATGTCGCGGAACATCTTGTTGGAGAAAACTGATTCATCGCGGTCATTGGGCCCCGCGCCGTGCACCAGCACGACGGCCGGGAACGGACCCTTGCCATTGGGCAAAGTCACCACGCCGGGTAGCTTCCACTGGTCTGCGCCCAGGGTGATGCCGCGCTCAGAAAACAATTCCGCCTTCACGTAAGCCGCTGCCTTCCACACTACCGGGAGCGGTGCTGCGGGAGGGCGAAAGAAAACGCCGGCCACTTCGCCCGCCTCGTTAATGGTGAACTGCACGTTGACCGCTACGTTGCTGAACTTCACCGGGAAGCTGACAAACCGGTTGCCGCCATCCTGACCCAGCACCGGTTCGCCAATCTCGCCGGCCTTGCCCAGACGCCGCACCTCACCGCCTACCTGGCTGCGCAGGGAGTCTTCCGGCAGGCTCTCTTTCATCACTCTCGAAAACATCGCGCTGAGTTCGGGAAACTTCTCCGCCAGCAACAGATCGAGGGCCTTGCGCGCCACCTGTGGTGCCGGGACCTGGGCGAATGCCATCGATATCGCCAATGTCACCAGATAAAACCATCGTTTCATTGCGGCCTCCTCAGTTCGCCGGTAAATTTCAGTGCCCGTTCAAACTCTGCATCCAGTCCGCCGCGCAGTGATTCCAGGCGGGCAATATAAGCATCCAGTGCAGCGTAGACATTGTCGTGGTTGGTCGCGATAATGTCGCGCCACAGGTCCCACGGGCTCGCGGCCAGGCGGGTCATGTCGCGCAGGCCGGGGCCGGCAACCGCAACCGCATCGGGTGCATGGTGATGCACCGCCCCGGCCAGGGCAGTGGAAACCAGCTGGGGCAAGTGTGAACTCCAGGCCACCATGCGGTCGTGCTCGTCCGGTCTCATAACAAGTATCCGGGCACCAAACGCTGCGATGAGATCGCGCAGAGGTAGCGGTGGCTCCGCAGTGAACACCCAGGGCCGACCGCGAAACAAGTCGGCATCCGCGGCATCCACTCCACTGATTTCCTTCCCCGCCATGGGATGTCCGCCCACGAACCGGCAACGGTCGAGCGATCTTGCCGCCTCGGCGCAAATGAACGCTTTCGTACTGCCCGCGTCAGTCACAACCGCGTGGGGCTGCACCAGCGGGTTGAGCGTGGCCAGAGTATGCAGAATTACAGAGATGGGCTGTGCAAGGAAGATCAGGTCGGCCGCAGCCGCTGCTTCCGCCAGAGTAACGCCGCGGTCAATCGCGCCCCGGGCAACAGCCCGGTCAATGGTGCGCGCAGAACTAACGCCCAGAATGGTTCCGTCAAACCCGGCCTTGCGCGCGGCCAGGCCAAAGGACCCGCCAATCAGTCCCACTCCCGCGATGGCGATGGTCCGCATTATCGGCGTCAGGCGATGACGCGTCCCACGGCCGGCGCAATGGTCCGCAGCTGCTTCATCAGTTCCGCGTACTGCGCGGGCTTCAGGGTTTGCGCGCCGTCACTCAGCGCGTGATCGGGGTCATGGTGCACTTCCATCATGACCCCGTCGGCACCCGCTGCCACAGCGGCGCGGGCCATGGGCGCAACGTGCTCCCGGCGGCCAGTGCCGTGCGAAGGATCGCCAATAATGGGCAGATGCGACAGCTTCTTCACCACAGGAATGGCAGAGACGTCGAAAGTGTTGCGTGTGTAGGTTTCAAACGTGCGGATGCCACGCTCACACAGAATCACATCGTAGTTACCGCCCGCCAGAAGGTACTCGGCAGAGAGCAGCAGCTCTTCGATGGTCGCGGATAATCCGCGCTTTAACATCACCGGTTTGCGGATCTTGCCCAGTTCCCGCAGCAGGTTGAAGTTCTGCATATTGCGCGCCCCGATTTGCAGGATATCGGCATACTCGCACAGCAGCGGAATCTGTGTGGCGTCCATCACTTCGCTCACCACAATCAGGCCCCGGCGGTTGGCGGCGGCTCGCAACAGCTTCAATCCCTCTTCGCCCATTCCCTGGAACGCATACGGTGACGAACGGGGCTTGAATGCTCCGCCGCGAATTGCCTTCGCCCCGCCATCGGCCACAATATCAGCGGCCATTTCGATCTGTTCCCTGCTCTCGATGCTGCACGGGCCGGCGATCACCACCACTTCGTTGCCGCCAAATTCCACTTCCCCTACGCGAACAATCGTGCCCTGCGGCCGGAACGCGCGGTTGGCCAGTTTGTACGGCGAAGCCAGGCGGTGAACTTCCTTCACGCCTTCCATCACTTCAAACACGCCCGTATCGAAACCCGGCTTGCCGCCCACCGCACCCAGAACCGTGTGTACGGCACTGGTGGAACGGTGGACATCGAAGCCGCCTTCCATCAGGCGGCCTATAGTCTTTTCAATTTGTGCTTCGCTAACCCCCTGCTCCATCACCACCAGCATCGGTTCGCCGTCTTTAGGGCGCTCGGCGCCGGTGCGCTGGATCTTGCGCATCTGGTCGACAATGCCTTCGAACACCTGGCGAATGGCTTCCGGCGGCAACGGACCTTTGGACTGCGCGGTGACGTGCGCGTAAACCTGCTCTTCACGGTGCGGCTGGTAGATGGGAAGGTTGTGTTCCTTCTTGATGCGGCCCACTTCCTCCACCACCAGCGCGCGCTGGTTCAACAGGTCCAGCAGACTGGTGTCGATATCGTCTATCCGTTCGCGCAGGTTGCCCAGCGCAATTTCGATTTCAGTTGCCATGAGCCTCCGCCAGACTTCGGACAAACGCTTCCAGCCCCGCCGGGTCCTTTTCAATCTGCCGCACGATGGCCGAGCCTACCACCACCGCTTCCGCGTGCGGGGCCAGTGCCGCCACATGTTCCGGCCTCGAGATGCCGAAGCCCACTGCAAGGGGCAGCTTCGTATGCGCCCGCATCCGCTCAATCAGCGGCAGGGCGGCATTGGAGAGCACACTCTGCTCACCGGTAATTCCGGTGCGCGATACCAGATAGATGAAGCCGGACGAATATTGGGCAATCAGTTTCAAACGGTGATCGGTGGACGTGGGAGCGGCCAGAAAAACAGTGTCGAGATCAGCGGCGCGCATTACTTTCACGTACTCTTCGGCTTCCTCCACGCTGGCATCGGTGAGCAGGCACCCATCGATACCCGCCGCCTTCGCATCGCGCGCCAGACGTTCGAAGCCGTAGCGTAATGCGGGATTCAGATACGTGAACAGCAAGAGCGGCACTTCAGAAGTCTGGCGGATCCTGGCGGCTATCTCCAGAACTTTTTTCATGGTGGTGCCGGCCAGGCGGGCACGGTCCCCCGCCTGTTGAATCACGGGCCCATCGGCGACCGGATCAGAGAAGGGGACGCCGAGTTCAATCAGATCGGCACCCCCGCGTTCCAGAGCGGCCACAAGTTCCGGTGTGGCATCAGGCGTGGGATCACCGGCGGTGAGATAGGCGATCAGGCCGCAGCGACGTTGTTCACGCAGTTTTTCAAAGAGGTGGCCGATGCGTGTCATACGTGCCCCAGCTCCGGATTGTCCATCTCAGGCAGATTTTCGCGGTAGATGTCGATGTCCTTATCGCCGCGGCCAGAGATATTCACGATGAAAACCTGGTTTTTGCGGGCATGGGGCGCACGGCGAATGGCTTCGGCCACGGCATGAGCGGATTCCAGCGCCGGAATGATGCCTTCGGTACGGCTGAGCCGAACGGCGGCGGTCAGCGCATCGGCATCGGAACAGGAACAGTATTCGGCGCGCTGCAAATCGTGTAACAGCGCGTGTTCGGGCCCCACTGACGCGTAATCCAGACCGGCCGAGACCGAGTGCGTCAAGGCAATTTGTCCGTCGTCATCCTGCAGCAGATAACTGCGCGTGCCCTGCAGCACTCCGGGCGAGCCGCCGGAAAAACGCGCGGCGTGCAGGCCCAGTGCAGCACCCTTGCCGCCGGCTTCCACGCCAATCAGCGCCACGCCATCGTCTTCAATGAAGGGATGGAAAATGCCAATCGCATTGCTGCCGCCACCCACGCAGGCGAGAATGGCATCCGGCAGGCGCCCTTCGGCGCGCAAAATCTGTTCCCGCGTTTCGATACCGATCACGCGGTGGAAATCGCGCACCATCATGGGATACGGATGCGCGCCCAGCGCGGAACCCAGCAGGTAGTGGGTGCTGGAAACGTTGGTCACCCAGTCGCGCATGGCCTCACTGATGGCGTCTTTCAGCGTGCGGCTGCCTGCGGTCACCGGCACCACTTTCGCGCCCAGCAGGCGCATGCGGAAGACATTCAGCTTTTGCCGCCGCATATCTTCTTCGCCCATGTAGACCGTGCAATCGAGACCGAACAGCGCGCACACCGTAGCGGTGGCCACGCCGTGCTGGCCCGCACCGGTCTCCGCAATAATTCGCTTCTTGCCCATGCGCCGCGCCAGCAACGCCTGACCCAGGCAATTGTTGATCTTGTGGGCACCGGTGTGAAGCAGATCTTCCCGCTTCAGATAAATGCGCGGACCACCCAGTTGTTCGCTCAGGCGGCGCGCGAAATAGAGCGGCGTGGGGCGGCCCGCATAGGTAGTTTGCAGCAGCTTGAGTTCTTCATGAAAAGCCGGATCGAGGCGCGCTTCGGCGTAAACCTGCTCCAGCTCTTCCAGTGGAGACATCAGAACTTCCGGAACATAGCGGCCGCCGTAGCTGCCGAAGTGACCGCCCGCATCGGGCTCGGTGGCGATCATGAGCGAAGCGCCGCCTCCATGAACTGTTTCATCCGTTGGTGATCCTTTCGTCCCGGTGCGGCTTCTATGCCGGAGCTGATATCCACGCCCCAGGGCGAGGTTTTCGCAATGGCCTCGCGCACATTCTCCGGCGTCAGTCCACCGGAAAGAATCAGCGGTCGCGTCAGTGCGGAAGCCAGATTCCAATCGAAGGTCTGGCCGCAGCCAGGCCCATCCAGCAATACCGCCTCGGCCGGGTAATCGGGGTAGGGAAGGGGTCCGCTTTTAATCCGGAAAGCTTTCCAGATGCGCAGGCCAGCCGGGTGGTCATCCGGAGTTTCGGCGCCGTGAAGCTGCGCGATATCCAGGCCCACCCGTTGGGCAATGGAGCGAATCACTTCCGGTTGCTCATCCACAAAAACACCCACTTTCCAGATATTGCCGGGCAGGCGGGCGGCGAACTCTTCCACCTGCTGCACGGTGACGCCGCGAGGGCTGGGCGGGTAGAAGATGAAGCCCAGCGCACGAGCGCCCGCCTCCACGGCAGCCAGGCCGTCTTCCAGATTCGTAATCCCGCAGACTTTGACGAACATAATATGCGAACCAGACTGTTCAGAGGGGTAATTTTCATCGTAGCGCGGGCGCGTGCTCACGCCATCAGATCGCGCAACGCAGCAGACGGGCTGGCCGACTTCACCAGATGCTCACCCACCAGGAACGCATCGAATCCGGCAGCCATCAGGCGGTGGACGTCGGCAGCACAGAAGATGCCGCTTTCGCTGACTTTGGTGACATCGGACGGCATGGCCGCGGCCAGCGAGAGGGACGTTTCCAGCGACACCTGAAAGGTGCGGAGGTCCCGGTTATTCACGCCGATGATCGCGGCACCGGAAGCCACGGCGGTCGCAAGTTCAACAGCATCATGCACCTCAACCAGCGCGGCCATGCCCAAGTCAGTGGCCAGTTCGCGGAAAGCCCGCAACCGGCTTTCGTCCAGAATCGCGACGATAAGAAGGATGGCGTCGGCACCGTGGGCGGCTGCTTCCAGAATCTGGTACTCGGAGACGGTGAAATCCTTGCGAATCACCGGCAGTTGCGTGGCAGCGCGCGCCGCGCCCAAATCCAGCAGAGAGCCCTGGAAGAAATCGCGGTCGGTAAGAACAGAGAGAGCCGCCGCGCCACCGGCTTCGTAACTGGCGGCAAGTTCGGCGGGGCGGAAATCTTCCATCAGGACACCCCGGCTGGGCGATGCCTTCTTAATCTCCGCAATCACAGCAGGCCCGGAGCGGCGCAGGGCCGCGGCAAAATCCCGACGGGCTGGCCGGCCCCGTTCCGCAATGTGGCGCAGTTCCGCGGCAGGCATAGCGGCGCTGGCGATTTCTTCCTGTTTGCGGGCCACAATGCGGGCGAGGATGTCAGGCGGAGAGGGTATCAAACTTTTCCTCTTCCTATGGTAGCCCGCGTCCCGCGAAGCGACGGCTTGCCGGGTGGCATCATAGAGCACATGGCTACCCCTTTTGAAAGCGCCCAGCTACTTCTGACCCTGTACGACCAGCGCCGCGAAGAGACCCTTCGCAACGCCCGCAATTTTTTCGTCGGCTGGGATCCGCGCTCGTTTGAAGAAGTCATGGCCACCATCACCGGGCCCAACAGCGGAGCCGTCCGCATGGTGATGACCTACTGGGACATGGCGGCCTCGTTCGTGGAACACGGTGCCATTGACCGTCAGATGTTCAACGACATCAATGGCGAACACATTGTGGTCTTCGCCAAAATTCAGCCTTTCCTGCCTCAGGTGCGGCAGGCTTTCAGCAATCCCGACTTCCTGAAGAATCTGGAGAAGGTAGTCATGAGCCTGCCGGATGCACAGAAAACCCTGGATGCGCGGCTGAACATGCTCCGCGGCATGATGGCTGCCCGGGCGGCGGCAGCCAAGGCGTAAGCAGAAGTTAGCCAAACCGCGGTCCGTCAGACCGCTCGCCGAACGGCGTTCCACCTTTCGCGCCCCACACTGCCAGTGCCACCGGCCCGATTTTGAAAATCTCGAACAACACCGCGCGTGCCGGTCATGTCGCGAATCCGCGCGGAGTCCGAAAGGATTTCCCCGCAGGGCGCATTACCTTTTAAGAGACCGGACGACCGGTTCTCCCGAAGAAAGGAAGATACCAAAATGAACGCCCGCCGATTTCGCCTGATCGCTCCACTCGCCGCCCTCGCGGCACTCGCCTCCCCTTTCGCGTCCCTGTACGCCCAGGGTCCCAACTCCATCACTTTCATCAACCGCTCCGGCGATAATGCCGTTGTCCGGCTGAGTGGTCCTTCGGGCCAGGAAATACAGGTGCCCACAGGCTCCAGCCGCACGGTCCACGTTTCGGCGGGTCCTTACCGGATGCTGGTCCGCTACGGCGACACACCGTCCGACTACACCTATTCCGAGGGCGAACCGTTCCGCGTGGTCCAGACCGAAAATCAGTACTCGGAAATCTCCATCACTCTCCACAAAGTGGAGGGCGGCAACTACTCAAGTCACCCCATTTCCCGCGCCGAATTCGAGAAGCGCCAGTAAGCCCGGCAACGGTTCTCTCTTCCGCCGCGGATGGTCGGGGCCGGACTGACCTTCGCCGCCCCGTTTCCGGGGGCGGCTACCAGCGAGTCCGGCCCCTTTTGTTTTCGGCTCAGTTCCCCTCGACAGAGAACCACGCCCGGACCACGGCCCGGAAGCGGAGATGGCACGCCCGCGCCGTTCGTAACCGGCGCGGCTCTGGCCCGTGCTTCCCGGCTCGCACCGGTAGGCGACGCTCCCCATCCCCGGCACACCGGAACCCATTGTTGTTGTTCCGGTTCGTCGGCCTGTTGTTGTTACGGTTCGAGACGCGCGCGTTCGTGGAATTGTTGTTCCACGAACCGCCCCGAAGACTTTCGACCGTGTTCCGTTTGGGGTAGGTTAGCACGATGGCCGACACCGCCGAAAATGTTGTTCCCGAACAACCGCCGGCGCAGTTCCCACGTATCCCCGAACGCGGCGTGCCCCAGCCAGCTCGCCACCCGCAGCCTGATTTGCCCCAGTGTTGTCCGACCGTTCCTCAGCTCGCGAGCCATCGCCCGCAGCCGTCGCGCCATCCGCACTACTCCCGCCCGCGGCAGCCGCGTCCTCCCCTCCTGAAACCGCCACCCCAAAAAAGTCAGGCCCGCTTTGCACCGGTAAACCCGGCTCTTCCCCTCGTGCAGACTCAGCCTGACCCCGGCCAGCAACTCCGTCATCGCCTGCCGCATCGCTTCCAGTTCGTTCCGGTCGTCGCCGAAAAGAACAAAATCGTCCACATATCTCAGGTACAGCGCGGGCCGCAGTTGCCGCAGCACCATGTGGTCCAGTCCGTTCAGATAAACATTCGCGAAAAACTGCGACGTCTGGTTCCCTATGGGCAGCCCCCGCCTCCGTTCATACGGCGTGAACAGCGTATCGCCGGGATAATAGGCAACCGATACCTCCTGCTCGTTCGACCCGTCGATAATCCGCGCCGCCAGCCGCAGCGTCGGCCCGCACTTCACCGCCCTCGCCAGCGCCGCTTTCAGAATTTCATGATCAATCGAAGGAAAATATTTCCGGATATCGCACTTCAGCACGTATTCGTACCGCGCGCACGCCTGCTTCGCCAGGGTCAGCGCCTTGTGCTGTCCGTATCCCCGGCGCGAAGCGAACGATCTCACGGTAAACCGCGGCTCGAACACCGGTTCCAGCACCCGTGTAAGCGCATGGTGCACCACGCGGTCGCGGAACGGCGCGGCCGATATCAGCCTCGGCTTCGGGTCGGTGATCCAGAACGTTGTGTACTCGCCCGGCACCCACGTATCCGACTCCAGCTCCCGCTGCAAACGGCAGATGTTTGGCTCCAGGTCGCGCACAAACCTCGCCACATCCCGCCGGCTGCGTTTGCCCCGTGCGGCCGAGTGGGCAGCTTCCAGAAGATTTTCGAAGCTCGCCAGCCTGTCCCACAGATTACCCGCGCGCTTCATTCCTCTGCTCCCGCGCGCTCTTCAGCCACCCGCCCGCCATTCGGCCGATTTCGTCGATCTGCTTCGCCGCGAACTCGTACTCCTGCACAGTGATTGCCTTCAAATCCTTTGCCAGCCGCACCAGATAGCGCACCCGGTTCGCGTCTCTCACCGCCTGACCAAGTGCTCCCGCATTCCGGCTTTGATAGCTGGCCTCCACCAGATTCAGCAGGAGGTTCAGCGATTCTCCAGTCAGGCTCTGCCCCAGGCTGTACTTGTAGTCCCGGGCGAATTTGCGCGCTTTGGGAAATACCCAGAGAACCCAGTCATAGGCTTTCTGTACCGCTATCGCCGGTTCCGTCACCCCAATCCACCCCCCCCAAAAAAATTCCCCAAGGGGCTCTGCCCCCTGGACCCCCGATTAAACTAAAAACCTAAAACTTCTAACGTAATTCCCCGGCACACCGGAACCCATTGTAGTTGCTCCGGTTCGACGGCCTGACGAGGCCACGGTACGAGACGCGCGCGCCCGAGGAACTGACGCTCCACGAACCGCCCCGAAGAACTCGGTTTTCGCCCGTAGCCGGGCCCATGGGATCAGTCGAGGCTCCCGGTGGATACGCGCCGTACCAGTCCGCCACCCATTCCCACACGTTCCCCAGCATGTCATACATCCCGAATCCGTTCGCCTGCTTCCCTCCCACCTCGTGGGTCTTCTTGTCGCTGTTACCGTCGTACCACCCTACAGCCGCCAGTTCCCCGTAGCGCCCCTCAGTGCTTCCGCCCCGCGCTGCGTACTCCCACTCCGCTTCCGTCGGTAGCCTCATCCCCACTTCCTTGCAATAGCTCGCCGCTTCCTCCCAGCTTACGTTCTCCACCGGGTTCTTCGCCCCTTTGAAACTACTCGGATCGACCCGCTTCACCCGTTGGTACGCCTCCTGGGTCACTTCGGTCTCTCCTATAAAAAACCCTTTCGTCAGCGTCACCTGATGCGCCGGCTTTTCGTCCGTCCCGCACTCGGAATCCCCCGGCGAACATCCCATCGTGAACGTCCCCGGCGCAATGTACACATACCGCAGTCCGTCCTTCGCATTCAGCTTGCCTCCCGCCACACCCCGATACCGCTCACCCGTGGCAGGATCCACCACCATGTACGCCGTTCCTTCCAGATCCCGCTCCACCCGCGCCAGCGCCATCTCATCGTGCAGCGCCTGGGCCTTCTGCAACGGAACCGTCAGTCGCAACTCTTCGCCGTTGATCTTCACTGTCATGCGCGTGGCATCTGCCACGTAGTCCACAAATTCAAGGCGCGCGCCCGGAACTGGAAACCCACGGGCTTTCAGTTCCGCGATCCGTGCCTTCGCTGGTCGCGCCGCATCTTCGAACCGCTTCTCGTATTCATCCCCCAACTGCCGCTGTGCCGCATCGGCTTTCTGCCGCCTAACTTCAAATTGCACCGTGGTTTCGAACATGCCC
>JBBROK010000046.1:0-25970 GCA_038229475.1 Bryobacterales bacterium | reverse complement strand
GTCGCAGTGGTACGCATGCCCAGTGAGTGGGCGGTGCGGTGAACATCGATCCAATCCTGGGTGCCGCACTTCAGGCGGCTGATGCGATAGCGAACGGCATCATCGAGAATTTCCGCGCCGCCGCCGGGGATGGAATCGAGGCCGGCGTCGCGCAAACGGGCGATCGTATCGCGAAGGGTAAGGCCGCTCACCTGCGCAATGTTGGTGATCTCCGGCGCCGAGAAACAGTGACACCAGATATTGAAACGGGCTTTGATGGCGCGCAGCAGATCCTCGTACCATTCGATCTTGAGATCGGGATGCAGGCCACCCTGGAAGAGCATGCCCGTGCCGCCCAGGTCGAGAGTCTCCTGAATCTTGGCAAATATGGTTTCGTTGGAAAGAATGTAGCCTTCGGCATGCCCCATGGGGCGATAGAAGGCGCAGAAGCTGCAGTATTCGGTACAGAAGTTGGTGTAGTTGATGTTGCGGTCGATGATGTACGAGACCACGCCTTCGGGATGCAGTTTGCGCCGGATGGCATCGGCTTCCATGCCGACGCCGATCAGGTCCGGCGAATTGAACATGTCGATGGCTTGCTCGCGGGTGATCATGACACTTCTATTTTAGCGGGGCGCCCTGGCTTTCTCGGCGGCCATCGCTATTTCTTCTCTGCCGGGAAGCGGGTGTCGATCGGCTTATACGGACTGGGACGGATCTGCAGGATAGCGCAGTGGTGATAGGTGTAGTCGCCGTCTTTGTTCAGACCATGGTTGGCCATGAACTCCACAATCTGCAGTGTGCACCTGGAGCAGGCAATGTTGGGAATCTCAACATCGGTCTCCTGCTCTTTATCGAATTTGGAAATGTGCTGGAACAGGCCATCGGCCAGCACCGGCGGCAGAGGAGGATACTGAATGGCGCCGGTGACGGAGCGTGGTCCATTGGGCGAGGGTTCAGTCTTCGCTTCCGGGTCTTTAGGTAATTCATCGCGCGAGTTCACGGCGAGCGCGACCCGGTAGAAGCCGGGGTGATAGATGGTCTCCGCAATCCTGAGATGCAGCTTGTCGCCGCCCTGTACCGTGGTCACTTTGCCGGTGGGCATGCCGGGGTCAGCGGAAGTGCCGCCGCACGGTCCCGCTTTCTGCGGGTCGCCAAGCTGATTTTCCTGAATCCAGGAAGCCGGTTCCACAAGGCGGAAGTGGGCGATGCCAAGTGGCGCCAATGCGGCCAGCAGGGCAGAGCCAAGAATGAGATGGTGAGCGGTTTTCATGCGGAAGATTCTCCAGATGATCTGCGTTGATTAGACTATCACGAATTCATTCGGCGCAGAATCTCCATGGCCGCGACTTTCCCCCGGCTGCCGATCTCTCCTTCCGGCCCGGTGCAGGCCGGGCAACCGGAGTCGCATCCGCAGCTTTCCATCAGTTCCAGAGCATGGCTTTGCAGCGCGCGCCCGGAGCGGAACAGCGGCGCGCTGAGCCCGGAACCGCCGGGACACGCATCGTACAGGTACAGATTGGGTGCCCACCCCGCGCCCGCGGTTTCCTGGCCCTCGCTGAGTGCCACGCCCAGGTCGCGCGGGTCGCACATCAGATGCAGCGCCGCCACCGTGCGCAGGGCATTGCCGATGCCTTCCACGCCGTTCTGCCGCTCCGCCGGATCAAATTCGGTGAGCGAAGCGAGGAAGGCTGCAGGAAAATGCAGCCACCAGGCCGTGGTGTGAATCTCCTGCTCCGGCATACTGAGATTGCCCGCACCCACGTTTTCATTGGTGTAAAAGCGGATCTTCTTAAAGCCGACGATTTGCCGTGTCACCCGCACATCGCCATGGACCCGGTCCGTCGCTCCGTCGGTCTGCCGGTCGAATTCACGCAGCGGCTTCACCTGGGTGTAATCGATGGCATCGGTGTAGTAATCGCAGTCCACTCGCTTTACGTAGGCCTTGCGCTGGTCGTAATCGAAGCGCTCCACGTGGAACTGCTTCGCTTCATGCAGATAGATAGCCTTTTCGTGCAGCGTCGTCAGGGCGGCGGTGAATGCCACTTCACCGATGATCTTCGGATCGCCGGTGGTATCCACCACCACGAAGTTATCGCTGGAGACCGACCGCAGGCTGACGGCGTCAGCGGGATAGCTTTCCGAGGTCCAGTGCCAGGCGTTGCCGGAAAGATGCAGCATGCCGGTATCGGAGAGGAACTGGCACAGGCCTGTGGTGTCGTGCGGACCAAAATGTTCACCCTGCGCAAGGGGCAACTCGAATACCGCGCATTTGAGATGGCTCAAAAGCACTTCCAGATTATCCGGGTTGACGCAGGCCTGTTCCGGCGAGCGACCAAACAGATACTCCGGATGCTCCACCACGTACTGATCCAGTGGTGCCGAAGAGGCAACCATGACTGCCAGCGAAGCCGTATTCCGCCGCCCGGCGCGGCCGGAGCGCTGCCAGAGTGATGCGATAGTCCCCGGATAACCGGCCATCACCACCGCGTCCAGAGAGCCTACGTCGATGCCCAATTCCAGCGCATTGGTGGCAACTACGGCGCGGATATTTCCCGCCCGCAGGCGTTTCTCGATCTCACGGCGCTCCCGCGGCAAGTACCCCGCGCGGTACCCGCGCACGGAATCTGAGGGCAGGCGCCCGTTGTCACACGCATCTTTCAGGTAGGTCACCAGCAGTTCCGTCGCCAGGCGGTTGTTGGCGAATACCAGGGTTTGCTGGCCGTTATCGATGAGTTCCATCGCCATACGCCGGGTCTCGTTGATATAACTGCGGCGAATGCCGAGTTGCCGATTCACTACCGGCGGGTTGTACCCCACAAAGATTTTCTCGCCCGCCGGTGCGCCATTGCGGTCTACCAGTTCGAAGGGCAGTTCGGTTAGTGTTTCCGCCAGTTCTTTCGGGTTGGCGATGGTCGCCGAACACGCGATGAACTGCGGCGCAGACCCGTAGAAGGCACACAGGCGTTTCAGACGGCGCAGGATGTTGGCGAAATGACTGCCGTAGACGCCGCGGTAGTAATGCAGTTCGTCCACCACGATGTAGCGCAGATTCTCAAACAGCTTGGCCCACTTCGTGTGGTGGGGAAGAATGCCGGTGTGCAGCATGTCGGGATTGGTGAGCACGATATTGGCGCGCTGGCGGATGGCGCGACGGGCGTCCTGTGGCGTGTCGCCGTCATAGGTGAAGACGCACAGGTCTGAGCCCATGGATTCGATCACCCCGTGGACTTCATCCAGCTGGTCTTCGGAAAGGGCTTTAGTAGGAAAAAGATAGAGAGCGCGCGCCCCTGGTTCCGCCGTGAGGCGGTTCAGCACCGGCAGGTTGTAGCAGAGAGTCTTGCCGCTGGCGGTAGGCGTGACCACCACCACATTCCTGCCTTCCGCAATGCGGTCGAAGGTCTCCGCCTGATGGCAATAGAGCTGGCTGATGCCGCGAGACGCCAAAACCTGGCGCAGCCCGGCGTTCAGGGCGGGTGGGAAATCGGCGTAGACTCCTTCGCGTGCGGGCGTGCGCCGGATGGCACGAATCGGCCCATCGGGATTGAGCGCCAGCTTCTCCATCCGGCTGACGACATGCTCCAGGTTGCCTTTGGAGGTGAGCTCCGCCAGTTGGGGAAATGAGAGGGAAAGAGTCTCGGACATTCGCCTTTTGTTTGCCTCGGTGAGGACAAGGGTAACACAAACGCTGCGCGACGGGCTCATCCGAAATTGGGCACGCGGCTAAAGCCGTGTGCCCGCGGGGTTAACTACGAAAATTTTCGGGTTCAGAGGCCATGGCAGAAGCGGTATTCCGTGGTGCCTGTCACAGCGTACGCGTCTGCTGGAGCGTGGGTTAACATGCGGAAGCCGCAGTTACCGGGCGTGTTTCCCGCGCACCTCGCCTACTGCTTCTTCTCTTCCGGCTTCACCGCAGCGGCCTCTTCCTTCTTCACCACCGGGGCCTTGCCGCGGATGATGCCGAGGATTTCTTCGCCTTCCACCTTCAGCATGGGCGGCGCACCGAGTTTGCCCAGCAGCGCGATGGTCTCCGGATGAGACAGCGGAACGCTGGAACGCAGCGCCGGGCCATTGGCCATATCCGTCACCGACCAGCCGCGGTTGGTGCGGAAATCCAGCTTCGCGCCCTTGCTCACCAGGTATTCCACCATTTCGTTATCGCCACGGTAAGCAGCACCCATCACCGCCGTGAAGCCCTGCTGATCCACCGCATTGATATCGATTCCCAGGTCTTCCACCATATACTTCACCGCCGGCATGTAGGAACCGGGAGCGTTGGTGGAGAAATTGCCCGCCCAGCCCACGCCGGCCGCCATCATCAGCGCCGTGTCTTTCTGCGCTGAGATATCCTTCACGTTCGCGCCATGCGCCGCGAGAAACCGGATGGCTTCCAGATCAGTGGATTGCGCGGCGCGCCAGAAGGCATTCGAACCACCCAGCTTCACCCAGGCCTGATTATGATCGGCCGGGCGATACCACAGACCCTGCGTGAGCTTATTGTTCACGTTGGCACCGTGGTCCACCAAAACCTTCAACAGATCCATGTAGGACGTTTTTTCCCGGAAGGTATCGGGAACCGGCGCCCACGCAACCGGAGCCCACTGGACATCGATTGTTGCGTAGACGGGGGTCAGGCCGCTGTCGTTAGCCAGACTGACGTTGGCACCTTTTTCCACCAGATACTTCGCCAAATCAAAATGGCCATTCTCAATCGCCATCACCAGCGGCGTGGTTTTGTCGCCCTCGCCGGGAAGACTGACGTTGGCGCCGGATTCCACCAGGGCGCGGACGGAAGTCACGTAACCATCGCGGGCTGCGAAGTGTAGTGCCGACCAGCCACCCATGAAAGTTGCGGCCGCGCCGCCCTGTGCCTGGGCCGTGACCTGGCCGGCGCGCGGGGCCGGAATAGGATTGCCCTCTTCATCAAACAGCGCCTTCTGTAGTCTGGTTACCGCGCTGGTAGCGTTCAGATCTGCACCCTTGGCCGCGAGGATACGGATTACAGCGTCGCGATTCAGGCCCGCTGCAAACATTACCGCAGTCTGCCCCATCCTCGCGTCTTTGGCGTTCACCGTGGCACCGGCGTTGAGCAGTGCCTTCACGGCATCCACATTTCCGGAGCCGGAGGCCAGCATTAAAGGCGTGCTGCCCAGATCGTTGGGCGTATTGGAATCGGCACCCGCTTTGAGCAGGGCTGCAATCACCGGAGCGTTACCATTACCGGACGCCACCAGCAGCGGCGTCAGAGCTTCCACGCGAGTGGTCGCCTTCACATCGGCGCCAGCCGCCAGCAGTGCTTCGGTGAGAGCCAGATCATTCTTCATGGCCGCCCAGTGCAACGCCGTCATACCATCGCCCTGCGGGGCGTTGACGTTGACTTTTTGCCGGAGCAAGGCCACCACTCCGGCCCGATCACCCTGCATGGCGAGATTGGCAAGCCGGGTGTCCTGGCCACCCTGAATGGTGGAGTCGGCAGGCATGGTAGCCGCGAGCATGACTCCCAGGCAAATTCCGCTGAAGATCTTTTTCATGTAAAAGCTCCTGTTCACCGGGTAACGGGTGATTAGATTGCGAGGGTCCCGTTGCTGTCGCCGAGTTGTTCCATGTTGACGCCCAGCCGTTGCATCATAGTCAGCAGCAGGTTGGCCATGGGGGTCCCCGAGGGGGTCTTCACGTGCAAATTGCCCTTGATGGTTCCACCGGCGTGGCCTACCAGAAACACGGGAATTTTCTTGTGTTCGTGCACATGCGAATCGCCCATGGGGCTGCCATACATGACCAGCGAGTGGTCCAGCAGGTTGCCATCACCATCCGGCGTTTCCTTCAGCTTATTGAGAAAGTACGGAAGTGTTCCCACGTGATAGGCATTCAGCCGGGCAAATTCCGCAATGGTTTTGGGGTTTTCGCCGTGATGCGACATGGCATGGAAAGGAGTCTTAACGCCAGAGCCCGGAAACACACGGGAGCTGACGTCGCGGCCCATCTTAAAGGCCGAAACACGAGTGGTATCGGTCATGAACGCCAGTGCCTGCAGGTCAAACATCAGCCGAACGTGTTCATCGAACGAATCGGGCACGCCAATCGGCGCATCCGGCAGTTCGCGACGGTCGCCCGCCACATTGAATTTTTCAATCTTCTGGATACGCCGTTCAATTTCGCGCACATCGTCCAGATAGCTGTTGAGGCGCGAACGGTCGCTCGGATCCAGGCCCTTTTGCAACCGGTTGACGGCCTGCGTGATGGTGTCCAGAATACTGCTGTCTTCGGTTCGCCGCACGCTGCGTTCCCGCGCTGTGCCGCCGGCGCCAAACAGGCGTTCGAAAGCGACGCGGGGGTCCATTTCCATGGGCAGCGGCGTGGTGGGCGAGGCCCACGAAATAGTGTTGGCGTAAACGCAGCTATAGCCATAGCCGCAGGCGCCGGATAGCGAGCCCACGTCTTCAATACAGAGCTGCAGCGATGGCAAGGGTGTATCCTGGCCAAATTGTTGCGCGTAGATCTGATCGATCGACGGACCGCAGAAGATATCGGCGCCTTCGGTCATTTTGGGGTGTGCGCCGGTGAGGAACGCGGCAGAAGACCGGGTATGGTCCGCTCCTTCTTCTTTCGCAGTCCAGGAGCGAGCCCCATTGAGATCGGTATCCGTGACAATGGTGAGGTAATCGCGGAACGGTTCCAAAGACTTCAGGGTCTGGGTGATTTCGAAGTCGCGGCCTTCGGTGGAAGGCGACCAGTAGTGCTTCTGCTGGCCATCTACAGTGCTGCCAGCCGCGCCGTGGACCATTTCAATGGTGCATAGCCGGGTCTTGGGTGAGGCCACCGTTTTTGCCAGGGGCGTCTGCGCCGGAACCATGGCGTCCAGGAAAGGCAGTGCCATGGTGACGCCTGCGCCACGCAATACGGCTCGCCGCGAGAGATGCTTCTTCGTAATCCACATGTTCTGAAATCTCCTGACCTGAACCTTGAACTAGTTGTTACCGTTGGCCGCGTTGCTGGAAGCCGACGCCGGTTCTTCCGCCTTCCTCATCTGGAAAGGCAGGCTTTTTACAATGCCCAGAATCACATTGGACATCTTGTAATTGCTCTTCGAAGCGTCGCGGTCTATGGCGCGCACAACCGACATATCGTAGTAGTCCACACCGCGACCCAGCGCGTAGGTCAGCAATTTGACCGTCAGCCCGCGAATGAACATGTCCTGCCGGCTCACCAGCGCATTGCGCAGGCTAACTGCGCCGTTGACTTTGGTGCCGTCATAAACCTGCCCGGAAGGATCGATGGCATAACCCAGATCGGTGGTGCGCCAGGCACCCACTGCATCGAAATTTTCCAGCGAGAAGCCCAGCGGATCCATAATTTTATGGCACGACGCACAGGGTTCATTGATGCGGTGCTCTTCGAGGCGCTCCCGCACAGACTTTGGTTTGGTCCCGTCGGCGTTCTCTTTCAGAGGTGGCACGTTGGGCGGCGGAACGGGCGCAGTAACGCCCATGATCTGCTCCAGAATCCACTTGCCGCGGACCACGGGCGAGGTGCGGTTGGCAAACGAGGTGACGGAGAGCACCGCACCCTTGCCTAACAATCCGAAACGGTTGGGATCATCCAGGGTGACCCGACGGAAATCATTACCCATTACGTTAGCGAGGCCGTAATGCTTGGCAAGGCGCTCGTCGACAAACGTGAAGTTTGCGGTGAGCATCTCTGCCATGCCCCGGTCTTCCCGCAGAAACGCCAGGAAGAACAGTTCGGCTTCTTTGCGCATGGAGTGGAACAGATTCTCATCCGAGTTGGGATAGATGTAAAGATCGGGCTGCAGATCTTTCAGGTTGCGCAGGTAAAGCCATTCGCCGGCGAAGTTGCGCGCCAGTGCGTCGGCCTTCGAATCGGCCAGCATGCGGCGAACCTGCTTCTCCAGATTGGCCGGTTCGTGGAGTTTGTTCTGATTGGCCAGTGCGAGCAGGTCGTTATCCGGAGCGCTGCTCCAAAGGAAATAGGAAAGACGGGCAGCCAGTTCCAGATCGCTGATGCGGTAGGTGGCACCGGGTGCCACGCCCTGCGGTGTGCGCTCAAAGCGGAAGACAAAAGAGGGATGTGCCAGCACAGTCTGCAGCGCCATGCGAATGCCGCTGTCGAAATCACCCTGGTTGCGGCCTTTCTGATAAGAGGTCATCAGCTCTTCAATGGCCGCGTCGCCTGGTGTTTCCCGATAAGCCTGTTTGGCCAGCGCAGTAACAATCTTTTTGGCGCAGGGAACTTCGTCCGCACCCGCCACCGGGCGGCAGACAAAAACCTTGTCCCGTGAAGGGGTATCGGAAACGCCCGTCACATTATAGGGTCCGTTGATGCCCACGTCACGCACATGGGGCAGCGAGGTGAGACCCGGATCCTGACCCTGATAAATATTGCCCAGACTGCGTTCGTTGGGCATGACAAAATCCTGCAGCGGCCCATCCTGCTTGCGTACAAACGCCACCGAAACCATTTGGGGGCCGGCTTTGATCTTCACGGGTTTGGTGCGCAGATCATCATCCACTTTCATCAGCGGATTCACATCGAACAACGCCACGCGCTCCCCGTTAATGGCAACTTCCACCTGCTCGCCTTTGCCTGTGGCACCGAACAGCCAGGTATTGGTGGTGAAGTGCAGGGTGGTTTTAATGACGTATTCGCCATCAGCCGGGAAGTTGTGTACCGCGGCCATGCCGCCGCGAGTGCCAATGGGTGCGCCTTCCACGTGCCGCATCTGGGAAAAGCTCTGGCCCAGATGGTAGGTTTCCACCACCGGTTGCATCTTCGCATCGCCCACAGCCACGCGGGCAACTTTGCTCGCGGCCTTGATATAGGAGTCCATCAGGGTGGGAGAAATATTCAGGACTTCGGCCATGTTGTCGAACCCATGGCTCATATCGTCGGCTGGCAGCATACCTTCCGGGTCGATAGTCAAATTCAGCAGGTCGCGTACCGAATTTGCGTATTCGGTGCGGTTCAGGCGGTGCAGTGCGGGACGGCCCGGATTGGGACTTTTCGTGGCCGCCAGGTCAATGCTGTATTCCATGGAGGCGGCGAAGTTGTTGAGAACCGTGCGATCCGGCCGCGGCAAACCGGCTGGCGGCATCATACCGGAGCGCAGCTTGGTAATTACTTTTTCGGCTTGCTCCGCGTGTTGATCCACGTGCGCCAGATCAAGTTTGGCAAAGGAGAAACCGCCCGATTTCAGCCGGTCATTGTGGCACCCGGCGCAATACTGCTTTACGAGGGTTTCCTGCACTGCAACGCTCAGGGGCGCAGTGGTTTGCGAAGCTGCCGATGTGGCCAACAGAGCCGCCATGCTCAGGAAAAAAACTATAGTCCTCAAGTGCCCCCTTTAGGGTTTGCGTCTGTTATTATATACCACCCTGAAAATCGGTGGCTAGAACTTCACTTTCAATCCCAACTGAATCTGTCGGCTGGAAGTATTAGTGGATGTCACCTGGCCGAAGTTGGAAGCGTTGATATTGCCTACAGGCAATCCGAAACTGGCCATATTCAGGATGTTAAACAGCTCGCCACGGAACTGGGCTGTGATCCGTTCCGTGAACTTGAAGTTGCGGAACATGCCGAAATCGATATTCCTCTGTCCGTCGCCCCGCAGATTGTTGCGCCCGCTATTGCCGTAAGTGAAACCGGTACCGAACGGGTTGGTGACAGTGAACGCGGCGGTGTTGAACCAGCGGGTGGGCGACGGGCCGTCGAGGTGCGGGTCGCCAACCACAAAGGGGCGGTTGGATCCGCCGGTATTCGAGACATCGGTCGTGGTGGTCACCGAAAACGAGGGACCTGACTGGAAAGTCACGATACCCGTCATTTCCCAACCGGAAATTGCGTAACGCAGACCTATGGGCAGATGGGTGCCGAATGCCCTGCCCTCGCCGAACGGCAGTTCATAGACCACGCTGGTCACGGAGCGGTGTTTGATGTCAAAGGTGGAGTTGCCCTTGTTGGCCGCCACATTGCGCGGGTCCATGATGGCGGGTTCTCCATCTCCGGTGCCACCGCCGCTGCCGCCCCCCAGATCGATTGCGTGCGAGTATGTGTACGAGCTCAGCGCGGAAAAACCATTCGAATAGCGCCGTTCGAGGCGCATAGCCAGACTATGGTAGGTGGAGTTGCCACCGGAGTTAACCCAGGTCACATTGCCCCACTGGTTCCACGGACGCCGCGCCTGAATTGCGCCTGCGGCTGGAGGCGGCTGGTTGAGGTTATAGTTCATCGCCAGGTTGGTACCCTTCGATCCCAGATAAGTCATTTCGAACAGCGTGTTGGGGATTAACTGGCGCTCCACACCCAGGGTCCATTGCTGCACGTAAGGGCTCTTGATGCTGTAGTCGATTCCGTAGGGGGTGAATCCGCCTACCGCATTGCCGCCGGGATAGGCGTTGGTCCATGTCGCGGTTGGATTGCCCGCGGGGTTGGTAAACGTCTGTGCAGCGCGGAACGGAATGCCACGGAACAGCGTGGCGATGGTGGCATCGGTACCGAACAGGGAATTGTAGAAGATACCGAAGCCGGCACGCAGTACGGTCTTGTCGTTGCTAAAAGGTCGCCATGCCGCACCAAACCGCGGCGCGATGTTGGTCTTGCGCATCTGCCATGCCGCGCCGTCAGAGATGGTTGTATTTCCCACACTCACCAATTGCCCCTGGGCATTCACATTCAGCAGTTGCCCGGTGCCCACGGGCACGAGGCCGGTGCGCGGGTCGAAGGTCGCTATCTTAATTGAGCCTTTCTTTCTGGGGGAAGAACAGTTCCCAGCGCAGGCCGACGTTCAGAGTCAGGTTGCGGGAGACGCGCCAATCGTCCTGCACGTAAAAACCGTCGGACTGGTTGTAGGTGCGCACAGTGGGGTCGCCCGGACTCACATTGGTGGAACGGGGCAGGTTCAGCAGGTAATCGGCAAAGGCATTGCCCGAAGTCTGACCGTTGAAGGTAAACTGGCCGCGCCCGATGGCAATCTCCAGATTGGCGTAATTGTAAATGAAGTACTTGTAGTCGAAGCCGAATTTGAGGGTGTGCCGGTTGCGGATCCACGAGAACGATTCGACGATGTTGTAAGTGTTGTTGCGCCGTCCCTGGGGCAAGTTCAGATTGGCGCCAAGCAGGGCATAACCACTGACGTTCACCAGCGGCACGCCCAGATTGCCGATGATGTTGGAACCGCCCGGGCCGGGCTGCGGAATTCCGAGGTCTTTGGTGACGTTGCCGAACTTCGCGTCTTCCGGGTAGCGATTGGTGCGGATTCGGTTGTAGCCGAGGCGCAATTCGTTCACCATGGTGGGGCTGAAGGTGTGTACATCGTTGACCGCAAGACTTTGCGTGCGCTCCGGTTCCTGACAGCCGAAATCGGGCAACACCCGCGCGCCACAAACGGTATTAGCCTGGTAGAGAGTACTGCGCTGCGCGAACTGATAGCTGCCAAATACCGTGTTATTGGAGCGAATGATGTGATCGATGCGCCCGGAGAACTGGTTGTCTTCCTGGGTTCCCAGCAAGCTGTAGTTGTAGTTGTTGTTGGTGCCGCCGCCGGTGGGCGAGGGCCAGTATTTCAGGAGTTTCCGGCTGATGGGGTCTAGCCGGCTGGAAGGAATCTGATTAGCGGGAAACGGAGCGCCGGTGGTGAAATCGCGCACGGCGGTGAACCCGGTGAAATTACCGGATCCCATGGCCGGAGTGGGAACGGTGGCGAGGCCGGTGGTTTGGCCGGTGAGCCTGAGACCTTCGTAGGTAGTGAAATAGAAGGTCCGGTTTTTGACTACGGGCCCGCCATTGGAAAGACCGAACTGATTCCGCCGGAACGCCGGAACATTGTGCGGGCCAAAGAAATTACGCGCGTCAAATGCGCTGTTGCGCAGGAATTCGAACAGCGTTCCGTGCACGCCGTTGCTGCCGGATTTCGTGGTCACCAAAACCTGGCCGCCGGAATAGCGCCCGTACTCGGCGGCATACACGCCGGTGAGAACTTTGAATTCCTGAATGCCCTCGACCGAAGGCCGCATGGTGGGCTGCATGGTGCCCTGGTCGGCATTATCCACGCCATCCAGCAGATAGTTATTCTCCACTTCGGTGTGGCCGGAAACGTTGAAGCCGCCGCGGAAGCCGATGTTGGAATTTTGCGCCGGAGGTAGTACGTTGGGCACCAGTTGGGACAACTGCCAGAACTGGCGGCCATTGAGGGGTAGTTCGGTTACCTTGCGTTGATCGACCACCGCGCCCACTGCGGAATCCTCGGTCTGCACCATGGAGGCGTCGCCTTCCACGGTGACGCTTTCGGACACGTCGCCCGGTGACAGCGCAAAATCAATGCGGGTCTGCTGCCCGGTTTGCAACACAATACCCGACCGCACTTCTTTCCTGAAACCCTGGATCCCGACCGAGACAGAATAAGTGTCGGCAGGTGTGAGCTGGAGGAACTCGTAGCTCCCTTCGGCGCCGGATTGGGCGGTTCGTGTCCAGCCTTTAGAAAGGTTGTTGATGGTAACGGTTGCGCCGGCGATTACCGCACCGGAAGTATCGTTGACAATACCGCGAATATCGGAAGTAACGCCTTGGGCGTGGAGGAAAAATGGACTCAGTATGGCGGCAAATAAGGCCCGCCGCGCGACAAGTTTCTGCATGGACACCCTCGGCCTAAGAATGCAGAAATCTTATAGGGCGGTGAGGCCGGAGTCAAACCCCAAACGCGCCAGCCGAAAGCAAAGCGTCACCGAACTACTTCTTTGATGTCGCAGTATCCTCTTTACGAGCTCCGCCGAGAATGTCGGGCATCGCGTAGTTCCCTTCATGGCAGGCGTATTCGTAGATGGGTCCTGCCGCCGCCAGAAAGGGATATTCCATGGTCCAGGCTTTGGAAAAAGTGCCGGGATCGTCAATTGTCACTTTGTAGAGGATGGTTCCGGGAGCGGTCAGGTTAAAGCGCTCCGTGACACGAAGGTTGTCCGACGATCCTCTGAATCGGGTCTTGTCGGTGTAGTTCGTAGTTTCCACAACCAGCGTGTCTCCTTCCCAGCGCCCGATCGAGTCTCCCAGCCACTGCCGGACATTCGGGGGAGGGTGCGTTGCGTTCATGCGCACGACGCGCACGTCGTGCACCATTTCCACCAGAATCATGACGGTTTCAGGAGTCTGCACGATCTGATAATTGTTGTTGTAGAGTACCGGCATCATAGGCGGTCCGGAGGTTGAGCCGAATCCGACAAGACACCGCTCGCCCAGAGGCCGGTCTTTAACAGAGTCAAACCGATTCGCAGTCCGGAGGCGGGTGGCGTTCCGCTCCCGCGCTTCCGCGGACAGGGCGGGAATCCGGCCATCGGCGGGATCAATAATCAGGGCAGTCCGCTTGATGCCGTCCACGCGCGCCAGTTCGGAGCCGTTATCGAAAAACAGGCTGTTATAGGCATGGTCGCGATCCCGCTCGGCATTGGAAGAACGTTGATCGCCGGCGGCAGTTTCAACCGTTTGCTTCTCAAACCGGGCAGCTTCGTCGTCAGGCAGCGTGGCTTTGCCGGCGAAGGCCGGGGGTCGCTCAATCGTGGTCAGGGTGGCGTTGGTCCAAATGCCCTGCAGGTCGGGATGGCCATCGGGGGTGCGCGGGATTGTCCGGGCATTCGACGGCGATTTCACTGCCGGGTGCTGCGCGGATGCGGGGAGTGGCGCGGCGATCACCGCCGCGAGCGTAATCAGGAAGAGAAAATACTGAGACTTCATCGGGCCACCTCAACTGTAATAGTGCCTTACCGCTATTTTTGCGACTGGCGTTTGAATTCCGCCTCCTGCTTGCGGATTCGTTCCGTATGCGCGCGTGCCAGTTCGGGGTGAGTGCCCAGGCAGTCCAGGCATTCCGTGCCGTCGGCAATCTGGCTGCTGGTGGGTAGGCCCGCCTTTTCCATGAATCCTTTGAGCAGGTCAGCAGTCTCTGGTTGCGCTTTGTAGAAACAATCGAATTTCACGCCATTTGCAATCGTCAGGGGGGTCCAGCCACGGCTGTCGCGGGCGTCCAGCCTGGCTCCGGAGCGAATGAGAAACGCGATCACCGAGTTGGCCCCGCGATACGACGCGCCATGCAGCGGTGTGTCGCCAAAGATGTTGGCGGCATTCACATCATTGCCGCGCTCCACGCAGATCTTCACCGCTTCCAGCTGCTCTTCTTCCTGGGTGGCGAGCGAGCCGCCGTCTTCACCCGGATTCCAGATGTTCACACCTGCGGCGGCCATCAGAGGCGTGATGTTGTCGGCAGTGGCGATGGATGGGTCAGCTCCAGCCTGCAGCAGGATGCGCATGGCCTCCACATCGGTATTCTTCGCCGCCAGCAGGAAGGGAGTTGCGCCCAGCCGGTTGAGGCGATTCCGCTGGCCATCCTTCATACCATCTTTGGTCATTCGGGCGTTCACGTTGGTACCCTTCGAGATCATCGTCTTCAGCAACTCGATGCTGTCCAGTGTGCCGGTCTGGATTGGCCCGGGGAAGCCGTAGCCCACGTTGGGGCGGCGCGCGCGCAATAACTGATGCAGCGCCGTCCAGCCTGCGCCCCCGTAGTTTGGATCGGCACCCTTCGCGAGCAGAAAATCCGCCAATTGCCAGTGCGCGTTCGCTACTGCCACAATCAGTGCGCTCTCGCCGTTGGAAAGTGTGTCGTTGACACTCGCGCCTGCTTCCAGTAATGCGCGGGCTGCATCTATGTGTCCGCCGCGGACGGCGAACAGCAAAGCGGAAAACGAGGTGACTCCCGGCGCTGCAAACACGTAGCCACCAGAAGACTGGCCGGCGCGGACCGGGTTGCTGGTGCGCAATTTGACATCGGCACCGAATTCGACCAGCATGCGAATGGCGTCTGCGTTGTTCCTGCCCGCAGCCCACATCAGAGCAGTTTCACCGCGATACTGGTCGCGCGCATTCACCTGAGCGCCATGCACCAGCAGCACGCGGATGGCATCGGCCCGCCCGGCACGCGCCGCGGTCATCAGAGCGGTTTCACCTTCCGGCATGGCCGTGTTGGGATCAGCGCCGGCGTTCAACAGAAGCCCTGCCATTCGCGCGCTGCCTTTTTCGGCAGCCAGTGAGAGTGGCGCAACACCATAACGGTTCGCGCGTTTCACGTCGGCGCCAGCCGCCACCAGTGCCGATGCCATTTCCAGATTGTCGCGGTTCACGGCGAAATGGAGAGCCGTGGAGCCGTCCGGTGAAACCGTGTTGGCATTGGCGTTGCCCGCTTTCAGCAGTGCCACCACTTCCGTAGTGGAGTTGTTCCGCGCCGCCTCAAGCAGTGGCGAGTTCGGAGCAGCCGCAAAGCAGGTAAAGCACGTAAAGCCAACAACGGGGAGAAGCGCAGCCAGGCATCGCATTGTTCAAAGCTCCCTTATGATGCCGGTGCTATCGGCAATATGATCGACAGGAACACCGACCTTTTTTAGCAGAGTAAGGCCTGCGTTCATGAATGGTGTGTGCATTTCAACTTTGAGGTGCCGGCCGCCGCGCAAAGTGCCGCAGCCACCGCCGGCCAGCACCAGGGGCAGATCGAAGGGAGAGTGCTGATCACCATCGCCCATGCCCGCGCCATAGACCAGAATCGAATGATCGAGCAGGGTGCCATCGCCATCAGGAATCTGTGACAGTTTGTCAATCATACGCGCATACAGTGACACGTGATACGCGTTGATCTTCGTGTTCATTTCTATGTTGTGCGGGTCGTTCTGGTGGTGCGATACCGCGTGGTGCGCCTCTGGAACTCCGGCCCACGGGTAGGGGCGCGGGCTCAGTTCGCGCGCCAACTGGAAGCAACTGACCCGGGTAATATCGCCCTGCCACGCCAGAGCCAGCAGGTCGAGAAGCAGCTTCACGTGGTCGTCATAGTTCTCCGGCACTCCCATGGGAGCTTCCATAGCCGGCAGAGGGCTCAGGCTGTTGCCCTTCTCTGCCCGCTGGATGCGGGTTTCAATATCACGCACGGAATCCAGATAGTCCGTAACCATGGTGCGGTCACGCGGCCCAATGCGCTTCTCAAGGCGGCGCATGCTGTCCGCCACAGAATCGAGAATGCTGCGATCCTGCTTCATCTGTGTCATGCGCGCCGTGATGCCGCCGCCATCGCCAAACAGACGTTCAAACACCGCGCGCGGATCGCGTTCATGTGGCAGCGGCGTGTTGTCATTACGCCAGGAGGTTGAATTCAGGTAGGAACAGCTATAGCCGCTCTCGCAATTACCCACCTGGAAATTGGATTCGGTGGTGAGTTCCAGCGAGCGCAACTGAGTCTCTGCGCCCAGTTTGTCAGCAGCGTATTGATCCACTGTCTTGCCTGCTGTCAGATCAGAGCCTTCGGTACGGCGCGGCAATACGCCATTGAGCCAGCCGCCATGCGCCCGGGTGTGGACACCGCCGCCGTCTTTCGAACTCAGTACGCCCCGGTTACTCAGGCCGCTTACTACCGTGATGTGCTTATGCAGCGGCTCCAGAGGCTTCAGGATGGGCGTATAGGCAAAGTTGTTGCCGCCATTTCCCTGCGGGTGAAAGTTTGGCAGGTACATCCCGTTGGGCACGTAGAAGAAGCCCAGCCGCGGGACCGGGGGACTTACCGCGGCACAAAGTGCGGGCAGCATGGAATCAAGCACGGGCAGCGCGATCAGGGCACCGGCACCCCGCAGCAAGGTTCGCCGTGGCAGACTTTTTCCTGTAATGATCATGGGTGTTCCTTTGCGGCTGCGGGAGTGGCGCGCGGCCTTTCCACAGTTCTGGTGAGAAACGGGGCGCTTTCCACTACGCCGCGAATCAGGGATTGCATGGGGTAATTGTCACCGGCAGACTCGCGCAGAATCCGCCTTACTGCCGGCATGTCATCGGCTTCCAGTTGGCGCCCCAGCGCCCACGTGAGCAGACGCTCGGTAAGCGTCCAGGCAAACCGTTCGGGATGCGCGGCCAGCGCCGTTTTCAGTTCGGCCGGGCTGGAGAAACGAGTGCCATCGGGCAGTTCCCCGGAAGTATCAAGCGGGTTGAAAGACTCATCCAGGGTGCGCCAGCGGCCGATGGCGTCGAAATTCTCCAGCGCGAATCCAGCCGGATCGATCATTTTGTGGCAGTTGGCGCACGCCGGATTGTCGCGATGTTGCGCCATGCGCTGGCGCATGGTGGCAGTGCGTCCCTGAGTGCGGCGGTCGTTCAGAGCCGGCACGTTGGGAGGCGGATCAGGTGGCGGCGTCCCCAGCAGGTTTTTCAGAATCCACTTGCCGCGCAATACGGGCGACGTACGGTTGGGATGCGACGTAATAGTCAGAATGCTGCCCTGACCCAGCAGACCTCCGCGCGGGCTGCCTTCCGGCAGTTCCACGCGACGAAAGTCAGAGCCCTGCACGTTGGGAATCCCGTAGTGGGTGGCGATTCTTTCGTTGAGGTAGGTGTAGTTGGCCGTGAGTAGCTCCAGCGCGGGTCGGTTCTGGCTTACAATTCCGCCGAAGAAGAGTTCGGTTTCGCGCTGCAAACCGCGGCGCAGCGTTTCATCGAAAGAAAGCACAAACGGATCGCTGGGCTGGGCCACTTCGAGGTTGCGCAATTGTAGCCATTCGGCGGCGAAGCTGGTGGCAAGAGACGCGGCGCGTGGATCGGCCAGCAGCCGCGTCACTTGGCGGCGCCGCTCCACCGGATCGCTCAACCGGCCATGTTCAACGGCGTCCAGCAGTTCATCATCGGGAATGCTGCTCCAGAGGAAAAAGGAAAGTCTGGAAGCCAGTTCGCGGCTGCCCAGGTTGTAGGTTGTGGAGGGCAGGGCGGAGGGCGGATCAGCTTCTGTGCGAAACAGGAATTCCGGATCTACCAGCAGGCGTCGCAACGCGAATTCAATGCCCCCGTCGAAAGATTTGCTTTCCGCGCGGCCCACGGCGAAGAACCGGTTCAGTTCAGCCAGACTCTCTGGCCCCGCTGCACCACGAAATGCGCGGCGCGCCAGACCGGCTAGAATCTTCGCGGCGCAGCCCGACTCCTCAGCTGCTGTGCGGGGCGAACACACAAAAATTCTGCGCCGCGTGGGCGTGTCCCCGGCACCCTGATCGCCGTAAGGACCCATTACGGTTAGCGCGGCCACTTCCGGCAAAGATCCGGCTAAACCGCCATCGTTGCCAGCCACGCGGGGGTTCTGAAACGGCTCACGCAGTTGCTCTACCAGATCCGGAGGCTTGCGGAAAAATGTGGCAACCACGTCGTGAGTGCCGCCCTCCACATGGACCCTGACGTCGAATTTCCCGGCTGGAGCCGGAGTTCCGGCAGTGCGCGGAGCGAGGGTGAACAGTTTGACCTGTTCGCCATCCACGCTGATCTCCAACTGGTGTTTTTCGGTGACCCGCAACGCGCCGGTCAGATCGATCTTGATTTCATAGTCGGCGCTGCGCGGGAAGACGTGGTGAATCAGTATGCCGCCGCGGGTACCGAAGGGCAGCCCATCGATCCGCTCGGACTGCTGCAGGTCTTGTGGCACCCGGTAAGTGTGCGATCCGAGAGCCGGCGGTGGGCTCCCGACCGCCGTGCGGGCGATGGTGCGCGCGGCGGAAAGGTAGCGTTCCATCAGTGATTCGCCAATGCGCAGGGTGCCGGCCATGTTGTCGAAACCACCGCTGGAATCGTCTGCGGGAAGAAGGCTGGCCGCGTCGATATCCAGATGGAGCAGATCGCGAATGGCATTCTGATACTCGATGCGGTTGAGGCGGTGGAAAGCTTCATTGCGGTTGCCGGTGGCATGCCCCGCGGCGGAATCGAGTTGATTTTCAAGCCAGTGCCGGAAGCCGTTGGTTTCAGATTCCGGGGGATGGGGCGCTGCCGCAGGCGGCATCATGCCGGCGCGAAGTTTGGTAACCGCCTTCTCCCAAAGCTCAGCGTTGGCAGCGATTCGGCCCAGATCAGCGGATTCGAGGGACAGACCACCGCTTTTGAGCTTTAGATTATGACAGCCCACGCACCAGGATTGCAGGAAATGCCGGCTCTGGTCGGGGTTCCATGGTGCGGAGCGCAAAGAGGCGGAGTCCTGCGCGAATGCTGCGGCGACACCCGCCGCCAGCAGCACGATCCAACCGGTCACCCGGATCGAACTCGCCATATGGACAGCAATGCTAGCGCACTGCCGGGCAGAATGCAAAGGGTAAGGGACTGGTGCAACACAAGGAATCCAGGAAAAACATCGGGCCGCCCGATGGGGCCCGATGGGACCGTCCGATTGACACAACGGAGCAGACCGCATACAATCAGCCCATCAAGTTTCACTTCCAACGGGGAGATTCAAAATGAGTAAAGCCTGTCTTGCAGCGTTGTTCTGTGCTCTGTTCGGTGCCGCCGTGGCTTTTGGACAGAACGCGAGTGTTTCGGGTACCGTGACTGATCCGTCCGGCGCACAGGTGGCAGGTGCGGCAATCACGGCGGCCAACATCGACACTGGTGTCGTCTCTCCCTCCATAACGAACCGCGCGGGAGTCTATGGCATCCCGGAACTGCCCCCCGGAACCTATACGTTCACAGCCGCGCATCCTGGCTTTCGCAAAGCCGTGGTTGCCAACGTGATCCTCGAAGTCGGCTCACAGGTGAGCTTGAACATGGGTCTTGAAATTGGCCAAACCTCAGAAACGGTCGAGGTGCAGGCGACCGCCACGGAAGTGAACGCCACCAGCGCGACCATCGGCGATGTGGTTACCGGTAAAAAGCTGCTGGACCTGCCTCTCACGGGCCGCAGCGCCTATGGCCTGCTAACCACACAACCGGGCGTGGTGAGCGGCACCAATTACGTCATCAACGGCAATCAGGGCAATGCGGTGAACTTCACCATGGACGGCATCAATGCCCAGAATAATCTTCTGACGGGATCGTTTTTTCTGTACAGCAATGTGGTCAGTGTGGACCGTGCGGAAGAATTTCGTGTAGTCACCTCGCCGGCGGACGCTGAATTCGGTCGCGGTGCGGGACAGGTGCAGATGGTCACTCGCAGCGGAAGCAATGGTTTTCACGGCAGTGTGTTCTATGAACACCGCAACACAGCGTTGAACGCCAACAATTTCTTTAACAACGCGCAGGGCAGAGATGCCAGTGGCAATATCCTCATTGGCAGGCCCATCCTGATCCAGAACAACTACGGCGTCCGTTTAGGCGGATACATCCAAAAGAACAAGACCTTCTTCAACGGCATCTGGGAGCCGTACAAGCAGCGCGGGAGCCCGACGTTTACAGCTGTTGTGCCAACGGCTTCGGCCCGCGCCGGCAATTTCCGGTTTGTGCCCGGAGCGCAGAACCAGAACGCGGCCGCCGGTGCGCCCACGGTGGATGCTGCCGGGAATCCGCTGAATCCCGGTGCCGTGCAGACGGCAAGCCTTTACGGTCGTGACCCGAATCGTCTGGTGGCTGACCCCACCGGCGCGGTGGCGCACAATTTGGCGTTGATCCCGCTGCCCAACAACTTCCGCGTGGGCGATGGTCTCAACCTGGCAGGTTATACCTGGAATCGGCCGGTACCGGTCAACTTCGAGCTGTACGAAGGCCGGATCGATCATCTCTTCAACGAAAAGCACCGCATCGCGCTGGTGCTCACGCAGCAGTCGTTTCACAGCATCAACGTAGCCGCTCCGCCCCCGTACCCCGGCGTGCCATGGCAGGTGAACCCCACGGAAACCACGCAGTACAGCGCTACCCTCACCAGCGTTCTCCGCACGAACCTGATCAACGAAGCGAAATATGGCGCCTTTCGCCCGCGGACACTGGTTCTGACGCCTTTTGACGAAACGCCTGTCGGACCCTTCAACAACAAGGGGCTCCTGAATGTCTCCGGCAAGGTGCCCTACGTCCTCAACTTCGGTACTATCACCAGCCCCGTGGGTGGCCAGCCCAGCAATTACATTGCGCCGGTTTACCAGTTCGGCGATGCGATGACCTGGATCAAGGGTCGCCACTCGTTCAAGGGTGGTGTCGAAGTGCGCTTGATTTCAGATTCGGGTTTTGACGCTGACAATGTGACTCCCAGAGTTCAGTTGGGCGCAAACGGCCTGCAGCCAGTTTCCGGAATCAGCACCATCGCTGGTATCGGTGCGAATCTCGGGCTGGCGCAGAACCTGCTTTACGATCTGACGGGTACGGTGACATCCGCTCAGATGGTGAATAATTCACCGGGCGGCGCAAACCCGCAGTTTCTGCCCGGCGAGACCCGCTTCCGTGAGTGGCACCAGAACGAATACAGCGGTTACTTCAAAGACGATTTCAAACTGACTCCGTCCCTGACGCTGAATCTGGGCATTCGCTACGAACTGTATGCGCACCCCTATGAGGGACAAGGCAAAATGCTTGCTCCCGTGGGTGGGGGAGGCGCGGTGTTCGGAATCTCCGGGAACACCTTTGCCAATGGCGAATTTCATCCTGGATCGCTGAACGGAGCCATAACCAAAATCCAAAACATTGGTCCGGGTACGCCGAATCCTGGAGTGAATATCTACGAAACGGACCGTAACAATTTTGCGCCCGCGGTGGGTTTTGCGTGGTCGATGCCGGGTGAAGGCCGCCTTCACTGGCTTACCGGGGGTAAAGACAAGACCGTCGTCCGGGCGGGTTATGGCATCGGTTATGAGCGCTTGCCCATTTACCTGACTCACCTCCATTCCGGATTTGAGCCGGGTTTTTCGGAAATAGATACCTCGTTCACCGCGACCAACATCAGCACGGTGACACTCCCCGTGCCCCCGGTGGGGGTACCGCTTTCGACGATTCCGTTGGTTGGCGCGGGGTCGCACTCCCAGGCACTGTATGCGTTTGCGCAGGACGTGCGGACGCCTTACACGCAGAACTACAACCTTTCCGTCCAGCGCTCGCTGCCGCATGGATTTGCGTTGAACATGGCATTTGTGGGCAGCAAGGGCACCAAACTGCTGCGCTCCGTCAATACCAACGAGGCGAACATTTACGAGAACGGCCTTCTGGCCGGGTTCAAGGCCGTTCAAGGCGGCGGCAATTCTCCGCTGCTGGATCAAATCTTCGGAAGCTATCCGGCAGTGGTTGCCGCCGGCGGCACTTCCAACTACCTGCGCACATCGGGAGCAACGAATGCCTTCTTCGCCAACAACAACCCCGGGGGGCTGGCTGCCTTCATCAACAACACCCAGACTCTCTCGGGAGTAGTGGGCGGTCTGGTTGGCCGGGCCGGATTACCGGCGAACTTCGTGGTTGCCAATCCGCAGTTCAGCACCACTTACCTGGCGAGCAACTTTGGCAATTCGACCTATAATTCGCTGCAGGTGACGCTGAACAAGCGCTTTTCCAGCGGTTTCACGGTGCAGAGCAGCTACGTTTGGAGCAAGGCACTGGGCGAGGAAGAAGGTGACAGCAGCACCTATCAGGCCAGCTACCGGACATTGCGCAACATGGCTCAGGACAAGCACCTGCTCAGCTTCAACCGGGCGTCCGTGCTCAAGGCCAACAGTATTTATGAACTCCCGTTCGGCAAAGGCAAGACGTTCGGGAAGAATGCCAATGGCCTGGTCGACCGCATAATCGGGGGCTGGCAGATCGGCGTCATCTACAACCTGTATTCCGGTTCTCCCATCACGCTGCTGGGGCAGAACACCATCAATGACTACGCGCTTGGCGGCAGCACCGTATTCACGCCAGCGCAGGTGGGAGCTCTTCCGCAGACCGCGGTAACCAGACTTGGTGGTTCGGTGACCTATTTCCCCGGCACCGCGACCATTCCCGACCCCACAATTCCGAAGGTGGCGGGTGGCATTGCCACCAGCCTTCGTGCGGTCACTGATGCCAGCGGCAACCCCCTGCTGATCAATCCGGTGCCCGGGCAACTCGGCAACGTCAGCTTGACCACCCTGACTGGTCCCGGTTCGAACTCAGTGAACCTGAACATTATCAAGCGGATCAGGATCAATGAGCGGTTTACCGCTCAGATCGGTGCCAGCGCCGACAACCTGACCAACACGGTGCAGTTCGCCAACCCGACGCTGGCTAACCTGAGTATTAACAGTACAACCTTCGGCAAAATTACCGCCACCGCCAGTGGTCCGCGCGTCATTGTGCTGCAGGGACGTATCAATTTCTAGTTCCGGCCGCGGCCCGCACAGGCGTGTGTTGAACTGAGGGTATGGCGTCGGCAACAGCGGCCCGCAGTCCACTCCACCGGTTCTTCCGACCCGGCGGAACCCTTGCGAATGCGCACCCGGCGTTTGAATCGCGCCCCGGCCAGTTGCAAATGGCGCTGGCGGTGGAAGATGCGCTGGTCAATAACCGGAAGCTGATTGTGGAAGCCGGCACAGGAACCGGCAAAACCATGGCGTATCTGGTGCCCGCTCTGCTCTCGGGCCGCCGCGTAGTGATTTCCACCGGAACCAAGGCTCTGCAAGAGCAACTCTACTTCCGCGACGTACCATTTTTGGAGGGCGCTTTCGGGCAGAAGCTGCGGGTCTGTTACATGAAGGGCCGCAACAACTACGCCTGCCGCCAGAAGATCTACGACCAGGCGGATCAACCGGCGCTTTCCGGTCTGGAAGAGTTCGCCGATTTTCAGGTGATTCGTGACTGGGAGCAGAACACGGAAACCGGAGACAGGGCGGAGATCCGTACCCTGCCCGAGCAAAGCGCTGCCTGGGCGAAGATCGATGCGCGGACTGAATTGTGCGCCGGCCCGAAGTGCAAACAGTACGAGCGCTGCTTCATTACCCTGATGCACCAGCGAGCCGCTGAAGCGGATATCGTCATCGTGAACCACCATCTGTTCTTTGCTGACCTTGCGTTGCGGCGCAGTGAGGTGGCGCAGATTCTGCCCAACTACGAAGCCGTGATCTTCGACGAGGCGCATGAGATTGAAGACACCGCCGGAAACTACTTCGGCTTCGCCATCAGCACATGGAAGGTGCAGGAATTGCGGCGCGATGCCGCAGTCATCTCTCGCGCGCGGAAGTTCGGTTCGGAAGAACTGGACCGCATTCTCGAAAGGCTGGATGAGATAGCCCTGCATTTCTTTAGTCTGCTGCCCGGGTCGGAAGGCCGATTGAACTTTGAGGGCCGCGAGGAATTCGTCAAGGAGTACCGCGATCTGTACCAGGCGATGCTTGCCGCGTTCGACCTGCTGGCCAGCCATCTCCAGTTGATTCAGGAAGCACCGCACGAGGTTGCGCCGCTGATCCGGCGCGCCAAAGAGACGCGCGGCGCGCTGGAATTTCTGATGGAAGCTGCCGATCCGCGCTACGTCTACTGGATTGAACGCCGCGGGCGCGGCACCTATTTGCAGGCCACGCCGATCGCCGTGGCCGAAGTTCTCCAGCAACAACTTTGGAGCAAAGTGGATTCGGCCGTATTGACCTCAGCCACGCTGGCAGTGGATGACAAGTTCGACTACGCCGAATCGCGACTCGGTCTGGCATCGGCGCGGACTATGGTTGTCCCCAGCCATTTCGATTACCCCAGGCAGGCCCTGTTCTATGTGCCGAGGCGGATGCCGCCGCCCGCCAGTCCGGCATTCGTGGCTTCCGCCAGCGAGGAAATTGTCCGGATTCTCACCGCCAGCCGGGGACGGGCCTTCGTCTTGTTCACCAGCTACCAGCAGATGCGGCTGATTTACCACCGCGTCTCGTTCGCCGTTGAGTACCCGGTGCTGCTCCAGGGTGCGGGCCCGCGCATGGCGTTACTCGCCGAATTCCGCCAGACACCGAATTGCATCTTGTTCGCCACCAGCTCATTCTGGCAGGGTGTGGACGTGCCCGGCGACCAGTTGAGCTGCGTTATCATCGATAAGTTGCCGTTTGCGGTTCCCAACGATCCGGTGGTCGAAGCCCGCATCCGCAATGTGCGCGAATCCGGTGGCGATCCTTTTAGCGAGTACCAGGTTCCGCAGGCTGCCCTCGCGCTGAAACAGGGATTCGGGCGTCTGATCCGAACCAGCAGCGACCGCGGCGTACTGGCGCTGCTTGACAACCGGATTGTAGAGAAGCGCTACGGGCAGATTTTTATGAATAGCCTGCCGGATTACACTTTTACCTCGCAGTTTGAGGATGTGGAGAATTTTTTCAATGTTTGAAGTATCGGTGGAACACACTTTCGCGGCCGGTCACGCACTGCGCAATTACAAAGGCAAGTGCGAGAACGTCCACGGTCATAACTACAGGATTCAGGTTGTGGTGCGCGGCGCTGAACTGGATGCCACCGGCATGTTGGCCGATTTTGTGGAACTCAAGCGCCTGCTGCGCGACATCTGCGAGCCGATGGACCACGTGTTTCTCAATGACATGGAGCCGTTCATTAAACTGAATCCTTCGGCTGAGAATATGGCGCGCTACATCTGCGAGCGTTTGCAGAGCGAGATGAAGCAAAGCAATCCGGTAGAGGTGGCGGAGGTGAAAGTCTGGGAGACAGACATTCAGTCCGCCACATTCCGGCCTTCGTTTACTCGGTCCAGTAACTGATCAGCAGTCCTTCGCCGGCAACGTCCGCATCGATGGCATATTCGCATAGTCGAATGGAATTGTTACCGTCCTGCGACTCGATGGAAAAAGTTTCGGAAAATCCACCGCTGGCATTGGGCCACAAAATGCGGGCCACACCGGCGAGAGTGGATTTCGTCAACGCCTTTGTTCCCACGTAAGTTTTCCCCGTGAGCCCGGGGATTACCTGAAAGAACAGTTTGTTGGCTGCGAGTGAGGTATTGCTGGTAAGTGATAGTGGGGTACCGGGCGTGGTGACATTCACGCGGCCCAGAGTGTTGATGGTCATGATGGAGCTCCTTTGCCTGGATAATAGATCGACGGGCAGGTGATTCCGGACCCTCGGACGGCCAAGTTATTGAATTCAGACGTAAATTAAAAGTTTCCCGCTTGTGACCGACTTGCAAAACTCGGCGGTAACGGCCTTGACAAGCAACTCTAATTGTGTGGGTCGTATCTTCGCAGGGTAGTGCCCGTTTGAAAACGAAATGGGGGCTAAAAATATTTGGTTTGCATTTGGGAAATGGCATG
>JBBROK010000045.1:0-28996 GCA_038229475.1 Bryobacterales bacterium | reverse complement strand
GGATCTTTTGCCCCGATGGCGCGACCCACAGCGACGGCGGCGGCCGAGGATATTCCCAGCGGAATCATATAAGAGACGGCTGCGGCGTTGAGGGCGATGGTATGGGCGGCGAGCGAAACCGGCCCCAGTTTTCCAATCACGGCAGTGGAAGTATTGAAAACCCCCACTTCCAGTCCGATCGTGATGGCGGCGGGGAGACCGAGATAAAGCAATTCCCGTAATCGGGTGAGGTCTGCCCGCATGCCGCGCAGAGCCGCCGGATCGCGCAGTGCCACGGCGAGCAACAACACAGCCACCAGATAGATACGGGCGATCACGGTAGACAGAGCCGAACCCCGCACGCCCATCGCCGGCAATCCGAGGTGACCGTAGATCAACGCCCAGTTGCCGACCACATTCACCAGATTGGCCGTGAGCAGCGCGAAGGTTACCGGTCTGACATCGTGTAATCCCTGCAGGTATCGGCGAAAAACCGAGTAAAACATCAGGGACGGCAGGCTCCATACCAGAACACGGACGAAGCTCTCGGCCTGTAACCGCACCTGAGGGTGGATGCCCAAGACCCCCAGCAGGGGGATCGCGAGGATCACCGCCGCGCTCAGAACCGGAGATGCGAGGGTGGCCAGCAGAAGCCCTGTGCCCAGAGAGCGCCAGCCATCGGCGGGCTTGCCGGCACCGAAGGCCTGGGAAACCAGAGTATCCATGCCAGCCATGAGCCCAATACCGAAGATGGCAAACGTGTAAAAGAGGGCGCTGCCGACGCTGGCGGCGCCTATGGAAACGGCGCTGGAGGGCAAGCCGCCCACCATAATCGTGTCCACTACCGACATGAACATCCATCCAAGCTCCGCCATGGCCAGCGGAATGGCGATGCGCAGCATGGCGCGAATATCGGAGTAGTGGCGGGATAACATGCGGGGGCAGGGGAGAACTTCCCGTGTCCTACCAATCATGCCATCTGGCGAGGGACAGGCCATGGCAGGGGGGAACCCGACAGGCGTTTCGTTTGTTTTCAATGACATCTCGGGTTCGTTCGGCAAATTTGCATTGGCGGGCGAGGCTTCCGGGGTGACAGGGCCGTGGAATTTGGTACCGCCGGCGGGGGAGACGGCCTGTTGGGTTTCGGAGGATTCAGGATTGGCTGCCATGGCGATTTCATTGTCCGACGCGGAAAGGGGGTTGGGCGGGCGGAGGCGCGCAAGTTACTGAGGGGGTTGGGAAGAAGGTTCGGATTGGCTTGTGACTGATAACGGGGCGCTTCGGATAATGCGTCTCATGTCCGAGGCAAACCACACGGGCCCGGCTTCCACCATCCGCGGGGCTATCAAACAATTCGGCGGGGCGACCGCGCGGGAGCGCAGCGGACGGGCAACCCGCACGGTTTCAACTCATCATCGTTACTGGTAAGCGTTCTTGCGATCGCGGACCCGGTGGACGGTAATGGTATCGACGGTTTCATCGAACAGGACGCGGTGGTCGCCGACTCGGAGACGGAGAAGCCCTTCAAACTCTCCGGAGAGCGGCTTTACCCTTCCGTGACCGGTCTCCGCGTAACGGTGCAGCGCTTTCAGAATGACCATGGCCGTTTTCTGGGGAATGGCGCGGACTTCGGCCGGCACGTTCGGATACAGAATTATTTTCTTCACGCCGCTGTTCAATGGTCCTTGTGGCTGCGAATCTGATCCATTGTGAAGCCGAGATCGGCGACAACCTGCTCGAACGGGACACCGCCCGCTGGGTTCAGGCGGAAGTACTCGCGCGACGCAGCGACTGCGTTGCGGTCCTCTTCTGTAAGCGGCTCTTCATCTGGTTCCACCATCACCTCAAGCAACCGTAGGACCGCATCAATCTGACCGGGGCCGAGTTGTTCGAGCAGTTCGTGGGCGTGTTGTTTGGCGGCAACTGTTTCAACGGGCATGGTTTTCTCCGGTTGTGGCGCTGGTAACGGCGGCTAAAGAGTTAATCAGGCGGACATGCCGCCGACCTCTGGCATCATGCGGCGTCACATCGGCGATCAAATGCCTTTCCCTCCATTGCGCCGAACGGGGGCCTCGGCGGCCTCGGTGTTGGGCAGTCGGTCAATCAACTCGTGGGCTTGTTCGCGGATGCCGGTCATGTTGTTAGCCTCTGGCAGAACCGGCGTCCGCCCAGCGGCCCGCAGCTTCCCTCATTCATGTTACTGCGCGCCTCTGCCCGCTGCGGGCTACCGGGTAGTGTCCTAATGTTGTGTTGCTGCCTGGAATTCACATCTTACGGGTGCTTCAGCGTGGATAAACCGTAGTCGATCGCCTTGTTTACGATCCAAATAATGACCCCGATTCCTATGGTGCCTACCGTGGCTACGGCATACATAATATGGCTAATCCGATCAACCTTCTTCCGCAGTCCCTTCGATTCATCGGTGAGGGTTTCGACGGCGCTTGACAACTTTCCGAGTTCTCGATTTATCGTGCCGACCAAATCTACGGTGAGGCGGTAATCTCCCAATGCTGGAGCGGAAGCTGAAACATATATTTCATCTTCAGTCTCCGATGCGGGCTGGCGATTTTTTGATTTGTCCGCCATACAGGTAAAATCAGGTTTGTGACTGAGCGGCGAGCCATTGCCAGAGTCCCGGCTTAGACCGTCCAGAATAGCCATTAACGGGGACGATTATGTGACCATGGGTTGATCGAATCCCCAATGCTTCGCCGAGTTCTTTTCCGATCGCAAACGGAGCCATTACGACCCATTTGCCGGATTCGATCTGGAATGAACTCTCTGAATATTTGGCTTTCACCGCTGCATCAATAGCAGGAGCCGATTCCGCCAGCGCAACCACCAGGAAGAGTGCCATCCACGCACTACGTTATCACGCCGCCAGTAGGTCCGACAGTTCCCACGGCCCCGGCACGATTCCGGCTTGCATCGCGGGCGTTACCCTCAGACTCCGGTGAATCCGGCAGAAGTTGTAGTACGCGAAGTGCAGGCAGTAGGCCGCCCACAGGTTCTCCCACTTTTTGCTAAATGCGTTTGTCAGGCGCGTTAAGCGCCGCATCTGCATTCTGATCGTTAGGTTCTGGCGCTCAACGATGCTGGTGCAGATGCGGGAAGGATCGGGGTTGCCCATGACTGGGACTCGCCTTGTGTTGGCGACTTCGGCGGGACTGTACTTGCGTTCGCCTTCGGGCGACTGCGTGTAGACCTTGATGATTTGGGCGAAGTCAACGCGGTCGCCCAGCGTGTCGCAGATGGCCGGCATATAGGGCTGGAAGCCGTCTGTGCTGATCTGCCTATCTTTCTCGCCTATGAGCGCATTAAGCCCTTTATTGACGATGAGTTGTCGGCGTCGCTCAAATCTCCGATTGAGTACTTGCCGAAACACGGAGGCCGTAGTGCGTTTGGTATTAAGGCTGAGTTCATTCCTCAGATTTGCGACGTTTGGCTCAAGGCTCGTGATGCTGGTGTGCTCACGGGTCGCCAGCGCGTGATCGCGCAACAGGCCGATACTCTCATGCGAGGACTTGCGCATGTAGGAATCATTGCGCTTGTTGACGAAGCCACTGGTTATCAGAGTGTTCGCGCCAGAACCGCACTGGAAGAGATATTAGAGGCTTTCGTTGCCAAAGAGTTCAGGAAATGGGCAAAGCGATTCCCTGATGATTTCTATCGGCAGATTTGTCGATTGAGGGACTGGAAATATGACGAAGCCACAATGAGACGCACTCCTTTGATTGGGAAGATCACTAACGACTTGGTATATGACAGGTTGGCCCCTGGGGTTCGGCAGAGGTTAGAGAAATTAAACCCAAAGAATGAGAAAGGAAGGCGGCCAAGAAAAAACTTCCAATGGTTGACTGTCGATATAGGCGACCCGGCTCTACGGGAGCACTTGGCGTCAGTAATCGCTCTGCTGAAGGCCAATGACGAATGGCAGGTGTTTATGAAAATGATGCATCGGTCCTTGCCGCGCTATACACCAATGCCGCTCTTCGATGATCTTGACCAAGAGATAGGCGGGGTTACCGCTTGATCGACTGGCGGCCCGCACTCTCAAGGCCGCCACCAAACCAGCAACACAACATTAGGACACTACCGGCTGCCGAGCACGACGTCGTGGATTGCATGGAAAGGGGGCTGCTGAAAGGCTACAATCGTGAGCAGTGCTTGCGGCTAAAGATCAAACGCCACCGGTTTTTCTTTTAGATGCCGGACTGCAATCGTATTTGAGCGACAAACCGCATCCGTGCCATTGGCTTCCGACAAACGCAGTGCATCGGGGCTTCGCCCCGCTATCTCCAACACTGTAACCGGCTTCGACGCTTTTTCGTACGACGAACGCGCCCAACCTCATTGTACCGGCAAGGAAAGAGATACGGAGACGGGGCTGGAGAACGTCAAGCTTTATGCTCCCGGATAAACATCCGATTTCTGCCCCTGCGGGCCGCATCCTGCTGTTGACTGCTTTGCTGTTAATTGCACCGGGGGCAAAGAGAGACGCTGGGCTTTCCATTGGTGATGGGGCGTGGTGGAATTCCGTCGGACAACATGAGCAAAGCGGATTCCTTGATGGATTCCTGGATTGTTATACATCCGATTACGGAGGGGTATTTGACCCGGTCACTGCTGATACGCAGCTTCTTCGGTCGAAAGTAACTTTGTACTACGACGAACATCCTCGCGATCACGGGCTCCGAGTCGCGGACGTTATTAGATATCTACGCCAGCCGGGCACCTCATATGGGAAATCAACGCACCCGCCGAGTCGATCAGACTTTAGGGGCCTTTACTGGCGTCAACAGTTCGTGGTTGGAGGGCACGATGAGCAGCGTGGGTTCATTGAGGGCTATTTGGCATGTTTGGAAGTATTTTTGCCGAGTCTGCGTATAACTTTCTCACGTACCCCGGAAGAATATGTTTCCGCCGTGACAAGACGGTATGGTTTTAACGAGGCCACGGGGGACATTGACGAGCGGCAAGAAAGTGCACCAATTTCTAAGGTATTAAGAATTGTGCGAAATACGCCCCGTTGGGAGTGACTCCGGGATGATACCCAAAGAAACTAGTAAGTCAGATTTTCTCATCTCGCGACGTGCTCACTTGGTATTTTGCGCGGAAATTCCCGGTGAACCAGAGGCACTATAGCGAGGTAGTGTAGGTGCTGGACGGTCAGGGTATGAACGGGGATTCCCCGCTAGCGGCGTTTTCGTTTCAATACTCTCGCGCGCGCCGGTGTTTTCGCTTCCGGTTCCAAATCCGCCTGTCCGGTCTTGCTCAAAATCCGGTCCTTAATCCAGTGCGGGTCCCACCACTCCACCGCATTCACCTGCACCCCATCCACCTGCATGGTGAAGTGCAGGTGATCGCCGCCGGCCAAACCGGTTGACCCGGTCTTGCCAATTTCCTGGGCCTTCTTCACCATGTCGCCCTTCTTCACTTCGAACTGGCTCAGGTGTCCATAAATCGTCTGTAAGCCAAACCCGTGGTCGATCACAATGCAATTTCCATAGATGCCCAGGAGATCGGCAAAAATCACCTTGCCGTCGTTGGCCGCGGGCACGGGTGAATGCGCCACCTTGGCCAGATCTAATCCCAGATGCGTCTGTTCATCCACCTTTTTTCCCTGCCATGTATAGGTTCGCCGGTCCGCAAAGCGTGACTCTACGGTGGAATCCACCATGGGCAGAAACGCGCCTGTCCACAGAAACTTCGGCTCCGATTGCAACCGCAAATCCGCCAGAACTTTGTTGTTCTCGCGCCGCATCTGGCTGTTCATGGCTACGAAGCGTTCAATCACGTCACCCTTGATCTTGCCTTCCGGATCGATCTGATTCACAATCCTCTCCACATGCATGTCCTCCAGCCGGATGGTGCTGGCGCGGAATTGTTTGGGGAAGATCTTGTACCAGAATGTAGCGCTGGCGGTGGCGCCGGTCGGGTTCGAAGCCACTACCGAAAGCGGGGTATCCAATGGCAAATCCCAGCCGAACGCGAACAGACTGAAGTATTGCCCGGGATGATCCGGTAACGGGAAACTGCGGAACACGCGGTCACCCACCTTGACTCCCGCTTCGGTCCACGCTCCCGAAGGCGTAAACACTACCATTTCGGAACCGCCCTGGTTAATGTAATGCTGCGTCCCATCCGCTGCAACGCGGGGCGGGGCAATCATTACTTCCACATCCTGCGCTTTGCTGTCGGTGTGTGCCCGCAGATCGTTGGAAACCGCCGTCACTACGATGCGCGCTTTGCCGTCGTGCAGCGCCGGTGCCGCCTGCTTGCCCAGATTCAAGGTGAGATTTGTTGGTGCCGCATGACGTTCAATCAGAAATCGCCGCGCCGGGGAACTCACCGGTGGCAGCGCGTACGACTTCCCGTCCTGCTCCACTTCCACCAGCAGCATTCGTGTGCCGTGCGGATTCGTTGCCTTGAGTTTCACCGGCGTGGCGTTACCCAACACAGTAACCGGAGCCAGTTCCAGTGTCGTGTGCGTGCCCGCAACAAACAGGTAGATCGGTGCACCCACCAGCACCAGCAAAACAACCAGTAACAAGACTCTCATTTTTTCGTCCAGCGATCCATCCACTCAAGAAAAGTTTTGTACCAGAGCGCGCTGTTCTGAGGCTTCAGAATCCAGTGCCCCTCATCCGGAAAGACCAGTAGTTGCGAGGGTACCTTATGCATTTGCAGCGCCGTGTAAAGTTGCAGGCCCTGATTCAACGGTACGCGGAAATCCAGTTCCCCGTGAATCACCAGTGTTGGCGTCCTGAACTCCTGCGAGAATTTGGAAGGCGACCATTTGTCGTAAACCTCCGGTTTATCCCAGGGCATGCCGCCGAACTCCCACAGCGGAAACCATAACTCCTCGGTGGTCTCCGCCTCGCTGCGCGGGTCATACACACCCGCGTGCGAAATCAACGCCTTAAAGCGGTTGGTGTGGCCCAGAATCCAGTCGATCATGTAGCCGCCATACGACCCGCCCGCCGCCACCATGCGCCCACCATCCACATACGGCAGTTTGGCCACCGCATCGGTCACCGCCATGATGTCGTCATACGCCTTGCCGCCCCAGTCCTGATTGATGTCGTCAGTGAATTTCTGCCCGTAGCCGAACGACCCGCGCGGATTCGGCATCACCACCACGTAGCCGGCGGCCGCCATCACCTGCGCGTTCCACCGGTAACTCCAGCTCTCGCCCCACTCTCCCTGCGGACCGCCATGAATCAGCATGATCACCGGGTACTGCGATTTCGGATCGAAATCCGGCGGCTTGACGAGAAAGCTTTGCACTTGCGCACCATCGCCGCGCTGCACGTAGAAATCTTCCAGCGCGGTGAGTTGAAACTGATTGAGAAATGCGTCGTTCAGATGCGTGAGCGAGGTTTCTGTGCCACCCGCCGAAGTAATTTTACAAATCTCCACGGGTGAGCTGCCACTCTGCCGTGTATACACAATATTCTTGCCGTCAGGCGTGAACTGCACGTCATCCCGAAAGTGGTTACCCGTCACCACAACGCGCACCACGCCACCCTCTACCGCCACGAACTGAATTGCCTGATGACCCCGGTCAACCGTGGTAAAGAAGACGCGACGCGAATCCGGCGTCCACGTGAAACTCTCCACTGACCGGTCAATCGCATCCACCGGTAGCGTCAACCGGCCCGTCGCGCGCTCCAGCACCACCAGCCGTTGCTTGTCGCTCTCGTATCCCGCGCGCGCCTGGGAGCGGTAGGCAATGAACTTGCCATCGGGCGAATACTGCGGTCCCGAGTCCGATCCGGCATTGGACGTCACGCGGTTGGCCGTACCGCCGGTGATAGGCACCACATACAAATCATTGTTGGTACTCACCGCGGGCACAGCATCGCTGTTCATCACGAAGATGACTTCACCGCCATCCGGCGAAATGGCGTAGTCCTCCGGTCCGCCCAGCGAGAAAGGAGGCACCACTTTGTCCCCCGGCGTGAGGTCCACCGCCTTGCCATCGGCCAGGGCAATTGCGAGGATATGGCTTCGCGTATCGCCCTGCCACGACGTCCAGTGCCGATACAGCAGCCCGTTAATCAACCGGGCTTTGACTTTGCTTTGACTGGCCTCGTCGAGTTTTTTCCGGTTGCAGTCGTCGTCCGCGCCGCACGCGGGGTAAACTTCGCTGGTCACCAGCATGTACTTGCCGTCGGGGGAAATCATCTGACCCGAAGCCTCGGTGGAAAGATGTGTGATCTGCGTCTGGCTGCCGCCATCGGCGTTCATCGCCCAGATCTGCGATTGCCCACCCGCAGTGCCGGTATAGAAGAGGCGTTTGCCGTCGGGCGCCCAGCGTGGACGTTCCGCGCTATCGGCCAGCTTATGCGGTGAGCCGCCCGCCACAGGTACTACCCAAACACTACGCGCGGAACGGTTGCCCGCAATATCCGGCAAACTCACGGTAAATGCCACCGTCGCGCCGTCCGGCGAAACCTGCGGATCGCCCAGCCGCTGCACCTGGAGCAGCGCGCTGGCATTGAAAGGAACCTTCTGCGCAAGCAGAAGAATTGGTCCAAAGAATAGGGCGGACAGTCCCAGGCGACGCATACTGAGGATTATCTCAGCCCCCGGCAGCCATGCTCCAACTTTTAATGATGATGTGCCATGCCATGGTCGCCCGGGAGCGCTACGGCCACATCGCCCCGGGGCAGTTCACGCGGAATCGCGCGTCTGTCTTGCGCCCGGAAATAGATGCCGCAATCCTGGCAGCAATACTTCCGCTGTCCCGTCATCCCGATCATGAAGCGTTCCCAGATAGTCTTATGCTTGATCAGCAAAAAACTGGAACTGCACTTGGGGCACATTCCTGATTTCTCCTCTGCTATTGGTGTCACCGGACATATCGGGTGCTGCTGCAAAAACTTCGAGCCAATCTTTCCCGTACAATAAAAGCAGGAGACGGAGTGCATTCTCACGATCACGGCAGCGGCTCACGCAAAGTATTGATCTGGTCGCTGCTGGCAACCACAGCGTTCGTTATCGTGGAACTCGCGGCAGGCCTTCGCGCCCATAGTCTGGCGCTCATTTCCGATGCCGGCCATAACGCCACCGACGCACTTGCCCTCGGTCTGGCCTGGTTTGCAGTTTATATCCAGAACCGGCCCGCCGACGAATCCCGTACCTTCGGCTACCACCGCGCCGGTGTTCTGGCTGCTTTTGTCAATGCCCTCACGCTGGGCGCGCTTTCCGCGTGGATTCTTTACGAGAGCTGGGTCCGTCTCTGGAACCCCGTTCCAGTCTCCGAGGGCCTGATGCTTTGGGTAGCTCTTGGTGCCGTGGTGCTAAACGGTGGCGTGATGCTGGGCCTGCACCGCTCCGGCGACAACGACATCAACATTCGCGCGGCTTTCATTCACATGCTGGGTGACCTGGTGGGCGCCGTTGGCATTATCATTGGCGCTCTGGTGATGCGCGCCACCGGCTGGGTCCGGATCGACCCGATCCTCTCGGTTCTCATTTCAATCCTGATCGTCTGGACCGCCTGGGGCATTGTGCGCGATTCCCTCAACATTCTTCTGGAGGGGCTCCCGAAAGGGCTCGAACTCCGCCGTGTCACCGGTGCCCTGCGTGCCGTAGATGGCGTGCTCGACGTGCACGATCTCCACATCTGGAGCCTCGGCTCCAATGCGCACGCCCTCAGTTGCCACGTCCTGATTGATGACATGCCGCCCTCCCGCAGCCAGGCAATTCTACAGGGAGTAACGGGCGTGCTGGGCACCCAGTTCCACATTCACCACACCACGGTGCAGTTCGAACACGTGTGCTGCGAGGTGCTGCACGCCGGTTGCGTCAGCCCGGCCGGCCTTACGGTTTCCCGTCATCATCACGCCCACTAATCGGGTGTATGCTCAAAACAGGGTTGTACAAAAATGTTTTGGGCAGTTCTGGCCGGCCTTGGCCTCCTTGTTGTTCTCAATCTCGCTCTGTTTGTACGCCTCAAGGAGCAGACTGGTTCCGATTCCAGTGCCGAATCAGCCCGTGAATCGCGCCTGCGCGAAGACATCGCCCGGCTCGCCCAACGCCAGTCCGAAGACAGCCGTGCGCTTCGCGAAGAAGTCTCCGCCGGCATTCTCCGCTTCGCCAGCCAGTCTTCTGAACAGATTTCCGGCGTGGAACGACAGCAGCGCCTTGAACTGGAAAAAATCCGCGAAGTGGTCGACCGTCGCCTCGAACTGCTGAATACGGAAAACTCACGCCGTCTGGAAGAGATGCGGGCCACGGTTGACGAAAAATTACAGTCGACACTCGAAACCCGTCTGGGCGAATCTTTTCGTCTTGTCAGTGAACGGCTGGAACAGGTTCATCGCGGCCTGGGCGAAATGCAACACCTGGCTGTGGGTGTGGGCGATCTGAAACGCGTGCTCGGCAATGTCACTACGCGCGGCGCTTGGGGCGAAGTGCAACTGGAGAATCTGCTCACCCAGATGCTGGCCCCAAGTCAGTTCGAACGCAACGTGTCTCCCACCGGTAACGGCGAACGGGTGGAATTCGCAATCCGCCTGCCGGGTCGCGACGCAGGCCCGGTTTGGCTGCCCATTGATGCCAAGTTCCCTCTGGAAGCCTGGCAACGCCTCGCTGCGGCCGCCGACCGGGGCGATAAAGAGGCCGTAGAGATCGCCTCCAAAGAACTGGAAACTGTGGTGCGCAACTGTGCGAAAACCATCAGCACCAAATACCTTGCACCGCCCGTGACTACAGACTTCGGTATCTTGTTTCTGGCCACCGAAGGCCTTTACGCCGAAGTGTTGCGCCGCCCTGGTTTTGCGGAATCGCTGCAGTCCGATTACCGCGTTGTCCTCGCCGGTCCCACCACCTTTTCCGCGCTGCTCAATAGCCTGCAGATGGGTTTCCGCACGCTTGCCATCGAACAGCGCTCCAGCGAAGTGTGGAAAGTTCTGGGCGAAGTCAAACTCGAATTCAGTAAGTATGGCCGGCTGCTGGAAGGCGTCCGCAAACGCCTCGACATGGCCGTACAAACCGTGGACGAGGCTGCAGTGCGCACCCGCGCCATCGAACGCCGCCTGAAAGATGTTGAAGTTGCCGAGCTGGATGTACCGGCCGACGATCCGCAGGGTACGCTACTTCGTATCGCTACCCGCTAAAACCCGTCGCTAATTTCTGTCCACTACTTCTCGGCGGCAGTGGAATCGGCCGGGCCCATTCCCAGTATCTGCAGCACGGCGTCGCCATCTTTGGCGCCGTCGTAGTGAATTTGCTTGCCCGTGTGGACCACAAAACTTCCGGCGGGAAGCGGCACGGTGCCTGCCGGATCGTACTTCGATCCGGTGCCCACCCACCAGGTGCCGGAGAGCACAGTGATGTAGCGGTCATTGGGATGGAAGTGCGGGCGGCTCATGTGGCCGGCGTGCCATTTGGTGAGGACGATGTAGAGACCGGGCTTAGAAGGGTCGCCAAGGACGACGGCCTGGGCCGAGCCGGCTTTTTCGTTTTCCACCCACGGAATCTTGTCCGGCATGGTGACCTTGATGGCGGCAGGGTTTAGATCGCTCACCCTGGGCGCTCCGAAGAGCATGAGCGCACTAATCGGAAGCAGAGAGAGCGCTAAGCGCCGTAGTGAATGGAAAGTTATCATCGATTCTCCTCGAATGTCGCGTTCGCTATTCTATCAAGGTTTTCCCACACATGACTCAGACTGCCCGCGTGGCCAGGCGAATCGCATCTTCAATTTCGTAGATCTTGTCTTCGAGACTCTGGGTGGGTTTTCCCGCCGTCTTCGCCGCATCCAGTTTGCCGCGGGTTTGCACCAAACGCTTCTCCAGCGGAGCGATTGCCGGATTGACCGTTTTGGTGGCAACAACCTTCGAAGGCGGTGCTTTCGTTGGCTTGGCGTTGGCGGGTTTAAACCGGAAGGCGGTAATGGCGGGTGGCGGCTTCAACGCGGAGCCAAAATCGTGATGATATTCCTGTGCCACCTGGGCAGCCTCTAACAGCAAATCGCGAAAGCGCGTTTCCATTGCCTGTTTCGCCTGGCCGCGCAGCGAGTGCCCCTGTTGTTTCCATTTCTGATATTCAGCGATGACGTTGTCCATTTGGTGTAGAAGAAAGGTGAATCACGATTGTAATGCACGGTCCTGATCGCCAGTCTGCATGCGAGTTCCTGCCGACTCCGGGATAACGAAAAACGTCGTTTGTCTGGTCAGAAGATTTCCTGATATGATTCCTCATTATGAGAATTCGCTTTCTTGCCGTTGTCCCGGTTGCCGCCGCTCTGGCCACCACACTCATCGCGCAGGCACCAAAGCCCAAACACATCAACCGCGCCATCGAACTGCTGGAGCAGGGCCAGCCCGTCTATTACACCGGCTCGCACTCCGGCACTGAAGGCGGCTTCGAGCAGGGCAAGCTCGACGCCCAAACCTATGCTGACTACATCAGCTACGACATGGAGCACGCTCCCTACGACGTGAAGGGTCTGGCCGACTATATGCGCGGCCTGGTGGCCGGTGGCCCCACCAAGAGCGGACACCGGACGCCGGCCGTGATCGTGAACGTTCCGGTGAATGGCACCGATGAAGCCGCCGTGCGCGCCAACGCCTGGATGTTCCAACAGGTGCTGGCCACCGGTGTCCACGGCGTATTGCTGACTCATGCTGATACGCCGGGCGCGGTACGGGCTTTTGTGGAAGCGATCCGGCTGCCGATTCACAAACAGGGCGTAGATCATGGAGTGAACGAAGGACGGCGCGGTGCCCATGGTACTTCGACTGCCGCGAAAATCTGGGGCGTTTCCGACGAGGCCTATCTGGATAAAGCCGACGCGTGGCCGTTGAATCCACAAGGGGAATTGCTGCTGGGCGTCAAGCTGGAGGACAAGTATGCGCTGGCCAATGCAAGTCAGAATCTGAAGGTTCCCGGCATTGGGTTTGCCGAGTGGGGTCCGGGCGACATGGCACTATCGTTAGGCGTGCGCGGACCGGGGAATCAGGCGGACAAAGACCCGCGTATGCAAGCGGCGCGCAAGGCGGTATTCGACGCCTGCCGGGAGAACCATATCTTCTTCCTGAACACCATGAATCCGTCGAATGTCATCGACATGATTAAAGAAGGCGTGATGGTTGGACCTGCCAATGAAGAGGCCGCCAACATCGGGCGCAAATACACGAAGCGTGAAATGCCGCGCTAAAGGCGTCTGGCCACGATTACGGTGATGTCATCGTACTGCGGCTCTCCGACGGTAAATTCCTCTACCGCGCCAGTGATGGCCTTCACAATTTTCTCTGCGCTGTGCGTCCGGTTTGCAGCGGCGGTTTCGGCGAGGCGGGGAACGTCGAAGTCATCGCCGCCGGCGTTGGCGGCTTCGGTGACGCCGTCGCTGTAGATGACCAGCAGTTCTCCGGCCTGCATGGTGGTTTCCACCGCAACGTAGTCGTAATCGGGTATGATGCCGATCACCGGGCCACCCCCGGTCAGTTCCCGGAAAGTTCCGTCAGCCGCAATCAACAGCGGCGGATTGTGGCCGGCGTTGCAATAAGTGAGCGTGCCACTGCCGGCATCCAGAATGGCGAAGAACAGGGTAATGAATCGTCCCGAGGGACATTTAGCCGTGGTGATACGATTCAGGCGAGTCATCACCGCCGCCAGATCGCTGGGCTCTTCCGCCATCACCTGCACCCGCGCCTGCAGGCCCATCATCAACAGCGAGGCGGGCATGCCTTTTCCCGACACATCGCCCAGTACCAGCCCCACCCGTTGATTGGGATAAGGGAAGAAATCGTAATAGTCGCCGCCTACCGTGCGGCAGGGCGCGTTGTAACCCGCCACATCAAGGCCGTCGATCACTGGCGGCTCGGTGGGCAGGTATAGCTGCTGAATTTCCGCCGCCTGTTGCAGATCGCGCGCCAGCAGCTTCCGCGCCTCTTCCACTTCGGCAAAGCGCGTCTGCTCAATACGCACGGCGGCGACGTTAGCCATCACCGTGAGCACGTTGAGATCATCGCGGCTGAACCGCCGCAACAGGGAGGGCGAATCGATATAAATGAAGCCAATGATGGTGTCCTGGGTTTGCAGCGGTACCGCCATCAGGGTACGAATCTGCTGCTCGACGATGCTCTGGCGCTCGCGCAGAGTGTCGTCGAGTGAAGTGTCCTGAATCAGAATGGATTCGCCGGAAAGCACACGGTCGCGCACCAGGGAACTGATGCGGAAACCTTCGCCCCGGTTGGCCCGCGCCACGAGGCCCGAGTCTTCCAGTGTCATCAGCACACCGCGATCAGCGCTTGAAGTTTGAATTGCCAGATCCAGAATGAAGCGGAAAAGTTCCGGCAGCGGCCTGTGGCCCGAGAGTTCGTTGCCGACGCGCACCAGAGCGGCTACCTGGCGATCGGCGAAGGCGGGTGCAGACGCTGCACCTTCGGCCTCCAACAGACCCTTCAGGTTAGTAATGACGGTTGCGCCGGTATCCAGCGGCATCTGCGGCGCGTCGAAAACCACGACGGAATCGGTGGAGGGGCGGGCCGGTTCGAACACCAGGATCAGGTGTCCGGCGGTGATTCTGTCGCCGGGCCGCAGGGCGACCGGCGCACTGATCTTCACGCCGTTAACAATGCTGCCATTCTTGCTGCCGAGGTCGCGGATGTACCAGCAGCCGGTAGCGGCGTCTGGTTCCAGAGTTAAATGCTGGCGCGAAAGGCCTGCGTCATCGGGAAACGAAAGCTCAGCTGCGCCGGCGCGGCCCAGCGTCACAGGAGCGCTATGCAGTGGAAACGCGCGGCTCGAGCCATCTGGCGCGAGTATCTGAAGAACAGGCATGGGAGGATTCCCCATGGTACGGCATGAAGGCACTTCATGGGCACACAACTTTAGCCGCGTCTGGTAAAAAATGTTAAAGGCGACAGCGGTTAGCGCACGGTTTCGAAGGGGGTTTGTGGTGTAGTGGAGGCGGGCGCGGCGACGGGGGCTTCCGGCTTCCAGGTGCCGATGCGCGCCGGGCGGGCGTCGGGTTCCAGCAGCAGCAACGTGCGGCCTGGATAGTAGCGGATGAGTTGCTGGTTCTCTGCGTCTCCGAGGTCGCGGGCGAAAATCACGCGCGCCGCGTCGATATCCGCTTCGTTCCATACCCATTCATCCTGAAAGATATGCGCGGGCCAGTAGCGGACAAACACCAGCAGTTCGCCCGGAATAGCCGATAGCTCCTGCGCCACGGCGGCGCGCGGCGAACCCGCATGGTTGATGCCGCTCCAGACGTCCCATGTGGCAAGGGGGCCTTCGGTAACGTGCGCGCCATACCAGAATGCGAAGTGCATAAAGGCGATGGAAAGCAGCCACCGTGCAGCGGGCGCGGGGAGGCGGCGAAGCCCTTCCACGGACAGCAGAACAAACAGGCAAACAATTCCTGCCACGTAATGATAGCGGAAGGCGGGGAAGAAATTGGTGCCCAGCGCAAACAGCAGACATACGCCAACTACGAAGGCCTTTGTAGAACTGCGGCCAGGAAGACGTTGCCACGGAAGCAGCCAGACTACGAGTGCAAGATACATCGACGGCGGGAAGTAAAAACGGTACGATTTCACTCTCGCAAGCAGTCGCCGGGTCCACGTGGAGAGTGTCTCCCGGCCACCCGGGCGAAAACTGGCCTGCATGCGGTAATCCCGTTCCTGGCCAGGAGTGAGCACACGCCCGGGCTGCGGATTCGACTGGAAGCTGAGCGACGCCGGCACCCCGTATTGCTGTTGGCTGAGCACATACGGCGACTCCAGCCATTCGCCGGTGATGCGCTTGTTTTGCAGGAGTGTGATGCCCAGGGCGGGCAGCAGCACCAGCGCCGGAATGGCCAGCAGACGGTATTGCCGCATTCCTATGTAAAGCCCCACCGCCACCAGCAGGAATACCGATTCGAACGGTCTGCTAAGCAGATGCATGGCCAGGCCGACGCCCAACCAGACACCATTGCGAACCGACGGAGTTTCCCGCAGCCGGGCCACGGCACCAAAGACGATACAGCCGGCGGTGGCGGTCCAGGATCCGCCCCAATAGGTGTTCATCCACGGGCTGAGCGGACCGTAGATACTGACAGCCAGCAGACCGCCCGCCAGCGACCATACAGGCGTCGTCCAGCCGCGCAACATCCAGTAACACGCCCCGCAGAAGGCGGAGGTAGTGAGCAGAACGCCCGCCCACGGCAATCCGAACAGCAGTTTGCCGAAGGCCATGGAAAAGCCAAGGCCTAAGGGGTAGATGGAACTGTAGCCGGGGTCCTGCAGCACAAAGAAGGTTTCGAAGAACCGTGCCATGGGATGGGCGGGGTTAGCCAGACGTGCGTGCAGAAGGGTGTCGGCCACCAGCAGATGGGAGAACTCGTCATAGTTGGCGGGCAGCGGAACCGGATGCGCGGCCAGCAGCGCGAAGCGCAAAAGCAGCGGAAGGGCCGCGAGGCCAATGATGCAGAGGCGGGTGTTGCCGGCAACGCGGGTGACGAGCGAGGCAAGGCGAGGCTGCCAAAGGAACGGGATCGCTGCCAGCACCACGGCCAGCAGCAGTTCAATCGCGTCAGTGGATGAGAGGCCGAGCGGTTGCACGAAGTTGCAGCCAAACCGTCAATTACGTATGGTCAAGGTTGTTGAGTTGCCTGAGGTACCGCTCTGCGACACCTCCACCTTGTAAGTTCCATCCGCCAGACTGGCGGGTACCTGCAAATTCACCTGATACAAACCCACCAGGCTGGGCGTCAATCCGGCGAACAATACTGTTACGGGATTCCCGTTCAACGTGACCACAGGCACATCCTTCACCCTGGCCGGAGGATCGGAGGGCGATGCCTGACCGCTGGGGACGTCAATATCGGTCGCGCCCAGTCCGGTCATGTAGAACACAATAGCCTCGCCCGGTTTGGCGGGCGAAGTGTCCAGAATCAGACTGCCGTCCTGATGTTGCGCGACGATCAGGCCAGAGGTGAACTGCAGCGTCGCCGGAGTTCCCGCGTTGAGCTGAATGAGCTGCGGTGTGGTGAGCGCGCCGTTGGCATTCACAATCACCTGATACTGTTTGCCTGCCACCAGTTCAAACGGAACCTGGGCGTTGATCTGACCGGGGCTCACATAGAACAAGGGGGAAGCCACGCCGCCAATCAGCACGCTGGTTCCCAGAACCGCGGTGGGCAAAGGTAATGCCGCGGGCGAGTTGATCTGCGAAGCCAGATTCCTGCCGTAAATCTGGATGATGTTGCCCGGTCCGAGACCACCGCCGGTTTGCGGACGGAAGATGTCCTGTGCGCCGTTGGGATCAATGGAGGGCACTTCGTTGGGCGTCACCTGTCCGGCGATCTGCGCGGTAGTGGTGGCATAGCCGAGCGCGGTGGCGCGGGCGTTGATGGTGACCTGCTGAGCCGGTTTTCGCGGCGTCCAGGTAGCTGAGTAGAGCCCGGTTTTGCCATCCACCAGGGTGATGGCGAGCGGCGGATCGCCGTTGGAGAAAGTGGCCACCACCTGACCATTGGGGATCACGTTGCCACAGGTATCCACCAGGCGAATGGCCAGCGGTGTGGGCCACGCGGTGGGTGCGGCGAAGTTGCCCACGAGACCAGTCTGGGTGGGAACCAGTTGGGCACCTGTACATGAGGCAGCCGAGGCACGGGGGGAAGGCCGATCCAGGGGTGCGGCAAAACTCAGAGTGCCGCCCAGAGATGCCTGGATCAACAGCGTTACGTTCACGTTGCGAACCGCGGTGCCGCTGTACGACACGCTCACCGTACCGCGGTATATACCGGGTTTCAGTGATGTGGGGTCAGCCGAGACACCGATCTGCGCCGGTGTATTCGCCAGCGTGGAGCCGCCGGTGGAATTGATGGATAACCAACCGCCATCGGAGGTTGCCGAGGCCTGGTAAGTCAGCGGCGTCCGCGAACTGGCGTAGAGCGTGATAATTTGCGGGGGCGGCGTTCCCGCGCCCGCAACGGTGAGAAACAGCAGACCCGCCGGTTGCGGATCGGGCTGAACCGTACTGGCGGCGGGGGTGACGTTGAGGATCACCTGAAAATCCTGCGGCGCATTCACAATGCCCTGCGCGGTTACGCGAACTGTTCCGTAGTAAGCGCCGGCCTTGAGCGCCGCGGCTTCCACCGGGTTGATGGCAAATCCTACGACACCCGGGCTGGCACTGCCCGCGCTGCCCGCGCCGCCGGGAACCACCAGCCAACTGGCGCCGGGAAGCACGGAGGCGTTGTAACCAACCGCTGTGTTGCTGTTCACGCTCACGAGGAACGAACCGCTGGATTTACCCACCACGCCGCCCGCGGGCAGGGATAACTGGGTTCCGGCGGGGCCCAAAGTCATGGTGGAATCGGCAGAAATCAACAGCGTCGCGGGCACTGAAGCTTTGCCGGCTGAACTGGAAATTGAAATGGTGGCCCGGTAATAGCCCGGCTTCAGCCCGGCGGGGTTCGCGGTAACGGAAATCTGCACGGCAGGTCCGGGTGCGATGGAGGCCGGGACTGCACCCACGGTAATCCAGCGGGCGTCGGCGGAGGCGCTGATGGCAGTGAGAGATCCGCCGCCTGTATTCTGAATGTCCAGCGCGGCAGAGATAGGCTGCGGGTTTGCAGCGGAAGCCGCGAAAGAGAGCAATGAGGTGCCCACGCTGAGCCGGGGCGGGGCCGAAGTGACGCTCAAGACGACTGCGACGGACTGCGTCTTACCGGCGCAAACCGGCGAGGTACAGGTAACCACCACCGAAGTGGAATAGGGCGAACCGGTGGCAGCGAGAGAGAGTGCGCCACTGGTCAACGCAACCGACAACGTGCCGGGTGTGGCGGCACCACCGGTCACCGTGAGCCAGGCAGCGGAGGGCGTGACGGAGGCGCTGAACGACAATTTCTGCGTGGCCTGGCTGGAGCTCACCGCCACCGTACCGCCATCGGGAGCCGCCGATGTTCCCGCCGTAAGGGCGAAAGACAGGCTGCCCGTTGACAGCACAAGGTCGCCGGTGTTGGGGCGCACGGCAAGGGAAAAGCCAGCGGTAGCAGTTGCCGGCGAAGTAGCCGAATCTGTCACCGCGATGCTGAAAGAAGCACTGCCTTCGGTGGCTGGGGTGCCCGATATTACGCCACCGGTTAAAACCACGCCAGATGGGAGAGTGTCTTTGGTGGAGAACTTGTAGGGTGGCGTACCGCCGGTAGCAATGAGAGTTTGCGAGGGGTATTCAACGCCCGCGACGCCCGAAGGGAGGTTGGCACCATTGGTAATGGTGAGCGGTTCCGGCAAAACATTGAGGGAGAATGCACCCGATACCTGGGCTGCGGATGCGTCTGTAACCTGAACGCCGAACGAACTACTGCCCGGTCTTGATGGTGTGCCGGATACGGTGCCGGCCGCATTGAGACTGAGGCCATCGGGAAAGATACCGCCGGTTTGAACCCAGCTATACGGTGGCGTTCCACCAGAGGCGCTCAGGCCCTGCGAATAGGGCTGATTGACGCTGCCATCCGGCGCGGAAGTGCCGCTGATCTTCAGCGGGCCGCTACCGGTAACGGTGAGGGAATATGTTGCGGAGAGGGTGAGCCCTTTGCTGTCGGCGACTTTGACGCTCACCGAAGAAGTTCCCGGGGCCAGCGGGCGACCGCTGATGTTGCCGCCGGATGCGCTGAGGCCGGCGGGTAATCCGCTGATGGTGAAGCTATAGGGTGGTGCGCCGCCAACAGCGCTAATGGCCACGCTGTAGTCGGCGATGGTCTGGGCCGGGGGCAGAGAGCCGGTCGCAATTCCCAGAACAGTCAGAGTGGCGGAGATGCCCGCAGTGGAATTCTGCGCGTCGGTAACCACGATGGTGGCAGTGAAAGACCCGGCTGAGGCCGCCGATCCGCTGACATTGCCATTGGCATCAATGCTGATACCGGGAGCGCCGGTGATGGTCCACGAGAAGGGTGCCTTGCCCCCGCTTACTGTGTATGACGCTGCAACCGCTGTGCCCACCAGAACATTTCCAAGGCTGGAAGGCCCGGAAATAAGCGGAACTCCAGAGGCGATCACCAGAGTATAATTCTGCGATGCGGTAAGGCTGGAAGCGGTGTCGGTAACCGTGACCGTTATGGAAGTCGAAGCGGCGCTGCCCGGCGTTCCGCTCAGAGTCCCGTTGCCACTTATCCCCATTCCTGAAGGCAGTCCTCCGGCTGCCCAGGAATAGCTGCCGGAGCCTCCCTGGGCTGAAAATGTTGCGGGCCCATAGGGCTGACCTGCCCTGCCGGCGGGAATACCCGAAGTGGAAATCGACAACGCCGGATACACAATCTGTTGATTCAGGGGCGGGGAGGTGGAGGCGGTGAAATTGCCGGTTGGTACATAGATGGCTGTGAGTGTCTGCTGCCCAAATCCGAGTGACGTATTCAGCGTCGCCACGCCTCCGCTGAGTGTGGCTGTCCCCAGAATTGAAGCTCCGCTTGTAAACGTGACCTGCCCGGTTGCAGCGGCCGGTGTCACGGTGGCGCGCAGCGTGAGTTGCTGACCCGCGATGGAGGGGTTTGGGGATGAAGTGAGCGTGGTTGTTGTGGAGGTGAATGGAGAGACAATCACGCCAATGGGCAGGGACGTCACCGGTGCATAAGTGCCCAGGAAGGTGCTGTCGCCCCAGGCAGCAGTCAGAAAATGAGGCCCTGCCGCGAGCCCGGTGGCAGTAAAGGTGGCGGTGTTGCCGGCGAGTGTTGATGCTCCCAAAGTCGTGTTGCCGTCCTTGAAAGTGATGGTGCCGGTGTCGAAGTTGAGCCCCAGAACGGCTGTTAGCCGCACATTTTGTCCAAGGACCGCGTTGGTGGGCGACGCGCTCAGAGTCAGAGTCGTGGTCGCCTGATTGAGCTGCTGAACGAGGTTGATCGCGGCGCTGCCGGCGAAATTTGAATCTCCGGAATAGACCGCGCTCACTATGTTGGGCCCCGGAAGCAGAAAGTTCGGTTGAACGAGTCTGGCGAGGCCGTTGAACAGGCTTGCCGTAATAGTAGCGCCGTTACTGGAAAAGTTCACTGTGCCTGTGGCATTCAAAGGCGTCACAGTCGCGGTCACGGTCAGGAGTGCATTTGATCCGCCCTGGTAGGGGTTTACGGAACTGCTGAGCGAGGTTGAAGTGGTCGGGGCAGGGACCGACCTGAAGACCGACGACACCCAGTTGCCGCCGAAATCGCTTTGATCGGTTACCGTGAAACTGGTTCCCAAACCGGGGAAATTGGTCCCGCCAAACCATCCGTTCACATAGGAGATGCCGGGCTGGAAGGTGTAAGTGGCAGAACCGTAGCCAAGACCGGGTGCGCCGGAATCCGCCATAATGACGTAATTTCCCGCAGCCAGCGTCACCGGGGTGATTGCTGTAAAAAATGCGCCGCGCGCCCCGATACTTTGGGCAACGGTACCGGAGGGCACAATCGCAGACGTGATGTGCGTGGCGAGCTTGGAACTGGTTCCTCCTGGAGACACCGAATACAGACCGACTCCCACATTGGTGGGAAGAGTGCCAAGGGAGGTGGCATCAAGCACACCGAGGGCTGAAACCAATTGCGGTGTAGTGACCTGGATCTCAATTCCAATGTACAAGTCGCTGGTAAGCAGCTGGCCAAAAGAGTTCAGTGTGAACGCCGGTGGGGCGATTTGCGCCTGCGCGAGACCGAGGCAGAAAATGCCAGCCACAACCGGGAAGCGCAGAATTGAAGAGAGATAGCTCAAGGTCTGGCGTATTTTCATAGCTGTTTGAGATTTTCCCACAATGTTGCCAGCCCGGCAACACTGGCAACGCGCCCCTTGTGTTTGGCCTTACAGAGGACTATGATTTTGCCGTCCGGTTCAATTTTGCCCGGCTAAGGAGAGTGCAATGAAATTCGCTGACTCTGTCCGTATGGTTCTGGAACGGAAAGGTGCAAGAATCTTTTCCGTCACGCCCGAGGCATCCGTATACGACGCCTTGCTTGAGATGGCTGATCGCGATATTGGAGCCCTGCTGGTGGTGCGGAAGCAGCAACCTGTGGGTATATTTTCCGAGCGCGACTACGCCCGTAAAGTAATCCTGCTGGGGCGGTCTTCCATGGAAACTGCAGTGGAAGAAGTGATGTCGCCACCGGCATGCGTGGCTGCCACCGATTCCATCGATTCGTGCCTGCATCTGATGACCTCAGCGCGGGTGCGGCATCTGGCTGTGATGGAGGGGGAAGAGGTCACGGGGATGGTTTCGATCGGCGATCTGGTCAACTGGATGATTTCCGCGCAAGCCGAAACCATTGACCACCTGCAGAGCTACATCACCAGCAGTTATCCGGGCTGAGCTGGCGGTACCGAAACACCCGCTTCTACTGGGCACCGCGCGAAAGCAGCATGGTCTTGATGGTGTGGAAAAAGATGTAGGCATCAAGGGACGGCGACATATGCTTGATGTAGTAGAAATCGTACTCCAGCTTGATGCGTGTGTCTTCAATAGTGTCGCCGTACTTGTAGTTGATCTGCGCCCAGCCGGTGATGCCCGGCTTCACGCAGTGGCGCTGGCGGAAATAGGGTAGCTGTTCGCTCAACTGTTCCACGAACTCGGGCCGTTCCGGACGCGGCCCCGCGATAGCCATCTCTCCTTTCAGCACGTTGACCAGCTGCGGTAGTTCATCCAGCCGCGACTTGCGGAGGAATCGGCCAAGGGGAGTAATGCGCGGGTCGTTCTTCGCAGCCCATACGGCTCCGGTACGGGATTCGGCGTCCTCATACATGGAGCGGAATTTAGAGACGTAAAAAAGCTTGCCGTTCAGACCCACCCGCTGCTGTGTGTAAAGCGCGGGTCCGCGGGAGGTGATGCGTACCGCAAGAGCCACCAGCAGCATCACCGGTGCCAGAATTATCAAACCCATCAGCGCCAGGATGGCGCAGTAGACCGACTGTGCAAGCACCGACAGGGGCCGCAGTTGCATGAAGATGAACTGCGAGGCGCGAAACTCCCGGGTACTGATGCGGCCGTAGACGGTTTCGTAGGTATCCGCTGCCAGTTCAATCTGAACGCCGGAGAAACGCAGTTGCATCAACTCCGCGATGGGTAGTTTTTCGCGCCGTTCCGAAAGCCCTACTACGATGCGGTGGGGCTTGAGCGCAAGGCACTCCTGCAGGTTTTGCAGGTTTCCCAGGCGGGTGATGCCGGGCAGGGGATCGGGTCCGCCGGCGTTATCGTCATAAAAGCCGACCACGCGCATGCCCAGATCAGCAATATCGCGGACTCGTGCAGAAATTTCCCGCAACGTAGGTGAAGTGCCCACAAACACCACAGACTCCGGGTGGAAACCGCGGGTGACGTACAGGGCGAACATGATTCTCCAGACCGGGAAGACGAGGAACACCAGGATACTGCCTAAAATCATGGTGTAACGCGGCACGATCAGGGGAGCGCTGAGATAGGCGAGAAATGCCTGGCTAAGGAAAGATACACCCAGTGCGACCAGCATGTGCTGGGCCAGTTCCAGACTGGATCGTTTGCGCGCATCCTCATATAAATCATGGAAGTACAGCGCCAGAATGGTGACGATGACGGAGATCGCGATGCGCCAGAAACCAAAATCGGAGAAAAGGAAATAGTCTGCGCCGGGTGCGTTGGCGAAGATCTCCGCCGCCACGAAAACGGCAATGACGTAGCAAAGCTCCATGATCGCCGCTTCGATGGCAAGCAGTGCGAGAATTCTGGCCGGGATGAAAACGTTAAAAAGGCGAATCATCGTCTATGCCAATAACAGAGTGAAGCGGGGCTGGCGGGGCAGTTGCAGCGAAGACAGGCCCCGGTTGCGTGGGAATCAGTCGGTTCTACGCGGAACCATACGGCCTGGACTCCCCTCCCTACACTACTACGGGTGTGGGAGCCGGGGACCGGGATTTTACGCGAGACCGGACGACTTTTACTGCTGGCGGGTGCTTTCCACGGCTTTGCCCAGCGCCTGGTGCGAAAAGAATTCGAGGATGGGCGCAAACGCCGGCTGAGCAACCCCGGTGTGGCTGCCGCCTGGAACTTCCACATATGTAATGGAAACGCCCGCTTTCTTCCCCGCCTCCACCATAATGCGGGACTGGCTGACGTTTACGGTTTTATCGTCGTCACCATGGGTGACGTACTGCGGGATGGCACGCAATTTGGCCATTCCGGCCGGGTCACCGCCGCCCGAAATGGGGGCCAGCGCCGCAAATACTTCGGGATGGCTCATGGCTACGCTCCACGTGCCATAGCCACCCATGGAGTGACCCATCAAATAAATGCGCGAAGGGTCTACTTTGTAATCGCACCGCACCTCAGCCAAAACGTCCATCACGTCCTGCTCGGCTGCGCCGCGATACATGGACGCCACGCCCAGACCTTTTGGCGCCACCACAAGAAAGCCATGTTTTTGGGCGTCCAGCGGGAGTTCCTTCCCATACTGATCGAACATGCTGTTTTCGTCGCCACCCATGCCATGCAGGGCGACTACGAGTGAGGTGGGCTTCGCGGGGTCATAGGTTTCGGGCACAAACAGACGGTAGGGTTGCAGGGTGTTGTCTGCTTTAGAGCGATAGGCGCGGTGGAAGTCGCCACGCCGACCGGAGTAGGCGTCTTTGCCGGCTACCAGAGCGTCGGCCACGGTTTGCGCAGCGGTGAATTCGTTGTGGAAGTTATAAGCGCGAGGGTTCACTTCGCCCTGATCGGCACGTTCGTACAGAGCCAGCGCGTACTGAGCACTGGGCAGCGCCGGGCTGGTGTTGCCGCTGAGGTTGGCCAGGGTGTCCTTCAGCTTCTTCATTTCCGTGGCCAGGGAAGCCTCCACATGCACCGGGACCGTCCTGGTAAACGCGGCGCGCGCTTCCGGCGTTAAGTTGCCCGCCACTGGCGCGAAACGCACTTCCACGTTGTAATCGCCCGACGCTGCCGCGGGGATGCTGACGGATGCGGTGAAGGGCTTCGCCGCATCCAGGGTGGCTTCAGGTTGAAGATTGATCGCGTCCTGCCCTTGCCGTGCAAGGAATACGGAGGCCTTGAGCCTGGCTTCGGCGGCCCGGGGTCCGGAGTACATCGGACTCACCGTAACCGTAATTTTGCCGGGTGCGACCAGCGCATGGTCGAGTTTTGCGCGCAATCCCGAGACCAGTTCCAGTTCAGGGGACCAGTCGAGGCCGCGCATCGTGGCCGTGCCCTGAGCGTAAAGGCGGAGCGAATCTCCGAATTTCCCGGCCTGAGTGGCCCGCACGGCTTCTGTGCCAAGGCGGGCGGCTTCGGCCGACTGTTCCGGCGAAAGTTTCAGTGAAAGCCGCTGTGTGTTGTAGCCCACAGAAGCTGCAAGTGCCGATTGCGCGTCCTGGGCAGGGGTGCAAATTGCGGCACAAAGGCCAATGATTACCGGGGCGAAGCGGGAAATAGATCGCATGCGGAGAGCATACCAGATTTGCAGGACCGCCCACCATGATGGTGTGTATGTTATGCTTCTCTTTCCGGTTCGGGTCAGTTCGTTATGAGCCAGCCGGAGCGCTCCAAGTGTAAAAGAACACAAGCACTTGACAGTGAATTCATTTATTCGCTACATTAGTATGGTTTGGCTTTAGCTTTTTTGTAAGCTTCTGGCTACCATCTCCGGCGTCGGAGATCCGGCCAGGGCGAGGTCCCGATGTTAACTGTGAACTTGCTTCGCAGAAGATATGGACTTGTCCAACGCCTCCACGGGTGAAGTTCCTGCCCGGCAGAAAACAGACGCGGTGAATTTGGGTTTTATCAGCACTGGCCAGCAGTGTATGGCCGGTTGTTGTGCGATATGCGGTAATTGAGCCGCAAAGTTTCGTAAGGACAGATTTGTGCCGACATTCAACCAACTAGTTCGCAAGGGCCGCAAGCCACCAAAGTGGAAGACGGCCAGCCCGGCTCTGGAGGGCTGCCCGCAGAAGCGCGGCGTGTGCACGCGCGTGTACACCTCAACACCGAAGAAGCCGAACTCGGCTTTGCGTAAGGTTGCCCGCGTGCGTCTCACCAACGGAATTGAAGTCACCACTTATATCCCGGGCGTTGGCCATAACCTGCAGGAGCACTCCATTGTGCTGATCCGCGGTGGCCGCGTGAAAGATCTTCCCGGCGTAAGGTATCACGTGGTGCGCGGCGCTCTGGATACTGCCGGTGTTGCCAACCGCAAACAGAGCCGCTCCAAGTACGGAGCCAAGCGGCCCAAGGCTGCTACGAAGTAAGGGTTTAGAGAAGAAGTAAGGGTTTAGCGAAAACGATATGCCAAGACGCAGAGGCGCAGCGAATCGGGAAGGCGCCGCCGATCCGGTTTTCAGTTCGACGCTGGTTGAAAAGTTCATCTGTTCCATGATGTGGGATGGAAAGAAATCAACCGCGCAGAAGATTTTTTACGACTCGATGAAGAAACTCGAGGAGCGCGGTGGTGGCGAAGAGGCGGTCAAGCTTTTCAAGAAGGCCGTCGAAAACGCCAAGCCGCTACTGGAAGTGAAGACCCGCCGGGTGGGCGGTGCCAACTACCAGGTACCCATTGAGGTACCGCAGAGCAGGCGCACCAGTCTGGCGATCCGCTGGATCCTGGGCAATGCGCGGGGCCGTGCGGAAAAAGGTATGGCAGACAAGTTGGCCAATGAGCTCAACGATGCAGCCAACCTTCGCGGCGGGGCCATTAAGAAGCGTGAAGACGTGCATCGCATGGCCGAAGCCAACAAGGCTTTCGCGCACTTCCGCTGGTAACCGGATCGGGTAGTCAGAATTCAACTTTAGTCAATTTTATAAGGGGATCGCAGGTCTAACGCATGGCACGCACCGTACCGCTGGAGAGGATGAGGAACATTGGCATTGCTGCGCACATTGATGCCGGTAAGACCACGACGACGGAACGCATCCTGTATTACACGGGTCGGTCGCACAAGATTGGCGAAGTTCATGAGGGCACTGCCACCATGGACTGGATGGAGCAGGAACAGGAGCGTGGTATCACTATCACCTCCGCTGCGACTACATGCCAATGGCGGAACATGCAGATCAACATCATCGATACGCCCGGTCACGTGGATTTCACCGCCGAAGTAGAGCGTTCATTGCGTGTTCTGGATGGCGCAGTGGCGGTATTCGACGCGGTGGCCGGAGTGCAGCCGCAATCGGAAACAGTTTGGCGTCAGGGTGACAAGTACCGCGTTCCCCGCATTTGCTTCATCAATAAGATGGATCGTGTGGGAGCGGATTTCTACCGTTCGGTGGAAACGATTGTAGAGCGTCTGAAGGCCCGTCCGGTGCCGATTCAGATTCCGGTTGGCGCCGAAGAAAAATTCCTCGGTATTGTCGATCTGGTGGAAATGAAAGCGGTTATTTGGCGCGACGAGACCCTGGGCGCTGAATTCGACGTGGTGGAAATACCTGAAGAACTGCTGGAAAAAGCCAAGGTATACCGCGATCAGATGATTGAGGCGGTCTCCGAATTCGACGACAAGTTGTTTGAAAAGTTTGTCAACGGTCAGCCGCTGACGGTGGAAGAAGTTCGCGCCGGTATTCGCAAGGCAACCATCGGTCTGAAGATTTTCCCGGTAGTGTGCGGCTCGGCATTCAAGAACAAGGGCGTCCAGACCATGTTGGACGCGGTGGTGGATTACCTGCCTTCTCCGCTGGATATTCCTCCGGTGAAGGGCACGTCGGTGGACGACAAAGAAATCAAGATCATGCGCACGGCGTCTGACACGGAGCCGTTCTCGGCGCTGGTGTTCAAGATTATGACCGACCCGTTTTCCGGTCAGCTGGCGTTTTTCCGGGTGTACTCGGGCAAGTTAGCAGCAGGTGAGTCTGTGTTCAACGTGGCCAAGGGCCGCCGGGAACGCGTGGGTCGCCTGATGCGCATGCACGCCAATAAGCGGGAAGATATTTCAGAGATCATGGCGGGCGATATTTGCGCCGCGGTGGGTCTGAAGATGGTATCCACCGGTGATACGATTTGCGACGAAGACAATCAGGTGGTTCTCGAACCCATTGACTTCCCGGAACCGGTTATCCAACTGGCGGTAGAGCCCAAGACCAAGGCCGATCAGGAAAAGCTGGGCATGGCAATCAATAAGCTGGCTCAGGAAGATCCTACTTTCCGGGTGAATACGGATATCGAAACCGGGCAGACGATTCTTTCCGGTATGGGTGAGCTTCACCTGGAAATTATTGTTGACCGCATGATGCGCGAGTTCGGTGTGGTGGCGAACGTGGGCAAACCCATGGTGGCGTATCGCGAAACGGTTCGGAGTTCCGCCGAGTACGATTACACTCACAAAAAGCAGACTGGTGGCAGCGGTCAATATGCCCGTACCAAACTCCGCGTGGAGCCGAACCCGGGTGGTGGCTACGTGTTCGAGAACGACATTTCCGGCGGCACGATTCCCAAGGAATTTGTTCCTGCAGTGCAGAAGGGCGTCGCCGAGGCTTTAGAGGGCGGCATTCTGGCCAACTATCCGCTGGTGGATCTCAAGGTGACGCTGTTCGACGGCGCTTACCATGATGTCGATTCTTCGGAAATGGCATTTAAGATTTGTAGTTCCATCTGCTTCAAGGAAGCGGCACGACGGGCAAAACCGGTGCTGCTGGAACCGATCATGCGGGTGGAAGTGGTGGTGCCTGACGAATTCATGGGTTCAATTAACGGCGATTTGATTTCGCGCCGTGGACGCCTGGAAGGCACGGAGATTATGGGTACCACGCAAGTGATCCGGGCCAGCGTGCCGCTGAGCGAGATGTTCGGGTACGCTACCGAAATGCGTTCGCGAACTCAGGGTCGGGCCAGCTTTACCATGCACTTCTCCCGTTATGAGGAAGTGCCGAAGTCGGTCGCGGAAGAAATTATCAGTAAAGTGCATGGCAAGGTAACGCAGTAACCGTTCAACAAGGTAATCAGGGAGACGAGCGCACATGGCAAAGGAAAAATTTGACCGAAGTAAGCCCCACGTCAACGTAGGGACTATCGGACATATCGATCACGGCAAGACGACGCTGACGGCGGCGATTACGAAGGTGCTGTCCAAGCACAACCCGAAGGTAGCGTTCCGTTCGTTCGATT
>JBBROK010000044.1:0-30647 GCA_038229475.1 Bryobacterales bacterium | reverse complement strand
TGATGCTTGGTGCACAATTCGCTCACTTCAGTGTCCGGCACCCGCTGGTGAAATACCTGCCCTCGCTGGCTCTTTTGATTCTCTGCGTCTTTGTCACCGGCGTTCACGCCGGACTGTTGCCCCGGTGAGTGCCTTCACGGGTGCCGTTTTTGTCTCCAGCTTCGCGTTTCTGTTTTACGGATGTCTGTGTCTGACCTCCTCTTACATGAAGAGTGAATTCATACGGTTTGGGCTTCCAGGGCTCAGGATTCTTACCGGAGTTCTGGAAGTTATGGCTGGTATTGGTTTGCTGGTCGGATTGTACTGGCCAGTCTGCCTGCGGATGGCCTCGTCTGGATTGCTCCTGTTGATGTTGGCAGGGGTGGGAGCGCGTCTAAGAGTTCAGGATCCTCTGCTGGCGTGTATGCCAGCTATTGGACTTATGCTGTTGAACGGATATATCCTGAGTCACTCACTACAAGTGCTTTGAGCGGCTCGTGACCGTACGCTTTCAAGGAGGGCGACTACATTCTGCCATTTGCGGATGCAGGGTTTCGACAACCCGGCTCAGACGACAATACACCAAAAAAAATCTGCCCGGCGTCTGGTCAATCCACTAAAACTTCGGTTCCATGGGCAGCGCCAGTGGCGGCTCTGTCAGGAAGTCCAGTTCGTTCATCCGCTGCACGGCTTCCCGCACCGCCAGTTCCGATGACTTCTCTACTGTGATTACGAAGGGCAGATTGTCCTTGGTGTCGCTGGGCAACTGCAATACAGCCTCCAGTCCGATCTGTTTCGATGCCAGAATCCCCGCCAGTTCGGCGATAATCCCCGGTCGGTCGCGCACCCGGAATCGAAGATAGAACGGACGATGTTGCTGCGTAATGGATACCGGCTGGTATTCGCCCAGTCGCTCGTGCGCGAAGGGAGAGACGCGTTCCGGGCTGCCGCTGCGGATCTCCCGCGCCACCCGCATCAGGTCGCTAACTACGGCCACTCCGGTTGGCCGTGAGCCGGCCCCGCGACCGTAGTAAAACGTATCGGCGCCAAATTCTCCCTTGACCCATACCGCGTTATACGCCCCTACCACACTGGCCAGAATCGCCGCTTGCGGAACCAGCGCTGGCCGCACAGAGAGCAACAAGCCGCGCGGCGTCTGTTCGGCCGAACAGACCAGGCGAATGGTGTGGCCCAGCTGGTGGGCATAGTCGAAATCAGCAGCCGTGATACGGCGAATACCTTCCACGTAAATATCACTGGGTGTGATCCGTTCTCCGAACGCCAGCGCCGCCAGCAGCGCCAGTTTCGAGCGTGCGTCGTAGCCATCCACATCAGCGGCGGGGTCGGCCTCGGCATAGCCCAACGCCTGCGCTTCGGCCAGAATTGTATCGAACGATTCGCCGCGCCGTTCCATCTCTGTGAGGATGAAATTGCTGGTGCCGTTGAGAATGCCCGCAATGGCCACCACCCGATCGCCGGAGATGCCTTCGCGCAGAACCGCGTGAATGGGAATTCCGCCCGCCACGCTGGCTTCCATAGCCAAATTGATGCGCGCGGCGATGGCGCGGTCCCATATCTCGGCCCCGCGCAAAGCCATCAATTCCTTGTTGGCCGTGATGACGGATTTGCCGGCTGCAATGGCACCTTCAATAATCTCGCTGGCCGTGGTGGTGCCGCCCACCAGTTCCACCACCACATCAACCTGCGGATGGTTCACCACCTCACGCCAGTCTTTGGTACGGAATACTTCGCCCAGTTCGGCGGGGATTTGAACCTGTTCCACAGAGCGGCTGCAAATTGCCGCCACCTTGAGCCGGAAACCCAGTTTGAGCGCGATCTGATCGCCATTTGCCGCCAGAATGGCGAGCGTGCCGGAGCCTACATTACCCAGTCCTACTATGCCTGCGGAAACGTCTTTCATGTATTGCCATAATATCGGTATGCCTCAAGATCGCGCCAGCCACTCGCGGCGCGCCATGCTCTTAATTGGACCGGCAGCCCTGGCCGGCGCAGCGCAGATTCCGGAAACGGCACAGGAAAAGCGCGAAGAGAAAAGTGCGGAAATCCGCCTTCCCAATGGCAAGAGGCAGGTGGACGAGATTCTGAAGGCCGACCACGAACGGAATCTGAAAGAGGCTCGCGAGCTTTCGGAACTGTCTTTATCATTTGAATCCGAGTTGGAGAAGACGGGCCGCTTTATCCTTTCCCTGCCGTTGTTGAAGAAACTGGACGAGGTCGATCGCCTGGTACACCGCCTCCGCGCCAGACTGAAAAGATAGCCGAATTGCTACAATCCGAAGCGATGGCCGTCACCCGCATTAAAGCTCAATTGATGAGCGCCTCTGAAATCGACCGCACGCTCGTGCGGCTGGCGCATGAAGTTCTGGAAAGAACCAAAGATCTGGAAAAGCTGGCGTTCATCGGAATCCGCCGCCGTGGTGTTCCGCTGGCGCACCGGCTGGCGGCCAAGATCGAGGCCATCGAGAAGCGCCAGATACCGGTGGGCATTTTGGATATCACGCTGTACCGCGACGATTTGAGCACCATCGGCGACCTGCCCAGGCACAACGCCACCGAGATCAATTTTTCGGTGGAAGGCAAAGAGATCATCATGACCGACGATGTTCTCTACACCGGACGCACGGTGCGTGCCGCCCTGGATGCGCTGTTCAAACACGGTCGACCCGCCAGAATTTCCATGTTGGTGCTGATCGACCGCGGGCACCGCGAACTGCCGGTGGAAGCGCAGTACATCGGACGCACTGTACAGACCTCGGACGAAGAGATTATTGAAGTGAAATTCCAGGAAATCGACGAGATGGAAAAAGTGCTCCTCTGCGAGCGCGGGCAATAGCCATGGCGGCCGGGGTCAGGGGCCGTGGGCTGCTCGATATTGAGAGCCTGGATCGTACCGAGATCGAGGCGATACTCGAACGAGCCCGCTATTTCCAGCTAAGCGAAGGCATCAAGCGATCAGAAGTGCTGCGCGGCAAAATGATTGTAAACCTCTTCTACGAGGCTTCCACCCGTACCCGTGTCAGTTTCGAAATTGCCGCCAAGCGTTTGAGCGCTGAGACTATTTCCATTACAGCGCAGGGCTCCAGTGCCTCCAAGGGCGAATCGCTGGTAGACACGTTGAACACCCTGGGTGCCATGCGGCCCAATGCCATCGTGATGCGCCACTCGGCCTCTGGTGCGCCCCATTTTCTGGCGCGAAACCTGCAAATTCCCATCATCAACGCGGGTGACGGAACCCACGAGCATCCCACCCAGGCGCTGCTGGATGCATTGACAATTCTGGACCGTCTGCCCGCGCTGGAAGGCCTGCGGGTGGCTATCATCGGCGACATCGCACACAGCCGTGTCGCCCGCTCCAACGTGCACCTGCTTTCCAGGTTTGGCGCGAGCATTGTTCTTTGCGGGCCGCCCTCTCTGCTTCCCAGAGAACTGGCACAACTGGCACCGGGAGTGGAACTCACCTGTGACATGCGCCATGCGCTGCGCTCAGCCGATGTCATCATGATGCTGCGCGTGCAACTGGAACGGCAGCACGAAGCTCCCATGGCGGCGGGCGAGTACTTCCGCTTCTTCGGACTCCGCCAGGAACATATGGAACTGGCTAAACCGGATGCCATTGTGATGCACCCCGGGCCCATTAACCGCGGACGGGAACTGAGTTCGGAAGTAGCGGACAGCCAGCGGTCGGTAATCCTGAATCAGGTGGAAAATGGCATCGCGGTACGCATGGCGGTGCTGGAGCGAATTCTTTCATGAAGTCGATATTGATTGCAGGAGGCAGAGTCATCGATCCCGCGTCGGGGACTGACCGTATCGCCGATGTTCTGATTCGCGACGGGCGGGTGGAAGCCATAGGTCTGGACCTTCCGGCGGGTGGCGTGAACCGTTTCGATGCCCGCGGGATGATCGTCGGCCCGGGTTTCATTGATATGCATGTCCATCTGCGGGAGCCCGGTGCGGAACACGCCGAGACCATTGAGACCGGTGCGAAAGCGGCGGCCGCGGGTGGGTTTACCAGCATCTGCCCCATGCCCAACACCATTCCGGTAAATGACAGTGCGCTGGTGACCAGCTATATTGTGCAGCGGGCGCGCGCAGTGGCGAAAGTGAATGTGTTTCCCATCGGGGCCATCACCAAAGGCAGTTTGGGTGAAGAACTGGCAGCCATTGGATCCATGCATGCCTCGGGCATCGTGGCCATTTCCGATGACGGGCGCCCGGTGATGAATTCGCGCGTAATGCGACGGGCCATGGAAGCGGCGCGTGAGTTGAACATCCCTGTAATTGACCACTGTGAAGATCTGAATCTGAGCGCGGGCGGCGATATGCATGAGGGCAGCCAATCGGTCCGTTTGGGTCTGGGTGGCATTCCATCTGCTGCCGAAGATGTAATGGTGGCGCGGGATTTGTTGCTGGCTGAGCAGACCGGTGCGCGCTATCACGTGGCGCACCTCTCCACTTCCCGTTCAGCCGCCATGGTGGCATTCGCGAAGAGTCGCGGTTTGAAAGTCACCTGTGAAGTAACCCCGCACCATTTCGCCATCACCGACGCAGAGCTGGGAACCTACGACAGCAACTATAAAATGAAGCCGCCATTGCGGGCTTCCGAAGACCGTGAAGCCCTGATCGAGGCCATTGCCAACGGCACCATTGATGCCATCGCCACCGACCATGCCCCGCACCCCGGCAGCGAAAAAATGCAGGAGTTTGAACGCTGCCCCTTCGGTATCACCGGGCTGGAAACGGCAATTGGGCTGACGCTGGCTGAACTGGTCCACAAGCAAAGAATTACCGTGGCGCGGATGGTGGAGTTGTTCACTACAGGTCCCGCAGGAGTGCTGTCGCTGGACAGGGGCACGCTGAAACCGGGCGCGGTGGGCGACGTGACCATCTTCGACCTGACCACGGAGTGGACGTTCGACGTGCAACAATCCTGCTCCCGGAGCCGCAACTCTCCGTTTCACGGGCGACGCTTTACTGGTGGGCCGGTGGCGACCATCGTGGCAGGGGAGATAGTCTGGAAGGGGGACTGAAATCTCCCGCGGAGGTTTTGTGCAGCAAAGATTGACTTCTGGTCGCGGACCGCGCCTGGCTCTTATCGGTATTGCAGTGGCCGGCTTCCTCTTGCTGTTCGGCGTTCGCTGGGCCGCCTCGCTCGCCCTCGGATACGCCTGGTGGAATGAGATGGGTCAGGTAGATACCTGGATCGATCTCTACGCCTACTCCGCGCTCCCCACCGCGGCGGGTACAGTCCTTCTTTGGATTGTGCTGCTGGTGGTGCATTCGCGCGCCGTGCACTTTACCGGCGGCAAGGTAAGCGATTATCCCCTGTATTCCAGGCTCTCTTCGCTGGCGCTGCTGGTCGTGGCGTTCCTGGGCGCGGGCGCAACCATTGACGCCTGGACTATTATGCGGTTTCTGGGCAGCCGGTCGATACCGGTAACCGGGTGGAAAGATCCCATCTTCGGACAGACTGCCAACTTCTACTTGTTTGACCTGCCTTTTTGGAACGGCTTGCGCTCGTACATCTTCGGGATGGTGGTGCTGGCAATTCTCATTTATTGGCTGGTGGCGCGCGGATGGCAGTTGCGTTTTCGTCTGCACGAACTACAGCAAGGCCAAATCGACCTGAGCTTCCTGCGATTGGAAGGCGGCCTGGAATCGCGCTTCCTGCGTGGCGCGGCAGCGTTTTTCTTTCTCATGATCGCGCTGCGTTACTACCTCTCCCGTTTTGAAATGGCATGGGAAACGCACCGCTTCATGGTGGGTGTGGATTACACTGCCGCTCACTTCACCCTGCCCTTGTATTGGGTAGTGATGGGGGCACTGGTTTTGGGTGCGGTCATGGTGATGGCTGGCCGGTGGATGACGGCTGCAATTACGGTGGGCGTTAGCCTGGTGCTGGTGTGGATTGTGCCGGCCGTGGCGTCTTCCCTGTTCGTGAAGCCGAACGAAATTTCCCTGGAGCGGCCCTACATTGAGGCCCACATCGAGGCCACGCGCGAGGCATGGGGACTTTCCAACAGGATTCGCGAGGTGGAAATGCGCACGAATCCGGCAGCCGTGGTGGATACAGTCAAAAATCGCGTCCTGCTGGACAATGTGCGCCTGTGGGATTGGAAACCATTCCACGACACGGTGACGCAGATGCAGGCCCTGCGGCCCTACTACGCTTTTCATGATGCCGATGTGGATCGCTACGTGATTGATGGCACTCCCCGCCAGGTTCTGCTTTCACCGCGCGAAATCGATATCACTCAATTGCCGGGTACGCAATCGAGCTGGATCAATCCGCATTTCATCTACACGCACGGCTACGGCCTGGTGCTGGCGGAAGTAGCCAAAATCTCCCCCGAGGGACAGCCCCGGTATCTTATCCAGGATATGCCGCCGGCGGTGAACGCGCCCGGGCTGAAGCTGGAGCGGCCCGAACTTTACTACGGTGAACTGACCCATGAACCGGTGTTCGTAGACACCGCACAGCAGGAGTTCAACTATCCGCAGGGTTCAGAGAACGCGCTCAATCGCTACGCCGGCAAAGGTGGATTTCCCATATCGTCTTTCGCGCTGCGCCTGGCAGCGGCACTCGATTTCGGCGACTCCAATATCATTCTGACCAGTTATCTGACCGACCACAGCCGCATGATGATTCATCGCCGGGTGCGGGAGCGTCTGCAGACTCTGGCACCGTATCTGCAATGGGATCACGACCCGTATCTGGTGATCACGCCGGAAGGCCGCATGGTGTGGATGGTGGATGCTTACACCACCTCCGAATCACACCCGTTCTCACGGCAGCTGGATGTCTTCGGTGGGGTGAACTATATCCGCAATTCCGTAAAGGCTACGGTGGATGCCTACGACGGCGAAACGCACCTGTACATCTTCGATAAGACTGATCCGTTGATTGCGGCATGGCAGGCGCTTTTCCCGAAGCTGTATGAGGATGCCGCGAAGATGCCGGCCGGGCTGCGTCCACACGCGCGTTATCCGGAAGAGATGTTCCGCGCGCAATCCAGTATTTATCGCGTGTATCACATGCGCAATCCCCAGGCTTTCTACAACAATGAAGACATTTGGGAGCTTTCGCGCTACGTCTCCGGGCAGAACGCCCAGCCGCAGCCGGTAGACCCCACTTACGTCTTCGCCACGCTGCCCGGCGAATCGAAACCCGAATTCCTGCTGATGACGACGTTCACGCCGCTTTCCAAGGAAAATCTGATCGGTGTGATGCTGGCGCGTTGCGATGCGGAGCATCTGGGCGAGGTTGTGGTGCTGCAACTCTCCAAGCAGGAGTTGATTCTGGGGCCCATGCAGGTCAATGCGCGGATTAACCAGGATCAGAATATATCGAAAGACCTTACGCTGTGGAACCAACAGGGTTCCCAGGTGCTGCAGGGACAGACCCTGGTGCTGCCCATGGGCGAGACTATCCTGTATGTTTCGCCCATCTATCTGCAGGCCACCCAGGCCCGCATGCCGCAGTTGAAGAAGGTGGTGCTCGCGGTGGGGAACCGGCTTATCTACTCGGACAGCTACGAGCAGGCGCTGGCGCAGTTGAGCGGGGGCGTGCCGCTGCCGGTGATGCCGGAGACGGTCACATCGAAGGCTGCGCCGAACGCACCGCAGTTGCAGACGGGTGATCCGCGTATCGACAGTATCCGACGACATTTGGATAAGTACCGGGAACTCTCCAGTCAGGGCAAGTGGTCTGAGGCGGGCAGGGAACTGGATGCGATTCAGACCGAGCTGAGGCAACCGGAGAGCAGGCGTTGAGAGTGGTGCGCAGCGTAATTGCAGTGCTGGCCGGATTTGGTTTGTTGGCGACGGTAGTTAGCCTTGCGACGCCGGCGGCGATGAGAGCTTTCGGAATCTCTGAACTGCGTACTTTCCAGATGGGCTTTTTCCTCGCCAACCTTGCCTACACGCTGGTGGCAGCGGTGGCAGCCGGATATCTGTGCGGGCGAATCGCGGGAAAACATGAAGTGGCGCATGCGGCTGCTATCGGTCTGGCCGCTATCGTAGCGAGCTTCCTCACCATGAGGCAGCACGGCGCAACGCTACCGGGTGCCTATGACATGACGATGGCGGGTTGTGCGCCGATCTCCGCCATGGTGGGGGCGGCTCTTGCGATGATGCAGCGGATCGGGCGACAATCCCGGCCGCGACATGTTCAAACCTGAATTCCAAATTTGAACCGCTGGCGAACGACCGGGCCGCGTCCGCGGGGAGGCGGTTTTGGTTCGTTTGTGTTCCAACTTTCACCTTCCCGCCGCTTACGAGATGCTCGATTCCAGCCGACTCCGGATCCGGGTCGATATCAAATTTTGAACCCGCCATTTCAGTTGCGTAAGCCTCGATAGCGTCGTGCCTCGCCTGGCGCCAACCCTGACGCAGGCATAAATCGATCGCCTCACGCGCCAGCGTAGTCACGGGCACGACTGCCGCTCTCAGACGGTCGTATGTTTGTTCGCGCAAAGGCAAGTGAAAATTCTTCATTTCCGGCGACTCCTGTCAGGAGCATGCTACAGCCTCGCCAGTTCCTCGGCCATCAATCGCAGCCCGACGGCATCCAGCCCTCCGCTTATCGGATACCTGTCGTCTCCCGCATTCACCAGGAATCTGTGCTTCGGCTTCAGATCGTCGCACGCCACGTGGAATCCCTTCTCAGGTTTACCAGTGCGGCTCTGTTTGATGTCAAAGGCCCACTGGCCGTGCCCCGGTATTTCCAGTAGCAGGTCAATCTCAGCTCCCGTGACAGCTCTGTAAAAACTTGCCACAGTGCGCGCCGGGGCGGCCGCAATCAGATTCTCTATCACAAATCCCTCCCAGCTGTGGCCCGACACCGGGTGCCCGGAGAGCGCGTTGTAGTCACCCAGGCCAAGCAGCGCGTGAACAATGCCAGAGTCGCGAATGTAAGTCCGCGGTGATTTCACCAGTCTCTTGCCGGCGTTGTTGTGGAATGGCCTGAGACGACGAACCAGCAACAGGTCAACCAGCAGATCAATGTAACGGGTTGTTGTCTGTGCGCTAATCATCAGTGATCCGGCAAGGCGCGACGCATTTAGCAATCCCCCCTGATCGTGAGCGAGCATGGCCCATAACCTGTCCAGGGTCTCCGCCGGAATGCGCAGACCAAGCGAAGGCACGTCGCGCTCCAGGTAAGTGCGGATAAAATCCTTCCGCCACGCGAAACTGGCGCGGTCACCGGTAGCGAGATAACTATCTGGAAATCCGCCCCGAACCCAGAGTCGGGCCAGGTCCTCTTCTTCCCCGGTCGTCTCCAGAACTTCCAGGGGTCCCATCTCCACATAGGCGATTCGCCCGGCGAGCGTCTCACTGGACTGCTGCATCAGATGCATCGACGCCGAGCCGAGTATGAGAAAACGCGAGTTCCTTCGGCCCCTGCGCCGCCCGCGGTCAATGATGCCCCGCAGGGCTGGGAACAACTCCGGCGCGCGGTGGATCTCGTCGAGGACAACCAGTTGATCCTCGTACTTATCCAAAAACAAAGCGGGATCGTCCAGCTTGGCCCGGTCCTCGCGGGCTTCAAGGTCGAGATAAACCGAGGGCGTCCCGTCAGCCACGGCGTGGGCGAGCGTAGTCTTGCCCACTTGCCGGGGACCAATCAGGGCTACCGCAGCCTGTCTGGTGAGCGCTTCTTTGACGGCAAGTAAGGCTCGGCGAGCGATCATCCCTGTATATTATCCATGTCGTGGACAATTTACAAGGTTGCACGTGAGGCCCCCCGCAGTGCTACGCTTTTCCAATGAAACTCGCCCGGCTCGTTGTGGTTCCTGGTCTCTTCTTTTACCTGGTTACCCGCGTTGGTGCACAAGCCTTCGAAGTTGCTGAAGCCTCCATTGCCGAACAGCAAAAAGCCATGACCGAAGGTCGCGCCACCTCGCGTGCGCTGGTGCAGGCCTACCTCAACCGTATCAATGCGTTCGACGTTCACGGTCCGAAGCTCAATGCCCTGATCACACTGAACCCCCTGGCCTTGCAACAAGCCGAAGAGCGGGATCGCGAGCGTGCTTTGAAAGGGCCGCGCGGTCCGCTGCACGGCATTCCCGTAATCGTGAAGGACAACTACAGCACCGCCGATATGCAGACCACCGCCGGTTCCATGGCTCTGCTGGGTTTCGTACCTTCAAGTGATGCGTTTCAGGTGCGCAAACTGCGCGCAGCTGGTGCCGTCATCATCGGCAAGGCCAATTTGCACGAGTTGGCGTCGGGAATTACCACCATCAGTTCAAGCGGCGGCCAGACCCTGAACCCCTACGACCCCGCGCGCAACCCGGGTGGCTCCAGCGGCGGCACCGGCGCTGCGATTGCCGCGAGTTTTGCGGCCGCCGGTATGGGCAGCGATACCTGCGGATCCATCCGTATCCCCTCGTCGCACAACAATCTGGTGGGATTGCGGCCCACCAAAGGCCTGTCGAGCATTGCCGGGATCGTTCCGCTCTCCATCACCCAGGATGTGGGCGGACCTTTGGCGCGCACGGTGGAAGACCTTGCAATCATGCTGGACGCGACCATCGGTGACGACCCGGCGGATGCGGCGACCCATTTGAAGCCGGGGCAGGTGCGTCCGCGATTCCGCGACGCTTTGCTGTCCGGTGCACTACAGGGTGCGCGCATCGGGGTCCTTGAATCATTGTTTGGTGACCGCTCGGATGACCAGGATGTGATCAAAGTTGTGCGCGACGCTGTGGCAGAAATGGCGAAGCAGGGCGCGGTGACCGTTCCGGTTCCAATGTCCGGGCTGGAGGCCATGCTGGAGGGATCGTCCGTTATCGACGCGGAATTTCAGGAAGATCTGGCGGCTTATCTGGCGCAGAACGGAAAGGCACCGGTGGGCTCGCTCGCCGAGATTGTGGAGAAGGGTCTGTTTCACGCGGCGCTGGAGACCGGATTCCGGCGGCGGCTGGAATCGAAGGGCCGGAACTCGGAGGAGTACCGGAAAGCCATGGCGAAGCGGGCTGCCGTCACTGAGGCCATTCTGAAGGTCATGGACGAACAGAAACTCGATGTGCTGGTGTATCCCACCATGAAACGCAGGCCCGCGCGGGTTGGAGAAGCGCAGCCCGGTTCCAACTGCCAACTCAGCCCTGCAACCGGATTTCCGGCGATCAGCATGCAGGCTGGTTTCACGCCGGATGGGTTGCCGGTGGGAGTGGAATTATTCGGGCGTCCATTGGAAGACGCGAGGCTGGTTGCCATGGCCTTTGACTACGAGCGCGCCACGCATCATCGCCGCGCGCCCGCGCTGACGCCTGCGCTGGGCGCGCGCAAGAGCCTCGCAGTAATCTCCTGGCAGTCGGGTGCCAAGGGCATTGCGACGAATTTTTCCTTCGATCCGGCGACCAACGAACTCCGCTACACCGTGGCCGCGAGCGGTTTCGCCAAAGACGATTTCCTCGGGGCTACACTCCATCGCGTTGCAAAGAGCGACTCGGGTCCGGCGATTGCGGTACTGGCCAACCGGTCTTTTGAAAAACTGGCGGGCACCGAAATTCTTTCCAGCGTCGATCGGGAAAAGCTGCTGGCGGGTGGGTTGTATTTGCGCATTGCCACACGAGTGAAGAATGCGGGCGAGATTCGCATCCCGCTCACGCCGGGCAAGCCCTGAAACCCGCGCCTGTTGTGGTCGCGTCGATGCTGTCGGCCCCGGTTCACGATGACGATTCAGCGACGCATCAATCTGTTGTTTCTCGCCATTGCCGTGCCGTTTGTGGTCAACCCCGGCATCTGCCTCCGGAATAGTTCTTAAGAAAATTCTAAAAAACCAGTTTCAATGGCCTTCGCGCCGATGTAAAATATCCTAGGCTGGAGAAACCAAAGAGAGAAACTCCGGCCTGAGAGAGGTTGCCCATGATCGTTAAGGTTTCTTTCTGGTCCCAGGGGTTCAAGCTGGCCTGGCCCGCCGCGGTCGCCGGTCTGTTTGCGGTCATTACGCCGCACGCGCAATCCGCCGCGCCTCCCACAGACGTCACTTTTGCCAAACAGGTCGCGCCCATTCTGCAACATAGTTGCCAGGGGTGCCATCACGCCGGCGGTGTCGGCCCCATGTCGCTGGTCAGCTATGAAGAGGTCCGCCCCTGGGCCCGCTCCATCAAGGCGCGCGTCACCGTTGGTCCTCACGGCGGCGTAATGCCTCCCTGGTTTGTAGAGAAAGACATCGGCATCCAGAAGTTCAAGGAAGATCCTTCGCTCAGTGACGACCAAATCGCCACCATCGTGAAATGGGTTGATGGCGGCGCGCCCCGCGGCAATCCTGCTGACCTGCCAACGGCTCTCACCTTCGATGAATCGGACAAGTGGACCATCGGCGAACCCGATCTCATCGTGAAGTCCAAAGAAGTCACCGTTCCCGCCGCTGGCCCCGACCAGTGGGGCGACGTTGGGCTCATCCCCACTGGCATGATCGAAGACCGCTATGTGGCGGCTTTGGAAGTTCGCGAAGTCAACGACGTTCCCAAGGCCGGCCCCACCAAGACCGTCGGCGGCCGCTTTGTGTTCCACCATATGACTTATGCCAGCATCGTGCCCGGCGAACAAGGCGGCGGCACCAGTTGGCCCATTCATGAAATCGGACGCAATGCCGATCTGTTCCCACCCGAAGCCGGCAGGCTGCTGGCCGCCAATTCGTCGCTCGCGCTGCAGGCCGGCCACATTCATCCCAACGGTCGCGAAACCAAAGCTCACCTCGAATTCGGCATTAAATTCTTCCCCAGGGGCTATACGCCGATGTATAAAAAAGCGAACCTGATTCTGGGCAACGGTATCGATCTGGACGTGAAGCCGAATACGCCGAACCAGCAGATTCACGCCTGGGCCACCCTGCAGGAACACACCAAAATCATCGCGTTTGAACCGCACCTGCACGCCCCCGGCGTGCGTATGTGCCTCGAAGCCATCTGGGGTCACAATGTCCAGACGCTGAGTTGCGTTGGCTACGACCACAACTGGGTGAAGCAATATCTGTTTGAGGACGACGCCGCCCCGTTGCTGCCCAAGGGCACCATCGTTCACCTGATTGGTTTCCTCGACACCACGCCTGCCAACAAGAACCCTGCCGATCCCCGCAACTGGGCAGGTGGTGGACGCCGCTCTGTGTCCAATATGTTCATCGACCTTGGATACTCTGTCTCGCTCACGGAAGCGCAGTTCCAGGCGGAAATGGCCAAACGCCGCACGAAGATGAAGAACCGCAACGACTTTGACATCGGCTGTCCGCTTTGCTGGGCACCGCCCGTTGTTCCCACGCCAACTGCATCCGCTGCCGGAAGCCAGCAGAACTGATGGTTCAAAGCGCTGCCGCCCATGGGCACGCGACTTCAGTCGCGTCACTATTGCTGGCGTGCCTGGTGTTGGTTGCACCTGCCAGTGCCCAAACCAGGTTCACTTACACCAAAGGGCAATCGGTCTCGCCCGCGTATGAAGGATTCATGCCGAATGACGATGGCTCCTTCACGCTCTACTTCGGTTACATGAACTCCAACTGGCAGGAGGAGTTCGATATTCCTCCTGGCCCCGATAACCGCATGGATCCAGGCGGTCCGGACCAGGGCCAGCCCACCCACTTCTATCCTCGCCGGAATCCGTTTCTGTTCACTGTCCACGTCCCGAAAGACTTTGGCAGCAAGGAACTGATCTGGACGCTCACTACCAACGGGAAGACCGAAAAAGCCTACGCCTCGCTGAAGAGTGACTATCTGATTGATAAACAGGTTATCTCCACCGAAGTCGGCGGCGACTTCGGTAGCCTTCGCGACGAACTCCGCTATAACCTGCCACCGGAACTGGAAATTTCCGGTGACCGCCAGAAGAACGTCAAAGTGGGCGAAACCATCGTGCTCGTGGCCCTTGCCGGTGATCCCGATAACCTGCCCGCGCGCCGCGACGGCAAGCCACAGCCGCGCCACCCTGGCAAGCCCATTACCGAAGAGGACAGAAAGGCCGCCAAAGTCCGCCCGGATACTCCGAATACGGCTACTCTCATCTATCGACCGCCCTCGTCCGTGGTATCTTCCAGCGGACCCGGTCTCCGTTTTTCGTGGACCGTGTACCGCGGCAAGGCATCAGCGGTAAGTTTCAGTCCCGATCAAATGAAGGCCTGGACCGATTCTCGCGCCTGGGGCAACTCGGCCTGGTCGCCGCCCTATGTCATACCTGAGCCACCAGTCGATGGTAAGTGGGAAACAAAAGTTACCTTCAGCGAACCAGGCGTCTACGTGCTGCGAGCCATCGCCAGCGATGGCTCGTTGTTCACCTACGAAAATGTAACGGTGACAGTTGCAAAGTAGCGCGTCGCCCGTGGGCACGCGACTTTAGTCGCGTTGTTTTACGGCGGTAGCCGCCTTGGCTCCGGGAATGCCGTTTCCCAATTGCAGCATGAATTGTAGTCCTTGTGAAAATACTCTAACGAGAACGCAGCGCAGCTTCATTCCGGCAAGGCTATGGCACCTTGTGATCGTTTCCCGATCACAAATACTTTTCCTTTCACTTCCAACAACTTACAGCTATTTCCTCCGGATGTCCGCCGTCCCCGGTGCACAATATGGCCAGATATGCCAACTGAACTCCGACCAACCGCCCCCAACGCCAGCGGTGTCAAAGTCCATTGCCCCGTCACCTCGCAGACAAACACGACTCCGCCCCCAACGCCCCCGCTACCCACCTCCCCCAATGCGAATTTGCCAAACGAACCCCAGATGTTGTTGAAAACAATCAATATCACTTCTCGGGTTCCGCCCGAACCCAAGCTCCGCATGCCCACGCCTCCATTCGGCTTGACTTTCACGCTGCCCGCCGCTTATCCTTCGGCCAATGCGTATGAACGCGTCCTCCACCTGACCATGACCCGCACCAGCTTCCGCCACCTCTCGTTCTTCGTCGCCCCGCTTCTCGCGCTTTGCGCTCACGCCCAGCCGCCCGCCACCCCCCGCGCCGTCCTTGATAAGTACTGCGTAACCTGCCACAACCAGAAACTCCACACCGCCGGCCTCACCCTGGACAATCTCGACGCCACTAAACCCGGTGCCAATCCGGAAATATGGGAGCGTGTAATCGCCAAACTACGCGCTGGCTCCATGCCGCCGCCCGGCCTTCCGCGCCCCGACCCCGCCACTTACCTGGCCGTAGCGAATTCCCTGGAAGGCGCAATCGACCATGTCTGGGCCACCCATCCCAACCCCGGCAGAATCAGCGCCGTCCACCGCCTGAACCGCGCTGAATACCACAACGTAATTCGCGACCTGTTCGCGCTCGATTTAGACGTTAAGTCCCTGCTGCCCGGCGACGAGACTGCGGACGGCAGTTTCGATAATTTTGCCGACGTGCTCTCCATCTCTACTGCTCATCTTGAAAGGTACCTGTCCGTCGCCCGCCAGGTCACACGCTTTGCCGTGGGCCTTCCGCCCGCCAACCCGACTGTCGAGACCTTCGAAATTCCCCTCCACGTATTACAGGACGACCGGCAGAGTGAAGATCTCCCCCTTGGCTCCCGCGGCGGCATCGCCGTGCGGCGCGACTTTCCGGTCGCTGGAGAATACGTCATCAAGGTTCGCCTGCAGCGGCAATATCAGGACTATCTGAAGGGCATGGGATGGCCCCAACGCCTGGATATCCGTCTGGATGGCAAGCTGCTGCAGCGCTTCACCGTAGGCGGCGCAGCTAAAGGTCGGCCCGCGGCCGCCAGCTATGCCGGTGATGGCGAACCCAATTTTGCCGGCGCTCCCGAATGGGAAAAATACATGCAGGTGGATGGCGACGCGGGGCTCGAAGTCCGTGTCCATGTCGATCCCGGGCCGCGCGTGGTTGCCGTGTCGTTCGTGCGCGAACTTTGGGAGCCCGAAGGACTGCCGCAACCGCAGCAACGCGGCCGCGTCATTACCGACGACAACGTCTATATGGGTTACGCCAACGTGGGCTCGGTCCAGATCGGTGGCCCGTACCAGACTGCCGGCATCTCACGAGATACGCCCGGCCGACGTGCGATTTTCCTGTGCACGCCCTCCGGCACGGTCGACGAGCGCCCCTGCGCCACGAAGATTCTTTCCCGGATTGCCCGCCTCGCCTACCGTCGACCTGTCACGCCCGGCGACATCCGTATACTCACCGAATTCTTCGACAAGGGCCGTGCCGATGGGGGCAACTTCGACACTGGTATTCAGTTCGCCCTCGAACGCCTGCTGGCCGATCCCGACTTTCTTCTCCGCGTACACCGCGATCCCCTGCCACCCGCCAGGGCTCCTTATCGCTTGAGCGACCTCGAACTGGCATCGCGTCTGTCGTTCTTCCTCTGGAGCAGCGCCCCGGATGATCACCTGCTGACTCTGGCCGAACGCGGCCAACTCTCCACCCCCGCTGTCCTCGAAAAAGAAGTCCGTCGCATGCTGGCCGATCCGCGTGCGCCCAACTCGCTTGTCGAAGGCTTCGCTTCCCAGTGGCTGAATCTGCGCCGCGTCGCCGAAGTAGTGGTTGATCCCGAGCGCTATCCCAACTACGATGAGAGCCTGCTTGACGCCTTTCGCAAAGAAAGTGAAATGTTCTTTGCCAACACGTTGCGCCAGGACCGCGGAGTGGCCGAACTACTCAACGCCAACTATACGTTTGTGAACGAACGGCTGGCCCGCCACTATGGAATTCCCGGCATCTATGGAAGTCGTTTCCGCCGCGTCACCCTGAACAATCCACAGCAACGCGGTGGCCTGTTGTCGCAGGGCTCGCTGCTGGCCGTCACATCTTATCCCGACCGTACGTCGCCTGTTCTGCGCGGCAAGTTTCTGCTCAACAATATCTTCGATCTCCCCATCCCGCCACCTCCTCCCGGCGTGGATACCAATCTGGATTCCAAGCCCGGAACCATTCCCCTCGGTATGCGTGAACGGCTGGCCCAACACCGCAAAGATCCCACCTGCAACAGTTGTCATTCGGTCATCGACCCGCTCGGTTTCGCGTTGGAAAATTTCGATGCCATAGGCGGTTGGCGCACAGTTGACGAAGGCGGTCGCCCCATCGACGCCAGCGGGGCCACGGTGAGCGGAGCCAAAGTGGAAGGTCTTACAGGCCTGCGCGCCCTCCTGCTGGAACAGCCCGAACAATTCCCGCGCACGGTAACCGAAAAGCTTCTGTCCTACGCGCTGGGCCGCAGGCTCGAATACTACGACCGCCCCGCCGTTCGCCGAATTGTCAATGACGCGACAGCAAAGAACTACCGCTGGTCGGATCTGATTCTCGGCATCGTCCAAAGCCCGCCCTTCCTGATGCGTTCACCGGATTCTGCGTTACCATCGAACGGAGGAGCCCCGCTACCGTGACCGCCGCTCTCCGCAGTGATAGTCCACACTGACCCGCCACGAAGAAGCGTTGAACCTCGATTTGGGCTAAGATTAATGAAACAAAGGAGAGCACCAACCAATGAACCGTAGACCTCTGCCACGGCGCACCATTCTGCGCGGCCTCGGTGCCACTATGGCGCTGCCTTTCCTTGATGCCATGCTCCCGCGTGGGCGCGCCGCCGCGAAGCCCGTCCACCGCTTCCAGACCTTCTATGTCCCCAACGGCATGGCCATGGAGTATTGGCTGCCCAGAGGCGAAGGGACCGCCTTCGAACTTTCGCCCATCATGGAGCCGCTGGCGGCTTATCGTGAGCAACTCCTCGTGCTGTCCGGCCTCAAATCCAGCTGGAACTACATTCACGCCGGTGCCTCCGGGTCGTTCCTCACCGGCACCACGCGCGGCGGACGCAATGAAGTGGAAATCGTCGCCGACGTCTCCATGGACCAGCTCCTCGCCCGCCACTTTGCCGGCGAAACCCAGGTGCCATCGCTCGAACTTTCCATGGACGCCCCGGCCAACGCCGGTGCCTGCACCGGCAATCTGAGCTGCGTTTATACCCACACGCTCTCCTGGCGCAGCGCCACCCAGCCGCTTCCCATGGAGTGGAATCCGCGAGCCGTGTTCGAGAAGCTATTTGGCGATAGCGGCAGTACAGACCGCGCCGCCCGCGAAACCCGGCTCCGCCAGCACAAAAGCATTCTCGATTCGGTCACCGGCAAGCTGGCCGGTTTGCAGAAGGAACTCGGTCCCTCGGATCGCAGCAAGGTCAATGAATATTCCGAGGCGGTCCGCGATGTCGAACGCCGAATTGAAAAGGCCGAACAACACAACGTGGAACTGCCCGCTATTCAACAGCCGCAGGGTGCCCCACCGGTGTTTGAAGACCACCTTGCCATCATGATGGACCTGCAGGTGCTCGCGCTGCAGTCCGATCTCACGCGCGTCATCTCGTTCATGCTCTCGAAAGAACAGAGCGCGCGCCCCTACCCCCAGATCGGTGTTCCTGAAGCGCACCATCCTCTTTCTCACCACAACGATGTCCCCGAAATCGTGGCGAAGATGTCGAAGATCAACCGCTATCACGTGCAGTTGTTTTCGCAGTATCTGGCGAAGCTCCGCGCTACGCCCGATGGTGATGGCTCTCTGCTCGACCACATGACGATTCTCTATGGTTCCGGTATCTCCAACAGCAACCGGCACTCGGGCGATAACCTGCCCCTGCTCCTCGCCGGCGGCAACGCCGGGCGCATGCAGGGCGGTCGGCATTTAGCGTATTCGGGCAAGCCGAGCATGGCCAATCTCCTGGTCACACTGATGGACAAGATGGATTTTCCGGTCGAGCGTCTGGGCGGCAGCACTGGCCAGCTTCCTCTCGAAACCTTATCGGACCTGTAGATGAGACGGCTGCTTCCGCTCGGCATGCTGGTGTTGCTTGTGCTGCATGCAGCAAATGCGCAGGATGGCTCCACCCCGCTTCACTGGGCCAGTTACCGCGACGATCTGGACGCTGCCGACAAGCTCATTCGTTCTGGCACCAACGTAAACGCGGCTAATGACCTTGGTGCAACGGCACTATGGGCGGCTAGCCAGAACGGCAGCTCGGCGATGGTTCGAAAACTCCTCGCGGCGGGGGCCAACCCGAACCTCGCGCTCCTCGCGGGAGAGACGCCGCTCATGGTAGCGGCCCGCTCCGGCTATCCCGATGTGGTCGATCAGCTTGCCGCCAAAGACGCCAACGTGAACGCACGCGGAGCCCGCGGGCAGACCGCGCTCATGTGGGCCGTATCGCAAAAGCATCCCGCTGTAGTGAAGGTCCTGCTTGCGCACCACGCAGATTTCAAGGCTCGTTCCGACGTCTGGAACGAAGTGGAGGCCGTATCACCACACGGCACCGATGAGTACAACAAGGCCATTCCTCATGGCGGCGATACCGCGTTGCTGTTTGCGGCGCGCTCCGGCGATTTTGATTCCGCCAGAATGCTGTTGGCCGCCGGGGCCGATGTTAACGATGAGAACGCCTGGGGCGTCAGTACCACCGTGATGGCCGCTCACGCTGGCCTTGGTGAAATGGTCAACTTCCTGCTGGAGAAAGGTGCTAACCCGAACGCCGCGCGCGCCGGCTTTACTGCGCTCCACATTGCCATCATGCGCCGTGATGAAAAGATGGTTGTCGCATTACTCACACACGGTGCCGATGCCAATGCCCCCCTGCGCGGCTGGACCCCCATGCGCCGTTCTTCCCACGACTACAACTTTGAGCCCGCGCTTGTGGGTGCCACGCCGTTTTGGATGGCGGCCCGTTTCACCGAGCCCGCCATCATGCGCCTTCTGGTAAAACACGGGGCCGACCCATTGTTTGTGCATCACGCCGAATATGTGGCGGGCACCAGTTTTCAGCGCCGCAAAGAAACCACCAATGCCCTGCAGGCCGCAGTTGGAATGGGTACGGGAACGCCCTGGGTCGTTCTCCCGCGTGCAGAGCGCGAAGTGCCCATGCTGGAGGCCGCCAGGCTGGCGGTGGAACTGGGCGTCGCTGTTGATGCCCCCGGGCCCGGCGGTCGCACCGCGCTCGATGCCGCGACGCTGCTGCGCTTCAGCAGCGTAGTGAAATTCCTAACCGCGCCGCGATAGCGCCATCACTTCGTCTCAATCAATCCGCTGGTATTGCGCTTCGGTACAAACCCCACCGGAATCTGCGCAATCCGCTTCATCGTCTTCAGTTCGATTACATCAGTCGTATCGGTGCCCGCGCAGCCCACATACATGTTCTTCCCGTTGGGTGGAATCGTCATCCATTCCGGATGCGAGCCCACCTCAACAATCTTCACCAGCTTGTAATCGGGCAGTGAATAGGCGGCGGCGTAATCGTAATACTTACTTGTACTCCAGAGAATCTTGTTGTCCGGAGTAATCATCAACCCGTGCGCCGGCGCGCCCTGAATGCCGTCGGTCTCCCGCTCTTTTCCCGGCACATCCGGGTGCGTAATCCGGATGATCTCTTTCTGCGTCGCGAAGTCCGCAACCACAAACCCGTGGAAGTTGGAAAGCTGGAAAATCATCTCCTTCGTCGATCCGTCGGGGTTTGTAGTAAAGATCATCGGACGGATTCCGCTGGTCTCTTTCCACGCCCATTTCACCGTGTCAGTCGTCGTGTCAATCGCCGTGATCACGCCCGTCGCCACTGACCCCGATACCGCAAACTTACTATCCGGCGTCACGTAAACATTGTGGATCGCCCCCTGCACGGGAATGGACTTGACATTGGTCAGCGTCGCCGTATCAATCACATCCACCGCGCCCGGCTGTTGGGCAATCCCCACGTAGACCTTGCGTCCGTCCGCCGTCACTGCCAGGTTGTTGGGCCGTCCGCTCAACGGAACTTTCTTGATGATCTTCAGCGTCTTGCTGTCCACCGCAACCATACTGCGCGTGGATTCTTCCGTCACATAGATCCGCGCACCGCCGGGAGCGATTACCGCGCCATGCGGAACTTCAATTCCTTCGATTGTTCCCACCACCTTATTGGTGAGCGGGTCGATGATGTGAATGTTATCGCCCGCCGCATTGGTCTGGACCACGCGTTGTTTCAGCGCTCCCGCCACAGGCAGTACTCCGGTCAGCGCCGCGATTAGTAAATATTTTCGAATCATTGAATTTTCCCTCCCTGTACCCACGCTGCGATTGTCTTCCACTCCGGGTTGTCTCTGGACGTCCAGAACTTCCCGCCTGTGTGTGCCGGGTCACCCCCCGCGTTCGTCGCCAGTGGATGCAGCAACAGTCGGCTGATGGCCGGGTCGCCCGGTATCACCAGTTTCGACACGGTCTCAAAATTTGTCCGCGATTGCTCCTCACTCCACACCTTCGCGCCTTCCTTCAGCGGCTGCAGGCGCAGCCGCGAAGCCATGCGCGTGTGGCAACTGGCGCAGGGGTTTCCGCTGCCTTCCGCAGGATCCCGGTCCTTGAGGAAGATCGGCTCCACGTTCTGTCGGAAATACTGAAAATCCAGAGTGCTCGCGCCTGCCGCGCTCACCGCAGTTCCGGTTCGGACCCACGCCGCCAGCACCTGCCATTCCGGATCATTCTGCGTCTTGAAGTGTTTTCCGCCGGCATGAAACGGGTCGCCCCCGGCCTCTCGCGCCAGCGGGTGCATTAACATCCGGCTGGCGGTTGGATCACCCGGCGCTACCAGTTGTTTCCACGCATCGAAGTTCTTGCGCGACTGCTCTTCATTCCATGTCGCGGCCCCCGCCGACATCTCCTGCAGCCGTGGAGCCGTGTTGTCGTGACATTCCACGCACCGGGCATGTCCGGGCCGCTTGGCCAGAAAAATGGGCTGCACCTTGTCCCGGAAAAACTCAAAGCTGACGCTGGAGGCCGGCTGTTGCGCGTACCCCGCGCCCGATGCCAGCGAACACATTACGGCCAGACCAAACCACTTCATTCTTCCGCTTCTCCTTATTGGCTGCTCCCAGTGATTGTAGTCTAAATCCGGTGGCACTTGCGATAATCGAATCTTCCGATGCCCCATCGCGGCCAATTCATCACTTTCGAAGGCACTGACGGCTGCGGCAAAACTACCCAGCTCCGCGCCTTTGCCGCCTGGCTCCGGGAAGCTGGTCGCGACGTCGTGGAAGCCGTTGAACCCGGTGGCACGCCCATCGGTCGCGAAGTCCGCCGCGTCCTGCTCGACCCTGCCAGCGCCGGCATGGACCCTCGTACCGAACTTCTGCTCTACTTCGCCAGCCGCGCTCAGAATGTAGCCGAAGTCATTCGCCCCGCGTTGGCGGAAGGTAAGATCGTGGTTTGCGACCGCTTCACCGATTCCACTCTGGTCTACCAGGGTTGTGGCCGTGGCATCGATTCCGCGATAATTCGTGACCTCGATCGTATCGCCTGCGGCGGTCTGCAACCTGACCTCACCATACTTATCGAAATCGATGTTGGCACCAGTATCCATCGCGCCCGCCGCCGCAATGACCGTACCGGGGCCGCGGAATCCCGCATCGACGACGAAAGTGCCGCTTTCCACACCCGAGTGCGCGATGGCTACCGTGCGCTCGCGGCGGCTGAGCCCCAACGCTTCGTCTGTATTGACGGCAAGGCCGGTATTGCCGAGGTCGGCACCAGAATTCAGGAGGCTCTGAACGGCCGTGTTTAAGGATTTTTACGGCAACCGCGCCGCGCAAACCATGCTGGAGTCGATGATCCAGCGGGAGCGTATTCCGCAGACGCTGATTTTCGCCGGCCTCGAAGGACTGGGCAAGGCAACCCTGGTTCGTCGGTTCGCCGCGCGCCTCATGGGTTCGGTCGAGAAAATCGAGCGCGACGATCTCAATCTGGAGGCTAATCAGGATCTCATCGCCAGCCGCGAAAAGCTGCCCTCCGAGAAGCGGAACGACGACCCGCTGGTTTTCGGCACCCATCCCGATTTCCTCACTTTCCCTCCCGATGGGCCTCTCCGCCAGATCAGCATTCCACAGATCCGCCTGCTGCGCGAGCGTGCCCGCTTCAAGCCGCTCAGCGGCGCCCGGCGCGTCTTCCTCATCGACCAGGCAGACCGTGCCGGAGAACACGCCGCCAACTCTCTACTCAAGACGCTGGAAGAGCCGCCCGACCATCTCATCCTGGTTCTCACCGCCAACAACCCGTACGATCTTCTGCCCACCATTCGCTCCCGCGCCGTGATGGTCAACTTCGCGCCACTCTCCGGCGATGAGATGCGCGCCTTCGCCACCGCGCGTTCTCTGGACCAGACCGAACGCCGCATTGCACTCTCGGCCGGTTGCCCCGGCATCGCCGCATCGCTGGATATCGAAGTCTTCGAGAAGCGCCGTTCCGCCATGCTGGCCCTGTTGCGCACCGGAGCCGGTGTGGCTTCGTTCGCCGCCTGGCTGCCGGTTTCCGAAGCGCTTAGTCGCAGCAAGAGCGAGAAACTCGAACTCCATCTGCGCCTGCTCTACGAGCTTCTGCGCGACGTCATGATCCTGTGCGAAGGCGGCACCGCAATCCGCAACGCCGATCTTCGCTCCGAACTCAGCGCACTCGCCACCCGCGTCTCGAGACGCTGGATTATTCGGACAGTGGCCGCCGTGGATGAAATCGCCGGCCTGCTGCGCCGTAACATTCAGAAACCGATTGCGCTGGATGGATTGCTCATGCAAATGCGCGCCCCCGGCGCGGCGTAGTTTTGCGACCTTCGTCAGTCTGTATCGATTGCTCACCCTTGCTGGTCAGGAGCGCCGGCGTCAAGACCTGGCTCTACCACTGGCTGCGTGCCCTTCGATCCTGCGATCCTGCCATCCTCTCATTTCTGGAGCCAACTTCCGGTGCTCTTCTCCATTCGGCCGGGGTTACGGCCAACGGGCCGCGAGTCGCGGCCCTTCAGTTCCTGAATCACATGCCTGCCAGTGTGGTGGATCGGCTTGTACCCCGCTGCGAGATCTTTCATGTCTCCAACCTGTTGCGGGTGCTGCCCCGACGTCCGCTGCTTTCGACTACCCTGCACGATCTCACTGCCTGGGTTACCCCCCAGTTTCATCGCAGTGCCCAGGTTGCAGCCGACAGGGCATTTGCGGACCGTGTGCTTCACCCGGCAGCGGGTATTATTGCGGTCTCGGAAAACACCCGGTCCGACGCGGTTCGCATTCTCCGCATCAATCCGGAAAAGATACACGTGATTTATCCCGGTGTACCGGACAGCTATTTCTGTGTGCATCCTGACAACTTTCGCCAGGCTGCGGATTTCTATGGGTTAGCGGAAAAATACTTTCTCTACATTGGGACGATTGAGCCGAGGAAAAATATCGACACCCTGCTGACGGCCTGGATGTCACTGCCAGCGGCTTTCCGGCACGAGCATGAACTCGTGCTGGCCGGTATGCCTGGCTGGAACTGCGGGTCCACTCTGCGCCGCCTCAAAGAGCTTACCAGCGAGCGCTCCGGAGTTCGGTATCTCGGCTATGTTTCCGAATCTCTGGCCCCTTCCCTCACTGCCGGAGCTCTGGCAATGGTGTATCCGAGTTTTTATGAAGGCTTTGGCATCCCGGTGGCGCAGGCCATGGCGGCCGGTTGTCCTGTGATCACGTCAAACGTGTCCTCGCTACCGGAGATTGCGGGCGATGCCGCGCTTCTTGCTGATCCCCGAAGCGTTGCCGAACTGGCGGGTGCCATCACCCGGATGGGCGAGTCGTCTGAACTCAGGCAGAAGCACAAGGCTCTGGGACTCACGCGTTCGCGGATGTTCACCTGGCAGGCGGCGGCAGAACGCTCGATAGAGTTTTTCCGCAATCTTTCCGGTTCGTCGCGACCGCACTGACAAGTTCTTCCAGGGTTCGTGCGGCAGTGCTGGTCCAGCGGAGAGACTGTACCTGCGCGGGGCCCGCCGCGCGGGCGAAGTCGCGGAAAACCTCGTCCCCGGTCACTTTGAGCATGGCATCCGCAATGGCGGGCACCGACAGGGGATTGAAGCGTAACGCGGCCGTTCCCGCAAGGGAATTAAACACCGGAATATCCGAACATGCCGTCGGTATTCCAGCCGCCAGAGCTTCCGGCAAGGTGAGCCCAAAGCCTTCGAAAAGACTGGGCCCGATGAAAGAGTGTGCCCGCTCAAACAGGCTGTACAGATCTGCCTGCGGTATCCAGCCGGTGAGTTCCACCGAATTGCTCAGGTGCAGAAGTCGCACGCGCTCTTCAATCCGCGCGGTTGCGAATCCGCGCAAACCTGCCACCACGAGCCGGTACTGCGGACGTTGAGCGCGGAAGACGGCGAACGCCTCAATGAGCCGCTCCAGATTCTTGTGGGGATGAAGGGTGGAGACCGTAAGCAGGAACGGCTCAATCCGGTCGGGGTGCAGCCTGCGTTTTTCCGCAATTGCGGAAAAGGCGGTATCCACGCCGTGCGGCACGACGCTGATTTTCGGGCCCGCGAACGGCATGTACTCTGCCAGATCGGCAGCAGTCTCCTGCGAAACCGCAATTATCGTTTTCGACTTTCGCGCCGACGCCCACAGTAGCAGATTCCAGAACGGAAGGTGCGCTGGCAGGAAAAATTCCGGGTGCACCTTGTGCTGTAAGTCATGGAACACAGACACTGCCGGACACGGCGCGGCCACAGGCCCGGTGTAGCCGGGATTAAACAACACTGCGATCCTATGCCTTTTGAGGAGCGCGGGCAGAAGCGTCTGTTCATAGATGACCCGGAGCGGGCGAATCCGGGCAGCTACGGCACAGCGGACTAAACAGAAATTGTTGCCTGACGGAACCAGTGCCGCATCCGTTTCGCGGTTGACATATAGAACATATTCGTTGAGCTGGTCAATTTCGTACAGTGCCTTCAACAACCTACGGAGGTAAATCTCGGTCCCGCCAACTTCACCCGGAATCAGGTAAAGAGCATTGATCCCGATGCGGACAGCCACTATGGCTCCTTCGGCAGTTGGCGCATTCCGGCCGTGGCGATGGCGTTGCCGGGGTCAAGCGCAATGGCCCTGAGAAAATCTTTTTTCGCCGAGGTAGTGTTTCGCAGAGCCATATTTGCCGTTCCGCGGTAAGCATATGCCGTGGCATTATTCGGATCCAGCCGCAAAGCATTTCCGAAGGCTTCAAAGGACGGCTGAATTTGGTCTTTGGTGGCTTCCAGATACCCAATCCGGTTATAAGCGTTGGCATCCGGGTGAATCGCGACCAGCCGCCGCCATGTGGCCAGCGCCAGATCCGGCTGCCAGCTACATTCATAGGCCGCCCCCAGATTCGCGCCGTTGGTGAGAGTCATACCCTCAATTTCCAGGGCGCTCTTGTACTCACGGGCGGCCCCGGCGCAGTCATTACGCATAGCCAGAGCACCTCCCAGCCATGAATGCGCCCGCGCATTTCCGGGATCACGCGCAATCACGTTTTGCCACATGAGGAGTTCGTCGCTCCACAAGCGGCTCCTGTTGTGCGATGCGAGCGCCAATACAGCTAACAGGACAGTGAACGCAACGCTCCGCGCTCTCATGCCGATGCGCAGCCAGCCAACCGCGCCGGTTACCGCGATAATCAACCCCGCGACAGGTAAGTACATGCGACGCTCCGCCAGATTGTCCTGCAGCGGAACAAATGACGAGGTGGGCATCAGGGCCAGCAGAAACAACAACAAACCAAACGAAACTATCTTTGCTTTCGGGTACATCAGGCGCACGCCGGCAACCAATACGGCGAGCCCGATTACATACGGCCACACACCACCGTCCCGCAGCGAATAGAACGTCGGCTGCCGCCAGTCCAGATTCTGTCCCGTGGGCCAGATGAAGAGGCGCAGATAGGTCAGGATCGACCGGCATTGCGTGAGGGCATACGCCCCGGAGCCGGTGCCCGCTCCAAAACCCGCGGTGGACGAGCTTCCGAGCGCACGAAGGATGAGGAAAACCGCCGCCATGAGACCTGCCAGAGCAGCAAGGTAAAGAGCAGCCTTGCGCCGCAATTGCCTGGCCAGACCTTCCCTGTTCCAGTAGACATCGGTACATGCCAGCAGAGCGGCGGCGCAAACGCCGCTCTCTTTGGAAAGGACTGCGGCAGCACAGCAAAGCAGAATGCCAACTGTCGCCATGACCGGCAATTCAGTATCGAAGTACCGCAAAAACAAAAGCCAGGCCGAAAATACGAACACGGCGCAAAGAATCTCCGATCTGCCCGCCACATAATCGACCGACTCGGTTTGCAGAGGATGCAGAAGAAAAAGTCCTGCACCAAACCACGCGCTCCAGTTCCGGTCCGTTGGTGCAAGCGTCCCGAGGCGTTTCAGAATCAGGAAGAACAGCACTGTCGCGGTAAAGTGCAGGATCAAATTCACCACATGGTAAGACTGCGTGTTGGTGCCCGACATCGCGTAGTTCGCCCAATAAGTGGCCATCAGTAACGGGCGCACACCGCCGATCCAGAACCGGGGAGGCATCTGGTCCGCATGCGTGTCGAGAAACGGTAAATGGAAGTCGTCGAAAATGAAGGGGCCCCGCAGGGCCTCGCCGAAAGCGAAGAGCAATCCCAAAATGCCGGCAGCGGCGTACAGCCAGGCCGATGCCCGGAAGACTCCGACGGCAGACGGCCCCCCCCGGTGGCGTCTATTCGTTTTCGAGTTCACGCTGGCAGGTCCGCTCTACCGGTAGTTCGGAACGAATCGTGTGGGCCAAAACGCCCCTCAGTACGCTCCACGTATAGTGTAAAGATCTAAATACGGTGAAGGAGGATCGCCCGGTGCGACGGGGATGCATGTCACAGGATATTTCCCGGAAGCGCAGTCCATTTCGCCGCAACAAGATGAGGGCGCCGATCTCCGGGTAAGCTGCGGGAAGGGACCGCGCGAAGAGTTCCAGTGCTCGCCGATTGATTCCGATAAACCCCGATGTCGGATCCTGAATTGTTCTTCCCAACACGGGCCTCAGGAGCGCGCGGAAAAAAGTAATACCGATCAGCCGTACGACGGAAGACTTCCAGACACCCGAATTGATAAACCTGGATCCGATTACCGCGTCATCTCCGGTCGATACCAGAGTTGCCAGAATCTCCGGGATGTTTCCCGCGTCGTGTTGTCCGTCCCCATCCACCCGAATCACGTAATCGTACCCCTGCTCCAGCGCCATGGCGTAAGCGACCCGGACGCAGCCGCCGACTCCAAGGTGGACTGTCGATGTCACGACTTCGGCTCCGGCTGCCTTCGCCATGAGGGCCGTGGAATCGGAAGAGTGGTCGTCCACCACAAGCACCGGAGTGTCCGGCATTACCGTTTTCACCGAGCGCACAACGTCTGCAATTGCGCCTTCCTCGTTCAGCGCCGGCACGATCACCATCACCTTGAGGGGTTTCACGCTTGTCCAATCTCCCTGGCCGTGATTCGGTGCCGTTTCAGAATTTGAATGAACTCTGCGGATCCGATACGCCTCGTCGCCCAAACCATATTTCTCTTTCTTATTAGCGTGGGTAACTCGAGCAAGGTTGCCCAATGCGCGCGAATGATGATGCCCGCTGCCGACCAGCACGACTGGCCAGACCGGATGAAGGCAGCGGCCGCGCCCCTCGACTTGCCGATTGATCTGAATTGAGACACGTAACGCGCGAATGAAACGAACGGGAGCGCCAGCAGCAGTTGCAGGGGAAAGTTCTTGATGGCCAGCGAGATCCGGTTGCGCTCTACGAGGTGCGCCTTCAGCCTGGAAACTGGTCCGGCGGTCAGTGAGTAATGGTGACGGGTTGAGGCCCCGGCCGCATAACGACAGTGCCACCCGGCCCAGCGCGCGCGAAGGCCGAGGTCCGTATCCTCGCAAAAGAGGAAAAAATCTTCATCGAAGAGTCCAATCTGATCCAGCATGCTGCGCCGGTATAGAGCCGCACACGCGCTGGGAAGCAGCGCATCGCCGGATTGCGGGAACGACTCCGGCGGCAGTGCGCCGCCCCGTTGTTTGCTGCTGCCATCAAGACAGATCAGCATTCCCGCCGAGTCCAGACATTCCGGATGAAACAGGCGGATTTGCGACGCACACATGCCAACCAGCGGATCGGAATTCAGTTCGTTGACCAGCGCGGCAAGCCACCCGGGGTCGGGCTCCGTATCATCGTTCAGGGTAGCAATCAGAGGCGCCTGGCTATTGCGGATCGCCACATTTACGGCGGCTCCAAAGCCGACGTTCACTGCCATCTGAATAATCCTGGGGTTACTCACGCTGTTGACGAGGGCAGTGCTCCCGTTATTGACAATAATGACTTCGAAATCCCGATACGTCTGAGCCTGCAGCGCAGCGAGGCACCGGTCGAGTGCCGGGCCTGCCAAAAGCGTTGGTATGACGATCACAACGGAAGTCATTGGCGCGACATTAGTTTAACAATATCCTGTTTTCTTTGTACCGGAATCGTACAGCCATTTGGGAAGCGAATTGCGGGGCATGACTTCCTTGCGCCCGATTGCGAAGATGCATTCGCCCCGTAACTGAATGTCCGCCTTCACGGAGCTGAGCAAGGCTTTTGTCCATTCCTCTTCGCCCGGCAAGACGGTTCCATAGGGCCCGGTCTCCACGTGTTCGACGACAAATCCGGCCGCCTCCAGTAACAACGCGATCTCCGCAGGTGTGTATTCACGCTCATGCTTCGGGTCGGGATCGCCTGCGCGGGGATCGGGATATCTGTTGTAGAACCCCGGATGATTGCCCCTGATCACGGCATGAACGGCCCGGAGCGAGACCACGTTGGGAGTCGTAAGCACCAGTACACCTCCGTGTTCCAGCACCCGGTGGATCTCTGCCATCATGCGCATCGGATCCAGTTTCAGATGCTCCAGCAATTCGCAGCACAGAACCGTGGAAAAATAATTTGCCGGATAGGGAAACGGCTCGCGCTCACAATCGAAAAGATCGATCACACATTCAAACACTTCGCCATTCGAGGCTACTACGGTTCTCAGATCGGGCGCGCCTCGGCCCAGATAGCATCCGCGAACTTCACCGTAGCCCAGCCGATTCCGCAACGCCGGGGTGATCTGCAGGTAGCACCCCATCTCCAGTATGCGGTTGGTGGAGGTGCCCTTCGGTGTCAGTTCCAGGGTTCGGACCAGGCGTCTTCTATGCTCTTCCAAATACCGGGCCTTCGCTGTGGCTGGTTCTACCCAGCTCGCCAGGTAATTTTCCAGATCTCCCAGGCTGGCCACTGGTGGCTGCCCGGACTGCGCAGGTATTTCGCCGCGATCCTGTGCCAGAACCTCCGCGTAACGCCCTGCAACGTGCTCCCAGGTGCAGTTCTCTGTCACCCAGCGGGCGGCGCTCGCGCCGATTTCCGCCGTGGCACCGGGCGTGGAAAGTAACCACGCCAGAGTTGCGGTCAAAACCGGAATTTGGTGGCGATCACCGGGGATGCGGACGCAGATATCGTCCGGGAAGTCGCTGCCTGCGCCCTCGTCAGTTAACACCACGGTCCGACCCATGCCCATTGCGCGGGCCGCGATTCCGGAACTTTCTCCAAACGCAGGCCATCGCAGGTTAAGGACAACGTCGCATGCTGTGATATATCCGTCCAGATCTTCCAGAGATTGAAACCCCAGCAGGCTGACCCGGCCGCTCAGGCCCATTTCTTCGATCCCGGCCGCCAAAGGGACATCCGGATGCGCCTCGCCCGCGATCACCATACGCACATCGGGCAAGCGCTCAGCCAAATCGAGAAAAGCCCGAAGACATTCATGCGCCTGTTTATCCGGGCGGAAATATCAAAACATTCCAAGAAGAGGAGAACCAAGGGCCACTACAAGCTACCTGCTGAATTCCTACCCGACGCGCGACACTAACTGG
>JBBROK010000043.1:0-33569 GCA_038229475.1 Bryobacterales bacterium | reverse complement strand
TTGTGGCCGTCCATATCGACGATGCGGCGCTGACCGCGGACGGCATGATTGACCTGCTGCGCATCCGTCCGATCGCGCGCCTGGGCTACAAGGATTACACCAGCGTCGATTCCATCTTCCAGATGGAGAAGCGCACGCCCGAGGACAATCTCCGCGCTAAGCCTTAGACCAACACCCGGGGAAAGCGGCGGAACACAATTATGAGTATAAGAGGGCGAGAACGAAGGCCGGGAGACGGAAGCCAGAGTGAAGCCCGGGATCTGGCTGGGAGAACAGGCAGGAGTTAAGGTGGCGGAAAAGTGGCTAAGAATCCCGGTGTGGGCGTCGCTTGCGCTGCGACACGTGGTCGAGTAAAGACATGGGCTTCTCCACTGCTAAAGCCAAACCAGCCACCTGACGAGTCTGTTACTCTGAAACCATGTCTGCCTGGCCGGTACAGGACGCTAAGTCCCGATTCAGTGAACTGCTGGACGTGGCCTCCGCGAAGGGGCCACAAACGATTACCCGGCGCGGGGTTGAGACAGCTGTTATCGTCTCCATCGAAGAGTGGCGTCGGATCGGGGTACAGCCGCGACGTTCGTTAAAAGAGCTGCTGCTGGCACCCGAGCCCCGGATCGATCTCACTCCTTATTTGCCCAAATGTGGGGCACAAGCCGTGGCACTTCGGTCAGCCGATCTGGAATGACGGGCTTCGCTCTCGATACAAACATTTTGTCCGAATCGCGAAAAACGCGCCCGCACGGAGCGGTTGTAGCGTGGCTCGCCGCAGTTCCCGCAGCCGATTTGTGGATTCCCGCGCCGGTTCTTGCCGAGTTGCAAACCGGGGTGGATGGACTTCGACATCGTGACCCGGTTCGCGCTGCGTCATACGAAACATGGATTGAACAACTGGAGGGGACGCCGCAGGTTCTGCCTATGGATGGCGCCTGCTTCAGGATTTGGTCCCAATTGATGTTCAAGCGGTCATCAGACAGGGCGGTCGACGCGATGATCGCCGCCATCGCGCGCGTGCATGGCCTGACAGTGGCGACCCGCAATGTGAAGGACTTCGCCCGGTTTGACGTACCCATAGAAAACCCGTTCGACTATCGGAGTAACCTGAAATAACATCGGCAAGGGCGTGGTCAAAGTCCTGGATTTCCAGCTACCGCAGGCAATTCTTCCAGCACTGATCTACCGGGCTGGCAGTTGCCATTAGTCCATTGCCATTCCTCTTCCAGCCGCATGCGACCGTCAGCCAGCCTGTGGGGAATGGCGCGGCACCAGCCGGTGCGGAAGTTGCCTTCGGGGTCTACATGGTGGTAACGGATATCGAGGTGACCTGCCGGGGTTGTGATGCCGGTGAGCGCGCCGAAGCGGACACGACCGCCATCGTACAGAGCCCAGACGCGGGAACCGGACTGATGGTAGCGGAAGATGGTGCGGCTATCGGCATCACCGCCGGGATCCTTTACCACGGCGGCCAGATGGCGGCTGTTTAATCCGGTCTCACATGGAAAACCTTCACCTTCAGGGGCGTCCCATTGCGGGAAGGAATCGCCGAAGGTGAAGGCTATTGGAGTGGGGCCGTGCAGCGTGAGAAATTGCAGGCGAGCCAGGGCTTCTTCCACCGTGGGTGTGTGCCCGGCGGGAATCCACCACAAGGCCAGATGGCGGGCGACGGGCAGTTCAAACCAATCGGCACGCTGGCGGAGGAGGTATACGTGTTCGGTTGAGTAAGTGAACGCTTTGAGTGACGCGACCGACTCCCAGACAGAGATGTTGAGAATCACCAGCGGGTCATCGAAAGCGCGCACTGCGGTGGCGTCGCCTTCCGGGGTTTGCAGACGCCAGATAAAGCCGGGGCTGCGGTCGGCCAGGGCGTTGATCTCCGGGAGCCGGTTCATGAAACCGGACATGATGGCGGAATCCGCGGGGCCGCGCATCCGACCGATGTTGATCTGAGCGAGGTGGTAGTGCGTCGTCATGTGGGACGGATTGTACCTTCCAGGGTCTTTACGAATTCAGTCAGGAAAGCATTTGTTTGTTGACCGTCGAGAACGCGGTGGTCGACGGTAAGTGTGACGTACATCATGGGCCGGGCTTCAAACTGGCCCGCCGCGTTGACGATGACGCGCTGTTGCAGTTTGCCGGTTCCGACGATGGCCGCCTGGCCCGGGGGAATGATGATGGGCGCGGCCAGAAGGCTTCCGCTGACGCCATGGTTGGAAATCGCGAAGGTGCCGCCTTCCATATCCTGGCGGGTGAGCGTGCCGGCGCGGGCGCGGGTGGTGAGATCGCGCAGGCGGGCGGCGAGCTCTGCGAAAGAGAGCGCCTGGGCGCGATGAATCACCGGCGCGACCAGGCCGCCATCGGGTGTGGCGATGCCCACGCTGCAATTCACATCCTGGAAAATTTCGAGAGCATCTTCACGCCAGCGGCTGTTCACTTCGGGGACAACGGCGGCGGCCTGCACCATGGCGCGCAGAAGATACGCGGTGATGCCGGGGGCTTCGCCGGTAGCGGCTTTGCGGGCTTCGCGGTCAGCCAGAACAGTGGAAAGATCGGCTTCGAATACAGCGGTGACGTGAGGCGCGGTCTGCACGCTGCGCGTCATATTGGCGGCGATGGCGCGGCGCATGGCAGTGTGGGGCTGCAGACGGCTGGCGGTTTTGGATTCAGAGGGCTTCGATTGCGCGGCGATAAAGCCGGTGACATCCTGATGCGTGAGGCGGCCACCACGGCCGGTGGCGGGAATTGCGGCGGCATCGAGATGGTGTTCTTTGAGCAGCTTGCGGACGGCGGGCGCAAGTCCCTCAGCGGTCGCGGCAGGCGGCTCTTCGAAAGCTGTGTCGATGCGGCCCAATAGTTCGCCGGGCTCTACTTTGTCTCCTTCAATATGGACAATTTCGATGAGGACGCCAGTAGCCGGCGCGGCAATTTCCAGCGTCACTTTGTCAGTGGACACTTCGACCAGGGGCTCGTGCTCCCGAATGCTTTCCCCGGCCTTGATGAGCCAGGCACCCAGAAACGATTCGGTGCCCTCGCTTTGTTCGGCGGGCATGCGCACTTCGATAATTGCCACGGCTGGTTCCTCTTAGAACGACAGTATCTCTTCCATTTTGGCGGCGATGGTATCGACACCGGGAAGGACGGCGGCAGACAGGCCATTGTTGTACGGGAGCGGCATGGATTCCATGGCAACGCGCTCCACGGGCGCATCCAGATTCAGAAAGCCTTCGCGAGCCACTACGGCCGCGATCTCGGCGCCGAAGCCGGCCGAGAGCCAGTCTTCGTGAACAATCAGGCAGCGGCGGGTCTTGCGTACCGAAGCGAGAACGGCATCGCGGTCCCAGGGTGCGATGGTGCGCAGGTCGATCACCTCGGCGTTGGCCTGGACTTTCTGGCTGGCCAGAATGCAGCGTTCCACCATGGCGCCCCAGGTGACAACGGTGAGACCGGAGCCTTCGAGCACGGTTTTCGCGACACCGAGTGGCAACATAAAGTCGTCGCCGGGATAAGGTCGGCGGGCCCAGGCGGCATCCAGCTGGTAGCGGTGTTCGAAGAAGATAGACGGATTTTGAGAACGGAGAGCGGTGCGCAAAAGGCCGGTGGCATCTTCGGCATTGGAGGGGAAGATGACCTGCCAGCCGGCGGCGTGGGCGAACATCACTTCATTGGTGTGGCTGTGCCACGGATCGCCGCAACGGGGACCAAAGCCTCCGGGCATGCGCACTACCAGCGGGGCGGCGAAACGGTTATTGGTGCGCCAGCGAAGGGTGCCGCAATCCATCAGTTGTTCGGTAGCGGGTTCGGCGTATTTACGAAACTGAATTTCGGCAACCGGGCGGAGACCGGCCAGCGCCATGCCCACGGCATTACCGATGATGCCTTCTTCGGAAAGGCTGGTATCGAAGACACGCCCGGCACCAAACGCGGCCTGCAGGCCGAGAGTTGCACCGTGCACGCCGCCTTTGAGGCCGATGTCTTCACCGAGGATCAGGAGCTTGGGATTGCGGCGTAGTTCGTGCTCCAGAGTAAGGCGAATCGCAGTCAACAAATTGACGCGTGCCGGGTGCGGGGGCGCGGGTGCAGAGGCGGGAACCCGCGCTTCGGCTTCGGCAAAGAGGTGACGTGTGGCAGCGGAAGGGTCGGGTTCCGGCTGGGCGTCGGCAAGCACAAAGGCGGCAACCACTTGCGCGGCGGCGGACTCTGCCATTGCTACCCACTCGTGTTCACTGATGGTGGCGGGAACGAGCGAGGCGCGTAACGATTTCAGCGGATCATGCGCGCGTTCGGCGGCGATGAGATTTTCTCCCTTGTAGGCCTGCGTGTCCTGTCCGGAATGCCCGCTGAGGCGAGGCATGGTGACACGGAGTAACGCGGGACCCTCGCCGGAGCGAACAAAATTGACGGCCTCAGCCACTGCCTGGGAGGTGGCAGTGGGGTTGTTGGAATCTGCGCCAAAGAAACGGAGACCACCGAAAGAGGCAAGGTTGGCTACGATATTGCCACCCGGAGTTTGCACGGTAGAGGGAACCGAGAGACCGAAGCTGTTGTCTTCAATGTAAAAGAGCAGAGGCAAGCGGCGGGTAGTGGCGATGTTGAGCGCAGCCCAGAAGCCGTTGGTGGCCACCGAGCCATCGCCGCCCAAAACCAGAGCTATGGCGCCTTGATACGTGGAATCTTCCAGCACGTCGCGGGAGTAAGTGATGGCATGAGCCCAGCCGGCCGAAGGCGTGTACTGGGTGCCAACGCCGCCGGCGGTGGGAATGACGGTTGCCCCGCCAGAGCCGGGACGATTGAAGACGACGCCCACATCGCGACCGCCACTGCTGCTGCCGGCACGCGCCATGTCGCTGGCCAGAGCTTCTTCCGGAGTGAGGCCGAGTGCGAGCATGAGTGGGCGGGACCGGTAGTAGGTAGCGATGCCATCGTGAGGATGGGTAAGCAGTAACCCCAGCAGGATCTGGCCGAGTTCGTGACCGCGGGCGGAGAACTGGTAGTGGATCTTTTTGGCCGGCAGGAGACGATTTTCGGCAAGATCGTCGAGTTCCCGTGACAGCAGGAAAAGTTCGACCACGCGGTGCCAGTCAATGGCCGGGGTGGAGACGAGTTGCGCGGGAGCGGGCGAAGTAGTGGGCACCATCATGATACAGTTTTTCGCATGTTGTCCGAAAAACTGTATTATAACGCGAATGGAAAGGCGGCCTGAGAGGCCGCTGCAGGCCGGGGGCCCGCCCCACTCAGGCACCTGGTCGCCTTGTATCCTGAATGATCGGAAGAGGAGAAATCGATTTGGCTCGCGGGAAGTTTCTAAGGCTGTTCATTGGCAACATGGCTTCTGGCAAGACACGCCACCTGGTGACTGAGGTGGACACGCTGCGGCGCTACGGCAACAAGAAGATCGCCGTCTTCAAACCGCGCACCGATACGCGCAGCGGCATGAATACGCTGAAAAGCCGGCGGGGCGATGAAGACAACGCCGAAGAAGTGCCGGTGAACAAGGTGAGTGACCTTTGGCTGCTGTTGCGCGCGCGCGAATCGCAGGCCGGTTGCAAGTTTCAGGTAGTGGCGTTTGATGAGGTGCAGTTCTTTCCGCGCGACTCCGGTTTCTTTCAACTGGTACAGCAATTGATGGATGAGGGGTATGATCTTCTGGCTTCCGGCTTAGCCTTCGATTTCCGCGGGGAGCCGTTTGGCTCCACCGCTGATCTGGCGCTGCTGGCGGCGGAGAACTGCATGTGGATGACCAGCTACTGCACCAAATGCGGAGGCAAGGCGCCGTATCCACAGCGCATGATCAACGGGAGTCCGGCGCACTACAACAGCCAGCAGGTAATGGTGGGCGGCGACGAAGCGTACGAACCGAGATGTGATGACCACTTCGTACTGCCGGGGCGTCCGGTTCACGGTGTATCGGAGGCGTTTCCGCTGTTTCCGGATGCGGAAGAACGACGCGACTGAAGTCGCGTGCCCACGGGCTTAAGGCTTTTTCGATGTGGCGATTGTGACTACGCTCAGCAGAATCAGAACCGTCGCCGCCACGGTGCGCAGGCCCAGCGTTTCGCCGCCGAACAGGTATCCGAGAATCACCGCAACCACAGGATTGACGTAGGCATAGGTGCCTACCTTCGTGGGCGATTCGTGATGCAGCAGCCACAGATAAGCGGTGAAGGCGACGATGGAACCGGGCACAATCAGGTAAGCCAGCGCCAGCCAGGCCTTAAGCGAGACAGCGTGCGGATGAAAGTTGCCGGTCTCTCCGGTGGCGGTGGCGAGCAGCAACAGCAGCAGGCCACCAACCGACATCTGCGCGGCGGCGCTCATCTGCTTGGACGCCGGCAGCGGCAGGCGGCGAGTGAGCGCCGAGGCAATGGACCAGCTGAGCGCGGCGACCAGCAGGGCGATGATGCCACGCCGGTCGATGGGTGTGTCATGCAACGACGGCGCATCCGTCAGCAGTACCGCGACGCCGAGGAATCCGACCAGCAACGAGAAGCCGGATCGCAGGGAGAGGTGCCAGGTGCGAAGCAGGACAACGTCTGAGATCGTCATGAAGATCGGAATCGTCGCCAGAATCAGGGCAGCAATTCCGGAAGGGACGCGCTGCTCGGCCCAGAACACGCTGCCGTAATCCAGAACGAAAACCAGACAGGCGAGGAGCATGGCGGAGCGCCATTCGCGCAAATGGGGCATCGGCACACCTCGCCCGCGGCTCCACGCGAAGAGCAGCAGCCCCGCTGTGAGAAACCGGAAAGCCGCGTACAGGAAGGGAGGGACTTCGCTGACACCGATGCGAATGGCAAGAAACGTCGATCCCCAAACGAAATAGATAGCGGAGAACGCCAGCAGGATTTGCCACAGTGGCGGGCGCAACGGTGTCTCACGCGGCATGGAAACTACTGTATCGCGCGGTAGCGACGCAGGATTTCAAGTGTGCGCGGAATCGGCAATGCCTCTACGGTATGCCCGTTGCCGGTCACGGTGACGGCGCGCAGCAAAGAGTTATAGATGGCTTCTTCAGTGGCTTCGATCACAGCCAGAAACAGAGGCGAGGCTTCCTCGTTGGTTAACAGCTTCGCGGGATTGCGCGCGGTGGTGAAAGCGATTCCGTAGTCGCCGCTGCCGTTGGCGCCGGAAGAACCGGTGCGGGCCAGGCCGAACATCGTGCGGGCAGCCATGCGGCGGAGATTGCGGGCGTCCACGGGCGCATCGGTCGCGATCACGATCATGCAGGAGCCGTCGCCGGAATTGGGCCCGGCCGGTTTGAGTTCGCGACCAACAGGTGCCCCGTTCATATGGAGATCGCCGCCGAAATTGCTTTGCACAAGGGCACCGACGGTCCATTGTCCGGCTTTGCGGGAAGCGGTGCCAATGCCGCCTTTCCATCCAAACGCCACGGTGCCGGCACCCGCACCCACAGCGCCCTCTTCCACCGGGCCTCCATGGGCGTTGCGGATAGCCGTGAGAACGTCGGCGGCGGTGACATGGCGACCGCGGATATCGTTGAGGAAACCATCGTTGGTTTCTCCCACCAGGGGATTGACCGAGCGCACTTGCTGATTGCCGGGCAGAGTAAGTATGAAATCGAGAATGGCGTCAGCCACGCGGGGGACGTTCAATGTTGAGGTGAGAGCGATAGGCGTCTCTATCTCACCCAGTTCTTCCACTTGCGTGGATCCGGCGAGTTTGCCGAAGGCGTTGCCGACAAAGACGCCGGCGGGGACTTTGTCGCGAAACAAATTGTCACCGGGCGGCAGAATAATGGTGACGCCGGTGCGCACGGCATCGCCACGATGGAGTGTGGTGTGGCCCACGCGAACGCCTGCTACATCAGTAATGGCATCGAGCGGGCCGGGCGGTAAAGTGCCGGAGTGCAGGCCGATGTCGAGCGCGCGGGGGCGAACCTGTGCCGTCGCACAGGAAGACAGGAGCAGCAGAACTGCAAATGTGTTTTTCATTGCGGCAGGGCGAAAGCCATGAGTGCGGTGTCGGCACCCTGACCGGTGGCGATCACCACTATCTGGCGACCGGATTTGGTTTGCCAGGTAGCAGGCGTACCAGTGCTGCGGCGTCCGAGGGGAAAGGTCCACAGGTCTTTGCCGGTGGCCTGATCCACCGCATGCAGCAGGTTGTCACCGCCGCCGAGGAAGATCAGGCCGCCGCGCGTGAGAACACCACCCTGGGCACCGGCGGCACCCAGTTGAGGGGGAAGCTGCACGCCTTGTAGTGCGGGGTGATTGCGGATTGCCGCGTTGTCGCCAAAGGGGCGCTGCCACAGGATTTCGCCCTTGTTGAGATCTACCGCGGTGAGCAGACCGTAGGGCGGTTTGAGCAGCGGCAGACCGTTGTGGAAGTACAGGGGAGCAGCGAAATCCTGCGCGTAATCCGCGGAGATTTCGCCGGAGCGCTGGTTGTGCGAATCGACGGGCCTCGCGACTTTGGCCAGAGCGGCGGCAGAACTGGTTTTGACGTACAGAATGCCGGTAGAGGGATCTGCCATGCCGCCGCCCCAGTTGGCACCGCCAATAACGCCGGGACGCATGACTGTGCCCTGCAGACTGGGTGGAGTGAACAGAGGGCCGAGCTTGTACTTCTTCAATTCTGCCTGGGCTTCGGCTTTCAGTTCCGGCGTGAGATCAAAGGCATCGTTGAGGGTGACGCCCTGGGGCGCGATGGGCGGTGGCCGCAGCGGAGCGGGCTGGGTGGGCCACGCCTGTTCGCCGGGCACGTCGCTGGCGGGCACCGGGCGCTCTTCAATGGGAAACAGGGGTTTGCCTGTGACGCGATCGAAAACGAAGATGTAGCCCATCTTCGTGAGCTGCACCGCGGCATCTACTTTGCGCCCGTTGATATTGAGTGTCACCAGATTGGGCGGTGCGGGGAGATCGTAATCCCACAAGCCGTGATGGACCAACTGGTAGTGCCACACCAGTTTGCCGGTATTGGCATTCAAACAGACCAGGGATTCACCGTAAAGATTGGCGCCGGGGCGCTGGCCACCGTAGAAATCATTGCTCGGCGTGCCCACCGGAAAGTAGAGCAGGCCACGCTTTTCGTCCATGGTGATCCAGGACCAGACGTTGGCGTGGCCAATGAATTTCCAGGAATCGTTCTGCCAGGTTTCGTTGCCGGGTTCACCTGCCTGGGGAATAGTGTGGAATGTCCAGACGCGCTTGCCGGTGCGGGCGTTGTAGGCGCGAATATCGCCGGGCGGGTCGTTCTTGTGGATCACACGGTCGTCCACGCTGTTGCTGACGATCACCAGATCCCGGTAGACCATGGGCGGCGAGGTGTTGGTGACGTCGCGTTTGTTGATTTCCCAGATGAGTCCCTGCGACAAGTCGACGGCGCCGTTATCGCCGAACTGGAGTACGGGCTTTCCGGTTGACGCATCCAACTGGGTCAGTTTGAAGTGGGTGGTGGCGAAGAGGCGCAGTTTGCCGCCATCGCGCCATGCGGTGACGCCACGATGGACGTAGCCGACAGGATTGGTGGCCTGCCCCTCTTCGTCCCAGGCCTGGGGATCATAGACCCACAATTGTCTGCCGGTTTCGGCATCCAGCGCCACCACTTTGTTATAGGGCGTGGTGAGGTAGGCGACACCATCGATCATCAGAGGCGTGGCTTCAAATGGCCCGGGGCGAATGCCTTTGGCGACCATGGGGACTTCTCCACTCTTCCACTCCCAGGCCAGAGCGAGCTGGTTTACATTCCCGCGATGGATAGTGGCAAGAGGGGAATAATGATTGCCGGTGGGGTCGCCCGCGTACCAGGGCCATTCCACAAGGCCCGGTTTTTCTGCCGCGGTTATCAGCAGCGCCGCCGTGGCCAGACAGAGAGCCGCCCGCCTCACAGAGCTTTGGCCATCTGTTCGGCACCGCGCAGCGTGAGACCGGCGAAGGTCATGGTGGCGTTGGTGCAACCACCGGTGGGCAGGGTTGGCGCGCCGGAAAGATACAGATTCGGATGATCGTGAGTGCGGCCGAAGCTGTCGCAGACGCTGCTCTTCGGATCGGTTCCCATACGGCAGCCGCCGGAGGGATGATCCTGATAGTCGGCAACCTGCACGTTGAGAATTTTGCAGTCATTGGCCTTTGCGATCTTGTCGCAGGTGCCCTGAATGTGCTGGTGGGTGTAGCCTTCGCGGGCCTGGGCGGCTTCATCCAGCCGGTTGACGATCTTCGGCAGCGGATCACCGAAGCGGTTTTTGGCGGAAGGATTGAGAGTCAGCCGACTGTCGCGCGAGGGGTGCGAATCGTAGTACATGCGGACGCGCCCCACGCCGCGGGCGGTGCGTTGCTGCCAGTCCTGCAGCAGATCGTCGCCAAAGAGCATCTCGCCATTTTCGGACTTCAGGCGCGGGCGGCGGCCAGCGGTGCTCTCGAAGATCTGGATGTCGTAACGCACGAACGGCTGGTCGACAGGGCAACGAAGGAACTGGCGCGAAATGAGGGGATACGGCTCGTTCATACCGGGATACAGTTTGGCCGGGACTTCGATGTTTGCAGTGATGAACTTGTGACCGGTCATGTAGCGGCCCACGTGATCGGAAGAATTCGCGAAGCCGTTGGGGAAGCGCGCATTGCGCGAACTCAGCAGAAGCCACGATGACCAGGCGTAACCGGAAGCCACCACAAACATCCGCGCACGGTATTCGGCAGGCTCACCGGGCCGCTCATAGTGAACACCGGTGGCACCCACAATTTCCGTCTTCGTATCGTGCATCACCAGGCTGCGGATCAGGGTCTGATCGTGCAGGGTGATTTGTTTCTTTGCCAGCAGTTGTTTGAAGGTGTAGTCGGGCGAATAGCGCGCGCCGGTGGGGCAGACGGTACACGTGTTGCAGCGCTGGCATTCGGCGCGGCCGTCATAGGGTTTCGAGTTGCGCGCCAGCGGGCAGCCGTAGAACGGGATACCGGCGCGCTCTGCCCACTGTTTCATCTGGATCAGGTTATAAGTGAGCGGGATGGGCGGCATCGGGTAGGGTGCGGAACGCTTGTCTTCGGGATGCGGGCTGGGTTCGCCGGAGACACCGATGCGGCGATCTGCTTCCGCGACGTACTTTTCCAGTTCAGCCCAGGTGAGTGGCCAGTCGGTAGCCAGACCATACAGGGACTTGAGGCGCAGATCTTCTTCGGAGAAGTTGTTGGCGTGACCCTGCCAGTGCATGGCGGAGCCGCCCACAGCCATGGTGCGGGTGACAATGCCTTCAGCGGACTGGTCTTCAATGAAATCGCCCGGCCACTGGTTTTCGCCATAGGCGATAGAGCGTGCGCGGTACTTCATTCTGTTCTCTGCGTCGAAGAGTTTCTTGCCGGCTTCGACGACGGTGATGCTGAGGCCGGGCTTCAGCTCAGAGAGTTTCTGCGCAACAAGGACCGCGGAGATGCCGCCGCCAATAATGCAAACATCGCTTTCATAACGCGGCACGGGGGTTGCCTCCTTTGCGGGGTTTTGGAACCTGGGCTGAATCTGCAATGGTGCGGCACTGATCTTTGCCCACGACGGCATCGTAGGCGAGGTCGTTGGCGAGGGGACTCTGAAAGAAGAACGTCATCAGGTCGCTGGCGATATGACGGCCATCGGGAATGTTGCCGATATCGCGTACGCCGGCCGCTTTCATGGAAGCCGCGATGGCCAGTCGCTTCGCAGCCAGCGTGCCCGTGGTGACATCCGAAGACAATTGCTGCAGCTGCGCGGCATAGGTGCCGGCCGGGGAAGCAGGCTTGCGACTGATGCGGGTGACGCCATAACCCGCACCCATTTCCGCGCCGGGTTTGTAGTCGCGGACCCAGCGGGTGAACTGATCGGCTACGGCGTCAGTACCTTTGCGGCCCAGCGATTCGGGCAGCACCGCGGCAGCGATCTCCCGGAGTTCTTTTTCACGCGGGCCGGGGAAGCCCGCCTGCGCCCAGGCAGGTAGCGCAGCAAGGCCGGCTGCACCCAACGCCGATTGCAATACCGTACGACGTTTCATGAACAAACTCCTTTCGGCTATTATCCATGGCGGGTAGCGGGCCGGGCGGGTGGTGTGCAGTTCCGGGAGCTCAGGGCTGGCGTAATTCCGCGGCAACTTCGGCGGCAATACGCCTGGCTTCATCCACCTGGCCCGGTTCCAGACTGATGGCACCCACGCGGGCGTGCCCGCCGCCTCCGTAGCGTTCGCAGATGCTGGCCAGATTGTGGGTGGGTTCAACCAGCGCCCACGGATTGGAGCCTACCGATATCTTGGTGCGGAAACTGGAGGGGCTCACCGCCACGGTGTACGTGCCGGCGGGGTGCAGGTAATACGGGATGAACTTGTTGTAGCCTTCAAGGTCGTATCCGGTGAGATCGAAAGTGATGACGCCGCCGGTTTCGGTAGCCGCCTCGCGGATGATATTCACCGAATTCAGATGGCGCTCATGCAGCGGCTGGTACCAGGCCTGCACCTCTGGCTGCTGAATAATCCGGTCCAGCGGCATATGCTGCATCAGGGCGATGATGCGCTGCACAATGTCCGATCCTTTGGAGCCTTCTATCACCAGCGTCAGCTTCATGGCAGGTGAACCGAGTTCCACGGCCGTCCTGGGGTCGGAATAGAGCGCGCCATCAATGACGGTGGCCCATTCGACCAGATCTTCCAGATCGGGTGCGGAGAAGCCCCACTTCTGGCGTGCCATATCGCGGATGTAGCGGGTACAGGATTTGTAGCTGATGTCGAACATCTTCTGCGGCGAGGGGTTGCTCTCGAAGTGCCGTGCATCCTCGGGCGACAGAAACGCACTCTGGTGATGATCGAACCACCATGTGAGACGGGGGTTGTTGGAGTACTTGAAATCGACGATGGCGTTTTCGTCGCCATCGAACAGACCGTCTTCGAAAATTTGCGAGGCCCGGTGTGCCATGCCGGTATAGAGGAATTCGGCATCAGGGTGAACTGCGCCCTTTATGAAACGGCTGAAGAACGCCGCTGAAGCGGCGCCGTCGAAGCAATGATCGTGATAGAGGACTCGAAACCGCATTTGGCAAAGAATAAACTAAGGGTGAAAACCTTTCATCGTGCCTGAATGCGAGCCAAATTGCAACTACCCGGCAGCGAAAAAGGCAAAAAAAACTGTCCTGCGGCGAAATTATCTACTGAACGAGGCGAATCTGGACTGGTTGTGCCAGCGTAAACCGGAGAATTGTCTCAGAAGCTACCCTTACGGACTTGCCGCGTGTAAGGGTTTGGGTACCGGCCCCGGCCGCGGCACCCGACGCCGCGCCAATTGCCGCGCCTTTGCCACCGCCCGCAATAGCACCAATAATGGAACCAACCGCGGCACCCCCGCCAGTGAAGATCGCCGTGCGTTTGTTGGTGCCCACTCCCTCTTTGCCTTTCTCCACCAGATCGCGCGTTTCAATGCGGTAGGTCCGGCCGCCGGTTTCCAGCGAAGCGATATCGAGTATGAGTTCCGACTGACCCTGGATCTTCCCTTCGCCACTGGCTCCCCGCACCACCAGCGTGGCGTTGGCTCCCCGCGGCACGGCAACTCGTCCCTGGTCATCGGTGATGTCTGTTGTCACCACGGCCGAAAATGTCTGGTTGGGGCGCGCCACCTGCGAATCGATCGCCTCATTATTACGAACCTCAATGGTCACGCCGGCCGGCACTGTCGACAATTGCTCGGGGCGCGCCCGCATGGCGGGGGTGACCGGGCCAGGAGCTCTGGCGAGTGGAGCATTCGGGGTCTCGGCCATCCTCGTGCCAGTGGCAACACCGGGGCTGGGTTTGATTTCACCGGTAGCATAATTCACGGATGAAACCTGGGTCATGGGGTATGTTCTGGTGGCCCCGGTGGCAGATTGCAGAGTGATCGCCATGGAATCAGAACTCTTCACGGTTCCGGTGAAGGTACCACCGTCCTTCAACTTCACGGTAGCGGTTTGTTCCGGTGCGCCAACCGTTGCGGGGGCGCTGGTGGCTGCAGTATTCGGGCTCTGGCTGCACCCGGTGAGCAGGGCCAGCGATAGACCCAGTGACGCAACGATACGCATGAAATTCCTCCACTTCGAGCTTAGCAGAAATGCACCCAGGATGGTTAGGCGGCTGCTATACTGGCGCTGCCCATGAACCCCGATCAACTGGTAGTCGGTTTCATCCTCTACGTCGTATTTTTGCTCTCCACCACGTGCCACGAAGCCGCGCACGCTCTGGCCGCGAAGATGGGCGGTGACATGACCGCTTTTGAGGGTGGTCAGGTGACGTTGAACCCCGTGCCTCACGTGCGGCGCGAGATGTTTGGCATGGTTCTGATGCCCCTTCTGGTGCTTTGGAGCACGGCGGGTTCCAGCCTGGTTGGATGGGCCAGCGCGCCTTACGATCCGCATTGGGCGCGGCGATATCCGAAGCGTGCGGCGTGGATGTCGCTGGCGGGTCCGGCGGCGAACTTCACCATCGCGCTGCTGGCGGCGATACTGATGCGTATCGGACTGGCGATTGGCATTTTCACTTCCGGGCAAATTACGGCGCACCACATTGTGAGCGCGGCCTCCGGTGATGGTGTGATGGAGGGAATTGCGACGCTGTTGAGCATCTTCCTGTCCCTGAATGTGCTGCTTGGCTGCTTCAACCTTCTGCCGGTACCGCCGCTGGATGGATGGGGCGCGTTGCCGTTGTTGATGTCAGACCGGATGGCGGGCAAACTGCAGGATCTGCAAATGCAAATTCGCGGCTTTGCGTTTATCGGCCTGCTGATCGGCTGGCGGCTGATTGATTACATCTACTACCCGGCACTGCGGGTTGGTTTGAAGGTGGTCTACCTCGGATTGCGGTAACCGGGCAACGCCGGGTTGGCCTGTCTGTATCGGAAAAGACTCTTCCGGTTGGAATGGTCAGAGCGTACTGAGCGGTCGGAATCTGATCTGGTTGCGCTGGCACGCAAGATCGGCAGACTCAAGTAACAGATTCCGCGTACTGAACTACTTTCCGTCCCTGCGATTCAGATACCCGGCGAGTAGAAAGTAGCCCACGATCCACACCGCGGCATAGACGAAGTAGCCGTAAAAGTTGGCACCGAAGCCGGGTGTGGGGGTCATGCGGCTTTGGCCTTTCGCGTGAGAGCAGCACGAAGGAGCAGACCGCCGGCGATCATCAGGATCACCGCAAGGTCACTCCACTGACGCGGCCCGAGCCATTTCTGCGAAGAGCCGGTGTGAAATTCCACATGGTTCACCATGTTGGCCATACGGGCAATCCACCGGCCATCGGAAGCCGCAGTGAACGTGGGGAAGATGTCGCCCTCCAACATGACGCCTTCACCTGGCAGCAGAGTTACTTCCACCGATCCGATGACCGCTTTGCCAGGGATTTCCGGAACCGCCAGCGGTATATATTCGCGCTCGCCGCCGGGTGCGGCAGCCACACGGTAGACAAGGTTCAGTGAGCCCGCGGCCGGGCTGAGGCGCTGCAGAATGCCGACCGGTTGTGCGGTGCAGCCATCGCAACCCTCAAAGGCTCCGGCGGCGAAGGGTCCCAGAGTGAAGGTGGGCTTTACCCATTCGCCACCTCCCACCTGAACGGCGACCTTCACAATGTACTGGCTGGCAGATTCGCGGTGAATTTCAGCGGAGTACCGGGAGATAACCGGAGCGGCCTGCAGGACGGACGCAAACACAGCGGAGACGGCCAGCAGCCTCATGCGAGGGCCTCAACCGGGCGCTGCGGCTGCTGCGGCCGGGTAAGCGCGCTGACCGTGAAGTAACAGAGCGCGTTGGCTGCGATGCCGACTTCTATGGCGTCGATATTCGGCGCATATTGAATGCCCCACCATGCCCATGCGACGCAGCCGATGGAGCCGCCCACCATTCCCGCCAGGGCTCCGGCACCGGTTCCGTACTTCGAGTTGAGGCCGAAGATCATGGGAATGAAGAAGAAGCTGCCGATGAGCCGGGTCTGAACCAGCACCAGTTCCTGCACGTCGGCGAATTTCTTCAGCGCAAACCAGATGGGAACCAGACCGAGGACGAAGATGCTGACACGGTTGAGCAGAAGACGCGTCTGATCGGAGGCATCGGGTTTGAGAAGCGTGCCGTAGATATCGTGCGAAATACCGGCGGAGACCACCAGCAGGATGGCGTTCGACGAGCCCATGATGGCTGAAATCATGGCCACAATGAAGAGCGATCCAGCCAGCGGGGAAAGGACGTTGAGCGCCATTACACTCGACGCCTGGTCGGCGGACGCCAGGTGCGGGTAGAGTGCGCGCGTGAGGATTCCAATCATCATGATGCAGGCGCCGATGACCGCCTGAAACAGGAAGCAGACACCGATGGCGTTGCGCACCACGGCTTTACTCTTCATGGAATAGAAGCGGACCATCTCATACGGCGCCGCGGCCATGGTGAGACCAAAAGAGAGCGCGAGTCCGAGCATGATTTTCCAGTTGTAAAACCAACCGGTGAGGCGCGGGTCAAGCGAGGTGAGCGTTTGCCCGGCGGTGGCAAGACCGCCGGTGCGGTAAAGCAACAGGGGCACGGCGATAAGCAGGCCACCGATCATGATCAGGACCTGCAGGAAATCGATGTAAGAACTGGACCGGACGCCGCCCAGCATGGTGTAGAACAGCGTGCTGGCCGCCAGCAGCAGCATGGCCCACATGGGGTCGAGGCCGAAGATGGCCTGGAAGATTTCCCCGCAAGCCTGGTATTGCGCGATTAACTGCACCATGTAAGCGAGAATGATGAACACCGCCGAAAGGCCACGCGCGGTCTTGCTGGAGTAACGCACGGCAAGGAAATCGGGAATGGTGCGGGCACCGAACTCGCGCAATTTCGGGGCGACGAAGAGCGCGGAGATCAGCCAGCCGAACCAGACACCGGGCCACACCCAGGCAAAGCTGACGCCCGCCATGTAGTGGCGGCCCGCGGTACCGACGAAAGTGCCCGCGCTGATTTGGGTAGCGGCCAGAACCGCACCGCCGACCCAGGGGCCTATGGAGCGTCCCGCGATAAGGAAGTCGTCGGAAGTCTTCGTGCGGCGATAGCCCGCAATGCCGATAGCCAACAGAGCAGCAATATAGACCACCAGCACGGCGGCGAAAGTGAGACCGGACGCGGTCATTTCAGTTTATGCGGCCAGCACCCGGTCAACAATGCGCTTCGCGCTGTAAAGAGCATCTACCACGCGATTCTTCTCGCGGGTCATCTCGGTTTGCAGCGAGCGATAGCGGGTGTGGTCGGCGGTCATGGCGGCGAGCAGCGGAATACGGTCGAGGCGCGGAATGATGCCGAGGTGGATCGCAGGGTCGTGATCGAACCGCTCGCCCCGCGCGTAATTCAGGGGAACGAGGATACGGGCGAGGTCCATGATGGCTTCATTGAAGGCGGCGCGCCTGGCGGCGGGGGCACCGGGGGCGGCCTGCTCAAAGGCTTCGAGCGCAGTTTTCAGAGCCTGGGCTGCGCCGATTGCATCATCCAGATTCAGGTGTTCCGAGCGGTACTTCTCCAACTGCTCCAGCATTTCGGCCACGGCGTGCGACTGCTGAAACGGGAAGATCTCGGCGTTCAATACGCGTGTAATTGCCGCAACGTAAATGTTGAGGTCGGTGTAGAGAACTTCGGGATCGGCAACTTCCAGGGTGTCAGCCTCGGTGTGCCATGCGGTGTTGCCGCCGCAGCCACCCACAATGTAGTTGTGTCCCAGTTGTTGGCGCATCTCCGCGGGAATGTTGGAGAGCAGCATGAAAAAGCTGGTGAGGCCGATCTGGTTGAAGGAATAGTCGCCGGCGCGGATGGGGCGCTTGCCGCGTGATTCCTTGCCGGTGACGTCGCGGATGAGGTCTTTGCAGAAGGTGTCGGCTTCGCGCATCCACATCACGTCGTCGGTGTATTCGGTGGCGTGGCGGCAACCGGGGGAATCGATATCCAGCTGGGCGATGCAGTTGCGGGAGAGTTCGCCCGCGAACTCGTCGGCGTACCAGGTGGAGCCGGCGTAGCGCCCCTGGGAATGGCCGGGCCACCAGCAGATGCGGAGCGAGCGGCGCAGCTTGCCTTTGTTCTTCGTGAAGACGCGGGCCAGTTCCAGCAGAGAGGCATCGCCGGTGGTGTTGTCGCCAATGCCTTCGTGCCAGGAGTCGAGGTGCCCGTGGACCAGCATGAATTTCTCCGGCTCTTCAGTGCCTTCAATCCAGACCGAGTTGAGCGGGCACTTGACCCAGCCTTCATCGAGTTTGGTTTCGAGGCGTACGCGCAAAACTCCGGCCTTCACCAGCTCGATGATCTTCCTGCCGTCTTCGTTGTTAACGCAAATGATGGGCGTCTTCGGCTTGCGGTCCAGACTGCTGAGCGTGGGAGTGCCCCAGATGGTGGTGCAAATTCCCTCGTGGATGGGCTGGCCGGGGTGGACGTAAATCTGCGCCACCGCGCCCAGTTGCTCGTTCTCGCGGACGCGCAGAGGCATGGCCATGCCCTCGGTGATGACGATCTTGCCGGTGAGGTCGCCGGTAGCGCCGCCGATGGAGAACATGTCCTCAATTTTCTCTACTTTTTTCGCCGGGATGTAGATCACTTCGGCTTCCAGACCGGGCGTGGAGGCAGAAAAAGCGGGGGTCTTGGCGCGCACCGAACCAAGGCCGGGGACATGCAGCTTCGCGCCGCGTGGCACGCTGATGAGCAGTTCCGGAGTGTGCATGGTGACATCCACGCCCCAGCTCTTCAGTTTGTCGAAAATGTACTGAGCGGCCTTCCATTCCCCTTCCGTCCCGGACTCGCGAACAATGGTGGAAAAGGTGGTAACCAGATCCCAGGGAATTTCTTTGGACAGATCAGCGCGAATCTCACGTTCAACATTGGTGGACATACGGTCTCACCATCATAAAGGATCTTTCTGCCGGACGAAGAAAGCGGGCTTGTCGAGTTCCGGTGGCACCGCGACATCGAAGAAGCCGACCAGCATCTCTTCCCAACTCTGGTCGCCCCACTCTACCCGTTGTGCGGGATCGGGATTGTGCGGGTTGGCCGCGGAGTTGTCGTAGTAACCGGTGAAGAGCAGTTGCGTACCCGCTTTCAAGGCAAGAGGGGTTTTCAGCGTGTAGGTGAGTTGCCAGTTGAAATCGTAGCGGCTCACGCGCAGAAGAGTATCCACGCGACCTGCGGGGTGCAGAACCTGGTACTCAAATCCGCTGCCGCGCAGATGCATGTGGGGGAACATACTGAGCAGCAGGGCATCGCGCGGCAAAGTTCCGGCAATGGAAGCGCGGTAGTTTTTTGCGCCGGGCGGAATGCGGAGATCATATTGCGACATTTGCAGGGTGAGGACGCGCGAAGAAGGTGGTTGCTTCGCGTATTCCAGACGCACCGTGGTTTGATCGGTGACCGGCTGGTTGCGCGAGGTGTAGTGCACCTGCAGGACGAGGTCGGCACCCGCAGGAATCTTCTTTGCCATGCCTTCCGGGCACTGCATGATGGGGGAACCGGGAGTATAAACGGCTAAAATATCTGACGTGATGTCGCGGGAATTGGTATTGCGATCGCGGAGCCAGGCGGAATCTTTCTCACGCACGTAGAGAACCGCATGATGGACGACGGTACGGTCGGAGGGGCGGATTTCAGCCGCGCGAACCCACTGGTCGGCAGTGAAGACGTGGGGCAGCACGATGTACTGGTAACCGACCACAGCTTTGGCGGCGATACGGAACGGCCGTGGCATGCGCAGTTCGAGATCGGGCTTCAGCGAAGGCGGCGGCGGTGGCGGCACGGATTCGACGTCCGGACCCGGCGGAGCCCCGGCATCTGCCCAATCGCGGATGGCGGAGACCTGATCATCGGAAAGCGAGGGATCGTTGGCGAACGGGCCGGTATGCGGGTCGGCAAACCAGGGCGGCATTTTGCGCGACACCACGGCCTGGCGGATGGCTTTGGCCCATGGCCGCACCTGCGCATAAGTGGTCAGCGGCATGGGGCCAATTTCCCCGGCGCGGTGGCACGGCTGGCAGTGTTCGCGCAGGATGGGGAGAATATCGGCGTTGAATGTGGGCGCGGCGATGCAGAGAGGCGCGGCAATCAGCACCAGCGCCGTAAACTCGAATTTGGCCCTCGCGCTCGACACTGCTCTCACTTATGTTAAAGGCGTAGGCCCCGCACGCGCGGAAATGCTGGCTACGCGCGGTCTGGAAACCGTGGAAGACATACTCCACTACTTCCCTTTTCGCTATGAAGACCGCAGCAATCTGAAACCAATTCGGGAACTGGCACCGGGCGAACTGGCAACCGTTATTGCCGAGGTGAAAACCGCCAAAGTCAGCGGTTTTCGCAAGCGCAATCTGGGGTTGTTTGAGGCTGTTTTCACCGATTCCTCCGGCGCGACAATTCTTGCGAAGTGGTTTCACGGGGCTTATCTGGTGGACCGGTTTAAGCCGGGAGCGCGGGTGGCCTTGTTCGGTAAAGTGGAGTTCGATTCGTGGCGCGGCGAGTTGCAGATGATGCACCCGGACCACGAATTGCTCACCGACGACGAGGACGAAGACAACGCGCTGCACACGGGCCGTATTGTTCCGGTGTACGAAGCGGCGGGTAAGGTGAACACGCGGCTGCTGCGAACCCTGCTGTACCGCGTGCTGGGTGAGATTGGGCCGCTGGAAGATCGCCTGCCGGTAAGTTTGTGCGAGCACCTGAAATTTCCCACACGCACGGAAGCCGTCCGCGGCGCGCACTTTCCTGTCGCCGGAACGCCGGTCCGGATACTGAATGACTTCCGGTCGCAGGCGCAATTCCGGCTGATCTTCGAAGAGTTCTACTGGCTGGAATGCGGGCTGGAGATCAAGCGACAGCGCGGGCGATCCATTCCGGGTATCGAATTTCAGCTCACCAAAAGGGTGCGCGAACAGATCAAAAAACTGCTGCCGTTCAAGCCTACCGGCGCGCAGAAGAAGGTGCTGGGGGAGATCGCGGCGGATATGGCGAGTCCGCATCCCATGAACCGTCTGCTGCAGGGCGACGTGGGAAGTGGCAAGACGATTGTAGCGGCGGAGGCGGCGGTGATCGCGGTGGAAAACGGCTACCAGGTGGCGATTCTGGCACCCACGGAAATCCTCGCGACACAGCACTACCTGGGGCTGCGACCGCTGTTCGGGAAGCTGGGTTACGAGGTGGCAATTCTCACCGGGTCGTCGGCGGCGCGGGAGAAAACGAAGATTCGCGAGATGCTGCGGTTGGGAATGATTCCGGTGGCAATCGGCACGCACGCGCTGATTGAGAAAGACGTGGAGTTCGCCAGGCTGGGGCTGGCGATTGTGGATGAGCAGCATCGCTTTGGCGTCATGCAGCGCTACGGTCTGGCGCAGAAAGGCATTACACCGGACGTGCTGGTGATGACGGCCACGCCGATACCGCGAACACTTGCGATGACGCTGTATGGCGATCTGGATGTTTCCACCATTGATGAATTGCCGCCCGGGCGCAAGAAGATTTTCACGAAGCATTACACCGCGCCGGAAGTGGAACTGGCATACAGCGAACTGCGGCGGGAGATTGACCTGGGCCGTCAGGCGTATGTGGTGTATCCGGTGATTGAGGAATCAGAGACGCAGGCGATGAAGGCGGCGCAGCAGATGTTTGAACATCTCTCGCGAGAGGTGTTTCCGGATGTGCCGGTAGGCTTACTACATGGACGGCTGGGATCGGCTGAGAAGGAATCGGCGATGGAAGCTTTCAAGAGTGGACGTACAAAGATTCTGGTTGCCACGACGGTGATTGAAGTAGGTGTGGACGTGCCCAATGCGACGGTGATGCTGGTGGAGCAGGCGGAACGATTTGGTCTGGCGCAGTTGCACCAGTTACGGGGTCGGGTGGGCCGGGGCAGCGAGCAGAGTTATTGCATGCTGATCACGGAAAAGCTCAACGATGGCGCCAAGGAACGGATCCGCGCGCTGGTGGATTCACAGGACGGTTTCGTGATTGCGGAAATGGATCTGAAGCTGCGCGGGCCGGGCGAATTTTTCGGGACAAAGCAATCCGGCCTGCCATCGCTCAAGATCGCGAACATTCTGCGCGACCCGGATATTCTGACCGCGGCACGACATGAGGCAAAGGTATTTGTGGAGCATCCGCCATCGCCCGAAGAGTTCGCGAAAGCAGTGGAATATATCAAGGGCCACTGGCAGCGCCGGTATGGTCTGGTACAGGTGGGATAAGACAAAATGCGTGTAATTGCCGGAGAGTTCCGATCTCGCCGCCTGGCTTCGCTGCCCGGCACCAGTACCCGACCTACGCCCGACCGGATGCGCGAGACGCTGTTCAGCATCCTGATGCCGGTCATCGAGGGAGCGCGCTTTGTGGACGCGTGCGCGGGCACGGGTGCCATCGGCATTGAAGCCATCAGCCGGGGCGCCCGCGAGGTGATCTTCATTGAGAAGAACAAGCAGGCGGTGGAACTGATCAAAGAGAATCTGGCATCGCTGAAGATCAAAGCAAAGGGCCGCATTATCAAGGGCGCGGCCGCGCTTTACCTCGCCAGCATGGAAGATGCCATTGTTTTCGCCGATCCGCCCTACGGCAAAGAGAGCGAGTATACGGAGATCTTTGACGCCATGGCAGCGCATCCGCCGCAAATGGCAATTGTGCAGCATTCAATTCGCTACCAGACCCCGGAGAGCTGCGGGGCGATGCAGCGAACGCGAGTGCTGCGCCAGGGCGATAACGCGCTTAGCTTTTATGAGGTGCCGGTGGAGCCGGTTTCACATACGGCTTCGGAGGAATAGTGAGGAACTTTTCGTCGATTTCGACCTGATAGCCGGAAACCATTTTATTGGTTTCGTTGGCCATGCCGACGACGGCCATCAGTTCCTTAAACATATCGTCGGACATTCCGCCCTTGCGGGCCGCGGCGGTGTGCGACGCAATGCAGTAGGAGCATTGATTGGTGGCGCTGACCGCAATGTAGATCATTTCCTTGGTGAGCGGATCGAGCGCGCCAGGGGCCATGATCTGTTTGATACTCTCCCAGGTGCGGCGCAGCGTCGCAGGATCGTGCGCAATTGCCTTCCAGTAATTGGTTATCCACTTCACGTTGCGAGTGGCCATGATGTCGTCGTAAACCGCACGGACTTCCGGGCTCGCATCTTCGTATTCCACAAATCCTAAAGTTGCCATTCGATTAGATAAACCCCTGTTCTGCCTGTTGATCGAGGTCAAGCAGATAACCTTTCTTGCCTACGTTCATGGCGGAGGTGACGCCCAGTTTTTCCTGTGCGCCTGCGGCTTCATGAATGTGGCCGCAGAAAAAGTAGCGCGGTTGCTCGCGCTCCAGAAATTCCCGCATCGATCTTGAGCCGGCATGCTTCAGATTGGTAATGCGGTCGAGCATGGTTCCCCAGGGCGGCGCGTGACAGATGGCGATCATCGGCTTGATGCCATCGAACGGATGCAGGCGGGTGGCCAGTTCCGCTTCGGAATATTCGCCCGGGGTGTCAAAGGGCGTCGGATTGGAATAGCCGAGGCCGACGACTTCGAATTCGCCGATCTTCGTGCGTCCTCCATGGAAGTCGTGGAAGCCGAACGTCGTGCAAAAATCGGCGATCTGCGGTGCTGATTCGTGGTTGCCGGGAATGACGTACATACGGTCGGCGCGGTGCTTCAGAATCTCGCCCATAACATCGAGACCGCGCGCCCAGTTGACCAGGTCACCGGCTGAGAAGTAGTAGTCGGCCTCAATATCCATGAGGCGTTCGAGCGCACGGGCATCGCTATGGATATCAGAAAAAATGAGCAGCTTCATGTGCCCACCTGCAGGTAGCCGTTGCCCCAGGGAGTGAGACGACCGACACCGGTCCATTGCGCGGCCTGCAGCCAGGGAAGGAACTCAGCGAGATCCCCGGCGTATTCGGCGACACCGGCGAAGCCGCCCAGGCTATGGGTCTCACCAGTTTGGCTGCTCTCGCGCCATGCCTTTACTTCATGCACGTCACAGCGCGTGGTGACGACAGCTTTGGCACGTTCCCCCAGGGCTGCGAAGTCGATCTCAGGAAGCGCCTGCTGGTAGATGGAACAGAGGGCACTGACGCGATCGCGAGCGCGGGCCAGAAGGATGGCGAAATCGGGCTCGCGCAACACTTTGCCACCGGCCTTCAGTTCGGTGGCAGTGAGAAAGTCCACGCGGCACTGACTTACCGGCGCGGGGCTCATACCCAGATCGAGTTCGACAGGCGGGAGTGTGCGCATCTCCACCAGACGGGCACGAAGACGCAGGCGGGCACCATCGAGAGCTGCGAAGGCGCAGTGAATGGGTTCCGCGGCTTCGGGATCGAACAGGTTCATGGGTAGCGTGAAGAGATGGCTGGTCTGGTGAACAACCGGGCGGAAGACGAACGGGCGGGGCGGATCGTGCATCCCGCTGGGACCGCTGAAGGCCGTTGGCGCGAAGATGCGCTTATAGTCATACTGGCTGGTCTGGTGGAGCAGGGCACCGAGAGTGCCGCGAAATACGTTAGGGGCTTCGCCGGGTGCGAACGCAAGGGGGGCGGACGCGGCGAAAGCGAACTCGACCGGGTAGATCGTCATTTGGTTGACTCCTGTAAATTGGCACGGCTGATCTGGCGCAGACTGGCGGGGGGGATTTCAATCCACCAGCCACCTTCATTGCTACTCCCCTCCCTGGCAGCCCAGGCGGAGCGGGGAACATCGACGATGAGGGCATCGCCGAAATCGACCTGAACGGACTGCGGGCGTTCGGTTATGCGGCGGACATGGGCACGAATTCGGTTGGGGCCGGGGCCTGTTACGAGACAGAGTTCTTCGGGCCGTGCGCAGAGCGCCACGCGATCGCCTTTGAAGACGCCACGCAGATGCGGGCCGTTGATTTCGCTGCCCAGCAGCAAGAGCCGGCTGGTCTGCTGGCCGGGATCGAGCGCGACCACTTCGGCTTCGTAGACATTGAATCCACCCATCAGCAACGCCACCCGGGCGCTGCCAGGATTGCGCAGCAGATCGAGCGGCGGGCCGCGATGGACGATGGTGCCGGCCTCGTAGATCAAGACCTGGCTGGCGAGGGCGAAACATTCTTCGAGGTCGTGGGTGACGAGAAGCACAGGAATTTCCAGTTGCCGGCGAATCTGCTCGACCACGGTAAACAGCTCGGCGCGAAGCGTGACGTCCAGGCCCTGAGCGGGTTCATCCAGCAGGAGCATGCGGGGGTCTGCGATCAGGGCGCGGGCGAGGGAAGCGCGCTGTTTCTGGCCGCCGGAAAGCTCATTTGGTTTGCGGGCCGCGAAAGGGGTGAGTCGGAACCGCTCCAGGGTTTCCGCAATACGGCGGTGGCGTTCGAGGCGCGGAAGTTTATTGGCGGCGAAGACCAGATTTTCCCGCAGAGTCATATGCGGGAACAGCGCGTAGCTCTGGAACACGTAGCCGGCGGACCGTTCGCGCACCGGAAGGTTGACCCTGGCACCGGCATCGAAGAGAATGCGGTCATCCAGCATGATGCGGCCGGAATCGGGCGTGGTAAAGCCTGCGATGGCATCAAGGGTGAGAGTCTTGCCGGCTCCGCTGGGGCCATACAAAACAGTTACGCCGGCTGCAACTTCAAAGTCCACGTTGAGTTCGAAGCCGGTGTAGCGTTTGTTGATCTGGGCGCGAATCATGCGGCGCTGGTCCGGCGCCTTTCGAGGCGATTGGCGAGGAAAACGATGGCCGCGGTGATTACAGAGATGGCGATCACCAGCCATTTAGCGGTAGTGGCGTCGCCGGATTCGACGGCGTCATAGATGGCGATGGCGGCAGTCTGGGTGCGGCCCGGGATGTCTCCGGCGATCATCAGGGTGGCACCGAAATCGCCCAGGCAGCGGGCGAAGGCGAGTGCCGCTGCCGCAGCGACCGGGCGGCGAGCCATGGGCAGACTAACCTTCCAGAACACTCGTAGTTCAGTGGCACCGAGACTGCGCGCGGCGCGTTCGCAGGCGCGGTCGACAGACTCCAGAGCGGCACGGGAAGACTTCACCACGAGGGGCAGTGCATGGAGCGCGGCGGCAATGACAGCGGCCTTAACGGTAAAGACCAGGGGCGCGCCGGTGGCGGATTCCCAGGCGCGTCCGATCCAGCTGTTGCGGCCCAGCACCACCAGCAGGTAATAGCCGAGGACGGTGGGGGGGAGGGCGAGGGGCAGCGTGGTGAGCGCGTCCAACACTTCGCGGCCAGTGAATTCACGATTGACGAGAAGCCAGGCGAACCAAAGGCCGAGGGCGAGAGAGATAGCGGTGGCGATGACTGCAACTTCGAGGCTGAGCCAGAGAGGATGCCAGGTCATGGGGTTAATGTTAGCTGAAGGACGCGACTAAAGTCGCGCGCCCGGTTTAGTCCAGCGATTCGGGGGTGAGCTGGATGTTGGTCTCACCGGCCTGTTTCTTTTCGTGATACTTCTTCATCCAGGCTTCCCAGCTTTTACCGGCGGCGGTGTCGCGACCGGTAAAGGCTACACCGGAAATGTCGTGCCAGGCGATGGTCCGTCTGGTGGGGTCACCCCGGGGGATGAGGCGGATGGCGGAATCGGGGCGACGGTCGAAGATATAACCTTCCACGCGTTCTCCGCTGCGGAGTGTCAGCGTGACATCACCGCGGTAGTCGAAGGCCTTTTCGAGTGCTTCGCGAAGGTCTTCGGATTCATAAATGCGGCCTTCGAGGTTCTCGTGAGCGAAGCCAGGGGCGACTTCGAGTTCATCGGGATTCAAGAACCGGCTCCTCGATTTGCGCGGGCTTTATTTGAACAAGGTCGGGCGATGCTTTCAGCATTTCCAGCGCTTCGGGATCGCGGTAACGCGATGAGAAAGTGGCTTTGACGTTATCGAAAAAGCCGCGCCAGGTGTTGAAGGTGTCGTGGACGGCAGTGGCTTCATAGCCGGAATGCACCATGCAATTGGCGCATTTCGAATTGCCGGATTCTGTGCCGTAGTTCTCCCAGGCGGTGGACTGCATGAGTTCCTGGAAAGTCTCGGCGTAGCCATCCTGCAGCAGATAGCAGGGCTTCTGCCAGCCGAAAAGGTTGTAGGTCGGCATACCCCAGGGCGTGCACTGGTAGTGGCGCTTGCCCATGAGGAATTCGAGGAAGAGCGGCGACATATTGAAGCGCCAGTCGGCTTTGCGATTCGACAGAATGGAGCGGAACAGGCGACGGGTGCGGGCGCGACCGAGGAAGTGCTGCTGGTCGGGGGCCTTGTCATAGGAGTAACCGGGAGACAGCATCATGCCTTCCACGCCAAGCGCCGTCATTTCGTCGAAGAACAGGCGCACGGAGTTGGGATCGGTGCCATCGAAAAGAGTGGTGTTGGTGGTGACGCGGAAGCCCTGCTTGACGGCGGCGCGGATGCCCTCGGCCGCAATTTCGTAGCCCCCCTCACGGCAAACGGAGAGGTCGTGGTGTTCGCTCTGCCCATCCATGTGGACGGAGAAAGTGAGGTATTTGCTGGGCTGGAAGAGATGAAGTTTTTCCTTGAGCAGCAGGGCGTTGGTGCAGAGGTAGATGTATTTTTTGCGCGCGACCAGACCCTGAACAATCTTGTCGATCTCCGGGTGCATCAGGGGTTCGCCGCCGGGGATGGAGACCATGGGGGCTCCGCACTCCTCCACAGCCTTGAAACATTCCTCCGGGGAGAGATTCTGTTTGAGGATGTGGGCGGGATATTGAATTTTGCCGCAGCCGGCGCAGGCCAGATTGCAGCGGAACAGTGGTTCCAGCATGAGGACAAGAGGATAGCGATGGCGTCCGGCAAGTTTCTGCCGAAGCACGTAGGTCGCTACCGTCCACATCTGGGATATGGGTACACCCAACTGGCAATCCTCCGGGGTTGGAATTTGAACCTTTATTGTCGCATTGGTTGGGTGAGGGGAAATGGGGGGATGGGGAAATACTGCCGGTAGCGCGAAGCCCGATGAATTGATTCAGGGCGCGACATGCGTGGCAACACCAGATACTGAACGCGGTATGCGTTCAAAACCGACAGGAGTTCTTTGAAGCCCGTACCGGGCTGTTCTTCGGCTGTCAAATCGATCCCTCGCCTCATCCGCCGTCCTCCCGTGCGGGGGAACTCCACGTGAGCTGAATGTGACTGGTGTGCCGTGCGGCTCCACCCCCGGTTAGAGGGAGTTGAAATACTCATCGATACAGAACGGTACTGCAGAGGCTCTATGGCTTCCCCTTCTGAAACGCTTCGCCCGGATCGGCACCGAGCTTCCGCAGCATGGTGATCAGAATATCGTTTTGATATTCAAGATGATTTAGAATCAGCTCAATTTCCTGCTCGGCCCTTACGTTTATCTCCAGATCATTGATCGCGCGTGCCTCGGCATTACGCCCCTGAATATTCTGGCCCACCATAATGAGCGGCATGAGCAGAAGCTGAATCAAATTGGATATAAAAAGCCAAAAGACGAAGCCCATCGGCGGATCAAATCGAAGGTCCGGCGGCACCAGCACGTTCCAGCCCAGCCAAAGTACCGTCCAGATAAAGATAACGAGGAAAAAACCCATCGTACCCACCCGCTCGGTGGTCCAGACCGCGAGCCTGTCGAGCGCATTCAGCTTATCTGCGGCTTGCCTGTTGACGTCACGTAGCGGCTTGCGCGTTTTTTTGAATTCCGCGAGTGAAAGCGGTGACGGCAGGGGGTCACCTTTGGATTCAGTCATTGTTGTCCTCTTCTTGGGTCGATACGCGGCATAGCCCACAGTTTACGAGCCGCGCCCGTCAGGAAGCGGTTCTCAGCTTTTCCAAAAATGCTCTAAGTCGGACGTTTTCTACCGCGCACCGATGGCTGGTCCGGGAGTGGTCAGGGTCGAGCCCTTTTTCGCAAAGATAAATGCCAAAAGCTTCGCCGGTTTGGTGGGGCTGGCGTTCTTTGAAACCTCATGCGTAGCGCCGGGTGCTTCGTAGAACATTTCTCCTGCTTTGTAGATTCGCTCGTCCTGACCTGAAATTTTGGTTATTACGGCACCTTCCAGCACGTATGCGAAAACGAAACCGGCATGATGATGCACTGCACCGACGCGGCCCGGCTCGTACGGAACCTCGCTGACGGTCACTTGCCAGTCATCCATGGTGAGGTTGGGGAGATCGTGTACCAGGACCGAACCTGGATTGGCCTGCGCCGTTTGCGTTTGGGCGTTGCTCACCGCCTGGGTGACGAGAGCCAAAGCGGCGACGAGAGTATCGCGACGGGTCTGCATAGCGTTTAGGATAACGCGGGAGGATAACGTGCTTGTGAGCTGCTCTCCAATGCCGGTTTTGTCATTCGCAAAAATAACACGAGGGGCAGGGAAGGGGGCTAAAAAGTTCCCGCGCCGCTTTGCGCCGCAGAGAAACCCCGGGGGGGGCTTACGGTTCGACCACCACAAGCTCGCTGAAGACCTCGAAGTCATCCACATTGAACGTGTAAATTCTCCGAATGCCGTTCGCCAGCATGGTTTCCACGATCTGCAAATCGAAAACGTCGCCGCCGGTAACGGGGTGGCGCGCCAACGGCTGCACCCACCCTGCGACAACTTCGGTGGGTGCCAACAGGACGTGCAATCCCGGCAAAAGCAAAAGCCCCGAAATGATTTCTTTGGCCTGGGCGGCGGACACACCTTCGGGAAACGCTTTGGATTGGTGATGAGGGAATAGAACTCGCAAAGTATCGGTGACGTCACATACGGCGCGTTGGACGGGTCCAGCGTCGCGTTAACAAGGGCTGTGATGCTGCATGCTGCGGGGCCGCTCGGTTCAGGGCGTAGGCCAGAACGTTGGCGTCAATCACTCCCGGTTCAACGGACATCGTTATAGATGTCGCGCCGGTGAAGCGGTCCCATGGGTCCGAGATCAAGGACTGGCAGCGCAGGGGCCTCGCGTTTGCCCGCTCCGGGGCTGCCGGCGGCGCGTTTGTTTATCAACCGGTCCAACAACGCATCGACGGATATACCTTGCTTCCGGGCTTCTTCGGTGAGCCGGGCTTTGGTCTGTTGCGAAATGTTGATACTCTTAGGGGACGCTCCTCTTGCAGGGTACGCCAAAGGTACAGCCCCGGCGCCTTCAACTGCATGTCGGCGTTCTGGTCGATAGCCGGGATGCGGGCATAGCCGTATTTCATGCCGCTGATAGGACACTTCAAACCTGCAATATTCAAGCCCGCTGTTTACGGGGCTTCGGCGCGTGGTGTTGCAAGTTCTACCCTTCGTGGCGCAATCCGGAAAAACCCCAACAACCCATCTGGCAGCGTAACCCTCATCCGGTGGAAATGGTCGGCGGGGCGGGAGCCGCCGGTGAGGGGTCGATCCCATTGCCGAAACCGTCTTACGCGCGCCCAACAGGCGGCAACGTGCAGGTTGGGCAGACGCACAAAATGAAAGTGTATTCCGATATTCTCTCGTGACCGCAGTAGCCGGACTCGCGCTGACAATGGCAGGGTGCGCTTCGCAACCCAAAATGGCAGACGTCACTGGACCTGGCCGCGAGTCCTTGAAACCGGATGGATTAAAGCCCCTCCAGTCTGGGTGCCCAAGCCAGTCTGGGTGCCCAAGGAGGATCAATCTCGAACTCGATCTATCGAAGTGGACGGCGATCCCGGACTAGGGCAACTTCCCAGAACGCCGTTTCGGGACGATAACGGCGTTTCTCGTTCCTAAACAGCGAGCGCGGCGAGGTCTTGGGTGAACAACCCATGAAATGTTCAGACCGCATGGTTCAAAGGCAATTCTCGTACAGCCGAGCTTCCTCCAATGGTCTTGTGATCGCGTGGTACAAAAGCCGTATGGTGGATTTCAACAAGCGGCTGAGTGCGGCGAAGAACGGCCCAAAACCCCTGATTCCGGGGGAGATCTACGAAAAGGCTGACCGCGAAAGCGACACCGGGCCGCTGCGCCCAGCACAAATCAGGGTTCTCGACGAATGGCAGAACAAGCATCGAGCAACACGCGACGTCATCATCAAAATGCACACGGGTCAAGGAAAGACGCTTATCGGCCTGCTAATCCTTCAAGCAAAGCTGAACGAGAACGCTGGACCGGCACTGTACATCTGCCCCAACAACTACCTCGTCGACCAAACCGTCGCGCAAGCGAAGCGTTTCGGTATTCCTAGTTGCACAGCACCCGACGACCTCCCGGACGCATTCACCGACAGCGAACAAATCTTGATCACATCTGTACAAAAGGCCTTTAACGGCCTCACCAAGTTCCGACTCGGGCCCCATTCACACAAGGTCGGCGCGCTCGTCATGGACGACTGCCACGCGTGCATCGACGCGATTAACGACGGAATGACCATCAGCCTGCCCAAGGCTCACAGTGCGTTCCAGCCCCTCCTCGCACTGTTCAGCACGGATCTCAAGGAGCAAGGTACAGGGACCCACGCCGAAATCCAGCAGGGAGAATACGACTCGTTCCTCCCCGTACCGTACTGGGCCTGGACCGACCACCACGACGCCGTCGCCGACATCCTGGCTAAATACTCCAAGACCGACGAGGTGAAATACGCCTGGCCGCTGCTGAAAGACACCCTGCAGCACAGCACGTGCATCATCTCTGGCGCCTCCATCGAGATAACTCCACACCTGCCGCCGTTGGAACGCTTTGGGTCTTACGCGCAAGCCCAACACCGAGTTTTCATGAGCGCGACGGTCACGAACGATGCATTCCTGGTCAAAGGGCTTGGCTTGGCCTCCGAAACGATCAAGCAGCCCCTCGTCGATAAGAACGAGAAATGGTCCGGGGAGAAAATGATCTTGATCCCCAGCCTCATCAATGCAGCACTTGACCGCGCCACCATAATTAAGGCATTCGCGAAGCCCCAACCAAAGCGCCCCTTCGGTATCGTCGCAATCACCCCTAGCTTCAAACGAGCCAAAGAATGGGAAGCCGCCGGCGCCATCCAGGCGACTGCAAAATTGATCTACGGAGCCATCGAAAACCTAAAGAAAGGCGACGGGGAAAAGGCTCTGGTCATTGCCAATCGTTACGACGGCATCGATCTGCCTGACAGCGCGTGTCGCGTCCTGATCATCGACTCCAATCCGCAGGGTGAGACCCTCACGGACCGCTGGACGGAATCCTGCCGCGCCACCAGCGAAGTCACTCTCATCCGCATAGCTAGGACAATTGAGCAAGGGCTCGGCAGGTCTGTGCGTGGTGAAAAAGACTACAGCGCGATTATCATCACCGGCTCGGACCTCGTCAAAAAACTTCGCGCCAAAAAGACAAGAGGGTACTTCTCAGCACAGACACAAACACAAATCCGCATCGGTCTGGAAATTGCCGATTTCGCCAAAGAAGATATCACGGCAGGCACAGAACCCCTCATCGTCTTCGTGGACCTCGTTAACCAGTGCCTGAAGCGCGACGCCGGATGGAAAAACTACTACGAACAGCAGATGGAGCAGCTCCAAAGCACGCCAGCACCGCCCAAGGCGCTCGGCCTCTTAGTGGCCGAGCGCACCTCAGAACAAGCGTTTCAACGGGACAAACCCGAACGTGCCATCGAAGTTCTACAAGACCTCCTCGATATGGAGAAGATCACCGGCCACGAAAAAGGATGGTACCTGCAAGAGATGGCCCGGTACGCGCAAGCATTCGACAAGACTCGTTCCAACGAGCTCCAAATCAGCGCGCACCAACACAACCGGTACCTGCTTAAACCTCGTGCGGGAATGTTGGTCGAATCCATTAGCGCCACCGGTCAAAAGCGGATCGAGCGCCTCATCGCTTGGTGCAAGCAATTCCAAACCCCCGAGGACCTACTCTTGGACATCGACGCCATCACCGAACAATTGCGGTTCGGCGTGCCAGCAGACGATTTTGAAGCAGCTATCAACGACCTCGGCATCGCCATCGGATTCGTTACCCAACGACCCGATAAGGAGTGGCGCGAAGGCCCTGACAATCTATGGGCACTGCGGGACAATCACTACCTACTTCTGGAGTGCAAGAACCAAGTCGACAAAAATCGCGCTGCGATCAACAAGCAAGAAACAGGTCAGATGAACAACTCCTGCGCTTGGTTCAAACAGCACTATCCCGGCGCGACGAGCACGAATATGATGATCATCTGGACTAAGATTGTTAGCCCGGCCGGAGGATTCAACGACGCTATGCAAATCATGACCAACAAAGGGCTTGAACACCTGAAAAAACGTACTAAAGAATTCTTCAGCCAATTCAAGGGTACCGACCTCCAAGACCTTTCCGAAACCAAGATTCAAGAACACCTCGAACGGACCGAACTCACCTTGGACGACTTGACCACCAACTACGGCGAGGCACCAAAGCTCCAATAAAACTCCACGGGGCAAGGTAGGATTGCTATGGGTAAATCACAGCCCAGGCGTTTCTGGGGAGTAATCCTCCGGCAGCATTACGGCCCGGTCAAATCGGCTAGCAGGCTGCTGAAAAACCCCTGGCATCTAACTTCTTTATTTGCAATCCTGGAGAGATGCGAGGCAGCGACAATCAGCAGTCGGAGTTATTCAGTTATGGACGGACCGAGGAGAGAGTCCCGGAAAAGCATCCGTTACGGGCGATTCGTGCGATGGTGGACGAAGCGCTGAAGGAGATGAACGACCGTTTCAACCAGATATATGGGGGCGACGGTCGGCCTTCTATTGCGCCGGAACGG
>JBBROK010000042.1:0-36996 GCA_038229475.1 Bryobacterales bacterium | reverse complement strand
TAGGAGTCTGGCCCGTGTTTCAGTGCCAGTGTGGCCGTGTGCCCTCTCAGGCCGGCTATCGATCACAGTCTTGGTAGGCTTTTACCCTGCCAACTAACTAATCGACCGCGGACTCCTCCTCCTGCGCCCTTGCGGGCTTTCCTCTCTCGAGCTTATGCGGTATTGTCACCGGTTTCCCAGCGGTATTCCCCACAAGAGGGTAGATGATCCACGTGTTACTCACCCGTACGCCACTTTACTCATGGATTGCTCCACTTTCTCGTTCGACTTGCATGTGTTAAGCGCGCCGCCAGCGTTGATTCTGAGCCGGGATCAAACTCTCATTTATATAATGTGAGATTGAACTTGCCCCGGTTGAAACCCAGAGTTCTATCTGACGAAGTAAATTAGTGCATCTAATCAGATTGTCAAAGATCTCGGCTAACCCCCCGTTTACCTCTTGCGACGCAAACGTTGCTAACCGGGCCTCGAAACTTGTCGATCCGGCTATATGATCGCCCACCTTCCGGTGTGCGTCACAGGGAACTATTACATCCCCTACCTCGGATCGCGCTAAAATTCAGTTCCTTGGGAACTAACAGAAAGGCCGTTACCGCTGGCAACCGATGTTTGCTGTACCTGCTCTCGCCGCGATGACTTCCGCGTGGAACCGTTCAGCTACCGGCACTACAGCTTGTTACCTAACTCTCGCGTACCTTCTAACCGTATCACGTTTGCCTTGGGTTTGCAACTTTCTGCATCCCCTGCATCCGAGACACACAGGCTGTCGCGAACAAACCCAATGTAGCATGTCTCTTTAGCCTCCCGCAACAACATTGCGAAAGTTTTTTGTTTTATTTTTGCATCTGTCATAAAATAAACGGTTTATGCGCTACGTTTACCTGCACGGCTTCGCTTCCAGTCCGCTTTCCCGTAAGGCCCAGGCTTTCGCCGCCGCCTGCTCATCCCATGGAATTTGTCTTGAAATACCTGCGCTCGACGGCGGCGACTTTGAGCATCTGACGATTTCCGGGCAGCTTGCCATACTGGAAGATACGCTGGAAAACCAACCCACCTGCCTTATTGGCTCCTCCATGGGGGGGTATTTGGCCGCCCTCTATGGCTCGCGGCATCCGGAGACAGCTAGCCTTGTTTTGTTAGCGCCGGCCTTCAACTTTCTGCCCCGCTGGCTGGCCCGCTCCGATCCCGACGGCAACTGGCGCACCTCAGGCTGGCTGCCGGTTTACCACTATGGGGACAAGTGCAACCGCCAGCTGCATTACGGCCTGATCGAAGACGCCCGGAAGTACCCGGCAGTACCTGATTTCTGCCAACCTGCGCTCCTTCTGCACGGATTGGTTGACGACACGGTGCCCATCGCCGAATCCCGCAGTTTTGTTGCCTCCCACCCCAATGCTTTGCTGCTGGAAATGGATTCCGACCATGAACTGGCCAACGTTTTGCCGGAAGTGGTAGAGCGAACGATGGCTTTTGTCGGTTCAACCTGAAATCGGTAGGCCTTGCCAGTCCTCCCCCGGTGTATTCGCCGGGGCCACCGGATTACCAGCTGGGACTGGAGTATTGGCGCAGGCGTATTGTCTGTCCCCGCTGGAAGTAAGCAGGCATGCGATTCAGCGCAAGTAACAAAACTGTAGCCAATCTCATCCTCGCCCCAGCGTGAATACCCCGGTTGACGGTCGGAGTAGAGGCGGCGGACCCTGGTCCGAGGGTTGGCACTACGGTCACCATCACCGGCCGCCAGCGCGCTGGCAAGGCAAAGACCAGTTCGTATTGGTTGGGTTACGGAGAAGGTAGCGTCGCCCCCGTTACGACCGAAACGTACACGGGGGACCCCGACACCGCAATGCTTGTGCGCTACAACCGGCTAGTCTGTCAGATAAAGTTGCTAATCACCCTTGCCGTCAACTTCAATCAAAATGGCCCGGCCTGTAGGTGGGAACCTTCCGGCAGTTGCCGGCAGCGCTGATGACGTGGAAATCGTGATAAAGTAGCGAAACTGCGTTCCACAAAGGATTTTATGACTTCACACCGCTTTCCAGAGGCACGACAGGCAATATTGGTGCTCGCAACCACTGCGGCACTCAGCGCCTTTGCAGCCGATTCTTATCCACACGCGTTTCCCCGCCCCGGCACGATTCAGCTCATCGACAACGCCCGGGTCACAGTCTGGGAAGTCAACTGGCTGAAGGGCGTGATGCAGCCGGTCCACCGCCATCTGTACGATATGGCGGGCGTGTACCTTCGCTTCGGCCAGATCACAGTGACGCGACCGGACGAACCGGTACCCGCCGACCCCAAGCCTGGCCCGGTCTTCGAAATTCCCCGCCCCTACTACCAGCCGGGCGGCATTACGCATCGCGAAGTGGCCTTTGGCGGCCCGGGCGATCCCGAGCGGCTGGCCATTATGATCGACATCAAGGACCCCGCGCCGGCCCAGATCCCGCTCAAGGCCGGCAGCATTGCCGCATGGCCGCGGCAGGGTGCGAAGGATGTTCTGGACAACGCCAGGGTCATCGAGTGGGATTACACGTGGAAAACGGGCGCGCCGGTGCCACTGCATGTGCACGACAAGGATTCGGTTGAGATTTTCGTAGAAGGCGGAACCATCCTTACCCGCATGGCCGATGGACGGGAAGAAACGACGACGGTATCAGCAAAATCTGCGCGTTTTATTCCGCGCGGACAGAGCGACACCGAAGAAGCAGTGAGCGGTTCGCCGCGGGCTGTTGTGATCGAGCTTCGATAGGTGGATAATAAACCCGGACCCACCCATGACCAGCCCCCAACGCCTGTCGCTTCTCTCAACGTTCGCACTCTGCGCACTATTCGCCGCCGCCGAACCCTCCGGATTCCTCTCCAACATTTCCAATATTAAACAGCTCACCAGTGGCGGGCAGAATGCGGAAGCCTACTGGTCGCCCGACGGCAATCGCCTCATTTTCCAGTCGACACGGGGCGAGGCCAAATGCGACCAGCAGTACATCATGAACGCGGATGGCTCAGACCAGCACCGAGTCTCCAGCGGCGAAGGCCGCACGACGTGCGGCTATTTTCTGCCCGACAACAAGCACATCGTCTACGCTTCAACCCAGGCGGCGGGTCCGGCGTGCCCGATCAATGCCGACCGCAGCAAGGGCTACGTCTGGGCAGTTTATCCCTCGTATGACCTCTACATTGCGAATGACGACGGTTCCAGCGCGAAGCGCCTGACCACGGCCAACGGCTATGACGCCGAGGCCACCATCAACTTCAAGACAAAGAAAATGATTTTCACCTCGCTCGAAGGCGGCGATCTGGATCTGTATTCGATGAACCTGGATGGCTCGGGCAAGAAGCAGTTGACGAAGGGTTACGGCTACGACGGCGGCCCGGTGTTTTCGCGCGACGGCAAGAAGATTGTGTGGCGCGCGAATCATCCGTCAACACCCGAGACCAAACAGCGTTATGCGGATTTGCTCAGGGACAATCTGACCAGCCCGATGAAGATGGAATTGATGGTAGCCAACGCCGATGGCAGCAACGCAAAGCAGATTACGGACTTCAACTGCGCATCTTTTGCGCCGACGTTCACGCCAGACGGCAAGCAGATTCTGTTCTCGTCGAACAAACACAACTGCGACGGCCGCAGGTTCGAACTGTACATAGTGAATGTGGATGGCAGCAATCTGCGTCAGGTGACGAATCTGGGCGGATTTACCTCGTTCCCGGAGTTTTCCCCGAATGGAAAAAAACTGGTGTTTGTGACCGATTGGAAAGGCACGTCACCGTATGAATTTAATGTGTTTACGGGGGACTGGAAGTAGCAGGCGAAGCGGTCGGTGTGCGCGGCCAGCTACTCGGGAAAAACGGGTTGGATGGGCATCGCGGGCAAGTCCCTGAGAAACCGGTCGGCAACCGGCATACCTTTGCGTTTTGTAAGTATGTAAAAAGTCTCGCCCACATTTAGCATGCTCATGAATAATTCAGATCCACCGGACTCGGCTTCCTCGAAGGATCTCTCAACGGCTGGAGCGGCTGGCTCGTCCTATCGCAATACCGAAACGCTTTCCCTTGGCGACTGCTCAGGAAGATTTCCTCTCTCCTGATCAAACGAAGACAGTTCTGCCTGCCGGGTTTGAAATCTCAAACCGAAACTCACGGCGCTAAGAATTTCCGCGATTTGATGGCGCAGAACCGGAGCTTGGCCGGACGCTGTCTGCCATACGAGCGGCCAGTAGATTCCGAAATACTGTGCACCAGAATATCGGCCCGTATATTGTTGAATACAAATTTCTTATAATGGTGAGCCGGGCGGGGCTCGAACCCGCGACCACCGCATTAAAAGTGCGATGCTCTACCAACTGAGCTACCGGCTCACGAAAATGCGAAACAGGCCCGCAGAGGAAGATCCGAACAGGCCTGCATCCGTCAGGTTAACACGCGCTTCCGCGTATGCCCGCCGTCCGGCGCTGCTATAATTCCTCTGTCTTCCTCATGCGGATGTGGCGAAATTGGCAGACGCGCCAGACTTAGGATCTGGTTCCCGAAAGGGAGTGGAGGTTCAAGTCCTCTCATCCGCACCAAAACGACCCCAAAGTCTGGATTCCACTCATGGATGCCCAGCCAGAACTCGCGCTGCTGGCCAGAGTGCTGGAAGAACATGGGCTGAAAGCCGTACTGATCGGCAACCTGGCCGCCGCCATGCACGGCGCGCCGATTTCCACAATCGATATCGATTTCTGCTTTCGCAGCACGCGCCCCAATATCGTCAAACTCAAAGCCATGGCCTGCAGATTGATTTCATGGGCCGCATCGACGGGATCAGGTCGTTCGAATGACTTCGCCGCCGCGCAACATATTTCCCGATTGGAAAGTCGAAAGTGCTCGTGGCTGCGCTCGCCGACGTAATTCGCACCGAAAGTGACCGCGCGTTGATCGAACTGATTCGCTTCCGCCTCTCCCTGCCCCCGGAGAAGCGTCTCAACGTTCTGCGCAAGAAAGTTGGCCTGCGCGCCACTTGTCTCTAAATCACTGCCCGGAGGATTCCATCTCCACTGCACGGCGTTGCGATTCCTCGCGCGCCTTGCGCAGCAGCGCCCGCAGAGTGGGTTGCGGACGAATGCGCAGAAAAATCTGATACGAGAACAGACCGCGCAACAGACTAATCAACGCCTGGTTTACCGACACCAGAAAACGACTGAAGCTGTTATCGCCCAACGCCAGCGGGAAGGGTCCGGGCACGCCGCGCGCCTCCACCACGTCAAACCCTGACTGCCGTACCAGACGCTGAAACGAGGCGAAGGTGAACAGACGCGTGTGCGTCAGGTCGAGAATACCTCGTTTGCCGTAGTTAAATTGCCCCAGGAATAACATCAGCCGCGTGACCAGAAAGGCTACATTGGCGGTACTGATGAGCACTTCCACTTTGGGGCTCGCGGCGATGGCTTCGCGCAATTCGTCGAGAAACGCTTCGGGACGGGCAAGGTGCTCAATCACGTCCAGCATCACGATGTAGTCGTAGCGCAAATAATCGATACGCGGCAGGCCGGCATTCAGATCATGCAGGTAGAACTCGTTCAGACCCGCGTCATGGGCCACCATGGAATCGATGCCATCCACCACACAGTTCCTGCTTCCCGCCAACATCCCCGCCACGTAGCCGCCCGCGCAGCCAATATCCAGAACTCTTGAGCCGGGTTTGATATATTGGCAGGCCCAGGTATGCGGACTGGCCCAGGTCAACTTCGGCTGGTAGGGCGACTGGTCGCCGGGGGTGCAGTCGAACTTGCGGTCGTAGAACAGGCCCAGCTTCTGCATACTGGCCCTTAACGCGGAGGAAATCACTTCGCCCGCATACTTCGTACCGTTCACGTAGCAGATCTCGTCGCCGTAGTAGGTCGGAATCGGCAGTTCCACAATCTTGCGCTTCGCGATCAGCAATTGAATGATGATGTCGGTATCGAAGGAGAAGCCATTATCATTCCGATCAAAAGGAATGGCGGTCAGCGCCTTTGTCGAATAGATGCGATAGCCGGAGTGAAATTCGCTCAGCGAAGCTCCCAACAGCTTGTTCTCAATGAAAGTCAGAATGCGATTGCCGGCAAATTTGTACAAAGGCATTCCACCGCGCAGTGCGCCCGAAAGCTGCAACATGCGCGACCCGAATACCGCTGCCGCTTCGCCCCGCCGCAATGGTTCCAGCAGCTCCGGCAGACATTCCGGCGCATACTGACCGTCACCGTGGATGAGCGCCACAAAATCGAAACCCTGCTCAATCGCGTAGTGATAGCCCAGCTTCTGGTTTCCGCCGTAGCCCTGGTTCACCGGATTAAACAGCGCCGTGATGGGAAACGGGCTCCCCCCGGCGCGGCTGGCCGCATGACTAAGAGCGAAGGTCTCATCGCGCGATGAATCGTCAATCACCAGTATTTCCGTCTGGTAAGTTTCCTGCAGCGCGACAGGGATACGCGACAGCACCTTCCCGATGGTCTTCTCCGCGTTGTACGCGACGATGAAGATCAACAGGCGCGGTCTGGCTTCAGCGCTCATTTTTCCGGGGCTAACTCGTCTGCGGTCACGAAGATGCTGCGGATGTCCACCGGCACATCCTGCAGCAGGTCGAGAGATGCCTGCAGTTCCGGCCGGATAACGCCCAGCGTATCCAGTAACTTCCTGGCGCCCGCGTAATCGCCGGTGGCCTCAATGGTGAGCAGATCATGTGCAAGGCTTCGAACCGCGGCCCTGGTCCTGGGAATATCCGCGCTCCACTTGCCTCCGACGCTGGTGATGGCGCCTCTGTCGCGCAGGTAGTTGAACTGTAGCGCCATGCCCTTGCCGTGCGCTTCATGCACCCCGAATCGGACCGAGCGGAAGGAAGACGCCACGTAGGTGGTGTACAGATGATTCTCATCCACTTTCATGTAGCCCTTCTGCGCCAGAAAATCCAGCATGAACAGACCCAGTACATCGGCCTTGGCTTCTTCGATGGCGCTGTAGAGTTCCTTCAATTCCTGGCGCGGGGTAGTGGAACGGCCAGCTACGGTGATGCGCTGCGGCCCCAAACCATGACTCATTTCATGCGCGACGATGTGAGTGAAAAAAGATTCAAAATCGAGGTCGCGCTGCGCCTCCGCCGTCAGCACAACTTTCGCGATCGGTACCAGCGTCCGGGCGAATTTGGCCTCCTGCACGTTCTTCAGCATCACCCGCTTGGCACCTTTTTCCGCCACTACGCGCTCGTCGTTGGGCAGGTTGTAGGCTGCGGTTTTTACACCGTGGTCGCCGTCACCGGAAGCGTAAACCTGATTCACGACGCGAATGGGAGCCAGCGCCCCCAGCTTCGGATTCCGATACTTCGGATCAACCGGAAGATTGTTCTCCACTTCCTGCAGATGATCGCCGAAGAAGCGAACGCGCGCGGTCTCGGCATCGTCCCGGATATTGATGTAAGCCTCAAATGCGGCCTTGTAACCAAACATTTCGTCGTTGTAGGTTTCATAGGGGCCGAAGGTAACGTCCAGCGGCGCGTCCACATCCATCCACGCCACGTCGCTCGCGTAGTAGTCATTGGAGAAAAGCGCGGAAGCGCGGGTTTCGAGGAAATGCCGCAGCGATGTGTTACCAGTGGCCTGCGCAGCCTCGCGCAGGAATTGCGCGGCGTTTTCCAGATCGGTGCCGTAGGATGCGGAATACGGGACCGACTGCAGCTTGCCTGCGGCATCGCGGCGGATCACGCTGAAGAAGTCCAGCGCGCGCACACGCTCAGCGGGCGGGAGGGTCTTCACCCACGCCTCAAATTCCGCTTTAGTCACGTCGTCGGGATAGAAACCGGCACCTTCGGGTTTCGTGGCAGGAACACCGGGCAGGAAAGCCTTGTGTCCGTCCAGTTCACTCCAGGGTCCCCGGTTGAGCAGGAAATAATCCAGCCGTGCCTGCCCCAGCGGCGATTTATCCGCGCGCAGTTTCACCTCCAGCGCTTCATTCCCCGACCACTTCTGTCGCAGGAAAATCTTATTCAGAACGCGGGCCGCACCAATCGATTTGGCCAGCGCAAGCCGGTCGCCTGCGGAAAGCCTGCCTATATTCACGCGCAGGTCAACGCGGGCAAACCGCGCGGTCATGCGTTGGAGGTCTTCAAGGGAGGCATCAGCAGCAAGTGTAGTCATGGCAAAGGCCAGCGCGGCAACCGCGGCGGGCAAACGTTTCATAAGAGGGCCGGACCTTCATTATGCCGTGTTCCCCCTGGATCATTCAGACGGCTGCGGCTGGCACCATCTGAAGCTTCGCGCACTGGCCTATGATCACATGAAGTAGATGCCCCATCGAGTCGTAATCATCGGCGGAGGGTTCGCGGGTCTCACCGCTGCGAGGAATCTGGGCCAGGCTGGCGTAGACGTCACGCTGATCGACCGCCGCAATTTCCATCTCTTTCAGCCTCTGCTCTACCAGGTGGCTACCGGCGCGTTGTCGCCGGCTGAGATTTCGGCCCCGTTGCGCCACGTACTCAGCCGCCAGTTGAACACGCGAGTCGTACTGGGCGAAGTGACGGACATCGATCCATCCGGGAATTATGTGGCGGTGTCTGATGGAACACGGTTCCCTTACGACACATTAATTGTGGCTACGGGCGCGACCCACCATTACTTCGGCCATCCGGACTGGACGGAATTCGCGCCGGGCCTGAAGTCCATTGAAGACGCCACGGAGATCAGGACCCGCATTCTCATGGCTTTTGAAAGAGCGGAGAATATGCCCGCCGGCATAGAACGCGAAGGGGAACTGACCTTCCTCATCGTGGGCGGAGGCCCCACCGGCGTGGAACTGGCCGGTGCGATCGCAGAGATTTCCCGCGACACGCTGCGTCGCGACTTTCGCAACATCGACCCTACCGCGGCGAAGGTCTACCTGGTGGAGGGTGCGGCGCGCGTGCTGCCGGGCTTTCCCGAAGATCTCTCCCTGCGCGCGCTGCGCTCGCTGGAACGCCTGGGTGTTCAGGTTTTGCTGAACTCGACGGTTACGCACATCAATTCGGGCGGCGTGGAACTTGGGGCAGACCGCATTTCGGCGCACACCGTACTTTGGGCTGCCGGGGTGCAGGCGTCACCCCTGGGAAAGCTGTTGGCAGAACGCACCGGGGCTCCGCTCGATGCTGCGGGCCGGGTTGAAGTGGATCAATGGCTGTGCGTACCCGGCCACCAAAACATTCTCGTAGTGGGCGACCTTGCCCGCATTGTGCAGGCGGGCAAGTTGGTGGCCGGGGTCGCCCCGGCCGCCATGCAACAAGGCGCCTACGCCGCGAAAGTGGCGCTGGCCCGGGCCAGCGGACGCCAACCCGCCGCCTTCCACTACCGCAACAAGGGGAGCCTTGCCACTATCGGCCGGAACAGCGCTGTGGCGGAACTGGGGACGTTCCATTTCTCCGGATATCCGGCATGGCTTCTTTGGCTCTTCATCCACGTGCTCTTCATTGTGGGCTTTGAAAACCGTGTGCTGATTGCGATCCAGTGGGCATTTGAGTACTTCACCTGGAACCGCGGGGCGCGTCTGATTACTGGCCAGTGGCGCCTTCCGGATCGTCCAGAACGCACACCGACGGCAGATTCCGGTACTTCTCGTCGTAGTCCAGACCATAGCCCACCACAAACTCATCCGGAATCGTAAAGCCCACGTAAGCCACATCCACCGGCCGTTTACGCCGTTCCGGTTTGTCCAACAGGGTTGCGATCCGCACCGACAGCGGATTGCGGTTCTCCAGCAGGCCGGTCAGATAGCTCAAGGTGATACCGCTGTCAATAATGTCTTCAATCACCAGAACGTGGGCGCCTTCCAGTGTAATGTCCAGATCTTTCGTGATCTTCACTTCGCCCGAACTGGTCTTGCTCTTGCCGTAGCTGGAGATGCCCATGAAATCGATATAGGCATCGCGCTTCACGGCCCGCGCCAGATCAGCAAGAAAGAAGCAGGCGCCCTTCAGAATGCCGATCAGGTACAACTTGCCATCCGGGTAATCGGCGTCAATCTGCGCGGCAATTTCGCTGATTCGAACGCGAATCTGTTCTTCGGTGATCAGTATGCGGAGTGCCATGGGGTTTCACTATTCTACCGGGCCACTCGTGTGATGATGCTGTTTGGTTCTTCCCCGTGTCTATCCAATTCTCGATACCGCCACCGTGGCAGCCTGCGATGCGCAATGCGTGGCGGTGGCTGGCGCGATGCTGGAGGGCGGCGCGGAGATTCTTCAATATCGCCATAAAGGTTTCTGGAGCCGGGGCCGTTTTCAGGAGGCGAGGGAAATCGCCCTGCTGTGCCGGACCGCCGCTGTGCCTTTCGTACTGAACGACCGTGCCGATTACACTGCCATTTTGAACCATGAAGGCATTCCCGCGTGGCTGCATGTGGGGCAGGACGACATGAGCCCCCTTGACGCCCGCGTCGTTATAGGCCCCGTTGCCCAGCTCGGCTTTTCCACCCACAACAGGGAGCAGATGTCCGCCGCAGCGGAAGAACCAGTGAATTACGTCGCCTTCGGCCCCGTCTTTGGCACAACAACCAAAGAGCACCCGGACCCCGCCACAGGTATTGCCGCCTTGCTGCATGTCCGCGCAATCACCCGACTCCCCCTCGTCGCCATTGGCGGCATCACTTTGGAAAATGCTGCGGCGTGCCGGGCCGCCGGAGCCGATTCGGTGGCGGTAATTTCAGCCCTGATGCCCCGGCCATTTTCCCTGCCCGGCGTGACGGAGAGAATGCGCGAATGGCAGCGGGTATACTGAACCGAAACGAGGTCCTTCAATTTGAGCCTTTTTGCCGTTAAACCCCTGAGCCGAATCATCCGCGAGAGCGAGAGCGGCGAGCATCAGTTGAAGAAAACCCTGGGCTCCATGAGTTTGATCGCGCTCGGCATTGGTGCCATCATCGGTGCCGGTCTGTTTGCCCTTACGCCCCAGGCGGCGCACGAACATGCCGGGCCTGCCGTGGTTCTTTCTTTCGTGGTGGCGGCCTTCGGCTGTGCCCTGGCCGGCATGTGTTACAGCGAATTTTCCACCATGATTCCAGTGGCGGGCAGCGCCTACACTTACGCTTACGCCACGATGGGTGAACTGCTGGCGTGGATCATCGGCTGGGATCTGGTGCTGGAGTACGCGGTGGGTGCCTCTACCGTCTCCGTAAGCTGGTCGAAGTATCTGGTCCGGTTGCTGGGGACCTTCGACATCACCCTGCCCGCCCAAATGATGAAATCGCCTTTCGAAGGCGGGCTGGTGAATCTTCCCGCCATCTTTATCATTATTGCGGTTTCCATTGTGCTCATTATCGGCATTCAGGAATCGGCCAGTGTCAACTTCGTTATCGTGGTCATTAAGGTGTCCATTGTGATCACCGTAATCGCCGTAGGCTGGTCGTTCATCAACGGCAATCTGCACACGCCCTTCATCCCGGAAAACACAACCGGCGAATTCGGGCACTTCGGCATCAGCGGCGTTATGCGTGGAGCGGGCGTCATTTTCTTTGCTTACATCGGGTTTGATGCGGTATCAACCGCTGCCCAGGAGGCGAAGAATCCCCGACGCGATATGCCCATCGGAATCATCGGTTCACTGCTCATCTGCACGGTGCTGTACATCGGCTTCTCCTGGGTGCTCACCGGTATTGTCGACTACAAGTCGCCGGAGATGAACGAAACCGCCATCTACGGCGCGTTGAAGAATATCGGTTACAGTTCCATGGGAACTCTGGTGGTGCTGGGTGTGCTGGCTGGGTACACGTCGGTGATCCTGGTGATGCTCCTCGGCCAGAGCCGGGTATTCTTCTCCATGTCGCGTGACGGTCTGCTGCCGAAGGTTTTCTCCGCCGTTCATCCGCGGTTCCGTACGCCGTGGAAATGCAATCTGTTGTTGATGGCGCTCACCAGCGTGTTTGCCGGTTTCCTGCCGCTCTCCATCCTGGGCGAAATGACCAGCATTGGAACACTGCTGGCCTTTGTAATCGTGTGCGGTGGCGTCATCATCATGCGCCGCACCAATCCTGATGCACCGCGGCCCTATCGCACGCCATTCGTCCCGTTGGTACCCATCCTCGGTATCCTGGTCTGTCTGGCCATGATGATCTCGCTCGGCCTCGGCAATTGGGCCAGGCTGGTGGGTTGGCTGGCTATCGGCCTCGTTATTTATTTCGGCTACAGCCGCCATCACAGCCGGCTGGTGACCGATCCGGAATCCAATCACAAATAAAGTGCTTGCAGCCATTACTTCCACTGACCTTGCCGGAATAGAACGCATTGCGCGCGGCAAGGTGCGCGACGTCTACAGCGTCGGCCAGGACCTGCTGATTGTCGCCACGGATCGCATTTCCGCGTTCGACTGCATTCTGCCCCAGGGCATTCCGGGCAAGGGCCGCGTGCTCACGCAGATGTCGCTGTTCTGGTTCGACCTGCTGCGCGATGTGGTACCCAATCACCTCATCACAGCGGACGCGGACCAGTTCCCTGCCCTGCTCGCGCCGCATCGCGAAATTCTGAAGGGCCGCTCCATGCTGGTTCGCCGTTGCCGCATCGAACCGGTGGAATGCGTGGCCCGCGGTTACATTGCCGGGTCGGGCTGGAAAGATTACAAGGCAACCGGCGCGATCTGCGGCAACCCTTTACCCGCGGGGCTGCGCGACGGCGACCGCCTGCCGCACCCCATTTTCACTCCCGCCACCAAGGCGGAAACCGGCCACGACGAGAACATTTCTTTCGATACCGCAGCGGCTGAAATTGGTGCCGAAACGGCGGTTCGCCTGCGCGATCTCACCCTGACCATCTACGCGCGGGCCGTGGAATACGCTGCATCGCGCGGCATTATTCTGGCCGACACCAAGTTCGAGTTCGGCTGGCACGAAGGCCACCTCCTGCTGGCTGATGAAGTTCTGACTCCCGATTCTTCCCGCTTTTGGCCGCGCGATACCTGGGCACCAGGCGGACCCCAGAAATCCTATGACAAACAGTTCGTTCGCGACTATCTGGAAACACTCACCTGGGACAAGCGCCCACCGGCCCCGCCATTGCCCGATGACGTGATCGCACGTACTGCCGATAAGTATCACGAAGCCTATCGGCTGCTGACGGGTATGGACGTTTCCTTGTGAACTGGCTCGATTACGTCTTCATCGCCATTCTGGTATTCTCCACTCTCTCCAGCCTGCGCAGAGGCTTTGTGCGCGAGATTATCGGATTAGCGGCCACGGTTGGGGGCCTGGTGCTGGCATTCTGGTTCTACGGCGTGGCCGGGTCTGTTCTGGAACCATTTTTGAGTTCCCGACGGCTCGCCAATCTGCTGGGCTTCCTGCTGGTGTTCGTCGCCGTTGTGCTGGCCGGCACGCTGGTCAGCTGGATTGTCAACAAGTTCATGAAGGCCACTGGTCTTTCTATTCCTGATCGCCTGCTGGGTGCGGTGTTCGGACTGATTCGCGGTGGGGCAATCTGCCTGGCACTATTAACCGCCTCCATCGCGTGGAGCCCCCGCGACGAACACTCCACCGCACCCGGCGCAGTGGTAAACTCGCGAATTGCCCCGGTCCTGACGGAAGCTTCGCGAACTGCGGTTTCCATGGCACCGATGGATCTGCGGCAAAGCTTTCAGGAAGGCTATACGTTACTCAATAAAGCCTGGAAGAATGTGGCGCGCGGCGAAGGCAACTAAGGACCCCTTGTACGAATGACGGACCAGTTTCAAACACTTATCGATCAACTTGTGAAAGCCGATCTCTTCCTCGGCCAGGCCGTGGAGGTACTGGAAAAAGGCATGATCGAAACCGTATTGGCGCGGAATGTCAACAACCAGTCGCTTGCGGCCAAAGACCTTGGTATCCACCGTAACACCCTGCAACGCAAGATGGAACTGTATCGCATTGATGGCAAGCGTCCGCGCCGCAAGCCAGCCTCCCGCGCCACCGCGCGCCCCGCCGCAAGCCGCAAACGCACGGCGTCGTGAGCGTTTCTTCATGGCACTGGTCATTTTCGATCTCGACGGCACGCTGATCGATTCCAAAACCGATCTGGTCAACTCCGTCAACGCCACCCGTGGCGAAATGGGACTCCCGGCCATCCCTGCCGACGTGGTGTCTTCCTACATCGGCAATGGTGCCCCGGTTTTGATCCGGCGCGCACTGGGGCCGCACGCCACCGAAGCGGAATTGACACACGCTCTGGATTTCTTTCTCGCCCACTACCGGCAGCATTGCGTGGACTTCACCGCGCTTTACCCCCATGTGGGCGGCGCGCTGGAGCAAATGCACGAGGCGGGTATTGCGCTGGCCGTCCTGACCAACAAGCCGGTGCGCATCAGCCAGTTGATTATGGAGCATCTCAAGGTCGCAGGCATGATGTTCCGGATCTATGGCGGCAACAGCTTCGAGTTCAAGAAGCCTCACCCGATCGGCATTGAGACCCTGCGAGCCGAGTGTCTTGCGGATACCGCGGTCACCTGGATGGTGGGCGATACACCGGTGGATATTCAAACTGCGCGCAACGCCGGGGTATCGGCTTGCGGCGTGAATTGGGGCTTTCAGCCGGAAGCGTTCACCACCACTGACCCGCCCGACCTTGTGATCGATCAGCTTCGGGAACTGGCTGATTTGCTCGCACCCCGGCGGTGAATTTATTCCGAGGTGACCCGTGCAGACTGCTGCAGTCGCTCCAGCGCCACTTCCGACATTTGCTTGCGTAACGCCGGGTGGCGGTCCAGCAGCTGGTTGAACTGACCGCGTTCCAGGGAGATACAGGTACAGACGGTCAGCGTGCGCACCGTGGCGGTACGCGGAAAGCCGGTCAGCAGCGTAATCTCGCCGAAGAAGTCACCATCCTGGAGGATGTTCATTCTTGTGGTGAGGCCGGACTGTTCCTCCAGCCGCCACACCTCTACCTTGCCGCGGGCGATGATGTAGAACTTATCCCCCCCATCGTTCTGGCGCACAATGTCGCGACCGGCGGGGAAAGTCTCAGTGGCGAAGAAGGGCGCGAGGTCGGCCAGGACATCCAGGTCAAGCTTCTCAAGAATCGGCAGAGACTGCAGGCGAAGAGCGTCCACATCCACGTGCGTACCGTCGGAAGACAGGCGGAAACCAGCCTGCTTCTTCCACAAATCCGCATAGGCTCCGGCCAGACCGAGGAGTTCAAAATGGCTTCCCTGCTCTACGATTCGGCCCTTATCGAAGAACACCAGGTGTTCCGCATCAGTGGCTGCGGAGAGTCGATGTGTGACGGAGATGACCGTGCGGTCTTTAGCCAGTGCGCGCAGGGTCCGGTTGATAGCCGCTTCACCAACGGGGTCCAGCGCGGAGGCGACTTCATCCAGCAGCAGAATCCCTGGATTGCGCACCAGGGCACGCGCAATCGCAATACGCTGCACCATTTCTTCGGGCGGCTGCAGGCCATATTCCCCCAGCAGGGTGTGTTCCCGCTCCGGCAGGGTTGCAATATAATCTTCCAGCCCGGCTCCCCTGACAGCACCTTGCAAAGCGTCGTCGGCCGCCTCCGGGCGCCCCAGCCGGATGTTGTCGCGGAGCGAGGCGTTGAAAATGTAATTTTCCTGCAGCACCACACCGGTTTGGGCCCGCAGGGAGAGCGCAGAGACGCTTTGCAGATTATGACCATCCCAGGTAACATGGCCGCGCTGCGGGTCATAAAAACGCAGCAGCAGGTTCAGCAGGGTAGACTTACCCGAGCCGCTGGACCCCACAATTCCTACATAAGTGCCGCGCGGAATCCGCAGCGTTACATCGTGCAGGGCCATGGTCTTTTCGTCGTAGGAGTAATCGACGCTTTCCAGCACAATCTCATGCTGCAGGGGCGGAAGTATTTTGGCACTGGCAGACTCGGACAGAGGGTGCGCCGTACGCAGCGAATGGCGGATGGAAAACATTCCGCTGCGACCATTGCGGAGCGAGGGCAGATATTCCACAATAAAGACCAGCGCGTTGCTGAGCAACACCAGCAGCATTTGCAGGCTGACCAGGGTGCCCGGCGTCATTTGTTTTTCCAAAGCCAGCCAGCCGCTCAGGCAGAGCGCAAATACCTGCAGGAACAAAACTCCTGCTCCGGTAAACCGTTCCAGAAGCGCGGAGAACATGCCGACGCGCAAGGCCGACCGGGAAAGGATATCGTTGCGATGGCGGAAGGCTGCGGCTCCCGATTGTTCCAGGGAGAAGGCGCGGATGAGGGGCTGGGCCAGCAGGCTTTCCTGCACCAGACTGAGAACGCCCTGCTCCTGCTCTTCGGTGACGACTACGGCAGCGGCGGCACGACGGCGGATGGTGCGTGGCGCGAGAAACACCCAGGGTACCAGGGCGAGGGAGACCATGCCAATTCTCCAGTCGAGCCAGCACATCACAAGGATGGCAATCACGGCCTCCACCAGCGGAGCCAGACCCCACGGGACAGCCATGGACATGGCGTTTTCCACCGAGGCCATGCTGGTGGAGAATTCTTCCAGCAGCCGGTAGTTGCCAACGCGGCGGTGAAACCCCATCGAAGCCTGCTGCAGGAGTTCAAACATAGACTGGCGCAAAGTGGCCAGCGCCCGGGTTTGCAGACGGGCCCAAACGTAATCGCGCCCCACGCCGGCAAACACCGCGACGCAGCCCCCCGCCGCGAGGATACCGGCCAACAGCATCAATCCGTCCCGGTTGCGGCCCGGCAGAATGACGTCCAGCAATCTTCCGACACTCAGTGGCACGAGGGCGCTAAACGCGGCCTCCAGAGTCAGAAGGAAAACCACCAGCGATATGTTTAGTGCGGCTCCGCGCGGGAACGCGCGAAGCCGCTGGGTTGGAGGCTTACTGGCCACGCGATTCAGTCACCTTCGAAGCACGAGTATCGCATGGGCCGTTTCAGAAAGAAAGACGCAACACCATTTGCGCGACGCGATAGGCCTCTCCATTGGAGACGATGGCGGTGGAGGTCGCGGTGGCAAGGCTCTGGCAGCAGGCGGTGCCGAAGTTCGGATTTAGAATACTGTTCGATCCCACGCTGGCATTGCGCAGGCTGCGGAAGTTGGCGTGATTCAGCGCGTTGAAGGCTTCCAGGCGGAACATCCCCTTGACGCGCTCGCCGATATTGAAGTTTTTGGCGATGGCACCATCCACATCCCAGTAGCGGGGAGCATTAAACATGTTGCGTCCCATGCCGCTGGAACCGGGCGCGGGAAGCGCGAAACCCGTGGTGTCGAGAAAGTAGACTGGGCCAATCTGGCCGGGCTTTGATTTGAGGGTGGCGTCAGGAAGAACGCTGGAGGTGAGCGTCGCCCGCGAGTTGGTGGAGGTTGAATACACGGCGGTTTTGGCTCCCGAACTCACCGAGAATGGCTCTCCCGACATGCTGGCCATGAGTCCCTGGACCTGCCAGCCACCCAGAACGGCATTGACCAACCCCGAACCCTTGTTGCCGAAGAACTTCTTGCCCTGGCCGAATGGCAGTTCATAAATCCAGGTGGCGGTGACAACATGCTTCTGATCGAAATCAGCACGGGCTCGTTCGTTGCGGAGATTGGTGCTATCAAGAACCTGCACCGACGTAGGCGTGAAGGTGGTGCCAATGGGGTCAGTGGACTGGTCGTCGATAACCTTGGAATACGTCCAGGCGATGTTGACCAGGAAGCCGTTACTGAAGCGCTTGCGGAGCGTGGTCTGCATACTGTGGTAGACCGAATCGGCGCCGTTGGATAAGAACATGACACTGCTGAACTGCTGATTGGGGCGCAGTTTGGCGGCCAGCGTGGTCTGTTCAATGCGACCGGCCAGATTCCCCGCCGCATTCTGCTGGAGGTCAGTACGGGTAGTGGCGGAGTTCACAAAGGCACTGGTGAGTACGCCACTGGTGACCAGTTTGATGGGCTGACCGGTTACGCCTGTGGGACAACCGGTGCCATCGGCATTGCAGCGTGCATTGACATTGGATTGCATGGAAAGGAAGTCGGGAAGAATGGGGTTGGCACTAATCTGGTTGGCATCCACCTGACTATAGAGCCGGGTGCCGCGATTGGCCACATAAGCGACCTGCAGTACCATGTCCAGCGGAAGCTGGCGCTGGATGGAAAGATTCCACTGGTAGATGGTGGCCTGGCGGAAGTTGGGATCGATGACGACGGTAGCGGGCGCACTGCCGAGGAGTTGCGGAGGTGGCGTGAGAAAGCTGGAAGGCTTCACGGTGGGTGGGGGGAGGACGCTGGGGAACCCCTGGCCGATGCGCACATCGGGCACACCGGCGCAACCAGGAGTGGGTGCACTGGTAGTGGGCGCGGTGCAGGTATAGGCAAGGCCGGGCTGCGAATTGGCCGCTGCGGCGGCAGCAAACGTCGCGATGGGATCGAAGGAAATACCCCAGCCGGCATGGATTACGGTTTTGTTCCCGAACGGGCTCCAGCTAACGCCGATGCGAGGCGCAATGGCGTTGTTGTTGGAGCGCTTCCACCAGCTTTCGGCACGGACAAAGGTCACTGGCCCCTCCGAACCGTTGATATTCTTGTTGGGCACATAAACGGGCTGGCTGGATTCAGTGGGGGGACGATTAATCTCCCAGCGAACGCCGTAGGTCATGGTGAGATTCTTGCTGACGCGCCATTGATCCTGCCCGTAGAAGTTGTATTGCTTCAACCGCTGCCCGGTGGCCCACAGAGAATAGTAATCGCCCGACTTCGTGCCGATAAACGCATCCTGATTCAAGTTTCCCAGGAAGGCGGATTTGAGGTTGGCGGGAATGCCGAGGATATCGTTAATGGAACTCTGCAGGCGGGTGAGATCAGTGGAGGCGATGCCGCTGGATGGAAGGCCGAAGCCGGCGGCGGGCGGTCGCAGAGTGGCGCTGAGTGAAATCGTGGGCACCAGGCTCTGGCTGGCAGCCGTTCCACCCTGGTTGTTTTGCTGGTAGAAGCGGACGTTGGCACCAAACTTCAACTGGTGCGAGGACCGTACCCAGCTGAAATTATCGATCAGCTGCGGCGTATTTAACCAACGGATGGAATGTGGCTGGTTGGCGTAGGCGACGTCGACATTGTTAAAGGTGTAGGCGGGCAGGCTGGCGGCATCGGGATTGGAATCGATGTAGGTGAAGTAGAACTTGAACCGCGCGTAACCGGCCGTGAGTTCGTTGACCATAGTGGGGCTGAGGGTGTGGCGCCAGGAGAGCGCCAAATTCATGGCTGGCCGGTAGACTTCGCCGCGGGGCGGGAAGCCGGGGAAAACGGCGGGCCGACTGTTCAGCGGATCGCCCTGAAGCTGGTCTTCTTCGGCCCAGAGGGCGCGGAAGAAGATGTTGTTCTGGTCGTTGATCAAATGGTCGATACGTATGAGATTGCGGGGGCCGCGGACCTGGTAAGGAGTGTTCCAGAGAAAGCCGGCAACGTTAAGGCCATCGCCGCTCGTATAGTTGTTGGGACCCGGATAGCTTTTAAGGAGTTTGAGCGTGTTGGGATCACCGCCGATTTTCAACGGATCGTTGGCAAACATGTTGTAAGACTGGACACAATTGGAATCGCCGGGGCTACCGCAGGCGCGAACGCCGGCCGCAAGCGAGCCATCGGAATTGACCAGAGAAACAGAGTTCTGTGTAATACGGGTACCGTTGATGGTCTGTGGATTGGCCGCATTGGGAACCCAGTAGCGATAGTTGCCGGCCAGGGCCTGCGGCGTGTAGACGTTGGGAATCTTGCCGAAAGCCTTGTCTATGGCGAGTGCCAGATTCACTTTCTGTCCCTGCCACGCACCGTAGAAGAAGGTTTTGTTCTTCCTGATGGGTCCGCCGACGTCGAAGCCGTACTGGTTGGAGTTTAATTTGGTGCGGGCCTGGCCCTGCGCATTGGCGTAAAATTCACTGGCGTTCAGGACTTTGTTACGGAAGTATTCGATGAGGGCGAGATGGAATTCGTTGGTGCCGGAGCGAGTGGCGATGGCCACATTCAGCCCGGAGTTCTTACCTTCTTCGGGAGTCGGGTTCGAAGTGGTGACCTTGAATTCCTGGACGTTATCGGGGTTAATGCGGAAAACATTGTTGGTGGGCACCGGGTTGGAGGCTTCGTTGGCCTCAATGCCATCAATAGTGACGTTGCCGGCCATGGAGCGAGTTCCGTTCACCACCACAGTAGTGCCGGAGCGTTGGGTAACACCAGGTTCGAGCACAATCAAATTGAGGGGATTGCGGCCATTGAGCGGCAGGGTTGCGATGGCCTGGCGCTCAATTACGTTGCCCAGAGTAGCCGACTCGGTATTGATTTGCGTAGCGGTGGCTTCCACGCTGACGACGTCAGAGGACTGGCCCAGTTCCAGCGTGATGTTTTCCTGGGCAGGTGTGTTGACCACCAGCGAGATGGCGGTGCGCCGTGCGGTTTTAAAGCCGGTCATTTCCACGGTCACGGTATATGTGCCCACGGGGATGGATTGAAACGAATAGAGACCGGCCGTATTGCTATCCTGGCGGAGCGTGTTGCCGGTAGCCTCGTTGGACACGATGACGGCGGCTCCGGCCACTACCGCGCCGGAGGGATCGTAAACCGTGCCGGAGAGCGCGCTGGAGCTTTGTGCGAAGGCAACACCGGCGACCAGAATCACGCCGGCAAGAGTGCGAGGGAGAGTGCGAGACATATTAGACCTCAACTGCCTGGCGTTGAATTGTGTGGTCACAATCGGGGGACGCCACCCAGGCAAGTGGAGGAATAATATCACAAATTGATAAAGAAAGTGCTGGCGAAATGGCGGCGAATTGGTTCGCGGCAGGGGCGGGGCGGGGTCCACGACGGGGATGTTTGGGAGGACTGGCTGGTCATCATCTACCGGACGGTAACCTGGGATTCGGTATCCAGTGTTTTCAATGAGGTGGCGGGTTTATTTGTCGATTTCTAATCGGTGGGCGTTCGAGGCCTCTGGGAGCGCGCTGGAACTGCCGGTCGTAGCGGTATTGGTAGCACTTACGGAGATCAGGCACGCGGGAAGTATCCGCCATTTGGGTGAAGGCAGCAGCGGCACAGGTAGTGGCGAAACCATCGGACTATAACCGAATTTGGGCATTTCGATTTCCATGAGACGTTCAGTTGCCACACAGCCGTGAATGACGAGGTTGAACTTGTGATCGCTTTCATCCTTTAATTAATCTAGGACCAGAATTAATCTAGTGGAGTGCGGCAAGCAGATCAACGATTAACCAGTGCTCGGCGAGCGCGGGTGACTTTTTCGAGGATATCGGCAGCTTTGGCAGTCCAGACGAAAGGTTTGGGCTTGTCGTTGTGCTTGTCGACGTAGTCGATGATGGCCATGATGAGTTCTTCTACATCGCGGAAAACACCCCGGCGAAGTCTGTTCTGGGTGAGGTCGCGGAAGAATCGCTCGACCATATTCAGCCATGAACTGCTGGTCGGCGTGAAATATACGTGGAACCGGGGATGACGTTCCAGCCATCTCTGCACTTTGGGGTGCTTGTGGGTGGCGTAGTTATCGGCGATGAGGTGGATAGACTTGTCCGGAGGCGTCACATCGTCGATCACACGGAGGAACTTCAGCCATTCCTGATGGCGGTGCCGGTCGTCGCACATGCTGATCACGCTGCCATCGAGGGTGTTCAGGGCGGCGAACAACGTGGCAGTACCGTTGCGCTTGTAGTCGTGAGTCATAGTGCCGCATCGGCCCTTTTTAAGCGGCAGCCCGGGCTGCGTGCGGTCCAGCGCCTGGATCTGGCTCTTCTCGTCGGCGCAGAGAACGATGGCATGTTCCGGGGGATTCATGTAAAGCCCCACGATGGCCTCAAGCTTCTCCGCGAACAGCCGATCGTTGCTGACCTTGAAGGTTCTGATCAGATGGGGTTTCAGACCGTGTTTGTGCCAGATCCGGCGTACACTTTTTTCGCTGAGGCCTGATGCTTCCGCCATCGTGCGGGTGCTCCAGTGAGTTGCGTTGACGGGCTTCTCCTGTGTTGTCATTCGCACAACGTCGCGTACTTTGTCCTGTGTGATCGTCCTGGTTCTTCCTGGACGTGGCGCATCCCTTTCCAGCGCCGCGATGCCGCCGTCCAGGAACCGGTTCCGCCAGCGGGCCGCCTTCGCGGGAGTGATCTTCAGTTGCTCCGCTATCTGCTGGTCCTGCAAGCCGGCACCCGCCAGCAGCACGATCTGTGCCCGCTCAACGCTGCGCGCTGACGCGCTCCGTGCTCGCGCACGTCCTTCCAGATTCTTTTTCTGTTCGGCTTCAAGAATCACTGGGCGGGCAACGCGCATCTCGTTCGGCTCTCCTAATTGTAAGGACGCAACCGGACCCATAATCGTTACTATTTGCGCCGCACTACACTAGGACCACAATTTAATTTTGCGCCAAAACTCCGGCCACGGCTCCTTCATCCCACGGCATACGCGGATGAATCTGCCGTTCTCTTCATTTTCGATTCCGTAGGGAGCTTGGAATGTTGCCTTAATCTCACACGCCTGGAAGTGAGCGCGCACGAAGGCTTCGGAGACGCCGAGGACGATCAGGGTCTCGGGCGGCGGGTCGGGATAGCCGCGCAGCCAGAAGGAGTTGACCCTGCTGATGGGCGCAGGCAAGCCGTATGCGGGACCGAGGAGTTCCAGCGCGCCGGCCTCGCCGTAGTTTCCGGCAAAGATACCCGCATGCGGGCGGTCCGCGGCGGGAAGTTCATCCCGCACCCTGGCTACAGCCGCGGTGAGTTCCGGCCATCCGATCTCTTCCACACGATCCCCGCTGATCTTCGTGCCCATGCGGAATAACGCGGAGTTCACCGGTGGTACGGGCAGAATGAGCGCGATGCCCATGGCGATGCCCGCCCCGATCCCAACCCATTGCGCGATGCGCGCCCGGCGCGGCCATTGGGTGAACCGCACCGCCCCGGCTGCCAACAGCATGGGATACAGCGGAGCGGAGTAATAGTCGCGCGCCTGTGCGATCGCGAAGAGTGCAATGGCCGCCAGGAATGCCCAGCCCAGGACGCGCCAGCGGACGCCTTCCCCGCGACGGAAAAGCCAGATCAGGCCAGCTCCCCACAATGGAATCGTAAACATTGAGGCGGGCACCAGCAACTGCTTCCACAGGAAACCGTCGGTACGCCCGATTCGGATGTCGCGCGCATGGATGGTGTTGGTCATTTCGAAAGCGACAAATCCGTGATGCGCTTGCCAGAGAACGCTGGGCATTACGACGAGAATCGTCAGGCCGATGGCAGCAGCGAACCAGCGCGTGGCCAGCAGTTTGCGGGCCGGTGTGGCGGCAAAACCAATCAGCAGGCCGGCCACCAGCCAGGCAATGGTGTAACGAGTCAGGAAGCCGAGTCCAACCGCCGTGCCCACGGCGAGCCACCAGCGTGGATTCTCACTGCGCAGCAGGCGGATTACAAAGTACGCTGTTAGTACACACCAGAGGTAGTCGAACGACACGTACTGAAAAAGATGCCCGGCGGATAGTGACACCGGCGATGCTGCCGCCGCCAGCGCCGCAGCTATTTGCGCCGAACGTCGTCCACCGAATTCGTATGCCATCAGGCCGGTAATCACCATGGCCACGCACTGCGCCAGCGCGGTGAAGAAGCGGACTGCCACTAGCGAGGGACCGAGCAACTCCAGGGCAATCCTCGCGATGAATGGGGTTAGCGGGGGGTAGGCCGGGAAGCCCCATGCCAGATGCCGCGCGTCGGAAAATGTTGCCAATTCGTCACGATGGAATCCGTACTGGCCGTTGGTCAGGGTGTGGAGCAACAGACGGAGGGCGGCCAGGGCGAGAAGCCAGTTTATAGCGGAAGAACGGCGGGGTTCGATCCCGGTCCTATGGTTTCCAGCGCTCATTGGGAGGCTGACAATTGAACTTCCATATCGCAATCATAGCCCGAACGCGGCGGACTCCTAAAATCCTGCAATCCGATTTCCTCCACGTCCCGTAATGCTTTTTGAAGTTGCAGTTTATTCCAGGAGATAAGACCTTTATGTTCAACACAATCCGGCGAACGGCCGCGCTGGCAGCAATTGCCAGTGCCACCATGTTCGCCGCCAGCCACCGAAACGGACCGCTACTGCTCGACGACCAGACCGCCAACCTGAATGATCTCTACGTATTCCGTAGCTATGAAACAGGCAAGTCGGACAAAGTCGTGATGAGCATGAGCGCCCAGGGCTTCCAGAACCCCGATAACGGTCCCAGTTATTACAAGTTCTCGGACAGCGTCCTGTACCGTTTCAATATCAACAACCAACGCGGCCTCGACGGTCGTCCCGATTATCAGATCGATTTCGTGTTCCAAACCCTGCTTCGCCCGAATCCGACCTTCGTGTCGTACTTCGGCGCGTTGAAGGGTATCGACGATCCCGGAATCTTCCTGTATCAGACGTTCGTCGTGGTAGTTCGCAATCTGGCCACCAACACAGCGCAGTTTTTCACCACGGATGCCAACGGCCATGCGCTGTCGGTAGCGCCGCCGAACCTTGGCCCGAAGTCGACGCCAAACTACGAGGCGACTTTCGGTCAGCCTTCGGTATTCACGCTGTCCAACGGATGGCGGGTGTTTGCCGGTCCGCGTGACGACGCTTTCTTTTTTGACAGCGGCGCTACGTTCGATACGTTGAACTTCCGCGCTCCGGCGCCCATTCTGACTGGTGCCGCCGACACAGACGCAGGTGGCGCGGCTTCTCCGACCGCAGTGGATGGATTCGCCGGCTACAACATCAGCCTGATCGCGGTGGAAGTGCCCGTCACTTACCTCTCGGCTGATGGCACCACGCCGACCGATCCGACCAAAGCCAATGCTAAAGCCGGCGTGTGGGCATCCACCCATCGCCAGATTGTGACCTTGCGGCCCAGCCCGCAGGATCCGATCCACTATGGCAACTACGTGCAGATCGACCGCGTGGGCAACCCGCTCACGGTGGAAGCCCTGATCCCGCTGCCACTGAAGGATTTCTGGAACAGGAGCGAGCCCGCCAACGACCAGCAGTTTGCGCAGTACATTGGCAACCCGTTCTTCGCCTCGGGAGTATTGAATGGTGTGTTCGGGCTGAAAGTTCCGCCTGCGCCACGCAACGATATTCTGGGCGTTTACGTTCCGGATATGACCAAGATCGATCTGACGATTGCTCCGACGCCCATTGCCAGCCAGAAGCGCCTTGGCCCTCTGGCCGGTGACAACGCCGGATGGCCGTTTGGTGGACGCCGCCCGATCGACGATGTGGTTGATATCGGCTTCCGCGCGCTGGCCGGTGTGCTCGTAAACGGATTCGGCGTCGCGCCCAACAACCAGTTGGGTGACGGCGTGAACCAGAACGACGTACCGCTGCTCACCCGCTTCCCCTTCCATGCGGCGCCCCACTCTGGCTACAAGCACAGCCAGGTTGAAGGCACCAACGGTAAGGGCCAGCCGACAGGTCAGTAAGTAACAGGACCGCTCCCCCACGGTCGCGGCTCGTAACACCGGGCCCCGACCGTGAGGGAACGATCAATTTAAGGACTGAATATACATGAAACTCACCATCTCGCTCCTCTTTGTTGCCGCCGTCGCCCTCGCCCAGGATCGTGCTGGTGCCGACAGGCTGATGCAGGCCTATCAGGATCGCGTCCTCACCGAAAGCACTTCGTCGCTGAAAACCGACGATCACATTTCGATGTACCAGACGCTCGTGAAGGCCCAGCCCGATGTACTCCACTACCAGAATCTGCTGGCGGGTGCCTACATCCAGAAGGTGCGGGAAACCGTGGATTTCAGCTATCTGGAACGAGCGCATCAGGTACTGCAGAACGTGCTGTCGCAGGATCCGAAAAATTATGAAGCGCAGCGGCTGCGTACAGAGATTGCGCTGGAGCGCCACGATTTTCATGCGGCTGCGCAGTACTCGGAAACACTGACACAGCAGGCACCGAACGACTCGTGGAACTGGGGAACGCTGGGCGATGCGCAGACCGAACTGGGCAATTACGATAAAGCCGCCGACGCCTATCAGAAGATGATGAATATTCGGCCCGATCTTTCCAGCTACAACCGCGCCGCCTACTTTCGCTTCCTGTATGGCGATGTGGAAAACGGCACGAAGATCATGAAAATGGCCATTGCGGCGGGCAGCCCGATGAAGGAGAACACGGCCTGGTGCGAAGTGGAGCTGGGCAAAATGTATTTGAAGACCGGCAAGTTGAAGGAAGCCGAAGACGCCTTCTCGTCCAGTTTGCGGAACTTTGCCAACTATCATCCGGCGCTCTCTGGCCTTGCCCAGGTGCAGGCTTCAAAGCATGACTGGAAGTCGGCCATCGCGAATATGAAGCGCGCGCAGGCGTCGGTACCAATGCCGGATTACGCAGCGGCGCTCTACGACTACTACACGGCCCTGGGCGACACCAAAGAAGCAAAAAAGCAGAAGGAAATGATTGAAGTGATCGATCAGGTAGGGCAGGCGGCGCAGGAGAAGGCGAATCGGAATATTGCGATCATTTTTGCCGATCACAACTGGAACCCGGGCCGCGCACTGGAACTGGCGCAGAACGAACTGGAAGTCCGCGGCGATGTCTACACCTATGACGCGCTGGCATGGGCGCTGTTCAAGAACAAGAAGTATGCTGAAGCCGGTGAGGCCATGAAGAAAGCGACCCGGCTGGGTACGCCGGAACCGGCTTTCTACTATCACGCGGGGTTGATCGAAAATTCGCTGGGCCACAAGGACGAAGCGCGGGAATTGCTGAAGAAAGCGCTGGAACTGAACCCCGCTTTCGATCAGGCCATTGCCACTTTGAAGGAGTTGTCATGAAAAGTCTTTTAGTGTTGTTGATTGCCGCGCCTTTGTTTGCCGGTTCGCTGGAGAACTTCACCGATGTAAGCCTGAATTCGACCCAGCGCAATACGGCTTGCCTCGCCCTTCGCGGAGACAAGTCGGAGGCAGCGGTGCAGGCAATGCGCGCGGCGTTGACCAACATCAACCTGCAGGCCTGTGCGGCGGCGAACCTGCGGGTAGCCGGAGCAGAAGCGATTCTGGCGGAAGCTCTGGACGGTATGGATCCTTCGGCGCGCGCCGTAGCGGCCCGCGAAATCGGCGTCCTGCAGCAGTCGCAATATCTGCCGGCACTGCGCAAGGCCGCTGGCGATGCGGACCTGCTGGTGGCCAGCAACGCCGTGGAAGGGCTGATGCGTTATGAAGACCATTCCTCGGCACCACAACTGAGGGAAATTGCCCTGCTGGGCGGCGTGGTAACGTCGCTGGCCATGAATGCACTGTTGGACTGGCGCGATCCTGAGGCGCTGAACATTGGTCGCAAATTGATGGCCAACCGCGATCCGGGCGATCAACTCATCGGCATTCGCACGGTAGGGCACGTGGGCGATTCGTCTGATCTGGCAGCACTGCGCGAGCTGATGAAGACCGATATTCAGATGGGCCAAGGCTCACGCGGCTTTGGCCTGATGCCGGCGATCAGCATCGCCCGCGCCGCAAAAACGGCGACGGAGAGTATTGAAGAAAGAGACGCGCGGCTTTACTGATGGCGATTTAGGCCACTGGCCTTGAACACCGGTGCCATCGCAGGCCCCGAAAGAATTGCGATCAGCGCTTTGGCAGCCTCTGCATTCGTCGCCTTTGCACTGACGGCCGCTTCGAAGGGGATCGCATATTGGAACTCCGGCGGAAGTGGGCCAAGAAGCTGGATGCCGTGAACCGGCATGATTTCGCTGGATAGTGTGATGACCAGTTCCGCCTTGCCGGAAGCAACACTGTCGGTAGCCGTTCCAGAGCCTTCAACCAAAACAATTGCGGGCTGCAACTCTTTTGCTATCCCCAGGCGTGCGAACATTTTCTCAATATCGTGCCGGCTTGCTCCGTCCACCCGATAGGTAATGGATTTTGCAGCCCGCAGAGTTCGTTTCAGTGCCTCGGGAGTGTGGATATCAGGTTTGGCAGCACCAGTCCGAATGCCGATTCCCAACTGGACGCGGCCCATGGCGGCGCGCGAACCGCCCGCGAGCTTTCCCTGTTTGATCAGGTCATCCACGGCTTCAGACGTGATCATGGCGACGTCAAAACCATCACCCGCCTCGATCTGTTTTTTCAACCCGGCGGTGGAATTGAACTGCAACACGAGCGGATGTCCGATCATACGCTCGCACCGTGGTTGAAGCTTTTCCATTGCGACCTTCATGCCATTCGATACCAGCACCCGGACCGCACTCGTCTGTGCAGCGACCTCCCGCGGAGTGAGCGAGGCAAATGCAAATGCCACAAGAGCGACCGCGATCCGGCATTTTCTCATGGTGTTATCTTAAGCCCATGAATATAAGCCGCGCGACATGCCTGACGCTCGGCATCATCGCAGCCTTGTCCATAACGAACTTCGCCTCGGCCCAGCGCGGCCGTCCCGACCTGCAGGGGAACTGGATCAATCAGAGCGCAACTCCACTGCAACGTCCCAGGGAACTCGAAGGCCGGCAATCCCTGTCCGGTGCCGAAGTAGCGGAACTGAAACGCCGCGCCAAACGGATCTTCGCGCCCGGCAAGAGCGATATTGCGCCGGGAGATGAGTACTTTCTCGCCTTGTGGCGCAACCCTGCTCAGTTCGAACGGGAAGCATCCATATTCGGAGGGGAGTTTCGGGAAGAGCTGCAGATCGATAGCCGGACATCGCTGGTAGTGGACCCCGTCGACGGCAGGCTTCCTCCCTATACGCCCGAAGGCCAGCGGAGACAAGCCGAGGCTGTGGCTGCGACTCTGAATCAAAACCACCCCGCGAGTGTGAAGGATCTGGCCAATGCGCAGCGTTGCCTGACGTGGGGTGTACCGATTCTTGTTCCCAGCTCAACCATGAGCCACTATCAGATTTTGCAGACTGCGGACTACGTGGTGCTGGTGATGGAAGCGGTCCACGATGCCCGCATTATTCCGCTGGATGGGCGACCGCACCCGCCAGCGGCAGTTCGTTTTTGGAATGGCGACTCCCTCGGTCGCTGGGAAGACCAAACTCTGGTCGTGGATACTACGAATTTTTCTGCGCAGAGTAACTTCATGGGATCGGCAGAGAATCTACATCTGGTGGAACGCTTCACGCGCATAGCACCGGATGAGATTTCTTACGAAGTTCTTTTGCATGACCCGACTACCTGGACCCGGCCGTGGAAGGCCGTGATCCGCTTGCGGCAGACGCAGGACAAGATTTACGAAATGGCTTGCCACGAGGGCAACTTCCGGGTAGTGCAGGGTATTCTCACGCCAGGCCGCCCCTGATAGACGAAGTATTTATTCACTGCGGGTGAAGAATCAACTTCTGCACGCGCCAATTGGAAGTTTCAGCAGCATACACTTCATTTTCCGAAGGACAGGCCAACTGGTGAACGCCGGAAAACTGCTTTAGCTGGCGTCCGGACCGACCAATAACGCCCAGCACTTTACCATCGAGCGAGACCTTGAAAAGCCGCCCCGGAAAAGTGCTTTCTCCCACGAACAGCACCTGATTTGGACCAGGAGTAATGCACATCGAATTGGGTGCTCCACTAACAGCGGCTAAAGCCTGGCCGGTTGGAGTCGTGCCATTGACGGCCCGGGTACCGGATGGGGGAGGAACGTCAATCGTGAACATTCGCAGGAACCTGCCTTCGGTATCGAAAATCTGGATGCGTCTGTTGGTGCGATCAGCCACGTAGATGTTGTTGTTCCGGTCCACCACAATTGCGTGCGGAGTGCGGAACTGGCCGGGCCCGGTACCCTTCTCGCCCCATGAAGTAACCCAGTCGCCGTTCTTGTCATACTTTGCGACGCGGGAGTTGACGTAGCCGTCAGTAATGTAGATGTTGCCGTTGGAATCCCATGCCACGTCGGTGGGTTGGCGGAAGAGTCCTTCCAAAGGAGGGAGTGGAGGGTCAGGGTGTCCCCAGGGTTTGGCTCCGGCGTCAGCCGATTCTGAACGGCGCCCGAAGGTCATCATGACGCGGCCCGCCGGGTTGAAGCGGATAATCATGTCGGAGCCCTTGTCGATGGCCCAGATATTGTCGTCCTTGTCGATGCGAACGCTGTGGGCTTCGGACCAGGCGTAGAGGCCCTTCCCTATTTCGCCCAGGAACTCTCCTTTGGAACCAAACTCGAACAACTGCGCCGCCGCCGGACCATAGGCCGGACCAAAAGCGGAGTTAGAGCGCGTGAACACGAAAACATGACCCCTGGAATTTACTGCAACACCGGGAACTTCACCGAAATTCATGCCCGCCGGGAGCTTGAGGAATTCAGCAATGGAATCGAACGGGATCTCTGGTACGGGTTGCTGAGCGAACGACAACGGAGCGAGCAGCAGGAGTATGGCGGTCAGTCTGGTATTCATCAACGGCTTTTCTTCAGTTCTGCCATCACACCGGCGATCACTTCTTTGGCATCAGCGATTGATTTGGTGATGATCTGAATGTCCATCGCCGGCTTGCCCGGCTGGCGCGCGCTTTGGCAATACACACCGTGCTGGCCAACCAGGACTAATGCGTCGGTGAGGATATCGAGGGTTACGGCCAGACGCCCACGTGGCACGCCCATCATGAACTCGTGATGTTCCAGTTCCCCGCGCCGTTCGTCATAAACACTCACTTGTGGTGCTCAACTTTTTCGTCACGCTCCACTTTGCCGTCGCGAACGGAAATCACGCGGTGGGCGTGCAATGCGATATCGTGCTCATGGGTCACCACCACAATGGTGTTGCCTTCGTCGTGGAGCCGCTGGAACAGAGCCATGATTTCCACGCCGGTGGCGGTATCGAGGTTGCCGGTGGGCTCATCTGCCAGCAGAATGGAAGGGTCGTTCACTAAAGCCCGGGCAACCGCCACACGCTGGCGCTGGCCGCCGGAGAGCTCGTTGGGCTTGTGGTTCATGCGGTCAGTAAGATCGACCTGCTGCAGCGCCAGTTTGGCTTTCTCAATCCGCGCCTTCGGCGGAGTGCCGTTGTAGATCAGGGGCAATTCCACGTTATGGAGTGCTGTGGCGCGGGGCAAAAGATTGAAGGTCTGGAAGACGAATCCGATTTCCTTATTGCGGATGCGGGCCAGCTCGTCGTCCGTCATATCGCTCACCAGACGTCCGTTGATGTAGTACTCACCCTGCGACGGGCTGTCGAGGCAGCCAATGAGATTCATGAGCGTCGACTTGCCGGAGCCCGAGGGGCCCATGATGGCAACGTACTCACCGCGGTGAATCTCAATACTCACACCGGAGACCGCATTGATTACCTGGTCGCCCATGATATAGGTCTTCCAGAGATCGTGGGTGTGAATCACGATGCCCTCGCGCTTCAGGCGCTCGCCCTTTTCAATGGCGCTGGCTGCCGCTGTGCTCATTTCGGAATCCTTTATGTTTTCGCGGCGACTGAAGGCGGTTTGTTGTCTACCTTGACGTCGCCCGCATTCTTCAGGGAACGGATGATCTGGTAACTTCCGGTGACAATCTGGTCGCCCGCTTTGAGCCCTTCGGTAATTTCGATATCGGTGGTTCCGGTGATACCGGTTTGCACCTTATGAAATTCAGCTTTGTCATTGGCGACAACGAAAACGCCCTGAAACTCTTCTTTGTTGGCCTTCACGGTGGCAGCGTCGGGATTGATGGAGCGCTCTTTTTCGGGGATGAGATCGCCCTTCGTGCGGGTGGTCAACGCCTGAATCGGAATGGCGACCACGTCTTTCCGGGTTGCGGTGGTGATCTTAGCAGTGGAAGAAAGCCCCGGTCGGATGGTATCCGGCGGGTTATCCAGCGCCACCACAACCTTGAAGTCTTTGGCCTCCTGGCTGGAAGTATTGCTGGTAGAGGCGGCCTGACCAGTGGACCGGAGAATGGCCGTGTTACCGATTTCGATCACACGACCAGTGAAAGGCTTTCCGGGGATGGCATCAATGTTGACTTCCACAGGCTGGTCGAGCTTCACGTTGACGATGTCGGTCTCATCCACCTTCACTTCGGCGGTGACAATGGACATGTCGGCGATGGTCATGATGGTGCTGGCCGCCGAGTTCTGAATGCCGGGCACCACGGTTTCGCCGACGCGGACGGGCAAGTACGTTACCAGTCCATCAATCGGCGCATAAGCATTGTGTTTGCGAAGGATGTCGGAAACACGCGCAAGGCCGGCCTGAATCTGAGCGATGTGGCGTTGCGAACTGGAAACCTGGGCTCGAAGTTGCGCCGACTGGGTTGTGGCCTGGATGATTCTGGAATCGGTTTCGGCGATGGCCGCCTTCTGGCTATCGAACACAGACTGGCGCTGCTCGAAATCGGCGCGGGGAATCAGCCCGTCTTTCAGTAATTGCTGGCCGCGCTGGAAGTCGGCTTCCAGGCGGACAAGATCGCTGCGGTTGCGGTTGAGCGTGGCCTTGAGAAGGTTGATGTTGTCGTCGCCCACCCTCGCGCCGGCTTCGCTGGCCGCCGCATCAGCTTCAGCCGAAGAGAGGGCCGCGCGCTGGGCGTTCACATCCGCAGCCGACTGAGCTTCGTCGATCCGCGCCAGCAACTGGCCTTTGCGTACGTGGGCACCCTCTTTTACCAGAATCTCAGTGAGTTGGCCCTGGTACTCGGCACCAATATTGATGTAGTAGCGAGGCTTGATCTCACCGGACGCGGTGACAATGGCCGCAAGGTCTTGCCTGGTTACTTTGCCGGTTTGAACGGTCACAATACCGCGTTGACGGTACTTGACGCTGCCGAGTACGCCGCCCGCAATGAGCAGCAGTACAAGGACGGAGATGAGAATTTTCCACTTGGTTTTCACGCGTTTAGGGTCCTGAAGTATATAGATGCCACCGGTTTAGATCAGGATACGCAAACCAGGAGCGAAAAGTTCACAGAACTCCCTTGAGAATAGCACCGCCGAAAATCAGGTCTTCAGGGGCGCCACTTTACGGTGCGCTCCGCATTCGACCGGCACTGCATGTAGTTGGTCATACCGTGGCTCATGTCGGTACAGGCACCGTCGAGAGCGACGCGTTCGGCGTCTTCCCGTGTAGCTGAAGAACCGTTCCGGCAAATGGTCTTGCCCTCCCAGGTGGCGCAGACTTCCACGCGGAACTTGTTGTTGCCCCGACTGGTATAGACCATGATTACAATGAATCCAAGCAGGAACAAAGCTCCCAGCAGGGCGGGTAATTTGCCGCGGCGACGCGCCATATGTCAGGCTCCCTCAAAGAAGTTGCCCATACTGCGGAACTTCTGGTAACGCTGTGCCACCAGTTCATTGGGCGACCGGTGGGAAAAGTCTTCCAATACGTGCAGGAGCCGCTCTTTGAGAAGGCTGGCTGCCTGGTCGTAATCTTCGTGCGCGCCAGCGGCGGGTTCGGCGATTATGCCATCGATAAGGCCCAGTTTCAGCAGGTCTTCGGCAGTGAGTCGCAGGGCAGCGGCGGCCTGTTCAGCCCGGGCTGAATCGCGCCACACGATGGCAGCGCAACTTTCCGGGGAAATCACGCTATACACGGCGTTTTCCAACATGAAAACGGCATTCGCGACACCCAAAGCCAACGCGCCGCCGGAGCCGCCTTCGCCAATGCAGACGGCTACCACGGGTACTGTGAGGCGGGCCATCTCACGCAGGTTGCGGGCGATGGCTTCGGCCTGCCCCCTCTCTTCGGCGTCGATACCGGGGTAGGCTCCTGGCGTATCCAATAAAGTAATAATGGGGCGGCCAAACTTGTTGGCCATTTGCATGGCGCGCAGGGCTTTGCGGTAACCTTCCGGCTTGGGCATGCCGAAGTTGCGGTAGAGCTTTTGTTTGGTATCGCGGCCCTTCTGTTCGCCGATCAGCATGACGGGCTGTCCATCCAGGCGGCCCATACCGCAGACAATGGCGGGGTCATCGCCGAAAAAGCGGTCACCGTGGATTTCCTGAAAATCGGTCAGAATGCGCTGAACGTAATCCAGGGTGTGTGGCCGTTTGGGGTGGCGTGCGTTCAGGACGCGCTGCCAGGCGGATTTTCCGGTCGCGGGTTGCAGAGAGACGGCTTGGCCTGGCACCTATAACAGGATAACGAATGGGTTGTGCTCAGCCCCTCAGGCGGCGTTGGAGAACGAACGCCGGTCGAGCCCCGGCTCGGGAACGGCCAGGTTGTACAGGCAAATGTGATCCCAGGCCCACAGGTTGATAACCGGGATTCCGGCACCGCGCGCCAAAGCCACTTCCCGGTGCCAGGGCGTGGCGCTGCCGAAAACCGGGACCAGGTAGCGGAGTTTGCTGACGGGCCAGCCGAAGCCGGGGAACAGGTTTACCGCGCTACCTGCAAGGTTCATGTCGCGCATGCCGGAGCCGAAGGCGAGGGCTTCCACTTTTACACGATCAAAGCCACTGCTGGATGGTTGCTGCCATTCGACGGGCAAATTGACATAGCGGTTCAGGCGCCCCCCCAGGTAGGGTTTGATAACCGGCACCGGAGTAGGGTGATTGACGTCGTAGGGCCAGAGGAGTTCACATTGCGCAGTGGGGTAGGCCAAGCGCAGGTCGGCGACGAGAGACGTGAGGTGGTCGCGCAAACGATTGCGGAGAAAAACAGCATCGGCGGCATGGGGCGCGGGATCGTCGTTGGGGGTCTGGAAAATGTACAGGGGCCTGCCCAGGGCAAGCTGGGCAGCCGCCATGGTTTCGTCATCGTAGTACGCCATGCCAGCGGGTCCGGGGAAATACCACCAGAGGAATTCACCATATTGCACCGAAGGCGTGAGACCGGCATCCTGCTGCAATTGGGCGATGGCACGATAGACAGCCTTCTGGTAAACCAGCAGCCGGGTAGAACCCACCGCGCAGTGGTGTGATTTCAGAGTACCGAATCCGGTGTCAGTCGCCACGGCGGTGCGGGCGGTATCGGGAAAGCGCGCCCCGCATTCTACCGGCGGATTCACCAGTTCCATGGAACACGCAGTGGTGACTTCGCGACCGCGGGTATTGCAGCCGGCATAGAAATCCGTATGCCACTGGCGAGTGGCGAGGTTGAGTGCCGGGCGGGCTGCGTCGTCGATGACCCAGCTTCCCAGGCTGCCGGCAACAGGTTGACGGGTTACCGCGGCCAGGCCGTGAACGGAAACCACGGAGACGGAAACTGACAGCTCCCAGGAAGGTGCGGCGGAGCGCGATTCGACAGTGAGGACCGCACTGGCGACGGATGCCCACGCACCCACAAAAGTTGCGTTGATATAGGCCGCGAAATGCAGGGCAATAGTGGATGGCGTATCGGCGGGGAAGACGGACTTACCGAGTGTGGAACCGTTCAGCGCAAGGGAAACGGTATCACCGGCAGCGAACGTTCCGCTGAAGGTGATTTCGGCGGAAGAGACCGAACCGCCGTCGCGGATGCGTTCATTCCACCAGAAAACGCCCAGGTATTCATTCATGGGGCCGGCATAGCCCAGCTGATCGAACGACCACAGCAGCCGCGCGGGCGGGAGTTTGTAAGTGTGGTCGGTATCGAAATCGATGGCCGGTGAGATTCCGGTGCGCGCCGGAAGGGGTGCCGGTACTCCGGACAAGACCGCAGCTTCCAGAAAGTCGAAGTAAAGGACGCCCTGTTGCTGCATTCGTATGGTTACAACATGCTTGCCGGGAGTAACACTGTGGCGCAGCAAACGACGGGTGACGACGGCGGCTCCGCTGGAGATACGGCAATCGAGAGATGTTTCGGTGTCGCCATCGAGCCTGATACCGGCTATGGCGCGGTCGGAGTAGAGTGAGGTACCCAGATACAGGTCGTGTGCAAACTGGCAGGTGTATGTGATGGTGACGGTGCCGTTGGGGTCAGAAGTGGCTTTGGCGAAATACTTCGAATAAAAGCCGCTTTCGCTGTTCCATGTACCGGAGTACGAACAAGCGGAAGAATCCGATTCCACGCGCACCGAACCGGGGCCAGCGACCTGCAGGATCTTTTTGTTTTCCGGGCCGGTTAGTTGCCAGTTGGAAAACTGTGCCTGCCATTCGGCTGGGGCGAAAGCAGCTCCAGACAACGCCGGAGCGAACGTCAGCCAGCACTGGCGAATCTGATCAATGCCCAGGGCGGAGAAATCGAGACTGATGTTCCACGCGACGTCGGATTGACCGCCGGAAAGCTGGAGCGTGCTCTGGTCGAAGGCCAGCGTAGCGTTTTTGGAGAGTGTGTAAAGCTGGATGCGATTGCCATCGCTGCCGCCCCGGGGCGCTGTATAAGCTACTGCGGAAGCGGATCCGGCGGAAGCGGCGAGGGTGAGTTGGGTGGGCGATTCGATAGACGCAATCGAAGCATAAATACCTGCTATTCGGAAAAACGAACCCACCGTGAGTCCGGAGAAACGCGCCCCAGAAACCCAGCTGACGGAAGTGCCGGATACATCGACCGTGCCGTAGCGCCCGGCGGTAAGCGTGATCTGTGAACCGCTGGCGGCGGCGATGAGCGCATGGGGGGTATTGGCGCTAATCCAGTTGGTGCTATTGATGGCTTCGGTCAATGCCGCGGCGGCCAGTTCCGGCGTTGTGTAGCGCATCAGGGCTGTGCCGTTGCCATCCGACGCGGCGGCGGAAATCGACTGACCGGCAGATGATGGACGTACTGTGAGGCGGACCACGTGCGCCGCGGTGCCCGCCGATGCGATCACGTCGGGGTCGCTGGCCATGGCACTGATGAGGGCGGTGGCCTGCTGAGCACTGCTTTCGCCAAGGGGATCACTTTCGGTGTGCGAATACCCGCGGCCATTTACTGCGATGGAATGCGCGGTGCCAGTGCCACCGGTAAAAAATGCAAACTCGACCGCGGAGTTGCCTGCCGGGACGCTGTAATCGAAGGCCAGATTCTGATACCAGAGTGTGATGCGATCAAAGGCCTGTATCTGGCTGGCGGTAGTGACATTCAGGGTAGCGGAGGCAGCCGGGAACGAGGAACCAGCCAACATCGCGTGATCCCAAAGGCGTATTTGGGCGGAAGCACCGTTGGAACGGATGCAATCGAGGGTAGCCCAATCGATCCAGTTGAAGCGCGGGGAGTCGATGGGTTGCAGTCCCGCTGAGTACTGCAGTGTGAAGTTAAGGGTGAGGCCGGAGAAATCGAAATCCGGCAGGTAACGGAGGCGGGGATGC
>JBBROK010000041.1:0-39384 GCA_038229475.1 Bryobacterales bacterium | reverse complement strand
TGGCTCCGTAACGTGGGCGTTTGGCGACCCCAGGTTACCGCAGTTCAGCCCCGCTTCCTAATTCATTTTCTAACTGCCTGTTTCCTAGACACTTGCGCGTTTGCAGTTTTTTTGCAGTTTTGCAAGAGGCTCTGGTGACCGTCACCCGGCAATTTTAGCTAAGATGACTAACGTGCGAATCGACAAGTGGCTGTGGGCCGCGCGTTTCTTCAAGACGCGCTCACTCGCGGGGCGGGCTTGCGACCTCGGTCGGGCAGAGTGCAACCATCAGGCCGCCAAGCCTGCGAAGGAAATTCGGGTGGGGGATCTGCTGCGCGTGAAAACCGAGGGCGGCGACTTTCAGATTGAGGTCCTCGCGCTCAGCGAGATACGCGGACCCGCGGCCGCCGCCCAGACGCTCTTTCGCGAAACCGAAGCCAGCCGGGAGCTTCGGCTCAAAGTGGCCGAAGAGCGCAAGGCGATGGGGCAGTTGGAAAGCTTGTCAGCGGGCAAACCGTCGAAGCGCGACCGCGGTCGCATCATTCGCTTCCGCGGCCGCGAATAACAACGCTCTCTCCTTTACTTCGAAACCGACAGACCGTCGACGTGGACTTCCAGCAGATGGTTCACGCGGAAACCCCACGCGCCATCGGTCTTCAATCCGGCGCTCTTCGGTGCGCTGAAAACCACGGTACCGTTGACTACGAAATCAGTCTTGTCGGCGGCTACACGGACTTCCAGCGCGTTGGTGGATTTTCCGCTGGCATCCGGCTTCCTGATGGCATCGTTCGGAGTCTTCGGGGCCACATTGCCCGTCGCTTCACCGTCGCGGGTCTTGAGTAGCCAGGTGCCAGTCTGCGAAACCAGGAAGTAGCCGTATTTCTGCTGCGCGCCTTCCAGCCCACTGCCTCCAAATACCAGACCGTAGTAGTTGTTGTGGCCGCTGGGCTTCTGCAGGATAAACGTACCCTTCAGCGTATAGTTGCCGGACGCGGTATTAGCCGGATTCCAAAACACTGCCGCCTGCGGATTGGTGGCGTGGAAGCCGGTTCCCATGGTGACGAGCTTGATATTGCCTGAGCCATCCGGATCGGACGCTTCCTTACTTTCATCCGCTCGCACCTTCCAGCCTTTGGGGGCCTGAGCGGCCAGCGATACAGCAGCGACAAGCGCAATTGCAGTTATACAGATGTGACGCATGATTTGGTTTCTTCTCCTGAAAGGATCCCCTGGATCACCTTCCATTGTATCGGGCTGGTTGGCAGTTGCTCGCTTCAGCGGCAGTAATCGGCGGTAGTCGCGGTTCCAATCACTTCAATCGGCGCGTTTTCCGGGATCACAAACTCACTCTCGCCGAAACGCTCTAAATCTTTCGAGCCCGGCCCGTGAGCTGCCCAGTCAAAGGTGTAGCCGAGCGCGGTCCACGGGTACAGGCTGGGCTGCGGGGCGGCGAAAGACATGTAGTAATTGCGGTAAATCCACGCTGCGTGCGACGGGTTGGTTTTTTCGTCCGGTGGGGTAGCGGCACAATGGCCCACGCTGGTGGAAGGGTCCGCGCAGGGGCGGAAGATCCCGGCTTTGGCCGGTTCGGAAAGCCGAATCCGCACGAATGTGGTCTTGCCATTGCCCGGCGGCAAACCCAGGCGCTGTTCGAGGCGCAGAGTGAGTTCGTCCATATTGCCGTCATGGGCGCGCGAATATTCCTGGCAGAAGTTCCGCAGGTTGGGCTCCACTGTCACCCATATTTCCTGGGGTGCCTTGTCCTTGTACTTCGCAACCTGATCGGCGCGGACCCAGGTGGCAAAGGTGAGCTTCTGGTCACCCGGAAAGGTCACCAGTTGTTGCGTCGTGTCCCAAACTTTCGGCGTGACCGTCTCCGCAATAGCTCTGGAATAGTCGGCGTAACGGGTCCGCCAGCGTTCGGCTTCCGCGAAGTCGGGAATGCAGACCCATTTTCCCGTGGTACCGAACTCCGGATCGCCCAGGAAGGAAAAGCCATCACTGGTTCGCGAGTTTGTGGCCAGCAGAATGGCAGCCGCGAAATCGGCTGAGCCAAAGTAGAACCTGCCCAGACCACGCATAGTGTCGCCGGGCGCCAGCTTGTGGCTGGCGGCACAGGGCGTGCCACCAAGGAGGCTGGAACAGGAGACCGCGACAACCAACAGGAATCGGCTGGCCACAAAGTTACGGTATATCGATGCCGGCCTTCGACAGGTCGGTCAGCTTGAGCGCATTATCCATATCGCCGAAATCGCGCGGATGTTGCTTGCCGCCGGTGATGCCGGGGACGTTCGTGGTTACGTAGTCGATCAGTTCCCCGGCGGTAACGAAACCATCTTTATCTTTGTCCGCGGCGCCGGACATGGCTTTGAGCACAGAGTACGTGAAGGCTCCGTGGCCGCCGCCAAACGTGGGACCTTCCAGCGAGAGTTCTTTGGGACGAGCCGCCATCAGGCCCAGCAATTCGCCCGGAGCTTCGCCAATCTGCTCAATGACGCTGCCGAGCGTGTCTGTTTTGGTGCCGGCGATGGTGGCCGCGCGGCAAACGTCGGCCAGAAGAATAACGTGGCCCACTTTCTTTACCGCGTTTTCCACCAGGGTGTGGACTTCCGCCATGGGTAGAGCGGTCTTTTCAAAATCATTGGGATCAGAGTCGTACGTCATGATGTACGCGCCGTGGTTGTCCACCGTACCGTGACTGGCGATGGAAATTATCACGGTGTCTTTCGGGCCCACGCGGCCCTCCAGAAAGGTGTGGAACGCCTTGCGGACAACGTCTACCGTGGCTTGCTCATTGGTGAGCAACAGTATTTGGTCGGCCGGCACAGAGCCCGCGCGGGGACTGGCCATGAACTTCGCCACCGTTATGGCATCAATATCCGGGTATTGCAGCCACAACTCTTTGGGCAGGCTCTTGAAGTGCGAAATGCCGACGGCGAGCACGAAGGTCTTGCCCTCCTGGGCCATCGCCTGGGTCACCATGCCGGCGCATAGCAACCCGGCCATCAGCTTGAACGTTCGATTCATTTTCCGCCCGGCGCCTCTTTGTAAATCTTTCCGTGCCGCATGACGAACGCGACTTTGCGCACGTTCGTAATGTCGTCCAGCGGATTGCCCAGGGTGGCCACAAGGTCGGCATCCATACCTTCTGCGATGGTGCCGATTTGTTTACCAAGGCCCAGTGAATCAGCTGCAATGGAGGTTCCGCTGTTGATCACGTCCATGGGCTTGTCGCCGCCATCCTTTACGCGATAAATGAACTCTTCCGCATTGCGACCGTGCGCGCCCGCCACGCCATCTGTGCCCAACACTACCTTGACGTTATTTCTGCGGGCACGTTTCAGAACTGCGGCAACTTCCGGCAAGCCCTTCTCCATGTAGGTGAAACCTTCCGCATTGTAATTGCCGATACCGAGGAATTTAGCCTTGTTGTCCAGGTAGTTGTGAAGGACGAGGAAATTGGGGTCGAAGAAGACGCCCTTCGCAGCCATGGTTTGCAGAGTTTTGTCGTCGAGGAAGGTTCCGTGCTCAATGGTGGTGCAACCGGCGTTAATGGCAGCCATCGCGCCATCGGAAGCGTGAGCGTGAACGATGGCGCGCAGGCCCACTTTCTTCGCTTCATCGCAGGTGGCGTTGATCTGATCAACAGTCATGGTCATCTTGCCGCCATCGCGGATACTGGCGGTGGCGAAGAGCTTGATCACATCTGCGCCGTCTTTTTTGAACTGCTGCACCATGGCACGAATGGCAGCAGGAGTTCCGCTGTTTTCGTTAATCTGGCCGACCGATGTCAGCACGCGGGGACCGGCAATGCGCTCGTTCGCAGTCATTTCCCGCAGATCGAGATCCAGCCGCGCGCCCACAGACTGCACGGTGGTGAAGCCGCCCATCAGCGTCATGTACATGTTGCTGGCAGCGAACAAAGCGGCCTGTTCAGGCGTGGTCTTCGCGCCACGTCCCGGACCGGCTTCATAGCGATCTTCCTTGTTGAAGTACCAGGTGGCATGGATATGGGTATCAATCCAGCCGGGCATTACGGTGAGGCCGGACAGGTCGATGGAAGGCTTGTCTTTAGCCGGGCCGATCTTCGTGATTTTGCCATTCTCAATAGTCAGTTGCTGGTTTGTCAGCACCTTGCCCTTGCCATCAATGATGGTGGAAGTCTTCACAATCATCGGCTGGGCGGCGAGAGACACCGCAAGCATCGGCAACAGCAGCAGACTTTGTAGGGTTTTTGTCAACATCGGAGTGTTCCTCATTCTGGATTCCAGCTTACCTCAGCGCGGAAAGGTTCGCATCAATTCACGGATTTCACCGGAAGTTCACATATCTTACATACGCCCCGCATTTTGCGGGTGCATTCTTGAAACCGGAGGTCGCTTACCGTGAACACCGCCCAACAAGTGTTGTCCCGGGCCAGCACTGCTTTTCTGGCCCGCTTCTCTCCGCGTACGCTGCTGGAAGGTTCCGCCGGCACCCCGTTGGGATGGTTCCTGCAAATTGACGAGGTCTCGGCCATCCGCGATGCAGCCAGGCTGGATCGCTGGGCACCGAACTTCTATGAAGCAGCACTGGGGCGCCTGAAAGTTTCCTGGGAGTGCCCGGACCAGCACCGGGACCGGATTCCGGCAACCGGCCCGGTGGTGATTGTGGCCAACCATCCCCATGGCCTGGCCGATGGATTAATTCTGGGCTCGTTGCTGGCGCGTGTCCGTCCCGATGTGAAGTTTCTGGCGAACCCGCTGCTGGCAGCTTCTGCCCCGGCAGGTGTTGTCATCCCGATTGATCCCTTCGGTAAGAAAAGCGCCATACGGACTAACGCCCGAGGGCTTCGTGAGGCGGTGGAGTGGCTGGCGGCGGGCGGTTTGCTGGTGGTGTTCCCCGCCGGTCAGGTGGCGTCGCTGGACCTGCTCTCGCGCAAAGTGCGGGAGGCTGGCTGGAAAGACACGGTGGTACGCCTGATTCGCAGAAGTGGTGCAACCACAGTGCCGCTGTTCCTCGACGGCACCAACAGCGCGGCATTTCATCTGGCTGGCCTGGTACATCCCGGACTGCGCACCGCCATGTTGCCGCGGGAACTGGTCAACATGCAGGGCCGCAGAATCCGCATTGCCATTGGCCGACCCATTTCCCCCTCTGACCCGGCGGTTACCAGCGACGACAAGGCCGCGCTGGCCTATCTGGAGTGGCGGTCCAGCCTGCTGGGCAAGACATGCTCCGCCGCCCCGCCGGCTGCACAGGGTTTCCCGAAGCGGGTGCGGCCGGTTGCAGAAGCCCGTGACCCTGCGCACATTGTGCACGAAGTGGAAGCACTGCCCGTCCGTCAACACCTCGGCAGCCAGGCGCAGTATGACATCTACTGGGCCAGGGCGCCACAACTGCCGCATACGCTGCACGAAATTTGTCGCTTGCGGGAGATCGCATTTCGGCAAGCAGGAGAGGGTACCGGGCGCGCTCTTGACCTGGACCGTTTTGACCAGCACTATCGGCATATCTTTCTCTGGGATCGCGAGTTGGGCCGGGTAGTGGGTGCGTATCGGATGGCGTTTACATCTGAAGTGGTGCCACGGTTCGGCGTGGGCGGGCTCTACACCAATACCCTGTTCCGTTTGAAACCGGAATTCTTTCAGGTGGCCGGCCCCGCCGTGGAACTGGGACGCTCGTTCATCCGGTCTGAGGCGCAGAAGAGTTTCCTTCCCCTGCTTCTGCTGTGGAAAGGTGTTCTGGCTCTGATTGCGCAGCAACCCGAACACCGGATTCTCTTCGGTGCCGTAAGTATCAGCAACTTGTATCGGCGGGAATCGCGTTCGCTGATGGGCGGGTATCTGTTGCGTCATAATCTGCACCCCGAACTGGCCCGATTCGTGGACGCAAGGGGAGTCTGGCGCGGCCTGCCTGCCACTTACAAGCAGGGTCAATGTCCCACCCCGCAGCTGGATCAACTTTCGGAAGCGGTTCAGGAGCTGGAACCAGATGGCAAGGGTATTCCCGTCCTGTTGCGCCAGTATCTGAATCTGGGCGGTAAGACGGTGGGTCTGCACATAGACCGCTCGTTCGCCGATGTGCTGGATGCCTTGCTGGTAGTTGATCTTCCGCGGGCTCCGCGGCGGTCCCTGGATCGCCTGATGGGCAAGGTCGAGGCAGAACGGTACATGAATTCTGAAACCAGGCGTGCCGCAGCTTGAGCGGCACCGTTCCGCGTGTGGCCTTCTTTACGGACAGCTTTCACGAGACCAACGGGGTCGCCCTTACCAGTCGCATGTTCGCGGGATTTGCGTCGAAGCGCTACCTTCCTTTCTTTTCGGTCCATGCCGGTCCTCGTACTGCCTGGTCCCGGCAAGGTGATTTCGAAACTCTGGAACTGGCTACCAGCTCTGCCCGCCTTGGGCTGGAGCGTGACCTGAGCTTCGATCTGCTCTTCCTGCGCCATCGCGGGGAACTTCGCCGAAGGCTGGAAGCGTTTCGCCCCGACAGGATTCACGTCACCGGCCCAGGGCACCTCGGCATGCTGGGCGCGCTATTGGCCCACGACCTTCACGTACCTCTGGCAGCGTCCTGGCACACCAACGTGCATAAGTATTTCTCGCGTCGGCTGAGTAAGTGGATGTTGGTGATGCCGGAGTCGTTTCGGGCCAGAGCGGCACAGGTTTCCCAGAACCGCGTAATGGATCTGGCTATACGCTTTTATGATCTCGCCGATCTGCTCTTCGCGCCTAATCCCGATCTTTGCGAAATGCTCTCCAGGCGCTGCCGGAAGCCGGTCTTTTCCATGCACCGTGGCATTGACGGGACACACTACCGGCCAGAGCGGCGTCGCAGGCAATTGGGCGGGCCTTTTGTGATTGGCTATGTCGGAAGAATTTCCGCTGAAAAAAATGTGCGCATTCTGGTCGATGTGGAGCGCAAACTGCGCACTCTGGGTGCCGCCAATTATCGCTTTACCGTAGTGGGCGACGGAGCGGAAAGAAAATGGCTGCAGGGACGACTAAATTGTTCCGACTTTCCCGGGGTACTGAAAGGCGAAGCCCTGGCCGACGCCTATGCGGACATGGACGTTTTGCTGTTTCCTTCCGAGACCGATACGTTTGGCAACGTGATTCTGGAAGCTGCCGCATCCGGTGTGCCGGCGCTGGTGACCCCTTTAGGCGGTCCCCGCTATTTGATTGAGCACGGGGTGAGCGGTTATGTTTGTTCTGATCCGGGCGACTTCGCCTGCGCCGTCCACCGGCTGGCGCTGAATCCTGAGCTGCACCAATCCATGCGGGAGGCGGCGCGGGAAGCAGCACTGCAACGCTCGTGGGATTCCGTCTTTGAGGGCGTTTATCGCGAATACAGCGCCCGGGTCACAGAGCGAACTCCTGCCTGTCCTGCAAAGCCGCGCGCAACGCCAGGCGCAGCCTCCGGTCTTTCACCATAGTCGCCAGCGATATCAGTCCGCTCACCAGCGCCGGCACCTGATCCCGCAGTTCGCTTGCCGATTTGGTGGTGCCGTCGTCGGCAATATAGAACACGCGATCGTACCAGTGTGTCCAACCCATCGAGTGATGCGGATCGTACTCCAGCACCTCGCAGACATTCTCCAGGATTCGCAGGCGAAAGGGCTCGCGGTAGGCGCGGAGGAACAGCACCTCGCTGCGACCGTCGTGGCGGACTTCGGAAATGAACTCGTCGAATTGAGTTGCATTCGAAAGATTGATGCAGGCATTGGCTTCCCGGCCATGGCGATCGCCGCCGGAGATCACCGGCAACCCGAACTGCGCCGCAAGCTGTAACGCACTGCGGTTCTCTTTCCATGGCCGCAGCCCGTTCAACTCCAAAGCATGAATGAATTGCCGGTGCTGTTCCATGAATGCGATGGCGCAGACTTCATGGGCCTGTACACCGATATGAGCCTCGTCAAACAGGGGATGGTTGAGCACGATCAGCGTGCCGGGCGCCGAAGTTACCCAATCCAGCAGCGCTGCAATGTCTCCCTCGCCCCCTGACGCGGTGACTTCTGTCATACGAGCCATCATCGCCGTGGCCTCTTCGGCGGGCATGTTGTGAACGCCAAGGTGAAAGATGGCGCGGCGGAACGGGACGCTCCACTCCACAGAGAGAGGGCAATGCCGGGTGTCCCGCAGCAGACGAAGGCGCTGGCAGCCCTCAATGGTGTCGTGATCAGTAATGGAGACGAGCGCGTCCATTTGCAGGCTGCGGCGGATTTGCGAGGCTTCCAGCTTCCACGCCTGCAGGGCAGAGAGTGGTGGTGTCCACCAGGCGCGGTTCAGGTCTGGCGCAATACCATTCCGCTTCCGGTATTGTTCCTTGCGTTGGCGAACGACGTCGGAAAGCCACGGTGTTCCGGCGACGGCGCGATCAATGAAATCGAGCGATTCACGGGAGTGCAGGGTATGGCTGTGCAGCGATACTCCGGTGCGTGCCGCCAGAGCCGGTGTCTTCCACTGGAAATGGATCTGCGAGTGTTGCATCGGGTCCTCCACCTTCAAAACTAGAGGGGAAACCTTACAACCAGATCAATATTCAGGAAACAAATCAAGAAAGAACTGTTTTGGCAGAAGACCACGTGGAATGCCGCGCGGTGGCACCCGTCAGCTCAATACATCCGCCGCTTATCCAGCACGTTTCGCATACGTCCCCGCTCACCCTCCACGTAACAGCGCAGGTTGTGGCAGAAGATGTCTGTGATGCGCTCGTTCTCGCGGAAAACTGTACTGGCCGAGTGTGGGCTGATCAGCACATTGGGCATATCCCACAGAGGACTGTCGTCCGGCAATGGTTCCACCGCGGCCACATCCAGCGCGGCAAAGCCGATATGGCCAGAGCGCAGCGCCGCTATCAACGCCTGTTCGTCTACAATCTGACCCCGGGCGATATTGACGAACGCCGCACCGGGCTTGATCGCCGCAAAGGCTTGCGCGTCCAGCATCTGCTCGGTTTCCGGCGTATGTGGCGTAGTCACCACCACCGCATCAGCGCGCCCCAGCACCGCATGTAAATCCTGCGTTGCGTGTATCCCGTCGAAGACATTGCCATGGTCGCGGGTCTTATCCGGGTGGCGGGTTACGGCTTCGGTGCGCATCCCGAAAGCACGGGCCAGAACTGCCGTTGCCCGTGCCAGATCGCCCGCACCCAGAATCACCACCAGTTTTCCAGCCATCTCATCGCCGCAATAACGGACCCATCGATGGGCTTTTTGCTCCCGTTCCAAATGCCGCAGACCGCGAAAGTGCGCCAGCAGACCCAGCATCACGAATTCCGCCAGCGGAGCACCGTGCACGCCACGCGCCGTGGTGACCAGAATATCGGAATCCTGTATTCCCAGTTTGCTCACCATTTGGCCTACGCCTGTGCTGCTGGTCTGCACCCAGCGCACGCGCGGTGCCAGTCCCATGCTCACCGGAAAATCGAACAGGATATCTGCTCGCTGCAGACATTCCAGCCATGCCTGCTCTTGTTCCGCTGTGCGCGTAAACGGATGGCCGCCGTGGTCTGCCACGTAGCGAATCGGCGGCATCAGATCGGGCCGCCACACCACTTCGACGCGATCTGGCGCTACTGCGCTGATCCGTTCCACCTGCTCCGGCTCCAGCGGCGATGTGAGGAAAACGAGAAGCCTCACGGGAGCTGGATCGTGTGCCCTTCCAGCGCCGGAGCGTGCAGTGGACGGCGCCGGGCGTGCGTGGCCTGCTCAAAGCTATACCCCAGAGAAAGCAGCTTCTGTTCACTGAAGGCAGGCCCGAAGAATGATATGGCCACCGGCAAACGATCACCGGTGAAACCGGCCGGAACAATCAGATCGGGAAATCCCGTCAGGTTGGCGATGTTGGTTGCGTTGTCGCGTCCGCCGCCCGGCGGATCCAACGGGGCGTTGATAAGCGCCGGCCTCCTGGAAGAAGTCGGATACACAATGGCATCCAGCTTCTGCTCCGCGATAATGCCTTCAATTGCGCTGCGCATGAGCGGCAAGCCGTAATCGCGCACAGATTTGTAGTGGTAATCGTCCATTGTGCCGCTGGCCAGTTCCCGCTGGAACAACGACCACCGGCTGGGGTTCGGCCTTGCGCCATCGGGCCGGGTTCCATTGAATTTCTCTGCACGCGCAATCATTTCCTGCAGCGACTTCGGGTACTTCGGTCCCAGCGTGGCAAGATACTGCGCAATCTGAACCACAAACTCCGGATAGCGCACGGCGTTGTAAAACTCACCCTTGGCGTCGATCAGCCACTTGGGATAGTGAACGTCGACCACCGTAGCGCCCGCGCGCTTCATGGCGTCGATGGCGGAGTCCATCACCCAATCCACGTCCTGATCCTGTCCCAGAAAATCTCTGGCTATGCCGATGCGGGCTCCCTTCAGTGCGTTGGCGTCCAGGCCTTTCATATAGTCGGTGGACGATTTCCCTTCGCTCTTTTTCGTCGCCTCGTCTTTGGCATCAATGCCCGTCATCACGCTCAGCGCGGCGGCCACATCGGAGACGTTGCGGCCCAGCGGCCCGCCTGTATCGAAACTTAGAGCCAGAGGAATGATGCCATCGCGACTCAGCAGGCCCAGCGTGGGCTTCAGGCCAACCACGCCATTCGAAGAAGCAGGCCCGCGGATGGAACCGCCCGTATCCGTCCCCATGCCGAGGGGCGCGTAACCGGCAGCCACGGCCACGCCGGTACCGCCCGAAGAGCCCGAGGGGGAACGGAGTAAATCGTGAGGATTGTGCGACTGCCCGCCCAGCGAACTAAAGGCACCCGCAGAGGCGAATTCAGACATATTGACCTTGCCCAGAATGATGGCGCCAGCGTCACGCAGCTTCTTCACAAGGTAGGCATCGGTTGGGGGAATGGATCCTTCCAGCAGCACAGACCCACCCGTAGTGGGCATGTCCGCGGTGTTGTAGTTGTCTTTCAAGACCACCGGAATACCATGCAGCAGGGAACGTGGCCCCTTCGCCTTGCGCTCGGCGTCCAGCGCCCGCGCGGTCTCCAGTGCACGGGGGTTCAAGGCCATTACGGCGTTCAGCCCGGGACCCTTGTGATCCAGCGCGTCGATCCGTGCCAAACACATTTGCACCAGTTTTTCCGAGGTAAGCGTGCCTGCTGTAAAGGCGGCGTTTAGTTCAGCAATGGTGGCGTCGTCGAAATTGACCGTTCGGGGAGCGGCCGGAGCCAGGGTCGCGCTGAAAAACGCGGTCAGAACGAGGATTCCAGGAATATTTTTGATGAGTCGCATGGCGGTTGCCCTTCTTCGCGGACAGCATAGCATCCGCTGCTTCCCGTCGCCCGAAGGTTATAGACTAAGATGACTTCTGGAGAGTCCAAATCAATGATGAAAATATTTGCAATGTCCACTCTGTTTGCCGCCGCAGCGCTGGCACAGGGCCCCGCCGTGGGCAACTGGCAGTATGTGGATGGTTCCAAGACCACGTTCATCCGCACGTTTGAAGAAGGTGGCCAGCTCAAGGCCGTGATCGAGAAGGTGACGAAGGGCGGTCAGGAAGACGCGGCTGCTGCATGCGAGAAGTGCTCCGGCGACACCAGGGGCAAGCCCATGAAGGGTCTGCAGATTCTCTGGGATACCAAAAAAGATGGCGACAACTGGAAAGAAGGCAAGCTGCTCGATCCCGACAGCGGCCGCATTGTCGTTGGCAAAGTGGAAGTGATGGATGGCGGCAAGAAACTAAACGTCAAAGGGTCGGTAGCCTTCATCAGCAAGACGCAGGCCTGGACCAAAGTTCAGTAGTCGTTAGAACCCGGCGATGCCCGAATTGCCGGATATCGCCGCATATCTGACCGCTCTCGACGCCCGCATCAAAGGCACCAGGCTGGAGCGGATTCGCATCGCCACGCCTTTCCTGCTGCGCAGCATAGAACCGCCGCCCGCCGCTCTTCAGGGTTGCCTGGTACGCGAACTGCGCCATGTGGGCAAGCGGATCGCGATTGGCATGGAGGGCGATCTTTGGCTGGTCCTGCACCTGATGATTGCCGGGCGTCTGCACTGGAAGCCGGGCGGCGCGAAGCCGGCCGGCGCGAAGCCGGCCGGGCGTATTGGGCTGGCGGCATTCGACTTCACCTCCGGCACGCTGACGTTGACCGAAGCCGGAAGCAAACGGCGCGCTTCCCTTCATATCGTGCACGGGCAGCAGGGGCTGGATGGGCTCGATCCTGGCGGAATCGATATCTTTGCCGCCAGCGAGGCTGACTTTCGTGCGGCTTTGAGTGCGGAGAATCATACGCTGAAGCGCGCCCTCACCGATCCACGCGTCCTCAGCGGCATCGGCAACGCCTATTCCGATGAGATTTTGCACGCGGCGCGCCTCTCACCGCTGGCGCAGACGCAGAAGCTGAACACTGAACAGTGGCTGCAGCTATATTCCTGCACTCAGGCAACGCTCCGACTGTGGATTGACCGGCTTAACCTGGAAGCTGCGAAAGCGTTCCCGGAGAAAGTAACGGCCTTCCGGGCCGACATGGCCGCGCACGGCCGCTACGGCCAACCTTGTCCACGGTGCGGAGAGAAAATCCTGCGCATCCGTTACGCCGACAACGAAACCAACTATTGCGCGCGTTGCCAGACTGGCGGCAAAGTGCTGGCGGATCGCGGACTCTCGCGATTGTTGGGTGCCGACTGGCCGCGAACCCTGGACGAACTGGAAGCGCTCAAGCGGCGCTAAGAAAATCCAGCAGTGCCGGAAACTCCCGGCTCTCCGCCGCTGCCTGATCCGGCCCCGGCCGCGCCGCAAGACCGATATGGTTATGCCAGTAAACCGGCATGCCCACACCAGAAGCCCCTGGGATATCGAATGCGGATCCGGCCACAAACAATGCCTCTGCGGCAGGTAAGCCCAACTCTTCCAGCGCCATCTGATAAGGGCGTGGCTGCGGCTTGTAGAAACCGGCCCGTTCAGAGGTCACCACAACATCGAAGGGGCCTACGATTCGCGCGGCACGCTGTCCCCGTTCTTCCGAACAATTGGTCACCACGGCCAAACGATACCGCCCGCGCAACTGGTCAAGCGTTTCCCTAACCCCCGGCCACGGCTGCAATTCTTCCCAGCGCGCGGCCAGTTGATCGGCATTTTCCGCAGGCAAACCGATCTGCACCGCCGCCTCGCGAACCAGATCCTCGTAAGGACGCCACGCACCCGCGCCATACGTCAAATCGAGATAGGCGCGCCGCCACGCAAGGCCCCGCTCCGCGCTGCCGGCCACCGAGTTCCACAGCGTCCAGGAATCCAGCAGCGCAGTCAACAGATCAAAAACTATTGCGCGAAACAATAAAACAGGCCCGCACCGCCCGTGGCCACCAGGTTGTCCTGACTGCAGCCGCGCGAAGGATGCGTTGCATTCCACGATGTATTGCCGCCGCCGGTACGATCATGGTGACCCAGTTGCGCGGTACCGGTGGTGCTGGAGGTCCAGTTGTTGCAGGTATGGTCGGCACCGTCGGTAAAAGCGCGCCCATCGGTCTGCGAACCGGTCAGCATGTCATGTTGGTTGGGATTGTCGCCGAAGCCCTTTATGGGATCGCCTTTTTCCGTCAGCGCCGTAGCCTTCGAGATATTGTTTCCCAGCCGTGCCAGTTCCGCCGTATCACCGTGAAGATCGCCCAGGTTCTGCGCGATGCGGGCGCCCTTCGCATTGAACCAGGGGCCGTTGCCAATTCGATCACGTGCGCTGATGGTTACCTGAGCATCTTTGGCGTTAACGCTCAAGTAGGCGTGCCAGGTCTTGCTTCCCCCACCCGCCGCGGCAGCCAGACGCTGGCACTGCGCATCTGCACCGGCGATGCCGCCCAGGTCCGCGCCCTTTCCGGAACCGGCGCTGGTGACAAAAAAGCTCATGGGCTGTTGCGGCGCGGGCGCGTTTTGCGCCATCACCATGCCGCCCGCGATTCCCGCGATGGCGAGTAAACCAATCAAATAACGTCTGTTCATGTAAGCTCTCCCGGCTGCCAGTCTGGCCGCCTGTCAGCATACCACTCCGAAGCATCCGAAAACATGAGAGAATCCATTTCATGCGCAATACGCTCTACCTCTTCGCCACGGTCGCATTATTCGTGGCGCTTCTCCCTGCTGATGACGGAGCCCGCCTGCTCCGTGTCGATCACTATGTAAGGGTAAACACCAAAGTGCCAGTGGCTGACGGTCATCCCATGCTGGTCTACATGCGCGAAGTGGTGCATGCTGGCACGGCGCTGCACGGTGCCGCCGCCGGTAAAGTCGCCCTGTTTGTTCACGGCGCGGGCACGCCCGGCGAGGTGTCGTTTGATCCCAACTACCAGAATTACAGCTGGATGGAATATCTGGCCAACGCCGGTTTCGACGTCTTCGCCATAGACATGACCGGCTATGGACGATCCACCCGTCCCTGGCCCATGAACGACCCGTGCAATCTCTCTGCAGCCCAGCAGGCGCAGTTTGTGCCGCAGTTGATTTCCGCCCCCTGCGCAAAACCCAGCTATGGCTCGGTGCTCACCACCATGGCCAGTGACTGGTATGATCTCGACTCCGGTATCGACTACATCCGCACCCTTCGCCATGTGGAAAAAGTCAGCCTTCTGGCCTGGTCCCTCGGTGGCCCGCGCGCCGGGGGTTATGCCGCGCAGCATCCGGAAAAGGTAGACAAGATGGTATTGCTGGCTCCCGCCTACAACCGTGGCGGGTCTTCCGCGCCACCTGCAAAAATGCCCGCTGATGGCCCAACCATGACTACGCAGACCAAGGCCGAATTCGCCGCCAACTGGGATCGCCAGGTGGGATGCCCGAATCAATATGAGCAAGCCGCTTACGACGTGATCTGGCAGGAGATGCTGGATTCAGACCCGGTAGGCGCCACCTGGGGTCCGGGCGTGCGCCGCGCGCCCGCTGTCACCACGTGGGGCTTCAACAACGCCGCAGCCTCAAAGACGCTGATCCCCACGTTGCTGGTCGCCGGGGCATTCGATAAGCAGGTTCCGCCGGAGCGCGTCCGCGAATATTATGCCGACCTCGCTGCACCCAGGAAGATCTTCGTTGACCTCGCCTGCTCCTCGCACATGGCCATGTGGGAGCGGAATCGCGAACTGCTGTTCAAGGCGTCGCTCGATTGGCTCACCCAGGGGACAGTCGCAGGCAAGCAGGAAGGCATGCTCAAGCTGGGGTACTGAGGATTTACATCAGTTTTACAAACAGACGGAGCTGGCACACACGGGCTTAACAGTATCCAGGTCACAATGGACCTCGTGATCACTCGTGCCTCTATTTCATTTTTACTGCTTGCCGCAATAGCTGCCGCCCAGGGTCCCGGTGGACCTGGCGGTCCCGGCGGACCCGGTGGCGGCGGCCAGGGCGACGGCGTCTGGCGTCGTAACGCCTTCTACGGCGAATCGCAGACCTTTGACTCCTGCGTTGGACACCAACCGCAAAACGGCGAATACCACTATCACGCCAACCCTCTGTGCCTGCGCGCGCAACTGGCTGACAACGTTACCGTGCTGCGCACGACGCGTACCGGTGCGGTCTACCAGGAAAGTGCCGCGCCGTGGAAACCTTCACCCATTCTCGGCTGGGCCATTGATGGCTATCCAATCTATGGCCCTTACGGCTACTCCGACTCCGCCAATGCTTCCAGTGCCGTCAAACGCCTCAAAAGTGGCTTCCGCCTGCGCAACATCACGGCGCGGATCTCCCTGCCCGATTGGTCGCTGCCGAATCATACCGGTATCTCCCAACAACTGACAACTGCTCAGTATGGGCCCGACATCACGACTCTGTTCCCGCTTGGCCGTTACCTGGAAGACTACGAGTGGGTGCAGAGTGTTGGCGACCTGGACGTCTACAACGGGCGCTTCGAGGTGACGCCGGAATATCCCCAGGGTACTTATGCCTATCACGTAACCATCGACGATACCGGTACACCGGCTTTCCCTTACATTCTGGCTGGCCAGTATTACGGAAGCCCGACGGGGGGCAGGGCGCAGACCATCGCGAGCGATGCCATCGACTACTTTAATGCCGGTGCCAACACCGCGCCCTCATCTTCCACGCCGCAGATCACGTCGTGGGCAACACAGAATTATGCCACGCGGGCACAGGCAATCAGTGGTTACGATCCTTCGGCTGGTGCCTCCACCGCGTGGCCCGCCAATGCACCCGCCGGTGCCACATTCAACGGCGGCGTTAGCGCTGCGGCCAACGGCGATACGCAGCGGGTGCGCTACAGCGGCTCCAGTGTTTACGTCAATGCCAATGGCCTGGCCAGTTACACCATGGGCCCCTGGTTTGACCCCGGCATGACGGGTGGCGTATTTCAGAATTTCCCTGCTAACCAGAACTATCAATTCCAGTTCCCGCGTCTGCCGGCGGTGGCCACCTCGCGGACGTCCACTGGCGGCGGTGCAACCGGTCTTTGGGTCAACGGCGTTGCGGTGTTCAATTTCATTGACGGTTCCAGTTACAGCAACACCAGCAAGGCAGATTCGGGCGGTGGAGGCGTAACACCCACCGCCGTCCAGTTATCGGCTGCTTCACTGGAGCAGGGGCCCCTCGCCGCCGGTTCCATCGCTGCTGCGTTTCCGTTGTTCGGTGCTGCTCTCGCCGCGTCCACGGCCACTGCGCCCACTCCGGATTGGCCCGTCACCCTGGGTGGTGGCACGGTTGCAGTGAAGGATTCGAAGGGCGTGACGCGCCAGGCCACCATCTACTACGCCTCGCCATCACAAGTGAACTACCGGCTGCCGGTGGATACCGCCACCGGTTTTGGCACCGTGACCTTCACCGCCAACGGGACTTCCTACAACGCCAATATCAATGTGGCAGCCAGCTATCCCGGCTTGTTTCTGGCTGCGGCCGATGCAACCGCATCCGGCTATGTAGTCCGGGTTCGCGCCGGGCAATCGACCATCGAATCCATCACCCAGCCCATCAGCCAGGGGCCGGCAACCGATCAGGTCTTCCTCGTTCTGTATGGCAGCGGTCTGGGCAGCGCTACAAGTGCCACCGCAACCGTGGGAGGAGCCAGCGCAACGGTTGCATACGCGGGTGCGCAGGGTACCTACCAGGGCGTGGATCAGTACAACATTCTGCTGCCTCGCCTCGGCAGCGGCAGGGTTGCGGTAGTTGTAACCGCGGCCGGGCGCGCCGCCAACACTGTGTTCCTCACGGTGCAATGAAACTGGTCGCATCATTCCTGTTGCTCGCAGGGGCAGTGCAGGCGCAGCCTGTACTGGACGCCTGGATTCGTACTCCTGGCAGCAACGCGGCGGTGCGGCGTATCGCGCCGGAGGTACACGAGGTGCTCTCCGATGCCGATTACGTCTATGTGGAATCCGCTGGCCTCACGCTGCACTCGCTCGCTCCCTGGGGGGCGGGCGGCGCCACTGCAGCGGGACCGCAATTGTTCCACTTTCGCTTTCCCCGCCACCCTTTGCCCGCCCGGCGAATGGTTGCAGCGCCGCAAGGGATCATCGGCGCGTTCCTCACCGGTGTGCCCGTCTATAGTTCTGCCGCCGGATCTTCATGGCAGGGTGCGAACATCTGGCATCCGGATACTCTGTCCCGCGTGCCCGCGCGGCCCGATCTCTTTACCCGCCATGGTGGGAAACCGCAGCTGATCGGCTTCGCCCTCGACGGCTATCCCATTTATGCGGGTGCAGGCGAGCGCTCAGGCTACCGTTTGCGTCATATCACCGTTCGGCGAACCTTGCCGGATGGCACCGCTTTGACTCCAGGTCAGGAAGGCCCTGCCGTTTCCAATGAGTACCCCCTGGGAACATTCGTGGAAGACTACGAATTCACGCCTGGTGCGGGCACTCTGGACCGGCACAATGGTCGCGATACAGAAGCCGGTTACGGGTATTACGCGACCGCTGATTACCCCTACCTCGCCGGTCCGGAGTTTTACGGCGCCATAGATGCCCCGGCAACCTGCGACAACATGCAACTCAGCAGCGTGCAGGCTCGCGCAGGCACCGCCGTGGATCTCTCGCTGTGCACTTCCAGCAGTCACCTGGAGCGTGTTCACGAAAAGCTGATCCATCTCATTGTGGTGTCGAAAGACCTGAAAGACTTCGCTCATCTTCACCCCGAACAGCAGTCAACGGCACAGAGCTGGAAGGTGACACATACCTTTCCCCGTGCCGGTTTGTATCGCCTGTACGCCGAGTACACGGCCGCCGGCGAAAAGCCACGGGTGGCCCGCTTCACCGTGGAAGTAGCACCGGGCGGCAGTCTGCAGACTCTCGCGGAAGAGGCTCCGCAAGGCACGTCGATGAAACACGCACAGTTGCGGGCGGGCGAAGACGTGCCGTTTGAGTTCGAGTCCAACCAACCGCTTGAGCCTTACCTTGGCGCATGGGGTCACTTTGTGGTGATCGGCGAAGACGGCAGCGAGTTCCTGCATGCGCATCCGGCGGAAGAAATGCCCATACAGGATCCGTGGCAGCACTCTCACGCTACAGGCCCCGGCCCGCAACGAGTTAACGCCACAATTGGTTTCCCGCGCGCCGGCCGCTATCGTCTCTGGGCGCAGTTTCAAATTGCCGGTGTGGTAACCACCACCGCCTGGAATCTGGAGGTCGCGCTACCTGTTGCTACGGTGCCTTCCCACGTCGATACCCGCAACACGGTATCCATTCAGGTCACACGCAGCGGCTATGAGCCGTCGCGGATTCCACTTGAAAAAGGTAAGCCCACACGCCTGGCGTTTACGCGGGCTGACGCCGCCAATTGCGGCGGCACGGTGGTGTTTCCCGATCTCGGCATCCGTGCGGAACTACCTGCGGGCCGCACCACAATCGTGGAACTCCCTGCGACCGAACGTGAGGAATTGCGCTTCGCTTGCGGCATGGGAATGCTCAAGGGCGTGTTACTGGCTCTGCCGTAGAGCCAATGAGGCTTGTCACTCCGCCCGCAGCGCCTGCATGACGTCTACGCGAGCGGCCCGCGCCGCGGGGACAATGGAAGCGATTAGCGCCGCCACCAGAAGAATACAGGCTGCGCTCACTACCACCACAACGCTGGGCATCTGCACCTGCTGAAACCAGCTGCCGGCAAGGCGGGCCAACGCAAAGCCTCCCACGCACCCTGCCAGAACTCCGGTCCCGGCAATCGCCAGGCCCTGGCGGATCACACTGTTCAACAGATGCTTCGGCTGCGATCCAATGGCCAGTCGTATGCCAAATTCGCGCGTTCGCCCACTGACAGAAAACGCCAGAACACCCGCTACGCCCACCAGTGCGATCAGCAGCGCCACGGCGGCGAAGGTGCCAAACACAATCGTGTTGAGACGGTCTGGCGTCAGCACCTCTGCACGAATGTCTTCCAGCGTTGCCGCGCGCTCCACCACCTGGTCGGCGGATAGCTCGCGAATGATCCGGGTCACCGGGGTGACCAGCGAATACGGATTGCCCTTGACATGAACGAACAGGCGACCGCCGCCCAGAGACTCCTGGGCGAGCGGTTCATACACGGCCACTGCCGGACCAGGAGTGACGCTTTCATCTTCCACGTCTGCGGAAACGCCCACAATCCGCCGGGGATCCGGACTGACGCCGATGAATTTCATCACCGGATCGGTCCACATGATGTGGCGGTTGACGGCGTCATTCACCGCAACGAGGTTGGGGAATACCCGCCTCGCCAGACTGCGGCTCACAATCACGACATCCTCGCTACCCTTGCGATCCGCTTCGGTGAAATCTCTGCCCGCCAGCAGAGGCACGCCCAGCGTGGCGAAGTAGCCACTGGAGACGGTGCGGAAACGGCCGCGCGGATAGTCTTCACCCGGTGCGCGGACATAGCCATCCGCAGAGAATTCGAAGCCGGGGCCGAAAGTGCCGGCATCGCGCCACGGGGCGATGTTGCCCATGGCGACATGGTCCACTCCCGGCAGAGCACTAATCCTGCGCATAGCGTCTTCATAAAGCCCGATCACCTGTTCCGGCTTGCGCCCGAATGACATCACAGGCACGTTGAGCGCAAGGACACGTTGCGTATCGATTCCCGTCTGCGCATTCTGTAATTCGAGTAGCGTCTTGAGCAACATGCTGGCCCCGGCCAGCAGCATGAACGAAGCCGCGATCTGGGTGACTGCAAAAATGCGCAACCGGCGGTTGGTGCTGCCGCTGATGCGCACGCTTCCGGCAGCCAGACTGAATCCCCGCGACGCGTGGGCCGAGGGCAGGCGAGGAATAAACGTCAGCAGCACAGCGCCAATTACGGCTAGCAGCGCGCTTACCCAAAGCAAACTGGAATCGACCGTAATATCCAGCGCGCGCACGGAGTAACGCGAGGCGTAACGGCTAAGCACGGAAACCATTGGACGCGCCGAGAGCACTCCCAGCAGCGCGCCTGCGCCACAAAGCAGCAAACTCTCGGCCAACAACATCCTGCGCAGGGCTGCTGTTCCGGCGCCAAGGGCGGCGCGAATTCCCAATTCCCCTTCGCGCCGGACTGTTCGCGCCAGAATCAGGTTGGCCACGTTGGAGCACGCAATGATGAAGACCAGACCCGAAGCGGCCATCAGCACCAGCAGCACGGTGCGGGCCTGCGACGTAATCTGGTCGCGTAACCGCACGGCTTCAATGCGAAAATCCGCTTTCACGGAATAGTCGGCCGGATGTTGTTGAACGATCGACTGGTGGATCGTCTGCAGTTCCGCTCGCGCCGATTCCAGCGTCGCACCAGGCGTGAGGCGACCAAAGAGTTCCGTCATACGGTGGACGCGTCCCGTCACCATTGTTGCGGAGAGGTGATGCGGACTGGTCACTACATTGGTCATAATCTCGGTTTCCGACGGATAGGGTACAGAGGGCTCCAGCACGCCGATGATGGTGGCCGACCGCGTGCCCAGTCGCAGAGTCTTGCCCAGCACCGCGGGGTCGCTCTGGAGTGCGGTCTTCCAGAATCTCCACGTCAACACCACAGCGCCGGCCGCGTTCGGCCCGTCATCGCGCGCATCGATCAGGCGGCCCAGAACCGGGCGCAGTCCCATCACTTCGAAATAGGAACCGCCTACCACTCCCGCCCGAATCTCGCGCGGTTCGCCCAGACCAACCATGGTGAAGCCGATGCTGGAGAATTCGCCCAACGCGCTGAGCGAGGTGACGCGTGAGCGAAGGTCGAGAATTTCCGGGACAGAGAAGGCCGCGTTGTCCGCGCCAATGCCGCGCGCAGTTTGGCGAATGTAGAGCAGCCGGTCTTCATCGCGGTTGACCAGGGGCCGCAGCAGCACGCCGCGGACAACGCTGAAGATCGCAGCGTTGGCACCGATGCCCAACGCCAGAGTCACCACAACGGTAAGGGCCAGACCCTTGGCCCGTGAAAGCGAACGCAGGGCGAATTGCAGGTCGCGCAGAAAAGTCATAACTCGACTCCTTAGACGGTGGGACGGGTGAACGCTGCCAGGATTTTATCATCCTCTTCAGGGAACACGGTGCGCAGGTCGATCACCACGTGGTCTTTCTCAATGCGGGCAATGATGGGCGGGTTGAGTGTACGCAGTCGGCGTTCTTCGGCGGCTGCGCCGCGTGCCAGTGGTTTCATCACCACCAGAAGTGCGGTGGGCAGCGCGAGGTCGGGTGTGGAGCCGCCTCCGATGATGGACTCACCGTTTTCTACTTCCACCGCGGAACCAATGTGGACAGCCAGCGCCTCGGCTCGTGTGCGAATTTCGGCCCGGCTCAGGCGGATCATGCGCAGCGCCGGAATATCAGCGTACTCTTCCAGCAGAATATGGCGCAGCGTGGTTTCCATGGCCTGGTAGAAGAGTTTGTCCTGCCGCAACACACGATAGAGCGGATTGCGACGCACGCGGGCCACCAGTTCCGGGTCGCCCGCGATGATGCCTGCCTGGGGGCCGCCCAGCAGCTTATCGCCACTAATCGAAATGAGGTTAACCCCCACCCGCAGGCTCTGTTGCGCCAGCGGTTCGTGTACGCCGAAAGCGCCGAGATCCATCAGGCACCCGCTTCCCAAATCCTCATAAACCGGTATTCCACGCTCGCGCCCCAGCGCCACCAGTTCTTCCAATGCAGGGCGCGCCGTGAAGCCGGTCATGTGGAAATTGCTGGGGTGGACGCGCAGCAGAACGCGGGTCCGCTCTGTGATGGCATCGCGGTAGTCCGCAATTATGGTGCGGTTGGTGGTGCCCACTTCGCGCAGCACCGCCAGAGAACGCGCCATGATTTCCGGAATGCGAAAGCCGTCGCCGATTTCGATCAGTTCCCCGCGGGAAACAATTACTTCAGCGCCCATGGCCAGTTCGTTCAGCACCAGAAACAGTGCTGCGGCGTTATTGTTCACCACTACCGCGGGCTTGCCAAGAATGGCTTCCAGCAGGCGGCCGGTGTGGACATCGCGCTTGCCCCGCCGTCCCGAAGCGATGTCGTATTCCAGGTTGTTATAACCGGTGGCTGGCGTAAACGGTGCCGCGGGCGCACGACCGAGATTGGTATGCAGCACCACGCCAGTGGCGTTAATCACGTGGCGAAGTGACGGTTGTTTCCACGCCGCAAGAGCCGATTCCGCAGTGGCTTCAATGCTCTGAACAGGTATTTTGCCCGTGCGGATGCCCTCCCGCGCCGCTTCCATCGCGTTCCGCACTTCGGTCACCACGAGCGCATGGGGCAAGGCCCGCGCCGCAGAGCTAAGCCGGTCCAGAACTTCATGAACGGAAGGGAGATCCCGCAAGGTCACACTGCAACTTTACACTGCAAGGGGGTGACGGGATACAATAAAGGTCTCGGGGCGTGGCTCAGCTTGGTAGAGCGCCTGGTTCGGGTCCAGGAGGCCGGAGGTTCGAATCCTCTCGCCCCGACCATTTCATCTGCAACGATTTTTGCGTTTTGTCTGGTATCAGTGGAAGCAAAGCCGGATCGTGCGCCGACCCTTCGGTAAACTGTTCTTCGTGTACATCAAGAACAGATGTTGAAATGATTCGCACAGTCGAAGCCGAGATCGACGAAATGACAATGTGCGCCTTCCCGATCCCGTCCGGCTCTCGTCACGATCCTGAAAACAGAAACTGCAACCGGTTTCTTTTCGGCGAACCGAACTCCAACCGGCCTGAATCCGATTGCGGCGACCGTGCTGCCGATGGCCGTTGCCTTTCGCAGCCTTGATTTTTTGGGAGTGCGGGCTGAGCATACAGTCCTGATCAATGGTGCAGGCACCACGGCAGGATTCGCTGCTGTTCAGATCGCGCTGAGGCGTGGTTCCTGCGTCATTGCCACCGCCGGGAAGACCTTTGCGGATCGACTGCGCGGCCTGGGTGCGCTTCGTTCCGTGCGGACCCGGCATCGGACCTGCTCCGGCCCCTGCGACAGGCCGCCTGACTGCGGTAGAGCCTACTTCTTCTGCGGTTCGCTCGAAGGCGGCACAATGCCCTTCAGCCGCATGTAGGTCACCAGATTGCCGTAATGTTCAAACGTGTGTGCGGTGTTGAAATCCATGCTGCCAATGCGTGTCATACGACCGCCCGGTGCAGGCGGTTGCAACGCATTTTCCGGCGTCAGCATCGCCCAGGCCGAATCGCAGTACGCGAACGCTTCCTTCAACTTCGCCACTACTTGTGCCTTGGTCTTCGTAGTCTTTTCCACGTTGTCCAGGGTGGTTGCCTTACCGTCTTTCACCGGACTACAAAATTCGTACTGGCCATCGGCAATGTGGGCGAACAATTCGCCGAAGCTGCGAATTTCCGGCGTCGGTTTGTAGTTCCACAGCTCGTCGGAAACCTTGTCGGCGGAACGAAGCACATTGTTCTTGACATTGTTGAAGATGCCGATGGACCCGGCCAGCGGACTCGGCGTCTGAGCCAAAGCGGAAAAGCTCGCCGCAGCCAGCAGCATCGATGTTTGAAGTATTCGCATACGTACCTTTATTTTTCCTGAGGAGGAACGTAACCTGCGGGCAGCGCAGCGCCTTCGCCGAAGAAAAACTTGTCCATCTGCTCAATCACAAATTCCTGGGATTCCCGGGTGCCCAGATTGAGCCGGTATTCGTTCATGAGCATCTTCATGTGCTCCATCCACAACTTCCACGCTTCCTGGGATACGCTGTCGTAAACTTTCTGTCCCAGCGGATGACCTTCGAAAGGAATCTCTTTCAAGCCCGGCATGTCTTTCTGGAACTTAACGCAGAAGACATTGTGCTCCGTGGTTTCCGGCTTAAAAGGTGCCGGGGCTCCGCAACCTGCGCTACCGCAACCCATAAGTGAACTCCTGTGGTGCCTGGAAAATAGTCATATAGATGTGAACCGACTACCATTATAGACAGTTGTCCCCATGCGTATCCTCCTCATCTCCACCTACGAACTGGGTCGGCAGCCATTCGGCCTCGCGTCCCCGGCAGCATTGCTGCGCACGGATGGCCATCACGTGACCTGCGCTGACCTCGCGGTAGACGCGCTTCCCCTCGAAGCGGCGCAATCCGCCGATTTGATCGCGTTCCATCTGGCCATGCACACCGCAACGCGGCTGGCGGTCCCGGTGATTGAACGGGTGCGCAACATGAATCCCCAGGCGCACATTTGTTGCTACGGACTCTATGCGCCGGTGAATGCGGATTATCTCCGCAGCCTGGGTGTGAGGACGCTGATGGGCGGCGAGTTTGAAGGAGAATTGCGTCGCATTGCGCGGGGATCGGATGCCGCGCCCGTGCAACTCATCTCGCTGGAGAGAATTCCGTTCGTTATGCCGGATCGTACCGGGCTGCCTGCACTGTCCGGTTACGCCAGTCTGTTCGACGGGCAGACCAATCGCGTTACCGGCTATACCGAGACCACCCGCGGCTGCAAGCATCTGTGCCGGCACTGTCCCGTGGTGCCGGTATACGGGGGAAAGTTCAGCGTGGTGCCTGCCGAAGTGGTGCTGGCGGATATCCGCCAGCAGGTGGTGGCCGGGGCGCAGCACATTACGTTTGGCGATCCGGATTTCTTCAACGGCCCCACTCATGGATTGCGCATTGTGGAACAGATGAAGGCGGAGTTTCCGCAGCTCTCCTACGACGTGACCATCAAGATTGAACATTTGCTGCAATTGCGCAAGCTGGTGCCGGAACTGAAGAGAACGGGCTGTCTGATGGTGACGTCAGCCGTGGAATCGGTGGACGATGCCGTGCTGGAGCGACTCGATAAAGGCCACACGCGGGCTGACTTTCTGGAAGTAGTACGGATATTCCGTGACACTGGACTGAATCTCTCGCCCACCTTCATTCCGTTCACGCCGTGGACCACGCTACAGAGCTACCGGGAACTGCTGCGGGTACTGGCCGATCTGGGTATGGCGCACGAAGTGGGGCCTGTGCAATTGGCATTAAGGCTGTTGATTCCCGGCGGATCGCGACTGCTGGAACTGGAAGAAGTGCGGAACCTGGTGGACCCGTTCGAGCCTGCGGCGCTGGTGTGGCCGTGGCGGCATGTGGATCCGGAAGTGGATGCGCTGGCACGGCGATTGCTCCGCCTGGTGGAGACGAAACAGAAGAGCGGTGCATCAAGGACGGAAACATTCGCCGCAATCTGGGCCGAAGCCAACCCGATTGAACCCTGTCCCACGTTGCCCGCGGAGCGAATAGTCGCCCAGATGAGTGAGCCCTGGTACTGTTGTGCGGAGCCCATGTTGAATGAAGCGCGAGAGCTGGACGCGCTACCGGTCTGATCGTATGCCCAGCCCGAAACACCTGCTCATAGTCGCCGCGAAGCTGGGCTACCAAACGCGGACTATCGCAGATGTTGCCCGGCACCTGGGCGCGCATGTGAGCCTGGCAACCGACCGGTGCCACTTACTGGACGACCCCTGGGGCGACCAGGCCATTCCGGTGCGCTTCGATGCGCTGCAAGAATCGGTGCCGGACGTGGTGAAGGGCCGGACGTTTGATGCGATCATCGCGGTGGATGACCGGCCTGCGTATCTGGCAGCATTGATCGCCGAACGCGCCGGCGTGCCTTTTCATCCGTCCCGCGCGGCCTACGCCGCAACCAACAAATTCGAAACGCGCGAATGCTTTCGTCAAGCGGGACTGCCTGTGCCCGGTTACACGCGATGGCCGGTGGATGCCGATCCAGCGGAGGGCGCCAGTGCAGTGCAGTATCCATGCGTTTTGAAACCCCTCGGCCTCTCCGCCAGTCGCGGTGTGATCCGCGCCAACAATGCAAAGGAATTGGTTGCCGCATTTCTGCGTATCCGCAGGCTATTACAACGCCCACAGTTGGCGCGACTGCGGGACGCGGCAATGGAATACATTCAGGTGGAAGATTTCCTGCCGGGGCGCGAGTTTGCCCTGGAAGGCCTGGTAACCCAGGGGCGATTGCAGGTACTGGCGTTGTTCGATAAGCCCGATCCGCTGGATGGCCCGTACTTCCAGGAAACCATTTACGTGACGCCCTCGCGTGAAGCAGAACCGGTGCAGCGGCGGATCTTCGCAGCGGCGCAGCGGGCGGTCACGGCGCTCGGCCTTACCCAGGGCCCGGTACATGCGGAGATGCGCGTGGATGGCGAGCAGGTATGGATGCTGGAAGTGGCGCCGCGGCCAATCGGCGGACTGTGTGCGAAGGCTCTGGTGTTTACCGGCGACATGCAACTGGAAGAAGTCATTGTTCGACACGCGCTGGGCGAAGATATGTCGGGAGCGCGCCTGCGCGAGGGAGCGTCGGGAGTGATGATGATTCCGGTGCCGCGCGGTGGCATCTATCAGGGCGCGCGCGGCGTGGAGGCGGCACAGGCCCTGGTAGACGAGGTGATCCTCACCGGCAAAGAGGGTCAAACCATGCAGCCCTTGCCGGAGGGAAACACGTACCTGGGGTTTCTCTTTGCGTGCGATGAATCGGCGATCGCGGTAGAGACCCGGTTGCGTAGCGCCCATGCCGCCCTGGAGTTTCAGATCGCCGAAACTTTGCCGCTGGTCTGAAGGTATTTTCGCCAGCCGCCCAGAGCAGTGATGTCCTCTGCACCAGCCAGTGCCCCGGGTTCACAGACGAAACTCTTCACTTCACGGCCGTTTTCCAAACGGCAAGTGCCGATGGCCAGAGGCGATGGAACCGCCCCCACGAAAGAGCCGAAGGTTGTAAGCGGCACGGCCCAGACTTCTACTTCGATGGTCGCGCCGCCTGCAGCCACACGCACCAGGCCGGGTTTGGCGGGCTTGGTTCCGGCCAGCGCGTAGAACTTGTATTCCGCCGCGGTCCGGCAGGCTTCAATCAGAAACGCACCGGCGCTGGTGAGCTGATGATGCAGAGGCTGGCCGGTTAAGTGCGCACCGCAAACGGCCAGTGGGATATAGCCTTCGGGGCAGTAGGGCGCAGTGGCCCCGGCCATTGTCAGCAGGGCTTCATCCGACCCGGCGGGTGCAATCAGACTCACGCCGAACGGGATGCCGTTGCTGCGCGTACCCGCCGGGATCGCGACTGCAGCCAGGTTCATCAGGTTGACGAAGTTGGTGTAATAGCCGAGGTTGGTATTGAGTCCTACCGGATCCGCGGCAAGGTCCTCGTGGGTATAAGCGGCACCGGCGGTGGGCAGCAACAGGAAATCCATTTGGCCCCACAGTTCTTCGGCTTCGCGAATCAGATCGGTGAGCCGGTACATGGCGAGGAATGCGTCCACCGCGCTGAACTTCGCCGATGGAAGGATAATGCCCGCGGTTACCGGGTGAAGCGCTTCGGGATGCGCTTCGGCAAAAGTGCGGATGGCAGCGAGACGTTCGGCGACCCACGGCCCCAGGTAGAGTAGTTGCGCGGCCTCACGAAACAAGCGGCACGGGATTTCCACGGCAGTTCCGCCGCGTTGTTCGAAATCACGAATGGCGGCGGCGAACAACTCCGGTGCAGATGCATCGCCGAAAAACTCCCGCTCGCTGGCCGGAGGAACTCCGAAGCGAAACGCGGAAGTCGGCCAGGCCTTGCGCTGTTGGGCAGCGCCGAAGCAACGGGCGGTCTGGAATACTCGCGCGGCAAGTGCAGCGTCAGGGGCAAAGATGGAAACGCAATCCAGCGTCCGGCAGGCGGGAACCACGCCGTCGGTACTGAGAGCGCCCAGGCTTGGCTTGAAACCAATTATGCCGTTGAGGGATGCCGGCACTCGGCCGGAGCCTGCGGTGTCGGTACCCAGCGAGAACGACACCATGCCGGAAGCCACAGCGACCGCCGAGCCGGAACTGGAACCTCCGGAGATATAGCGGTGATCGAAGACGCTGCTGCAGGCACCGTAGGGCGAGCGCGTGCCAACCAGGCCAGTGGCGAATTGATCGAGATTGGTTTTGCCGATGGGGACGGCGCCGGCGGCGATCAGTTGTTGCACTACCGCTGCCGATTTCTCTGGCGTGTAAGCGTAGGCGGGGCAACCGGCAGTGGTCGGCACGCCAGCCAGATCAATGTTGTCTTTGATGGCAAAGGTCAGACCGGCGAGGGGAAGCGCATCGTCGATCGTCCTGGCAAGTGCGGCGCTGTGTTCTTCCGGAATGAGATGAATCCAGACGTTGGGTTCACGGGATTTGCGAATCCGCTGGTACGCGGCACTTACCGCATTGCAAGCTTTCATTGGGTAACTTCCTGCGCAAGGAATAACAAGCTCTCGCCGGCCATAACAGCCGCGCCGTGATCGCAAAGCAGTTCAGCGACCGTGCCATCGCAGGGCGCGGCAAGGGCGATTTCTATTTTCATCGACTCCACAATGATGAGCCGCTGGCCTTGCCTGACCCGGTCTCCGGTCTTCACAGCGATATGCCACACGCTGCCGTGTGCAGGAGATTTTAGCGCCTTGCAGCCGGGCGGGGTGGCTCTTACTGCGCGGGGCTGCGGCTCATCGGCCGGTTCCATCACGCGATCCAGGTCAGCCTCGCGCCAGCGTTCCCGCTCGGCTTCAAACGCCTGCTGTTGCTGGTTCTTGAAGGCTCGCGATTCATCCGCGATGCTGTTCAGAAATCTGCGGTAGTCGCTCAGACGGAAGCGTTTTTCGCGGATGTCGAGTTCCAGCTTGCCGTGAGGGAAGCGGTCCCGCATGTCCAGCAGTTCATCCGCAGCCACGGGGTAGAAACGGATTTGATCGAAGAAACGCAGTAACCATGGCTGACCGTTGCGCCCGGTGTTCCACATCTGGATGGTGCGACCAACGAACTGGTAGCCGCCCGGACCCTCCATCCCGTAGACGCAAAGGTACGCACCGCCGATGCCCACCGAATTCTCAGCGGTCCAGGTGCGCGCAGGATTGTATTTAGTCGTGACCAGGCGGTGGCGCGGATCGAGCGGAGTGGCGACCGGAGCGCCAAGATAAACATCGCCGAGACCAAGCACCAGGTAGCTGGCGTCGAAGACAATCCGTTTAACATCTTCGCGGCTTTCCAGACCGTTGATGCGGCGAATGAATTCGATGTTATCGGGGCACCACGGAGCGTCGGCACGGACCGATTGCATATATTTGTCGATGGCGAGGCGGGTCGCCGGATCGTCCCAGGACAACGGGAGATGGACCACGCGCGAAGCAATCTCCAGATCTTCGTATCCGGCCAGTTCGCCTTCGGCCCGATCCACCAGGCTCAGGACATCGGCGCGGGAAAGAACGCCTGACTCATAGTGGATCTGCAGGGAGCGGATGCCGGGCGTCAAATCGATGATGCCGCGCGGCTGCTCGCGCTCAAACCAGGTGAGCCATTGCTGCACGCGGAAGCGGAGGTTGAGGTCAAGGATCGGCTCACCGAATTCAATCAGGAGGTAACGGTCACCCGAAGCGCGGCAAACAATATCGGGCGGTGCGCGATGGACCACGGCGTCTTCCGATCCGAGGCGGATGAAGCGTACGGTATCGCCTGGACGCAGTTGCCCGGTTTTCCAAAGTTCGTCATGTGCGATGACGGCAGGGCATACAAAGCCCCCCAGGCTGGGGCCATCGGGGCCGAGAATAACGGGCATGTCGCCGGTGAAATCAATGGCACCAATGGCGTAGGCGTTGTCGTGAATGTTGGACGGGTGCAGCCCGGCCTCGCCACCATCAAGCCGGGCCCATTCGGGTTTGGGGCCAATCAATCGAACGCCGGTACGGCTGGAATTGTAGTGAACTTTCCAGTCGGCGGCGAAGAACGCTTCCATGTCGTGCGGGGTGAAGAAATCGGGAGCGGCATGAGGGCCGTAGACGACGCCAATGTTCCAGGCGTCAGTCAATTCCGGCGGTGGCAGCACAGACGGAATACCGCAGGGTTCAAAAAGATGCAGTACGTCGCCTGCGCGCAGGGCGCGGCCACCGTGGCCACCGAACTTGCCCAGCGTGAACGTGCTGGCGCTGCCGAGGAACAGCGGCACATCCAGACCGCCACGAAACAGAATGTAGGCGCGAGCGCCCGGACCCTCGCAGGCAGCCAGTTCCAGAGTGGCTCCGGCTTCGGCCTTCAGTAGTTTCCAAAGGGGGAGCCGTTGGCCATCCAGCGTGGCGTTGAAGTCGGCACCGGTGAGAGCAAATTCCGTGAAGGCGCGAAAGCGCAGGGTGGGTCCGGTCACCGTGCATTCCAGGCCGGGCGCGCCTTCGGCGTTGCCCAGAATACGATTACCAAGGCGGAAGGATAGTGCATCCATGGGGCCGGAGGGCGGCACACCCACATTCCAGTAGCCCACCCGACCAGGGTAATCCTGCACGGTAGTGAGAGTGCCGCCGTCTAGAATCTCCAGAGCGCGGCTTCGACAGGGCAACGTAGTGAGAAAGTTCGTCGTCACGCCGCCGCGCGCGAAGGCATCACTGGCCGTGATCTGGCGCAGATATTCCAGGTTGCTTTCTATGCCACCGATGCGGGTCTCGAGCAGGGCGGCGTGCAGGTTGTGGAGTGCCTCAGCGCGGGTCTCGCCGCGGGCGATGACTTTAGCCAGCAACGGGTCGTAGTAAGGCGTGACCTCGGTACCTGCCCCGATCCACGTTTCAATGCGCGCGGCGGCGGGAAAGACAGCTTCTGTTATGAGACCGGCGCAGGGCTGGAAATCCTTGCAGGGGTCTTCGGCATAGACACGAGCCTGCACGGAGAATCCGCGTGATGGCGGGCGGGCAGGCAGCAGTTCGCCGGCACCAACGCGGATCATCCATTCCACGAGATCGAGGCCGGTGACCTCTTCGGTCACGCCGTGTTCGACCTGCAGGCGAGTGTTGACTTCCAAAAAGTAGAATTCGCCGGTCGCGTTGTCGTAGACAAACTCGACCGTACCCGCGGAGCGGTACTGCACTGCGCGGGCCAGGCGCAGCGCACAGTCCAGCAGGCTCGAACGGACATCCGGGTGCAATCCTGGCGCAGGTGTTTCTTCGATCACTTTCTGATTGCGGCGCTGCACGGAGCAATCACGCTCGCCGAGTTCGATGACGTTGCCACGGCCATCGCCGAAGATTTGTACTTCGATGTGCCGCGCGCGGGAGACATATTTTTCCGCGTAGATGCCGCCATCGCGAAAGCTGGCCTGACTGGTGCGTTCCACAGAAGCCCAGGCGTCCGCCACCTCGTCCGGTGTGTGGCAAAGCCGCATGCCGATACCGCCACCACCGGCCGTGCTCTTCAGCATGATCGGAAGGCCAATACGAATCGCCGCATCGCATGCTTCATTGGCACCCGACAGCAAGTCTGTGCCGGGCAGCAGCGGCACGCCATTTTCGCGGGCCAGAGCGCGGGCCGTGTGTTTCAAGCCGAAGGCGCGCATCTGCTGCGGCGTCGGCCCCAGAAAGACGATGCCTTCGTTTTCACAAGCCTCCGCGAAGGCTGCATTTTCACTGAGGAAGCCGTAGCCTGGATGAATCGCTTCTGCGCCGGTAGCTCTGGCTGCCGCCAGAACTTTGTGGATATCAAGGTAGCTGGCCGCGGCGGGCGCGGCACCCAGGAGTACACTTTCGTCTGCGGAGAGCACATGCGGGGCGTGGCGGTCGGCCTCAGAGTAAACCGCGATGGACCCAATATTCATCCGCTTCAAAGTGCGCAGAATGCGGCAGGCAATGACGCCGCGATTGGCGATCAGAATTTTGCGAAACAAGCGCTACTCCGCCGCCCGGATCTGCACTTGTACGGGCGTCGGGTTATAGGCGTTGCAGGGGTTATTGAGTTGCGGGCAGTTACTGATAAGGCAGATCACAGCCATCGCGGCGCGCAGTTCCACGTACTTCAGTGGCTCCGATATGCCATCTTCAAAGCGCAGACCACCGTCTTCGGTAACCGGGACGTTCATGAAGAAGTTGATATTGGCGGTGATATCGCGCTTTTCCAGTTTCCATTTCGGATCGACGATGGCCAGAAGAAAACTGTTGCGGCAGGCGTGCATGTGACGTTTTTCAATAGCGTAGCGAACCTGGTTGCTCTCTTGTGCGCAGGCACCGGCGAGAGTGTCGTGACGTCCGCAGGTGTCATCCACAATGGTCAGCATCGGGTTGCCGTAGTTCGAGACCAGCGTGGTTCCGGTCGTGAGGTAAATGTTGCGCTGGGCAACCATGGTGCCGGTGGCACTATAGCGTTCCTCGGTGTTGGTCGCACTGAAAAACAGGGTGTCCACGGCCTGATTGCCCCGCAGGTCGATGATTCGCAGGCGCTCTCCGCGGCGTACCTCATGAATCCAGTACGTTCCCGCTTCCACTACCTGATCGACAATCACAGAAAGTACCTCTCGGTGTTGATAAAGCCGCGACTATTTTCGGGACACTGGATACGGCAGAGGTCATCCTCCGTCGGCGGATCTCCTGCCAGCACTTCAATTCGCACCGACCCTGCTGCGTGACGAGGATTCGGGTCCAGAGGATGCTGGCCGGTGTCGAGGATAACCAGCAGATTCATCTCGGCGCGCAGTTCAACAAAGCTGCCGGGCCTGGAGTGACCTTCCACAAAGCGCATCCCGCCATCACCCGCCACCACTACCTTGCTGAAGAAATTCACCGTGGGTCCAAGGTCGCGCATACCCAGCCCGTTACGGGAAGCTTCGGTGAGCAGGTTGTCTTGTGATCGGTGGGTGAAACCGCACAGGGGGTCATGCCAACCGCAACTATCGGCGGTAATGGAGCACAAAACGCGCCCCATATCCGAATAGAGAATGTGCCCCGCCGTGAGATGCGCGGTGTGCTGGGCCTTGAGCGTATCCGGCATATTGTAGCGTTCGGTCGGGCACTCGCGGTTGTAAAAAAGGGCTGCAACGTTGGCGGCTCCTTCCAGATCATGCAGACGCAGACGATTGCCCCGTTTGAGGTTGAGCGACCAGCTTTCGCCGGGCTGAACACACTCTTGCCATAATGCCATTTCGTCTCAGGATGCCAGACCCCCGGGGAAGCCGTCCAATTCAAAAAATCGATGCGCCCGATGGCTTTCCACCGTAGCCGGATCCCTGTGCGTCTCACTAAACTGGGATTACCCGATTTTGACTACTCGTCTCCGTTCACTCTTTCTCATTCTGCTTGCATTTGCATGCGGCGCCTCAGCTGCGGATAAGCCTTCGTTTGTGGTGGGCTGGTCTGTCTATGCAGGCTGGAATCCCTGGTACTTCATGGGAAAATCCGGCACGCTGCGTAAGTGGGCCGACAAATACAATGTCTCGATTCGGGTGCAGCGTTTCGATTACGCAGCCTCACTGGACGCCTTCGTTGCCAGGAACATCGACGCCTGCGCGATGACCAATATGGAGGCACTCGACATGCCCGCGGCTTCCGGAGTTGCGACCACCTCCATCATCACAGGGGACTATTCGAACGGCAACGACGCCATTCTGGCCCGCAACAATCTCACATTACAGCAACTGGCCGGGCACAAGATGCTGCTGGTACAAAAAACCGTTTCCCAGTATTTGTACGAGCGCGCCATGACTCTGAACGGGCTGGAAGCGCAGATCAGGAAAGTGAAGCTGATCAACACTTCCGATACCGACATCGCCACCGCCTTTATCGCCGACACGACGCAGGATTCAGTGGCTACCTGGAAGCCGATGGTTTCGCAGATCGCGAAGACGAAGGGGGTGAAATCGCTGTTCAGTTCCGCGCAGATTCCGGGTGAAATTCTGGATCTGATGGTGGTGCGCACCGATATTTTGAATCGGCCCGACGGATCCGGACCGCGTTTCGCCAAAGCGCTGGCAGGCGCCTGGTACGAAACGATGCAGCAGATGAGTGCGGCGGGCACAGCGGACAAGGTGCTGCGGGAGATTGCCGCAGCTTCGGAGGATTCGCTGGAGTCGTATAAGGAACAGCTGGCTACCACCAACCTTTTCTACACGCCGGCTTCAGCGGTAGCGTTTACTTCTGCACCGGACTTCCGCCAGAAAATGAATCTGGTGCGTCAGTTCTGCTTCACGCATGGCCTGCTGGGAGGCGTGGCAGCGGCGGACGATGTGGCCATTGCGTATCCGGACGGGACCATCCAGGGCAAGCCGAATCGGGTGATGCTTCGCTTCGACATCACGTATATGCAGCTGGCGCAACAGGGCGGTCTGTGACAATGTTCCGGATTGACACCCAGCCAGGCCGATTCGCGCAGTGGAGCCTTTCGTGGTTTCTTTTTGCCGCCGTGATTGCGCTCTACTTCTACACGGCGCATGCGAGGCACACGGAGAATCCCGGTGATCGCGTGATCCCCGGTTTTTCTGAACTGAGCACGGGTGTTACGACTGCCTTCCTGAATCCGCCGGACGAAGCGGAAGCGGCTCCGGTGGGCAGGTCTTTGGTACTGCGGTTCCTGCACAGTATGCTGTGGACCGACACGGTGGCCAGCGCCAAACGCTTCGGGTGGAGCATGCTGCTGCTGCTGCCGGCGGTGTTACTGGGCCTCCACATGGGCATGTTTCCGGTAGTTGGACAGTTCTTCCTGCGGTTCATTCTTTTTTTCGATAAGATTGTGGCGCTCTCGGTGTTGCCAATTCTGTTCATCGCGTTCGGCATCGACGAGCTTTCCAAAATTGCGCTGATTGTGATCGGCGTGACACCGACCATCATTCTGGATACGCTGAATCTGACGAAGAGCGTGCCGAACGAGCAGATTGTGAAAGGCTTTACATTGGGCGCGGGCGATTTCGCGATCACGTGGAACGTGGTGTTGCGGCAGATCATGCCACGGGTGCTGAACAGTATCCGGCTCAATCTGAAGTCGGTGATGCTGTTTCTGTTTGCCGGAGAGATGATCGCATCGCAGGATGGTCTGGCCTTCCGCATTGCCTTGCTGCGCAGGCACATGGGTATGAACATCATCATTCCCTACGTACTGTGGGTGGCGCTGTTATTGTTCCTGACTGATCTGGCGATGCGGGTGCTGAACCGGCGACTGCACCCGTGGTTCCGCGAGGCCTGACCGATGCTGATCCGCCTGCAGAACATATCGGTCATCTATCCCATTCAGGGGTATGAGCCGAAGCAGGTGCTGAGCGGCCTCAACCTGGACATCCACCCCGGCGAACTGGTGACGGTATGCGGGCAGACGGGTTGCGGCAAGTCGACAATGCTGCGTCTGATTCTGGGATCGGAGCGCCCGTCATCCGGACAGGTTTTGATTGATGGCGTGGTACTGTCGCGGCCGGATCGCAATCGCGGCTATGTGCCGCAGAAGTATTCACTGTTTCCGGACCGGACAGTATTGGACAACATTACATTTGGACCGGAGATGGAAGAGTTCGGCCTGCTGGGACGCCTGAGACCGCGTTTCCATAAACGGCGGCACGAACTGCGGGCGGCAGCGTTCAATCTGCTGAGTCAGGTGGGGCTGCATCCTTCGGACGCACACAAGTACCCCGACCAGCTGTCGGGCGGTATGCAGCAACGTGTGGCGATTGCCCAGGCGCTGATCATGCAGCCGAAGATACTGCTGATGGACGAAGCGTTCAGTGCTCTGGACCCGGCAACACGTGCCGATATGCAACATCTTCTGCGCAACGTGCAGGCGGTTACGGGATCGACGATTCTGTTCGTCACGCACAACATTGAGGAAGCGCTCGCACTGGGTACGCGGGTGATCGTGCTGGGGAAGACGTCACCTGAAGCAGGCGCTGGCATTACGCTCGATATGGCGGTTCCCGGCCAGCCACAACCGCATATGCTCAATGAGATGTCGGCACGGATTGAGGAATCAGCCAGCGCGGGGCGGATAGCTGTGCCGACGGAATACGCCCGCTGCGGGGGCTGACAAACGACAGACGGCAAAAAAAAGACGGCCTCCGAAGAGGCCGTCTTTTTTGCTTTGGAAAAGCTAATTACCAGCGGGAAGGCTTGCGGCCATAACCGCCGCCGCCACCACCGCCACCGCGATTGCCGCCGCCGCCGCCTTCGCCCTTCGGGCGGGCTTCGTTGACGTTCAGGGCGCGGCCGCCAAGTTCATGGCCGTTGATGGCAGCAATGGCGCGATCGCCTTCACTGTTGTCGCTCATTTCGACAAACGCGAACCCACGGGGCTGCCCGGAGTCGCGGTCGGTGACGATGTTTACACGATCGACTGTGCCATGCGCTTCAAACAACGCACGGATGTCCTGTTCGCTGGAATTGAAGCTCAGATTTCCCACGAAAATATTCTTCATTGTAGTTTTCTCTTTCTGGATTTGAAAGCGGGAAATTCGGGTGGGCGAGCGGGCTCGTGCCTAAATCGGGGCGACAGTCAAATACCACATTAGTGTAGCAGATATCCTGTGGCCGTGGAGTTTTCAATTATAGGAAGGCACGAAGTGCAGGGTGCTGCCGGCCTTCACGTTGACGAACTGCATGGGGAAACTCTCGCCCGCGTAGTGCGCCATGGCCTCATCCTTATACCGGAATGACGCCACGTGGCCGGACTGGCCCACGGTGATATTGAGCAGCGATTTGTCCCAATCACCTACCGCTACATTCATACGTTCGGAAGGACCCAGGGTCCTGGAAATCTGTTTCACCGTCGTCGCGGCACCGCTCATGGGAAGTGGTCCCACATTGAAGAAGCTGGAAACCAGCGGCAGGCGGCTGCCCACCGGATGTTTCAAGTCAAGAAAATTGTACTTACCCCACTTCCAGCGCGCCGGGTCTGAGCCCTGGATGCGCTTGCCTTCCTCCATCGCGTCGGCGAAGCACCGCACCAGCAGTTCGTCGTAGTCGTTGAACCAGCCGGCGAGCCGGGCGCGCAAAATATTTTCAATCACCGCCGCGCTCATCTGCGGTTCGTAGAGCTCACCATTGCCAGGGGAGGCGCGTTCCGCCAACGCCTTGCGCACGTACTGGAAGGCGAGGGTGACGATAAAGGGCTGGGCCTGCTCCTTATCCATTTGGCCGTCCCAGGTGCGGAGCATTTTCACCGCGGCGGTGAAGGCGGGGTTGGTCGAGTTGCGTGTGTCGTATGCCTGCACCAGTTGTGTGGCGAGGAACTTCGCGAAACCGCTGTAGACATCCATCTCAATCCGCAGGCTGTCTTCGGGGCGCAGTTTATTGCCCGCTGTCTTCAGCCTGTCGCGAATCTGTTGGGAACGGTATTGCGGAGCAAAGGCACCGCTCACCAGATACGGGTAGTTGGGCGGGAACGGATTCTGATTGGCCGTCACAACGTAGCCCGAGGCGGGATTAAACGCCTGGGGCAATTTCTCAAAGGGAATGTAGCCTTCCCATTCATTGGTGCCAGTGGAGCCATCCACTGGTACATCGCCCGCATAGTTCCGGCGAATGGGCACTTTTCCGGTAGCGTGGTAGCCGATGTTGCCATCCACATCACCATAGACGATATTTTGCCCGGGGCCGGCGAAGCGCGATGTGGCCTCGGTGAACTCCTGCCAGTTGCGGGCGCGATTCAGATCGAGGAACATGAAGCGAAACACGGAGGCGTCGGCGGCCGCCCACTTCAGGGTGATGACCCGGTTATTGTCTTCGATGATGGCGGGGCCGTGGCGGGTTACCCAATAACTGATCTCCTGCGGGGCCGCGCCTTTCACCGCAATCACTTCGCGCTCGCGGCGAGCCTGCTCCACCCGGCCCTGAAAGAGATACTGGCCGTTGCGTTGATCGAGCCTTTCCATGTACAGGTCCATCACATTGAAGCCCAGATTGGTGAAACCCCAGGCAATGCGGTCATTGTGTCCCACGATGATGCCGGGAACACCGGGCAGCGAGACGCCGCTTACATTCAGGCCGGGGGCTTCGAGGTGGGCCATGAACCAGGTGGATGGAACGGACCATTCGAGGTGCATGTCATTGGCCACCAGCGGCTTGCCATTGGCGGTATGAGCGCCAGCCACAGCCCACGCGTTGGAGCCGGGGGTGAATTCGCTGCCGGACCACGTAGGGAAGAGATACTCCACCTTATCTTTCTCGCCGCTGGACAGCATCTGCGCCTTCACCAGTTTCTGCTTATAGCTGTTGGTGAGGCTTCGGTACATCTGCAAACCGGCCAGCAGGGAATCGACAACCGACCAGGCTCGGGGGTCATACCGCAGCACAGTGAATTCCAGGCCGTAGCGACCGCGATGGGATTCCATGTAGGCGTTGACGCCGCGGGCGTAGGCGGCCAGAATCACTTTCTCCGCGGGATCGAGGGTCGAATACATTTCCTCGGCAATGCGGCGCATACGGAAGCGGCGCGATTCTTTATCCGCTTCGAGGGCCGCGACACCCACGATTTCCGCCAGATCACCGGCGGCCAGGCGGCGCAGACCGTCCATCTGGAAGAGGCGCTCTGACGCAGTTACGTAGCCTTGCAGAAAAATTGCATCCTCCACACTGGAGGCCTTTATGTGGGGGACCCCGAGTGAATCCCAGCGTACGTCGGCGGCTTTGGAGACTCCCGCTTCGATGGTGCCGGATTTCTCCGGCAATGCGCGGTAGAGGATCCAGTAGAACGCGCCGGCGGCAACCACCAGAGCGAGGATGATCAACGCATTAACCGCAGTAACGATTCGCCGCACTGATGCCAGTTTAGCCCGTCTTGCCGGGCGGTGGTGCCTGCGGTTCCGGTGGCAGACTATAGATCACGCGGTTGGCTTCGGACAGCACAGGCTTCATCATGGGAAAGAATATGACATCGTAGATGTCGCGCTGTTCGGTGAAGATCATGGCCATGCGTTCAATGCCGGGACCGATGCCCGTGGTGGGAGGCAAACCGTGCTCCAGCATTTCGAGAAAATCGTAATCCAGCGGCTGGAATTCGCCTTCGTGGGAATCACGGTTGTAGTTTTCGCGCCAACGCGAGAGAAGCTGCACCGGGTCGTTCTGTTCGCTCCAGTTGTCGCCGCATTCCATACCGGCGATGAAGATTTCGAAACGCTCTACGTAGCGGGGGTCGTCCCGCATGGGCTTGGCGAGCGGTGAGATTTCCACGGGGTGTCCGTAGACCAGGGTGGGCTGGATGAGACCGGGCGCAACGCGTTCCTCGAAGGCAGCGACCAGGCAATGGCCCACGGTGGCTTCGGTTTTTCTTTGGCGCTGGCTTTATCGTTCCACCGGCGGCACGTTGAATGCCGTGTTGGCCTCCGTTGGCATCCCGCAGCAACCCTTCTTGGGCAGCGCAAATCAGGCGCTCTG
>JBBROK010000040.1:0-41736 GCA_038229475.1 Bryobacterales bacterium | reverse complement strand
GCCGACGCTCAGCGGCTCGGACATCGGCGACTGGCAGGCGACCGGCGGTCGCTCATGTGTGCTGACCGCGGGTCCCCTGCAACGGCCCCAGACGCCGCCCGCGCCGCCGCAACGCTCCCGCGTCGAGCGCAGCACGTCAGGCCTGATGTTCATGGACTACCCGGGCTTCGCGGCTCTCGATGAACAGGTGCTGCCGCTGTTCTACGACGAGGTGATGGTCCGGGTCGCCAAGGTGCTGAAGCGATACGAGGGCGCGATCCGCGAGACCAACAGCTGGGGCGACGCGGTGTTTGTGGTGTTCGACGACGCGCCGAGCGCCGCCGCCGCCGCCTTGGACATCTGTGCACGGACGCGCGTTGAGGATGTCGAAGAATAGCCGGTCCGGGTTCAGAGCGTGATCGCTCCTGAACTCAAACGGCCCGGAAGTTTCCAGAATCACCCGGGTGGAGTTCGGGTGTGACCAGTGCCTTACGCTTGTTACCTGAATTAAGCCGGTCTGCGCTACGGCTCCCCAGGGCAGGATGGCGAAAATCGCTGCGGCCCGTGAGGTGCGAAGAAACATAAGGTTGCTAGGGAGTGCTGTAGTAGGTTCGCCCCCCGGCATCCACAGATACCGCGATGGGGTGAACGGTTTCGATTGTGTGAGTCTCCGTGAGAGGGGCTACCGACACGGGGCGTGCCAGGCGGACTTCCTTCAGATTCGTCGCTACCTGCCACACGTAGTTGCGCGTTTCCACATAGGGCGGAATTCCCTTGTATTTATCCACCGCGCCCTCGCCTGCGTTATAGGCGGCAATGGTGCGCGGGTAGTCGCCGTTGTAGTGATCCAGCAGGAACTTGAGATACAGAATGCCGCCACGAACGTTTTCGCGGGCATCAAAGGCGTTGTTAACGCCGAAGCGTTTCGCGGTAACGGGAATCAGTTGCATCATGCCCAGGGCGCCTTTGGGTGACACGGCATGCGCGTTGTAGTTGCTTTCGGCGCGAATCACAGAATGAACCAGGGCGCTTTCCACGCCGGCTTCATCGGCCATGAGGTCGATCATGGCGATCATCGCCGCAACGTCTTTCGGCTTCTCCGTGCGGGCTTCGCGGGGCACAGTTCTTACCAGACGTCCGGAACGCGCATCGGCGCGGACGACCGTAGCCACGTCACTTGCGAAGGCGGGCAACACCACAATAAGTATAGAGCAGAAGCGCATAAACATGTTCTGGTGCGAATCAGAGCCGAAGGGACCTCTCAATGTTAACATTCTGGCGGTGGATAGAACGGGTTGGGTACTAACGGGAGGAGCCAGTTCCCGCATGGGCTTTGACAAGGCTCTCGCGGAGATCGCTGGTCGTCCCATGGCGGTGCGGGTAGCCGAAGCTGCGGCGAAAGTATGTGGCACGGTTACCGTGGTGGGTGACCCGGCGCGGTATGGATTTCTGGGGCTTCCTGTGATTGCCGACAACTTTCCCGGTTGCGGGCCATTGGCCGGCATAGAAGCCGCGTTGGGCGCAACCAGGGCGGACTGGAATCTGATTGTTGCCTGCGATATGCCCGCCTTGGATACGGCGTTGCTGGAAGAGTTGTTTGCCGCGGGAGGCGATTGCGCGGTGCCGCAGTATGCTGATGGCATGGTGGAACCGCTGTGCGCGGTGTACCATCGCCGCTGCCACCTGGCCATTCGGGAAGCGCTGGAAGGGGGAGTACGCAAGGTTACCGAGGCCCTCCGCTTCGCTGAGGCCAGAGCCGGGGCCAGAGCGCTTGAGGTACGATACGTGCGAGTGCACCGACGCGATCCCTTTGCCAATCTGAACACCCCCGGCGACCTCGCCGGCTACCAGCGGAAGCAGAATGGCTGAACAGTTTCCCCACTACATTGAATTCCGGCACGTCTATAAGACGTTCGACAGGCCGGTTTTAGTCGATTGCAATTTTCACGTGGATGCGGGTCAGACGGTGGCCATCATCGGGCGCTCCGGGGTAGGGAAGTCGGTGACCCTGGGTCACATCATGGGATTCCTGAAGCCGGATCAGGGGCAGGTCATCGTGGCGCACGAAGACGTGACCGGGTTAGGCGAAGCCGAGATGAACCGGATTCGCCGGAAGGTCACCATGGTGTTCCAGTCGGGTGCGCTGTTTGATTCGCTGACGGTGGCGGAAAATGTTCTGTTTTCGCTGGAGACGCGCGAGGATTACGACGCCAAAAATCGCGAAGAGATTGTGGACGGCTTGTTGCACCTGGTGGATATTCATGAGGCGAAGGATGCCTTTCCGGGCGATCTCTCCACCGGGTACCGGCGGGCTGTAGCCGTGGCGCGGGCGCTCGCTGCCCAGCCCCAGTGCATTCTTTACGATGAGCCCACTACCATGGTTGATCCCATCATGAGTGATTCGCTCACGAAGCTCATGCTGCGTTTGAAGGAACAGCTGAAGATGACATCCGTAGTGGTAACCCACGATCTGGACCTGCTGCACCGCGTGGCCGACCAGGTGGTTTTTCTGAGTAAAGGGCGGGTCGCTTACTTTGGCCCGCCCGCTGAGATGTACAAATCGGACGATCCCACCATTCATGAGTTTCTCGAACTGGATAAAGTGATCCGCGGCACCCGGCTCAGCGAGGACAATCCGTTTCGCTCGGGGTTGGGTGGCGTGGCCAGCGAGGCGTAGTAACCCGTGTGATGATTGATCCGTGGACCGATATCTGGCGGTACTGGCCGGCGCGGGGCTGGGAGGTCTGGCACGTTACGTGGCAGGCGGATGGATCGCGGAAAAATCAGGCTGGGCATTTCCGTTTGGAACCTTCGTCGTCAACGTGTCCGGCTGCTTTTTGATTGGCCTGTTGATGACCGTGCTTACTTCGCGGCCGGAACTGAGTCCCAACTGGCGGCTGTTTCTGGTAGTGGGTGTGCTGGGTGGCTATACGACTTTCTCAACATTTGAGTACGAGGTGTGGCGCTCGGCCCGCGATGGCCAGGCCTGGATGAGTCTGCTGTATCTGGTTTCCAGCGTGGTGGCGGGCTACCTGGCGGTTTGGCTGGGCACCGTGCTCGGGGATCGGCGGTAGGCTTCGGTGGCGATTACAACAAGTGGCTACTCGCGTGAGGCTGTGTTGCGCATGGCCAAAGTCACGTCGCGACAGCTGACGGCGTGGGAGAAAAAGGGACTTGTGGAGCGGCGGCCCTCCTATGATTTCGATGACCTCCGCACCATCAAGGCCCTGAACCGTCTGCGCGAACACGGTGTGAGCGCGGCGGCGGTGCGTAAGATTCTGGATTCGATTCGGGTGCGCCTGGGGCAGATCGACAAGCCCCTGGCCAATCTGCGAATCACCCGCGATGGCCGGCGGATTTCGGTCCACATCCCTGGCGGGGCGATGGACCCGCGCAGCGGGCAGATGCTGCTCGATTTCGATGCCCGCGGCGTGGAAGAGTTTCGCGTGCCGGCCAGCAAGATGGCGAACCTCGCCCTGCAGGCGCACAACGAACAGGATGCCGAGCGCTGGTTCCAGCGCGGACTCATGCTGGAAGAAACCGGCGCGCCAGTGGAGGAAGCCTCCCGCGCCTATCGCAGGGCAATCGAGGCGAATCCGGATGCCGCCGGGGCGCTGGTGAATATGGGGACCATCGCGTTCCGCGACAAACGCCTGAACGATGCGGAATTATTCTACAGTCGCGCCGTGCAGGCTGACCCTGAATATGCGCTGGCCCGTTTCAATCTGGGCAATCTCCACGACGAACAGGGAATGCTGGAAGAAGCGCGCAAGCACTACCTGGAAGCGCTGCGCCTCAATACCCACTACGCCGACGCCATCTTTAATCTGGCATTGCTGTGCGAGCGCAATAACGAACTGCTCAAGGCCATCCACTACTGGCAGCGGTATTTAAAAATGGATGGCACCAGCAGCTGGGCGCAGGCGGCGCGCAAACAGCTGGATAAGTTAAAGGCCGAAGTGCGGTCGAAGTGAACTACCGCTTGTAGCCGAACGTACGCAACATCTGGTGACGGCTGGCCATATCCGCCTCGCCCTCCACGCCTTTCGGCGCAAAGCCATCGATCACACCCAGTACACCGCGACCCTGTTCGGTTTCCGCCACAATCACCTCCACCGGGTTGGCGGTCGCGCAATAAATGTTGCACACTTCCGGCACGTCCTGAATGCGCTTCAGTACATTGATGGGGAAGGCATTGCCCATCACCACGGCAAAGAAATGACCGGCACCAACCGCGGTTACAATCGCCGTCGCCGCCGCGCGAAGGGCCGGGTCAGTACCATCCGCGCGAGTCAGACACGGGCCGGAGGCTTCGTTGAACGCAACGCCAAACTGAATTCCCGGCATGGCGTTGACCATGGCCTCAAACACGTCTTCCACTGTTTTGATGAAGTGACTCTGGCCCAGCAGGATGTTGCACCCTTCGGGGAACGTCAGTCTTACGGCGTGCAGGTTGAGCATAAGCCTGTATCGTAACCTGCAATAATTTATTTGTGCTCTCCCGTTTACTGGCTTCGGCCCTTGCCCTGTCCGCCGTGTTGAGCGGTGCCTCTTCTCTGGTGGACCGTGTGGATACCACCGCTTTCATTCAAGTGGAGGCGGAGAGTTTCAAAACACTCACTCCCAAACAACAAGCTCTGACCTACTGGCTGGGCCAGGCGGCCATCGCCATGGACCCGATTATCTACGACCAGATGTCGCGCTTCGGTCTGCGGCAGCGGCGCGTGCTGGAAGCTGTGGTCGCGGGCAAGGCCAAAGTGGACCCTGCCGTTTACGCCAAAGTCCTCGATTTTGCCAAGCTGTTTTGGGCCAACAAGGGAAATCACAATGACCAGACCTCGCAGAAGTTCCTGCCCTCGTTTACCGCAGCCGACCTGAAAAAGGCGCTGGAGCAGGCCGGGCACAAGGACCTGGTCTCTGAAGTGGATTCGCTGAGCCAGTCGCTGTTTGACGCTGATTTCGAGCCGATGGTGACGGCCAAGAGCCCCAAAGGTGGCCAGGATATTTTGCAGGCCAGCGCGAATAATTTCTACTATGGAGTGACCCTGGCTGAACTGAAGGGCTTTCCCGAAAAGAACCCGCTCAATTCACGGGTGACGAAAGAGAACGGCAAGGTCATCGAGCAGGTTTACCGCGCCGGCACGCCGGATGGCAAGGTGCCTCCGGGTTTCTACGCGCAGTATATGGCGAAGGCAAATGAATTTCTGGCCAACGCGCAAGCCGTGGCTGAGCCGAAACAAGCCAAGGTCATTGGTGGACTGATTCGCTACTACCAGACCGGCGATTTCCGCGACTGGATTCAGTTCGGAACCGATTGGGTGACCGACAACGAAGTGGTGGATTTCTCCAACGGTTTTGTGGAAGTGTATCGGGATGCGCGCGGCACGAAGGGTTCATCGGCCGCATTTGTTTCGATTACCGATCAGAAGCTCTCCGCTGCCATGCGCAAGATTGCGGACAACGCGCAGTATTTCGAAGACCAAGCCCCGTGGAAGAGCGAGTACAAGAAGAAGAGTGTGAAGCCGCCGGTGGCGACCGCGATTGAAACCACCGTGGAGACCGGTGATTTCAATGTGACCACGATCGGCGACAATTTGCCGAACGAAGACGAGATTCACGCGAAGTACGGGTCGAAGAGCTTCATCTTCTCCAGCAGCACGCGCGCCTTGAATCAGGCGTCAGGAACGGCGTCAGTGCAGGAGTTCGGCTCGGCGGAAGAAGTGGCGCTCGATGCGAAGTACGGGCGCGAGGCGGAAGACCTGCTGACCTCCATGCACGAAGTGATCGGACACGGTTCGGGAGCGTTGAGCCCGAAGCTCACCAACAGCGCGGCGTCTTATCTGCGGGAGTATTATTCCACACTGGAAGAAGCGAGGGCTGACCTGATGGCTTACTGGAATGTACAGGATCCAAAGCTGAAGGAACTGGGTCTGGTGAAGTCCGACGATTTGGGCAAGACCATGTACAATGCCGCGGCGCGCACCATGCTGCAGCAACTGCGGCGCATCACCCAGGGGGATTCCATTGAGGAAGATCACATGCGCGGACGCCAGTTGATTGCCCGGTACATCATGGACAAGACCGGTGCCATCGTCATGGAGAAGCGCGGCGGCAAGACTTTTGTGGTGGTGAAGGATTACGCGAAGATGCGTGAAGGCGTGGGCATGTTGTTGGCGGAACTGATGCGGATCAAGGCCGAGGGCGATTTCGGGGCGATCAGGAAACTGATTGACCAGTATGGCGTCCACTTCGATCCGGCGCTGCGCGATGAGGTGGTGGCGCGGTACAAGAAGCTCAACCTGCCAACATTTTGGGCGGGTGTGAATCCACAACTGACCGCGCAGCTGGATGCGAAGGGGAATGTGGTGAAAGTGGAGATTTCGTATCCGCGCGATATCGTGAAGCAGGCGCTGGGGTACAGTGCGATGTACGGATTGCGGTAGTGCTTTGCCTGGCGGGAACACAAAGGGCGCGGCGAGAGCTGTTGCCCCCGTCCGCGCCCTTTGGCAGAACTCAAAAACTACGCCTTCTTCAGCGCATCGGCCATGGAGTTGAGCGCCGCTTCCAGCGTCCTGCGTGAAGTGCCCACATTCATGCGCATGTGGCCCTCGCCACCGGCACCGTAGGTGTCACCCGGATTCAGAACCACGCCTGCCTTGTCAGCCAGCCATCGTGCCACCATTTCTTCCTGCGGAAGGGGCTTCATGCCTGCGGGGCGACCCTTGTTGGCATCCGCAGCCATTTCCTTCGCGCCAATCTTAGCGGCCAGACCAGAAACGTCAAGCCAGTTCAGATAAGTACCCTGAGGCTTCGCGGTAACCTTGACCAGCGACGGCATCTTCGTTTTGAAGAAATTGTCCACAAAGTCGAGGTTGCCGTCCACGTATTCCACCAGCTGGTTGAGCCACGGCTCGCCTTCGGCGTATGCGGTCTGGCTGGAAATCATTCCCACCGTGGTCAGATCGGCCTTGTTCATTGCGCGGGTGGCATTGAAGATGTCTTTGTTGGTGCTGAAGAACCAGGCGCACTTCATCGCCGCCAGACCGAACGATTTACTGGCGGCCTTGAAGGTGATGCTGTTGTCGACAATGGCCCGGTTGGGCAGCGACGCGAACGGGGTGTACTTCTGGCCCCTGGCCACGAAATCGCAGTGGATTTCATCAGCCAGAACAACCACGCGGCGGCGGAGGCAGATTTCGCCGAGGCGGGTCAGGTCTTCCGCACTCCACACGTTGCCCGTGGGGTTCTGCGGGTTGCACAGGATGAAGGTATTGGTCTCGCGATCCAGACGGCGTTCAAAATCTTCGAAATCGATGGAGTAGCGGCCATTGGCATACTTCAAAAGGCTCTCGTTGGGGCGCGTCTGGGTGTACGTCAGATCGCTGTAAAAGCCGTTGTAGGTGGGCGTGAGCAGCGCCACCTTGCTGCCGGGAGGACTGAAGGATCGAAGAGCCGCAATAATGCCGGGGTGCACGCCGGTGCTGATCCCCACCATGTCGGGGTTGATGTCGAGCCCGTAGCGCTTCTTATTCCAGGCAACAATGCCTTTGACAAAAGTGTCGGGCGTGGTGAGGTAGCCCCAGTTTTCATGGGCGATCCGTTTGGTCAGCGCCTCGGTGATACAGGGTGCGACCTTAAAATCCACATCGGCAATTCCCATGCCGGCCACAAGGTTTGTAAGCTTGTAGGTTTTCTTCGCGCTGTCCCACTTCACGCTGTCCGTACCGAGCCGGTTATAGGGTGTGTCGAAATCAAACTTCCCGTTGACTCCGGTAGTGGCATCGGCGGCCCCGAAAGAACTGTTCGCGCCAACCGCGCCTGCCAATGCGGCCAGGCCCGCGCTCCTGAAAAATGATCTGCGTTCGATCTGCGACATATGGTTCACCCTCTTTCTGTTTCAACAGTCCGTTCCCCGGGGAAAATACTGTAATGGAATCACAGTATACGCCTATTCGGCGCCGGAGGGAACCAGTTGTAACAAATTAAGGGCAGATTTGCATATCCGGCCTGTCTGATCTGTTTAGGGGTGTTTGACGGAGATCTATGCGTTGGCGGGGTCGATCTTCTCCGTATCGATACCGAGATCCGCGAACGCTTTCACAACTTTTTTCGCATCGAACTTGCCCTCGCGCGCCAAAGCGGAGAGAGCAGCAGCGGCAATGGCTGCCGCGTTTACCTCGAAGTGCTGGCGCAGAAACTGCCGGTTGTCGCTGCGCCCGAAGCCATCGGTACCCAGGGAAAGCAGACGCCCGCCCATCCACTGCGCCACCTGATCGGGCACCGCTTTCATGAAATCGGATGCCGCGATAATGGGGCCTTCGGTCGCTTCCATGATTTGCTGCACCAGCGGCTTCTTTGCTGCTTCGGTGGGGTGCAGACGATTCCAGCGCTCCACTTTAAGTGCTTCGCGGCGGAGTTCGTTGTAACTGGTGGCGCTCCAGATGTCGGCTGCGACGCCGTATTTCTCTTCCAGAATCTTGCGGGCCATCAGCGCTTCATTGACCATGGGCCCGCTGCCAATCAACTGGACGCGGGTTTTGGCCTTGGCGAGACTGCTCTTGCTGAAAAGGTAGAGGCCATCGAGAATGCCCTTCTCGCTGCCTTCCGGCATGGGCATTTGCGGATAGGTCTCGTTATACAGCGTGAGGTAATAATACAGATCCTCCCGGTTCTCGTACATGCGGCGGATGCCTTCGCGGACAATCACCGCGATCTCGTACGCATAAGCCGGGTCATAGGACGCCAGGGTGGGAATGGTGCTGGAAAGCAGCAGGGAATGGCCGTCCTGATGCTGCAGGCCCTCACCCATCAAAGTGGTACGGCCCGCCGTGGCACCCAGCAGAAAGCCCTTGCCGCGCGCATCGGCGAAGGCCCAGGCCAGATCGCCAATGCGCTGGAAGCCGAACATACTGTAATAGATGTAGAAGGGAATTGAATCCACGCCGAGGTTGGCGTAGGAGGTTCCGGCAGCCGTGAAGCAGGCCATGGCACCGGCTTCGGTAATGCCTTCTTCCAGAATCTGACCGTCCTGCGATTCCTTGTAATACAACAGAACATTGGAATCGTGCGGCTTGTAGAGCTGGCCCTTGGCGGAGTAGATACCGAAGCTGCGGAACATGGCTTCCATACCAAAGGTGCGCGCTTCATCGGGATAGATGGGAACGATCTTTTTGCCAATGTCGGGCAGCTTCATCAGCTTGGTGAGCAGGCGAACGAACGCCATTGTGGTGGAAGGGTGAGGCTCCTTCGAACCGCTGCGGAATTCGTCCACAACCGAGACGTCTGGCGCCTTGGTGATCAGCTTGGCCGGCTTACGGGATGGTACATAACCACCCAGCACACGGCGGCGTTCGTGCATGTAGGCAATTTCGGGGCTGGATTCCGGTGGCCGGTAGAACTTGCCGGCTTTGATGTCTTCCTTCGAAATACTGAGGCCGAAACGTTCCGGGAAGGCGAACGTATCTTCCTCAGAGGGCTTCTTGGCCTGGTGAGCAGCGTTACGGCTCTCACCGGACTTGCCCATGCCATAGCCCTTTACCGTCTTGGCAAGCACGACCACCGGGCTGCCCTTGTGTTCTACGGCCGCCTTATAAGCGTTGTAGACCTTCACAGGGTCATGGCCACCGCGGCGCAGATCGCCGATTTCTTCGTCGGTCATATCCGCCACCAGTGCCGCGGTTTCGGGATAACGTCCAAAGAATTCCTGGCGGACATAGGCGCCGCCATTGGCTTTGAAAGCCTGGTATTCGCCATCCACGCATTCTTCCATCAACTGCAGGAGCCGGCCGGAGGTGTCGCGGGCCAGCAGGGCGTCCCAACTGGAGCCCCAGATGCATTTGATGGTGCGCCAGCCGCCGCCGTTGAAAGTGCCTTCCAGTTCCTGAATGATTTTGCCATTGCCGCGTACCGGGCCATCCAGACGCTGCAGATTGCAGTTGACCACGAAAATCAGGTTGTCGAGACCTTCCTGCGACGCAATGCGCAGAGCGCCGGTGGATTCCGGTTCATCCATCTCACCATCGCCGAGGAATGCCCAGACCTTGCGGTCGGATGGCGGGATGATCCCGCGGTTTTCCAGGTAGCGCATGAAGCGCGCCTGATAGATGGCGCTGAGCGGGCCGATGCCCATTGACACCGTGGGGAACTGCCAGAAATCGGGCATCAGCCAGGGGTGCGGGTAGCTGGAAAGCCCGGGTGCGCCGCGCAATTCATGGCGGAAATTGTTGAGCTGCTCTTCGGTGAGGCGGCCTTCGAGGAAGGCGCGGGCATAGATACCAGGAGAGGCATGGCCCTGGAAGTAAATCGCGTCACCGGGGAAATCGCCATAAGAGCCGCGGAAGAAATGGTTGAAGCCCACTTCCAGCATGGTGGCAAGTGACTGGTACGTGGCAATGTGGCCACCAATGCCGTCATCCAGTTTGTTCTGCCTGAGCACCATTTGAAACGCGTTCCAGCGGTTAATGCTTTTTACGCGGCGCTCCAGATTCAGGTCACCGGGGTAGGCCACTTGCTCATCCACGCTGATGGAGTTGATGTAGGGCGTGGTGGCTCGCACCGGGACATGCACGCCATTGGCGCGCGCCCGTTGCGTCATTTCAGTGAGCAGGAAGTTGACCCGGTCCGGGCCGGCGTGTTCTACAATTTGATCCAGAGCCTCCAGCCATTCGGCGGTTTCCCTGGGGTCCATATCGATTCGGGGTTGGGATAAGTGCTGGTGCATGGTGAGCACCTTCCAGTATATAAGGGATGGCCCAATTCGGACGCAGGGTCGATTTGTCCCTATGCCGAATACAACATATTTGGATCATCATGTTTCCAAAATGTGATAAACTACGAGACGAATTCTGTGGCAGCTGCCGACAAATCGCCCGCTTGTCCTGCCTGCCGCAACGTGAGTATGCGGCGCAGAAAACGCGATTCTTTCCTGCTCAAAATGGCAAGCTGGATAGGGCGATGGCCTTATCAGTGTGATCGCTGCGCTACCCAATTTTTCCTTCCCCGGCGATACGTACGTGCCAGGGCCGAAGAACGGGCAGAAGAACGACCGGACCCTCCCGCAGCGGAGTGAATCCGGCGGAGTGTCAACCATTGGCAGTCTTGTGCGGCGAAGTGGAAAGAGGCAACCTGAAAGCGTAGTACCTTTCGTATCGTCTTACCTCTTTGTTTCCTCTTTCGTATGGCTTCGCCGGTCATCCCTTCAAGGGTGGCCGGCGAAGTCGTTTTCAGGGGAAACGTCGGCGCGCTGCGAATCGATCGAACGGGTACCCGGTAAGGTGTCGGGTCGGCCGGTAGTAGGCGGAACACGCATCCTGCCCGATGCCATTGTTGGTAGCTACGACCTTGGCGAAACCATTGAGGAACTTTGCGAGGAGTTTTCGACTCTCTCGGTCGCTCAGATTCAGCGGCTTATTGACTTCGCGCATTCCCAGCGCGAGCCGCATCTCAGGTGAAGGTGTTGTTGGACGAAAACCTTGACCACGCCCTGCGACCGCTCCTGGGCGAACACGAGGTAGTCACCGCAGCCTATATGGGCTGGGCGGGACTGAAGAACGGCGAATTGCTCCGGGCAGCAGAAAGAGGCGGGATTGAGGTGCTGGTGACCGGCGATCATTGCAGCTATTGACATTGCCGAGCCTGGTTCTTTTTGTCTGGTGGAGTGCGGCGTCTTTAACAGAAAGAAGCCCACAGCGCCGCCTTGAGCTTTGCGGGTCCGCGTGTTGCAGTTCCGGCGTTGGCGAGGGTTGATCGCGCGCAACCGTCCATTCCGGGCGACGTTGAACACAAGCTCGGCCTTCCCTTGCGTTTCCCGTTCAGCAAGTCCACCGAATCCCCATTTCAACCGCCTACCAGAGCACCTTCACGCCGAGCTGAATCTGGCGGGCTGACGTGGATGTCTGGTTGAGCGCTGTCGGCAGGCTGCCCCCATCCGAACTGAGCACCGAATTATTCTGGCCGAACGTATTAAGGAAGCCCGGCGAGAGGAAGTTCGGGTGGTTCAGGAGGTTAAAGAATTCCGCCCGGAACTGGACGTTGAAGGACTCCGATATCTTCGGTATCCGGGTATTCTTGAACAGGGACATGTCCCAGCTCGCCGAACCCGGTCCAGACAGCGCGTTGCGGCCCAGCGAACCGAGCACGTTGGAGCAGAACTGTTGACCGGCAGGTGCCGTCCCGGGGAATTTCGGGAAGGAGTTCGGCGCGCAGCCGTAGGGGTTAGCGGCGGTCGCGACCGGAAGTGACGTGGGGGCCGTGGCCGGGGTAAAGCACGAGACATTCAAATAGCGCACGCCGCCCTGAATCGGATTGCAGCCGCTGGTGAGATTGGCGAAGGCCGTTGTGAAATCGCCGTTGAAGCCGCTGCCCAGGGTATCGTTACCGCCGCCAACCGTTACTGTGAACGGCGCACCGGTGGTGCGGGTGACAATGCTCCCCAGTTCCCATCCGTCGGTAAGTTGTTTCACAAGGCCGGAGCTGTTTTTCATTCCCGGTACCGCCCACATGAAAGTGCCGGTTGTGATCTGACGGATATCAAAATCGCACGCGCCACTGCGGGCTCCGCTCTGCAATAGCAGCGGTACGGCGATTGAATTCAGGTAGGTGTCGCCCGTCACCGGTGCAGAACTGCGGTCCCGGCACATCCCATAAGCGTAGGACAACTGGCCCTGAACGCCATGGCTCAGCCGTTTTTTGGCTTGCGCCTGAAACGCATTATAGTGGGAGCTGCCGTCGTAGAGGACGGGCCGGATGCCCGCGCTCCCGCCCCAATTCGGATCGATCCGGCTGCCGGTCGGTGTGCCCGCGCAGGTGCTGCTTCCGCTGAGCAACGAGGGATTGCACGGGAACACGTAGCCGACGCCGCTCACAGTGAGCGGCTGTACAAGGTTGATATCGTCCGCCGCCGCGGAGAGGTGGATCGAGCGTGATCCGACATAACCGGCGAACAGCGTAAAGCCCAACACCTCCCGCTGCGCGTTGAGGTTCCAGTTGAGCACGTCGGCGCGCTTCGGATAAGCGTCGATAAAGCGGTTGCGCACGGCCTGCGGATTGAACGACACATTGGGGTCGATCACGCCCGTTCCAAGCTTCGCCGACGAGTCTGAGCCGACGATCTGGAACGGAGCCGTTGCCGACGTGTTGAGGGCGAACTGATAGGCGAGGGGAAGCACGTCGAAAATGGCAAATCCGCCGCGGATCGCCATCTTGCCATCGCCCTTCGGATCCCACGCGAACCCGAACCGCGGCTCGAAGTTCAATTTGGTGGGGTTGGTCTGAATGGGGCTGTCCAGGCCGACCGGGCCGCACGCGGTGGGGCTTACGCGGCAATTGGTAAGGCTGACAATTTCCTGAAAAGGCGCCGCGTTTACGGTATATCCCGCCACCGTATAGGCTGGAACCGCACTGGCGTTAGTCGGCCGCGTCGTCGCTTCGTAGCGTAGTCCCACGTTCAGGGTCAGGTTGGGGGCAATGTGCCAGTCGTCGTGAATGTAGCCGGCAAACAGGCTCTGGCGGAATGCAATCGGGTGGGAACCGCCCGGCGCAAGCGCGTTGAGCTTGTTGGGAGCATTGTTGAGAAAATTTGCCAGGGTGTAGGTGTTCATGCGGCCATTGGGACTCAGCTGTTCCAGAACGTTGTACTGCATACGCTCAAACGCGAAGCCCACCTTGATCGAATGCTTGCCGCGCGTCAGGAAGGCGTCATCGTAGACCTGGAGCGAATTCCACTCATGTTGAAACTGGTTGAAGCCGCCCAGCCCGTATGCGGTTGTGAGTCCGGTAACCGCCAGTTGCGGGGTTGCCACGGCACCCGGCGCGATCGCCAGTGCCGAATTGGTTGAAACCGCATTGCCGGAGACAGGCGAATTGATGTTTCCCACTACACGGCTTACTCCGCCGCGAAGCGAATTGACGAAGCCGGGGCCAAAAATATGCGTATCCTCTGCACTGCCCATCTGACGCTGCGAATAAACCTTATGTTCGGTATTGCCCAGAGGGTCCGCCTGTGTCTGGGGGCCGACGTCATAGAAATAACTGAACGCCAGGCGGTCGGCCGACTTCACGGTCTGATCGAGCCGCGCCGTGACGTAGTTTTCGTGGGCGCGATTGGGTACCACAACGCTGTACGTCTGGACCCCGTTCACATCCGGCGATCCGGCCGGAGCGACAGGCCAAAGCGCAAGGTAAGGAGCAATGGCCGGAACCGCCGCCGCGCGCGAGGCTGCATCCGGCACGCGGATGGTACCGGACGAGGAAGATTCCTGACGAATGCCTTCGTAATCGCCGAACAGGAAGGTCTTGTTCTTCACCAGTGCCGTTCCCGCGGAGGCGCCGTACTGTTTGCGGCTGAAGGGCGCAATCGGGGCCGTCGCCGGATCGAAGAAGTTCTTCGCGTCGAGCGCGCTGTCGCGAAAAAAGCCGTATGCCGACCCGTGCAACTGGTTGGTGCCGCTCTTCATGATGGCGTTGATCACGGCACCGGAGGTGCGCCCGTACTCGGCCGTATACCCGGTGGTGAGTACGGAGAATTCCTGAATGGCATCGACGCCGAGGTTGACTCCGGTCGCTCCGCCGGGCGCGGCGTTCGAATAATCGTTGATCGAAATACCGTTAACCCGGTAGTTATTCTCGTTGGCGCGATGGCCGGAACTCGAAAGCTGATTTCCGAAGCCCCTGTTACCTTTGTTTGCGCTGAAGCTGGCCGTGGCCTGGTTGGGAATGCTCAGCACGCCCGGTTCAAGGGTTGCAAGCGACGTCCAGTCGCGCCCGTTCAGCGGGAGTTCGCGCACCGTCTTTGAATCCACTGTTGCGCCCACGGTGGACGACTGCGTCTGAATGGAATCGTTAACCGCCAGCACTTCCACACTTTGGCTGCTTGCGCCCACTTCCAGCGTGAAATTGAGTGCCTGCTGCGCGCCTACGGTAAGCTCGACGCCTTTTTCAACGGCCTTCTTGAATCCCGCGGACGAGGCCGATACCTCATAGTTGCCCGGCAACAGGTTGGGCGCGGAATAGAGCCCCTCGCGGTTGGTGGAAACGTCGCGGGCCTCACCCGTCGCCGAGTTGCGGATGGCAATTGTCGCGGCTGCGACGGCTGCACCGGACGGATCTTTTACAATGCCGGAGAGCGTCGCTCCGGAAACCTGCGCGCGCAGAGGGCGCACACTCAATGGTGCTACGAGCACAGCCAATGACAGCGCGCTCATCAGAGCGCACGTTGATCTTCGTTGGATTTTCATAGTCCCCGTCTTTCTCAGGCCTGCTTCAGCAGGACGTAACTCATTCACATCTGACAGATGGTCCGGTCGAAGTGCGCTGAGTTGCTGCCCTGTGTTACAAAATAATGTCTGCCGATAAGGTTATCATGCGGCTGCAGCCTGAGCACTCCCTGAGTTATTGCCACATTTCCGGTGACTCCATTTCGATGAATATCGGCACCGTGCGGACGGAAAATGTGCGCGCGACACCTCCAGCCAGGTGCGGAGTTGACGCCAATCTGCCGCGTGATTGATTCACCCCCCCGCCAGCTACGATTTCTGCATCTGCTGTTGGAACGTGATCTCCATGAATTCCCCCGGGTGCGTGACCGCAACCAGAACGGTCACCCTTAGAATGCCCTCCACAATGTCGTCCGGCGTCATAGTCTCGCCCAACCCGCAGAGCACCGCGAAGGCGTCGCCCGGAATGGCGCCCACCAGGCCTCCGCGATTCCAAATCGAAGTCAGGAAGGCCCGGATCATGTTCTTGATGGTTACCCAGGTGGTCGAGACGTTGTTCTCGAACACGTAAGCCTTTGTCGCCCGCATGATTGATTGCTCCAGCATGATCATGGTGCGCCGCACGCTGATGTAGCGCCAGTCGGGGCTATTGCCGTCAAGCGTTCTTGCGCCCCCTACCAGTATGCCTTCGCCGGTAAACGAACGAATCACATTGATCGATTTTCCCTGCACATCGACGTTAAGATCTGCCTGCTGGTCGTCCGAAATATCTACCGCAGGCGAAGCCACCGAATTCAGTTTTATGTTGGCGGGCGCCTTCCAGACCCCGGAAATGCCGTCCACCATCGAGTACACGCCAGCCATTGCGCCGGAAGGAGGCAGCACAGCAGGGGGCAGCAGGTTCATCTGCTTCCTGATTCCGGTCAGAATCCGATTGAAGGCCGGGCTCGTCGCAACCAGGGTCTGGTTAAGAAGGTCTTCCGTGTATTTGTTCAGGGTTGCGATTTCAGTAATTACGTCGTCCTTTACTGCGGCCTCGGCTGTCAGTACAGCTTTCAAGTCGGCCGTCGCCACGTTCTTGTAACCCGGATCCCTCGCGCCCACGATGGTTGTGTTCAGCCACGGATAATAGGCTGCCGCATAGCCCGGCTGGTTAATTCCGAGGTGGCTCCGGAACGTTGTGACGCAGTCACCCGAGGGATCTTGCCGGTCTTTGTAGCCGCCGTAGATGTCGAGGATCGCGAACCGGCTCTTCATCTTGCAGCCGCAATGCACAAGAAGGGCCTGCTGCACCTGAATGCATTCGGCTTCGGTCGCCAGATGGACTGCGTCGGGGATGAACACCATCGTCGGCTCCTGCTCCGTGAGCAGTTGATCTATGCCCGCCATGAGCGCCGCTCCGTCGATGGTATCGGTGTCCGTACTCCCGACCGAGACGACATAACAGGGCCCGCCGCCATTCTGAAAGAACAACAGCATGCTGTAGTACAGCAGGAATCGTTGGTTAAGGTTCTGGCTCGGCTTAACCTCATAGTTCCTCGAGCCCACAGAGAATGCCTCAATCGGTGCGGGTGTTGGCGGTGTCGCGGGAGGTGGTGCGGGCACACCAATCTCCGTCACGTTGAATGTGGACGTCGGGGCTCCGCCGAAATAGCTCTCAAACTCGGCCATAGAGGCGATACGCCATGGCACGTTCTTCAGGGATTTTCCTTTGTCATCGGCCTTCTGCGTATAGCCGATAGTGGCGGGAACCGCTGTGGCGACCTCAACAACGGAATTCGGAAACGCATCCTTCTCCACAATATAAACGCCGGGGGTCATCATCATCTTTTTTGACATTTTCAACTTCTCCCTAATGTTTTCGATGTATTGCAGTTCCAGGGCTCGGTTCGCTGGGCCGCAACGCGCTGTTTGGACAGGGTTCGGCTAGCTGGGACACCCCCGACCTCCTCCGCCTGCCCCGCGGCCCGGCGGGTAGGAGGTGGTCAGTTCAGCAGAGATGTACGCCGGGCAGGCAAGGTGTGCGGCTCCGATGTTATTCGTATCGAACAGGGCCGTGGCGGCGGCTTTGCGGGCTGTGCCGGTATCGGTCGATTGTGCAAGCGTCACGGCGCTCAGAATGAGTGCCGCTGGAATTAGACGCGATGCTGGCATACGTGTTAGCTTGTAGCAATTCGACCCGCAGATTTCGGAAGTCTCCGGATGGCAAACGATGGTGAGTTTTTTCGCGATCCCGGGTTCTTAATTCATCACGTTGCGCTGACTCCTCAGATTTCGAGGAACTATTTGCGAGACCATGAGGGCAATATGAACAACAGGAAAAGTCTGCGATGCGCTTGCGGGTCCATCGCGTTGATGTTTCTTGTCTCTCTTTTCCCAGGCAAAGGCCAGAGCCAGACCAAACCCTTTCACCTTGCGGAAGCGACAATCAAGGATGTTCAAGATGCTTACAAATCCGGCCAACTGACCGCCCGCCAACTGGTCCAGCTCTACTTGAACCGGGTCGAGGCCTACGACAAGAAAGGTCCCGGCCTCAATGCGATCATCACCATCAATCCCCGCGCCCTCCAGGAGGCAGATCAGTTGGACACTGTCTTCAAAGTTTCTGGCATCACCGGCCCGCTTCATGGTATTCCCGTCCTTGTCAAAGATCAGATGGATGTCAAAGGGATGCCGACCACGCTTGGTTCAATCCTCTTCAAGGATTACTTCCCGGACCGGGATTCCTTTGTAACTGAGAAGTTGAGAAAGGCAGGCGCTATTATTTTGGCGAAAACAACTCTGGGCGAATTGGGTGGCGGCGATACCCACGGTTCCCTTTTTGGCTCCACGCGAAACCCTTATGCGCTCGATCGAACTCCAGGAGGCTCCTCTGGCGGGTCTGGCGCGGGCCTTTCATCAAACTTTGCGACGATCGCAATTGGCGAGGAGGGCTTCGCCTCTATCCGCCGGCCATCCGCCTGGAACTCTGTTGTTGGAATGCGGCCGACGGCCGGCATGATAAGTCGAAGCGGCATGTTTGATGGCTGGCCGGAAATTAACGGCTCTCTCGGGCCGATGGCCCGTACCGTGACCGACCTGGCCACGCTTCTGGATGTCATGGTGGGGTACGATCCGGAGGATCCGCTGACCGCCGGCGGCGTAGGTCAGGTTCCCGGCAGTTATACGAAATTCCTCGACAGGAACGGCCTGAAGGGGGCCCGGATCGGCGTGCTGCGCGAACCGATGGGACGCTACTCGGAGCCTCAATCGCAGGATTTCGCCAAAGTTACAACGGTCTTCAATGAAGCCATGAGGGAATTAAAGACCGCCGGGGCGATTCTGGTCGATCCAATTGTGATTCCGAATTTAAATAAACTGCTGGACACGCGTGCGGACGGACCTGCCGAAAGGGCCGAGGCATTCAAGGTATTCTTCGGACGCAGTGCCCATCCACCGTTCCAGACTTTGGAAGAAATGATGCGTTCGCCTGATATCGCCAGGGTGTTTCGATATGCGACAGACCGTCTGCAGGCCACTGCAGACGAAGGCAAACACTACCGATACCTGCGAGCGCGACAGGAGCTGATACTCAGTGTCTTAAAAGTCATGGCGGACAACAAGCTGGATGCCATCGTTCATAAATCCATAGAGCACCAACCGACGCTGATCAAGGACGGCGTGAACCCGCCCTGGGTAAGCACGAAGGGTGCCCCCCATCTAAATACATTCCTGGTGTTTGTACCTGTTATCGCCGTCCCTGCCGGATTCACCACTGATAACCTGCCTGCCGGAATCACTTTTATGGGACGACCGTATGACGAGGGGACTCTTATCAAGCTGGCCTATGCCTACGAGCAGGCGACGCAACATCGCAGGCCACCCGCCACCACGCCGGCGCTTCGAGGGGAACCGTAGCCAACTCGAGTCGGAAACGGTACAGAATTTATAACGGGCTGTTCGGAAGCCATTTTTGCCAACCTTTTGCTTCGCGATCGGGTGCCGGGTTGTCCCGCTCTCGAAAGCCTTCGCACGTTGCGTCAAGATCATCCCCGACGAAAGCGCGCACCCGGTGTGCTGAAAGGCCTGACGGCGATTCTCGCCGGGGAGAGGCACCCATGCGACAGGTAGCCAGTTTTGTTGAATTACTGAAAACGAACGGCTTAATATGGCGGAGGAAGAGGGATTCGAACCCCCGAGAGCCTTTCGACTCTAACGGTTTTCAAGACCGGCGCATTCAACCGCTCTGCCATTCCTCCGCCCACCATCTTACCTGATTCAAGGCGGCCCATTCGTCTGCCGCGCCCGCGATTTGACCTGGGGGAATTATGCTGCAAGGCGATCATGAAATATCGATGGACTCCATAATCTTGCCCTGCGCCCCACAGGAAGACAGTTTCGCGCGCCACCTTGCGGATTTTCTGGAAATGAATCTACCGGTCGCCGTTTCCTGCACCGAAGCGGTGGTGGGGCCAGATCTCGACCTGATTGCGGCCACCGAACGCGCACTCTCGGCAGAAGTTGCTCTCGTTCTCCTCTCGCCGTCGTCCATTCCGAAGGTGTGGAACCGCAAGACATGGGAGCCGGTATTTTTTGACGGCCCGAAACAGTTGCAAACGCTGATCGGCTTTGTGCTGGTGAGCGAGTGTACATTTCCAGCGCTGCTGCGTCAGCAACGCTTCTTCGACGCGACCGGCGATCCATTACCAGCCTTCCGGCAGATCAAGCGGTGGCTGCTCCGGCCGCTGGAGACCTTGCGGCCCATGGCTCCGCTGACGCAGGATCTGGAAGAAGTCCGCCGCGCCGTTGCGGACAAACCCGGCTCTGTGGCCGGAATCGCTACAGACCTCGCGGCCCGATTTGCCGGGGAATGCGCGGATGATTTTGAAGCCGTGTATCGAATCGACTGCCGTGGACGCAGCCGCGCCGGAATCCTGGGAGACATCGGCAGTGAACTCGGGCTTCGCATGGCCGCTACCACCGAACAGAACGCGGTGACACTGGGCGATTGGTGCGCCAGTCACCGGGTGCTGTTCGTGCTCTCGGGCGTAGCGGCGGAAGCTCGGGATTTCGCGACGCCAGGTGGCCGCGCCTCGGTGATTTTCACCTCGCCCGCGGATGCCGTGGTGCCCGACAGTATCCGCAACAGAACCGGTAATGCGGTGCGACGATTCCAGGATGCTTTGTACCGGGACACGGAAGTTGCCGCCGGCCCCGGCTGGATAGCCGTGAGGCTCTTAAAAGCGCAGGAACGGCTGGCGGAAGCCGTGGAAGTGCTCGACCTTTTCGCCCGGTGCGCGCAGGAACTGGGGGATCTGAGCACCGTGGCACGAATCAGAAGTGAACAGTACTGGATCCGCCACGACCTCGGCTACCACGATGGGCCGGTAATTGACCGGCCTGTCGGTCCTGCCGGCGACGCGCAACTGCTGCTCGAATTCGGAGAGTAGATCCTCATCCCGCACGCGCTGCTACTACAGCCGCAGTCGCCTCACTCTGCTCCGCACCAGCAACGCCATGCGCAGCCCGCGCCGGTTCCAGCTTCGCGCCACGCGCATACCCAGCCGTTCAGCTACCTGATCCGCACTGAGCGAAGGTTCCCACGAATACAGCCGGGTCAGTAACCAGCGCACTGGCGCATAGTCGCGCAGGCGCAGAGGATCGTATTCGGTGGAGTAGACCACCATCACCTCCGGCGGCACGGCCAGCAGTTTGTCGATGGTTGCGGCGCGGAAATCAGGGATCTCGCTGGATGCGCGGGCTTTCTCCACAAAGCCCAGGTCGGGGTTCCCGAAGGTGCCCTGCAAGGGAAAAGTCGTCACGATATTACCCGGGTAGAGCGCAACGGCCGCGCCCACTTCCATTTCCAGTTCCGTGAAGCTGACATACGCCAGATTGTTTTCGAACGGGAACGGATAAGGCGGAAAAATAAAGTTTGCAGCGACCAGGCAGACGACGAGTGCCGCCGTGGCCAGGCGCCGCGGGCGAATCCGCAGGGTTTGAAGTGATACGGCAAACGCCGCATAAAGCACCGGCAGCACGGGTAACAAATATCGCTCCAGCACCGCACCACCCACCAGGCTAACCACCAGCACATGGGCTGCGCAGAAGCTGGCTGCCACGCGCCAGGCGCGATCCCGCAACAAGGGCATCCGGCGGAACGCGTAGATTACGACGCCGGTCCCGATGAAATGCCCGTCGCTGATAAACAGGTAGCAGGCGCGTCGCGCCAGAGCCGCCAGCACGCGCAGAGGGTCTAGCGCCAGGCCGAGGTTGTAGCGGGCGAAACCGGCGTCGCCCAGCCAGTTTCCGGTGCCATGGTGCAGCCACAGCAACCAGAGCCCGAGCGGCAGCAGGGGCAAGGCGAACCACACGGCCTCGCGGCGGCGCTTTTCCATCACCAGCCAGACCGCAAACACGACCGGCGCCACCATGCCGGTTTCCTTCACCAGCACCAGCGCCACACAGGCGAGGGCTGAGGCCCGGAACCGGTTCTGCAGGAACAATAGCAGCGCCAGGGCGGAGGCGCACATGGCCGGCATATCCAACAGGGCCATGCTGGTTTGCGCATAGAACAAGGGCGAAATACACAGCAGGCCCAGGGCGGCAAAAGCCGGCGTGCCGTGCGCTCCCCGACACAGTTGAATGGCCAGCAGGAATGAAAACAGTAAGCCCAGCGCCGCAATCAGCGTCATCGCGATGCGCGTCGCCGGAATGGAGAATCCCACCAACTTCCACACCAATGCCAGCCAGACCATCACGGCCGGGGGATGAACGTTGGGCACTGTACTGTGGGGGATTAGCGCTCCGGTATGAAACAAGTCGAGCGCGGCGGGAATGTATTGCCCGGCTTCGTCCCAGAAGAACGGCAACTGCAGCAAAGGGGCGTGGGCCAGAAGTAGCAGGAACGCAAGCAGGGCGTAAGCCGCAACGTACGAACGCCGCCGGACTGGGGGGCGGGGCTTCATGCGGCGACGCCGGCGACTCCTACTGAACGATACTGCTGCCGGCGCGCGGTTCCAGCCGAATTTCGCCAAAAGCCGATTCGTACTGGCTCACGTTCTGCTGCAGAAGACCCAGCAATGCCTTGGCTTGCTGCGGGCTGACGTAGATCCCTTGAAAATTCTCGATCTGCACCTGTTCCGGGGTGGTTTGATTGATTTGCCCGAATGTCAAACAGAAATCCCACAAATTCACACGGATCTGGACGCTGTTGGCGTATCCTTCACGGTAGTCGGCGGTTTTTTCGAGGACCACTCGTGGCTGCGAGGCTGTCATTACCCCCTAATGTTAGCGCGGACAGGGGTGCACAAGGGATAGCTTTGTCCGGAAAGTACTAATGGGCGGTACTCGACGCCTTGACAATCCGGTGAAGAACATTTTATGGTGGCTGTTCGGCCCGTTGTTTTTTTATGTGATCGTTTTGGAAACAATTCCGGTTTTAGACCAAAAATATCCCTCGACTCTGGACAGCGTGGACCAGGCGGAGGCCATCATCATGACTGCGGCGGAAGACGCCGGTTTCGGTGAAGATGACCGGCACCGCATCAGCATGGCTTTTCGCGAGTGCATGGTCAATGCGGTGGTCCACGGCAATCGCTACAACAAACACAAGCAGGTGGCGGTGCATGCCGAACGCACGGGCGGCGAACTGAAGATCCGCATTGCCGATGAAGGCGAAGGCTTTGAGGTGAAGGAAGTGCCGGACCCGCTGGATGCCGACAATCTGCTGCGCCATTCCGGACGCGGGTTGTTCCTCATGGGGGCTTTCATGGATGAAATGAAAGTGCGCAAGCTGGAGCCCAACGGGACCGAAGTGTTGATGGTGAAACGGGCGCCGGCTCCGGCGTCCTGAGGAGGCTACGACCTCCCGAGTTCGTGGGCGCTCGCATTCTCGTGTCTGGGGTGGTTGGCTGGGTTATCCACGATGTTGTGCAGTATTTTTGTGAACCACCCGGCCAGGTGGCAGCAAACACCCGAACCCTACCCGCCGCCCACAAACTGAACAATCTCGATTTCCGCTCCAGCCTCAACCATCGTCAGCGCCCATAATTCCCGCTTTACGATTAACCGGTTTAGCTCAATCGCCAGCCGTTCCGGCGGTAGGCCTAATTGCGTCACAACGTCCGCCAGGGTCGCACCCCTGGCGACTTCCTGCAATTCTCCGTTGACTGTAACCCGATTTTCAGCTGTCACGAGCACCCATGGATTATTATAGTGGATGAGGGGCGAAATCCCTTTAAAAACAGCTCTCTCATGCCCACAAATCCAGCGGAACAATGGTTGCCTGTACTGATTCAGGCCCTGCTCGCAGCGGTGATCGCGGCGGCTCTGGTCACGTTGACGTTCGTGATCGGGCGCAAATTGAAGAACCGGGTCAAAGACATGCCCTACGAGTGTGGCATCGTCCCCACCGGAGACGCGCGTGAGCGCTTCAGCGTGAAGTTTTATCTGGTCGCCATGATCTTCATTCTTTTCGATATTGAAGCAATCTTCCTTTACCCCTGGGCCGTGGTTTACAGGGACCTGAAAATGTTCGCGTTCGTGGAAATGCTGCTCTTCGTGGTGTTGATTCTGGCCGGCTTCTTCTTTATCTGGAAAAAAGGCATCTTCGACTGGGCCCATTCGGTCCGGATCGATGAAAAAGCGGTCAGCCGCGCCGCCCGGCGGGACATTGAAAGGCGCGTTGTCTAAACCATGCTCCCCGAATCTCTCCTGGAGTTCCCGGCGGCAACTTTGCTCGCCGACATTGCCGTCACCGGCAAACACGAATTCGACGAATTGACCGTTGAAGTTGCGGCGGGCAGCATCACTGAAGCCCTGCGCCGCCTGAAGAACGATCTGAAGTTTGAACGCCTCACCAGCGTTACCGGCGTGGATCGTTTTCCGCAGGAACCACGCTTTGAGGTGGTTTACCACCTGCAGTCGATCGAACGGAAGCAGCGCATCCGCATTAAAGCCCGTCTTTCCGGTGCCAATCCCCAGATCGAAACCGTTTGCGGTGTGTACCGCGGCGCCGACTGGTATGAACGCGAGACCTTTGACCTGTTCGGTATTCGCTTCCTGAACCACCCGAATATGACCCGAATTGTGATGCCGGAAGGTTGGGAAGGGCACCCGTTGCGGAAGGATTATCCTGTCACCGGGACGCGATATTAAAGGACTCCACCATGGCCATTGATACCGGAGTTACGTCGGAACTGGAAGTCACCCAGGATCATCTCGAACACGAGAAACACAAGTCGGGGCACAAGACCATGGTGCTCAACATGGGTCCGCAGCATCCGTCGACTCACGGTGTGCTGCGCCTGCTGATTGAACTGGATGGCGAAACCATTGTCAAAGCCGCTCCGGATATCGGTTATCTGCATACCGGCATTGAAAAAGAGTTCGAGCAAAAACTCTACCAGCAGGGCGTAACGCTGACGGATCGCATCGATTATCTGGCGCCGCTTTCGAATAATCTGGTGTACTGTCTGGCGGCGGAAAAACTATTGGGTCTGGAAATTCCGGCCCACGCCCAGTGGACCCGGGTGATGCTTTCGGAACTCACGCGTCTGAACAGCCATCTGGTGTGGCTGGGTACGCATGCGATCGACATCGGCGCAATGTCTGTCTTCCTCTATTGCTTCCGCGAACGCGAAGAAATCCTCCGTATTTTTGAGATGTTCTCCGGTCAGCGCATGATGACCAGCTATTTCCGCATTGGCGGCCTGGCACTGCCTCATCCGCGAGGCTGGCAGAAGCGGGTGAAGGATTTTGTCGACATGTTCCCTTCGCGTGTCGACCAGTACGAGGAACTGCTGACCGGCAACGCCATCTGGACCGGACGCACCCAGGGTGTGGGCTACATTCCGCTGGAAGACATGCTGGACCTGGGCGTCACCGGACCCATGCTGCGGGCGGCAGGCCTCGCCATCGACGTCCGCAAGGATGCGCCGTATTCCAGCTACGAAAAGTTCGATTTCAAGGTGCCCACCAGCACGAAGAACGACGTTTTTGCGCGCTACCAGTTACGCCTTGAGGAAATGCGGGAATCCTGCAAAATCATCCGCCAGGCAATGGACGGCATGCCCGCTGGTTCGCATCAGGCCGATGCCCCGGGCGTAGTGCTGCCGGAGCGCGAAAAGATGAAGACGCAGATGGAAGCGCTCATCTTCCACTTCAAAATTGTGACCGAAGGTTTCTGTGTGCCTGTGGGCGAAGTGTACCAGGCCATTGAATCGCCGCGCGGTGAAGTGGGTTGCTACATGGTGTCCGATGGAACGCAGAAGCCGTATCGCGTGCACTGGCGCGGACCCAGCTTCGGCAACCTGCAGGCCATTCCGAAAATGGTGGAGGGCACGCTGATCGCAGACGTGATCGCGGGCCTGGGTAGCATGGATTTCGTGCTGGGAGATACTGACCGCTAAATGACGTTTTCACCCGAACTCGAAGCACGCTTCGACAAATTTCTTGCCAAGTATCCGGCGGATCGTAAACGTTCTGCCATGATTCCGATGCTGATTTATGCGCAAGACGAGATCGGTGTCATCACCGACGAACTGGTGGCCGAAATAGCGCAACGAATCGGCTGTAAACCGCTGGATGTGAATGAAGTGGTCGGCTTCTATTCCATGCTCCACCGGAAGCCACAGGGCAAGTACCACGTACAGATTTGTACCAATATTTCCTGCCTGCTGGTGGGCGGTGATGAACTGTGGGAACGCGCCAGCAAAAAACTGGGTATCGGGCACAAGGAAGTGAGCGCCGATGGCCTCATTTCCCTGGAAGAAGTAGAGTGCATCGGGGCCTGCGCCTGGGCACCAGCCATGCAGGTGAACTACGATTTCTATCACTGTGTGACCCCGGACCAGCTGGACAAACTGATTGAGGGTCTGGCTGCTGGCCGCAAGCCGGAAGAAATCCCTGTTGCCAAGGTGAACTGCTAATGCTTTACAACCAACCTAATCCTCTGGAAATACGGCTGCTTACGCGCCGCTTCGGGTTGCCCAAATCGGCGAGTATTGAAACCTACCTTGCCACCGATGGCTATAAGGCTCTGGAAAGAGCCATGGGCATGTCCCAGGAAGAAATTATCAACGAAGTGAAGGCAAGTGGCCTGCGCGGACGCGGCGGTGCCGGTTTCCCCACCGGCATGAAGTGGGGCTTTCTTCCCCGCCAATCGCCCAAACCGAAGTACATCATGGTGAATGCCGATGAATCTGAACCCGGCACCTGCAAAGATCGCCTGCTCATCGAATTCGATCCGCATCAGCTGATTGAAGGCATGCTCATCGCGGCTCTCGCCGTGGGCTCGCAGCAGGGTTACGTTTACATCCGCGGCGAATACCGCTATCTCATCGACGTGATGGACCGAGCCATTGACGAAGCCTATGCGCGCGGCTATCTGGGGGAAAACATTCTGGGTCGTGGCCTGACCTTTCACGTGGCCACCCATTCCGGTGCCGGGGCCTATGAGTGCGGTGAAGAGTCGGCCATGCTGGAGTCGTTTGAAGGTAAACGCGGTAATCCGCGCATCCGGCCGCCATTCCCTGCCGTGGCCGGCGCTTACCAGTGCCCCACTGTGCTCAACAACGTGGAAACGTTCGCGGCGGTGCCGGCGATTATTTTGCAGGGCGGCGCTTACTTCGCCGGTCTGGGGACGCCGAAAAACGGCGGTACCCGACTCTTCTGTCTCTCTGGCCATGTCAACAAGCCGGGAGTTTACGAACTACCCATGGGCTTCAATTTGCTGCGCATGATTGAGGAAGTGGGCGGCGGTATTCCCGGCGGCAAGAAGCTCAAGGCGGTAATTCCCGGTGGTTCTTCCTGCCCGGTGCTGAAGGCTGACGAATGCGATCTCGCCATGGATTACGACACCTTAGCCGCCGCGAAATCCATGCTGGGCTCCGGTGGCGTGGTGGTGATGGATGAAGACACCTGCATGGTCAAAGCTGCCCTCCGAATCATGCGTTTCTATGCGCATGAAAGCTGCGGCTGGTGCATTCCGTGCCGCGAAGGTACTACGTGGCTGCGCAAACTGCTGCAGCGCTTTCATGACGGCCAGGGCCAGCGTTCCGACATCATACTGATTGGTGATGTTTCCAGAAACATGCTGGGACGCACCTTCTGTCCGCTGGGCGATGCCGCCGCGCTGCCCACCATTTCAATCGTGGAGAAGTTCCGCCACGAATTTGAAGCTCATCTGGACGGTAAGCCCTGTCCTTACGAATCCAAATCAAGGCTGGTGTCGGCTTAATGTCTGATCTGGTCAAGTTCACTATTGACGGGCGCATCGTCGAAGCCGCCCCGGGTACGCTGGTCATCCAGGCCGCCAGGCTGGCCGGCATTGACATTCCCTCCTTCTGCTACTACGAGGGCTATTCGCTCCAGGCCGCGTGCCGCATGTGTCTGGTGGAAGTAGAAAAAACACCCAAGCTGCAGGCGTCCTGTACGCTGCCGGTTGCCGAAGGCATGGTGGTACACAGCGATTCGGAGCCGGTCAAACAGGCTCGCAAGTCCATGCTGGAATTCCTGCTCACCAATCACCCGCTCGATTGCCCGGTGTGCGACAAGGGCGGCGAGTGCGAACTACAGGATATGGTGTTCCGCTACGGCGCGGGCGAAAGCCGTTTCACCGAAAACAAGATTCACATGGATGAGCAGCAATGGTCCCCCGTCGTTTTCTACGACGGCCCGCGTTGCATTCTTTGTTTCCGCTGTATCCGCGTTTGTGATGAAGGCATGGGCGTTGGTGCTCTGGGCACCGTCAATCGCGGCGCGCTTTCGCTGATCGCACCCAACATGGGTGATCACCTGAATTGTGATGAATGCGGCATGTGTATCGATATCTGCCCGGTAGGTGCGTTGACTTCCGGGTCTTACCGCTACCAGACGCGCCCGTGGGAAATGGAGCACACCGGCACGATCTGCACCCATTGTTCCAATGGCTGCAAGACTACCCTCGGCAGCCGGAACGGTCAGATCATGCGCGGCAATAATCGCGACCGCTCCGGCATCAATGGCGAGTTCCTCTGCATCAAGGGCCGCTACGGTTACGATTTCTACAATCATGCGGCGCGCCTTGAATCGCCGCTGCTGCGCGTGAATGGCAAACTGGAACCGGTCTCATGGTCGAAGGCTCTCTCCGCGGTGGCAGCGAAATTCTCCAGCATCCGCGATGCCGGTGGCACGTTCGGCGTCATCGGCTCCAACCACACCAGTAACGAAGAGAACTTCTATCTGCAGAAACTGGCGCGACAGGTACTGAAAACCAACAATATCGATCACCACCGCACCGGCGACATCGTCACTTTGATAGACGCCCTGGCAGGTTCCACCGGCCAACTGGCAGCTTCACAGGATTTCTACGATTCCAAAGCGGTGCTGGTCATCGGTTCCGATCTGGCTCTGGAACATCCGTTACTCAGCTTTCAGGTTCGCGCCAACTACCGGCATCACGCCGCCCACGTTTACGTGGCTACGGCGGGCGAGATCCGCGAAGACAAATACGCAACCAAAACCATTCGGCTGAGCCAGGCCTCGGAACTGGGCGCACTGGAAGAACTGCGCGCCGCACTTTCCGCCGAACCCGAACTGCTCATCGTGTTCAACGACATGGTGAAGGGTGACGACGTTCGAAAGCTCGTGAAATTCGGCAAGTCGCTGGGCATTCCGGTGAAATACTGCGCGCTGGTGGATTATTCCAACTCGCGCGGCGCGGCAGACATGGGTTTGATGCCCGAACTGCTGCCCGGTTATCATGCTTCCAACATGCCCGGCATGACGTTGCCGGAAATGCTCGCCTCCGGCGACATGAGTGCCCTCTGGATAGTGGGCGCAAATCCTCTGAAGAGCGCTCAACTGGCCGCGAAGAAGGCCTTCGTAGTGGTGCAGGACATGTTCCTCACCGAAACCGGCGAAAGGGCGGATGTGGTCTTCCCCGCCGCCGGCGCTTACGAGAAAAACGGCACCGTCACCAACGTTTGCGGCGAAGTGCAAAAGCTCAATCGCGCCGCAGCCAGCGTTGGTGCCAAGCCCGATCTGGAAATCATGGGATTGATCGCGAAGGAGATGGGTGCCGCCGCGCAGATGGGTGCCTGGCTTCCGGAAACAATTTACAAGGAAATTCAGAGCCAGGTGAAGGGTTACAATATTCCCTTGGCCATGGTTACACTGTCTGCTCAGCAATCCACACCAGTTAATGGCGGCACCGGCGTTGCCAGCCGGCCGGATCTGGTGTGGTCCGCTCACGATGGCCTGTTCACCTCCGGTACTCTGGGTCGTTACTCCGCCACATTGAATTCGGTGATGGAAAAACACCGCAGTGCGGCGGCAGACCAGAGCACGGTGAGCCATTAATGGTATTTCTCGTCATCACGCTGATCAAGCTGGGGATCATTGCCGCTATTCTGCTCACCGCTCTGGCTTACCTCCAGTGGGTAGAGCGCAAGGTAATCGCCCACGTGCAGGTACGTATGGGGCCCTCACGCGTGGGGCCACACGGCCTGTTGCAGCCTTTGGCGGATGTGGTTAAGTTGATCACCAAAGAAGGGGTATTGCCGCCTCACGTCAATAAATTCTTCTTCCTTGCTGCCCCGTTCTTTGCCGTTTTCATGGCGCTGGTCTCCATTTCGGTCATTCCGTTTGGCACCGAACTGACTCTGTTTGGCTACACCACGCGCATGGAATTGGCGGATGTGAATGTGGGTCTGCTGGTGATTCTTTCGGTCTCCGCCATGGGCGTGTACGGCATCGCGCTGGCGGGCTGGGCTTCCAACAATAAATACGCACTGCTGGGCGGTTTGCGCAGTTCGGCGCAGATGATCAGTTATGAGTTGCCCATGAGTCTGGCTCTGGCGGCACCACTGCTGTCCATGGGAACACTCAGCCTGCGCGGCATGGTGGATGCGCAGAGCGGCTATTCGCTTGGCTTCATTCCGCACTGGGCCATCTTCGCCCTGCCCTTCCCGCAGGTGTTCAGCTTTATTATTTTCATGATTGCGGCGTTTGCCGAAACCAACCGCATCCCGTTCGATCTTCCGGAAGCGGAAAACGAACTGGTGGCCGGTTTCCACGTGGAATACAGCAGTATGTCTTTCGCGGCCTTCTTCATGGCTGAATACGCCAACATGGTTACTGTTTGCTGCGTCGCGACCCTGGTGTTTCTGGGCGGCTGGCATCCGTTATTTCCGGAATCGATGGGCTCTAACTTCGTGCACCCGGCCATTCTGGCTATTTGCGGAGCGGTCTGTTTCTATCATGGCTTACACCCGGCCAGACCCTTTGATCGCTACACGCTCCCGGCATTTGGCGTCATCTTCTTTGGCCTGGCGGGCTTCCTGCTTATCCCCGGTGTGGTCCCCGTAGCCATGCCCATCGTGTGGTTCACGGCCAAGCTGAGCTTCCTGCTGTTCGTCTTCATCTGGATTCGTGCCACACTGCCACGACTGCGTTACGACCAGTTGATGAGCTTTGCGTGGAAATTTCTCTTTCCGGTGGCCCTGGCCAACCTGCTGCTTACCGCTTTTCTGGTGGCGCTATGGAACTGATCTTATTCAGCCTGTTCGCGCTGGTCGCGATTGTTTGCGCGGTCAACATGGTGCTGCAGTCGCACCCGATTTCCAGCGCTCTTTCGCTGGTCGGGGTAATGGGGTCGCTGGCTGTTCTCTATCTGCTGCTGGGCGGCGAATTCATCGCCATGGTGCAAATCATCGTCTACGCCGGCGCAGTGATGGTGCTGTTTATCTTCGTCATCATGCTGCTGAACGCGGGCTCTGAAGAAGTCCTGAAAAATCGCTCGCTGATCGCCCATCTCATCGGCGTCCCCGCCATTCTCGTGCTGGCCGGCATTCTGGTTTTTTTCGTGCAGCGCGGCTTCCCCGGTATGGGCAATGTGAAGTTCGGCGATTTTGACGGCGGATCGGCCCGCGCCGTAGGCATGTCGCTCTTTACTAATTACCTGCTACCCTTTGAAGTCACCTCTGTGCTGATTTTGATTGCGATCGTCGGCGCGGTTGTCCTCGCCCGAAAGGAGATGGACTAGTTTGAACCCGCTCCTGCAGACCATGACCGGCGGTGTGCCCACCGCTTTCTATCTGACGCTGAGCGCGGTGCTGTTCGCCATTGGAGTCGCCGGGTTCGTCCTGCGACGCAACATCATCACCGTCTTCATGTGCATTGAACTGATGCTCAACGCCGTCAATCTCAGCTTTGTTACGTTCGCCAACCACCATAAGCAGGTGAGCGGTCACATCTTCACCTTCTTCGTGATGGTTGTGGCAGCCGCTGAAGCCGCCGTTGGCCTGGCTATTATCCTGACGGTGTTCAAGAATCGCCAGACTCTGAACATAGACGAAATCAATACCCTCAAGAACTGATGCAGAATCTCTGGATTATCCCCGCCCTGCCGTTCGCCGGTTTCCTCATTAACGGCATCTTCGGGCGCAAACTGCCTAAGGCGCTGGTGAGCACCATCGCTATTCTGAGCGTCGTGCTTTCGTTTGCCTGGGTGCTCCGCGTTTGGCTGACGGCGGGCGACCTCGCGGTGGCACCCCTCCACGAGCACCACTTTACCTGGATTCAGAGCGGTACCTTCAACGTCGGTTGGGACTACATGGCCGACAAGCTGACCATGATCATGCTGCTTGTGGTCACCGGCATCGGCTCGCTGATTCACATCTATGCCACCGGCTATATGGCGCATGAAGAAGGTTACTACCGCTTCTTCGCTTACCTCAATCTGTTCATGTTCTTCATGCTCAACCTGGTGTTGGGCGGAAACTTCCTGCTCTTGTTCGTGGGCTGGGAAGGCGTCGGTTTGTGCAGTTACCTTTTGATCGGCTTCTACTTCGTGAAGAAGAGTGCCACTACCGCGGGCAATAAGGCATTCATTGTCAACCGAATCGGCGATTTCGGCTTTTCCCTCGCCATGTTCCTGATCGTGATCAACTTCGGTTCGCTCGATTTCGGCAAAGTATTCGCCGCTGCCGCCGGCAAACCCACCGGAGTCCTCACTGCCATCGCTCTGCTCCTGCTGCTGGGCGCCGCCGGTAAGTCGGCGCAGATTCCGCTCTACGTCTGGCTGCCTGACGCGATGGAAGGCCCCACTCCGGTTTCCGCGCTCATCCATGCCGCCACCATGGTTACCGCCGGCGTCTACATGTGTACGAGGTCAGCGGCGATCTTCACCCACGCCCCTCTGGCCATGGAAGCGGTCGCGCTGGTGGGCCTTGCTACCGCGGTATTTGCCGCCACCATCGGCATGGCACAAAACGATATCAAGAAAGTCTTCGCCTATTCCACCGTTTCACAGCTGGGCTATATGTTCCTCGGCGTGGGCGTTGGTGCCTTCTCTGCCGGGGTCTGGCATCTGGTGACGCACGCCTTCTTCAAGGCCCTGCTCTTCCTGGGGGCCGGCTCTGTGATTCACGCCTGCCACGGTGAGCAGGATATGCGGCACATGGGCGGCTTGAAAAAGTATGCTCCGTGGACCTGTCTGGTGCTGGCCTGCGCCTCTCTTGCGATTGCCGGCTTTCCCGGCACCTCCGGCTTCTTCAGTAAAGACGCCATTCTGACTGCTGCTTACGAGCATGCCCCCTGGATGTTCTGGGTGGGTGTATTCACCGCGGGCATGACCGCCTTCTACGTGTGGCGCGCTTTCTGGATGACTTTCTGGGGCGACTACAAAGGCCACGGACATCCGCACGAATCCCCGTGGTCTATGCTCGGACCGCTGGTTGTGCTTGCCGTACTCTCTCTGGGTGGTGGCTTCTTCTTTAATGTTCCGCAGATCCTCAGCGGCATGTTCCCGTTGAAAGAGGCGGGCGCTGATGAAGCGATGCTGATGGGCATTTCCGTTGCCGCCGGCCTCGCGGGCATTGCGATTTCTTACTTCATGTACGTGATGCGCCCCGAACTGCCAGGTAAGTTTGCCTCAGCGCTGGGCGGCGTTTACACTCTGGTCTACAACAAATACTTCGTTGATGAAGCCTACGACGCGGCCGTGGTTAGCCCCGTGATCCAGGGTTCGGAATCACTGCTTTGGAAGATTGTGGACAAAGGAATGATCGACGGTCTCGTCAACGGTGTGGGAAGCCAGGCCCAAAGCATGGGGGGCGTTTTGCGGCGCATGCAATCGGGCAACATCCGCAGTTACGCTACCTGGATTCTGGTGGGTTCGGTCCTGTTGCTGATCGCCCTTGGCGTAAGCGGAGGAATGACCCGTTGAACCTGCTTGATCTCGTCATCGCCCTTCCCGCCGCGGGCTTCGTGCTGGCTCTGCTGCTTCCCCGCAGCCAGCCCCAACTGTCGCGCCTCGTGACACTCGCATTCTCACTGGTCACGTTTGCCGTCTCGCTGGGCCTTGTCACGGGTTTCCAGTCAGGCATGGCGGGCCAGCAGTTCGTCACCAATTTCATCTGGATTCAATCGCCCGAAATTCACTATCACGTGGGTATCGATGGCCTGAGCCTCTGGCTCATCATCCTCGCCACGTTCCTCACGCCCATCGCCATCCTGCTCTCCTGGAACTACATCAAAGACCGCCAAAAGGAATTCTTCGCGCTGCTGCTGTTGCTGGAGTTCGGTCTGGTGGGTGTGTTCGCTTCGTGGGATCTGTTCCTGTTCTACGTGTTCTGGGAAGTCGTGCTGGTTCCCATGTACCTGCTCATTGGTATCTGGGGCCACGATCGCCGCATTTACGCCGCGGTCAAGTTTTTCCTCTACACCATGGTCGGCTCGGTCCTGATGCTGGCGGCCATCATCTTCCTGTACACCCAGGCGGGTACCTTCGATTATGCCGTCATCCTGGAACAGTTTTCCAGCGGGCGCATCTCGTTAACGCATACCCAGGAAACACTGCTCTTCCTCGCCTTCTTCCTCGCATTCGCAATCAAGGTTCCGCTTTTCCCGCTGCATACCTGGTTGCCCGATGCGCACGTTGAAGCGCCCTCTGCCGGTTCCCTGATGCTGGCTTCGGTGATGCTGAAAATGGGTACCTACGGTCTGGTCCGCTTCTGCCTGCCCATGTTCCCCACCGCCGCGCGTGAGAACGCCGGCTGGATTGTGACCCTCGCAATCATTGGTATTGTCTACGGCGCACTGGTCGCCATGGTGCAGCCCAACATGAAGAAGCTGGTGGCGTACTCCTCGGTCAGTCACCTCGGCTTTGTGGTGCTGGGAATTTTCTCCTTCACGCAGATGGGTCTGGATGGAGCCGTTTATCAGATGCTGAACCACGGCATCTCCACCGGCGCACTCTTCCTGCTGGTCGGCTTCCTCTACGAACGCCGCCACTCGCTGGAGATTGCAGACTATGGCGGGGTAGCCACGGTTGCGCCCTGGCTTTCCATCCTGTTTCTGGTCACCACTCTGGCCAGTATCGGACTGCCCACCTTGAACAACTTTGTCGGTGAATTCCTTGTCCTGCAGGGAACTGCGCAGGCTCACCTGTCATGGACGGTTTTCGCCTCGCTCGGTGTGATCCTCTCTGCCTGCTACATGCTCTGGATGTATCAGCGCGTGTTCTTCGGCGAGACCAGTGAAGAAGTGAGACACCACGTCCCCGATCTCAATATGCGCGAATGGGCCTGCATTGTTCCGCTGGTTGTCATGATGATCTGGATGGGTATGTACTCCCAGACCTTCCTGCCCGCCGTGTCGGAAACCAACGCGAAGATTTTGGAACAAACCCGCGCCAACGCGCCCTTACGAGTCGCCGCACCCTCTACCAGCGCAGGAGGCCAGTTCCATGGCCGGTAACCTGCCCGCCAATTTCATGCCGACATCGGCCGACATGCTGCGCTTCCTGCCGGAGACCATTCTTACGGTCGCAGGCACGCTCATGATGGTGCTCGACCCGCTATTCGCGCGCCGCCTGCCGCGCATGTTCGGGCACATCTCGATTGTCGCTTTCCTACTCGCCATCATGGCCGCCATCTCGGCCAACAGCGTTCCCGGCCTTGCATTCTCCAACCTGATCGGTATTGACGGGTTTGGCACGTTCTTCCGTGTCCTGTTGCTGGTCATCGGTATCCTTTCCGTGCTCGCTTCCTACCGTTATCTGGAGCGCGAAAAAGCCGATACCGGCGAGTATCACGCCCTGCTGGTTTTTTCCATCGTGGGCCAGTGTGTCATGGTCACCGCCAACGACCTGATCATGATCTTCATCGGTCTGGAGATCTCGTCCATTGCGACCTACGTTCTGGCCGGCTACCTGAGGGATGACAAGCGCAACAACGAATCCGCCTTGAAGTACTTCCTGCTGGGCTCGTTTGCCACCGGCTTCTTCCTCTACGGCGTGGCCATCGCTTACGGCATCTCGGGCTCCACCAAACTGGACGAAATCCGCATTGCCCTTGCCAACCCGGAAACCTCCACCATGATGGTTGGCGTGGCTACTGCACTGATGTTCGTCGGACTCGCCTTCAAAGTCTCCGCTGCCCCATTCCAGATGTGGGCGCCCGACGTTTACCAGGGCGCGCCCGCTCCGGTGAGCGCCTTTATGGCCACCGGCCCCAAGGCCGCTGCCTTCGCTATTTTCCTACGCATTTTCCTCACCGCTTTCCAGAGTAATTCCGATAGCTGGGAACCGCTCATCTGGATCTGCGCGCTGCTCTCCATGACCATCGGCAACTTTGCCGCGCTTACCCAGACCAACCTGAAGCGCATGCTGGCCTATAGCTCCATCGCGCACGCCGGCTACATTCTGGTGGCGATTGCAGCCCGGTCCGAGATCGGCACCGCGGCCGCAATGTTCTACCTGGCTGCCTATTCGTTGATGAACATTGGCGCCTTCGCCGTCATCATCCATATGTGCGGCAAGGGGGAAACCAACCTGCGCATTGAAGATCTGGCGGGCCTTGCAAAACGCCAGCCCGTAACGGCGGCAATGCTGACAGTATTCCTGCTTTCGCTGATCGGCGTACCCCTCACCGGCGGCTTCTTCGGCAAATTCTACATCTTCCAGGCAGCCCTGCAATCGCATCTGGTTTGGCTCACGGTACTGGGTTTGCTCAACAGTGCTGTGGCGGCGTACTACTATCTGCGCCTTATGGTGATGATGTACATGCACGAGCCCGGCGAGGTTTCAAACAATCTGGAACCGCTAACGCCAAGCCTGCGCGCGGCGCTCATTCTGCCCGCCATTGGCACCTTTGTGCTGGGCGTGGTTCCGGGCGTCATTCTCACTTTTGCGCAGTCGGGCGCCGCGCTCGTCAAGTAGTTCGTAGAATAGGGTTATGAAACCCTTCCGCGCTATTGTTGTTGCCCTCGCGGCGATGCTGGTCCCCTCGCTCCTTCCCGCTACCGAAACCGAACGCCGCCTCGACGCCGCAGCCGACCTGCTCACCGATATGATGCAATCCTCGGATAAAGGTGTTCCGCAGGATCTGCTCAACCGTTCCCAGTGCGTCATTCTGGTCCCCGGATTGAAGAAGGGTGGCTTTGGCATTGGCGGCAAATACGGCAGGGGCTTCGCCATGTGCCGCCAGGCAGATGGCACTGGCTGGACTGCGCCCGCCGCGATGCGGATTGAAGGCGGCAGCGTGGGCTTCCAGATCGGCATCTCAGAACAGGACGTGCTGCTGCTGGTGATGAAAGAAACCGGCATGAAGCGCCTGCTCTCCGACAAGTTCACTCTGGGCGGTGAAGCGACTGCGGCAGCCGGTCCGATAGGCCGCGACGCCAGCGCACAGACCGATGTTCTGATGCGCGCTGAAATGCTTTCTTACAGCCGCGCCCGCGGCCTGTTCGCTGGCATCTCACTCAACGGTGCCACCATGCGCCCTGATGTCGATGCCAACAAGGAACTCTACGGCGCGGGCGTGACCAATGAGGAGATCCTGATGGGCAAAACGAAGTCGCCTGCCGCAGCGGCCAAGGTGGAAGCGCTGCTCAACAAAAATTCGTCGAGACAAACGAAGTAACTGGCGTATGACGACTGAAGATCTCATTAGCACGATCAATGCTCTCTCGCCGGAAGACCAAATTTCCGTAGCCCTGTTCCTCGATTTTCTCAAGCATCGCGATGTTCCTTCAACGAGGTTCCGTCTCGCTGTGGACGAGTTTATTGCTGAACATCCTGAGTTGCTGCAACGCCTCGCCCAGTGACCTTCTACCCGGACGTTGAAGACGTTCTCGCGACCCACGAGTCGCTAGTTGAACGCTTTGGCGGGTCGCATGGGATCAGAGACCGGGGCGGGCTCGAATCCGCCTTGGCTCGCCCTCAAACCTGGTATTATCGGGATTTGATCGAAGAGGCCGCCGCGCTATGGGAGAGCCTGTCGCAAAATCATCCGTTCATCGACGGCAACAAGCGGGTAGCCGTCACGGTTGCTGGCGCATTCCTCAGGGTGAACGGGTACCGGCTCAAATTCTCAGACGGCGAGGCGTACACATTTCTGCTTGACCTCTACGTGACGGGACGCATGTGCTTCGCCGAGCTGGATGCCTGGCTCCGCCGACACGTTGCCGCCATGTAGTTTAGTTTGCCGGTTCCTTCTCTACTCACTCCGGCAGCTCATCGCCAGGCTGCGGGTGCCGTAGTACATCCCTTGCGACACAAACTAAGAATGCTGCTCGAAGCGAATTGAGTGGCATTCAGGTATCGAGCACGGTTTGCAAGGTGTGCGTCCTTCCGGGGGCGTACCTCAGTCGTCCCTCCTGCGTCGCTCTTCTTCTTCCGCTTCGCGCTCTGCACGACTCTCACTGGCCCGCTCACGTTCGCGGCGAGTGTGGTCCACGTTCTTTGTGTCGAAAACCGCGTCGGTGAACGGTTCAACGACGTGGTCGTTAATTCCTCTTACCAAATCCCCCAAAAAGTCGCCCATGGTGGTATCCCCTTTCAGCCCGGATCGTACCAGAGCAAATTATCGGAAAGAATGGCGTTCCGGCAGCGCTCCGCAGTCGGCCTTATGGGACCCGGCAGCAGGGGCCTGCCAGGGGGGCGGTTCTCTGCAAGGTGATCATCGCCAAAGCCAGCGCATCGTATGCGGCTCTGTATGAGGCGTCTTTCTCCCACCGCCTAAACGACTCGTCAGCGGAAATGAACTTCCGGATCATTGGACCTCCTTCGCCCTGCGAAGGGCAATTGTAATCTCACGTTGTGGCGACCCGCCCTAGTCCGGTTGCCGCAGGAAATGCCCGATCGACCGCGTCGCCTGCCGTATCCGGTGCTCATTCTCCACCAGCCCAAACCGCACAAAGCCTTCGCCCATCGGCCCGAATCCAATCCCCGGCGAAACCGCCACCAGCGCCTTCTCCATCATAAGCTTGGAAAAGTCCAGCGACCCCATGCTGCGGAACCGCTCCGGAATCGGCGCCCACACGAACATCGACCCCTTCGGCTTCTCCACCGGCCAGCCGGCGCGATTCAACCCGTCCACCATCACATCCACGCGGTGCTGATACACTTCGCGGATCTTCTTCGTCTCTTCATCGCACTCCCGCAACGCAATGATCGACGCAATCTGTATCGGCTGGAACATGCCATAGTCCAGATAGCTCTTGATGCGTGCCAGCGCCGCGATCATCCGCGCGTTGCCCAGGCAGTACCCCACCCGCCACCCCGCCATGTTGTAGCTCTTCGACATGGAAAAAATCTCCACCGCCACTTCCTTCGCGCCCGGCACCTGCAAAATACTCGGCGGCACATATCCATCGAAGCCCAGATCAGCATAGGCGAAATCGTGGACGATCAGCGTGCCATGTTTCCGCGCCAGCTCTACGATTTTCGTCATAAATTCCAGATCCACACACGTAGTCGTCGGATTATGCGGGAAAGAAATGAGCAGCATCTTCGGTGCCCTGGGCGATTCGCGATACAACTCCTCCAGCCGCCCGAGGAACGTCTCGGCATTGGGCATAGGCAGCATGTGCGCATGGCCTTCGCTCATGATCACGCCGTACTGGTGGATCGGATACGCAGGGTTTGGCGACACCACAATATCGCCCGGCCCGATGGTCGCGAACATCAGGTGCGCCAGCGCGTCCTTGGCCCCCATGGTGACGATGGCTTCCTTCTCGGAATCCAGATCCACATCGAACTTGCGCTTGTAGTGCCGGGCAATTTCCTCGCGCAAATGCGGGATACCGCGCGACATGGAATAACGGTGATTTTTGGGGTTGCGCGCCGCTTCAATCAGCTTATCGACGACAATCTTCGGCGTCTCGCCGTCGGGATTTCCCATCCCCAGGTCCACCACATCCATCCCGGCTGCGCGTGCCATTGCTTTCAGTTCGTTGATGACGGCGAAAACGTAAGGGGGCAGCTTCTGGATGCGATAAAATTCCTGATTGTCAGGCATAGGGAACTTTTATTCTAATGCCTCGTGCCGCGCGTGTCGCCCGTGACCGGCATTCACACCTCCATGCTAAGTTAGAGTTTTCGCCTTCCTCTCGTCCCCATCGTCTAGAGGCCTAGGACATCGCCCTTTCACGGCGGTAACGAGGGTTCGAATCCCTCTAGGGACGCCATTTCAAAGCGGGCATTTACAGCCATCCCGTCTGACAAGTGCTTCAGCACGGTAACGCGTTGGTAACACGGAATGCCGAAAAGGTTATGCAAAGAAGCCACGACCTTGGCCAAGAACACCGGGGAGAGGTGCTGATAGCTCGGCACCATTCTCAAGTCTTTGTGTCCGAGCAGTTGGGCCCCGGTGTGAATATCAGCGTCTTCCGTCCGCAACCATCTGGCGGTTGTGTGTCTCAGATCGTGAAAACGAAAGTTGTCCACCCTCTGGCTGCGGCACAAACGAGCGAACGCCACACTCACCCGCTCAGGCGTGATTCCGCTGAATATCGGAATTGTTCCCTTCGTCTCGGGCGACCCTACTCCCGGATAACTCCCGTCAATTGGTGGCCCGCAACGAGGCAGCGAATTTTGCTCTCCGTGGGCTGTTTGCGCGCTGGAAGCCGTTCCAGAGAGGTATGCGGCTGAGAAACACCTTGGCCTGACAAGGTCTGGGCGAGGTTAATTTGAGATCAGGAGTTTAGGTTTACGCCGGATCGGGAGTCCAGTTTTTAGCAACTTGATCGTCGACCACAGGTCATAGCGTTCTGGAAGACCCCGGGTAATTATTTGAACTTTGAGGCGTCGAACTCTTTGTGTTTTTCGTGGCCGTCTGCGGAAATAACGGTGACCGTGAGGTGGACAGCGTCAGGCGGAATATGAAATGAGAACCAGGTTCTTGAACGTGCCACGTCGTATAGAGCCGATTCGAAGAGCGGTGTATACGTAACAACGCTCCCGTTGCGCGAGACGATTCCAGTCTGACTCGGGAGTAGTTTGGTTTCGCTCCTCTCAGTTGCCGATTCTGATAGTGGCTGAATCTCCGTTCCGTCCGCCGTAATGGTCATGTGCACGGCGGGTGCCTGCCATTTCGGGAGGTTAGCGATGTACATGCCGCCTGCTTCGGCGACGAGAAGGACGTGAATGGCTCCCAGATTCGGCCATTGCTTCACTTCGTCAACGGTCATTGAACGGTGGCGGCGCGCAGCGTCAGAAGCGGCGATCGCGACTATATCCCGGTCAGCCAGAAAGATGGCAGTCTTGCCAACTGTGTCCGCAAACGTTTGGCGGTTTATTCGAACGGCATGATTCTTCTCGATGCTCTTCCAGAGCGCTGGAGTTTTGGTGGATCGCCCCAAATTAATCGCCCTTTGAATTCCGTCATCCGGCAAAAAATTCTGTCCAGCGACGATGCTCACGTTGGCAAGCAAAATCGGCAATAGGCGCATCTTCACAAATCCCTTTTCATCTTTCGTGCGGTTGGCCGATTATACACCGGGCGAGTCTCGTGGTCTCCTACATTCGATTTCGCTCAACGGCCAAGACTGCGGCGTGGTCCCCCCCGGTCACCCGGTGTAGCGGTTCTCAGCGGCCAAGCGGTTGATGATTCCGAACTGGGTGGATATCTCTGTGGACTTCCAAAGCCTCATCGAACGAGGCATTAACGCTCCGTCATTCGAGCCCATCGATCAGATTGCCGAACGCCTGAACATGCCTGGGGCGCGCTGTTCTCATTTGAGGAGTAGTCAAGTCACTCCTGCCGTTCGCCGTCTTGGAACCAAGTGCACGTATATTTCCCGCCGTCGATATCTATGTAAAGACCGAGTTGATAAGCGTATTGACTACCAGGGTGTGTCAAAAGCTCCAATTTCTTACGGTCGCAGGCGTCCTCGGTGGCATCTTTCTTGATCTCAACCACCAGCAGGTTATGGAATCGGCCTTCGCCTTTACGGTGGTGCACGATGATGTCTGGTAATATCGCGTCGGTCTTTTTTTGCGGGCTACACCCCGCGATTCGCTCCAGGGTCTTTCGCACGTGACCGTCTCGGTCATACTCACAGTCCACATTCCACGCACCACAGAAATGCCGCTCCATATGAACAGCAAGACGGTGAGCGGTTGAACGTTCGTGCGCCTTGTGAAATTCCAACGGGGGGGTGGTGTCAAGGGTTTTGTGTAAACCCGATTCTGTTATTCAACGCAAGCTGGTGCCTATAGCTCCAGTGGTCATCCCAAGACCGGCCATGTAGCGCGGTCAGTACATGATGTTGTTTGATCCTTTGCAGCGCAGCTTCG
>JBBROK010000039.1:0-42077 GCA_038229475.1 Bryobacterales bacterium | reverse complement strand
TCCGCAGGGCGCTACCCGGGCGGGCTGGACAGCCATCAGTATCGGCGTGGCCTGGGCACTGGTCGCGGCCCTGGTGTTTGCTTTACTGGGCGGCCCGATCAGTCGGATTTACACTTCTGACCCCGAGGTAATTGCCTTTGCTGCAACACTTTTCCTGATCGCAGGTCTCTTTCAGCTCTTCGACGCCCTGCAGACCGTGGCCACCGGAGCCCTGCGGGGGATGGGCGATACCCGGACAGCCCTGGTTTGGAACCTTGTGTGCTACTGGGTGATCGGGTTCCCCTTCGGCTGTTGGCTTGGTTTTTACCTTGGATGGGGTGCCGTGGGCATCTGGTGCGGTCTGTGTTTGGCTTTGGTGTTGATAGGAATCGGGTTAACAGTCCGGTGGCTAAACCTTACATTGCTGGATAATATTACTTGACAGCAGTACGCTCATATTTTATTATTGTGATTGAGAAGGCCAATTCCCCATGTCATTCCGCTTCGACAAACTAACCCAAAAAGCCCAGGAAGCCCTGCAACACTCCCAGGAGATTGCCAATCAGGGTAGCCACCAGGTTATTCATCCGCTGCACCTGCTGATCTCACTCACAGAAGAAAAAGAGGGCATCGTAAGGCCCGTGCTGGAAAAGTGCGGCCTCGACGCAAACACTGTTCTCGCGGAGGCGCGCCAACAGTTGACTTCCATTCCGCAGGTCAGTGGCGGCATGCAGGTGGGGATGTACATCTCCCCTGCCCTGCAACAGGCGCTGGATTCCGCAGCCAAAGAGGCCGAAACTTTCAAGGACGAATACGTCTCCACCGAGCATCTGTTGCTGGGACTGGCTGCACATAAGAACGAACCTGCCGGCGGACTGTTGAACAAGATGGGCGCAAACCGCGAGGCCATCCTGAAGGCTCTGGTTACGGTTCGGGGCACCCAGCGAGTGACCGACCAGAACCCGGAATCCAAGTACCAGGCGCTGGAGCGCTATGCGGTGGATCTGACGGAACAAGCCCGGCGCGGCAAGCTGGACCCCGTGATTGGCCGCGACGAGGAAATTCGCCGCCTGATGCAGGTTCTCAGTCGCCGTACCAAGAATAATCCCGTGTTGATCGGTGAGCCGGGCGTGGGCAAGACGGCCATTGTGGAAGGCCTCGCCCAGCGGATTCTAAAGGGCGATGTTCCCGACCAGTTACGCAATAAGAAGCTGGTAGCCATTGATCTGGCCTCCATGGTGGCGGGCACCAAATTCCGCGGCGAGTTTGAAGACCGCTTGAAAGCAGTGCTCAAAGAGATTACCCAGTCCAACGGCGAAATCATCTGCTTCATCGACGAGTTGCATACCCTGGTGGGGGCGGGCGGAGCAGAGGGCGCAATCGACGCAGCGAACATGCTGAAGCCGGCGCTCGCTCGCGGCGAATTGCGCTGCATCGGTGCTACCACCCTCACCGAGTATCGTAAATACATCGAAAAGGATGCTGCGCTGGCACGCCGCTTCCAAACGGTTCTGGTAGGGGAACCCACGGTAGACGACACCATCGCCATTCTGCGCGGCCTCAAAGAGAAATTCGAAATCCATCACAGCGTCCGCATCAAAGATTCGGCCATCGTGGCGGCCGCGGTGCTTTCTCACCGCTACATCAGCGATCGCTTTCTGCCCGACAAAGCCATCGATCTCGTGGATGAAGCCGGTGCCGCTCTCAAGATTCAAATCGGTAGCATGCCGGTTGAGATTGACGTGATGGAGCGCCGCATTTCCCATCTGGAAATTGAACGGCAGGCGCTGAACCGCGAGAAAGACCTTGCGTCGCGCGATCGGCTGCGCCACATCGAGAACGAGTTGGAGCGGCTGCGCGGTGAAGCGACCGCTCTCAAAGATCGCTGGGTCACGGAAAAAGGCGCGATTACCCGCGTACAGCAACTGAAAGAAGAGCTGGACCGCACCCGTCAGGACGAAGAACGCGCCACTCGCGCCGGCGACTGGGAGACTGCGGCCAAGCTGAAATACGGAAATATTTCGGAAATCGAAAAGCACATCGAAGAGGCCAACCGGACTCTGGAAACCATCAAGTCCGGTGCGGCGCTGCTGAAGGAAGAAATCGACGAGGAAGACATCGCGAGGATCGTCGCCAAGTGGACCGGCATTCCGGTGACGCGAATGCTGGAAGGCGAAGTGCAGAAACTGATCCACATGGAAGATCGCCTGCATGACCGGGTGATTGGACAGGATGAAGCCGTCTCGCTGGTCTCCCATGCTGTTCGCCGTAACCGCGCGGGATTGAGCGACCCCAGCCGGCCCATTGGCAGCTTTATTTTCCTTGGACCCACCGGCGTGGGCAAGACCGAACTCGCCCGGGCGCTGGCCGGCTTTCTGTTCGACGATGAAAAGGCGCTGGTACGCGTTGACATGTCCGAGTACATGGAGAAACACGCCGTATCGCGCATGATCGGCGCGCCTCCCGGGTACGTAGGCTATGAAGAAGGCGGCCAATTGACGGAACACGTTCGCCGCAAGCCCTATTCGGTGGTGCTGTTCGACGAAATCGAAAAGGCGCATCCGGACGTATTCAATACCCTGCTGCAGATCCTGGATGACGGTCGTCTGACAGACGGTCAGGGCCGCACGGTGGACTTCAAGAACACCGTGATCGTAATGACGTCGAACGTCGGCAGCAGCATCATCCACGAAACGCAGTCGATTGGTTTCTCTGTGAACCAGCGTGGCCGCGGCAGCCAGGAAGAAGTACGCAAGCGCCTGATGGACTCCCTGCGTCAGACTTTCCGCCCGGAGTTTCTCAACCGGGTGGACGACATCATTGTTTTCAATTCGTTGTCGAAGGAACACCTGGCCCGCATCATTGATCTGCTGCTGGTGAAAGTGGAAGCGCTGCTGGCCCTTCGCGGCGTGAAAATGGAAGTGACCCAGGCGGCCAAAGACGTGATCATGGCAGATGGTTACGATGCGGCCTGGGGAGCGCGGCCCATGCGGCGTGCCATCCAGCGCCTGCTTCAGGATCCGTTGGCGCTCCGTCTGCTGGCTGCCGATTTCCTGGCCGGGGAGACAGTCCTGGTGGACCGCGACAGCGAGGGAACAAAGCTGCGTTTCGACAAACAAGACGCCGCCGTCCCTGTTGAAACGGTAGACCGAACCTAACGCCTTACCGGCGGGCGAAGCATTAAAAGAGTCTTGTAAACTGCCAGCCCATAGTATTCGCGGAGTGCCGTGTCTGCCTGCAGAATGCCACTACCCTGCGGAATCAGTTCAAGGCCGCTAGACCGATGCCCCAGCGCATGCTGGTCTGTGGGAAACGGCAGTACTTCGAATCCTGACGCGTTGAACAGAAGTACAGCCCTCGGCAGATGGAAGGCACTGGTCACCAGAATCACACGCCTGATCCCCGGCAGTGCGGCGATTTTATGGGCTTCGTCCTCGGTGGTCAAAACCGGCCCGGTCAGAATAATGTTCTCCCGCGGTATCCCCCGCCGAATAGCTTCCTCGCGAAGCATGTCGCCGTGGGTCAGAACTTTATCCGGTTGCCCGCTGCCATCGGTCAGGATCAGAAATTTTGCCTTGCCGGCATGCATCAGATCGATTCCGGTAAAAAAACGGTTGGAAGACGGACCCCATTGCAAGCCCGCCCGCGAGTAACCACGTATTATGCCGCCAGCCAGAACCACAACCGCGTCGGCGTTCGGACTCTCCGACACACTCCTTTGTGGATAGACGGCTTCCAGGGGGGCGATCAGCCAAAGACCTGTCTCCGGGGTGGCTGCGATCCACAGAATGGCCACGCCACACCATGCCAGCCAGCGCCGCCGCGACAGCGTACCTGCCATCACCAGTAAAATGCAAAGGCCGACGGGGAGGCTCAAAGCTTCGGCAAGCTTCCGTAAAAAGAAAAGCATATCCTGAAATGTTCCCTCCCAGGATAGCAACAGCAGGCTAAGCTAGGGAAACATGAAGATCAGAACTTCCCCGCATTTCGCTCTTCTGCTGACCCTGCTCAGTCTGCCTCTGCTTGCCGCCCCTGCTGCCGATCTGGCCCGCCAGGAAAAGCAGGCACGGGCGGTGACTATTATTCGCGACGACTGGGGCATTGCCCACGTCTTTGGCAAGACCGATGCCGACACTGTCTTCGGCGCCATTTACGCACAGGCAGAAGACGACTTCAACCGCGTGGAGACCAACTATCTCAGCTCGCTGGGGCGCACAGCGGAGGCAGAAGGGGAATCGAAAGTAATTCTCGACCTGAGACAAAAGCTGTTCATCGACCCGGTAGAGATGAAAACACTTTACGGCCAGAGCCCGGCATGGCTACAGAAACTGATGACGGCATGGGCCGACGGTTTGAACTTCTATCTGGCGAAGCACCCTGCCGTGAAACCTCGCGTCATTCAACACTTTGAACCCTGGATGGCGCTGAGTTTCAGCGAAGGCAGCATTGGCGGAGATATCGAAAAGATCAATCTGACCCGACTGGAAGCGCTAATATGGAAAAGGTCCGTTAAGCCGGGTGGAAGCGGTGGATTTGGGCAAGCCGGAAGAACCCCGCGGTTCCAACGGGATCGCCATTGCGCCGTCCAATACGCGCGACCATCACGCGCTGTTGCTGATTAATCCTCACACCTCTTTCTTCTTCCGCTCAGAACTGCAAATGGTGAGTGAAGAAGGCCTGAATGCCTATGGCGCGTCCACGTGGGGACAGTTTTTTCTCTATCAGGGTTTCAATGACAAGGTGGGCTGGATGCATACCAGTAGTGGCGTGGATGCGATTGATGAGTACCTGGAAACTGTGGAAAAGAAAAACGGGCACTGGTTCTACAAGTACGGCAGTGAAATGCGCCCCGTGGAGACCCGGGAAATCACCGTCCCTTATAAGGCCGGTGACAGGATGGCAGAGAAAAAGTTCACCATCTACCGTACTTCCCACGGCCCTGTGGTCCGCGAAGAAAACGGCAAGTGGATCAGTTTCCGCATCATGCAGGAACCGGTGAAAGCGTTGTCGCAATCTTACCTGCGAACCAGGGCACGGGATTACAAGTCTTACAAACAAACCATGGAACTGATGGCGAATTCCTCCAACAACACGCTTTTCGCCTCGGCCCAGGGCGACATCGCCTATTTTCATGGCAACTACATTCCGCGCCGCGACGTGTCTTTCGACTGGACCAAACCAGTGGATGGCAGTAATCCCGCCACTGAATACAAAGGCCTGCTGAAGGTGGATGAGGCACCCAACCTGTTGAACCCGAAGAGCGGCTGGCTCTACAATGCCAATAACTGGCCGTGGTCAGCGGCGGGCCCCAGCAGCCTGAAACGCGGAGACTATCCGAACTACATCGAAAACGGGCAATTTGAATCGGCGCGCGGAGTGCATGCCGTCCGCGTGCTAAGTGGCAAGAAAGATTTCACCCTGGAATCGCTGCTGGCTGCCGCGTATGACAGTTATCTGCCATGGTTTGAAAAGACCATTCCGACCTTACTAAAGGCATGGGACGCATTGCCCGCCGGCAATGCTACAAAAACAGCAACCACCGAGCAGATCGGGCTGTTGCGCAGTTGGGATTTCCGTTGGGGTATTACTTCAGTGCCCACTTCACTGGCCGTATTCTGGGGCGAAGAAATGCAGCGCCGGGTGAGCGGTCCGGCCCGTGCGGCCGGCGTTTCCGTAGAAGACTTCGTGGCCTCGAAAGCAGCCCCGAACCAGTTGCTGGAAGCCCTCGCAGTTGCTTCCGACAAGATCAAGGCCGACTTCGGTTCGTGGAAAACCGCATGGGGAGAGATCAATCGCTTCCAGCGCGTGACCGCTGACATCGTGCAGCCCTTCACCGATGCCGGGCCCAGTATTCCGGTGGCGTTTACTTCAGCCAACTGGGGTTCACTCGCCTCCTTCGGAGCCCGCTCATGGCCCGGAACGAAGAAGTGGTACGGCAATAGCGGCAACAGCTTTGTGGCGGTGGTGGAGTTCGGTGATCGCGTGCGCGCCGTGGCGGTTACGGCGGGCGGCGAAAGCGGCGACCCGAAATCCAAACACTTTAACGACCAGGCAGAGCGCTACAGCACCGGAAAATTGCGCGAAGTGTACTTCTATAAATCGCAGCTGACGGGTCACACCGAAAGGGAATACCATCCAGGCAACTGAGTATTTGCTGTGCCCGGTGCGGGATTGCCGGCAGCGGCTCACTGGCGAACCCGGCAGGCTCATCTGCCCGAGCGGGCATTCGTTCGACATTGCGCGCAGCGGCTACGTTAATCTGCTGCAGCCGCAGGACAGCCGGAGCCGGCACCCGGGTGACAGTAGCGTTGCGGTAGCTGCCCGCCGCCGTCTGCATGAACGCGGCGTGACGGCACCCCTGCTGCAGGGTATATCCACAATCCTTCAGGCCGGGCCGCAGGATTCTGTTCTGGATGCCGGATGTGGCGATGGCTACTACCTGGGCAGTATTGCCGGCCAGAGCAATTGTGCGGGCTGCGGCGTCGACATCTCCCGGCCAGCCGTGGAGGCTGCCGCCAGAAAGTATCCGGCATGTGGGTGGATCGCTGCCAATGCGGATCGCTTCATTCCCTGGGCCGATGCCTCCTTCTCTGCCGTGATATCGATTACGGCGCGAATGAACGCGCCCGAATTTCGACGGGTCTTGCGCCGCAGCGGACGCCTGCTGGTGGCTGTTCCCGCACCCGATGACCTGATGGAACTCCGGGGCAAAGGGCGAGACCGGGTGCCCCGAACACTGGAATCGTTCTCCGTCGACTTTGACCTGCTGGAGACAGGTCGCGTGACGACCACCGCGGATCTGGACGCGGCAGCGGTAGAGGATGTTTTGCACTCCATCTATCGACCCCTTCAGCCAGCGGCAGCCACTGCCATGCACCTGACCTTCAGTCTGGATCTGCTGTTATTTCGGGTAATCGCATCGCCATAGTAGTGCGGGCACGCTTTCGCATCATGGCCTCAAAAGAGGCGCGGGGCACATCGATCAGCTTGCGCAATTCCCCTCCCCGCAAAAGGCGCTGTGTGGCATTGGGGGTGTGCGCCACTGCCCGGTCAAACTCGCCCGGCGAAACCTCGCGCATGCCGGCGATGGCCCGGTAGTAGCCTTGCTGGCCGGCAATTTTCTGCGATCCTTCCACCAGTGCGCCAAGCACCTCATGTGCTTCCGGCAGCCGCGCCACAACACCGCCCCACTGGTCGAGAAAAGGGCACAGCGGCAACAAAGTGTCAGGCGACCGCCGCAGGGCGCGCACAGGCCGCAGGGGGTAGTGCCTGTGCCCTTCCGCCGAGAGCCCCGTTTGTTGATAAACAAATACCGCGCGCGCAAACCTGCCGCGTGTAGTGAGGTGCCGCATCACGGGCACCGTGACCGGCGATTTCTTCCAGAACCCCATACCCTGGGTGAGATCACCGCGGTTGTGGGCGAGGGTCATGGCGAGACGGAGCAGATCCAGTTCGCTGTCTTTTTCGGCAGCAGCGTGATCGAAGACCAGTTGCTGCCGGTCAATCTCCGCCTCAATGGCGGCCAGCGCCTCCTGAGCAGAAGGCTGGTCGCCCAGTTCCAGAAGGCGGCCCAAACCACCCGCGATGGCGCTCCAGTGTTCGCCATTGTGTCCGCTAACACCCCTCACGTTACGGGTGGAGATACCCTGCTCTGTCCAGCCGCGCGCCGCCAGGCTTAAAGCCAGCATGGGGCGCAGCACATCGGGATCGCGAGTCTCCCGCCACACAATTCCACGAATTTTGGTATCGACATCGGTGGGAACGAAGGTCGCCACCGTGGCGTGATGACAGGCGAGGCAGAGCGCAAAATAGTCCTGCAATTGTTCAGCGTGGTGAAGTGCGGGGTCCAGAATGTTCTCCCAGCTGGAAAGAATCCGCAGAAATCCATCAAAAGTGAGGCCAAGGTGAATCAGCCGCCCGGGTTGCGGAGCAGGCTGAAGAATATCCAGAAAAGGGGCGGTGTTGCGGACTTGAGACAGCAAGGTCTCAGGGGAAATCCATGCCGCCCAGGCGGGTCGTGATTCCGGGTCAATAGAGGGGGTCAAACTGCCAGTATGACGCGCCCCTGCGCATTCCGGATTATGTGGGGCGATCAGAATCGAAATCTGACACGATTTCGTAAGCGAGGCGAGGGCCGGCTCGGGCGAGATACCCCCAATACCTTGGTTTGCCGTTCAGCAATCCGGTGATCCGGGCACCCACAGGGTGATGCAGCAGCAAAACATCACCGGGTTGGATACCCCACAAATCCCGTGCCAGCACAGAGGTTCCCTCCAGGCGAACTTCAAGGCTCATGTTGACGGCGCGGAGCAGTTCCGCCATCTGCACCCTCTCGCCTGGTTTGGATTCCGCACGCTGCACCCGCCGGAGCCCTTCCAGCCTGGGCCGCAATTGTTTGATGAAGCCGGAGGGGATGGCGAAATGGATCATCTCCGTGATATGCCCCAGGCGAACCTCAATCCCGATGGCGACCACAGCCTCGCCCGGTGCCAGCACATGCACCAGATAGGGCTCATCTTCCACGGACTGCACCTCAAATGCGATATCAGCCACGCCCTTCCATGCTTCGTGCAGCCCGCGCAGCAGGATTCGCAGCGGGTTCTGCATGAGCTCTTTTTCGATTTCGGTGATCTTCCGGCTCGGGACCACACCGGGTTTGCTGCTACCCCCCAGCAGAATCTCTACCACCGCGAAGGCCAGACCCGGAGTAATCTCCATCACAGTTGTGGCATCGTACGGGCGGGTTCCAATGTAGGCGACCACGGTGGGCATGGAAAGACCTTCCAGAAACTCCGCGTAGGAGATCTGTTCCATGCTGACCAGGTTCATGGTCACGGTAGTCCTCAAATATGCCGAGAGGCTGGACGCTACATCGCGGACGAAATTTTCATGGAGATTGTAAACTGCGCGAACCAGGGAATTGGGAATACGATCCAGGCGCGAGAAGTCAAAGGGAACAATGGCGGACTTGCCCGATCGGGCAGCACCGGAGATGCCTTCGGAAGCTGCGTCAGCCTCTGGTGGGGGCAGTGGAAATTTCATGTGATCCGAGGTCTTTCGGTAAGGAGGTGTGCGGAGACAAGATTTTGTCAGCCACGGCAGGTCGCCGCGAAGGTGCAAAGCAGCCATTTGAGGGCTGGAGGGCCAATCGGGCGGCCTGACTGATCACTGTGCAGATACGAATCCCATAGGCACCCGAAATCGATACAATCTCGCCCTGGGCAACAACCACGCCCCGCACCACAAGATCTGCCATCTCCCCCTCGTGCCGGTCGAGTTCGATCATCGACCCCGCAGTCAGCCGCAGCAAATCCTGAATTTTGCACGCCGCCCGCCCCAGCACCACCACCAGCGGCAGTTCCATTCCGGCCAAAGCGACACTAGCCGGCGTCATCAGTCCCTTCGGTACCCGGAGCCGCAAGTCTGCGCAAGTTGGCGACCCGAACCGTCAAAGCGCCATCCGTGAGCAGCACTTCACCCCAACCGATCAACACCTCTTCCGCATAGATATCGATGTTCTCGCCGGTGGGCCGTGAGAAGGGCAGCAACGTGCCCACCTCCAGGTTGAGCAATTCGGAAAGCGTCACCGCCTTCTGATCCAATTCGGCGCGGATTGTAACGGTGAGATCGGAGAGTGCTTCCATCTGATTCAGGAGAAGTTCACCTGCGTCGGGATTCATCCGGTGATCTATCGGCAAAACCAGTCCATTGGTTTAGTGAGGCCCGTTCGATTTCCGGAGTTTGGTGGTAAACTCAATAAGCTCAGTGTAAATTCTGATCCGGAGGCTTCCAAATTCGCATCCATCTGGTAAACCCGAGTGACATGTCCTTCGGGACCGCTGTTATTACACCCCGCTGGCTGTATGTTCTGGCTGGCGCTACCCCCGCTAATTTTGGCGACCCGCTGATCTGGGACGAAACTCTGGACCAGATTGATCCCCTGAAATTTGAGCCGGGGGATCTGGCGGGCATTGGGATTCACACCGGTAACGCTCTACGTGGATACGCGGTGGGGAATCAGTTGCGCGAGCGCGGGGTTTCCGTGGTCTATGGCGGAATTCACGCCACGTTGTACCCGGACGAAACCCTGGAACGGGGCGGTGGCCATGCCGCCGTGAAGGGCGATGGCGATGTGGTTTGGGCTCAGGTATTACGCGATTTCGCTGCAGGCACTCCGCAGCGCATATACGATGGTGGCCGGGTTGATGCCAGCCAGTTCCAGTTGGCCCGCTGGGATCTGATGCCGGAGAAGGCCTACATGTGGGCCTCTGTCCAGACCGTGCGGGGCTGCCCCAAACACTGTTCTTTCTGCTCCGTATGGCGCACCGATGGCCAAAAGCCACGGCAACGGGGGACTGATGCCGTGGTCCAGGAGATCGTGGAACTGCGCCGCAAGGGTTTCCGTTTTATTGCGCTGGCCGACGACAATTTCTACCCGGTTTCCGAGACTGACATTCGTCTGGCTCAGCGGCAGAAAAATCACGCGCGCGTGGAGCAACTCCAGGCCATTCGCAACGAGCGGTTCGAGTTGATGGAACGGCTGTCCCGGCTGCCCAAGGACACGATCTTTTTCACGCAGATTACCATGGAAGCTGCCGAAGATCCGACCTTCCTCGACGCCATGCGCAACGCCAACATCAAAGGGGCGCTGGTGGGAATCGAATCCGTTACACCGGAAGGTCTGAAGGCTGTTTTCAAAGACTTCAACTGTTCCGGCGAGCAGTTAGTGGAGCGGCTGCAGGAGTTCACCAAGCACGGCGTCCACGTGTTGGGTTCGTTTATTTTCGGACTACCCACGGATCGTGAAGACACCTTCGACGCGACCTGCGACCTGGCGGAGCGGGCGGGTGTTACTTTCGCTCAGTTCGTCACTCTGACGCCCTTCTGCGGCACGGTGGATTTTGAGCATTGGGAAAAATCCTTTGGCGGCAACCCGCCAATGGTGGAAGGTGTTCCGCTGACGCGCTATTGGCTGATTCCGCCAGAGCGTCGCCCGAAACTTTTCATGCCGCATCCCACCATGACGTCGGAAGAAATGCGCAAGCGAACCCAGCAGGTATGGGATCGCTTTTACAATTTCTCCAATGTCTGGAAACGTTCCGGCTGCGTGAAGAGCCTGAAGTCGCGCCTGATGTTCGTGCTGATTTCCAAGTTGTACCGCCAGATGTACGCCTCCACCGGCCTGGCCGCCGATAGCGCACGCCGCACCCAGGCCAACAAGTGGGCCAAAGTACTGGCGCAGGCCTGCCGTGGCTTGTTCCAGGGCAAACCGATGCCGGAACTACAGGTGCCGGAAGCCCGGCTCATGGCAATGCCTGTGTTGACTGGTGGAATTGTGGAACATGACGAGTTGAAGGTACTCGGCTAAAAAACACTACGGCCGCTTGTAAATCACGCCCTCTTTCATCACCATACTGACGCGCGACGTAGCGGTGATGTCGCGCGCGGGGTCGCCGGGCACGGCAACAATATCCGCCGACTTGCCTGCCTCCAGGCTGCCGGTCACTTTCGTCAGGCCCAGCAATTCGGCTGCTACCGACGTGCCCGCCTTCAGCGAATTCACCGGCGACATGCCCAGCTTCACCATGAGTTCAAATTCTTTCGCATTCATCCCGTGCGGCTCTACCCCGGCGTCAGTGCCCAGGGCGATAATCACGCCTTTCGACACCGCCTTGCGAAACATGTTGTCCACGCTGTCTATGGCCTGTTTCGCTTTTATACGAATCTCAGGAGGAAACTTAAAGAGCCCGCGTTCCATGCGGTCTCCAATCCACCAGCTGGCCATAAGAGTCGGCACCAGAACGGTTCCCCGCGCCTTCATCATGTCCAGTGCTTCGTCGTCCAGAAACGAGCCGTGCTCAATGGAATCGATCCCGGCGCGGATAGCCCGTTTCGCCCCGCTTGCGCCGTGCGCGTGGGCTGCCGTTTTGCGGCGCAGCGCGTGCGCTTCATCCACCAGCGCATTGAGTTCTTCCTGAGTTAACTGGGGCGTATCCACATCGTCAGTCAGCGACAGAACGCCTCCCGTGGCGCAGGTTTTGATCAGGTCGGCACCGTACTTCACGTTGAGCCGCACGGCGCGGCGCGCATCGTCAGGACTATTGATTACCCCATCCTCAACGCCGGTCTCACGACCGAACAGACCCCGGCGAAAGCCAGCCCCGCTATCGCAATGACCGCCGGTTGCTCCCAGGGCATTTGTCGCCACCAGCATGCGCGGACCCGGAATTTTTCCGCTGCGCACGCCGTTGCGAAGTCCGATGTCAATGTGATCGGCACCGCCCACGTCACGCACAGTCGTGAAACCCGCCAGCAGAGTAGCCCGCAGGTTCTCCAGCGCGTTCAGGGTTTGCTCGGCCACGGTTTTCTGCAAGCCGTCCATCGCCTGCTGGTTGAAGTCCTCATAATAGGTGCCGGATAGATGGGTATGGGCATCAATGAAACCCGGCAGCAGCGTGGCATCACCCAGATCGATGGTCTCGGCCCCTGGCGGAACCGCGGCACCTGCGCCAAGGCCGGCAATCTTTCCGTTCACCACCACCACCAGCCCTGGGCTGGTAACTGCCGCAGCCTTGCCATCGAACATTCTGGCGGCCTTCAGTACAACGGGCCGGGGAGGGTCCGCCGCCAAGCCTGTCGAAGTCAGCAAAAGGATCCATGTCATCGAACGCATGACTTCAGTAATAACACTTCACGCCGATTGCGCTCGCCAGTGATTTCGATCGCAGTGTCCCCATTGAAATCGGAGAAAAGACTTGAGTCGCCGCAGCGTGCGGGATCGGTCAACAGATAACCTGAAGCGCGTCCAGGTTCACTGATGTGGCGACAGGGAAGTTCCGGTATCGCATAATGGGGCGTAGATGCCCTCCTCACGCCCAAACAGGATCTTGATCGTCGATGACGATGAAGAGCAGTGCCAATTGTTGTCCGAGGCGCTATCCGGAGAGGGCTATCAAACCGCCACCGCCTCGGACGGTCTGGACGCGCTCCAACAGATCGAAACCTCCCAGCCCGATGCCATTCTCACCGATCTCAACATGCCCAGAATGGATGGCTTTGAGTTGCTGGCGGAGTTACAGCGGCGCGACTCCGCCACACCGGTGATTGCCCTTACAGGCTTTGGAAGTGTGGAAAAAGCGGTCGCAATTGTTCATGACCTGAAGGCGTTCTGGTTCCTGGAAAAGCCGGTAAAGTTGGGCGTTTTGGTTCCGCTGCTGGAGCGAGCTCTGGCGCAACACCATCTGGTTCGCGAAACCGAACGCCTGAATCGCGAGTTGTCGATGCAAGGTTTGCTTGGCGATCTGATAGGGAAGTCTCCAGCCATGCAGCAGGTATTTTCGTTGATCCGCCAGGTGGCTCCGAGTCGCGCGGCCATTATGATCACCGGAGAAAGCGGAACGGGCAAAGAAATGGTTGCTCGCGAGATCCACCGCCTGAGTCGCCGCGCGGCGGGACCGATGGTAGCCATTAACTGCGCTGCTTTGCCCGAGTCGTTGATTGAAAGCGAACTGTTTGGGCATGAAAAGGGCGCGTTCACAGGCGCGATGGAGCGGCGGGCCGGCTGTTTCGAGCAGTCTGATGGCGGCACGCTGTTGCTCGATGAGATTGGCGAGATGCCGCTGCAAACGCAATCCAAGCTCTTGCGGGTGCTGGAAGACCTGAAGGTGCGCCGGTTGGGCGCGAAGACAGAGATTCAGGTCGATACGCGCGTGATCGCTGCCACCAACATGGCCCCGGAAGCCGCGGTTGAAAATCGTCAACTACGCGAGGATCTTTACTACCGCCTGAACGTTTTCCGGATTGAGTTGCCTCCTCTGCGCGAACGAAAGGAAGACATTGCTCTGATCGCCCAGGGTATGATCCACAACTTGAACCGGCGGCATGGAACCCGCGTGACGGATCTTATGCCCACCGTGGTTCAGCGCCTGGAGGATCATTCCTGGCCCGGCAATGTGCGCGAACTGCGCAACGTCATTGAACGTGCGGTGATTTTGGCGCACGAAGGCCCGATACGTACGGATCACCTCCGGCTGGATCGCTCTCAATCCATTCCTCTGCCGCTTCCGCGGCAGGTTGGAGATACGTTGACTCTGGAACCAGGGCTTCCCCTGGCGAAAGCGGAAGAAGCCTATATTCAGCTCACGCTGAAACATATGAAGAACAATCGCCGTGAGGCGGCAGCGGCGCTTGGCATCAGCCTCCGGACTTTGCAGACACGATTAGGCGAGGTTCGGGCGCGCTCGGAAGATGGATCGCCCGAAGCGGTGGAAAATGAGGACGTCACGCTGGAAGAAGTGGAAGTAGAGCACATTCTCAGGGTGCTTAAGGAAACGGGTGGTGTGGTGAGCAAGGCCGCAGTTCGTCTTGGAATGCCGCGGACTACCTTGAATGCCACCATGCTCAGGCTCAGGATCTCGCGGAGGGATCTGGATGGCCGCTAACGTTCACCCTGAGCAGGCAGCGTGAAAGAGAAAGTCGAACCCCGCCCGGAGTTGGACTCCAACCACATTCTTCCACCATGAGTTTCGACGATTGCCCGGCAGATGGGCAATCCCAAACCGTTTCCCGGCAGGCTCTTTCCATGCAGCCGGGTATACAGTTCGAAAATGCGCGTGTGGAACTCGGGTGAAATGCCGGGTCCATTATCATGTACCGTCAAAATCCATTCCTGGTCAGCCCACCGGGCCGAGATGTCAATCTCCGGAGTCAGCTCGCCCCGGTACTGAACGGCGTTCCGGATGAGGTGTTGAAAGACCAGCTGCAATCGGTCGAAATCTCCATGCACGGAAGGAAGGTCCCCGTAGGACACTTTCGCATGGGCCAATTTCAATTCCGGGTCCAGTTGAAGCAACGCCTGGCGCAACGGCAGATCAAGACGGACCTTCGATTGCATGCGGAACGGTCGAGCGGTGGCAGCGACCAATTCCGCCAGCCCGTCAAGCAATTTTTGCATCTGGAGTGCAGCTTTTTGCAGAAATTCCACAGCCTGCAGCGTCTCGCCGTCGAGCTTACCCGCCGATGCCGACTGCAGCATTTCCATGTAGACGCCAAACATCCGTACCGGTTCCTGGAGGTGATGGACCGTAGTCGAGGTAAACTTCTGCAAACGCTCGTCTTGAGCAGCGCTCTGGCTGAAAATCGGAGCGGCTTCCGAGCTGGCCATATGGCGGTTAGAGTAGCATAGAATCGAATTTATGAATACCTCACTCCCCTCCGCGCTGCGGGCCCCGAGAGCGGAGAGAACCTTGCTTCCCATCGCAGTAGGAGCCGTGTTGGTGATTGCAGGTCTATTCTATTTCGATTGGACTCTCCTCCGGAGTGCGCGCCTGGAGGTGGGGCGGCTGGAGCGGGTACTGAAAGCGAATGCGGCCCTCTTATCGTCCTTGAAGGACCTCGAAACCGGGCAGCGCGGGTATCTCGTCACGGGAGATCGCAGTTACCTCCAGCCGTATCAAAAAGCCAAAGCTGAACTGCCCGGTTTGACTGATGCTTTGCGATCCGAGGTCCTGTTTCCGGATCAGGTCGAGCGCGCTCAGAAGATGGGCCCTTTGATTGCAAGCAAAATTGCAGAGGTGGATGCTACCCTGCTGGTTCGCGATCAACTGGGACCCGAGGCGGCATTTGGAATCGTCCGTACCGATCAGGGTAAGGCCTCGATGGACGCAATACGGGAGTTATCCGCAGCGATATCGAGCGCAGGGTATTCCCGGCTGGTCCGGAACTCAGCAGACGTAGAGGACAAATCGCTTCGAAGCCGGTTTGCCGTTGTTTTGGGAGGCGGCATTCTTGCCGGAGTGCTTGCGCTCTCGCTCGGATTGATTCATCGGTCGAACATGCGCCGGGAAGATCTGATGGAAAAACTGGATAACGCCCGGCACCGCTTCCACGTCACCCTTTCGAGCATCGGGGATGGCGTCATCACAACCGATGAAGCGGGGCTGGTGACATTCCTGAACCCTGTTGCGGCTCAGCTCACGGGCTGGAATGCTCAGGAGGCGGAGGGCCAGCGATTGGAATCTGTAGTTCCCATTGCGAATGAGCTGACGGGGGAGATAGTCGAGAATCCCATCCGCCAGGCCCTGCGAGAGCGACGTATTGTTGGGCTGGCAAACCAGACAAATCTGCTGCGGCGTGATGGAACCTTCATTCCCGTGGACGATAGTGTGGCACCAATCTATGACTCCGGCAACAATCTGACGGGTGCGGTAATGGTGTTTCGCGATGTAACGCCCCGGCGGACAGCGGAGCAGGCACTTCGCCGGTGGGAACACGTTTTTCAGCACGCTGGATTTGGGATGGCGGTCCTCACCGTCGGCGAGCAACCCACACTGGAACAGGTCAATCCTACATTTGCGGCAATGCACGGGCACTCACCCCGGGAGTTGACCGGCCGGCCTTACTCTCTCGTCGTGGCTCCCGAGGTGTGGCCCGCCAAAGTCAAACTTCTGGGCAATTCGCCACGAGACGATCATTCCCTGACAGAAACAATTCACATCCGCAAGGACGGAAGCAGATTTTCCGCTCTGGTGGATCTCACCGCTGTTCGCAGCCCGGACGGAACGATTGTCTACCGGACGGAGTATTGTTCCGATATCTCCGAACGAAAACGCGCCGAGGAGGAACTGCGGCACAGTGAAGAACGCTATCGCGTCACAGCCGATTCATTGCCCCAGTTAATCTGGACCAGTAAACCAGATGGGACGACCGAATACCTGAACAATCGCTGGCACGAGGAAACAGGTTTCACGCTGGAGCAAACCGGCCACGAGGGTTGGTCGTACTTCATCGATCCCGAGGACCGGGACACGTGTCTGGATAAATGGAAGCAGTCCCTCGTTTCGGGGGAGGCCTTTGAGATTGACGCCCGCTTCAAGACACTGCATAAAGAGGGGCAGCGGTGGTACTCCTGCCGGGCCGTCCCGGTGCGTGATGGCAATGGCCACATTCTCCGTTGGTTTGGTTCCTGCACAAACATTCATGAGCATAAGCTCGCCGCGGAAGCGTTGCGCGCCAGCAAAGAAGAACTGCAGTTGGCAAATGAGGCATTGAAACGATCTAACACGGATCTCGAACAATTCGCCTATGCCGCGAGCCATGACTTGCAGGAGCCGCTCCGCATGGTTACGATTTACTCTCAGTTGCTCAAGGCTGAGATGGGTGACAAGTTGAATTCCGAGGCCAATTCCTACCTGGAGTTCGCCGCGGACGGCGCGTTACGCATGGAAGCGCTGCTGAAAGATCTGCTGGTGTACTCGCGTGCCGCATCTCACGAGGAGCCATCCACGGAAGATGTCGATAGTCAAAATGCCCTGAACAAGGCACTGGAAAATCTGACTGCATTGGTTCAGGAAACCGGCGCCGGGATCACCCGGGCGAACTTGCCCCATGTGCGGATACCCGAGGTACATCTGGTGCAGGTGTTCCAGAACCTGATTGGCAATGCTCTCAAGTATCGAAAACCTGAGGAAAAACCAGAAATTCACGTGGACGCGAAGCCGCAGGATGGAACGTGGGTATTTTCGATTCGCGACAATGGAATCGGGATCGCTTCGGAGTACCAAAGCCAAATCTTCCGAATCTTCGGCAGGCTCCATGGCCACGAAGTTCAGGGAACCGGGCTTGGACTGGCGCTGTGCAAGAAGTTAGTGGAACGTAGTGGAGGAACGATATGGGTGGAATCAGTGAAGGGGGAGGGGTCGACGTTCTTTTTTACGGTTCGCGCGTAGCCCCGGGACCTGACATGACTCAAGAAAAGCTGACGGTTTTGCTGGCGGAGGACAATCCAGGGGATGTCTTTCTGATCCGGCGTGCGCTGGACGGACAGAAGTTCTTGTATGAACTGCTGTTGGCCAAAGACGGCGAGGAAGCGATCGGCTATGTGAGACAAGCTGCGGCTGGTAAGCAGAAGATCGATTTGGTTCTGCTCGATCTGAATCTGCCGAAACACGATGGCGCCGAAGTACTGACGCGACTTCGGAGCGATTCCCGCCTCGCGAAGCTTCCTGTGATTCTGCTCACATCCTCCGATTCGCCGCAGGACCGTGAGCGCTGCCTCGCGTTGGGCGCGAATCGCTATTTCCAGAAGCCCAGCAACCTGGCGGCATTTATGCAGATTGGGGAGATCGCGAAGCAACTGGTGCAACAGGCGTCGGGCTAGCAGGAGCTAAAGAGCGCTGACCCCGGACATGCGCTACGGAGCCGCGCGCGAGAGAAGCTTTGAGTAAACGACACGCTCCTTCATCGCCACGTTGATGCGTGAAGTGGCGATGTTATTGCGTGTAATGACGCCGGGCTGTACCTTCTTCCGTGGTCGCCGCAGTGCACCTGATTCACACCTGCAGCTCGCGCCGGTCGCGAGGACTCCATGTGGTTCTAAGGTCACCGGACCGTTTATTTTATACACCCGGCGCGCTGCAATGCCGCGCACTGCCGCGGTCGACTTTTGGCGGATGAATGTGTGAGCGCACGCCGTTCAGGTTCGTAGTGGAAGCGTGATAGCACACGAACATGGCGGCATCGAATGTGGCGTCGATCCCCGCCATCATACTCAGATGGCGAGGTTCGCCGCGAACCAGACGGACATCGAAAGGGAACTGATCGATGAGAAGGTTCTGCATGTTGCCATGGCCATCGGCAACCACGAATTCGGTGGCACCCGCCTCGCGCGCGCCCTCAATCGCGGCCAGAGCCTTGCGCGCCATGAAGTTGCGGAAGCGCTCATATTCAAACGAACCGGGAAGCAGCTGATCGGCGGTTACCACACCCGCTACGCCTTCCATATCCACGGAAATAAATACCTTCAATTTGCGCGGCTGCTGCCCGAAGGCAGAAACCGCTGCCATCAATGGAAACGCCCACCCCGGTAACTTTCGCATGAGCGGAAGTTACCGGGGTGGGCGTTACGAAAGAACCAGGTTCTTAACGGCGGCCAGACCGGCGGCGGGGAGAGAAACTGCGCGCAAAGGTTCGCGCGGGAGTAGCGCCCGCCAGACGTGGCGTGCCACCCGACGGAATCACCACTACATTGCCGGCGTCCCGAACCAAACCAATCGGTTGCGGCAGTGCAGGCAGATCCCGATGAATCATCTTGATTCCCAGCAGGCGCTCGATGGTGCGGATTTCCGCCCGGTCCAGGGGACCGGCGAAAGTCCACGACATACCGCGGGCACCGGCGCGACCGGTGCGGCCTACACGATGGATGAAGTCTTCCGCAGCCTGGGGCAGATCATAGTTCACTACGTGAGCGATTCCATCCACGTGAATGCCACGGGCCGCAACGTCAGTCGCCACAAGTACGCGATAGGCGCCGTCTTTGAAACCCTGCAGCGCCTGGTTGCGCTGGCTTTGCGAGCGATCACCGTGGATGCGCGTGCTGGTCACATTCGTGCGTTCCAGGAACTTGGCCAGCTTATCCGCGCCGTGCTTGGTGCGGGAAAAGACCAGCATCGAGCCTTCCTGCTCTTCCAGCAGATGCATCAGCAGGTCGAACTTTGAGCGCTGATCCACTTCATAACAGAAGAGATCAACCATTTCGGCAGGCTTGGTGGTGGCACCGACCGTGACCCGCACCGGATTCTTCACATACGAATCAATCAGGTGGGCAACAGAGCGTTCAATGGTCGCCGAAAACAGCATGGTCTGGCGAACCGAGGGCAGTTCCTTCAGAATCTGGCGCAGGGAGGGCAGGAAGCCCATATCCAACATGCGATCGGCTTCATCAAGAACGATTTTGGTGGTCTGCGAGAGATTCACCAGACGACGCTGCAGGAAATCGCAGAGGCGACCGGGGGTGGCGATGACGACTTCAGCGCCAGCCTTGATGTCCCGCAGTTGATTGGCTTCGCTCATACCGCCCACAACGACCGCGGTGCGGATGCGCATACCGTCTGCCAGCTGGCGGAAAGCTTCTTCAATCTGGATGGCCAATTCGCGCGTCGGGCTGAGGATCAGGACCTTGATGGCCTTGCTGCGCGGCTGCGCACAGAGCGCTTCGATCAGCGGAATGGCGAAGGCCAGAGTTTTTCCCGTACCGGTCTGGGCGGTGGCAACTACGTCACGGCCTTCCAGCAGGTGGGGAATTGCCTGCGCCTGTACCGGCGTAGGAATGGTAAATTTGTTCCGCGCCAGATTGTTCTTCAGCGCGGTACAAAGGTTCAGTTCTGTAAAGTGGTTCATTGATTAGTTTTTAGTTTGTTTTCCTGAAGACAAAAGTCTCCGTGGCGGGCTAAACGATAGGAAGGACTGCGCAGGCGGGAAACGATCGCGGCAGGCGTTAAGCCACCGTTATGAAAGGTTTGCAACTGTTCAGAATCTCTAAGATACGCTCAACCAGCAAGTTCGGCGCGGCAGGCACCGGCTGTTGCAACGTTCGAGCGAGAAATTTCTGACTGGCGAAGATTCACCTGGCAACCGGGAATCTGAACGTTGACAAGACAAGTGTATCAGACCACCTCGCGTAAGATTGTTAAGTGAGCAACACCTCCCCGGAATCCACCGATCATGCCATGCTGGAACGCATTCGCACGACCGTGGAATTACTGGAATCGATCGACCGGGAACGTCCCCGCCTGGACCTGTTGCCGGCGGAAGAAAAAGGGCGCCTGTTTCGCGCCATCGCGCAACTTTACCTGCCAGACCCGGTGGCCCGTCGCCACCGTTTGAAAGCAGAAGAGCGGCAGCGGAGCGCGGCATCCGCGGAGAAAGTGGATTCCGTGCTCCACGAAACCGGCATTCGGACGTTGCGGCGTCAGTCGGTCTTCAACACTCCCAATTTCTATCCACCCAAAGATTTTGAGCAGCAGGAAGCAGACCCGGACGATGACCGTCGCGAGGCTGTGGAAGCGCTCCATTGCTACGTGTGTAAACGGCAATACTCCGAGGTCCATCATTTTTACGATCAGATGTGCCCGCCGTGTGCGACCTTAAATTTCGCCAAGAGAACCGAACGGGCTGACCTGACCGGGCGCGTAGCGCTGGTGACGGGTGCGCGGGTAAAGATCGGTTATCAGGCGGGGCTCAAGCTGCTGCGCTGCGGCGCGCATCTGATTGTCACCACCCGCTTCCCCCGCGATTCGGCAACGCGCTACGCCATGGAACCCGACTTTCCGGAATGGGGTGACCGGCTGGAAATCTACGGACTTGACCTGCGCCACACGCCCAGCGTGGAAGCCTTCTGCCAGCAGATTATCGAGACCCATTCGCGCCTCGACTTTATCATCAACAACGCCTGCCAGACTGTACGCCGTCCGCCCGCCTTCTACCAGCACATGATGGAAGGGGAGAGGATCGCGTTGCAGGAAGCGCCGGAGAATGTCCGCCGTCTGTTGGGCAATGGAGAGCAGAAGGAGATAGCCAGAGGCCTGACCCAGGCGGCCGAGCTTTCGCAGTTGCCGCTCTTGCCCGAGGAGCTACTGGACCAGCAGGCGCTCTTCCCGGCTGGCGCACTGGATCAGGATATGCAGCAGATTGACCTGCGAGGACGCAACTCGTGGCGACTTCTCATGGCGGAAGTGTCGTCGGTGGAATTGCTGGAAGTTCAGCTCATCAATGCCATTGCACCTTACGTACTAAACGCGCGGCTAAAGCAACTGATGCTGCGCACACCGGACCGCGACAAGCACATTGTAAACGTGTCGGCAGTGGAGGGGCAGTTCTACCGAAACTGGAAAACCACCCGGCATCCGCACACGAATATGGCCAAGGCCGCGCTCAACATGATGACGCGCACCGCAGCCGCTGATTATCAGGGCGATGGCATTCACATGAACAGCGTGGATACCGGCTGGGTGACGGATGAAGACCCCGCCGAGATCGCAGCCCGCAAGACAGCCGAGCAGAAGTTTCATCCGCCGCTGGACATTGTGGACGGTGCCGCGCGCATCCTCGATCCGATTATCACCGGCATCAATACAGGAGAACACATCTGGGGACAGTTTCTAAAGGACTATCGTAAAGTTCCCTGGTAGGGGACTACGCGACCAAAATAAAAAGGCACCGGTCGCGGCATACAAAGCCGCGACCGGTGCCTTTTGGAAACTACGCTTACTGGTTACCACCCGCAGTGGGCCGGGCCGGAGCCTTTGCGTCATCCACTGTGTACTGAATGCCGGTGTACTGCATTTCTTCCCAGGTCTGGTCGCCCCAGTGGACTTCTTTCGTCGGATCAGGATTCGACTTGTTGTTCACCGAATTATCGTAGTGTGCAACTGTCTCCAGACGAGTGCCCTTCGGCACCGCGATCGGGTTGGTGTACACATATAGCGTCTGCCAGTTGAAGTCGTAATTCGGAACAGAGAGAGCATTCATGGTATGCCCATCCGGGAACACCAGCTTGTACTCCCAGCCCTTGCCCCGTACATGAGTGTGCGGAACCATCGCGGTGATATGGGAATCTTCCGTGAATTCAATCGCCGTTGGAATGGCGACGTCCGCGGCACCGGGAGGCAGGACCAGGGTGGGATTCAGGAAGGCCGTATTGTGCAGTTCCTGTTTCGGCGCATCTTTTGCGAACACGATTCCAACGCTGGACAGGTCATCCACCGGCGTCTTGCCGTTGGCGGTGTAGTGAATCTGGAACGTGAGCGTGGCACCTGCCGGGATCTTCATGGCCACACCGGGTTTAAAGATCATCGCGTTGGTGCCCGGTGCCGTCATGCCAATCAGAACGCCCGGATCGCGCTGCTGTATCTGCCCGATCTGTTCCGGTGTCAACTGCCGGGGCGGACGCGGTGCCGGAACCAGCTGTTTGTATGCATCCGGCAGTTTCCCCGGATGCGCCGGATCTTTCGCATACAGAAGAATGTGATGCACCACGCTGAGCGCGCCGGGCCGCACTTCGATCTTCTGAATCCACTTGTCTTCGGTGAACGTGCTGGGAATCTGGAAGTACTTATAGTCAATGGTGCCTGTGGCCGGAACTGTGAATGCTTTGGCCATGGTCAGGATCAGATCGGGCTTGCCAATCTCCCAGCCAGCCACAAACTTCGCTGCCGGAGGCAAGTCTTTGGGATCGCCCTGCGGCGCGCCCGCGTCCACCCAGCGCGTGATGATACTCTTTTCCGCATCCGTCAGACGGCGGTCATTGAGGAACGTCCCTTTCGGGTCAGTGGAATGCCACGGCGGCATCTGCCCTCGTACTACTTTCTCCCGGATCGATTTCGCCCACGGACGCGCCTGTTCATAGGTGAGTAGCGCCATGGGAGCAATTTCGCCCGGCTGATGGCAGTTGACACAATTCCGGTTGAAGATCGGCGCCACATCTTTGGTAAAGGTTGGAGTCGTTTGAGCGGCTGCTGCCGCTGCTAACGCAAAAGCCGCCGCGAACAATTTCGCTGCGGACATGATTTGAGTCTTCATTACCACACCCCCGTGTGAAATTTCATAATAACGCGTATACCCGTTCCGGGCACATGTTAGTCCTACGGAAAGAACTATCGGTTTGTTCCGGCAAAAGTAAGTGTTCAGCGATAGTAGCGTGTCACCCATTCCGCGACACAGCAGGGTTTTTCCGGGCCTTCGGTCTCAACCGTTACCAGCCAGGTGGGTTCCACGCCTTCCGCAAACTCCCTGACTGACTGCAATGTAACTCGCGCCCGCACCCTCGACTCTGAACGTACAGCGGAGGGAAAGCGGACGCGGTTGAGTCCGTAATTGACAGCCATCCGGGCGCCGCGGACTTCCAGAGCTTGCATGATGAACGGGCTCAGCAGAGAGAGGGTGAGAAAACCGTGCGCAATGGTGGTTCCGTAGGGCGATTCCCGCCGGGCGCGTTCGCGGTCGATGTGGATCCACTGGTGGTCGCCGGTGGCGTCGGCGAACTGGTTGATGCGTTCCTGGGTGATGGTGATCCAGTCGGTAACGCCGAGTTCTTTACCAGCGAGATCTTTGAGTGCGTCGGGAGAGTCAATGATGAGCATGTTCTATTTGGAGTCGCAGGAAGCGGGTACTACCACGGGCGGGCCAACCGGAAAATTTTGCGCTCTCATGGAAGCCTGCGCCTGCACAGCCCGCTTCAGGTAGCCGCAGCGGCCCTGCGGGTCGATAGCCGCCACGCGGCCGGAAATGTCGATGATCAGTTCCAGATCGCGATAGCTCATCTCACCTGTCTCGCCAAGGTTCACTCCCAGGGCCGCGCGCCATGTATCGCGCGCTTTCGCCGGTTGAGCCCCGGCAAGCAGCGCTGACCCCAACGCGTTCAGGGCGCGCACACGGTTGAGTTTAATGCCTACCAGATTTGCCCCGGCGGGCAAAGCGTTCAGGCGCCGCAGTGCACTTTCCGCCGCTGCCTGGGCGTCGGCAGGGCGGTGCAGTGCAAGATACGCGCGTGCCATGCCGATTTCCGCAAGCGCGGCATATTCCTTCAGCGCGGCCGTCGAACCTTCCGTGGTTGCGCTGGTGGCCTCGCGACAGTACGGAATCGCATCGGCGGGGCGCACCACCGCCAGGGTTTCGCACAGTCTCATGGCATCGAGAATGCCGCCCGCTCGCGAATCGTTGTCGTTCGGATCCGCTGCCGCCGCCTCGTGCTTCAGATCGAGCGCACGCCGGTAGTTGATTTCCGCCGCCGCGGGATCGCCCAGACTGAGCGTCTGCGTGGAGTCGAAAACCGAGCCCAGGTTTTCGTATCCCGTCGCGACCGACCGCCTTGTGGCTGGCACCAGGGGCGTCAGTTTGAGGTTTTCCAGGCGCATGGCAAGCGACTCCTCATGGTAGGCGCGCGCCTTATCCGGCTGGTTCAGACCGCTGTAGTGCAGGCCCAGGCGGCTCAGGGTGATGGCTTCCGCGTTGCGCCGCTTCGCTTCCGCCGCCTTGTCCACAGGCCGCCGCGAAAAGTCGAGAGCCTGTTGGTACGCGTCAAGGGCACCGCCCCCGTCGTCCACACTCTGGCGGTAGTCGCCAATCGCGAGCCAGCCGGTAATAGCCTGGCGGATCGTTTCGGGATCGTCCGGCGCCACGCTCAGAGCCGCTTTCCAGGAGTCGGCGCTGGTTGTGTAATAGCGCCCGGCTTCGTCTAAGTGCTCGTCCCGTATGAAAATCAGGCCGATGTTCATTTGAACGGAGGCCAATGATCGCAGCGCCGTCACATCACGTGGGCGAGCCGACTTCACTTCACTCCATAACTGTTCGGAACGCCGATAACTGATGAGGGCATCGGCGTTTCGCCCCAGACTGGCGGCCCCGGCATATCCCTGGATCTCGCCCAAACGCGCGTAGGCTGCGGCCAGTTCGCCCGTCAGGGCAATATCGCCCGGCGCATCCCGAGACAGGCGGCCCAGGTAGTCCTGCGCGGTGCGCACTACAAGTTCCCGGCTCCTGGTCGCTCCGGGCAAATTGCGCACCGAATCGTCGAACTCAAACAGGAACCGATTGGCCAGCTGGCGGACCTCCCGGAATCGTTCCCCGGCGATGCGGGCCTGCCGGGCTGCGACTCCCAAACCGGCCCCGAGGCTGATTACGACGGCGCACACCGCGGCCACGCCCCACGCATGGCGGCGGACAAATCGGGAAGCCAGGTAACTAAAAGTTGCCGCTCGCGCGGTCACAGGCAGGCCTTCCAAATGTCTGCGGATATCGGCGGCCAGGGCGTCGGCCGACCCGTATCGGCGGTCCGGCTCTTTGCGCAGCGCCAGCAGCACGATGTTATCGAGATCACCACGCAGCTTCGCGCGGATCTCCCCGGAGGCAACATCACTCGGCCGACTCGGCATAGTGGTCGTGACCGCGGCCTCCATCTCACGCGCGGTCATGCCTTCCTGGCGGTGCGGCGGCTGGCCCGTCAACAAATTGTAGAGCACCGCTCCCAGGGAATAAACATCGCTGGCGACACCGATCGGCTCGCCCTGAAGTTGCTCCGGACTGGCATATTCCGGAGTCATGGGCATCATGCCTGTGCGTGTCAGGCTGGTGCCGGGATCCGTCCACTGTTTGCCCGGAAGTAGCCCTGCGATGCCGAAATCGAGCAGTTTTGGCACGCCATCGCGCGTGACCAGGATATTGGCGGGTTTCAGGTCGCGATGTACCACAAGCCGACTGTGAGCGTACTGCACTGCACCGCAGACCCGCAGAAAAAGGCGCAGGCGCGATTCCAGCGTTTCGCCAACAGCACAGGTACCGAGAGGCGTTCCAACTACTTTCTCGATCGCCAGCCAGGGTACGGGTGCTTCGCCGCCATCCACCAGGCGCGCGATATCAGGGTGATCCAAAGCCGCCAGAATATTGCGCTCCTGGCGGAACCGCCGGATCGCCATGTCGCCGCCAGGCAAGCCGGACTGCATGACTTTGAGGGCTACGGCTTGCGTATAGGAGCCATCGTCCCGCACCGCCTCATACACGGTTCCCATGCCACCTTTTCCCAGTACGCCGGTAACCAGCCAGCTGCCAAACCGTGTCACTCCGGCTTGCGGCGAGCCGCTTTCCAACAGGCTGCGGGCCATCGAGTGGCCTTCCTCCACAGCGTGCTCCAGCGTGCCCGACGCAACGCCCCCGTTCAGCATCGCCGTCACGCGCAGCCGCAGCGCTTGGTCGCCGGCGCATGTCTCCAGCAGCCACAATTCGCGGGCCTCGGCCGGCATTGCGAGCGCGGATTCAAACAGCCACTCGATGCGCTGCCAATACTCCGGTGTCATACGCTCGCCACTCCGTGAGAACTGGTCATGAAGCTGCGCAGCCAGGCTTCGGCCACTCGCAGATCGCGTGTTACCGTGGCAGTCCCCACACCCAGCGCGGCGGCGATGTCTTCGCCGCTCATGCCGCCAAAGTAACGCATCTCGATGACCTGGGCTTTGCGCGCGTCGCCGTGCTCCAGTTCCGTCAGCGCCTCATCCAGCGCCACCAGATTCTCACCGCTCCGGTAACCCGTCCAGCCGGTGGCATCGGGCACAAGACGGGAAATGCGTCGTTTTACGGCACGCCTGCGGCGCCCATAATCCACCAGAATACGCCGCATGAGGCTGCTGGCGAAGGCGAAAAAATGTCCCCGGCTCTGCCATGAGACTCCCTGTGTGCTCAGCAGCCGTACGAAGGCCTCATTCACCAGAGCGGTGGGGTCAAGAGTGTGTCCCGCGCGTTCCGCCCGCAGCTTCGCAGCCGCGATTCGCCGCAATTCCGCATACAGCACGGGTGCCATGGAGTCCATGGCCGAGCGCTCTCCCGAGGCCCATTTGCCCAACAGTTGCGTAATCTGGAGTTCATCCGCCAAGCGCTTCACCTGCCAGCCGCCGCGTCGCTCCCCATCTTAGCCTAATGGAGCCGGTTTCGAACGAATTGGGCGTGAAAACAGCCCCCAAAGGCTTCCCGCTGAAAAAGAACTTCCGGCACGATCAAATTCGCGTCTCCCGTGCGCTGTACTGCATGGAAGATATTGATGAAATTGGTACGAAGTTTCATACTCCCCAGCCGCTAACGGTCTTCAATCTCGAGACCGCGAATGGAGTCATTCAGAACTGGAGCATTTTCTTCTCGCGTAGCGACTTTGTCGGTCTCGTCACGCGCACATACATTGGAAGCAGTATTACTGACGCAGGACAAGTCGGCTTCCTGCACGATGGAAACAACGACGATCACTTACGGTAGTTGGACGTCGTCGTCGACCGTTCCCGAACCAACAACCGCCAGCCTGATCCTCTGCGCGGCCCTGCTGAGTTTGGGAGCGCGGCAATACCGGGCCGCCAATCGCCCATTGCCGCGTGATACGATCATCGGACAAGTATGAAAACCCGATTTACTCGCCGCGCTGCGATGCAGGCAATCGGCGCGAGCGCTGTTCCGCTGGCTGCGCAGACTGTACAGACTCCGGCGATGCCGCGAAGCATGGAACTCGGCGCGTTTTCCATCAGTCTGACCGTCAAAAACCTGGAAGCTTCGAGAAAGTTCTACGAGAAGTTCGGCTTCCAGGCCCGCGGTGGGGATCCCTCACAGAACTGGCTGGTTTTGAAAAACGGCGATCACGTCATCGGCCTCTTTCAAGGCATGTTCGACAAGAACATTCTCACCTTCAATCCCGGCTGGGACCGTAACGCCAAAAAACTACCCTCGTTCACGGACGTGCGTGAGCTGCAGCGTGAGCTCAAGGCGCAGGGCGTGACGATGGTGAACGAGGCGGACGAAAGCACAACGGGCCCCGCCAGTTTTATCGCACTGGACCCGGACGGCAATCCGATTCTGGTCGATCAGCACGTGTAACTACCGTCCGACGGGAGGCTGGATGGCAAACTTCTGCACGCGTCGCCCGTACGATGCCTCTCCCACATAGAGATTGCCCAAGTTATCGATACTCATTCCATGCGGACGGAGCATTTGTCCTACCTGATGTCCGCCGTGACCGAATTCACCCACCACTTCGAGATCAGATCGGCGCAGAATCCAGATCTTATGGTTGGTCCCATCGGCCAGATAGAGCCATTGCTGCTGCGCGTCGGGCGACAGCACAATGACGAAGGACGAACCTGAGGCGAGGGTGGCGGGAGCAATAACCTTTTCGGTGATGAACTTACCCTGCTGCGTGAACACCTGAATGCGATTACCGCGGCGGTCTGCCACATAGATCTTGCCGTCTTTCGACCCGGTGAGGCCGTGCACGGTGGAAAACTGTTTCGGCAGCGCGCCGCTCACCATCGTCTTCGGGTCGAATTTCTCCGTATCGTCGGGCTTTTCGCCGTAGGCGCCCCAGTGACGAAGGTACTTGCCGGTGGCACCGTCGAACACGATCACGCGGCGGTTGCGGTATCCGTCAGCAATGAAAACCTCGTTGGTTTTCGGCTCAACCCAGATGCCGGCGGGGCCGCCCAGCAGAGTGGTGTCGTTACTGCCGGCGTTCTTGTCGTACTGGCCGATGGTCATCAGCAGCTTGCCTTCGCGTGTGAACTTCATCACCCGATGGTGCATGTAGGTTCCCACCCAGACGAAGTCGTTGTGATCGACGAAAATACCGTGTGGATTGCGCGGCCAGTTCGAAGTGTCGTCCTTCGAGCCCTGACCCCAGCCCTGAATGAGCTTGCCCTGCGCATCGAATTCGAGGATAGGCGGCGCGGCAACGCAGCAGGTGCCCATGGGCGGTTTCTGCTCGGCGAAGGTCTCTTCTTCGGTCAGCATCTCCGGCAGGTTGGTGACCCAGATGTGCTGTTTCGCGTCCACAAACACACCGGTGACGACGCTCATGATCCAGTTATTGGGCAAGTCGAGCGGCCATGTGGGGTCGACTTTGAAGACAGGAGGTTTTTGGGCGGCGGCTCCGGCACGCTGGCCGCTGGCAGGCGATTCCAACACTGCCAGTGTCACCGCGCACAGCAGCAGGGCGCTGGAAATATGACTCATGCGGAACTTCAACATCCTGGACTCCCTGTCAGTTAAATAAACGCCGTGGTCCTGATGCCGGAAATGTCGAACGGCCTGCGACACCGCTGGTTTTTGCAGGTAGTCTTGTTGTCGAGCAGCACCATGTAACTCTGTGCTTTGGCAAATTTGGCGCGATCGCGTTCATCGGCGCCACCGGGCAGCTTGTCCTTCTTCTTCCGCACAATCCAGTTCAGTTCATAGGTGTCCTGGGTGCGGCAGAAAGGACAATTCAGCATGGCCGGCTTTTTGTCCTGCGACTCCGAGTAATAGGCCTTCTCGTCCACGTTAGCGGCTCGCCATGGGGACCCACTCCATGCCGTCGGGATTACCTTTATATTCGGCGCGGGGGCGGATCAGGCGGTTGTTGTGATATTGCTCCAGCACATGCGCGGTCCAGCCAGCCATGCGGCTGACGGCGAACACAGGCGTGAACAGATCAATGGGAATGTGCAGCGAGTAGTAGGTAGAGGCCGAGTAGAAATCCACGTTCGGATTCAGTTTCTTGTCGGCTTTTACCAGTTCTTCCACTTTGCTGGACATCAGATACAGATCTTCGTGTCCGGTGCTCTTGCCCAGGTCTTCGGACATGCGACGCAGGTGAGTGGCTCGCGGATCTTCCGTACGGTACACGCGATGGCCAAAGCCTGGAATCTTGATCTTTTTCGCCAACATCTCCTGCACGCGCTCCACGGCTTTGGCCGAGGTGCCCACTTCCAGCAGCATCTTGATAACTTCTTCGTTGGCACCGCCGTGCAGCGGTCCTTTGAGCGCTCCGATACCGGAAACCACAGACGAATAAATATCGGAAAGCGTGGCCGCTGTCACCCGCGCCGCGAACGTGGAAGCATTCAATTCGTGATCGGCATGCAGGGTGAGAGCAACGTCCATTACATGTTCCATGATGGCGTCGGGGCGGTTGCCGGTGAGGCAATAGAGAAAATTACCGGCGAAGGTCAACGTAGAATCCGGCGCAACTACCGGGTGGCCATCGCGGGTTCGACCCAAAGTAGTGACAATGGTGGAAGTCTGCGCCATCAGCTTGACGGCCTTCTTCTGATTGGCTTCGGGCGACATGTCTTTGGCCAGCGGATCATAAAGGCTCAGCATGGAGACAGCGGTACGCAGCAGATCCATGGGCGCGGCTTTGGGATTGGCGCGAATGAAATCTTCCACTTCGCGGGGAATGCCGGCGTTGGCGATCAGGTCAGCCTTCAGCTGATTTAGTTGCACCTGATTCGGCAGAACACCTTTCCAGAGTAGCCAAATCACTTCTTCGAAGGTGGCATTCTGCGCGAGCGTATGGATGTTGTAACCGCGGTAGCTGAGTACGCCCGCATAGCCATCGATAAAGCAAATCTCAGATTCGCCCGCGACGACGCCTTCGAGTCCGGCGCCGGAGGAGGTGGTGGTGGTCGTGCTCATGCTTCGGTTGGTGTCCTTGTCGAATTTAGTGCCGGAAAACGCTTACATCGCGCTCCGAAAAACCATTATCGCAGCAGAGGTTTTCTCAGCTTGCCAAAGGTGCGCTGCACCATAATGGCCCAGGGGCTCTTATGCGGACAAAGCGGCCACGGAGAGAAGCCAACCCGGTCGCTATCGCGATCCAGCCACAACTTTTCCACGCGCTTCCGGTTGACATTCAGAGTGAGCAGAACGCCGTTGTTGCAGGTTTCGCTCTCCACCACTTCGAGAACTTCTTTATCCGGAGCGCCGGGCTGATCGGGTCCCTTGCCCGATTCCGGACCCCAGTCTTCCATGAAGCTCTGAAAACTGTAGCCGCTGCAATCGCCCGGTCCCTTGCAACCCCAGGCTTTGTAGGCCGCCTGAAAGTCGCCTTTCCGTAATGCGGAAACCAGGTCTTTCACCAGCCCTTCCTGGTGGTGATTTTCGAAGACGTACCAGCTCAGCGATCCCACCACAGCCAGCACAATGATGCCCAGCGCTGCGCGCAGGACAACGCGATTCCGCTGGTCCTCGCCGGCGCCGTAGTGATCAAGGTATCCGGCCATATCAGAACAGTTACCCGGGGTTCTATTTTGCCGGATTTGCTTTGTTGTAGGCAGCTACTGCGTCAGCAGTAATGTCCAGCGCGGGTTTGAAGTACACAGCCTGCGTGGTATCAATCACCACATCGACGCCCTTACCTTCGGCCACCTGGGCGACGATCTTCTGCATTTTTTCGCCGGCCTTGCCGAGAATATCCTGGCGGTCGCGGTCGAATTCAGCCTGCAGATCTTCCTGAAGGCGCTGCGCATCGCGCTGCTTGCGCTGTCCCTGCACCTGGAGTTCGGCGATGGCGTTCTGGTTCAGCTTGCCGCTGTTGACCTGTTGATCAATCGACTGGAGTTCAGCCTGCAGCTTGCCCAGTTCGTCCTGGCGAGGTTTGTACCGGGCTTCAACCGAAGCCGTGATCTTCTTCATTTCATCGGTGTCGCCAACGGCCTTCTGAAAATTGATGATGGCGACTTTCGACTGAGCGGATGCGAGGCCGGTGAGGCCGAGCATAAGACAAAAAACGGGGGCAAAACGAGACATGAAATTTAGCTCCTGATGGTTGGAAAGACTCAGGTTAACACAAGCGCAACGGAGATTTGCGGCGGCGGGTGCGCAACATGCTAACGTGGCAGTGAACGGTGCAAGCATGGCGTCACAACCATTTCCTTTTCTGAATGCCGAGCAGTACCTTGAAATCGAGCGGGCCGCCGAGTGCAAGAGCGAGTACTGGCAGGGTGAGATGTTTGCGATGGCCGGGGCCACGCGCCCGCATAATCTGATTGCCGGGAATACGTTCGCTCAGGTACGCGGCCAGTTGCGCGGGAAGCCTTGTGAAACGTACACCTCAGACATGCGGGTTCTGGCGGCGAAGATTGGTTTCTACGCCTACCCGGACGTGGTAATCCTGTGTGGAGCGCCGCAATTTCCCGAACACCGCCAGGACACTCTCCTGAACCCGACAGTGATCATCGAAGTCCTGTCGCCCTCAACCGAAGCCTATGACCGCGGGCGCAAGTTCGAGCGCTACCGCACCCTCGACTCTCTACGCCAATATCTTCTTCTGGCGCAGGATCGCGCACAAGCTGACCTTTTCACCCGGCAGGAGGAAGGACCATGGGTATTGACTTCTTTCAGCGCGCGCGAGGATTTTCTGGACCTCGAATCGGTTGGTTGCCGGCTTTCGCTGGCGGAATGCTACGAGCGGGTGGAGTTCCCGGCTTAACGGCGGTGCAAGCACTAATTCAGGAGACATTCAAAATGAAAAAACTACTCGTCACACTCACATTTTCCACGCTGGCATTTGCCCAGGGGCCCGCGCAGCAAAAGGCTCCCCCGCCCCCCGGACTCACCCTGACCACCACCGCCTTTGAAGATGGCGCGGTGATTCCCAACAAGTACACCCAGGCGGGCGAACAGATCTCGCCCAAACTGACGTGGACCAACGTTCCCGCCAACGCTGCAAGCTTCGCCCTGATCCTGCACGACCCCGACGTGGCGTTGCAGAAGAACCCGACCGATGTACTGCACTGGATGATCTTTAACATCCCCGGCACGGCGCGCGAACTGGCCGAAGGCATTGGGTCCAATCTGAAGCCGGAAGACGGCAGTGTGCAGGCGAAGAATCTGCGTGGACAGCCCGGCTATATGGGTCCCGGCGCGGGCGCACAGGGTCCGTATCACCACTACACCTTTGAGTTGTTCGCACTGGACAACAAGCTGGAGCTGGGTGCCGACGCCAGCCGTGCAGACGTGATGAAAGCGATGGAAGGCCACATTGTGGCCAAGGCGATTCTGTTCGGCCGGTTCCACAGGTAGAAGATCGACGGTAGAACGTCAGGCGTCGTAGGTAAGGGTCTTTTCGTGACGCTGGTACGCGCCGTTTGAATCCGGCACGTAAACACTGCACGATTCCATTTCGCCGCCGTAGATATGCAGCGTGATCGCGGTACGTTCGGTGGGGTTGGAAAGAACGTGATACTCAAAGGGCGGAATCAGACTCCCCGCTTGTCCCTTCAGCGCCTGGATTTCGCCCTTACGATCAAAGAAACAGCGCTCGCCCTCTTCATTGGCCAGATCGTATTGCGTAACGTTGATTTCGCCTTCCACAACGCCTTCGACGCACCACATGCCGGAGTGATCGTGCACGGCAGTTGACTGCCCCGGCCCCCACGTCATGACCACCGCACTCACACCCAGATCGGTGTTCCGGTACAGCAGGCGGCGCGCGTAGTGATCGGGTGCCACAGCATGGAATCGCTTATCCAAATGAACCGCGCCCGCGCGGATAGCGGCGCTGAGTGATTCCTTGACGTGCTTCACCGTGTCTTCCAGCGTGGGCAGGGCCAGCGCTTCAACCACGCAGGCGTGAAGGTCCCAGGTCATTTCAGGTCGGTCTTCAAATCGGCTGCAACTTCGCGGCCCTCTGCAATCGCCATATTCCAGGCAGTCCGGTTTTCCCCGCGCGACAGACCAGATCCGGTGCGGTTGAACTTCTCGAGGCCCATTCCAACCACCCACGTGCCGGCGAAGGCGATGGCCGCTTTCGGAATCAAACCGCCCCCCAGCGGGATTTTCCCCACCAGTTCCCGCGCAATTGCGCGCCAGCCAAATGCACCGCCGGCGATGGTCAGCAATTCAAGTTTCTGCCGGCTGTACCCAGGCTCGCGCCCGTGTGCGGCGGCCATCATAAGTGCCATGCGCGCCTGATTCAAGGTGAGGAAGGCGGTATCGGTAACAAACTCTCCAGCCACCCACGGCAGTTCGATGAAGCTCGGAATCACATTGGGCAGCGCTGTGACGAGCGCAAACAAAGCATTTTCGCGAGACACACGATGGATCAATCCCGCACAGACCGAGCGGCGTAAAACCGGGAACGTGCGCGCCAGCGCCAGTTCCAGGTCCTTTTTCTCACGCACGATGGCGGGAATTACGGGCGCCGGATCAGCCGGGTCGAACAGATACCCGTTGTGCGGCACCGCGATTCCCGGCTCACACAAGATAATGTCAAAGCGATTGGGGTCGCCATCGGCCGGGTGCAATGAGCGGAGAGCCCGCAGCCGGATTTCGTCCTCCAGCCAGGCAGGCGCAAGAAAGTCTTCCATCGCCTGGCGCATGGCAGAACTGGTGGTCGCCATACCAATAACCGGTTCCCGGGACGCCGCAACGCGGATGTCTTCCGCATTCAGACCCGAGGCTAGTTTACGCAAATCGTTGAGAATACTCAGTGCCATAAGCTATGGCTTCATCTTAGCGCCGCGCGCACGCCACACCGCTATTCAGCGGCGGCATCACGCTCGTCAGCAGCGGTAAAATATGCGCAATCAGGATGATGGAAAACCAAGGCGCTCACGCTGGCTTCCGGGTCCATCATCATGCCTTCGGTCAGCTCCACGCCAATCTGCTCTGGCTGCAGCAGTTTCCAGAGGCCCTGCTGATCATCCAGATTCGGACACGCGGGATAACCGAAGCTATACCGTTTGCCGCGATAGCGCGAGGTAAAGCGCTCTTGCATGGTCATATTTGGAGCATCAGCGAAACCCCAGTCCTCGCGAATTCTGCGATGTACCCATTCGGCGCAACCTTCCGCGGTTTCAATCGCCAGCGCCTGCAGGCCATGCGCGAGAAAGTAGTCGCCGCGATTCTTGTATGCCTCGGCGCGCTCCCGAATACCGGCCCCGGCGGTGACCACGAAGAATGCGAGGTGGTCGCGCTGGCCGTTCGAAGCCGGAAGAATATAGTCGCTCAGACAAAGACCGTTGTCGCGCGGCTGGCGTCCGAAATCAAAGGTTTGAATAGGGCTTACACCACCGGGCGCAAACAGATTCACCGAATTGCCCGCCCGCTCAGCCTCAAAGAACTGCCACACCGCCTTCACTTTCATATACGGCGCAACCTCCTTCTTCAACTGGTTGACGAGGCCGGAAAGTTCCAGCGCTTTGGCATCGCCGTGCACCAGATCTTTCTCGAAGTTGCCTTTGTAGCCGAGGTGCCGGCCAAACAGCATGAACGGGTTGATGTAACTCCAAATCTCAGTGAGCTGCGGTACGTCGCGGACCTTACGATCCAGATAGGGCGCCACGGGAAGCGGAACGTCGATACGAACCTTGCTGCTGCGCACGTCGGACTTCGCCACAGGCGCTTCCACAACGGGCTCTGCAAACGCGCCCGGCACTGCATTCCGATTGGCCGCCAACACCGCTTCGCGCTGCGCCGGATCCATAATCTGATTCATCAGCCGCAAGCCAGTCATAGCATCTTTGGCGTAACAAACCGCCTCGCCATACGCGGGCGCAATCTTGTTCACCGTGAACCGTTCCGAAAGCGCCGCGCCACCCACCAGCACAGGCACCTGGATGCCCGCCTCGCGGAAATCAGTGGCCGTAATCACCATCTGCTGCGCGCTCTTGACCAGCAATCCGGAGAGCCCGATGGCATCCGGCTTGTGTTCGCGGAAGCCCTGAATGAGCTGGTCAGAGGGCACCTTAATTCCGAGGTTGATGACCGTGTAGCCATTGTTGCCGAGAATAATTTCCACCAGATTCTTGCCGATATCGTGGACGTCGCCCTTCACCGTGGCCAGCAGAATTTTGCCGCGCGCGCTGGAATCGCTCTTCGACATGAACTTTTCAAGGTGACTCACAGCCGCCTTCATGGCCTCAGCCGACTGCAACACTTCGGCCACAATCAGTTCGTTGTTATTGAACAAGCGGCCCACTTCGGACATTCCGGCCATGAGCGGGCCGTTGATGATTTCAAGTGGCTGAGAACCTTCTGACAGTTTGATATCGAGGTCAGGAACGAGCCCTTCCTTGCTGCCTTCAATGATGTAGTTGGCAAGACGCTCATCCAGCGGCAGATCGGCGACGGCAGCCTTTGTGTGCTTGACCCGTCCGCGAAAAAAGTCGGCAATCTGCGCGATATGATGCCGGTTGATGGCCGCTTTTTGCTCAGGCGTCTGTTCACGCCAGTCATCGGGCGCATCGCTGTCAGCAGGCGGCGTGTTGAACAGCAGATGCTCGGCCAGCTTCTTCTCTTCATCGGGAATGGAAGCGAAGCGCTCCAGCTTTTCCGCATTCACAATGGCCAGATCGAGGCCCGCCTTCGTGCAGTAGTAGAGGAAGACCGAGTTCACCACCTCACGCGCGGAGGCGGGCAGGCCGAAAGAAATATTGGAGACACCGAGGGCGGTCTTGACGTGCGGGATATTCTGTTTGATCAGCCGCAAGGCTTCGATGGTCTCCACCGCGCCGCCAATGTAGTTGGTGTCGCCGGTGGCACAGGGGAACACCAGCGGATCGATGATGATGTCTTCGGCGGGAATCCCGTATTTGCTGGTCAGCAGTTCGACGGACCGCTGCGCTACCGCCAGCTTCCGCTCACGGCTGAAAGCCTGGGCCTGCAGTTTGTCTTCGTCGATGGTACCCACCACTACCGCAGCGCCATAGGCCCGCACCAGCGGACAGATCTTCTCGAACTTATCCTCACCGTCTTCCAGATTGATGGAGTTGATGATACTTTTGCCCTGGCAGTACGTAAGCGAAAGTTCCACCGCTACCGGGTCTGTGGTGTCGATCATCACCGGGGCCTGGATGATGCGGATCAGCTTCTCATAGAACAGCGGAATATCGGTGAGTTCATCGCGATCTGTGCTTTGCAGACAGACATCCACCACCTGGGCGCCATTGCGTATCTGGCGGCGCGCAATCTCCACCGCTTCTTCCCACTTCTCTTCGGAGATGAGCTTCTTGAAGGCGCGCGAGCCGATGACATTGGTGCGTTCGCCGACGATCAATGGCCGGCTGGATTCCTCCGCTTCCACCAGTTCAATGCCGGAGTAGAAAGAGCGGGGTTGCGCCGGATGCAGCGCGCGCGGCTTGCGGCCTTCCACCATCTGCGCAATAGCCGCAATGTGTTTGTCGGTAGTGCCACAGCAGCCGCCCACAATGTTCAGCCAGCCATGGCGGATGAATCGATCCAGCTGGTTGGTTAGAGTCGCGGGGGTCTCCAGATACAGGCCGTCTTCATTGGGCAGTCCCGCGTTCGGGTAGCAGGAAATGAGCGTGGACGAGGCAAGCGCGGACAGGCTCCGGATATGATCCGTCATGAACTCCGGACCAGTGGCACAATTCAAGCCGATGGACAGCAGATCCGCATGTGACACCGATGCCAGAAATGCTTCCGCATTCTGTCCCGCGAGCATGGTACCCATGGGTTCGATGGTGCCCGAGACCATGACGGGAATCCGCAGGCCGAGGGCTTTTTCCAGGCGCTGGATGCCGAGCAGTGCCGCCTTCACATTGCGGGTATCCTGCTGTGTCTCCAACAGCAGAATATCCACTCCACCTTCGATAAGCGCACGGGCCTGATCGTGAAAATTATCCACCAGCCGGGGGAACGTGACGCCACCGGTAACGCTGATGGCCTTGGTGGTGGGTCCCATGGAACCGGCCACAAACCGCGGACGGACCGAAGTGGAGAAGTCATCGGCGGCCTTGCGGGCAATCTGCGCCGCCGTATGGTTCAGTTCGTAGACCAGATGGGATATCTGATATTCGGCCAGCACCAGTTCGGTGCCGCCGAAAGTATTGGTTTCGATAATGTCGCTGCCGGCCTGCAAATAGGCGCGATGAATATCATCGATGACATCGGGCCGCGACTTCACCAGGTATTCGTTGCAGCCTTCGAGGGAGGCGCCGCCGAAGTCAGCGGCAGTGAGATCGCGTGCCTGGAGCATGGTGCCCATGGCACCATCCAGAACCAGAATGCGTGAGGAAAGGGCGTCGTCCAGGGCCTTGCGGCGTTCAGAAAAATTAGTCAATCCAGCTCCATGTTATCGAAGTGCGCAGAGTGCCGATACGGCAAACCATCACGCAGGCGGCAGAAGCGGCATCACAGCGCCATCGCCCACCACGGTCATCCACTTCCGCACTTGCCACGACGTTACCAGGCCGCCGGTGACGTAGGGATCGGTTTTCGCGAACTGCTCGGCAACCTCCGGGCTGTGACCGCGAAAGATCAGCAGCGCGCCATCAGTGGGTTCCACCAGCGCCCCGGCCATCAGCAGATCGCCGCGGTCCCGCGCTGCACAGATCAGTGCCAGGTGATCGCCGCGGTACGGGGTACGCTTTTCCGTGAAACCATCCACGAACTGATACGAAAGGGCGAAGTGCACTACTTCTTCAGCTCCTGCTGAATCAGGGGTATGATCTTCGCTGCGGTGAAGACTTCGTTGTACTTCTTGCCGTTGAGGAAGAATGTCGGTGTGCCTGCCACCCCGGCCTCCTCGCCTTCCAATTCCTCCGCCGACACACGGGCCTTGTACTTGTGGCCATCCACTTCAGCCGTGAAGCGCTTCATATCGAGACCGAGCGTCTTTGCATATCCAAACACGCGGGGACGCGAGATATCGGGGAAACCGGCATACAGCAAATCGTGCATTTCCCAGAACTTTCCCTGGGCCTGAGCGGCCAGGGCGGCTTCGGCTCCAAACCCAGCCAGCGAATGTTGATCCAGCGGGAATTGTTTGAAGACCAGGCGCACGTCTTTCGGGAACGCCCGCAGTACCAGGTTGGCCTCCACAATTGCCTTGGAGCAATAGGGACACTGGAAGTCCGAAAATTCCACCAGAGTCATCTTCGCGTTCTCGGGGCCGCGAGAGGGCGCGCCGGTTAGCGAAATTTTCACCGGTTCATCCAGCACACCTTCCGGCTCGCTGGCAACCCGTTTCAGATCCGCCTTAATGGCGGCGGTAGTCTTCCCCGCGACGGTGGCCTTCACGATAGTGTTGGCCAGTTTACGGCTGGTGCCACAGGCGTGGTCTTTCACACGGCATTCGGCAATCTTCATACTGCAGCCGCAGGTACATTGCTCCACCTGCATCAATTTCAGGGCTGCGTCGCGTTTGGCTCCGGTGAGCCCCTGCCAGTCAACGCCGGGCAGTGCGGTAATGGAGGTCCAGTCGCCCTGGGCGATGCACAGGACGGCGGTGGCCAGGGGAAGTAAGATTTGACGAATGCGCACCACAACATTATCGCTCAAAAGGGCTGGCGGTGGAAAGGGTGCCTCATGCCAAGAGGCCAACTACGGCCATCAGCAGGAACAGCTTCCGAATGAAAACCACAGGCATCGTGCATTGACGGGCGTCACGCCAGGAGCATATTCCGTGTTGCGGTCAACTCATCGAAATAACCGGCCAGAACATCTTGCGACAGTTCGTTCGCGGGACGCCCGGTGGTCCCGAGCAGAATTCAGTGGTTGCACGTTCGAACCCAATTCGCTCGACCGGCGTGGACATTGATTCGCGCCAAGCACGGTTGCACGTTCGAACCCAAATCACCGGGCGCATTGCTCATCAAGGCGCCCCTTCCCTGTGATGGTCAAGTAAACCGGAGTGTAGCAACGACTGGAGAAAAACATGGTCGCCGGGGGTTCTCAAATACATCCTAAGTAATGACGAATCAGCGCGGTGGCAATATTTTCGAATGCTGTGACCGTTTAGCGGCCAAAGCCCGGAACATCCTGGGGTGGGGGGAAACGCTCCTTTTTCGGCCGATTCTGCCACCCGCAAACGCAGAATAAAAACAGGTCGCGGTGCATCGGGATGAAGGATGTCGCTTCCACGCCGGACAACGACTCCATCTACATCGTGCCCGCTCCACTCAGGGCGAATCATTGGCAGCGGCGTTGGAAACGTAGCAAGCCGGAGACTCCGCCCGGGCTCCGGACAATCTGATGCGGGATCCTATTAGGTTCATGACACACGCAGAGTTTTTGGCGCAAATGATTGCGGAGATTGCGGAAGAAGTGCCAGGGTTCGAACTGCTGGACGGGCGGACGCAACAGAGCGTCCGGGAACTCGCCGACGAGTATTTTCACGACGAATACATTCCCCGACTTGAGGGACGGGTCAACATCCCCCGGTATCAGGCGGCGATCAATGAAAAGAGCGCGGAGGACCGGGAATACATCGCCGACCAAGCCGAGTTTCTCCGATGGAATATCGTCCGGGCGCAGCGGGCGGCGTATTCACAGCTGGTGGAAAAATTAGGTAAGAAAGAGGTCTAACCCCGTCCGAACGTGTCGGGTTGGGGAACTGGCGATACTGCTTCCAGTATCGGCGAGGGGTAAACCCATCACGTACTTGAAGATCATGCTCAGGGCAAGCGGCGTTCAGCTAATTACCGCATGCGAGGTGGCTGTAAGTTTTCTGTGGCAGCGGCGGCTTACACCCTGGTCAGCATGCGTAATCTCGCCTCCGCCTAATGCTCGCTGGATCCGTACTTCAAGCAGCGAAAGTTCGAGGTTGGAGATGGGATACATGACGAGGTTTCTGGATTCGATGTAGTGCGCTTCCCTTTCGAGGGGGGGCGCAGTCCTCCGATTGCTGCCCGCGTCCGGCACCGCCACCTCGGCCTCCACGGCGGGAGCGGAAGCAGCTGGAGCCGGGTGGTAGCTGGTAGGGCCTTGCTGCGGGCACCGCCTGAATTCAGGGCTAGGGGCCGCGTCCAGAACGGATTCTCCACGCTTTATGATCGTGTTCCTGTCGGTCGCAGTTGTTTTTTGCAAATCTTTCGAGACTGGGCGCGTCGGTGATCACGACGGTTTTAGCGTCGCTGCCGGAGTTCCCGTGAAGAAGGTATCGACCGGCATGTCTCTTCAGATGGCTCCTGGATTTTGTCTTAAATGGTCAACGACCACTGTGTGCAAATCGCCATAAGCCGCCCTTCCGTGGTTGCCCAGCCACGTTTCGATAACAGGCGACCGGGTTTGCAGGGACCACTTTCGCCGGGTGTACCGTCGGGAGGTCGTCGTGCATCGGGATGAAGACAATGGATACTTCCGGGCCGACGGGTTTGATCCGTAGGATAGCTTGGTCCCGGTGTCTGTTCCACGCGCCACGGTTAGCCCCGATAGGCACGCCAAGTCCAGTGAGCTGCTTGACGCTTTATCGGTGTCCCGTGCTTCTGCCCGGCCACGTAGCGACTCGCTCCGCAGTTGGACGTTATATGGGCAACCTTTAGTCAGGACTCCCAAGAACGCCGTTTGAGAACGACACGGGCGTTTGTGGGAACCGGTCAGTTAAACCCTGCTTGACAAGGCCTTTAGAAAAATATGGCAGAACAATGAGTCCGTCCTCCGCGGGTACATTCTTCTTGGGGCGATTTGACGCCACCCGCTCCACTTCTTGTATACTCTTGATGCAATCGATGACCCTTGACGAACTGTCCACACTCCCCTGCGGTGCCAAATTCTTCCGCGCCGACCTTCATATTCATTCCTTTGGTGCATCGCACGACGTATCGGACCACTTGATGACGCCGGAGGCCATCGTGGCGACCGCCATAGCGGAGAATCTCACTCTTGTCTCGGTCACGGATCACAACGAGATTCGCAACGTGGAGCGCACGATTGTGGCAGCTCGAGGATCGGACCTATTCGTGGTTCCCGGCATTGAGCTCTCAACCTCAGATGGCCATTTGCTCTGTTATCTGCCGACGGTCGAGGCGCTGACGCAACTTCATGGGAGACTCAGCTTTGCCGATGCGGGAACACAAACCTCCCGATGTCAAACCTCCATCCTCGAATGCTTGAAAATCGTCGACACCTTGAAAGGCTTCTGCCTACTTGCGCATGTGGATTCGGCTAAAGGTTTTGAAGTTGAGGTGCCGGGCAACTCTCCTCACAAGGCCGACGTCATTTGCCACGCGGCTCTTTTGGGTATCGAACTTAAGTCGGCCGCCTCGGGAGTCAGCTATGGAGTCTCTGATCTCGAT
>JBBROK010000038.1:0-43679 GCA_038229475.1 Bryobacterales bacterium | reverse complement strand
GTGTTTGCGGTAGACGGGTTGAAGATTGAGCCGCTGCCGGCTGACCTTTCCGGCGTCGACCCCTGGGGCAAGCGGGTGGCGTTCCGGCCCATCCGCGATATTAATGAGATTTACGAACGGCTGGGTGAGCGCGTGATGGCGGGGTTTGGCGGCGTGGCCGAGTATGGCATCACCGTCCGCTGGAATAAGAACTTTTTGAAAGTCATCCGGCTGCTGTTGGAGCGCCGCGCGGAGTTCTCCATGTTCGGCGGCGTGCGCTTCGGCGGCACCGTCACGGTGGATAGTGTATTTGGCATGGGCTTCGACCACATCGCGCTGTGCGCCGGTGCAGGCAGGCCAACTGTTATCCCCATGAAGAACGGTTTGGCGCGGGGCGTCCGCCAGGCTTCTGATTTCCTGATGGCCTTGCAGCTTACGGGCGCGGCCCGTGCGGAATCGATTGCGAATCTGCAGGTCCGCATGCCGATTGCGGTGATCGGCGGCGGTTTGACTGCCGTCGATACGGCGACCGAATCCCTCGCCTACTACGTGGTGCAGGTGGAGAAATTCCTGAACCGCTATAACGCATTGGCGGCCGAGTCCAGCGCGGCAGAAGTGGAGGCGGTGTGGACTGAGGAAGACCATGGGATTGCCACCGATTTTCTGACCCATGCCCGTGCCATTCGGGCCGAGCGCGCGCTGGCTGCGAAGGAAAATCGCGAGCCACGGCTTATCGATTTGTTGAATTCGTGGGGCGGAGTCACCATGGCCTACCGGCGGCGTCTGGTGGATGCGCCCAGTTATACGCTGAATCACGAGGAAGTGGCCAAAGCGTTTGAAGAAGGTGTGCGGTTCGCGGAATGCCTGAGTCCGGAAGCGGTTCATGTGGATGAATACGGTGCCGCCAGCGCGCTGGAATGCCGCAAGCTCCGCTGGGATGACGCGGCGGGCAAGCTGGTTTCCACCGATGAAACGGTCACCATTCCGGCGCGGACCATTCTGGTAGCTGCCGGTACGCAACCAAATACGGTTTTGGCGCGCGAAGACGAAAACAACGTTCTGGTAGACGGCAAATACTTCCAGGCTTACGACGAAGAAGGCAACAAGGTGAAGCCGGAACGCAGCGCGAAGCCGAAGGTGCCGCAGGTTTTGATGTCGCACCGGGAAGACGGTCGGGCGATTAGTTTCTTCGGCGATCTGCATCCATCCTTCTCCGGCAACGTAGTGAAGGCCATGGCCAGCGCGAAGCAGGGTTATCCGGTGGTGTCGCGATCGCTGGCCCGGCATGCTCCGGTGGCGCCCTCGCCCGCCGAACTGGCCACCCGGCTCAACGACGAACTACGCGCAGTGGTGGAAGACGTAATCCGCCTCACGCCGAACATTGTGGAAGTGGTGGTGCGAGCGCCTCTGGCGGCACGCGGATTCCTTCCCGGTCAGTTTTACCGGCTACAGAATTTCGAGACTCTGGCCCCGCGGACCAAAGACACCGTGCTGGGCATGGAGGGTCTGGCGCTCACAGGCGCATCGGTGAATCACGAAAAGGGTCTGCTTTCCACCATCGTGCTGGAAATGGGTGGTTCGAGCGATCTGTGCGCGCTGCTGAAGAAGGGCGAGCCTGTGGTGCTGATGGGCCCCACCGGCACGCCCAGCGAAACGCCGGGGAGAGAAACCGTGCTGCTGGTGGGCGGCGGATTGGGTAATGCGGTGCTGTTTTCCATCGGCCAGAAGCTGCGGGAAGAGCACTCGCGCGTGGTTTACTTCGCCGGGTACAAGAAGATCATTGACCGCTACAAAGTGGAAGAGATCGAGAAGGCGGCGGACGTGGTGGTGTGGTGTTGCGACGAAGCGCCTGGCTTCACGCCCGGACGCGTGCAGGATAGTTCCTTCACCGGCAATATTGTGGAAGCAATTCGGGCTTATGGCGCGGGCGAACTGGGCGAAGCTCCCATTTTGCTGAGCGCGGTGGATCGGTTGATCGCGATTGGCTCCGATGGCATGATGCGCGCAGTGCAGCAGGCGCGGCATGGCGTGCTGGCACCGTACCTGAAGCCGGATCACCATGCGATTGGCAGTATCAACTCGCCCATGCAGTGCATGATGAAGGAAATTTGCGCGCAGTGCCTGCAGGTACACCGCAATCCGCAAACTGGTGAAGAGACCGTGGTTTTCTCCTGCTTCAATCAGGATCAGCCGCTGGATCACGTGGACTTCGCCAACCTGCGCACGCGTTTATCGCAGAATGGCGTGCAGGAAAAACTCACGAAGCAGTGGATCGGCCATTCCCTGCGGGAGTTGGGAATCCGCTAACACGACGGAGTCCCAGGGTAACTTAAGCAGGAATGGCACAAGATCACAACGGGAAGATCGCGCTGATCACGGGCGCGAATAAAGGCATCGGCTACGAAGTTGCCCGCCAGTTGGTTGCCCAAGGCGTCACGGTACTGGAAGCAGCACGCAACCCGCAATTGGGCGAGGCTGCGGCAACAGCCCTGAAAGCCGAATTCATCGAACTGGACGTAACCAGCCCGGCCACTATAGCGGGCGCGGTTCAGATGATCGCAGCGCGGTACGGCAGGCTCGACATCCTGGTCAATAACGCAGGGATCAGCGATAAAGCCGATGGGCCCCCGGGCACGGTCGACCCGGCGGCGGTTCGCAGAGTTCTGGAAGTCAACTTCTTTGGTGTGCTCGCGGTGACCCAAGCCATGCTGCCGCTGCTGCGGAAGTCCGCCTCGGCCCGAATTGTTATGGTTTCCAGCGGACTCGGCTCGCTGGCGTGGAACGCCGATCCCGGCTGGCCCTTCGCCGCCATCAAGCGGCTTGGCTATAACGGCTCCAAGGCGCTTCTCAATATGATGACCGTCCAGTTGGCGTGGGAACTGCGCGATACGTCGATCAAGGTCAACACGGTGAACCCCGGCTATACCGCCACAGACTTAAACAACCGAAGCGGCACACAGACAGTGGAAGAAGGTGCGGCCGAGATCGTGCGGCAGGCCCTGGCTCCCGATGATTGCCCCACCGGTGGCTTCTTTGAAACCGGCGGTATTGTTCCGTGGTAAGTCAGGCGCCGTGGTAACTCAGGCGCTGCGATAGAGTTTTGTAAACACGAACTCGCGATGCCCCAGCGCTTCAGCCGCGGTGAGCCGTCCGTTCGCGGTGCGAATGATCATGTCAATCAGCGCATCGCCCGCTTCCGGAATGGTCAGTTCCCTGCGCAGTATGCCGGATACGTCAAGGTCCACATGTTCGCTCATGGTGCGCACGGTGCGCGGGTTACCGGTGATCTTGATCACCGGAACAATCGGGTTCCCAATCACATTGCCCTGACCGGTGGGGAAGGTGTGAACCACATAGCCCGCTGCGGCCATCAGAGTAATGCATTCGGCAGCGGCTGACGAAGTGTCCATATAATACAGACCCTTACCCTTCGCCGGTGCTTCGGCTGGTGCCAGAACATCAATGAACTTGCACTTGCGTCCGATCTTTTCCAGATTGCCCATGGCTTTTTCTTCAATCGTGGTAAGGCCGCCCAGGATGTTGCCTTTGGTGGGCTGTGAATCGGAGAGATCGTCGGTCTTGTGGGCTTCAATCACGTCCTGCTGATACGCGCTCCACGTCTTGAACCATTTCTCTTCCACTTCTTTATTGATGGCCCGTTTGCGTGCCAGGTGTTCTGCGCCGGTGATCTCCGATGTTTCGCCGAAGACACCGTAAATACCCTTCGGAATCAGCTTGTCGTACATGTTGCCCACAGTGGGGCACGAGGCAAGTCCAGTGGTCGTGTCGGACTCGCCGCACTTGGTGGAGACCCAGAGTTCACCGATGGGGAACTCGCCGGTTTTCAACTCCGTGGCCCACTGCACGTATTCCTTGGCCTTGCGTGAGGCTGCGGCGATGGTGTTGATGTCGCCGTTCTGCTCAATGGCGAAACCGGTGACCGGCTTCCCCGTCTTTGCGATGCCATCGACCACGCGACCGGTCCACGAAGGCTCAATACCGATTACCACCACCGCCGCCACATTGGGATTGGCACCGGTGCCGATCAGCGTACGGAAGAAAACGTCCAGGTCTTCGCCGAACTGCAGCCGCCCGTAGGCGTGGGGCAGCGCCAGCGTACCTTTAATGTTGTTCGCTACGGCCTCGCAGGCGGCATTGGACAGGTCGTCCAGCGGAAGAATGACGACGTGATTGCGGACACCAACGCGCCCGTTTTCACGGCGCCAGCCACGGAATTTCAAATTGTTTGCCATGTGTATTTTCTCGTTTTCTCCGCGCATCTACCAACGCTTGGTCTTCAGGTTCTGCGTATGGACGTGCCCGCCCTTACCCACGGCGGCCACGATCTTGCCGATGTCTTCGCCGTACTTGATGGCGGTATCGCCCGGCTTCAGATCTTTGAGCGCGACCTTGTGGCCAATGGGAATATCGGCCTTCACTTTGAGCTTGAAGGCTTCATTGTTCTCTGTGATCACGCAGAGCATGTTGGTGCCGGCCTGCAGCCCTTCTACGACGACAACCCCGACATTGTCCGCGGGGCTATGAACCAGCAACTGTGGAATGGAGTTCTTTGCCATATTGAATCCTCAGGTTATCAGCGGCCTTTCAATTCCGCGTCCAGCTCCTACGGTGCCAGCACGGATGTAAGCGCGTAGCCACCACCCACCAGCCCGACAAACAGGGTGGAGGCCAACAGCAGGGGGCGCGGACCGGCCTTCTTTAACTGGTCCCAGCGCGTACTCACGCCCAGGGCGAACATCGCACTGCTCAGCAGAATCGTATCGAAATCAATCAGGTTTGCTTTCACCTTCGGCGGCAGATGAACCAGCGACTGCACCACAATTACCACAGCAAACCACACCACGAACCAGGGGAAAGCGGAGCGCCCGGCACCGCCACCAACGCGCCCACGCAGGCGGCCAATCACAACCAGCACCGGCGCCAGCAAAACCACGCGCAGCATCTTGGTGATTACGGCGGTATCGGCAGCTTCGGCGCTCACCGCTCTCGCCGCGGCAACCACCTGCGCAACTTCATGCACCGTGGCACCGACGTAAATCCCAAACGTCCGCTCGCTGAAGTGGGTGAACGGATAGAGGAAGGGATACAGGAACATCCCCACGGTGCCGAAGACCACCACGGTGGCAACCGCCACGCTGACCTTGTGCGATTCGCTCTCAATCACGCGATCGGTGGCCAGCACGGCGGCCGCACCACAAATACCGGCACCGCAACTCACCAGCAGCGCCGTGTCCCGGTCGATTCCGAACACGCGCGTCCCCAGCCAATAGCCCACGCCAAGCACGCAGACAATCACCAGCACGTCCAGTAAAAGAGCGCGCGGCCCCAGACGCAACAGGTCTTGCACCGTGAGACGAACACCGTAAAGAATAATGCCCAGGCGCAAAACTTTCTGTTGCGCGAAACGCAGACCAGGCGCGGCACCTGCCAGCCACTGCTGCGGAACCAGATTACCCACCACCATACCGGTGATGATGGCCAGGGTGAGGGCGCTGAGTTGCAGGCCGCGGTTCCAGGGCATTAACCCCAGCTGCCAGACCGTGACCGCGACCAGAAAGGCCAGCGCGAGCCCCATCGCCATTCCTCTATTTACCAGGGAATTGGACATGCGGCTGCTAACGCGGCCTCGGTCCGAAGTTGTTGGTCAGGTAATCGAGAAAAGTCTCGCGCTCACCCGGCTTGACCTGGGCACCCCAGCGCACCATCTTGTCGATTTCGCGGCCCCACTGCCCGCGCGTCAATCGCTGTTGACGGATTAGATCGTCCTCATGACAGGCCCCACAGGTGGATTTGAACTGTGCCGAAGACACCGGATTGGCGCCCGCAGGCGCAGCTACCGGTGCCGCCGTGCTGACGGTCTTCACGGCGGAAACCCCCACTCGATGGACAACGTTCCAGCCATAGCCCGAGGGATTCCATTCCTGCACGAAAGGTTGCGCAGCCCCACTCTTGTCGGTGGCCCGCGCCATCAGGTTGAAGTAGCTTTCCCGCGCCGGAGTCCACGCGATGCTCCACGAGCGGAAGCCAAATAAGGTCGGTGGGCCTTCCAGTCGCGCCTGCCGCCAGGTTCTGCCGCCATCAATACTGACTTCCACGGTGGTAACGCCGCCTCCGGTGTCGCCCGTCCATGCCACCCCGTGGATGGTGGTGGCCTTGCCGCTTTCCACCTGCGCGCCTTCCACCGGCGAAGAAATGATGCTCTTCACCTTGAGGCTGGTAACCGGCTCCATCTGTTCCATAGCGATGGCCGCGCCCGGTATCACCGGATTCGCCGGTTTGCGATATGATCCCGTCATCCAGAATCCATCGAACGGCTTATCCACCACTCGGATCGAAGTGACCCACTTCAACCAGCAATCCGAAGCCCAGCCCGGGGCAATCACGCGCAGCGGGAAGCCGTGCTTCACGGGCAAGGTCTGGCCATTCATTTCCCAGGCCAGCAGCGTGTTCGGGTCCAGCGCCTTCTTTGCGGGAATCGCCCGCTGGAAATCCGGCATGGTTCCAAGGGGCATATCCGCGCCATCGAAAACTACTTCCACCGCCGAGGCTTTGATCCCGGCCCGCTTCAACACCTCAGCCAGACGCACACCCTTCCAGCGGGCATTACCCACCGCCCCAAACTGCCACTGAGCCCCGGGAATATAGGGTTCATAGAGAACGCGCCCGTTACCTGCGCATTCGGTAACCGCGATGATCTCGGTTGCCGGCATCTGCTTCAGATCGGCCAGCGACAGCTCCAGCGGAGTGGCCACTTCGCCTTCCAACTTCAGCCGGAACGTGGCCGCATCTACGGTGGGCACGTTGACATGTGTGCGGACAAAGAAATGCTCAATGGGCGTGATGTTGTCAGAGAAGCCGGAAACCGGCATTTCCAGATCTTCCGGCCGGATGGATCGGACGATCATGTCGCGTTTTTCGGGGTCCGCTGCGCTCAGGGCACCTGCACCGGCCGCTGCGAAAAAGAGCAACCGTCGCCGCGTCAGAGCGGAATGGCCGGGCGTCAGGTAGTGCATAATGTCTTTTCCCAGTCTGGCAACTCCACACACACCGTGTCCAATACAATTCTTAAATGCCGGATGAGAAAGGTTTATGACGTCCTGCAGGGAATCCGGGCAGTATGGCCCGATTGGGGGAAGCTGTTCACCTCATACCAGCCCGAGCCTGCCAAAACATACGGTATACTCGGCAGATTGAGACATCTTAACTTTTCGGCCCTTGGCAGGAACTTGAGTGTGGCGCTCCTCGTTGCTCAGTGCCTGTCGGCATCGGCAGATGGTTTGACGCCCGCCGCAGTAGCCGATGCGGCACTGGGCTTTGTATTGTTTCCGCTGGCAGCACTCACGCGGAACATCCCGGTCGCGCCGCTGGTGCGACCTCTCACAGGATCCGAATTCGCGTTATACGTCGCCAAAATGGATCCGCGCGCCCGCGAACAGGCCATTCTTAAGGAACTTCTCGGCGGCAACCTCCCTGGATTTCTGCGGAAACTTGCCCGCGTGGAACTCAAATACCAGCCGCCAACCGGCAAAGCGCTCACCGCCACCGTATTTGTGATGCCCGAATACCTCGCCATTGGTTCCAATACGGACTTCCTGCGCATTCCCATGAACCTGTATACGGCTTCGGCTATCGCCAGCCAAATGGGTTTTATCCTGCCCACCCGGAAAATCGTCGACGCGATCTATCGGCAATCGGCCTTCCATTTCTCGCCCGCGCCCATGACGGCAGGCCCGCAAATGAGATCCACCAACTATTACCGGGCTCACAACCAGAAAATCGATGAACAGTCGCAGGCCCTTGGCGTTACACCGGGAGCGCTGGTTTCAGGTCACAAGAAAGATGTGGTGATGACCAGTCTGCTGGACCAGAATCCGGGGCGGATCGCTATATATGGCTGGCATCGCCTCACCGGCGCACCGATTCAGCCGCTCAGCACGGTTCACGGAGCCTGTTACGCCGACTACAGCCATGGCATTCGCCTGGTCAGCGAAATGGCGCTTGTGGACGGCCAGCCGGTGTCGATCTACGATCTCCTGAAAGACCCGCAGCTCTCCGGGATCGTCAGCGACGAAGGGCCAATTCGCGATCTGCGGCAATTCATAACGCGCACAGCGGCTGAAATGCCCTGTGGTGAAACCTCACGGCCAACCCCTCGCCCCACCTTTTAGGCGCTCCCCGGAGCTCTTCATTTGATGGTCTTCGCGCAACGGAATCCCAGGTGGTAGTTGGCATGACTATGCTCGTCCATCACCCGGGAGCCATGCCAGAAGGGCGCACGCCACCGGCACCAGTCCTCATGTGCCCGGTATGTATCGAAGATAAACCAGCTGCCCTTCATCTCCGTGTAGCCCAGTTCGCGGCTTCCCCGACTCGACATTTGGCTCTCGTTGAGAGGCAGGTTCATATGCTCGGCGGCATTACCGTTCAGATCGTAGACATCGAGCGGACTGTGGCAGTTCGGAAAATCGCCGGCCGGAAAGGTGTTGGAGCCGCAACCAGTCCAGCTTCCGCCGTTGCAATCCGGCGTCTTCACACCCGAAGTCGCGCACACCCCTTTCTGATAAGCATTGCCATAGCTCCAGCGTTTATTGCCGGCGTCGGCACGATTGTGCAGCGTTCGCATCCGTTCCACTGCTGCGGTTGGGCTCATCCCTTTCACCAGATCGAAGGGGTAGTCGGGCGGTTTCAGCGCCCCTTCGCAAGCGCCTTCCCATTCATGGGCATCGGTGAGACGCTCACCTTCCGCCAGACAGATTTCCGCGGCCTCGCTGGCCTTTACCCACACCACCGGATATGCGCACGGGATATTGGGAAATTCAAACTGATCGATACAAACCGTGGCATCTTCCGGTTTCTGCGTCGCCGGATCATACAGAGGGGCCAGATACTTCCCGCCGCAGATCTTCTCAAAGCGTGGATTCGCGTAATCCACGCCCTTCGCCTTGAGCCCGGCCTGGCATTGTTCGGGGGTAACCGAATGCCTGGTCACGGCGGGATTCCCCTGGCTGATGTAGCCGGATTTGTCGAAAATCTTTCGGATCGCCGCAATCTGGGCGTCGGCTAGTCCGCGGACTTGCTTCAATTGGCCGAAGAGAAGTTCATTCTGCTCCCGAAGCATCGGCGTGGAGGCGGGCGAAGCCGCAAATCCCATCAAGCCCGGAAAGGCGAATAGCATCACCGCCAGTACCAGAGAAAATTTCATGGCTTCCCCACCTTCGCCTCGCGGCGCATCATATAAAAAAAATCGCGATTGTCCGGGTATCCCAGGAACCGGGGAACCGCGTCACCGGAACCCGACTTATCCAGCACGCTCATCCCTTTCAGCAGATGATCCACCGACATTTCAGCCCCGGCCCTTCGGTACACGGCCAGATAAGTGTGCTCCAGCGCGTTCATGTCCAGCAGCATGGCGTAGCTGGCCCGATACGCCTGAAACACCCGCGCCATCGCTGATGGAGTGCTGTCGGAAAAGACCGCGTAAATCAGAAACTGCTTGCCGTGGTGGCTCTGCACGGCGGCGCCGGCGCGCAATGTCCGCAGGTTTTCGTCCACCGATCCCGACCAGTTTCCCTGGCTCCACCGGGTGACCAGCGGGCCGGGGATGGCCATGCCCGCTCTTTCATCAAATTCCACCAGTGAAACGCCGTTCTGCCGGGCATGTTTCATTCTATTGAGCAGCATGTTGTCTGCTTCGGTCCAGGTCTTCATCCCCACCGAATTGTCATCCAGCACGAATAACGTCGCTAACCCCGGCTGCAGCGTGCTGAAAACCACCCCATCCTGAATGAACCCGTAGTGGCTTCCGCTGTTCCGCAGGGCAAGCACACCGGATTTGAATGCACCATGATTCCTCTTGAAACCGGCCGTGAAAGCGGCTACAGTCTTGCGGCCATCGTCCGGGCGGATCAAGCCTGTCGATATCAAAGGTTCGATGTCGCCAATGCCGTCAGGACCCGGCAAAGCCGCATTCCGCATTGGCCCGGTTACCCGGTCTGACCAGTCCACGCGAGGATGCTCTGTGCCCAGTGCGTACCCAACCGCCAGTTGATCCAGATCGAACGCTACCAGATAGCAGAGCGACGACACTTCGATTTTGTCCGGATTATTGGCCAGATTCGTATACCCCTGCAGAATTGCGGGGGCCACAAATGCCGGCTCCATCAGGCTCACGTAAACTCCGGAATTCCCGGCGGCAGCGTACCATTCCCCGGGTATGAGCCCGTTCTTCTCCGCATCCGCCGACGCCAAAGAGATTCCGAGGCTGGGGGACGTTACGCGCCGTGCGGCATACTGCGGATCGATCAGGGCGGCCAGGGGACGCTCGTCCAGTGTGGCCTCCGCAGAATGAGCGGTTACGGCGGTCTGGTCACGCAACTCCGCTGTTTCCCGGTATCTTTCCCCCAGCAGGTTGTGAAACACGCCGATCACTTTTTCACCGCCCCAGACATGGTCGCGGAGGAACTCGGTTGTGGCCTCCAGTGCGGTATGGCTGCCCTTCGCCGGATTGCGCAGGTACAGGCGTCCATCGCACAGAGGGTAGTAGATGAAGGGTGAGCTTCTTCCTTGCTCCAGCACGCCAGGCGACCCGCCACCGAAAAGATCGCAGTGGAATTTGCTCTGGCCTTCCGCAATTACCAGCCCGGCCGGGTATTTTTGATCCAGCAGAAGCTTCGCTTCATGGGGATGGGGATTCTCCAGATGCCAGGCAGTTGGCGGTGCGCCGTCTTTCCACGCAACCTGGAGAAGATACCAAACGTTGATCGCGGGATTCAAATTAACCAGGGTCGCCGTGCCTTCTCTTCCCTGCCCCGATCGAACCGGCGAAGCATTGGCCTGGCGAAACTGCTGGAGATCCAGAATCGTCCGCGGAGTTTCGCCCGCTGACAACAGCATTAGCGCGCCAGAGGCAACCAGCAGGAAGAATCGTCCTCGCACTACAGCGCCACCCTATTGCCGGCGAAGACCAGTGACCGCCCTTGGGCGCGCTCACGCTCCAGGTCCGACAGTTCCGTGCGCCAGGACAGTGAGCGGATATTCAACTCAACCCGTCGGGCAACCTCTTGTTTGAACGCAGCTTTACCCCGCAGAAGCCAGAAGGGCAGTTGGAACATATACAGGGATTGCTTCCGGAACGACGCCAGAAGGGATTCCAGCGTGAGATCGGTTTTTACGACTGGCAACCCGACGCTGGTAATAGGAAAGCTGACCGCTTTATCAATGGAGCTGACATTCATGCAGACCAACGCAGCAGCACATTTGTAGCCAATCTGCTGTCGCCGCAGTCAACTGATAAGGACGGGCTGCGCAATTGGAATCCGAACCAGATCTGACCACCGCTGGGCGCTGTCTTCCCGCACCAGCGAGAAGGCATCAATCTCAAATCGGCGGGAACCCGGGAACTCGGCCCACAAGCGGCGGGCACGGGGCAAAAGCCGACGAGCCTCGTCAGCCCCCAGTCCCTGGGCAACCGTGGCGTGGGGATGGTAAGAATAGCCGCTTTCGCAGGTCAGTATGCCCGTATTGAGCCGCTCATGCAGAACGCACAAGTGCTCGCCCCCTCGAATCAGATTCACGTACAGCACGTTCGAACCGGGGAATATTTGCACATCCCCCAACTCTGCCTCAAACGGCAGGCAGCCGCTGGACACTTCCTCGATCCGCTGCATGATGCAATCCACCGGGATGGTCAACTGCCGGGGTGAAAGGATAGTGACGTGCGCCCGGGGGCAGGAGTCAGGTGTGAGTTCAAGACGCAGTGAATCCAGAAACCAGGCCAAAGGGCCGGAAAGGTAACTCACCAGCGCAATATTGCCGGTTTCCATTTGGGGTACACCTTTAGTCTACGGAGAATGAGGGCGGCCTGCAATGCCCCGGGTCATGGAACCGGTCTTGCAACCTGCCGTGCTATTGCGTACAGGAAGTCGCGAGCGTCTCAATGGCGGTGATCAGGAGGCGGTCGCCTTTGGGCTGGCGGTCCAGAAAACCCTTCAGGGCCACGCGATGATCCTTGTGGTTGAGCGGCTTGTAGAAACTGGCGTCCGGCAGGCCAAAGTTAAGGTTTCCCGGAGGTTTACCGGAGAGCATCTTTATATCCAGGCCTCCGGTATTGTCAACATCGCGCGTACGAACCGGGTCGGTCGCCTGCAGCAGAGTCCACCCGCTGGCCTCGTTTTGCGTGAGGCAACCGGTTACTTCCACCAGCGATCCATCGGGTACTGGAGCTGGCCCGTTCCTGCCCATCACCTGTATGGCGGTGGCGGCGGCCGGCGTCAGGTCGAGATTGCCGGGCGGAATTTCATTGGTGGAAAGAATCCACGCCACAATGTCAATATATTCGGAGGAAGTGGCCACCCCGGGGTTACCCACCGGCATGTTGTTGCGGATAAACGTATACAAGCTGGACAGTTTATCCTCCCGCCAGCGGTTCATGAAACCTGCGCCCCGAAATCCGCTGCGATGGCAGGAACTGCAAAAGGTCTCAAAATGGCTTGCGCCGCGCTGCGCCTGACTTTGGGTGTACACGCCGTCCCAAATCGTTCCCCCAGGGGTAGTGGCATCGGCCGCTGCCAGGTATGCCGGTGCCAAAGCCAGGCCCAGGCTGAGCAGCGCAATCTTCATGTTTGGCCTACTGCTGTGCCGTGGGCAGGGGAAGAGTCGCCAGCGGATGGCTGGGGCCCAGACCAAGGTTGATGAGCGTTAGAGCGCTTATGCGTCCTGTAACGCTGAGCTTCTGATCGGTTTGGAACCCACGCAGGGCGGTGATCGATTCTCTGTCCCAGACTCCGCTTGGTTCCGTTGCTAAATAGCCTTGTTTGTAAAGGGCTTGCTGAATTTCCAGGTAACGCTCTTTGGTGGGAGCCATCTGCCGATTCCGCCACGTCTGCGCCGGAACTCTCGCCAGCTTGGCTTTCGCGCCAGTTCTGTTTTTTGTGGGAGCCTTCACGGTGATCCTGGCGGCCTTTGACGTGGTCTTGCGCGCAGGGGCACCCAAGGCCAGAGAAACCGCCAAACAAAGCGCGAGACTGACAGAAGCGAGTCGCATGATCCACAAATAGAAGGAAGGGGGCGGTTACCGCCCCCTGACCTTCCGACTATTGTATTACAACTACTTGCCGCTGTCCGGGACCTTGCCGGCCAGGAACAGCGACTGCCAGTCGCCGGCGCGTCCCGCCTGACGGGCCACCTGGAAGGCCACCGAATCGCCGGCCTTCAGTCCGCCTTGGATCCGCCGGATGTCTTCCGGCTTATCCACCGCCTGGCGGTTGAGTTCCAGCAGGATGTCGCCCTTCGCCAGGCCAATGTCATCGGCGAACGAGCCCTGCTCAATGGTCGCAATCATCACGCTGCCTTTGCCTTTGTAGCCCAGCGTTTCCCTCTCTGCGGAGCGCAGCGCCTGCACCGTCATACCGAACTTCACGTTCAGGGTTTCGCCCGGATCGTTGGAAGGTGCCGGCTTCCGGCCACCCGCCAGATCGGCGAAGATCCGGGCGCGGTCGCCTATCACTACATTCATGGTTTCGGTCTTCTTCTCACGGATCACGGTGACCTTCACCGTGGTGCCCACCGGACTGTCGGCGATGATGTCGATCAGATCCTGGCCCTTTTGAATGGCTTTGCCGCTGATGGTGGTGATCACGTCCTGCGACTTAATGCCACCCTTTTCAGCGGGTCCATCCGGTTCCACTGAATCCACAAAAATACCGTGTTCGGCGCCATAGACCTTCAGCAGATCCGTGTTATTGGGCGTCTCGCGGAAACGGATACCGATGGAGCCGCGCGTAACGTGGCCTTCCTTGATGATCTGGTTGTAAACCTTCACCACAGTGGCAGAGGGCATGGCGAAGCCAATTCCCTGGAAGCCGCCGCTCCGGCTGGCGATCATCGTGTTGATGCCAATCACCTCACCATTGAGGTTCAACAACGGGCCACCGCTGTTGCCGGGGTTGATGGCGGCATCGGTCTGAATGAAGTGCTGGAATGAGTTGGGTGTACCGCGGGAGGAATCGGGCACATCGCGCGCCAGAGCGCTTACAATGCCCGCCGTCACGGTGGCATCGAATCCGAAAGGCGATCCGATGGCGACCACCCAGTCACCCACTTCCATGGCGTCGGAGTTGCCGATTTTTGCCGCCACCAGATTTTTCTTGTCCACCTTAATCACAGCCAGATCGGTTTCGGTGTCAGTCCCCACTACGGTGGCCGTATATTCGGCGCTATCGCCGTGGAACTTCACTTTGATGCGGGTGGCTTTTTCCACCACATGATTATTGGTGACAATGTAACCGTTCTTGTCAATCACCACGCCGGAGCCGAGGCTGGCACTGGGTTGATCCGGAGCTTCCATGCCCGGGGCACCACCGCCACCGCCGAAGAAGCGCTGCATGAAATCCTGCATGTTGCTATCGCTGTCATCCTCCTGCTGCGGCGAACGGCGGCGATTGTTGCTGTTCGGAGTGTGCCCTTTCGACGCCGTTTCGCGCTTTTGGGGAACATATTCACTGGAGATATTCACGACCGACGGGCCCAGTGCTTTGGCGATTTTAGAGAAGGAGTTCTGCATCTCCACCGCATTCGGCATGACCAGAGGCGTGGCGTCAGACGCGGCCTGATAGGGTGCGGCCCTGGCCCCGGTCTGTGAGACCGTTCCAATGAAAACACCCACGGCGAGGGTAAAAAGAATGACCGTAAACGAAAGAAGTTTCTGCGTACGGACTTTATCGATAAAACTCATTTGCGATTGTTCCTCACGATTCGGAAAGATTCCCATCCTGAAGCGGGTGTTGTGATTCGGCCCTCTTCATTTCCACTAACAAAATGCCACCGAGGATCAGCCCCGCTCCGATCTTAGCGCGATTGGAGAGAACTTCACCTGTCAATACATATGACGTGAACCAGGCCACTACCGGTTCCAGCGCAAAAATCAGCGCCGTCCGGGTAGGCGAAGTGTACTGCTGCGCCCAGGCCATGGTGGTAAATGCCACTGCCGTGGCCAGCAAGCCCGTGACCACCACTGCTCCAGCCACCGCCGGAGTGAAATGGAAACGGACCGGCTCAGCGAACCAAAAGCTGCCTACGCCCAAAGCCGCGGCTACCACGGTCTGCGTAACTGCCAGCGGGGCAAAGCCGTACAGAGGAGCGAAATGACCGGTCACCACGACATGCAGTGCGAAAGTCACCGCGCATAGCAGGGTGAGAAAATCCCCCCGGCCAATTTCGAGCTTTCCCGGCGGTAACGTCATAAAAGCCATACCCAACGAAGCGATCAGGATGCCCGCGACTTCGAAAAGGCGCGGTCTGCTCTTGTAGACGAGGGAACCGAGCAAAGGTACCATCGGAATGGAAAGTCCGGTAATGAAGGCGGATTTTGAGGGCGTCGTCAGTTCCAGTCCCAGCGTCTGAAAGACGTAGGCGGCAAACAGCAAACACCCGGCCAGTAGTCCCCCACCCAGGCTGCGGCGGCGAATGGCCTGGCGGTATATCAGCACCAGCGCCAGTGCGGCCACGCTAAAGCGCAAGGCCAAAAACAGATACGTGGAGACCTCGGCCAGTGCCGATTTCACCATTACAAAGGTCGTCCCCCAGATAATGGCGACGCCCACCAGCGCCAGTTCCGCGCGGCGGTTATTCATGGCAGCGGTACCGGGCTCGATTTCAAAAGCAGGGCCGCGGTCAACAGCACTCGTTTCAGGCCCAGGTCCCGGCCCTGCGGCTGATACCACTCGCCAGTGGTATGGGCACCGCCGCCCGAACCGCCCGCGCCAATGGAAATGGCCGGTATGCCCATGGAAAGGGGAATATTTGCATCGGTGGAGGCGGCGTCGGTCCGGGCTCGGATTCCGAGGTGGGCGTCCACCCCGCGCAAGGTGGCAAGCAGGGGAGAATTTTCCGCCAGGCGACCCGCCGGGCGGTTGCCGATCTCCTTAATCCGGGCCGCCACTTTGCCACCTGCTGCGCGCGAATTTTCGCGATCTTCGGAGCGCGCTACGGCGCGATCCAGAGCCCTCGAAAGTGCCTCAATCCGGGCCGGATCTTCTGAGCGGATATCCACTTTGGCGCGAGCCGAGGCGGGTATTACGTTCACGCCCGATCCGCCTTCAATCACGCCGCAGTTGATGGCGGTACGCGGTGTGCCTTTCGGGTCTAGTGGATTGTCGTCCACAAATGCCGCCAGCGCCCGGCTCAGCGCGTGCACCGGGTTACCCACCCCGAAATCACTCCAGCTATGACCGCCCACACCCGTGAATGTGACTTCAAAACGACGGCTGCCGATGGCCTGGGTCGTGACGTGATCCACCAGAGCGCCGTCCAGAATCAGAAATGCCTGAATGCGTTCCACCAGATCTGTTTGGGAGCACAAATAGCGCATACCGCGCAGATTGCCTTCGCCTTCTTCGCCGGTATTGGCCACCAGCAGCAGGCGATTCCAGAGGTCGCCGCGCAGATCATCCGGATCACTGGCCGATTTGATGGCCCGCGCAATAGCCAGCAGCCCCGCCAGGCCCGCTCCGTTATCGGATACGCCGGGGCCCAGGATATCGCCACCCGGGCCCACCGAAATGTCCTCCTTGTGGCGCGGAGCGAGCACCGTATCCAGATGTGCCGTGACCACCACCAGCGGGCCCGCGGGAGTTTTTTCCAGGGCTGCCAGAACATTGCCTTCGCGGTCTATGGCCGCGTGCCAGCCAAGTGCGCGGAACTGGGCCATCATCCATTCGGCGCGCGGTTGTTCGTGAAAAGTGGGCGCGGGAATGCGGCAAAGCTGCAGGTGTATCTCGTTGACCCACTGCTTTTCTTTGGTAAACCACTGCAAAGTCTCGCGGATGCTGGCCAGATTGACGAGTTCGCCGGTAGCCGCCGACGCGGATAGAAGTTGCGCCGCCACAATTTTAGTGTAGCCCGCCTGACCCCCGCAAAAGCCTTTTCCGTAACCTTGTGAGCGGCAGGGACGTTACAATCTGACAAGGGACTTGCCTTCCCATCCATTTCAGTTGTCCGGATCAGCCGGAAAAAGAGGAGTTTTTTTGAGGATCGAATCCTTCATCGTCCGCACTGCTGTTGTTCGCCTTGCTGCGTTATATTGCATTGGTGTTCTGGTTCCTGCCGCCGGGATGGCGCAGCAGCCTGCGCCTGCGCCTGCTCCTGCCACAGAAGTCACTGAGGACCCAAAAACGCCTCCCCCTCCCCCACCCTTGCCACCCCGCAGTAAAGACTACCCGGATCCACAAGGCCTCACGATCGGCGCTTTTTATTGGCTTGCCGTCCCCGGCCAGCAGCCCGATATCAAGACCGGCAAGGTCGCCGGTCAATTTGAGGATCTCCTGCAGATTGGCAAACCCAAACAAGCGCCGGGCGTTGAGATCAGCTACCCCATTTCGCGCACCGGCACGCTCCGCGCAGAGGGCTTCCAGTTAAAGGGTGCCGGCAGTCAGTCTCTGTTGAAAGACACCGCGCCACTGGGCTTTCTGTACAACAAGGGCGACCTTCTTTCCACCGGCTATCGAATCCGCGGTGCCAAAGTCTATCTCGATGACCTTTTCTGGCCGCACAAATACCCCATTGCCAAGCTCCGCGTTAAATCCATCCTCGGCTTTCAGTTCCTGCAGGCCCGCGCCAATCTGGATGCGCCCCTGAAGGCGACCACCAGTTCTCTCTCCACCTTTACAACCAACGGCACCAAACAGTTGTACCTCCCCGCGGTTGGCATGGCCGTCGAATATGCCGTCGCCCCGCATGTTCTGTTTCGCGTTGGCGGCTCTGGTTTTTTCCTGCCGCACCGGGCGTATTTCTATGATGGCGATGCCAGTCTCGCCCTTCGCCGCAAGCATGTGGAGGTGGTGGTGGGCTATAAGGCTCTCGGTTTCCGTACCTCGCCCAAACCCGAGTACTTCCTTGCCGACATGATCTCCGGAGGCTACGGCGGCCTCCGCTGGCACTGGTAGTGGCCGTACGTGGGAACGGTTGACGCAGCAAGCCCGCGTCCTGAAGACCCCATGAACCCGGAACCGCGCGCCTATGTGCTGGGACACAGTGACCACGAACATCGCCGGTTGACGCTGCAGGCCACCATGCTCGCGCCCCACACCATGCGTTTCTTTGTGGATGCGGGCATCGGCGAAGATATGCACGCTCTCGATCTCGGTTGCGGGGTCGGAGACGTGTCGCTGCTTTTGGGACACCTCGTGGGCGTCAAAGGCTCCGTACTGGGGCTGGATGTCGATCCACCGTCGCTTGCCGTCGCGCACTCGCGGGCGGCGCAGCACGAGTTCACAAACGTTCGGTTTGAATCTGCAAACATCGCCGAATATCATACGGGCGAACTGTTCGACGCAGTGGTTGGCCGGCTCATCCTCCAGCACATGGAAGACCCTGTGGGGATTTTGCGGAACGCGGTCGCATCGACCAGACCCGGCGGCATCATCGCGTTTCAGGACTGCACGCCCTGGTTCAACGTGCCTTCATGGCCATCCTGCCCAAAAACGGAGCGGGCGCTGGCTTTGGTCGCCAATTTCGCCATCCATGCAATCCCGCAGTTTTCAGCGGGCACCCTTCTGTATCACTGGTTCGCGGAGGCTGGCCTCGAAAACCCGCAGGTGGATTCCCGCATTTTGGTCGAAGGCGGGCCAGATAGCGTCTATTACGAATGGCTGGCCGAAACCCTGCGCAGCCTGATGCCACGCGCCATTCTTCTGGGTCTGTGTGAACCCGAAGAATTCAACCTCGATACCCTCGCGGACGAACTGCGCGCCGAAGCACTGTTGCATCAGGCACCCCTGCATGCCGCAATCCTCACCAGTGTCCACGCGCGGCGCCTCGTTTAGTTTCGCCGGAATGGACAACCGGGGATGCTCGCCATAGCGGTCCGTAATGGATGGGGGTGCCACCTCCTGCGCCCTTTCGCGCAAACGGCGTAACGGATCCCTGAAGAAACCGATCTTCGCCGCTACTCCAGGCTTCGGGCGACGATTTGGGCTATATCCAGCAATTGGGGCGGCGTGGCCGTGACGGCCTTCAGGGCGTCGCGGAACATAGAGGCGCAGAACGGGCACGCAGCCGCTACCGTATGGGCGCCCGTGGCAACCAGTTCTTCGGCCCGCGCGAGGTTGACCCGTTTGCCGGTTTCCTCGCCCAGGAACATCTGGCCGCCGCCGGCACCGCAGCAAAACGATTTTTCGCGGTTGCGGGGAGCTTCAGTCAGGTCTCCCGAACGCGTGAGCAGTTCGCGCGGTTCGTCGTAAACACCGCGGTAACGGCCCAGGTAGCAGGGGTCATGATAGACAATCGATTCCCGCCGGTCGTCGGTAAGAAGGGGGAGTTTGTCCTTGTGACGGGCGAGGAGTTCAGTGTGGTGCTCGATCTCAACCGTCTGCCCGGCTTCTTTCCAGTCCGTACTCATGGTGCGAACACAATGGGGGCAGATACTGAGAAATTTCTTCACATTCTGCTGCCCGATGTTGGTGAGGTTCTCTTCGGCCAAACTGGTGAACAGCAGATCATTGCCCAGGCGGCGGGCCGGGTCGCCGTTGCACTTCTCTTTCTTCAGAACTCCAAAGGTGATTCCCAGATGCCGCAGAACTTTGACCAGCGCCAGAATGGTCTCGCGTCCGGCCGGGTCGTAGGCGCCCATGCAGCCGAGCCACAGACAGTATTCCTGGGTGCCGTCATAAATGGGCAATTCACTCTTGTCGATGAACTTCTGGCGTTCGCTGGAAGCCATGCCCAGCGAGTTGCCATTGCGCTCCATGGCGAGGAAGAGTCTGGTGCCGTAGGAATCTTCCCAGGTGCCGGTATTGACCGCGCCGCGGCGCAGGCCCACAATCACAGGCAGGTGCTGAATGCCCACCGGACACTGGAACTCACAGGCTCCACAGGTAGTGCACTGAAAAATCGCTTCTTCGGAAATATGCGGACCCAGCAGCGGCACTTCTGAAGCGGGCCCTTCGTCTTTCAGATAAGACCGAAGGCCTAAAATAATTTCCTTCGGGTTCAGTACTTTACCGGTGCCGTAGGCGGGGCAGTGTTCGGTACAACGTCCGCACTCCACGCATGAGAAGGCCTGGAGCGCGGTGAGCCTGGTGACGTCGCCACCTTTGACCAGACCGAAATCTTCATCGCCCTGCAGCTTCGGGATATCGCTGAAACCTGGATGTTTCAGCAGAATGGTGACCGGACTCAGAACCAGGTGCAGATGCTTGGTGTGCGGAACCAGGGGCAGAAAAATCAGCAGCGATAGCGTGTGCAGCCACCAGACCACATGCCCGGCAACCGAGGCTTCGCTCAATTGCAGGCTCGCGAGGTAGGTCAGCATCAGCATTGCAATGAGCAGCGCAATGAAGCCGGATTCCGGTGAAATCTTGCCCAGCCAGCGGGGCCGCAGAACAAATCGGCGGAACGCCAGATACACGATGGAAATAGTTACCGCAACGGCGACCAGCGCGACAAATCCTGTGTAGATCCGACCGAAAGCGCTGTCGCGGGAAAGAAAGGGAAAGCCGAAGCCGAGGGCAAAGTGATTCAGGGTGATCAGGCCGAAAGCCAGAAAACCCCAGAAAACAAGAGCATGCGCAACCCCGGCCACTGGTCGATGCCGGATCACCTTGGCCTGTAGCAGAACTTCCCAGACAAAGTCGGAAATCCGATGCGCGATGTCGGTAGCAGAAAAAGGTGCATCGGCCTTCGCGGCGGCGATGATTCTGGCCACGGTGCGGAAGCGACCAAGGAAGACACCCGCCGATGCGACGATCAGCAGCAGAAGCAGCAGTTTCTCGACGAATCCCAGCACCATAAATTCCCAATTTAACATCCGGCGGGTTGCGGAATGGGTATTCCAGCGGATGAGACCTGCCGCAATCGCGTTGTTGGCATTACAACTGTCGGCCGCGACTCGCGGGTATTACCATGCATTTGGGCGGCAAGTGACCAAAAGCTATTACTTCATAACCCGGTGGAGAGTGAAAGCAAGCACGGAAGAAGTGTTCGCGATTATCAGCGACCCCCTCGAATATCCGCGCTGGTGGCCTTCGGTGTATCTGGAAACCGAAGATCTGATTCCAGGTCACGCGGCCGGCGTGGGCAGGCGCATTCGCCTGCTGACCAGAGGATGGCTGCCTTACACGCTGCGCTGGGAATCTCTGGTGACGGCAGTGGAGCGGCCGAACCGGCTGGAAATTCGGGCCAGTGGCGACCGGAACGGACGCGGGATATGGTCGCTGGTGCAGAATGGCGACTACTGCGACATCACCTTTGACTGGAAGCGGATCGCCGAAAAACCGCTGCAGGCGGCGCTTTCCTTTGCGTTGAAACCGTATTTTGAGGCCGATCACCGCTGGGCCATGGCGCAAGGTGAAGAGTGCCTGAAACTGGAACTGGCGCGCTCACGGGCGCTGACACCAGAGCAATTGAACGCGGTGCCCCTGCCAGCGGGCTCTCGCGCAGTGAAAATGCCGCACCGCCGCGACATATCATAAAGTACGTGCGCTCCATCTCCTGCTTCGTGGCTCTGTGTGTTTCGACGGTGGCCTTAGCGCAGGAACCTGCCACGCTGCAAGCCGTCGTCGCGCGCGCCAACGAAGCCACCAATCGTAACGATTGCCAAACGGCTATCCCGCTGTGGCAGCAAGCCCTGACGCTGGCTGCGGACACGGCGGAACTGCCGCTGGTCTACCGGCGACTGGGCATTTGTCTGGCCCGTAACGGCGACAACGAAGCGGCGGTGGAGGCCTATGCCCAGGGCCGAATCGCCAGCCGGGCAGCCCACGACGACGAGATGCTGATTGAGAACACCCACGGCTTTGCCCAGACCTCCCGACGCCTGGGACGCATGGAGGAGGCCTTCACCGCGGCGCAGGAAGAATACGCCCTGGCCGGGAAGTGCAGGCACCCGCAACACCTGGTACCCGCCATGCAACAACTCTCGATTTTCTACGGTCACACAGGGCGCGCGCGGGAGGCGGTAGAGCTTGTCCAACGCGGTATTGAATTTTCCCGAAGTACGGGATATGCAAGAGGCGTGGAGGTGTTGACCACAGATCTCAGCAATTTCTACATTAACGTTGGTGATTTCGAAAGTGCGCTCCGCCTGACCCGTGATCAATTAGAGAGATACACCGGGGACCGGGCTCGTGACCGGGCACGCGCCTTCAACAATATTGGCGATATTCTGACGCGGATGGGCAGGCCGGGGGAGGCCCGCGAAGCTCTCGAAAAAGGACTGGTCTACGCAGCGGCTCCCGATGCCTGGCAAGCCAGGGAAGGGATTCTCTTTAACCTGAGCCTGGCGGATCAGCGCAAATCCAATATTGACTCAGCACTCCGGTGGGCACATCAGGCACTGGACCTGGCCGCACAGGTGAAAGATCGGGATTATGAAAGCCGGATACATAATCTGATCGCGGACCTGCTTCTGGAGCAAGGTGACATGGCTCTGGCCCGGCGGGAAAACACAGAGGCGCTGCGGATTGCCCGTGTGGTGGCGTCTCCCTATCGCGCCTATGAGGCACTGGAAACGCGGGGCAAAATCGAGGAGGTGGAAAAGCAGTTGCCAGAGGCCGAGGCCAGCTTTGAGGCAGCGCTTGACCTGGTGGAAAGTATTCGGGCGGCGGAATCCGGTGATCCGGCAGCGCTGCGCGGTCTGATGAGCGAGGTGTTTCCGGTCTACCAGAAACGGGTGGATTTCGCCATGCGCCATAACACTCCTGCGCAGGCCTTGCGGGCCGCCGAACAAGCCAAGGCGCGCGCGCTGATGGACATCCTCGCAGCCGGCAGCGCAGGCTTCCAGCGCACGCTCACCGCGGAAGAGCGCAGCGCGCGGGATTCCAGGCTGAAGGCGCTGGCCGCGGCCAATCGGACTGCATTGCGAGACTCTTCGGCAGCCAATCAGACCCTCGCCGCCGATGCGCGGGCGAATCTGGTGGCGTTCGATCACGCCATTTACTCCGTACATCCGGAACTGGCGATTCAAAAAGCAGACACGGAACCTGCCAGCCTCGCCGAGACAGCAGAATTGCTGCCCTCCCGTCGCAGGGCCCTGCTGGAATATTTCACTCTTTCCGATGGCGTCGCTCTGTTTGTGATTCGCATGGACGCCGCCGGCAAACCGGCTGTGTCGGTATTTCGTATCGCTGACAAAGCAGGGGATCTGGGGAAAGACATCCGCCTTTTCCGCGAGCAACTGGCAGCCCGCAACCTGGCATGGTCCGCCACTGCGCGTCGGCTCTATACCCGGCTGCTGGGTCCGGCCGCCGCAGCCCTCGCGGGGACAACCGAATGGACCATATCGCCCGATGGTGACCTGTGGCAGGTTCCCTTCGCGGTGTTGGTGCAAACCAACGGCAAGCATGTGATTGAGGAACGCGCTGTAAGTTACACGCCTTCGCTCACTGCACTGCGCCAGATCCGCCGCCGCGCGCGGCCCGCGGGTAAAGCGGAGATCGAACTGCTGGCGCTGGGGAATCCGGCCGCCGCTGGAGGTCAGAAGAACCTGCTGCCGGAATCGGCGGAAGAGGTGACGGCGATTCGCGCACAATATCCCGGCTCGTCCAGCATTGCCAGGACCGGCGCGGCCGCAACGGTGGCCGAATTTCTGGCGCACGCACCCCTTGCCCGAATCATCCACGTGGCCAGCCATGCGGAGATGAACAATGCCGACCCCATGTACTCGTCACTGGTGCTGGCCCCCGATGCCGCGCACGTGGATGGTCTGGTGGAAGCGCGCCTGTTGCTGGACACTCCACTGCGCGCCGACCTTGTTGTGCTCTCCGCCTGCGAAACCGGATTGGGGAAAGCGGAACGTGGCGAGGGCATGTTGGGATTGGGCTGGTCGCTGACCGCGGCCGGCGCAGAGGCTTCGTTGTTAAGCCAGTGGAAGGTCGATTCCGCGGCGACGCGCGATTTGATGGTGGCGCTGCACAAGGGCCTGGCCGGGACGTCCGGCAAAACCAGGGCCGAACTACTGCGTGACGCCATTCTCGTTACCATGGCCAGGCCGGCTTACCGGCATCCCTTCTATTGGGGTGCCTTCTCCATGTTGGGTGACGGCTTTTAATTTAAGCGTATTCGGTAGCTACGGCGAAGACCCGTGTAGTCGCGGACATTCGGCCTCGTCCGGTTGATGTCTTTTGTTCAGACTATCAAAATCCATCCGCCACGCACCAGCAACGGGCCCTCATCGACACCCTCATCACCTGCGAATGGCAGCGCCGCCGCATGGTCCATATCGAGCTCGAAGTCTGGATGGGACAGGCCAGCCTGAACATCTGCGCCGGCACCTCCACTCGAGCGAAATTCCCGGGCCGTAAGGTCGATTCACCTCCGGGCTAAAGCGCAGCACCGCCATCCAGACTGCGCCAAAGATACCAACTGGCTACCGACGTCCACGGGTGCCACCGCGCCGCAAGCATCTCCATCTCTGCCGGTTTGGGGAGGTCGGGCAGATTCCAGGCCTTCTTCATCGCCATGCGAATCCCCAGGTCGCCCACCGGCAGTACGTCGGGCCGGCGGAGAGCAAACATCAGGAACATCTGAGCGGTCCAGACGCCGATGCCCTTGACCCTCGTAAGATGCCCGATCACCGCTGCGTCGTCCATTTCCGGCAGAGCGTCGAAATCGACTGAACCCCGCCTCGTATGTTTCGCCAGTTCCCGGATATAGGTGGTCTTCTGGCCAGACAGGCCAAGCCGGCGCATCCGTTCGATACGTAATTTCATGATGGCGTCAGGCGTCACGCCTGCATCGCCTGCGGCTGCTTCCAGCCGTCCATAAATCACCGACGCCACCTTGCCACTCAGTTGCTGGTAAACGATGGACCGTACCAGAATGGGGAATACCGGATTACGATATTCCATGGTGAAGGGGCCAACCCGGCGAATAATCTCCGCCAGAACGGGGTCTTTTTTGAGATGCTGGAGTGCAGGGCGCATAAGTGGTAACAGATTTGGGTTGGGTTGCGTCCAGTTCAAACGAGACGCGTCTATCGAATCTATGAGTATGATCCTGTTGCGTAAAAGCCTGGTAGTTCTGGTGATGACCGTGGTGGCCTTTGGCCAGCAAACGCCGGCACCGCCCAAAGGGCCCTTGATTGAAGATGACAACGGCACGCCGATTCGCGTGGACGTGGATGTCGTCAGCCTGTATTGCGCGGTGCGCAATCGCCAGAACGGCCTGGTTAGTACGCTGGGAAAAGATGATTTTGATCTGCGCGAAGATGGCGCAAAGCAGACCATCAAATACTTCAGCCGCGAAACCAATATCCCGCTGACCATCGGCTTGCTGGTAGATGTTTCCGGCAGTCAGAGAAACCTGATTGAGATTGAACGGCGGGCTGCTTCCTCATTTTTCAGGAGTGTGCTCAAGCCCAAAGATGTTGCGTTCCTGTTGAGTTTCGGGGCAGACGCAGAGCTGCTGCAGGATGTAACCAATACTCCGCGCCTGCTGGACGAAGGGCTGGCTCGCCTGAAGCTCAATACCGGGTTTTCGGGAATCAATTCCGGGCCGGTTCCCACCATGAACAAGCCGCGCGGCACCGTACTGTTTGACGCCGTCTACCTGGCCGCCAACGATATGCTGTCGCACGAGGCCGGACGCAAAGCCGTGGTTCTGATTACCGACGGGGAAGATCAGGGTAGCCGCGAAACAGAAAAACAGGCGATTGAAGCGGCGTTGAAAGCGGACGCCATCATCTACGGCATTCTTTACGTGGATCGACAGGCGTATGGCGGAATGGGAATCGGCTACAGCGGTGCGAGTACTTTGAAGCACATGGCGGAAGAGACGGGCGGGCGATTGTTTGAGGTGGATCGCCGGAATACTCTGGAGGCGATCTTCACCCAGATTCAGGACGAAATGCGCACCCAGTATATGGTGGCGTACACACCCACCAATGCGAAGAAAGACGGCGGGTACCGGAAACTTGAATTGCGTACGAAAGACAAAGATCAAAAGGTACAGACCCGCAAGGGCTACTACGCGACCGCAGCACAATAAGTACCCGGAATCTACTGCGGTATCCCAACTTGTGCCAGTTCCAGCGCCAGCTGGCGGATGCGGCGAAGGTCCAGCTTACCCGTCCCAAGGGTGGGCAAGGATTCCACCCGGTAGAAATTTTCCCGCTTCGGCATCCAAAGCCTGGGCAGGCCAGTCTCAGATAGCTGCCGCCAGATGTCGGCGGGCGCGAGGCCGGTATCCAGACACAGCGCTACCAGCCGCTCCCCGCGCTGCTCATCAGGGATTCCGGTAACCACGCAATTGTTGTAACCGATGATCTCCTGAATGGCTTCCTCCACCTTGCTGTGCGGAACCATTTCGCCGGCTATTTTGCTGAACCGCGACAAACGGTCCACAATGTAGAGGAATCCGTCGTCATCCAGGCGGGCGAGGTCACCGGTGATGTAGTAGTCGCCATCCAGCGACTGCGCCGTTCGCTCGTGATCGTGCATGTAGCCGGTCATACGGCTGGGGCCATTCACCAGCAACAGGCCGGTTTCGCCCGCAGCTACGGGGAGCAAGGTCTCAGGATCTACGATGCGTACGGAGACACCGGGCAGAGGCATGCCAACACTACCGGGGCGGTTCGCGGCACTTTCATACGCGCCGTTGACGGCCACTACGGGGCCCATTTCGGTGCAACCATAGCCTTCCAGCAGCGAGACGCCAAATTTCTGGCGGAAGGAGTCAGCCAGTGCCGGGCGCAGTTTTTCCGCCCCTACCAGCAAATAACGCAGGGAGGCGAATTGCTCTGGCGCGCACTTGCGCAGATAAGCCATGCAGAAAGTGGGTGTGGAAAGAAGCAGCGTGGCGCGGTGGGATGCGGCGAGATCCCCAATCACCCGCGCGTCGGTTGGATTGGAATGGAACACGGCCTTAAAGCCATGAACCAGAGGGAACCAGAGCGTGTAGGTGTAGCCAAAGGAGTGGAAGAAAGGCAGTGCACCAAGCATGCAGTCGGCAGGGCCTACGGAGAATACGTGAGCTGTCGCCTCCACGTTGGCAATCAAATTCCAGTGAGACAGCATCACGCCTTTGGGGGTCCCTGTGGTGCCACTGGAGAAGATGATGGCGGCAGTATCGTAATGAACCGCAGGGCCGGCAATGTGGCGCAAAGGAGCCAGTCGGGCGGCGGCCAGAGCGCGCAGGCGGGCGAGTGAAGAGAACGAAGGAAGAATGTCTTCCATGAACACCGTTCCTTCCGGTGCGTGTATGCCCGTCTTTTCCAGAAACGCGCGGCTGGAAAGAATGGTGCCGATATGGCATGTGGCAACCGGGTGGCGCATGAATTCCTCGCCTGCCGTGAAGTTCAGATTGACCGCGATCTTGCCTGCCATTGCAATACCGATGTTGGCGATTGCCGCGGCGACGCACGGAGGCAGCAGCACACCGACGCACTCGCCTTCAGCCTCGCGCCGCAGCCAGTCGCGGAAGAGCAACGCCGCGGCCAGCAGGCGACCGAAGGTCAACTGGCGCCCGGTGGAATCGGCGATGGCAGTCCGTCTCCAGTGGCGGCGGGCCTGTTGCGCGAAACGGCAGGCCAGCGTTCCCGCTTCCGCGCTCCTGATTTGGGCGGCGCAGGTGCTCAGTTCCAGTACACGATCCCGAATTTGCTGCGCGGTGACAACGCCGGTCATGGGGGCGCCGACATAGATGGTGATGGGTTGCCGGAAACGAAAACGTCGCCAGTCCATGAATCTGCCGTCCTTGAAACTCAGCATGTGACCCCACATGCCGTCCAGGTAAACCGGAATTACAGGCGTCCCTTCGGCACGGCGAAGCAGAAATTCCACGCCTCGTTGAAAGGGGTGAACATGACCGGTCCGGGTGATGGAACCTTCCGGGAAAATGCACACCAGGTGCCCGGCACGCAATTCCAGGCGGGCCGCTTCCAGTGCCCGCAGCGATTCCTTGGGGGAGCCGTAAGGCAGTGGAATGGCCTTGAATGCGCGGCAAAGTGGATTCAGCCACGGGTTGTCATAGAGTGGCTTCCACATCAAAAAACGGACGAAGCGTGGCGTGAGATACCCCACCAGACCCGCGTCCGCGTACGAGACGTGATTGCAAATAATCAGCGCGCCGCCCGCCTGCGCAATGTGTTCGGCACCCACCACGCGAATGCGGAAGAAAAGTTTCAGCGCGCACCAGGTGAGGAAGCGCAGCAGAGGTCCCGGAATGACAAACGCGATATACCCGCTGGCCACCAGAGTGGCAATGCCAAGAGCGATGAGGATGCTACCGGGGCTCCAGTGCGCGACGTCGTGCAGCAGATAGAGAACGCCCGATGCTGCGATCACGCCCACCATGTTGACGAAATTGTTGGTGGTGAGGATCCTGCCCTTCTCCAGAGGATTTGCCCGTTCCTGCAGCCACGCATTCAGAGGGACGATAAAGAGGCCGCCGAAAAATCCCGCGCCCGCCAGCCACAGGAGAGTGGGGATGAATCCCACGGCCATTCCGGTAAAGATGGTGCAGACGCCCAGCAGGCCGGCACCCACCGGAACCAGTCCGAGATCGATGCTGTCACCGGAGACCCAGCCCGCCGCCAGACTGCCCGCGCCTATGCCTGCGGCGAGGGCGGTTACCAGAAGTCCGATGCGCGCTTCCGTGAGATGGAGAACTTCGGCACCCTGCAGCAGGATGGCCATTTGAAATAATCCGCCCAGAAACCAGAACCAGGAGATGCCGGCAACGGTGAAGGCAAGCCTGCGGTCTGCCAGCAGGTGACGCGTGCCAATCACAACCTCCGCGAAAGGGTTCCATCGAAAGGGTTCCCGCGAACCGGCGGGTGGCACCCGGGGAATGAAAATGCTGAAAATGGAGCCCGCCACGGCAACGGCCAGCAGAATGCCCCCCAAGGTGAGGGGCTCTCCCTTCCAGCGTGCAAACAGCAGCGTACCCACGCCGCTGCCCAGCACGATGGCGGAAAACGTAGTGAGTTCCAGCAGGCCGTTGGCTTTGGTGATCCACGCCTCGCCAATCATCTCCGGAAGAATGCCGTACTTGGCCGGGCTGAAGAAATTGGCCTGCGCTGCCAGCAGGAAGAGGACAATCAAAAGCATGTTGATGCTGTGCGCGGAGAGTGCCAGCATGCCGAACACCATGATGGCAATCTCAAAGGATTTGGTGATTTGCAGCACGCGGGTCTTGCTGAAGCGATCTGCGATGTAGCCCGCATAGCCGGCGAAAGCAAGGAAGGGAATTACAAACACAGCTCCGGCCAGTGCCAGGTAGCGGGAGCCAAGCGCCTGGCTGGCGGCCAGTTCCACCGCTGCCACCGAGACAATCATCTTGTACACGTTGTCGTTGAACGCGCCAAGAAACTGTGTCCACAGAAAGCTTTGGAAGCCCCGGTTGCGGAACAGCGCGGTGTAAGACGTGTTCACGTGGCCGCCCGCCCCAGGTGGAGTGCGGCAATGCCGAAGGTCAGGTATTCGAACTCTACCCGGCAATATCCGCATTCGGTCATCAAAGCGGAAAGCTCCGGCGCAGTGGGGAATTTCTTTACCGATGCCGGCAGGTACCGGTAGGCATCGGGCGCGCCGGAGATGGCACCGCCCAGCACCGGAAGGATATGCCTCGAATACCACTCATATACCGCTGCGAAGGTTGCATTCGGGGGTTGCGTAAATTCGAGAATCGCCAAAGTTCCGCCAGGTCGCAGCACGCGGAGCAGCTCGGCAAAGCCGGCACGATAGTTGGCGAAATTGCGGAAGCCGAAGGCAATGGTGATCAGGTCGAGGCTGGCGTTGGGCAGGGGAAGCGTGAGCGCGTCGGCCTCCAGCAGCGCGGAGCGTAAACCGGTGCGGCGGAGCTTGTCTCGCGCGCCCTGCAGCATGGGGTGGCAGAAGTCGCTGCCGCAGAGGGCGCGGCCGGCTTCCCGTTCCAGCGCTACCAGCAGATCGCCGGTGCCGCAGGCAAGGTCCATTACACGGGTGTTCGGACGGCGCAGAATGTCGCGCAGCTTTGCCACTGTGTGGGAACGCCAATAGCGGTCTACGTTGGCGGAAAGAAGATGATTGGCCAGGTCGTAGCGAGGGGCCACGCGACCGAACATACCGCGCACCCAGCGCGATGCCTCCTGTTCGGAACGCGCCCCTTCCGGCGTGGTGCCAGGCGCGCTCAAGCGCATTCCTCCAGCGCGCGGGCAATTGCGGTTCGAGGCAGATGGGCCGGGACATCCGAACGCACCTGTGCTTTCCCGATGGTCTCTGGCAATACGAAGTGGATGCGCCCCTGGATGGTTTTCTTGTCGTGGATCATGCGGGCTTCAATCCCTGCCGCACTCAGCCCCGCAGTGGATGGAACAGGGCCGTAGCGATCCAGCAGATTGAGTATGGAAATCCGGTCTTCCACGCCGATCATTTTGCATTCCGCAGCCAGGTGGGTTGCCGCGCGCATTCCCCAGGAAACCGCTTCGCCGTGCAGAAAGCGTATGTACTTGGTTTCGGCTTCCAGGGCATGACCAAACGTGTGGCCAAAATTCAGGATGCGGCGCAGGCCCGATTCCCGTTCATCGCCAGACACAACGTGGGCCTTGATCCGGACGGATTCGGCGATGATTTGATCCAGAATGTGATGATGGCGCGCCAGGATCGAATCGCGTGAAGTCGCAAGGGTGTGGAACAGGCCGGCGCTGGCAATAATGCCGGTCTTGATGATTTCATACAAGCCGGCGCGATACTCACGCTCCGGTAAAGTGTCCAGCACCGCGGGATCAATGATCACGGCACGGGGTTGGTGGAAGGCGCCGATGAGATTCTTGCCTGAAACCAGATTAGTTCCGGTTTTTCCACCCACCGCCGCGTCCACCTGAGCCAGCAGTGTAGTGGGCACCTGAATTACCGGTATGCCGCGCATGAAGATGGCGGCGAGGAAACCCGCCAGATCGGTCACAATACCACCCCCAAACCCTACTACGACGCTGGAGCGGTCGCCGCCGAATTCCACCATGGATTCAGCCATGCGTTCCACGTCAGCCATACGCTTGTTGTCTTCGCCCCCGGCAAAGAATATGGTGCGAAAAGGCAGGTGGCCCAGAGCGCTGCGTACCGCGGTGCCGTGCAGCGTCCAGACGTCCTCCGTGGTGACCACGAAAACTGTTCCACATTGCGCTGGCAGGCCGGAGGCAAGCGAAGTCAGCGCGCCGCGCTCCACCACTACCGTATAGGTCCCGCCAGGCGTTGTCACGTCAATATGAGGCATGAAAGAACAATTGTGTCATCCGCCGGTCTTTCCCGTTGCTAAAATTGCAATTTGCAAACCATAAACGCCGTGATTCTGTTGTTGGCCGGGGAAGCCCTCAAGGCGGGGAGCCCGTGGGCGATCCTTTGGACCGGTCCCGCGATTCTGCTTTCCAGTATTATGATCGCCTGGGGAGCGGAGGCCGCGCAGTATTTCATGGCCCAGGGAATTGCTCTGGCCATACTAGCGGTGCTACAGACTTTGCCGGAATTTGCGGTGGAAGCGGTGCTGGCCTGGCATCAGCAAACAGAATATCTGCTGGCGAATTTGACCGGTGCGTTGCGACTGCTCACCGGACTGGGCTGGCCACTCATTTATCTGGCGGCGGCGACGGCTTATCGAAAAGATATCCAGGCGCCCATGCGCGTGATCCGCCTTACAGAATCACAGGCGATGCAGGTGGTGGGCTTGATGTTTGGCCTCGTCTGGCAATTCGTGGTGTGGGCAAAGGGAAGCCTTGGGCTGGTGGATGCCGCTGTGCTGCTGGCTGTTTACGTGGGCTACCTGTTGATGATGCGCCGCCTGCCGCCCGAGAAACCCGAAAGCCTGGAAGATATGGAGGCGATTCCACGGAAGATTGTTACTTCACCCCGGGGAATCCGGATCGCGATGATTCTGGGGCTATTTGTAGTGGGCGGAGTGGGCGTATTTGCGGTCGCCGGGCCATTTCTGGAAGGCCTGTTTGGCTTGTCGGTATCGGCAGGAATCCCGGTATTTATTTTCATTGCCTGGGTTGCGCCGCTGGTTTCGGAAGCGCCCGAAGGGATTTCCGCGTTCTACTGGGCGCGTGATCATCCACGGGCCAACACCGCGCTGATGAACCTGGTTTCCAGCAATATTAGTCAGTGGACGCTGATGGCCGCTATGTTGCCCGTTGTGCTGTCGATTAGTATGGGTCGGCCCGCGGAGATTCCCATGGATGCGCTGCAAAGCCGTGAACTGCTGATGACGCTGGGCCAGGCGCTGGTGGGCGTGCTGCTTCTGATGGATCTGGAACTGGAGTGGTGGGAAGCCGTTGCCCTGTTTGTTCTATGGGCGGTGCAGGTGGCATTCTCCATCGTGGCGCCGGATTCGGCAGTCCACATGTGGATCATCGGAATTTATTTTGCGTGGGCAGGCGTGGAAGTTCTTCGCCTGGTGGTTGGCCAGCGGAAACCGCTGGCGCTGCTTCACTTCCGTATGCTGGTTACACGCTGACGGTCTGCATTTCCTCGTAAGTCCCCTTGAAGTCTTCCACCACGCCGCCGCCATCCAGACGCCAGATGCGGGTGGCGACTTCATCCAGCAGATCATGGTCATGCGTGACCAGGAAAATGGTACCGTCGAACTTCTGCAGGGCAATATTGAGCGCGTTGATCGATTCCAGATCCAGGTGGTTGGTCGGTTCGTCCAGAATCAGAATATTTGGCTGCAGCAACATCAGGCGGCAGAAAATGAGGCGTGCGGCCTCACCGCCGGAAAGCGCGCCGGTGGGCTTCATGCTTTCCTCGCGGGCGAACAGCATTTGACCCAGCAAGCCGCGAATCTCTTCGGTACTGGATGACGGGTCGTACTGATGCAGCCATTCCAGAATATTCATGCCCGGCAGAATAGTGGATTTATGGTCTTCGGAGAAGTACCCGACCGAAGCTTCGTGACCCCATTCCACCTCACCCTTGCTGATGATGAACGGGGAATCTTCTGCCCCTGGCGCGTTGGCAATCAGAGAGCGCAGCAGCGTGGTCTTGCCCACGCCGTTGCGGCCAAGGATACCGATCTTCTCACCGCGTGACACGCTGGCCGTGAAATCACGGATAACTTCCGGCCCTTCGTACGACTTCGAGAGCCCGCGGATTTCCAGCGGATGACGTCCCGAAGGGCGCTTCATCTGGAAGCGGATGAACGGGCGAGCGATGTTGGATCTTGCCAGGTCGGAAGTCTGCAGCCGCTCTACTTCTTTTTTACGCGAAGTGACCTGGCTGGATCGTGTACCGGCGGAGAAGCGCGCGATGAATTCGTTCAACTGCGAGATCTTCTTCTCGCGCTGGGCGTTTTCAGATTCAATCCGGCCCCGAATCTGCGTCTTGGCCATCACCATATCGTCATAGCCGCCGGTGTAGGTGATTACCGTTTCGTAGTCGATGTCGGCGGTGTGGGTGGTGGCGTTATTGAGAAAGTGGCGGTCATGCGAGATCACGATAACCGTACCCTGGTAGCGACTCAGAAAGTCCTGCAGCCAGTGGATGGAGTCGAGATCGAGATAGTTGGTTGGCTCGTCGAGGAGCAACGCCTGGGGCCCGCCGAACAGGGCCTGGGCCAGCAGTACGCGAACCTTTTGTCCACCTTGTAGTTCGCTCATGCGGCGATCGTGGATGGCTTCCGGAATATCAAGTCCATCCAGCAGGATGGCAGAATCGCTTTCCGCCGTATAGCCATCGTTCTCGGAAACAACGCCTTCGAGTTCGCCAAGGCGCATGCCATCTTCGTCGGTCAGATCGGGCTTTTCGTAAAGCCGGTCCCGTTCTTCAAGAGCATTCCATAACGGGCGGTTACCCATGATTACGGTGTCGATCACCCGGAAAGCGTCAAAAGCGAACTGATCCTGACTCAACACGCCCAGGCGTTTGGGTCGCACGACCACGCCCTTCTGAGCGTCCAATTCACCGCTGAGAACCTTCATCAGGGTCGACTTGCCGCAGCCGTTGGGGCCGGTCAGGCCGTAGCGCCGACCGGGTATGAAATTCACGGAAACATCTTCGAACAGCACTTTGGCGCCGTAGCGCATGGAAACATTAGCTACTGAAATCACGTCTGGTTGGCCTGCTTTTTTGGGGGAACCTCCAGTCTAGCAGTCAGGTGGAATTGACGGGGTTACTGCAAGCGATAGTCGCTGTAGGGGTCCTTGCCCGCAAACAGTGAGCGCCGGCCAATTCGTTTGCGGCGTATTTCCACGAACCCAAGCGCAATGGCTCCGGCGCCCAAGGTGCAGACGTTTACGAACCAGGGACCGCCCACGAGGATCAACTCGAACCAGTGACTCATTACCTTGTAGTGTTTGTAGCACGCCGAAGAGTTGCAGGGCTAGTCGTCAAACTGCAGCGTGGGGTTGTATAACTCCCGTTGACAATGGCTTAGGAATCCCGGTACTCACCGAAAACCCCGCGCAGTGTATCGGAGATTTCGCCCACCGTAGCCATGGCTTCCGCCGCTGCCAGAATGCGTGGCATCAGGTTCGCGGTGCCTCTTGCGGCGGCTTCGAGATCAACCAGAGTCTGGCTCCACCGGGTAGCATCGCGCGAAGCACGAACTTCGCGGACATTGGCCACCTGCGACTTTTCAATCGCCGGGTTCACCCGGAACACAGGCGGCTTTTCGTTGTCACCGGGGGCACTTTGAAAGCGATTGACCCCTACAATAACGTGTTTGCCCGCTTCCACGCCCTTCTGAAACCCGAAAGCCGCGTTCTGAATCTCGCCCTGGATGAAGCCGGTCTCAATGGCTCGCAGAGTTCCACCCATCGCATCAATGCGTCGAATATAGTCATTGGCCTCGCCTTCCAGCTGGTCGGTGAGTGCTTCGATGAAGTAGCTGCCTCCCAGAGGGTCGGGAACAGCGGTGACACCGGATTCAAAAGCGATCACCTGTTGAGTGCGCAACGCCAGAGTGGCGGATGCCTGGGTGGGCAGGCCGAGGGCTTCATCGCGGGAATTGGTATGCAATGACTGGGTGCCACCGAGGACCGCCGCCAGCGCCTCAATGGTGGTCCGCACCACGTTGACATCCGGCTGTTGCGCGGTCAGCGTGGAACCCGCTGTCTGGGTGTGGAAGCGGAGCATACACGAGCGTTCGTTCTTCGCGCCGAACCGGTCGCGCATAATGCCGGCCCACATTCGCCTTGCAGCGCGGAACTTGGCGATTTCAGTGAGGAAATCGGAATGGGCATTGAAGAAAAAAGAAAGGCGCGGGGCGAAGGCGTCCACATCCAGGCCCGCGGCGATGGCGGCTTCCACGTAGGCGATGCCGTCGGCGAGAGTAAATGCAATCTCCTGGGCGGCGGTGGAACCCGCTTCCCGAATGTGATACCCGCTGATGGAGATGGTGTTCCACTCCGGTACGTTCTGTGCCGCCCACGCGAACAGATCGGTAATGATCCGCATCGCGGGACGCGGCGGGTAGATGTAGGTGCCACGCGCGACGTATTCCTTCAGGATGTCGTTCTGGATGGTGCCATTGAGCCTCGCTACATCGGCACCCTGCTCCCGTGCAACCAGAACGTAGCAGGACAGCAGGATTGCCGCTGTCGAGTTGATGGTCATCGACGTGGAGACGTCCTGCAGGCGGATGCCATCGAAGAGCTTGCGCATATCGGCCAGGGATGCGATGGAAACTCCCACCTTACCCACTTCGCCCGCCGCCATGGGGTGGTCCGGATCGAGGCCAATTTGGGTGGGCAAGTCGAAAGCCACCGAAAGGCCTGTGGTGCCCTGGCTCAGAAGGTAGCGATAACGGGCATTGCTTTCTTCCGCCGAGCCGAAACCGGCGTATTGACGCATGGTCCACAGGCGACCCCGGTAGCCATCGCGGTAAATGCCGCGGGTGAAGGGAAACTGGCCGGGTTCGGGATGCTCTGCCATTAGGATTTCATGGAACGCGCGATGCGCCTTGATTTTAGAATGGACGAGATTCCGTAAGCGGCAAGTACAACGATGAAAATGATGACGATAAGGAACTGGACGGGCGCGAGAGTGCCCGGAGCCTGATACAGCTTCCACGCTCCGATGCCTGCAAATACAAGAAACAAAAAGCCCAGAATCTCGTGCCAAAGGGAGTGAACCGGTTTGATGGCGGCGGGAATGACATGTTTGAAAAATAGACCGGATTGCTTTCTGGCGGGTGCCATGCGGGCCGCCTGATCGGCAGCAAGTTTGCGGGCCACCTTGAAAGCGGCGCGGGCAATCTGTTCCTTCGTGGCCAAACATTAATCCTAACAAGAACTCTCTTGTTCCTGCGCGGTTCCAACTGTACAATCAATTGAACCGTTGGAAGTTCGGGTACAAACCGGAACCAATGGCATTCGACGTGCATCTAGCAGGTAGAAAGAGCCCGGCAAAGGGGGGCAGGCATTGGAAGAACACTTAAAAGAGCTGATGCAGGATCTGGGCAATGCGATCAACGAGTCGCTGTCCGATTCGGAACGTATTGCGGAGGCAATTGGGGAGATCAAGGGTGCCGGGTACGACGTGTTTTTGGTGCTGGAGGCCACAATTGGCTTCAACAAGCGCGACGACGGCGAGGAAGGCGAAGACATCGAAATGGTGAAAACCGACGAGTCCAAAGAAGTTGGACACACCACAAAGATGCGATTCACCACGCAGGATGAGCGATTCCTCAAGGCTTTGCGAATTACTGTTGGCGAGGAAGTGCCCTAGCTTTCAGAGCAGTTCCCCATAGACCGCCAGAGTCTCCGCCACGGCCCTTTCCCAAGAGAAGTGCTGAGCCTGTTGCTGGCCTTTGGCAACCCATTCCATCCGCAATGCTCCATCCTGAGCCAGTTGGCAGAGAGCAGAGGCCAGATCGTTCACACTGCCCGCATCTAACACGACGGCGGCATCACCTGCCACTTCCGGAAGCGAAGAGCTATTCCCTGTGACCACGGGAATTCCCGCAGCCATCGCCTCCAGAATGGGCATGCCGAAACCTTCGTCAAGAGACGGGAAAGCAAAGATCCGCGCTTTGCCATACCACCTGCTCAATTCCTGATCGGACAGGTAACCGGTGACGTGTATCCGGTCCCGCGCCGGGCTGGCTTCTATGGCGCGCAGGGTGTGGGCAGCGTCAAACCCTGCGGAACCGGCCAGAACAAGAGACCAGTCAGCAGGCATGGCACGGAAAGCCTGAACCAGGCCAGACTGGTTCTTGCGTTTCTGGATGGCTCCCACGCACAAAACGACATTTTCGCGGGGCAGCGAGGGAATCACCCGCGGCGTAATTCCGTGATGGACTACCCGGATGCGTTGGCGGGAAATACCGAGCAGGCCTTCTACCTGACTGGCGGTGAATTCGGAAACCGCGATGATGCGATCGGCCGTTTCGGCGGCATGACGGGCCTGAGCTGCAAAACGGGCACGGAAATCGGGCGTACTATATTCGGCAGAGAGCACGAAGAGGTCGTGGAAAGTGGCAACCTGACGCTGGAACGGACGCCGGGGTAAGCGTTGGTTCAGGCCGTGGAACAGATCGGCCCCGCGGCTGCCCAGCGATTCGGCCAGAAATCGGCGGCGCACATTGGCCGGAACAGGCAGGCTTCGGGCACGCCAGTAGCGCTGTGAACGATAAAACCACTCCCACTGTCCGGCGAATCCGGATGCAGCTAACCCATTGAGAAGCTGGTGCGAGTATACGCCCACTCCGGACAGGTTATCGCCGATGCTGTAGGTGGCGTCGAGAGCAATTCGCACGGAGAGCCAGTTGCCCTGCAGTCCGGAACTATTGCTGGAGCAGCGTCTGCAGCTTTTTGCCCAGAGCCGGATCCTGCTTCATTCCCTGCATCATGATCTGATTCTGATGCTTGCCGTAATCCTGGCGAAGGGCGGTGATGTCATCTTTCTGATGAGTTACCGCGATCAGGTTGACCATACCCATTTCATCTTTGGATTGTTCACCCCACTCCACCGAAATGGGAGGATTGGACGGATTGCGCGGGTTCTCCGCGGAGTTGTCCCAATGCACCTCGCCGTCCAGACGGGTGCCTTTAGGAAGAATCTGCGAGTCCTGGAAGTAGTAGCGGTCCTGCCAGGCAAAGTCCCAGTCCTTGATGAGCAGCAGCGTCTTGACCTCGCCGGATGGCAGGGTGGCTGTGAGCTTCATCTGGCGGGCAATGTAGTGCGCATGCGCGCCCACGCCCAGCGCGTCCACATCCACGGGCAAGGTGTAGGAATCGCGCAACACATAATCCTTCTCCCCCGGCGGGATGTTGATGCCGGAGAACAGGGAATACACCGGCGGCAGCATAATCGACATCAGCCGTTTTTCCGGTGCCTGTTTCGCGAAGTAAAAACCAACTACGGATTTTTCCACGTCGGGCTTGCCGTTGGGATGGAAATGATACTGGATTACGAAGTCGGAGCCCCTGGGCAGCTCCATGGCCAGGCCGTTGGGGAAAAAGTGCGGCTGCGCACCCAGCGCCCAGCCACCCAAAGTGACGCTGGCACCGCCGGCCGTCATGCCGCTGAAGCCAATCTCCGGCCCTTCGCTGGCGCGGGAATGGGCCTTGCCATTGGGGTCGGCGAAGTACAACACATGGTGAACCACGGAGCGGGCGGTGGGCTTCATATCGATGGCGGTGACCCATTTGTTTTCCGTGAGCCCGAGTGGAATTGCGATGTTGCGATAAATGTCGGCGCCGTCGGCGGGAATGTGATAGCCAGTGGGCATTTCCACCACCAGATCAGGTTCGCCCAGCCGCCAGCCGGAGGCGAATTTCGGTAACGCGGGCGTTTCCCCGGCATTGCCTTCGGGCATTCCCTGCTTCACCCATTCCTGCAGCAACGCGATTTCTGTGTCTTTGAGACGGCGCTGATCGCGGAAGGCGAAGGAGGTGTCCTCTGCTTTCCATGGCGGCATGAAGCGCGACTGGGTCACCGAAGCGATGATCTTGCCCCGTTTGGCGACATCCTGATAAGAGAGCAGGGAAAACGGCGCGGCCTCACCGGGCCGGTGACATTCCGCGCAGTTGTTAAAGATGATGGGCGCGATGTGCTTGCTGAAAGTAACCGGATTCGCCGGTTGGGCGGCAAGCAGCGCAGGGACACAAAGTAAGGGCCAGAACTTCATACCTTAAGTGTACGGCAACTCACGAAGAAAAGTTCGGCGCGGAAGAATCAAAATACGAAAGCCAGGCCACCGCGGAAGGATCGGGGCGTGTTTACCAGCAGCAGTGACTGTCCGTTTGCCACGGAAATCGGCAGGTAGCCCTGGGCCAGCATGTTGCGCATTTCCGCGGTGGCTTCCAGGCGCCACGGCAGGCCCGGAATAAGGGGAAGCGGTTGCTTCAACATCACATTCAAGCCCGGTTCCGGGCGCGTCGGCTGGGTGGCGAAGAGTGGAACGGGCATGGCCGAGCGGTGGTCGGTCCATTGATAACTGGTCATGAAACGGGTTCCCAGATGCTTTACTGTTCCGGCGGAGCGCAAGGTCACCGCTTGCCGGTGGGTTGCCACCAGGGCGTTACGCAAATCGTCCGCGGTTTGCACAATACCGTGACCGCGCGGGGCCAGCACGCCAACTGATCCGTACATTGCCGTGATATTCCAGCGGCTGCCCAGATCCTGGGTTACAGAAGCGGTGTAGCCATTGGTTCCGAACGAGCCGGCATTGAACAGGGCGCTGGAGGAGAAGACATCGGGCAGAACATCGCCCGAGAACGGCAGAGCATCCGGGTTTGCCACTGTCAACGTAGTGTTGTGAATTTGTTCGCGGTAACCGGCAATGCGATACTCGCGCGAACCGAACCGCTGGGAAGCCCCCAGCTCATAGTTTTCGCCGAACTGCACTTTGGCGTGACCGGAACGCAAGCTCACCCGCGGCAGTACCGACAGCGCCGCCAGATCGCGCTCCATATCCGAAGTAGGGGTGCCGCTGGTAATTCCAAGCTCCGGCCGGGCATTCCCTCGGGTCCATGTGAAATCCACCGCGCCCCGCGCAATGGCGCGAGACACCTTTGCATAGGGGCTGAAGTATTGCAGGCGGTCGAGGAAGGTCACAATATCCATCTCCACGCCGTACTCCAGCGTCAGGTCGTCGCCAATACGGGTCTTGTCGCCCAGACTGATGGCCATCGACCGCATCGTGGGCATGGGCCCACCCTGCCCGCTGAGCAGACCTTGTCCGACACGCAACGGAATGTACAACTGGCGCATGGTGAACGAAACCGCCGGACTGGCCACGCCCAGATCGCGCCGGAAAGTCGCCCGAATCGCGCTGGACGGTGCGCCAGTCTGCGGTGTGTACCCGACGTTACCGCTCAACTGCACGCGGTTCCCGCCGTAAAGGGATGTCGCAAACGCAAACTGTGTGCCCAGATCAGCCGTACCCTCATCGGTGGAAGGGCTGGCATTGTCAGCCGCCGAAATCCGGATCATCGCGCGCGAGTCCCTGAAGATTGCGGTACGTTCTGTATCCAGTGGTGCGCGTGATGCCGCGGCGCCGGGCAGGAAACGCAACACGGGCCGCAAAGCCGAATCGGAACGCAGCACCCACTTCCAGTTGTCGTTCATCAAGCCCCCGGGTGCGGGCACAACCGACACCATCTGGATGGAGCTGAAAACGCGCGAAAGACTGATTTCCAGAAGGCTGCGCATTCCGGCCCGCACTTGCAGCCGATCCCGCGCGGCCGGCAGAAACGCTCCCATGGTCACGCGGACGGAATACAAATCGGGCAGCAGGTCAGAGAAGGAAAACGAGCCGCCGGAATCGGTGGTAATGCGCTGCAGGAACTGCTCCTGCTTATTGAGAAGTACTACCAGCGCCCCCGCCTGCGGTCTGCCCCCGGCATCGGTAACCAGGCCGCTGAGTTCACCGGCCAGGCGTAAAGGAGAGCCGGCAGCGAAAACAGGCACAGGTGTCGCCGAGGCTACTACCAGTGCGAATGCCAGGCCAAAACCTGGCCATGCCGTTATGGCCTTCATACAAATTTCCGACCGCGGTCGGAACACCTCTAGTTTACGGTAAAATTCACCTGCTGCTGAACCGTCTGGTTGGCACGCTTGTCCATCGCCCGGATCTTCAGGATATAGTTGCCCGGCGCGAAGGCCTTCAAAGGCAATAATTTCTCAATGGTTACCTGGTTGGCGGATACGTTGGGGATCTTCAGAAGATCTTCACTAAACTCCAGAACCTTTTCGTTGCCGGCCCCGGCCTTGTCGATTTCATACTCCACCGAGCCGGAAGGCTTCTGCGTCTTTTCATCGGGCATGAAGTTGTAGACCTGGAAATAGATCCCCATCTTCTCGTCCTGTTTGAAGCGATCACCCACGCGGGGCCGAACCTTGGTATCGCCGATGGCAAACATGGAACCGCCGATGCTCCGGGTGGGTAGTTTCTCAATGGTATCGGCCAGAATCAGACTGCTGGAGGCCAGCCGATCTTCTTCGAAGCGGGGCACATCGAGAGCGATTTCGAAGTTGTTGATATTACCGCCCACAATGTCTTTGGCCACAATGTTCAGGCGATAGCGGCCCGGCGCCAGGGGCACGGATTGCTGATACAGCGAACGTTGCGAGGCCACGCGCTCCAGCATGTCCGCGGGTGCGATAATTTCCAGCGGCTTTTCGAAAGTGGTAACGGGCCGCCGCGTCATGGTGGTGACGCGCCCGAACAGGTTTACGATTGCCTTCTGTACGCCATCCCTGGACTGGAACTGCATGTCGTGATTTTCAAACTGCACCGTAATGTTGGTGAGAACCGACGTTTCCGTGATGCGGACGTAGTCCACGCGGACCAGCATGGGCAGCACATTGAAGGTGATGCGGGTGTTGATGATGGCTTCCAGATCCTTGAACTTGATGGCCGGTGGCTTCTGCAGTTTCACAAACTGCTCCAGACGGTTGAACTGATTCAGGCTGGCGGGCTCAGACGATCCGTCTCCACCGAGGTGAGTGCCATCGGTGCGGCGGAAGCGCGCTGTCTTGTCGCTGAGGCCCATCTGTTCGGAAAGGGTAAGGCCGGCATTCGGCACGTAGAGCAAGGCGTCTTTTTCCGAGGGGTCCATGGTCATGCGGTACTCGCCGGTCATGGTGGGATCCACGAATTCAATATTCACATCGTTGCCGATGCCATCGATATAGCGATAGCGCCAGTCTTCGAACGGATAGGTGGAAGTTTCGCCACCACCTTCCGCCTGGGGACGCTGATAGGTACCGCCAGAGGGATGTGATTCAATTTCATCGGGCGGGCCGAAGGTAATGTAGATGCGGCCGCGGTCGGTTTTCCAGCCGGGAATACCGGAAGCATAACGCTCATTGGAGTAGGCGATGCGGCGATAGTGCTCTTCCTTGTACTCGTTCTCTATGGAGTCAGGAGTGGGATCGCGGCGCAGCCAGAACTGTTCCACGAACTGTTCCCGTTCTTCGTCGGTATTGAAGCGCTTGAAGGCTTTGCGTTCTTCGTCGGTGATGATATAAGTGACGTCGTTATCCAGCCACTTCTTCCAGGGGGTCTCGAGTTCCTTCTTGAGTTGGGCCTCTTTGCGCCTGCGATCCTTGTCGGACATCGGCTTGGCGACGGTATCGCGGCCAGCGGCCACGGGGGCGGCGACTTTCTTCTGCGCGATGATCGGTACGCCGGCAATGAATACTGCCGCGCCCGCAATGCCTGCCCAAAAACGTTTTGATTGCATAAATTGACCACCCCCGGGAAAAGCCCGGATACACTCCCTTCAGTTTAACTCAGACGCAGGCGGGGAAAGTTGGGTTTCCCGCAGTACTGGCCGCCCCACCCGGTCTTTCCCCATGGTCGGTCCGATTCCGTTCGATATGATCCACTCTTCTTGACGTAAACAGCCTTTTGAGGCTGCTCGATGCAATTCGCCGCGCGTCAAGTTGCTGCGCCGCACCCGCTTGCGACCGGCCTCCGCCAAAATTCAGCCTACCGCACGGAGTTGGCTGAAAAGACATATAGTTACGCGTGCCCGGGTTTGTTCGGTATTTTCAGGTTGCGGGCATAATCGATGTCGCGGAGGGCGCGGCTCATGTCGCGGCGGTGGCGAGTCTCGTAACGGTGCAGAAGGCGGAAACCCTCGGAACGTTCGGAGAGTGCGTTCCAGGCTTTGGCGGCGGCGATGGGTGCGGCGTCGGTCTGGCTGGCTGCGATCTGGGTGGCGATCTCTGAATTGAAGTTGGTGGCTTCGAGGTCCCAGGAGCGGCGCTGACGCCAGCGAGCCATGATAAACGTCTCGGCGAAGGCGAGTTCGAGTTCGTCGGCGGGCAGGAGGCGCCCGAGAATGTCGGCGTTCAGGTTGCGGAAGCGGTCGGCGCTCTCGCCGGGAAGCAAGATGTCGGGAGTTAGCAGACTCTGGGTAGAGAGACCGTGTTTGATGGCGTTCTGTGAGACACGCTTTTTGCCTTCGGCGGTGACCGGGCCGAGGGATTCGGCACCATTGCGGCGGGCGGCTGTGCGTTGGCGCACGGTGGTGTGGCGCGGGAGTAGTGGCTCAGCCGGGGCTTCCATCGCCGGGAGTATCGATATGTCTTCCATGCCCTGATTGTGAACCCGCGCCAGACGGCTACGGGCGGGAGTGGCTGCAAGTAATTGAAAAAATTGAGAGAATTTATTTATTTTTTTTGTGACCGACTTGCAAAACTCGGCGGTAACGGCCTTGACAAGCAACTCTAATTGTGTGGGTCGTATCTTCGCAGGGTAGTGCCCGTTTGAAAACGAAATGGGGGCTAAAAATATTTGGTTTGCATTTGGGAAATGGCATG
>JBBROK010000037.1:0-44054 GCA_038229475.1 Bryobacterales bacterium | reverse complement strand
TTGAGCAGGGGTGATGTCGCGTTGGCCGCCACCGTCACCGTAACCGTGATGGGCAGATAGGAAGCGCCGGCAGCAAGTACATCGCTGCGAGTACAAGTGGGAAGCGTGGTGCAAGTCCATCCAGCACCGGCCATCGCAGTGATGGTCAGTCCTGTTGGCGGCACGTCGGTGACCGAAACCTGAGTACCGTCGGTAGGACCGGTGCCCGAGTTCGTCGCCGTGACTGTATACGTAGCACCCACCTGACCCAAAAGGAAATTCCCGGTGTGGGTCTTGGTGATGGTCATATCCGGAGCCACGAGAGTGGTCGAGTCTGTCGCCTGATCGTTACTGGTGTTGACTTCACCACCGCCGGCGACGTTAACTACGTTGAGCAGGGGTGATGTCGCGTTGGCCGCCACCGTCACCGTAACCGTGATGGGCAGATAGGAAGCGCCGGCAGCAAGTACATCGCTGCGAGTACAAGTGGGAAGCGTGGTGCAAGTCCAACCCGCCCCGCTCATGGCGGTAATGGTCAAGCCGGTAGGGGGAACGTCGGTGACAGAAACCGCGCCGATGGTAGCGCCACCCCCGGAATTGGTAGCGGTAACCGAATATATCGCGCCTGTCTGGCCCAAAAGAAAATTCCCGGTGTGGGACTTGGCAATGGTCAAATCGGGAATGCCCGTGTAGGTATAGGTGATGGTTGCGCCGACGGTGGAGTTCGGTGTGATGGCGAAACTGAAAGTTCCGCCGGTGATTACTCCCGACTGACTGATGCCGCTGGCTGAGTACGCGATCGTGCCCGCGCCGGCATACAGCGGCAGGTCAGCATTGGCTACGGCCCCTGAGGCTGTGTTGCCCGCAGTGCTGCTTTGATTGGTAAAACCAACGGTACTGCCCGCCGCTGGGGAGGCGGGGACGCCCGAAAAAGTCTGCGAATAAGTGGGCAGCACGTTGATGCTCGCCGTGACTCCTCCGGGCGGAGGGTTTACGGTGATACTGGACCGCATGCGCAGTGTAACGTTGGCAGCGGCGCCGCCATTGTTTGTAGCCGTGCCATCGCCAACTGCACTCGCAGTCAGGTTGACTGTTGCGGCAGTCAGGGTGCCGCAGGCGGGGTTGAATTGCGGAACATTAAGTGCGGTCGGCCCCCACGGCGTGGTGACCAGCGCGGTGTTGACCGCGGTCGTAGTAAACGGGCTTCCGCCGTACGTGCATGGTGCCGCCCAAGCATCACCGCCCGAAGCGAACAGCGCCGCTCCCAGCAAGGCCAGATAAGAAATCTTTCTTAACGAAAATCCGGGATTTCGGCGCGCGCAATCAACGACCGCACGACTCAGAGTGGAAGCGAAAAGTTTTGCCACATTGTAATAGTAGCGCTAAAGTCAAAATTGTTTCAGGGTACTATAACCATTCCGCCATAAGTTATATCGCTATTCAAGTCGAAGGTTTTCTCGAATTTCAACGTAGCCGCATCGTAGACATCCACCTCAAACCCGGCACCATATATATATAGTTTTTTTCCGTCCAGGGAAATGCCGAACGTGAACCGGGCGCGGCACGCGAACTCCTGGGTCTGCTTGATCTTCAACCCGGCCATGTCGAAACTCCAGAATTCACAGCGTTTATTGCCCTGCGCCATATTGGAAACCGCTACATAACCGCTCTTCCTGTCGGCGGAGATTTGCAGGCCGGACATCGCGGCCGGAGCCGGTCCGATCGGGTCGAACTGTACTTTGCGGGACGCAAGGTCAAACCGGCCAATGCCAAAGATCTTGTTGTGAACGTAGGGATCTTCCGCGTTAAATACGGTTATATGTTGCCCGTTTTCGCTGATGGAATCCAGGTCTTGCCCAAAGCGAACGCCCTCCAGACCGGGAAGATCCGGTTTGGCCAGGTCGATCCGGTCCACCACGGAGAAGTCAGCGGCGTTCATCACCACAACACTGTCGCGGAACTGGTAGAGGTATTTGCCGTCCGGCGAAATTTCCAGATTGCCGCGCCCAAAGCCAGGGCCGGCGTTAACTTTTTCGTCCTGGGGGAGAATGTCGAAGGTCTTCAGCACCTTCTGTTGCTCCAGATCAATGATGGTGTATTTCGGCTTGCTGACGCTGAAGTGGTCTATGCTCTTGTCAATCTCGGTCGTAATGGCGTAGAAGAGCTTGTTGGCTGGATCGGCCACGCCGCCGGTGAAGCGAATCTGTTTCGTGCCCGTGTTGAGCTGGAAATGTTTGACCACCTTACGGGTCGCAATATCAATCACTTCAATGCCGTTGTGATCCACCGTGGTGACGTAGATCAGCTTGTGATCCTGCGACAGGCGGATGGACATGGGAATGCCGGTGGAGAGCGGGATCTTATCCACCACCGCTCCCTTCGACTCGTCGAATACGACCACTCCAGCCGGATAGGCAGGCAGGAAAACCATACCGGCGCTCGCGGCAAGGGTCAAAAGCGGAAGCAGGGATGCGGACTTTAGGGTAGCCATGGGACCTCTACAATATACAGCGTCGGCGGGCGTGCGCCAGGCTAAAATGAAGCGATGCAATACCAGCAATTAGGTAATACGGGCGTGTTCGTGTCGCGACTGTGTCTGGGCACCATGACATTTGGCCAGATTCCGGGCACGCTTTGGTCCCTCATCGGCGGCCTGGGCCAGACGGAGGCGGATGCCCTGGTAGGCCAGTCGCTGGAGGCCGGGGTGAATTTTTTCGACACTGCCGATGCCTATTCCGCGGGCGAGTCCGAGGTGCTGCTGGGCAAGGCTCTGGGCGCGAGGCGAAATGATGTAGTGGTGGCCACCAAGGTCTTCGGCAGAATGGGGCCGGGGGCGAATCAGGTAGGGTTGTCGCGCCTGCATATTTTTCAGGCGGTGGAAGCCAGCCTGAAGCGGCTGAATACAGACTACATTGATCTCTACCAGATTCACGGTCTGGACCCGTTCACCCCCTTTGAGGAAATTCTGGGTGCGCTCACCGATCTGGTGCGCCAGGGCAAAATCCGCTATGCCGGTTGCTCCAACCTGGCGGCGTGGCACATCATGAAGGCTCTGGGCGTATCTGCCCTCGGTCATATGGAGAAGTTCATTACGGTGCAGTCGTACTACTCTTTGGTGGGCCGCGACCTCGAACGAGAGATTGTCCCTGCCCTGGTCGATCAAAAAATGGGCCTGTTGGTGTGGAGCCCGCTGGCCGGAGGATTCCTGTCCGGCAAGTTCACCCGCCAGGGTGCCAGCGACGAAAACTCGCGGCGAAGCAAATTCACCTTTCCGCCGGTAGACGTGGAGAAGGGTTACCGGATCGTTGAGGTGCTGCAGGATGTTGCGGCACGGCGCGGCGCCACGGTCGCACAGGTGGCACTCGCATGGCTTTTGCACCAGCCTGTGGTGACCAGCGTGATCATCGGGGCGAAAACGGCCACCCAGTTACAGGACAACCTCAAATCGGTGGATGTGAAGCTGGAAGTAGACGATTTGCAGCAGCTTCAGGAAGCCAGCAGCCTGGCGCCGGAATACCCGGGGTGGATGTTCGGGGCCCAAGGTTCCGGTCGGCTTCCGGGCGAGGTGCGCGACTGGAGCAAACTCATCAAAACGCCGACGAAAAGCTCCTGAGAAAGCGCCGGCAGGGAGCCCGTGTTATCCTCAGGGGTCGAGCTTTCACAGCAGAGGTTATACAGAGTAGATGGCTAATCATGTTACCGCGCAGAAGCGCGTCCGGTCCACCGTACGCCGCACTGCATTCAATCGTTTCGCAAGCACCCGCCTGCGCCATCAGATCCGCGCCATGCGGAAGGCCCTGGCAGATAAGAACCCCGGCGATCTGAACGCCACGCTCACCAGCACGTTTTCAGTAATTGACAAGGCTGCGCAACGGGGCTACATTAAGCGCGGCACCGCCGCCCGCTACAAGAGTCGACTGCACGCCCGTGTCAAGACCGCACTCGGTCAGACGAAGTAGTTTCCCCGCACCTCTGATCGGCCCGTACACCCGAAGTGTGTCCATTCCTCAGTGGAACGCACGCAGGAGTAAGCTGGTGAAGAAATGAATATTGAAGTTCTGCTCACCGAAGCGGAGATTGCCGAGGAGTTCGCCGAGTCCATTGAGGCCCGCGATCTGCCGGAGAAATTTTTCTTCTGGTCACCCCACTCTGTACACGCATGGAATGCGCTCGCCGCCCTTTCACAGGTATCGCTCAGTGCCACGTGGGAAGGGCTGGCTGCACGTGCCGCCGATCTTACCAAAGGATTCGGAGAGCGTGTGCCCGTTATCAGTTTTGGCGCCGGTGACGGCATTCGCGACCGTTTAGTGCTGCGCGCCCTGATGGCGGCCGGTCGCGAAGTAAAGTACTACCCGGTTGACGCCAGTCAGACGTTTCTGGAAACGGCGTGCGCCGGTGCCGAAGACGACGATTGTGAAGTGCTGGGCATTAAGGCGGATATTTCCAGCCCGGTTCACCTGGTTCTGGCCGCTGATGTGGCGGAGTCACCCCGATTATTCTTCATGACGGGCAACACGCTGGGCGGCTTCGATCCCCTGGAGCAACTCAGGCATGTGGCCGGATGTGTCAAAAAGGGCGACATTCTGATTGTCGATTGCCGCCTGTATCCTCCGGGCGAAAAACAACCGTCCGAAGAACAAAAGCGTTTTGTGTTTGCCCCCCTCGCCAGTATCGGCGTCAAACCAGAAGATGGCAACCTGGAATTCACAGAAAAGTCGGACGACCGCCTGGAAGGTCTGCACATGTTGACGCGCCGTTTTCAGGCGTCGCGCGATATGGAACTGATGGCCGCCGGTCGCCAGGTCAATCTGGCACGCGGTGAGCGGATTCTTTTAAACTTCCGCTATATGCTGACGCCGGAAGCCTTCCGCTGGCTGCTCACCGAGCAGGCCGGTCTGCGTATTGTGGGCGAAATCCCCAGCGCCGATGGGCGATTCCTTACCGCTGCGTGTATTAAGGCCTGATCTTGCGCGACAGGCTGACGTCAAGGTGCGGTAATATGAGCATCCAGTGCTCCATCTCCGGGCCGTCGATTACACCATCCTGATTCTCTACTTCGCCTTCGTGCTGGGCATTGGCATGGTGGTGCGGCGTCGGGTGAAATCGAGCGGCGACTTTCTGAATTCCGGCCACTCGTCTCCGGTCTGGATTACCAGCCTGGCCTTTATCGCCGCCAATCTGGGCGCTCAGGAAGTAATGGGAATGTGCGCTTCCGGTGCCAAGTACGGAATTCTCACCTTTCACTTTTACTGGATTGGCGCTGTACCCGCAATGATCTTCGCCGGTGTCTTCATGATGCCGTTCTACTACGGCAGCAAGGCCCGCAGTGTGCCCGAGTACCTGCGCCTTCGTTTCGACGAGAAGACGCGGGCGCTCAATGCTCTGACCTTCGCGGCCATGACCATTTTTTCTTCCGGTATTTCCATGTATGCGCTGGGAAAGTTGTTTCAACTTGTGTTGGGCTGGAGTTTTGAGCAAAGCGTATTGCTCTCCGCCGCCATCGTTCTGGTCTACACTTTCACCGGCGGCTTGACCGGTGCCATTTACAACGAAGTTCTGCAGTTCTTTCTGATCGTGATCGGCTTCGCGCCGCTGGCGATTCTGGCAGTGGCAAAGACCGGAGGCTGGCAGGGCATGGCTTCCCGTCTGGATCCGGTGATGACGCATACGTGGCGTTATCTCGGTTCACCGGCGGAGAATCCCATGGGCATGGAAGCCTTCGGGATGGTGGCCGGGCTGGGCTTTGTGCTTTCCTTCGGCTACTGGTGCACGGATTTCCTGGTGGTGCAGCGCGCGCTGGCGGCGGAATCCATGTCGGCGGCGCGGCGTACACCCATCATTGCTTCCATTCCGAAGATGATCATGCCGTTCATTGTGATCGTGCCCGGTATTGCGGCCATGGCATTGATGAAGATGAACGTGGGCTACGCCCTGCCCATGAAAGATGGCGCCTACGACTACGACATGGCGCTCACCACGATGATGGCCCAGTTCTACCCTTCCGGCCTGCTGGGCCTCGGCCTGACGGCGCTCATGGCCTCCTTCATGAGTGGGATGGCGGGCAACGTTACAGCTTTTAACACCGTGTTCACCTGCGACCTCTATCAGGCACACATTCGTCCCCACGCCTCAGATTCCCACTATCTGCTGGTGGGCAGGCTCACCACCGTGGGCGGCATTGCGTTGTCCATCGCCGCAGCCTATATGGCGCAGTCTTACAACAATATTCTGGATGTTCTGCAACTGGTGTTTTCTTTTGTGAATCCGCCCTTGTTCGCCACCTTCCTGCTGGGCATGTTCTGGAAACGCACCACCAGCCATGGGGCGTTTTACGGACTTCTCTCCGGCACGCTGGGCGCAGCGGTCACACACGGCCTGACGGTGGCCGAAGGCAAAGGTGGATGGCTCGGGGCCACCGTCCACATCTTCCCTTCCACCATGGCGCAGAATCTTTGGATGTCGATTATGGCGTGGTCTGTCTGCTTTGTCCTCACCATCGCGGTTAGCCTCGCGACCCGGCCGAAACCGGAGTCTGAATTACACGGTCTGGTGTGGGGCCTGGGAAAATTTCCCTCGGATTCCGGCGAACCCTGGTACCGGCGGCCTGTGCCCCTGGCCATTGCGGTGGCTGTGGCGGCTACCATTCTGAATCTGCTGTTCTGGTAGGAATCGAATTGTGAACGACCTCAAACTTCCCATCGGCGTCTTCTTTCTCATTCTGGGCGCGCTGCTCAGCTTCACACCCTCGGCCGGCGCGCCCCTCACCGACGCGCCTGTAAATCTCTACGTCGGAGTGTGTGCTTTGATCTTCGGCGCAGCAATGACGTGGGCGGGCCGGAATCGCGCTTGACGTGGCACCCGGATTATCTGCAAATCATAGCCTGATATCCTTATCGCGAAACGTCTTTTTCGGCTCACGCATGACATTCCATCGCGCTTCGCGCTTACTTCTTCTGTTGGTTTCCTCCTTTACGGCATTCGGTCAGGGTACGGGCGCGCTGCGCGGCGTAGTCACAGACCAGTCTGGCGCGGTTGTTCCCGCGGCGCGCGTCACCGTTACCGGCCCCCGCGGCGTTGCCCGTACAGCAACTTCGGGCAATGATGGCGGCTACACCGTCAACGGTCTGGCCGCGGGCCGGTACGCCGTACGCACGGCAGCGCCCGGCTTGACCCAGGCGGAAACTACCTCAGTGGAAGTCGCCGGTGCCACCGTCACGCTCGATATTGGCCTGCGCCTCGTGCTGGAAAAACAGGAAATCACGGTGGAAGAGCAGAGTGCCGGTCAGGTGAATACTGACGCTTCTTCCAATGCCTCCAGCATCGTCATCACCGGGGATGCACTGGATGCGCTGTCGGACGACCCGGACGATCTGCAGGCAGACCTTGCGGCGCTGGCCGGGCCGGCGGCGGGACCTTCCGGAGCGCAGATCTTCATTGACGGCTTTGCAGCGGGTGACGCAGTGTTGCCGGCAAAAAGTTCGATTCGGGAAATCCGCGTGAATCAGAACCCCTTCGCGCCGGAGTTCGACACCATCGGCTTTGGGCGAACCGAGATCCTGACCAAACCCGGCACCGACCGGTTTCGCGGTTCCGTGGGCTTCAACTACGGCAACGACACGTTCAATTCCCGCAATCCGTACGCGCAGCAAAAAGCGCCGTTTGATCTGAAAGAGTACAGCGGCAATATTGGCGGCGCGCTAAACCGACACTCGTCGTTCTTCCTCGACGTCGATCAGCGGAAAATTGATAACGGCTCCGTCATCAACGCGGTCACGCTCGACCCGAAAACTTTTGCCATCATCAGCCCCTACACCCAGGTTTTTTCCAGTCCCCTGCTGCGGCAACGGATCAGCCCGCGCATCGACTATCAGCTGAACCAGACCAACACTCTGACATTCCGCTACGGGCTCACCCGTACCGATACCAAAGACGGTGGCGTGGGCGGATTCAATCTGGATACCCGCGCTACCAATACTCTGCTTACCGAGCACGCCTACCAGGTGGTTGAGACCGCCATTATCAACTCCCACACCGTGGATGAGACGCGCTTCCAGTTCCTGCGCCAGCACAACCAGCAGGATGCTTTGCAGCAAGGAATTGGCATCAACGTAGCCGGTGCCTTTAACGGAGGCGGACCCACAAATCCCGACAACGGCTTTTTTCACCATCACTACGAGTTGCAGAACTACGTGATGCTGGCGCTCGGTTCACATGCGGTGAAAGGCGGCGTCCGTCTGCGAGCCGTCCAGGTTTACGATACGTCGTCACAAAATTTCGATGGCGTCTATACCTTCGGCGGGGCCTATGGGCCGGTGTTGAACGCCTCGGGGCAGATGCAGGCGCCGGGCCTCATCTGCAACCCGTTAACACCGAATCCGAACTGCCAGACCGTCAGCTCCATCGAACAGTACCGCCGGACCCTGTTCTTCGGTGGAAGAAAACCGGCAGAGATTCGCCAACTGGGCGGGGGTGCCACGCAGTTCACGCTGGCGCTCGGCAAGCCGCTGGCCATGGTCGGCCAGATCGATCTTGGCCTGTTCATCGGTGACGACTGGCGACTTCGGCCCAACTTCACATTCACCTATGGCCTCAGGTACGAAACGCAGACCAATGTTTCTGACCACGCTGATTTTTCGCCGCGGATCGGCTTTGCGTGGGCACCGGGCAACAAGGGGCGCAGTCGGGCCAAAACCGTGGTCCGTGGTGGTTTCGGTATGTTCTATGAGCGTCTGAATGAACAAAATACCCTGCTGGCGGAACGTTTCGACGGAATCAGGCAGCAACAGTTCACAGTCGTGAATCCCGATTCGTTTCCGCTGCTTCCGAATCTTCTTCCGGCAGCCAGTTCCACGCGGCGGATTGTGTCCTCCTCAGTGCGCGCGCCCTACATTCTGCAAACTGCCATCGGCATGGAACGGCAACTGCCCCACAACACAACCGTGGCCGTCACCTACACCACTTCCCGCGGCACGCATCAGTTGCGGTCGCGGAATATCAACGCGCCGCTCACGGGAACCTACACCGGTGTCACCGGCAGCGGCACGTATCCCTACGGCGTCTCTTCCGGACCGATCTATGAAATCGAATCGGCCGGCGTTTACCGTCAACATCTGGTTGTGGTCAATGTGAATTCACGTCTGAATCCCAAAGTGTCACTGTTCGGCTATTACACCTTCAACCGCGCACGCAGTGATACCGATGGCGTCAACACCTACCCGGCGAACCAGTATTCGCTGGCAGGCGAATATGGATCCGCCAATTCCGATATCCACAACCGCGGCAATATCGGCGGCACGGTCAGCTCAGTCTGGAACCTGCGTTTCAGCCCGCTCATCGTGATGCAGAGTGGCGCGCCGTTCGATATCGTGACCAGTCAGGATATTTTTGGCAGCACGCTCAATACCGCGCGACCCAGCCTGGCAGGCGACCCCAACCGCACCGGCGTCGTGCCCACGTCTTATGGAGTGCTGAATCCCAACCCTCTGCCCGGTGAAACCGTACTCCCCCGCAACGCCGGGCGAGGACCCGGACAGTTCACCGCAGACCTGCGCGTAGCGCGCACTTTTGCCCTGCGGCGGGAACGCGGAGGGAAAGGCGGTGGCCCGGCCGATGCGGAAAGCACGAGTTCCGCCAGACCCGCGGTGACTGCCGGACCGGGAACCGGGCGGCGCGGAGTGGGCGGCTTTGGCGACGATCTCGGTACCCCCGGTGGCGGCGGTGGCGGCGGCAAACGCAACTACAACCTCACGGTGTCGGTGGCCGGCCGCAACATTCTCAACCATGTCAACCAGGGGCCAATCATCGGCAACGTGAACTCGCCGCTGTTCGGGCGATCCAATCAGATTGCGGGCGGCTTCGGGGCTTTTGGTGGCAGTGCCAGCAACCGGAGAATCGAGTTTCAGCTACGACTGGCGTTCTAATTCGCCTCGCGGCGAGCGAAGCGGATACGCGCGTGATACTCCACTTCTCCGCGCATCACACGCGGCGTGGTCAGCGTGAGCTGGTCCCCTTCAATTTGATAGCCGCGCGGCTGGTCAACGCCGACGAAATTGGGGAACAGGTGGATTGCCGGGTGGTGTGTCACCCAGTCGTCGCCCACTGAATAGCGCCCGGCGTAGGCAACATAAGTCTCGGCCGCGCTGGCCTTTTCTTCGGTTGAACCCGAGCGCAAATCAGGCGTCGCAAAGTGTGGCCGACCCGGCTGCATGAGCTGTTCAGAGAAGTATCCTTCGGGAGTGTAGAGCAGAAAACCACCCGCCCCCTCGCCCCAGAGCGGACGCTCCGAGCCGTCTGACCCGGCCATAACTCCGCCCAGCAGTTCCCATACACCGACAATTGAATTCGCGTGGCTCACATCGCCATGTTACGGTACGCGATGTGGGAGTCTCCGGGCATCATAAAATTTTGCAGGCCAGCGCCCGCCAGGCGATGCGCGCCCAAGCCGACGCCGTGGCCGTGGCCGCGGCCCGTGTCAACGGCGAATTGATTCGCGCCGCAGAGCTGATTCTGAGCCATAGCGGAAAGATTATCGTCACCGGAGTGGGCAAGTCCGGGCATATCGCGCAACATCTCGCTGCAACCTTGCAGAGCACTGGAACACCGGCTGTGTTTCTCCATGCCGCGGAAGCATCGCACGGCGATATCGGCGTTTGCCAGCGGGGCGACCCGGTTATTCTGATCTCAAATTCCGGTGCCACCACAGAATTGCTGGCTTTGGCGCAACCACTTCGAACCATGGGTTGCCCGCTGATTGGAATCCTCGGCAACATAACGTCACCGCTGGCATCGGAAGTCTCGGTCGTGCTGGATGCCTCGGTGCAACGCGAGGCTGATCCCGAGGGCTTTACTCCCAGTTCGAGTGCCCTGGTCGCGCTGGCTACCGGACACGCTTTGGCGATTGTTCTGATGCAGGCGCGCGGCTTCGGCAGGGAAGACTTCCGCCACCTGCACTCCGGCGGACAACTGGGCCGCAACCTCAGTCTGACGGTACGCGAAGTCATGCATGTGGGCGAGAGCGTCGCGTGGGTTTCCCTGGAGACACCGCTGCGTCAGGTAGTGATTGCAATGTCCGGGCGTGCTCTGGGCGCAGCCTGCGTAACCGGCCAGGATGGCGCTCTGATTGGCCTCGTCACAGATGGCGACCTGCGGCGCGCCCTTGAGCAACACGAAGACATACGCCCGCTGCAGGCGTCGCATGTGATGACGCGCGCGCCCATAACCGTTGCGCCCGGTGCGCTGCTGCATGACGCACTATCGATCATGGAAGACCGGCCGCGGCAGATTTCCGTGCTGCCAGTGGTGGAACCGCAAAGCGGCCACTGTGTGGGGCTCCTGCGCCTGCACGATATTTACAGGGGTGGCATCGAATAATACTATGAAAACCAATTCCTCCCTCGTCGCCGCCTACCGCTGGCCGGGTACCATCGACAATCTGGAAGCGAAACAGCAGGTCGCCTCGCGGGTGGCTGCTTTGCTGAAGGATGGCGATGTCTTCGGTGCCGGTTCCGGCTCAACCAGCTACGTGACCATTCAGGCACTGGGCGAGAGAGCCAAGGCGGAAGGCCTGCGCTGCATGGCAATTCCCACGTCGCATGAGATGATGCTTGCCTGCGTTGCCGTGGGCATTCCGGTGACATCTTTATGGGAGCATTCGCCCGACTGGTGTTTCGATGGTGCCGACGAAGTGGACCCCGCCATGAACCTGATCAAGGGCCGCGGTGGTGCCATGTTTAAAGAGAAGCTGGTGATGCACGCCGCGGCGCGGTCCCTGATTCTCATTGATGAATCGAAGCGTGTAGAGCGGCTCGGCCGGAAATTCCCTATACCCGTGGAGATCCACCCGTCGTCGCTGACAGTAGTGGAGAAGGATTTGCGCAGGCTGGGCGCAAGTGAGATCGTACTGCGCCTGGGCAAAGGTAAAGACGGCCCGGTGGTGACCGAGAACGGAAACTTTATTCTGGACGTCCGCTTCCCCGAAATCGGAAGCGGGCTGGAGCGCGAGTTGAAGGCCATCACCGGAGTTCTGGAAACCGGTTTGTTCCAGGGCTTCACCGTGGAGCTTCTGGTTTCCTGAGGCAGCTCCGCAATTCTCCGTTTTGATGTGTCCCGCTATCGTTTTCGCAAACTGATGTAGCAGTGGTTGCCGATTGTGCCTGCCCGGGGTGACCGGAAGAACAACAGGTCCAGGTAGCGGAACGGAAACAACATCCAGCCGAGCACGCCGTGGGCAAGAACCCGCCAGGCCCGCCACGGGAGCCAGAGTTTGACGTACTCCAGCAGAAACACCAGCATAGTGGCGGTGGGCCCGGTTCTCCAGCCTTCAGCGAGCACTTCGAATTCGCTGCCTGCCAGTTGCCGGAGGCCATCCGGAGTAAAGCGGTGAAAGTCACGAGGATACTCGTGAAATGGGTGGCAGAACGGCGTGACGATGTGCAGGTGTCCGGCCTGGGCCAGCACACGCTGCAGTTCCCGCATCACCTGACCCGGGTCTTTCACATGTTCCAGGACCGCGTCACACTCGATGCACTGAAACAAGCCAGAGGGAAAAGGCAGGCTTTCCGCATCGGCGACAACATCCACCCCAGGCAGAGGAAACAGGTCGATGTTCACATACCCTTCCGGTTTCGAGCCGCCGCCACCAACATAAAGGTTCCAGCGGCCCAGAGGAAAGTGCAGAGGTTCGGCGGAGTTGCGGATAAAAGGATCAGGAGGTAGCAGCGCTCTATACAGTCTGCTGGACCAGTCGCGAGCTGACCGGCCTGCGTACACATCCTGCATCGCCTTGGCCATCTGTAAGTATCATAGCGTCGCGCGGCGCTTCCGCGAAGTCAGGATGTACAGGATGATGGGCGTGTGCCGCAGGCAACCAAAACGTTACCGCACGGTGGCGGTGGCCTTGCGGCACCGATCGCGGCCCTTTGGCCCATGCGGTGCCGTCATGTCATTTTGCTGTTCGGCCTGCTGAACGCGTGTCTGTACAGTGCGCTCCTTCCGCTCAGGGAAGGATTCGACGAGGCTTTCCACGATTCCTGCACAGAGACGCTCTGGCAGACGAGGCGCCTGCCTGCAATGGGCCGCACTGCGGTGACAGCCGATGTAGCCGACTCAATTTCGCCTTGCCCCGTTGGGAAATCTACTTCAGGCATTTCTGGTTTCCTGACGATCCTTCACTGATGGATACGTTGCCTCATCCATGCTCATTCCGGGCGGTGCTAAGTTGTAGCCATGAAGCTCACAATTGAGCTCGACCGCGAGGTCGATGGTCGATGGATTGCGGAAGTACCGGATTTGAACATCGTCCTCTATGGGGATTCGAAGTCGGATGCCGTCCAGCGGGCTCAGTCGGCAGCACAGGAAATTGTGCTCGACCGTATTGCACAGGGCGACTTGCCCGCTGATTCTGCGAATACGGTATTCGACGTTGCCGCATGAGTTCCTGGCCTTCGTCAAAGGCGCAGCGCATTTTCACGGCGCTGAAACGGACAGGCTGGCGTCATGATCGGACTGTGGGCTCGCACAAGATCATGAAGAAGGACGGATGGGCGGACTACCCGTTCTCGTTTCACGACTCTGAAGAATTGGGCTCCGCTATCCTGGCAAAAATTTCAAAGAAGACGGGCCTCCAACCTCACGACCTGTAATCGCGCGTGCATCAGCCGCGCGCTTTATTCAAGATCTGGTACAACTGCGCGCCGTATTTCTCCACCGTGGCAATCCCAATCCCCGGAATAGCAAGTAGCTCCGCCGCTGTTTGGGGCTGATCTTCCGCGATTGCCGTCAGCACCTTGTCGGACATGATGCGGAAGGCCGGCACGCCCTTACGTTTGGCCTGCCCCAGGCGCCAGGCGCGCAGCATTTCCGCTGCACGTAATTCGGTATCGTGGCCGCTCCCGGCGGGCGGCTGCGTGACCTTCGCGCTGACCCGGCCCTTTGCCTTTGTTGCAGGCTTTGCCGCCCGCCCTTTCCTCTTGCCCGCAACCGGCACGGCGGCATCGCGAATCGTCAACTCCAGCGGCGTATCCTCATCAACGGATTCGCCCTCCCGCGTGAGGTGTGCTTTACGGTACGGAATCTGTTTTCCGTCCTTCTCGAACACCGCCTCGCTAAGCCGAATTAGCCCCGCGCGTGCCATGGCTCCCAGCAATTCCTCGAATGCATCGCGGCTCAGCGCCTTGTCCCCCCCCATCTCGGTATGCAGCTGGCCCACTGATCTGCCGCTCATGGTCAGGGAATCGAGCGTTCTGTGCGCCAGCGTCTGTTCGCTCTGCGTGGCCGGGCGGAAACGTTGCGCAACGCAGTCTTCCGGCGCGCAAAAATCGCAAATGCCGCACGCCTTCTGCCCGTCAGCAACGTCGCCGAAGTGCCGCACCAAAGCCGACATCCGGCAGTGATTGCCCTGCGCAAAGCGGATCATCGCTTCAATTTGCGCGCGCTTCTGTTCCCCCTGCGCGATATACGAATCACGCCACGCGCCACCGCCGATACTCACATCGTCTGATGCATCCACCATCGCGCCACCGTGAGCCCACAGTTTCTCCAGAGCCTTTTCAAATGTGTCCCCGGGAATACGGAGCTGTTTTTCGATCATCTGCCGCGGTTGCGGTTCAGGCCGCAACCGCGCATAAATCCGATCCAGCAATTCGACGTCCGGATAGTCCCGCTCAAAGAAAAAATCGTGGGTGTAGCGGTCCGAATAAGAGTGCATGAGGATGGCGCGGCTCGGCTTGCCATCTCGGCCGGCGCGTCCAATCTCCTGGTAGTAAGCCTCCAGGCTGCCGGGCAGAGCGGTATGCATCACCGTACGGATATTCGCTTTGTCGATTCCCATGCCGAACGCGATCGTGGCTACGATCACATCGATCTTCCCGCCCAGAAATTGCTGTTGTACGCGGTTCCTGCTTTCGGAGTCAAGGCCGGCGTGATACGCGGCTGAGGGGAAATCGGCGGCCAGCAGCGCGGCCACGCTCCCCGCCAGCTTGCGGCTGGGCGTGTAGATGATCGCGGGCCTGCGCTCCGGATCCAGCAGCAACTCGCGCGCCAAACCCGGGCGCTGCGACGGACCTGTCTCCACAACTTCAATGGCAATGTTGTTTCGGCGAAAGCCATGAATAAATTTTGCCGTTGTCTCCAGACCCAGTTGAGAAGCTATATCCTGCTGCACAATGGGCGTTGCGGTTGCGGTCAACGCAATCACCGGGGCGGGCCGCAGCGCGGGCAGATGGCTACCCAGCAACCGGTAGTCCGGCCGGAAATCGTGACCCCATTGCGAAATGCAATGCGCTTCATCAATCGCAATCAGAGTAGGCTTGCGCCGTGCCAGCATCTCCGGGAAGCCGCTCACGCGCAGACGTTCGGGAGCGATGAAGAGGAACTGGAGCCTGCCGTTCAGGTAGTCCACGCAGACCTGCCGTGAGGCGGCACGATCCCGACCGGAATGAATGCATTCCACAGCGAAACCGCGCTCCCGCAACTTCGTTGACTGATCTTCCATCAGCGCAATCAGAGGACTAATGACCAGCGTGGTGCCGCCGCGCGCCAGTCCCGGCAACTGGTAACAGAGCGACTTCCCCGCACCAGTAGGCATCACCAGCAGAACATCGCGCCCTTCCACTACCGTGCGGCAGACTTCTTCCTGATTCACACGGAACCCGGGGAAGCCGAACGCCCGCCGCAGCAGATCTTCCAGAGGCTCATCGTGGTGTGCGGTGAGGGCGGGAACAGCAGCCGCAGCCAGCCCGGGTTGCATCGGCCCTTCCCCCTGCGAACGGGGTGGACGTGCGGCCGCGGGCATTTGCGAAACCTTGCCCACCACTTCCCGCACATATTCCTCAATCCCGCGCATGAAGGGCTGCAGGGGCGCGGAGCCGCGTTCAATGATCTTCAGTTGCGCCTCCCACTGGCCGGTCATCGCGGGGCTCTTCACCTCCGGATGCACCACATCAATAAGCTGAATTCCTTTCTCCGTGGCTTCGAGGTTCTTTCCGTTGCGCACCATGTATTCGCGCCTGATCAACACTTCGATGATGGCGGCCCGTGTGGCCGGAGTCCCCAGCCCGCTGTCCTTCATGGCATCGGACAGCTCCTTTTCGTCCAGTGTTTTCCCGGCAGTCTGCATCGCCGTGAGCAGCGTCGCGTCCGTGAGCCGTTTGGGCGCGCGCGTCTTCTTGCGAAGCATTTCCGCTTTGAGTACGTCCTGCGCCTGACCGCGCGCGAGGGCGGACGGAAGTGACTGCTCTTCCACTTCCGTCTTTTTTCCTTCCGTCTTCTTTCCCTGGGCCTGTAGATCGAGCGCCTTCCAGCCAACCTGCCGAACCATCTTTCCAGCGGCGTGATAGCGATCCGTCTGCGCCACATTCACGATTGCCGTAATCACGGTGGTGATGGACCAGATGTGCTCCTCATGCCAGGCGCTCAGCAGGCGACGGCAAATCAGGTCGTAAATCTTCTTCTCGTCCAGGGACACCGTGGCGTTGCCGGGCGAAGTTGTGGTTGGAATGATCGCATGGTGATCGGTCACTTTTGCGTCATCCACAAACCTCCGATCCAGCGGTCTCTCGCCGGTACCAGGCGCCAGAGCATCGCGGTACTTTTCCGCAATCGCTTCTACAATACGGGGCAACGTCAACGCCACATCGTGCGACAGATGCCGGCTGTCGGTTCGCGGATAACTGATCAGCTTGTGCCGCTCATAAAGAATTTGCGCAACATCAAGGGTCTTCTGTGCGCTGAATCCGAACAAGCGGTTCGCATGGCGCTGCAACTCCGTGAGATCGTAGAGCGGCGGTGGCCCCATGCGCCGGGTTTCTTCCTGAATGGATTCGATGGCGGCACTGCCGGTGCGGGCGCGTTCCGCAATCTGCGTTGCTTCCACGCCATCCGCTGCCAGCCGCGCCGACCTCGGGTCCTTCCCATCATGCACCCATGTCCCTGTATACGACTCAGCACCGGTTATGCCGGAAGGCCGGAATTCCGCGATGACTTCCACATAATCTTCCGCAACGAATCGACGAACCTCCAGTTCCCGCTCCACAACCATGGCCAGGGTGGGCGTCTGCACACGGCCCACGCTCAGTTCACCGCCGTACGTCAGGGTGTAGGCGCGGGAGAGATTCATGCCCACCAGCCAGTCGGCACGGCTGCGACCGCGCGCCGCTTCGGCCAGAGCGTCGTAGTCGCTGGCTGGCCGGATGGTCTCGAAACCCTTGCGAATGGCTTCCGGGGTGAGAGACGAAATCCACAGACGGGTGACCGGCTTGGCGCACCCCGCGGCTTCGTAAATGTAGCGAAAGATCAGCTCGCCCTCGCGCCCTGCGTCGGTGGCACAGATGACGCGGGAAACGCGCGGCGAGAGCAGAATCTTTCGCACCGTCTCAAACTGATCTTTGGTCTTTTCGCTCACCACCAGCGGCCAGCCGTCGGGCAGCATGGGCAACAAATCACGCCGCCACGCTTTCCATTCGGCGCGTATCTCGTGCGGTTGGGCGAGGGCCGCCAGATGGCCGATAGCCCACGTGACCACATAACCATTTCCGTGCAGGTAACCGTCACCCTTGGTGGTGGCACCAAGAACTTTCGCGATATCGCGTGCAACCGACGGCTTCTCGGCCAACACGGCAATTGTCACGGGATCCAAGACCTCAGTTTAAGGGACGAGCGGCGCGCCAGCCTTGTACCGTGCCGCGCCCGTTAAGGAAGTGGTCCGAATTAAACGAACGGCGTTGCCAGTTCGGCCGGACGGCCTTCTATCCCCACAATTGCCCCCGGCGTTGCCACCGGTGTTCGCACGTAGGCCAGCCCGTAGAATTTCCCGTCCACCGCCACTGCTGATGCCACTTCACCGGCTTCTTTACCCAGCGCAATAATCACCGAGCCCGCTGGCGGGGCGTCGTCCGATTCGCCATGGAATCCCATCAATACCCGGTTCACATGACCGCGCGAACGGATGCGCTCCACAATTTCCTGGCCCAAATAGCAGCCCTTCGTAAAATGAACGGCGCGCATTTGCACGGTTTCCTGCGGCAGGGAACGTTCATCGATTTCATCACCGTAACGGGGGCGATAGTGCAGAATCCGGGCGGCCTCGGCATCGTCTGCCGGTGCAATCTCTACGCCGGCCGGCAGAAACGGGGCCGAAACCGGGCCCATAAAGCGCAACCCCGGAGCACCCGTGGCAGACGCCGCAATCACCGTGTAGTCGCCCCACGGAATGTGCGAGAGTTCCTTTTCCGGTTCGGGCACACCCCGTTCCCGCGCCGCACCAAAAGCTCGCGGACCTTCCAGCGCAGTACAACTGGTGGAATCCGTGACGTCTTCCAGAGTTACATCGTCCGCAATGATGTATTGATCCAGATGCTGCATCAGCTTCTGGCGTGTTTCCGGTTCGGTGTCCAGCAGAAAATAATCGTCGAAACGGTACAGATTGGCATCGGCCAGAATCTTGCCCTGGGCGTTCAGAAAGAAAACATAGATGCCTTCTCCTGCGTTCATACCCTGCACATGGTTCGTGGTCATGGCGTGCAGCAGGCGCGCCGCGTCCTCGCCGGTCACGCGAATCCGTCCGCGTGCCTGCAGGTTAATCATTCCGGCATCGACGGTGAGCAAGCGCAAGCCGTTGGTCATAGCCAGCGCAGCAGCACCGAGATCACAACCACAACCACTGCAACCCATGCCGCGCCCGCCATCTGTCGCGCCCGTTTCGGGTTGCCCGGTTTGGTGGCCAGGATGACGGAGGCAAAGATATGCAGAGCCAGCAACACCTTGATGCCCAGCGCCACGTAGTACATCTTCGTGACACCGTGGACATTGGCTGCATTGTACAGGCCCGACACCAGCAACCCCCCTACACCGAAAATCGCCAGTGGCCGCCACGCCGCCGCGGCCACATCGCTCAGTGCGCTCCGTTTGTCAGCGGCAGCCGCATCCAGAGCAGGCTGGGTGGCGAACTTCCAGCCCAACAGACCCCCCGCGATGGTCACCGCCGAGAAAATATGAAGGAACCGCATCAGTATCGCAATAGCCATGTCATCCACCATCATGCGCGATGATCGAAGCTGGATGCAATCAGGAGCCAATCTTTGATTCACGAAATACTGCCCGTTGGAACGCTGCAATGCAATTGCTCTGTGCTGGGAGATGAAGAAAGCCGGCAAGCCATCGTGGTCGACCCGGGCGACAATATCCCTGAGATCGTCGCCATTCTGCAGCGCCACGCACTCACCGTAAAAATGATCGTAATCACCCACGCGCATATCGATCACATAGGCGGCGCACACAAACTACGGGCCCTCACCGGTGCCCCCGTATACATGAACCAGGAAGATTCATTCCTCGCCGACAATCTGGCCGTACAGGCCGGCTGGCTGAACATGGAGACGCCTCTGAATCCCGGTATCGACACGCCCGTGAAGGAGGGCGACATACTTCGCGTGGGGTCTATGGAGGCTGCCGTTCTGCATACGCCCGGTCACACACCGGGCAGCATTTCGCTCTACCTGCCGCTGGAGCAGAAAGTGCTCGCCGGCGATACCCTTTTCCGCGACAGCGTGGGCCGGACCGATTTACCCGGTGGCGATACGGGCATGATCGCGCAGTCGATTCGCGGCAAGCTATACACGCTGCCGGATGAAACCGTCGTCATCCCGGGCCACGGCGAAAACACCACCATTGGGCGCGAGAAGAAGACCAATCCGTTCGTCAGGGCCTGAGCCGTGCCCCTGCGTTGCGGACCGCGTTGCGCATCAGTTTCAAGCCGGTATCGGCATGCGCGGAGAGAATCGATTCGGGGTGAAACTGCACCGCCTCAATCGGCAACTCACGATGGCGGATGCCCATGATGACGCCGTCTTCGGTTCGCGCGGTCACTTCCAGGCACGCCGGCAGTTGTTCCGGAATCGCGAACAACGAATGGTAGCGGCCTGCTTCCATCTCCACTGGCAATCCGGCGAACACGCCCTCGTTCTGGTGCAGAATTCGCGAAGGTTTGCCGTGCATCGGGTACGGCAGTATGCCCAGTTCGCCGCCAAAGGCTTCCACGATTCCCTGCAAGCCCAGACACACGCCAAACACAGGAATCTTCTTCGCCGCGGCATACTTCACCAACGCCGGCACGCCGAAATCTTCAGGTCGGCCCGGCCCCGGTGAGATGAGAATCATATCGGCCGGCACTTTGTCCAGAATTTCCAGTGGCGTGCCCGCGCGCCACGTCACCACTTCCGCTCCGGCCTGGCGCGCATAGTTGGCCAGAGTGTGGATGAAGCAGTCGTCGTTATCAATCAGAAGCAGCTTCAGCCGAACCGGCTCCTGCGCCACAATTTCCACAGCCGGCTTCGCTTCCGGCGTACCCAGCAGGCGGAAGAACCCGGTAGCCTTGAGCCGTGTCTCTTTCTCCTCTTCGGCGGGATCGGAGTCGTAGAGCAGCGTCGCGCCGGCCGGGTAGGTTGCGTAACCGTCTTTCAGGTAGGTGGTGCGAATCAGAATGCCGGTATTGATATCGCCATTCAGCGACAGCATTCCAATCGCGCCGCCGTACCATCCGCGGGCGGTCTTCTCCAGACTTTCTACCGCCATGGCAGCGGCTTTCTTGGGCGCGCCAACAATGGTCACCGCCCACATATGGCTGAGAAAGGCGTCCAGCGAATCGAATTCCGCCGCCAGCGTGCCCTCCACGTGATCCACGGTGTGGAACAGCCCGGCATACTTTTCGATCAACCGGCGGTCGATCACGCGCACCGTACCCGGCACGCAAACCCGGCTCTTGTCATTGCGGTCCACGTCGGTACACATGGTCAACTCAGACTCTTCCTTCTTCGAGTTGAGCAGCTCGCGGATGTTCTTTTCGTCTTCAATCGGGTCGCCGGTGCGCCGCACGGTGCCCGCAATCGGGCAGGTCTCTACTCGTGAACCTTCCACCTTCACGAACATTTCAGGCGAAGCGCCCACCAGTTGCTCGTCGCCCAGCTGGAGCAGAAATTCGTAGGGGCTCGGGTTGGCCTGCTGCATACGCCGGAACAGGTCGGTGGCTTTGCCGGAGTAGGTGGTTTTGAAGGCCTGGCGGAGCACCACTTCGTAGTAGTCGCCGCGGGCCATGCCCTGGCGGGCGGTCTCCACGTTGGCCATGTACTCTTCCCGCGTGTGGTCGGAAGTGATGGCGGCGGGTTTACGCTTTGGCGTGCGCGGCACAGTTTCGCCAGTGCGTTCCAGCCCGCTGGTCGAGATGCCTTCGTATTCGAAATCGTAGGAGTAGCGGTCGATGGTTTCCCGCTTGCGATCCATGTAGATGATGTCATCGCACAGGAAAAGCTGAAGATCTTTGCGGGTGTCGCGTGGCAGCCGCAGCGGAATGGGCTCGAACTGGAACAGCAGGTCGAATCCAAACGCGCCGGCCAGCGCCAGCTTGTCGTCGGCAGCGTTGCGAAACTCGGCGATCAGGGCGCGCAGCACAGAGAAGATGGAGGGCTGTTTGCTGCGTTCTTCTTCGGAAAAGACGCCGGACATTGGCCGCAGGCACCCCTGTAGCGTGCCGCCTTCTTCGTGGAAGCTTTCCCAGTGTGGATGTTGCTGCAACACTTTCGCCAGCATGTGATTGATCCGCACACCGCGCTCGTTCAGCGGACGGAAGGTGACATCACGCTGAAAACCGATGATTTCGAGCGGGGGGCGGATGCATACGATGTCCCAGCGGGAATATCGGCCAGGGTATTCATAACCGGAAGAAAGATACACGCCGCGGTGTTTATCCAGATCGCGGAGGAAGCGCGTAAGGCCCCGGCCATAGGGCAACCGGGAAGAGCGCCGCGAGACACCGAGGCCGTGTGGTGTCTGGTACTGAAAGACAGGCATGAGGGGGTAGTTCCAGTATCGCTGACAACATGGTTTGGCCCTTTGCATGCTACGCTTAGGGCGGTTCATGTATAAGGCTTTCTTCGGGTTAATCAGCAGCCCTTTCAATCTGAGTCCGGATCCGGCGTTCCTCTATCGGAGTCCGCAACACGAGGAGGCGCTGGCCAATCTGATTTACGGTGTGCAGAGCCGCAAGGGCTTTATTTTGTTAACGGGCGAAGTGGGAACCGGCAAGACCACCATGCTGGAATGCCTGCGCGACCATCTGACGGCGCATCACACTCCATTCGGCTTTATTTTCAATTCCCGGCTGACGCCTGATCAGTTTTTTGAAATGATCGCGTACGATTTCGACCTGCAGTGTACGCGAACTTCGAAGATGGAAGTGTTGTTCGCGCTGAACGTTATGCTGCTGGAGCGCGCTAACCGCGGATTCACTACGGTCCTGATTGTGGATGAAGCGCAAAACCTCGATTGGGACGTCCTCGAAGAGATCCGCCTGCTGGGCAATCTGGAAAACCGGCGCGGCAAGATGCTGCAGATTATTTTGTCGGGCCAGCCCGAACTGGACGTCAAGCTTTCCGAACAGCGTTTTCGTCAGTTAAAGCAGCGTATTGCGCTGCGCTGCCAGCTGCGGCCATTTAACGCCGATGAGTCGGATCAGTACATCGCAACTCGCCTGCAGCGCGCGGGCATGCGCGAACAGACAGTTTTCCCGCCGCTGGTGGTAGCAGAGATTCATCGCCGCACAGGTGGCATTCCCCGCATCATCAATTCGGTTTGCGACAACCTGCTGCTCACGGCTTTTGCCATGGAGCAACGTAAGGTCACGCTGCCGATGCTCGACGAAGTTTCCAAAGATATGGAACTGGAATGGCTCACCGGTGCCCGCGCTCTGCCGGTGAACGGGCAGGAACAGCCGGTCGCCTAACCACATGTCCCCTGAGGCCTTTCCCCGGCAGCTCCTCATCAACAACAAGTGGGTCGAAAGCAGCGCGGGTCGCTCTTTCGCCACCATCAACCCGGCCACCGGCGAAGAGATTTGCCAGGTGGCAGAGGCCGATGCTGCGGATGTGAATCTGGCCGTAACCGCGGCGCGGGCGGCTTTCGAAAGCCGCGGCTGGCGACGCATGGCAGCCGCCGAACGGGGCAAACTGCTCTACCGGCTTGCCGATCTGATGGAAAAGCATATCGACGAACTGGCGCTGCTGGAATCGGTGGATAACGGCAAGCCGCTGCGCGAATCGCGGCGCGTGGATCTGCCGCTGGCTATCGCCTGCTACCGCTACTTTGCCGGCTGGGCCGACAAGATCCAGGGGCGTACCATCCCCGTCAGTGGCAACTATTTCAGCTACACGCGCCATGAACCGGTTGGCGTGGTGGCGCAGATCATCCCGTGGAACTTTCCGCTGATGATGCAGGCGTGGAAGCTTGCGCCCGCGCTGGCGGCGGGGAATACCGTCATTCTGAAACCCGCGGAGCAGACGCCGCTGAGCGCTCTTCGCGTGGGTGAACTGATTGTGGAAGCGGGCTTCCCGGCAGGCGTCGTCAATATTCTGCCGGGATTTGGCCCTACAGCGGGTGCGGCGCTGGCTGCGCACATGCAGGTCGACAAGATTGCCTTCACCGGATCCAATGAAGTGGGGCACCTGATTATGGAAGCCGCTGCGAAGTCGAACCTCAAACGGGTCACGCTGGAACTGGGTGGCAAGAGCCCCAACATCGTTTTCGCCGACGCTGATATGGATGACGCGGTGGAAGGTGCCCATGCCGGCATTTTCTTCAATCAGGGGCAAAGCTGCGTGGCGGGTTCGCGTGTCTACGTGGAAGAGAAAATCTACGATGAATTCGTTTCCCGCAGCGCCGAACGCGCCCAGGAACGGAAGATCGGCGACCCCCTCGACATGCGCACAGAGCAGGGGCCGCAGGTGGATCAGGCGCAGTTCGACCGCATTATGAGCTACGTCGCGATTGGTGTGAACGAAGGCGCCCGTCTGGTATGCGGCGGTGAACGGGTGTTTGATCGCGGCTACTTTATTCGCCCCGCGGTATTCGCGGATGTGGCCGATTCCATGCGCATCGCCCGCGAAGAGATCTTTGGACCGGTCATGAGCATCCTGCGTTTCAAGACCATGCGGGAAGTGATCGAGCGCGCCAACGATACTGATTTTGGCCTGGCGGCGGCGGTATGGACGAAAGATATCTCCAAAGCCAACAACGTGGCCAACGGAGTACGTGCCGGTACAGTTTGGGTGAACTGCTATAACGCACTGGATCCGGCGGCGCCCTTTGGGGGCTTCAAACAGTCTGGAATGGGCCGTGAACTGGGCGAGTACGGCCTGCAACAGTACACCGAAGTGAAGACCGTTACAGTGAAGTTGTAACGTCGTTGCGCACACGCGCTGACCATTCCGCGCCTGCCAGAACCACCAGCGATGTGACCATCGCGAACACCAGGATAGACACCGAATAGTGGAACGGTCCGTACTCGTTCTGGAATTTCCTGTCGAGCCACGGGAAGGCAAACAGGAATCCGTACTTCAATAGTTCCAGCGCGCCGCCCACCATCACTGCGACGGGCAGAATGCCTCGCACCGGTACTTTCCGGTTCGGTAAAACCCAGTAAGTAATGGCGAGCGAAAGAATGGTGACGGGGAAGGCGCCCAGCTTAAAAATGGTGAGCGACATCCACGCCGGCAATACGCGAAGCCCGTACTGGTTGGCCACGAAATTCTGATTGACTGCGGTGAGCAGCACCGAACCCAGCGCCAGACCGCCGCAGAAGATGATGAGGCCCAGGCTGAGCAGCTGATTCATCAGGTAACTGCGGTTGCGGGTGATTCCCCAGGCGCGATTGAGCGCCACTTCCAGCGGTTCAAAAATCCCATTGGCGGTGAACAGGAGCAGAACGAAAGACACAATCTGAAAACGGCCATGGTTCACTTTGGTTAGATTCCGCGCGATGAAGGTCCCCAGATCGCCAGGAAAATAGTCGCGAATAGCCATGGTCAAAGCGCGCTCCGCGCCGGGCAGGTGGAGCACGTCCCGCACCAGCGTGAGCATGACGATCAGGAACGGGAAAAAGCTGAGCAGAACACTGGCGCCGATGGAGAGCGCATAGACGTGAACTTCGGTCTGCGACAGGTAACGCAATGTGGGGCGCCATTTCGGGCGCGGAACGGCGAGGGGATCAGCTTCCCTTGGTTCCGCACTGTCCACCACGATATGCAACGCCTTACTCCTGCTACATCTACGGTAACTCAGGCAAGGAAGTTTCGCATGGAGAGTATTTCATTTTTGGCGGTCGACTACCCTTGTAAGTTGACCGGATTATCCAGGCGTCTGATGTTATTGGCCACGGCCCTGCTGTTCTCCACGGGCGGGGCGGCCATCAAAGCGGCGTCGGTTTCGAGTTGGCAGGTGGCGGGCTACCGGTCCGGGATCGCCGCGATTGTGCTGTGGGTCGGGCTCCCGGCGGCGCGGCGGGCGCTGAACTGGCAGGCGGTTCTGATCGGTTGCGCCCACGCCGCAACCTTCATCCTGTTCGTGAGCGCGAATCGCCTGACCACCAGCACCAACGCGATTATGCTGCAATCCACGTATCCATTCTTCGTGCTTTTGCTGGGGCCGCTGGTACTGCGGGAAAGGTTGACGCGGCTCGATCTTGGCGTAATGGGCGGAGTGCTGGCGGGTACGGCGCTGATCCTCTCCGGGACGGAGCAGGCCACGGGCAGCGGTACGAATCCGCTGGCGGGAAACATCGCGGCCGCGTTGTCGGGCGTTACCTGGGCCATCACGCTCACCGGCTTCCGCTGGCTGAGCCGCCGTCAGACCGCAGGCGATTCCGCGGGAGCGACAATGATTGCCGGGAATCTGATTGCGTTCCTGATCTGCCTGCCGTTCGCTTTGCAGGGCAAGCCGATGGAACCTTTGGATATGGCGATCATCTCGTACCTCGGTCTGTTTCAGGTGGGGCTGGCGTATTTGTTGCTGACCCGGTCGTTGCCTTACGTGCCGGTGGTGGAAGCCACAACATTGCTGCTGGCGGAGCCGGTTTTCAACCCGGTCTGGACATGGCTGTTGCACCATGAACAACCCAGCGGAATGGCACTGCTGGGTGGCAGCGTTATCCTGCTGGCGGCGCTGGGCGGGACATGGGCACGAATGCGAACTAAATTGCCCGCAGCACACGTACCGGCAGCGTAACCAGAGTCCAGACGAGTTCCAGAACGCCGCCCACCGCGATGCCGATGATGCGAAACGGCAGCAACAGCAGCCACAGCACAGGATAGAAAACAAGTGCCGCCAGCGCCAGAGGCCAGCACAGCACAAAAAGAATACACCAGAGCAGAAATTTAACCATTGCGCCTCCTGGGCAAGTATACGCAGGCGAGGCGCCGGAAGTTCACCATGTACCCTGAATCGATGGCACTCAATGTTCTGGGCGGTAATCTTCAAACCTGCTGTACCAAGCCTTTGACTGGCTTCTACAGGGACGGTAAATGTAATACCGGATCGGAAGACCGGGGTAGCCACACGGTCTGTGTAATCGTCAACGACGACTTCCTGCGGCATCAGGCGTTGATCGGGAACGACCTGATCACACCACACCCGGAATTCGGGTTCCCCGGACTGAAAGCCGGCGACGGCTGGTGCGTGTGCGTTGGACCGTGGAAGAAATCGTTCGACGCAGGGGTTTTCGCCCCTGTGCGCCTGGAAGCCACCCACGAGGCGGCACTGGAAGTGGTGACGCTGGAAATGCTGACGAAGAGCGCGCGCCTGAATTAGAAGTTTATTTTCAAACCGAACTGAATCTGCCGGGGATCCTGCGCGGAGGTAATCTGGCCGTAACCGGCGCCATCCACAGTTGCCAGCGGCAAGGCGAAGTTGGAGTGGTTCAGGGAATTGAACATCTCGCCGCGGAATTGCATGGAGATTCGTTCGCGAATCTTAAATGTCCGGCTGAGCGACAGGTCGAGGTTTTGTAGCCCTGGTCCACCGATGATGTTGCGCCCGGCATTGCCAAAGGTGCCGGCGGCGGGTGCCACAAAAGCCGCGCGGTTGAACCACTGCGACACCGTCTTCGGACCGCTGTTGGGGTCACCCGCCACGTTGGGGCGGTCTGTACCGCCAAAGGTATTGCTGATGTTGGCGGTGAAGTAGGGCGTTACGGGGTTGCCGGTCTGGGCGGAGAAAATGCCGGAGAGCTGCCAATGGCGAACCGCCCACGGCATGCCCGGGCCGAAGGGCAGCTCGTAAACAGCACTCATCACGATACGGTGGCGAACATCAAAATCGGAGCGGCCGCGCTCGCCACTGATGTAGCGGGAGTTTTGGGGCATGGCCAGCGAGGCAGAGCTGTTGCTGGCGAAGCCGGCGGAATTGTCCATGGACTTGGCCCAGGTATAGGAGCCCAGCATGGAAAGCCCGCCGCTGTAGCGCTTTTCGAAGCGGGCCTGCAGTGAATGGAAAGTTGAATTGGCGTTACTTTCGAACCAGCTGATATTGCTGAAGTTGGGATACGGGCGGCGGGCGTTCACTTGCGCGGTAGTGCCTGTACCCGGCGCGGGCTGGTTGATATTACGTGAATTCGGCAAGCGTGTTCCTTTGGAGCCGACATAATTCACGTCCAGAAGCATGGTGGAAGAAAGAGACCGCTGCACGCCCGCACTCCACTGGTGCACGTAGGCGTCGGCGAAATCCCGCGCGATGGCGGTTAGGGTGGTGGAGCCTGCGGCGAGCGAAAGCGGGAAGGGATTGCTGAGCGTCACCGGAGTTGTGATGGTGGCGTTGAATGTCTGCGGGTTGCGGAACGGGGGATTGAAATAGATGGACCCCACACCGTTATAGGTGGTGGCGCTGTTGCCATAGATGCCGAATCCGGCACGCACCACAAGGTTACGGGAAGGCTTCCAGGCAAGGCCAACGCGCGGCTGTATGTTATTCCGGTCGTACTGGTAGACGTTGGAGGGAATGCCGTTCTGCCCGGCCACGAAGATCTGCCCGGTACCCGCATCAAAGTTCGAAAGTTGATTGCGCAGCACGGTGAAAGGCGTGTTCAGTTCGTAGCGGATGCCGAGGTTGAGCGTAAGGGTAGGCAGTATTTTCCAGTCGTCCTGGGCGAAGCCGTTGAAGGCGGAAGTTCGCTGGTAAATTTTGGGCGCGAACTGATTGCGGCTACTACTGGTGGCGTAGCCCAGCAGCATGTCGGCAACGGAGTAGCCGCTGGTGAGCGTGGTGGCGGTCGCATTAAACACAAAAGCCGAGCGGCCATTTTGCGCCGAGAGATTGTTGCCCTGCGAACGGCGAACGTCGCCCCCGAATTTGATGGTGTGAGTGCCGCGAATCCAGACCAGGTTGTCGATGATCTGATATTTATTGGTCACCAGATCCTGCGGCAGGTTGCCGTTCAGGCCGAGCGTGGAGTAGCCGCGAATTGTGGTGGCGGGCACTCCGAAGAAATCGGGCGTGGAAACCGAATACACGCCCTGGATGCCATTCTGGCCAATGAAATCCGCGGTGCCATCCGGTGGCAGGCGGGTCTGGCGATAGCGGTTGAAGCCGAGGCGAGCTTCATTGAGCAGCGTGGGTGTGAAGGTGTGGGTTTCCGTGACGCCGGCCAGCCAGGCGGTGATGTTGGCGTTGCAGCCGAAGCCGGGCAGCACGCGCGCGCCGCAGGTGGTGTTGGAGGGTTCAAACGTGGGATCGTCAAAGAAATTGATACTGCCGCTGAGGGAATCCCGTGAACCGATTGCATGGTCGAGACGCAGGCTGTACTGGTTCAGTTTTTCGGTGCGGATCTGGTCGAAATTGTAGTTGGCGGAAGGCACGCCCCCGGATGAGGCAAGGGTGGAGGCCTTGGGGAACAGCGCGCCGAGAGCGCGGCCCACAGGATTGATCTGACTCGCGGGAATGACATTGGGAGTGGCGAACGGCTGTCCGTTGACGGGGTTGACAACGCGGATGGGCGTGGGCAGATTGAGCAGAGCGCGGAAGTCTCCGTTGAGCATATCCGCGGTGGGGACAGTGGCGAGCGCGGCGATTTCCTGGCGCAGGTTCAGGCCCTCATAACTGAAGAAGAAGAAAGTGCGGTTGCGGGCGATGGGACCGCCGGCGGTTGCGCCATATTGATTGCGTTTGAAGGCGGGCGTGAAATTGGGCGGCGTGAAGAAATTGCGTGCGTCCAGAACCTGGTTGCGAAGGAACTCGAAGCCGCTGGCATGCAGGGTGTTGGTACCGGACTTCGTGGTCACAACGACCTGCCCCCCGGAAGCGCGGCCGTACTCCGCACCGTAAGTGCCGGTCTGCACTTTGAACTCTTCAATGCTATCGACGGAAGGGCGGAAGGCGGGGGCATTGATGGAGTCGTTGTTGTTGTCGATCCCGTTGATGGTGAAGTTATTGGAACTCTCACTGGATCCCGCCACGTTGAAGCCGCCACGATAGCCCAGGGTGGAATTCTGCGCCGGAGGAATAACGCCGGGTACGAGGTAAGCGAGCCCATAGAAGGTGCGGCTGTTGAGGGGCAGTTCCACAATCTTGCGATTCTCGATTACGGCGCCGGTGGAGTGCGATTCAGTTTCCAGCAGCGGCGCGGTGGCATCCACATTCACAACTTCCGAGACATCGCCGATATCGAGCGTGAAATCCAGTTCCTGGCTGGTGGCGATCTGGAGGATGACGCCGGCGCGACGCGCGATCTTGAAGCCGCGGGCCTCGGCTTCAACAGCGTAGGTACCTACGGGTAACAGGGGAATCGTGTAGGTTCCGGATTCCGCCGTTGTGGTCTCACGACGGGCATTGGTATCGGCGTTGGTGGTTCGCACCTTTGCACCTGCGACCGGTGCACCGGAAGGATCGGTGATGCGTCCGCTAAGCGCCGCGGAACTGGACTGGCCGAACACGGAGAACGCCGACACGAGTGCCAACGTGGCAAGAGCGAGGGTTTTGCGCATGATGATCCTCTACTGCTTGTCGAAAAACTCCTGGTATTCGTGGGAGGAACCATCGACGGAGAGGGCCATGCCGCGGCGCGCGAACCGTTTGCCGCCGGGCATCAGGTCATAGATGGCGTGGACGATGACGTTGTTGTCCTTGAGTTCGATCACTTCCATCTGGGTGGGACTCAACATACGGACGGACGCCATGTTGTAGCGCGCGGCACCGGTGAGGGGGTAAGGCTTCCAGTTCATCTGCGCGGTGTAATCGACCAGGTTCGGCGGGCGATCTTTATTGGTGTCGTTGGAGGAATGGTAGGTAACTTCATCGCCTTTGAAGGACATGGAGATGACGAGGCTCATGTTCTTCGGGAACTTGCCATCGCTCCAGCTGGATTTCGGGGTGTCGATTTTCCACGTGCCGGCGTAAGGGTTGTCAGCGGCGTGAGCGATGCCTGCGAGCAGCAGTGCTGCTGCAAGGATTGGGCGGGTAATCATTTGATGTCTCCTGAAAAAGTGGGGTTGCAGTGAGTATACAGCGTGGAGCAGAAGGTCCGGCTGTTTGGTCAGAGATACGGATGATGGAAAGAAAAGGAGAGAGAAACAGGCTGAGGAATTCGGGTTCGTGCGCGTTGAGCCCGCGCGAATCCCGGCAGATCGGGCTACTGAAATGAGCCGTCGAAGCCTCTTCTGCCGGAGCTTTTTAGAGTGGAAAGGCCGATTTAATTTGGCTCTCCACCCTGGACACATTTCGAGTTTTGGCCGGCTGGCCTGTAATCAACCATATGGAGCCGGGGTGGGTAGTCCGTTTGTCCTCAAGGCCTGATAGGCTGGCGTTTGTAAAGTGCTCGACTGTGCTCACGCAGCATCAGTCTCGCGCCATTACTGACCAGAGGCGCCGCCCCGGAGTGAGTCGCCATGTGCGCGATGAGGTTTTATAAGTGAAGCAGGCAGTGGATCTACCGCCGGAAGCTCTCGCGCGAGGCTTGACCTACGCCGGGTTTGTTCTCGTAACGTACCAACTCGTCAAGGCCATGATCGTTGGCCCGATCAAGCGGATCTATAAGGACACCACTTTCGGGCCGGGAATGCCTTTCAAGACCTATGATGAGGACGTTCGGGTCCGCCACAAGAGCGAGCTCGAGGCTTGCCTCCTCTACCTTCGGGATTTCATGGAAGCCATCGACGACGCTGACTTCAATGCGATCCAGGCGCTAAGAGAACACCGCGACGACCTGGCGCATAACCTGGTGCGCAGGCTCCCAGTCCTTCGTCTGGGAGACTACGAGTCACTTTGGGAAAGAGTGGATCGCGCTATCTTCAAGCTCAGCAACCATTGCGCTTTCATGGAAATCGGAGCAGATCCCGAGTTTAAGGGGCTTGGAATCGACTGGGCGACCGCGAAGGGAGGCGAATACCTGCTTTTTGCGAAAGCCGTTGAGAGTGTGAGACTCTTGAACGAAAATTCTGCTCCTGCACCGGAGAAATAGTTGTCGCAGCCGCCTACCAGACTCGAACTGGAAATCAGCCGAGGCGTCGGGCGATCTCGGCCCGGTCTGCGGGGGCGGCTTGACATCCAGGGAACTTGGCGAATACTTCACCTGAGCGGTTCGCATCCCGAACAAGGGGGCGTGGTCGTGGCTCCTCCGGCATGAATGGGTACACTCCGCAAAGTTGCCGGGCGGGGCCGTCACCAAGAGCCAGCGGATGAAGTTCAAATCCAGCTTGGGGTTTCGAAATTTGCTTTCCCACACTGGACGCATTTCGAACTTTTGCGGCTGGTGCCCTACCTGGCTTTCTCGCCTCGGTGAGCCCTCACTCGTTTAGTCAGTACGAGGTAGGCGGATTATGAGGGGCGCTCTCTACCTCCGCGTCTCGACTGCCAGCCGAACCCGACACGGCGAAGGCGACCAGAAGACCTACGACCAAAATCCATAAGTTCAGGAAGCCCCACTCCGCGATCTTGCCGCCCGGCGAGGCTGGGAAGTCGTAGGTGTCTACACGGACCGGGCCAGCGGCCAAGGAAAGACGCTCTGAGCTGATGCGTCTGATGGCCGACGCCCGCCGTCGCCAGTTCGATACAGTCATCGTGTTCCGCTTCGACCGGTTCGCCCGCAGTGTCCGCCAACTGGTCATGGCGCTGGAGGAATTCCAATCCCGCGGCATCGAGTTCATTTCCCACGAGGAAGCGCTTAACACCAGCACCCCCCATGGGCAAGGCCATGTTCACTATCATTGCCGCCATGGCAGAACTGGAGCGCAGCGCCCGTGAGCGGGCAGTGGCCGGGCTGGAATATGCCCGCACTCGGGGAACCCGGAGTGGCAAACCGGTGGGCCGACCCTGCGTTGTATTCGCCCACGATCAGGTTGCTGATCTTCGCAGGAATGGCCAGTCATGGCGTCAGATTGCCCTCAGGCCTGGCGTGAGTATAGGGTCGGTGCGTAGGGTCCATGCTGCCCGGCCCGTCGCTTCAATTCCCCCGGATTGCCGCGAGATGGAGGGCAACAATGTGTAGCCCCACGGAGGGGAACCACCCAGCGGGCGAATGGCGCGACCCTGCAATCTTTGGTCGGATCGAGGTGGAACTCAGCCGGGATGGCGTGGCACCGGGAAGGAAGCACGGGAGCCCTAAATCGAAGCGGCTGCCCCAGCGGGTGATGACCGCATTGCAGCGAGACATCAATGTGTTTGCAGCCCAAATACGGAGCCAATACCCGGCTCTGGTGAAAAAGCGCGCCCTGCCAACGAAACAGCTCATCCAGTTGCTGATTGGACGGAAGTTGCCGCCGTACCCGCGCAGATCTGGCTGTCCTCAAAAGCCTGAAGTCACAAAAGCTACGGAACGATGGAAAAAGTAACTTTGGGAGATCCGTCAGAGAAAACGAATACGGATCAATTGGAGCGAAATAGCCGCCGCCTGCGTGTCTGGCTGATCAGAGTTGCGGATGGCGGGAAGGCAAAGAGAGCGAGACCGGCTTCGCAATTCAGTCTGTGCCCGTGAGATACGCCGCAATTGAATGAACAACTTATCCGCTATAGAACGCCAGAGATAACCCACCGTTCAGGATTTCAATCCAACGACGGGCCGCGACCTTCCGACGGGCACTTTACTAACGAGGTTTGGCTTGGGACTTTAGCCGCCTGAGTCGTGTAAGCATCTCCTGCTTCTCGGAGGTTAGAACGTCTGCATTCGCATCCAAATCGTACCTGCGAGCCGTCATGTATCGATCTTCGAGATAGTAATAGACATCGTCAACCTCGTGCAAGGGCTTCAGAACATATGCAGAGATTATGTAACGATGCTCCCCATAGTGGCCTTCATCCGGTCCCCAGACATAATCAGCTGTCACAAATATCTGTGCATCAGAGATCGCAACCTCGTTCCAAAATGAGTACTGACTTTGATTAGAAACCGATGTATCTGACAAAAAGGATTCTTCCAAGTCCCTTCCTGTTCCAGTGCGAAGGAGAGAAAAGTGAATCGTCCAGCCACTGACGCCTCCGCTCTCTGCTTTGAAAAGAAGTGCGCTCAGGTCTTGTTTCAACTGAACCACAATTACCGTCGGGCTTTTTCCAAATTGTTTCGGCGCGGTAAAGCACAGCCGTTGTGGCGGCCCTTCAACGCAAACGGACGCCGGACCTTTAGGAAATAAGCCATCTTCAAGTTCTGGTTCGATGATTGTTACGTCGCGTCCCATAAACTTCGGCAGGTCTTGCCTTGCGCTGCCTACGGACTGTGCGCGTGTCTCGCACCCAAGAAACAGCGAGACGGCAAGGGTGACCAGCTTCAGTTCCATGGAGTCGATCCGACTGGTCCAGCCTACACCCTACGTACACAGTGTTTAGGGCCGATCACCCAAGCGAAGATTGCTCCTTGCCAAAACCATTCCTCCAACAGCCCACGCCCGAAGCTGAATCCCCACCACTTCCTGACCCCCATCCCGCCCTGCCACAACCATCCGTTTTTGACAGCCCACTACAGCAGTGGATTGTTGCCCGCGTCTGCGTCTTGGTGGCGATGACCACTGAATAATCGACCACCGCTTTTAATCACCTGCTAACCACCCTAACCTCGGGGCATGAAGTTAATGACGCCGGGTGAAGCCGAGACCAAACGCCTGCAGGCTGTTGAGTTCCTCCGTCGGATTGGTAACGACGATCTGGCAGAGGAGTTCGACGAAATGCCCCCCCCGAGCAGTATGCGGAGCACAAAGGCGCGCAGTTGATGGACAACCCGGGAAGGAAAAGGAAAATGGCAATAGCAAAATCGAAAGCAGACTTGGAAGTGGAACTGGATGAAGCCAATGAGTACATTGATCAGCTTGAGGGCAAGCTGAACGATATCGTGGGCATTGCAGCAGAGGAGGACGACGATCTGGATGAAGGCGATTCATCCGATGAAGAGGAAGGGGAGGATGACGACTCGGACTGACTCCAGCCCGGGCATGCGGAGGGCGTTGGCGCAAGGAAGCCGCTCAGGTCACCGATAGGGCACTCCAGTATCGCGCCAATGCCTGCCCGCCGCCAAACGAGAAACGATGCTGCCTTTGTGGCGATCCCGGCACCGTGCAGGTAGGCCATGTTGACGGTGACGAACGCAACACCGAGCCCCACAATCTGTTCTGGACTTGCCGTCGGTGTAACGTTCTCTGCGGAAACGCTATGAAACGCGCCGGACTCGGACGCCGCGCCCGGCAGTACAACCCGCAGACCGGGGGCGCGAAGACGCTGGCCCAGTGGCTGACCGCAGTCCAGTCGATGAAGGGAGCGTCCGATCAAATGCCAGTTGATGCCGCTGTGGCCATGATTCACGCCACGCCGCCCGCGAGGCGGAATCAGTTCGGCAAGGAAATCTGGCGATTGCGGAGGACGCACGGGACCGACCGGCGGGAGACAGCCTTCCCTTTCTGATATTCTTTTCGATCCAAACGCGTCGCCTCGGAAAGCCGCGAGGAGTGCCCAGCAACCTGCCTCGTGCGAAAGTCTACAAACAAACAATCCGTCCGAGGCTCTGAGTCGTCGACCACAAGGAGAACATGCGCCGCGCATCCGGAGCAAGGATACGGCACCTCAACTTCCCCCATCTGTAACCTTTGCGGTGCAGCTGGGAATGTGGAAATCGGCCCGCATTGACTGCCACGAAGAAAGAACTGTCCGGTACACTTACCTCCGGGCTTGTCTAGAGATCGCCAGCAACTGGACCTCGACCAAAATAAACGCAAGGCCGCCGAAGCCCTTGCGCTCGAAGAAGCCAAGTTCCTCCGCCAGTATGCCGCACAGCACCATGAGGGGCCCGCAACGCCGCCGCCGCATGGGTACCGTCCAGCAAAGCCGCCTGATCCGGTCCTGGCCGCGTTCATCGGCGACCGTTTTCCGCTCAGATAGCCAGTGCGTAGCTCTCCATCGGCACCATCGCGGGAATTGTGTGTGCAACCATCGGCATCATGCGCAGCCGCGCCGTCCGCTTCTCGCGCAGCCCGAACTTGTGCATCAGTCGGCCCACGTGATCGCAGTCATAGCGGATTCCGCAGCAGCGTGCAATCGCTTCCGCCAGTCGGTGGGTAGTCCAGCGATCATTGTTGAATCCCCAGGCGCGTGCTCCCTGCTCATACATCCGGCGGATCTCTTCAATCTGATCCACCGTCAATCGGCTGGGGCGTCCCGTTGCGCGTCTCTTGCGCATCGCGTCCACGCCACGATTGGCCACGGACTTGCACCAGCGGGATGCAGTTGTGCGGCTCACGCCAAAGCGGCGCGCCACCTGTGCTTGAGAGGCACCGTTCAACAGCTCACTTGCAGCTGCCAGACGGCGCGTTTCCATTTCGTCGCGATTCAGCGAGGATTGCGGGGCAGGCATTCTCGTTTAACGCGCGGAATTTATAGACCAGAGCAGTCTCAGAATACACTAAAAACAGAGCGTAAGTAAATTGTTTGGGGAGGAAATTTTGTCGGGAACTCAGCCAGCGGTCAACGTAAGGGGTGTCAGCCGGGTTTATGAAGGGGGAGTCGCCGCCCTGTGCGACGTTACTCTCGGCTTCCCCGCCGGTCGCGTTACCGCCCTGCTCGGCCGCAGCGGCTGTGGCAAAACCACCCTGTTAAATATGTGCGGCGCAATGGACTTCCCCACTTCCGGCGAAGTCGAAATCTCGGGCCAGGTCACCTCCGGTCTCGATGACACCCGGCTCACCAACCTCCGTCGTACCAAAATCGGTTTCGTCTTCCAGTTCTTTCAGCTGCTGCCCGCCCTCACCGCTTTAGAGAACGTGGAACTCCCCCTGCTCCTCGCCGGCGTTCGCCACAGTGAAGCCATTGCCCGCGAGCGTCTCGCGTGGGTCGATCTCGCCGAAAAGGCCTCGGCCCTCCCCTGGCAGCTCTCCGGCGGCCAGATGCAGCGTGTCGCCATCGCCCGAGCTCTCGCTCACGATCCCGCCGTCCTCATTGCCGATGAACCCACCGGCAACCTCGATACCATCTCCGGCGACCACGTCCTCCGCCTCATCCGCCGCGCTGCCGATGAATCCGGTGCCGCCGTGATCATTGCCACTCACAGCGCCGAAGCCGCTGCCATCGCCGACGTCCGCGTTCGCATGCGCGACGGCCGCGTAGAGAGCATCGAGCCATGAAACTTTTTACCTGCCTCATCCTCCGCCCCCTGCGCCGCGACCGCGCCCGTACTGCGCTTACCATCCTCTCCGTAGCGCTTGGCGTCGCCGTCGTTGTCGCCATTGAGCTGGCCGGTGAAGCCGCTACCGGCTCGTTTGAATCCTCCATCACCACACTCGTCGGCAAGGTCGATTACGAAATCACCGCGAACGGAGGAGTCAACGAAACCTGGATGGGAACTCTCGCCGGGCTCCCCATCGACGCCCGTTTCTCGCCCGTCATCGAGCTACCCGTCCGCGTCTCCGACCATTCCGCCACCCTCTTCGGCATCGACGTTCTCTCTGCCCCTTCCAGCCAAACCGGTGCCAGCCCCCTGGCCGACATCGGGCAACTCTCGACCGCCGCTGTTCTCTCCAGTGAATTCGCCTCCCGTTTGTCTCTCCATAAAGGTGACGTCTTCCGTATCCAGGGTCGCACTTCTGCCGGGGACTTCAAAGTTATCGCCATCGCTCTTCGGCAAGGGACGCCCTGGATCGCCGTCGATATCGCCGCCGCGCAGCGCCTCACCGGCCTCTACGGCAAGCTCGACCGCATCGAAGTTTTCCTCGGCCCGCAGCAGTCCGCCGCACAGGCCCAATCGCTCATCCGCCGCACCCTCCCTTCCGCGTGGCAAATGGAAACCCCCGGGGCGCGCAGTGATGAGAATCGCCGTATGGTGCAGGCTTTCCGCTGGAATCTGCGCATTCTCAGCTACATCTCCCTGCTGGTCGGCGCGTTTCTTATCTACAACACCATCGCCGTCAGCGTGGTCCGCCGACGTACCGAAATAGGTATCCTCCGCGCCGTCGGCACCAGTTCCCGCACCGTCCTCGCCATGTTTCTCGCCGAAGCCGCCATGCTCGGCATCATCGGCTCTCTCGCCGGTGCCCTGCTTGGCCGGCTACTCGCCGCCGCCATCATCCGCATGATTTCCGATACCGTCAACTCGCTGTTTGTCACCAGCCGACCCGGCGACATCGCACTCACGCCGGTTGCCATCGCCGGTGCCGTTCTGGTCGGAACCGCCGTGGCCGTTGGTTCCGCCCTTATCCCTGCCCGCGAGGCCGCCCGTGTGGCTCCCGCTGAAGCCATGCGCCGTGAAGCCCGCCAGCAGGAAGTCCGCCTGCACGCCACCCGCGACCTCATCATCGCCGCAGTTCTCTCTCTGGTCGCCGCACTGCTCTGCCAACTCCCCCCCTGGGAAAATCGCCCGGTCGCCGGTTACGCCGCGGCGCTTCTGGGTGTCGTTGCCGCCGCGCTTCTCTCACCGTTCTTTGTTTCCACTCTTATCCGCGCCCTTCGCGGGACCGTCAAGTCACTCGCGGGCGCTGCCGGTTTGGTGGCCTCTCGCAGCCTCATCGCCTCGCTTGCCCGTACCTCCATCGTCGTCACCGCTCTGGCCACCGCCATCTCCATGATGGTCAGCGTCGGCATCATGGTCGGCAGCTTCCGTCAAACCGTCGAAGTCTGGCTCGATAACCAGCTCCGCGCTGATCTCTACATCCGCGGTCAGGGCCAGCCTACGGCCGGTGTGTTCCCGCCGCTCGCGCCGCAAGTCCCCGCGCTTCTTCGCGAACTGCCCGAAGTCCGCGACCTCGATGTCCTCCACAGCATCGTCTTCCGCTATCACGGCCAACAGGCCACACTTGCCGCCGCCAGTACCACCGTCGCCAGCCATGAACAGGCGCTCCGTTTTCTGGATGGCCCCGCCGCGCCCATCCTCGCATCCCTGAAGAACCGTGATCGCGCCGTTGTCTCTGAGCCTTTTGCCAACCGCCACCACGTCCACACCGGCGATGTACTGCAACTCCCGCTCGGCGAGCGCACCATCGCTCTCACCGTCGCCGGCATCTATTACGACTACTCCAGCGATCGTGGCTTCGTCATTGCCGATAGTTCCATCATGCTGAAGTACGTTCCCGACCTGCCGGTCACCACCATCGCCATCTACCTGCGCAAGGGTGCCGACGCTACCAGCGTCCGCCGCCGCATGGAAGACAAGCTGCGCGATTTCTCCGTCCTCATCATTCCCCACGAGTTACTCCGCTCCCAGGCCATAGAGGTTTTCGACCGCACTTTCGCCATCACCTGGGCGCTGGAAGCAGTCGCCATCCTCGTCGCCATGCTGGGCGCAGCCAACTCGCTGCTAGCATTGGTATTGGATCGGCGCCGCGAAATCGGCCTTGTCCGCTACCTGGGCGCGCACACCTCGCAGATTTATCGCATGATCCTGACCGAAGCAGCTCTTATTGGTCTGGCCGCAAGTGTGCTCGGTCTCGCTCTGGGGCTTGCACTTTCGCTGGTGCTCGTGTTTGTCATCAACAAACAGAGCTTCGGCTGGACCATCCAGTTTCACCCGCCCCTCGGGTTACTGGGCGCAGCCATCGCGCTGGTTTGGGTTGTAACGGTAGCTGCCGGGTTGTATCCGGCGCGCTATGCCGCAAAACTCGTACCCGCCGAGGCTGTACACGAAGAATGAACGGATTGAATTTATCTAATGTCTGAGAATACCCGCAATATCGCCATCATCGCCCACGTCGATCACGGCAAGACCACGCTCGTCGATGCCATGCTCCGTCAGAGCGGCATCTTCCGCAGCAATGAAGCCGTCGCCGAACGCGTGATGGATTCCAATGATCTGGAACGCGAGCGCGGCATCACCATTCTTTCCAAGATCACGGGGGTTCGTTTTAACGGGACAAAAATCAACATTGTCGATACCCCCGGTCACAGTGATTTCGGCGGTGAAGTCGAACGCGCCCTCAAGATCGTCGATGGCGTCATGTTGCTCGTCGATGCTTCGGAAGGGCCGCTCCCGCAGACCCGTTACGTTCTCATGAAGGCGCTCGAAGCCCACCTGCGTCCCATCGTCGTCATCAACAAGATCGACCGCCCCGATGCCCGCGTCCCGGAAGTCCTCGACGAAATTTACGATCTGTTTATCGATCTGGATGCCCGCGAAGATCAACTCGGCTTCCCTGTTCTGTACGCCAACGCCCGCGCCGGTATTGCCAAGCGGTCGCTCGACGACGAATCGACCGATCTTCGTCCGCTGTTCGAAACCATCCTCTCCACCATTCCGCCGCCCCCTGGCGACCCCGATGCTGTGCTGCAGGCGCTCGTCGCCAACCTCGATTACAGCGAGTACCTCGGTCGCCTTGCCATCGGACGTGTCTTCCAGGGCACGCTGCGTCTGGGCGACGATGTTTCCATCGCCCGGCTCGACGGTACTTTCCATAAAACCCGCATCACCAAGCTCTACTCTTTTGAAGGGCTGAAGCGCATTGATGAAACCATCGCGCGGCCCGGCGATATTCTCGCCGTAGCCGGCGTGGAAGGTATCACTATTGGTGAAACCATTACCAGTGCCTCCAATCCCATGCCGCTCGCGCATATTCAGATTGATGAGCCCACCATTGCCATGACCTTCACCGTCAACACCTCGCCGTTCGCCGGCAAGGAAGGGCAGTTCGTTACCTCACGCAATATCCGCGAGCGCCTCGAAAAAGAACTCCTTACCAATGTCTCGATACGGGTTGACATTCTGTCGCCCGAAATGTTCAAAGTCATGGGTCGCGGCGAACTGCAGCTGGCCATTCTCATCGAGATGATGCGCCGCGAAGGTTACGAGCTCGCCGTGGGCAAGCCGGAAATTCTCACCAAAAAAATCGACGGCAAAACCATGGAGCCGGTCGAACTCCTCGTCATGGATCTCCCGGAGTTGTTCGTTGGCGTGGCCATTGAAAAGCTGGGCAGCCGCAAGGGCAAGATGACAAAGATGGTGAACAACGGCTCCGGCCGTGTGCGCCTGGAATTCCACATCCCCTCCCGCGGTCTGATCGGGTTGCGCAGTGAAATTCTCACGGAAACCCGTGGTACCGCCATCATGAACTCACTGTTCCACGGTTACGTCGAATGGCAGGGCGATATCTCCATGCGTCCCACCGGTTCCATGATTGCGGACCGCGGCGGCAAGGTGACCGGATATGCCATCTTCAACCTGCAGGAACGCGGTGAGATCTTCATCCAGCCCGGCGACGAAATCTACGAGGGCATGATCGTTGGCGAAAATGCCAAGCCAATGGATATGACGGTAAATATCGTCAAGGAAAAGAAGCTCACCAACATGCGCTCTTCCAGTGCCGATGAGGCCATCCGCCTCATCCCGCCGCGCCTGCACAACCTGGAGCAGGCCATCGAATTCATCCGTGAAGATGAACTGGTGGAAGTAACGCCCAAATCCATCCGTTTGCGCAAGAAGATCCTGAAGGCCAATCAGCGCTAGTAGTATCGCGTATGGCAACAGCCAGCCACGATGCCTTTATCGCCACGCCCGCAGGCCTGAACTAAGGTGACTGACAGCGTTGTGCGGGCAGAGGAAATTGAAGCTCCGCTATTCGAAGTGTTTGAATAGAGCGTGTCCCGTCTCTCGCCCGCACGCATTCTGGAAGCCGCGCGCGTCATCGACCCGATTTTTCTCAACACGCCGCAAATGGCCTTTGAGCCGCTGTCGCGCGAACTCGGCGCGGACCTGGTTCTCAAAATTGAAACCCTGAATCCGATTCGCTCCTTTAAGGGCCGCGGTAGCGAATTCTTCGTCGCAACTCTGGAAGACCCGGCCCCGCTGGTCGCCGCTTCGGCTGGCAACTTCGGTCAGGGTCTGGCGCGGGCCGCAGTGAAGCGCGGTCGTGCAGTCACTATCTTTGCCGCCGAAAACGCCAACCCGCTCAAGATCGCCCGCATGCGCGAGCTGGGTGCCGAAGTGATTCTCATTGGCCACGATTTCGATGCCGCCAAAACCGAGGCCCGCCAGTTTGCCGCGCGCAACGGCTTCCGCTATGTGGAAGATGGCAGGGAGCCGGCCATCAGCGAAGGTGCGGGAACCATCGCCATGGAACTCGGTGCCTTCGACGCCGTTCTCGTCCCCCTCGGCAACGGAGCACTCATCAACGGCATCGGCACCTGGATGCGCCATGCTCACCCGGCCACGCGCGTCATTGGTGTCTGCGCGGCAGGCGCGCCCTCCATGCAGGTCTCGTGGCAAACCGGAACCATGCATACCACTGAAACCGCCTACACCATCGCCGATGGCATCGCCGTGCGCCTCCCGGTCGCGGAAGCTCTGGAAGATATGCGCTCCACCGTGGATGATATTCTTACCGTCACCGACGATCACCTCCTCCACGCCATGCGCCTGCTTGTCACTCATACTGGACTGGTAGTTGAACCCGCCGGCGCGGCAGGCGTGGCGGCTTTATTGGCACATCCCGCTCGCTTCGCCGGGCAGAGCCTGGCCACGGTACTCTGCGGCAGCAACACCACAGGATTTTCGCCAAATGTCTGAGCGCATTCCCGATTCCCACAAGAACGCCTTTTGGATCTACGGCGTCACCGGCATGGTCATGCGTGAACCCCTGAGCATAGTCATCCGCGACGCCTCAGCGCTCGGCATTGTCAACCCGACGGTTCAACTGGAAGCCTTGCGGGTGGTTCTGATCTTTTTGATTCTTTCCCGCCTTTTCCTTGGCGCCGGGATCTATTTTGACCGGGTCTATCTTCAACCGGAATCCTATCTGGAGTTCCCGCGTCGCAGCTACCCGGTCGATTTCCTTTCCACCCTGATGGAGCTGCTGGTTGCCGTGGGCGCCTCCAGTACGGTCGGAAACCACGCCCGGCATATGGGAGGTCTCGCGCCCTACACCATGCTGGTTGCCGTTCTTTTGCTCTTCGAACCGCTCAAACTAGCCTTCGGCTGGGCTAATAACTACTCCACTGTTGCCGTGAGTGCTCCCACCGCCCGCGCCAACGCAATCGCCTTTCTGCTGGCAGACGCCCTCTATGTGACCATGCACCTCACCGGTTTTGGCCCCTCCTGGGCTGATGCCGCAGCCCTCGCAGCGGTGGCGGTTTGTACTTTATACCTCCTCCTGACTCAGATCCAGACCTACGGATCCCCACTGCCCGCATCGACTGCGCGATAATAGGAAAGGTCGGGAAGGAGTCTTTTGTGAAGCGAGCTGGATCGGACGAAACTCTGCGCTGTTCGTTTTGTCACAAAAGTCAGGACGTTGTTGGTAAGCTGATTTCCTCACCCAGCGACTACCAGCGGGCCTACATTTGCGACGAATGTATTGCGGTTTGCAACTCAATCCTGGAAGACGATAAACCGGAACCCGCCGTCGCCGGCCCTCACAAGATTCCCAAACCTCTGGAAATCAAAGATTTCCTCGATCAGTACGTGATCGGTCAGGAAGCTACCAAGCGCAAACTGGCTGTTGCCGTCTACAACCACTCCAAACGCATCCATATGAACCGGATGCGCAACTCGGAAGTGGAGCTGGCGAAGTCCAATATCATGCTGATCGGGCCCACCGGCACCGGCAAGACGCTGATGGCCCAAACTTTGGCCCGCATTCTGGACGTACCCTTCGCCATTGTCGACGCCACAACGCTGACCGAAGCCGGCTACGTTGGCGAAGATGTTGAGAACATTATTTTGAAACTTTTGCAGGCGGCCGATGGCGATGTCCAGCGTTGCCAGCAGGGCATCATCTATATCGATGAGATCGACAAGATCTGCCGCAAAGACGAAAACCCCTCCATCACGCGCGACGTTTCCGGCGAAGGCGTGCAGCAGGCGCTGCTGAAAATCCTCGAAGGCACTGTCGCCAACGTACCTCCGCAGGGTGGCCGCAAGCACCCCCATCAGGAATTCACACCGGTGGATACCACCAATATTCTGTTCATCTGCGGCGGCGCATTTGTTGGTCTGGAAAGAATCGTCGCTCGCCGCATGGGCAAGAAGAGCATCGGATTTGTGCAGGAAGAAGGCAAGGAACATGCCCGGCCGCTCGGCATCAGTGATCGCCGCGATATAGATCTCCTCCGCCAGGTGCAGCCGCAGGATCTGATCAAGTACGGCTTCATTCCCGAATTCATCGGCCGGCTGCCGGTGGTAGCCACTTTGGAAGATCTGGATAAGGCTGCTCTGGTGCAGATTCTCACCCGTCCGAAGAACGCCATCATCAAGCAGTACCAGCGGCTTTTCGAGTACGAAAATGTGCGCCTGCGGTTCACCGACGAAGCTCTGGAGGCCGTCGCCTCGCTCGCGCTGGAGCGCAAGATCGGTGCCCGCGGCCTGCGCATGATTCTGGAAGACATGATGCTGGAGCTGATGTACTTCCTGCCGTCCTACAAAAAAATTAAAGAATTCCAGGTTACGCGCGAAATGGTACTAAGCCAGAAGATCAGTCTGCAGTTGCTGGAAAAGGCAGGTTGATCCCGAACATATGTTGACCTCTAAAGAAAAATCCGATACCAAACGTCTGCCCATGATGCCCATCCGGGACGTGGTCATTTTTCCGTACATGATGACTCCCTTTGTGGTGGGGCGCGAATCCAGCGTCCGCGCGCTGGAAGAAGCCATGGGGTCGGATAAGAAGATCTTCCTCGCCACGCAACACGATGCCTCTGTGGATGAACCCCGTCCGGACGAAATCTACAGCGTTGGCTGCGTCGTGAACATTGTCCAAAGCCTCAAGTTACCGGATGGCAACATCAAGGTTCTGGTGGAAGGGGTAGAGCGCGCCCGGGTGGTTTCGGTCGCCGATGAGGAAGGCTTTTTCCGCGCCGTGGTCCGCACCTACAGCTTCCGCATT
>JBBROK010000036.1:0-44753 GCA_038229475.1 Bryobacterales bacterium | reverse complement strand
CGCGTCGGATTTGCCCTCAGCCAGATTTTTGTGACTTCCATCAATAAACTCATCTGGAACAGCCTGGTGGTTCCTTATCAGGACATGCTGCTGGCCGATTCTTTCACCAATTACCGCCAGATCATGAACGATGTCACCCTCAGCGCAGCCATGGGCTATTACCTCGATATGGGGAATAACGACAAGGGCAACGCTGCCGGTACTACCCTCGCCAACGAGAACTATGCGCGTGAAATCCTGCAGCTCTTCACCGTCGGCACCGCCGTCCTGAATCCCGATGGCACCCCCCAGCTGGACTCCCAGGGCGTACCCGTCCCGCTATACGACCAGAACACCATCCAGCAGTTCGCGAAGGTATTCACCGGCTGGACGTTTGCTCCCAATCCGAACGCACAGTGGTATCAGTTCGTGAATGCGAACGGCCCCATGGTGCCTTATCAGGCCCATCACGACGTTACTGCCAAGACCCTGCTGAATGGTCAGGTTCTGCCTGCCGGGCAATCGGCCCAAAAGGATCTTGCAGACGCCCTCGATAACATCTTCAACCACCCCAATATGGGCCCGTTCGTTGCGAAGCAGATGATTCAGCACCTGGTCAAGAGCAGACCCAGCCCGGCCTATGTGCAACGCGTAGCCACTGCCTTTAATGGCCAGGGCGTCCGTGGCGACATGAAGGCAGTCATCAATGCCGTCCTGCTCGATCCGGAAGCCCGCCAGAACGACCTCGGCGGTGCCGATCTGGCAACCGACGGTCACCTGCAGGAACCTGCCCTGTACATAGCTGGCATCATCCGGGCCTTCAGCGGCCAGGTAAATGACCAGAACTACTTCCCTTATGACTTGTTCCTGCTTGGCGAAGATCTTTTCAATGCGCCCAGCGTGTTCAACTACTACGCACCGGGCAACGAGATGCAGATCTTTACACCCTGGACCGCCATCTACCGCGCGAACATGGCGTTCGGCCTGTTTCACGCATACAACAACCCCATCCAAACCTCCGGACCCGGTATGCTGATCGACCTGACGCCCTACGTCGCTCTGGCCGCCACGCCTGCGGCTCTGGTGGATGCGCTCGACCTCGCACTCACTCACGGTGACATGCCCGCGACTATGAAGGCCACGCTGGTCTCATCCGTGGCAGCCGAAGCCGGCGGCAGCGTTGCGCGGGTGGAAATTGCCATCTACCTCATCATTTCCTCGGGTTACTACAACGTGTGGCACTAAGCCACTTCATAAAAAATTTAAGGAGAATACTGCCATGAATATCCGTAACAGAAGAGATTTTCTGAAAGCCAGCCTGAGCTCCATCAGTGCCCTTAGCGCAGGTGCCGCCCTGGCCAAATTCGGCGAACTGAATGCCTACGCCCAGGTGCCCGCCGGCAGCTACAACGCCCTTGTTTGTATCTTCCTGCTGGGCGGTAACGACGGCCACAATACCGTCATTCCGATCAGTACCCCGAATGGCTACCAGAACAATCCGGCGCTCTACACGGCCAACCGCCTGAGCCTCGCTTTGCCCCAGGCTTCGCTGCATCACGTCGCCACCAAGTCCGGAGATATCTACGGGCTACACCCGAAGTTGACGGAACTGCAAGGCCTGTATAACAGCGGCAATGCGGCCATTCTGGCCAACGTCGGGATGCTGGCGGTGCCCATTGCGAACCGTGCCGCTTACCTTGCCGGTGCCCAGGTTCCGGCCAACCTGTTCTCCCATTCAGACCAGACCAGCCAGTGGCAAACCACGGTTCCCAATGGTTTAATCAGCAGTGGCTGGGGCGGTCGTCTGGCTGACTATATGCAGCCTTCCAACTCCTCGGCTGCGTTTCCGGCAGTGGCCACCACCTCCGGTTGCGGCATCTTTTGTAACGGCCAGTCGACCTTCTCCACCACCGTTCCGCCCAGTGGCGCAATATCTCTGAGCGGCCTCAGCGACCCGGCAATTTTGCAGGGCAACCAGCAGTTGCTGAGCTTCGATAACGGTCTGAAACTGGTGCAGTCGGCCAACGGTGTGGTCAATCGCGGACAGACCTACGCCAATGCCCTGAACGGCCTGATTGGCGGGGTCAAAATCAACACCCCCTTTCCGGCCACGGGCCTCGGCTCGCAGTTGGGCATGGTGGCAAAGCTGATCTCGCTGCACTCGCAGTTGCAACTCAGCCGTCAGGTGTTTTTCTGTACCCTCGGCGGTTTCGATACCCACGGTGGCGAACTCGCCACCCAGGATGCTCTCTTCTCAGAGCTCAGCCCGGCCATCAAGGCTTTTTATGACGCCACTACCGAACTCAACGTTCAGAATCAGGTGACCACCTTCACCAATTCCGAGTTCGGTCGCACCGTGATGCCCAATTCCAGCGGCGGTACAGACCACGCCTGGGGCAGCCACCACTTCGTGATCGGCGGCGCTGTTAAGGGTGCCGATATGTACGGTAAGTTCCCCCTGCTGGCGCTCAATGGACAGGACGACGCCAACAACCGCGGCACCATCATTCCCTCTACTTCGGTCGCGCAGTATGCGGCAACGCTGGCCAAATGGTTCGGTGTTGTCGATCCCAACAGCCTCAGCCAGGTGATCCCGTCCATCGGCAACTTCGGTGCAAATATCGATCTTGGCTTCCTCGGCTAGTACACTTGCCGGTGTTGCACTACTGCTTTACTTGCCAGTGAAAAACGCGGCTCCGGCTTCCCGGAGCCGCTGATCATTTCAGCCGCATATCGTCCCACCGCGGGGCCGTGCTTGAACCCGTGGCCTGATCCGCCGCCCACAAACCAGACGTTGTCACGCTCCGGATGCCGGTCGATGAGGAAGTCACCGTTCGACGTATTCTCGTATTGGCAAACCCGCGTTTCCACCACGGGCGCATTGGCCAGGGCGGGGAAGCGCAGCGCCAAATGGCTGCGCACACGTGCCAGCTCTTCGGTCGTAGTCAAACGGTTATCGGTATCCGGATTGATGGCCGGTCCGTGTTCATCCCGGCCAATCTTGAAGCCGCGATTTTCTATGTCAGGCATGCCATAGAAGTTTGCCGCATCGGTAAACGTCGGCATCGCCGGTGGCAGGAATTGCGTATCCCCGGCTGGTCGCCCAAAGAAAAAAATCTCCTGGCGCGAGGGGAACATCCGGGGCCCGATGACGTCCGGAAACAGCGTCGGCAACCAGGGTCCGCAAGCGTAAACGCAAATCCCGGCCTTTAACTCCGGCGTCACTCTCTCCAGCCGAAGGTCCATTCCGGAAACCATTTCCTGGACTACGCGGCGCGCCATGAGTACGCCCGCCTCGATCTCCAGAATGCCCCGCCCGTCCTCGGCCATGGAGATCTGCGGATACCGCCGGCGCATCTCCCGGGCGTCCAGATCTTCAAACCGAACACCCGTCCGGGTGAGCATCTCCGCGCTCTCCACCAACCGCGCATCCGTGGCCCGGCCCATCAGCAGGACGCCAGTCTCCAGCAGAATCGGGCTCCCGCTGCGTTGTTGAAAGGCTCGCCACTCTGCCAGTGAATCCACTGCCATCCGGGTATAGATCTCATCCCTGCCGTAAGCCATTCGGATAATCCGTGTTTCACCCCCGGAGCTGGAGCGCGAATGCGCGGCACCGTAGGCGTCATAGAGTGTCACGCGGGCCCCGGCGCGACGGAGAAATTCGGCCGTCCACGCGCCGAATACTCCGGCACCGATAACTGCAACATCAGCTAACATAATTACTCCCGCGGTACCAGTCGAATCATGCTGATATTTACCGTTAGGTCTCGCGCGTCGGGCGGGAAATGCCACACCGGCGCAACCTCAAGTCCCACGTCGTACTTCGCGGCATCCGGCACCACCGCCTCCAGCACGAACAGGCCCGGACGTTCCAGCGGCCACTCGCCCACCCGCACGCCGTTCACACGCACCGCAACCCGTAAAGTCTTGCCGCTGATCAAATCCGGCCCGGGAGCATGGCCCCGGATACGAATCATCGCCGGTCCTTCATGAACGCGCTCCAGCGTCGCCTTCGATTGCCCGCCCATCCAGCGAAACTTATTACCAAACACGCCCTCAATCCCATGCCAGCCCTGGCCCAGCTTCGCCACGTGTTCCGGCAGAGAGAAGTCGATGATATCCGCGCGATCACCGGGATACAATTCCTTCCGCTCTTCCGAGGGCAATAAGTTATAGACGCCCCCTTCATTAGCGGCACCGTATTCGCAGGCACTGCAATGCAGCGCCTCCTGGGCGTCCCGTCGAAGCGACGCATGGCAATCCGGGCATCGCAGCCAGGTTTCAAAACGGTCAATGGACCGCTCCGATTCCACCGGTGTCCCTTCTTTGCGGCAGAAAGCAGAGAGCGTGCCGCCCAGCCAACTCGCCGCAGTTCGCCACGAACGATCAGGATCGGAATAGCGGCCCACCTGCTTCACGAACCGCTCACCCCAGCCGCGGTCCGGCACAAACAGTTCGTACTCGTGTGCCACGAAGTGCTTGCGGATCAGCCTGTCCCAATCCGCAAAATACATTCGGTGGTTCTGCCGGATTCCGAAACTCTCTTCCTGGTGCGCCCCAATCACATCGCGAACCAGAAACCCCAGCAGCCCCCAGTCGTGCAGTTTGCGCTCCCATGGCTTCATCGTGTCGTAGTAGGGACACCGGTAGAGCCGCAGACTCAGTGCTCGCCGCATCGGCTCTTCCGAAAAGAAGAACACCCCGCCCGGTGCCAGCACGCGCTTCACTTCCAGGAACACCTTCTCGATATCCAGAAACTGGCTCAGCATCTGGAACGCCAGTACCATGCGCAGCGAGCCATCGGCGAAGGGCAGGTTAACTGCGTCACCAGCGATCCGTACAGGAGCCCGTGACAGCCCCCATGAATCCTGAATAGAGGCTCCGTGACGCAACGAATCCGCAGATATATCGAGCGCGAATCCATCCGCCGCGAACTCGTTGCACATCATGTAACTGGAGTGTCCGGCATTGGCGCCGATCTCCAGAAATGGCGTCATGGAGCCGGCGAAGGCCAGATGATTCCGCAGAATCGATCCGCGCCGCACGTTCTCAGCCGCGTAGACACCCAACGCCCGTTCCGGCTCGCCGAGAGATGCGAAATTGTGGAATTCGACTTGAGCTCGTTTAACGGAAAATGCCTGGGCTGGCTTCACGGAAGCCCCAGTTTAGCAACTACATGCCGAGGAGATTGGGCTCATGCTTGCAGTAACCGCTCTCTTCCGCCCAGATGTTCAAACTGAGCGTTACCAGTTCGTCCACCACGGGGATGGCATGGCCGTCCACTGTGAGGTCAACCGTCTTCAAATAGCATCGACAGGTGTCGCATGCCTCCACCCTTACCTGCGGAATGGCCTCGCTGCGATAGCTCGGCAGCTTCTCCCGATCCGTTTCCCCGCAATACGGGCACAGAATCCGCCGAAAGAGCCACTCGCCGGCGCAGAGACTGCATGAAAGACTACGCTTCCCCCCATCGCCCTCAGGGCGCAGAACAGCCGCCCCGGGAGCCGCTGCGCAGAACGGACATCCTTCGCCCGCCGTCCACTCCTGTTGATTCGCCGGACTTGCTGCGCGCAACCGCTCGGCCCACGGCTGCAGCAGTGCCCGTGCGTAAAACTGTGTGCCATCGGCCGATTTGCGCTCACCCTGCCAAAAGGCGATCAGGCTCTCTTCAGTGGGCTCGGCGGCTCGTGCGAGGGGCGATGGCCCGTAGCGTTTCACCAGTTCCTGCAATCTCGAAAAAAAATCCAGCAGCGGCGCAGGGCCCGCGCTTCCCGGCAACGCGGCATCGTAGATTTCCTGCTGGAGCGCCACCACGGGCACGTAGAGTTTCAGTAGCGGCGCGGCCTCGGGGAAACCCGGTGCCAGCTCGCGTGCCCGCTGCAGACGTCGCGAAAAGGGTCCGCTCATTCGCTCTTCAACCAAAGGCGATGATGCGCGGCGGCCCAGCGTCGCGATACCCGCCCGTGCACAATGGCCGCCATACTTCCCGGTACCACAAAAATCCCCATATACAGATGCACAATGAACGCTCCAATGGTAACCAGTGCCGCTGCTTCGTGCAGTAGAATTGCGCTGCTGCGCAGCCATGCCGGAATCCGTTCCGGGAACCATACCGCGATTCCTGATAACAGCAGTGCCGCCGCGCCGTAGAACATCGCATGGAAGAAGACCTTCTGCCCGGCATTGAATCGTCCCTGGCCGGGCACGTTTGCGTCGTCATTGGTTGCATAGGCTTTCGCCTTTCGCAGCCATTCGCGATCCAACGCGGTAATGTGCATATCGGAGATCCAGGTGCGGTGCATCCAAATTGCTGTCAGGGCAAACCCGACGCCAACCACCGGATGCCAGTATCGGGACGTCGCGCCACCCCCCAACGTCACTGCGATCCAGAACAGGTGTGGCGTGTAGAATGCCAATCCGGTGGCGAGGCAATAGCAGTAGGTCGCGCTGTTCACCCAGTGGCACAGGCGTTCGCTGAACGAATAGCGCACAACTTCATCGGGCAGGCGATCAGGGATGCGATCAGGCATGCGGACCATCCTCCTTTTTCGGGCCGAACCGCAGGTAGTGAATCGCCGCGCCGAGAATACCGCCGATCATTGCCGCATTGCCCAGCCACTTGAGCGGTCCTTTCCAGATCCTCACGGCGAGCGGTATGGTGGGATTCCGCGGCAGCCCGCTGTACCTCTCCGGATTCTGCGCGTCGTGCAGCACGTACATTACATGCGTGCCACCAACGCCAGGCGGATCATAAACCCCCGCGTTCTTGTGCGAAGTGTTGTCGCGAATCTGCGTCGACAGCTTTTCTCCCAGCTCCTTCATATCGTCTTTCGACCCGAAGTGCAGGCAGCCCGTGGGACACGCCTTCACGCACGCCGGTTCCAAACCCGCACCCACGCGGTCAGAACACAAGGTGCACTTGTGAACCTTCTTCGTCTCTTTATTGAAACGCGGAATATTAAACGGACAGCCGGTCACGCAGTACTGGCAGCCGATGCAGTTGTCCTGATTGAAATCCACGATGCCGTTGGCATACTGCACAATGGCGCCATCGGCCGGACACGCCATCAGACACCCCGGCTCCGCGCAGTGCATGCAGCCATCTTTGCGGAACAGCCAGCTCAGGTTGCCGTCTTCTTTGACGTGTTCATCGAAGCGGATCAGGTTGTAGTAGTTCCACTCCAGATCAGGCATGGTCTGGTAGGTATTGTCGAAGACCGTCTCGCGGAAAGGGTAGCCATTCCATTCCAGACACGCTACCTCGCAGGCCTTGCAGCCAATGCAGGTAGTAACGTCAATCAGCTTGGCGACGGCGTACTCGCGCGACGCATTCTCGCCCGGAACCGTTCCGGCGTGACCGGAAATCCGCACGATGTTCATGCTTTCTCCACCTTCACCAGAAAGCCCTTGAACTCCGGTGTAAACGCGTTCGGGTCGGTCACCGTGGGTGACAGGGAGTTGATCAGATTGCGCGACGTCTTCCCCTTATCTTCCTGAATGCCCCGGTAGCCCCAGTGAATCGGCACCCCGATCTGGTAGGTCTTGTGCCCGTCGATCTGCATGGGCCGGATGCGTCGCGTCACCATGGCCTTCGCCACAAAGGACGCCCGCGCACTGGTGACCTTCACCTGGTCGCCACCTTTCACCCCCAGCTCTTCCGCCAGTTCCACGGGCATTTCCACGAACGGCTCCGGCTGCAGTTGCACGTTCATCGGATTGTTTTTTGTCCAGTAATGATAATGCTCCGTGAGCCGGTAAGTGGTACAGATCACGTTGAAGCCCTGCTCGGGAGTGCCGTACTTATCGTGGTCACTGGTATATTTCTTCACCACCGGGTTGGCCGATTGGCCGGGGTGAAATGCATTCTTCGCCGGGCTCTCCACCGGCTCATAGAATTCCGGCAAGGGCCCGTCGGCAAACGCCGCCAGGGGTCCGAAGATACGGCCGGCACCTTCCGGATTCATAATGAACGGGCCCATGTGATCGGAGGGCGGCGAATCGACCTTGAAGTCAGGCACGTCATTGCCCACCCAACGCTTCGCCGTTTCGTTCCACCAGATCTGCTTGCGCGAGGGATCCCATGGCTTGCCGTTGACATCGGCGGAAGCCCGGTTATACAGGATGCGCCGGTTCATGGGCCACGACCAGCCCCAGTTGGGATACACGCCAAGGCCCGAAGGATCTTCCGTACCCCGCCGTTGCATCAGCGGTCCCGCTTCCGGCCACGATCCACTCCAGACCCAGTTGCCGCACATGGTAGAGCCGTCATCGCGTAGTGCGGCGAAGCCCGGCAGTTGTTGTCCGGTCGTGAGGTCACGTCCGTTCAACTCCTTTGCGATCTCGCTCAGTAGCGGCACTTCCGGTGTGTTGTAGTTCCACGACGCATTCAGAATCGGATCAGGAAACTTACCGCCTTCTTTCCTGTACAGTTCACGAACGGAGAGAAAAATCCTCGACAGAATCTCGTGATCCAGCCTGGCATTGCCGGGAATCGGTACCGCTGCCCATTTCCATTGCAGCCAGCGCGCCGAATTGACAAAGGTTCCGTCTTTCTCCGCGAAACCGGCACCCGGCAGCCGGTACACCTCGGTCTGGATTTCTTTCTGCTGTGCGGCGGTGATCCCCGGCGACTCCCAGAAACTGCTGGTCTCTTCCGGGTAGATATCGCAAACCACCAGAAACTTCGCCTTCTTCAGAGCGTCAATGTTCTTCTGCGAATTTGGCCCGATGTTGACCGGATTCATCCCGAAGCAGATGAGCCCCTGAACTTTCGACTGGTACATATCGTCGAAGATGTGAGTCCAGGAGTACTCGCGGTCTACCTTGGGCAGGTAGTCGAAGGCCCAGCCGTTTTCCTTCGTTGCCGCGTCGCCGTAGAACGCCTTCATCAGCGACACCGCAAACTTCGGGGTATTCGACCAGTAGTTCCACGAATCCCACTCCTTCGGTTTCGACACGGTTGGCGTGATGCGCTTCATCCAGTCGTCGAAAGTGTGATCGGCGGGCGTGGGAACCTTGAGATAGCCCGGTAGGTTGTCGAAGATCCCGGCGACGTCGGTTGCGCCCTGAATATTGGAATGTCCACGCAGTGCATTGACGCCGCCACCGGCGCGCCCCACATTACCCAGGATCAACTGCAAAATCGCGGCGGCGCGGATAATCTGCACGCCGAAACTGTGTTGCGTCCAGCCGACGGCGTAAATGATGGTCGCGACCTTCGTCATGTCGCCGTCTTTGCGGACGGACGTGAACAACTCCGCGGCCTTCACGAAATCGTCGCGTTTGATTCCCGTGATGCGCTCCACCATCTCCGGGGTGTACTTCGAGTATTGCTTCTTCAAGAGCTGGAATACACACTGCGGGTTCTCCAGAGTGGCGTCGAAGCCCACCGTGCCGGGCAAGGCTCCCGGTGCCGCCGCGCCCTGGTAATTCCACGTCGATCGGTCGTAGCTCTTTGTCTCCGCGTCGAAGCCGGAAAACAACCCGTCTGCCGGCAGAGCGAAGTCCTCGTGGATCAGGAACCCGGCGTTGGTGTAGTTGACCAGGTACTCTCTCGCGATTCGGCCATTCTCCACTGCGTAATGGATCATGCCGCCCAGAAACGCGATGTCGGCTCCGGCGCGGATCTGCAGGAATAAATCCGCCACGGCCCCGGTGCGTGTGAGCCGCGGATCGACCACGATCATCTTCGCGTTGCGATTGTGCCGTGCCTCAATGGGCCATTTGAAGCCGCAGGGGTGGTTCTCCGCCGGATTGCCACCCATAATCAGCATCATGTCGGTATTGCGGATGTCGATCCATCCGTTGGTCATCGCGCCGCGTCCAAACGTGGGCCCCAGACTGGAGACCGTGGGACCGTGTCAAACCCGGGCCTGGTTTTCGATGAAGGTGAGCCCCAGGCTGCGCATGGTCTTCACCACAAGGTAGTTGAACTCGTTGGTGTCGGTGCAGCCGCCCGTCCAGGCGATGGATTCAAGGCGATTTACGGTTCGTCCCTCGGCGTCATTTTCCACGAAGGTGGCGTCGCGAACTGTCTTGATGTGGCGGGCCACTTCGCTGATCGCCTGGTTCCATTCGATGTCTTCCCACTGGTTCGAACCTGGCCTGCGAACCTGGGGCTTGAGCAGCCGTCGCTCGTTGAGAATGTCGTGATAGAGCGAAGCGCCTTTGGGACACAGTGTGCCGCGATTGATGGGATGATCGGGGTCGCCCTCCACGTGTACAACCTGAGGTGTGACGTTCTTGGCCTTGTCGCCGATGGTGTGGATGATCACACCGCAACTGACCGAGCAGTAGGGGCAGGTAGAACGCGTCTCCGTGGTGCGGGCAATCTTGAGTTGCTTCGATTGCGCCCAGGCTTTCTCGACGTTAAACCCCAGCGTGGAGAGCGCGATTACGCCCCCGGAAGTCTTCAGGAATGCTCTGCGGGTGACAGCCATGGCTACAGTATGCCATCGGATGAGTTTAGAAGTTAGGAGTGACAGTGGCTACGAGCTGGCTCGCCAATTGGCAAACCGAACGGATTAAAGCATGACCGCGGCAGCGAAGGAAGCGCTGCGGGACCGTCTGGCCCGCGTGGGAAAGTCCAGGATTGTAACCCACAGGCTGGACGAACTTAGGCCAGCAGTAACATCTCGCAAAACAGCATGCCGGTGGTCCACACGCTGGCTGAGCCGCCGTACCAGGGCAAGATCAGCCGGGCCAGCATCGGTTGCACCGCAAACAGCAGGAAGGCGCTGGTCAAAATGGTGAGGGCGAATAGCCAGCGGAGAGGTGGGCTGTTGGGAGGCCCAGGTGGCCTTATCGCAGGTTGATAGTTCCCCGGCACCCCGGCGCGCCGCATTTGCAAATCACCTCTTCGATGTCTTTGCCAAAGTGGTAGTCCACCGTGAGTTCCTCGCCCTTGTGGATAGTGCGCTTGCTCATGTATAGAATGTGACCCTGGCGGATTTCCGTCACCAGATTGGGTTCGCAACAGTGGTTGATGTATTCGGCCCCGCTGCCGCCCGCCGCACCGTCCAGTGTCCAGTAATTGTCCAGCGTAAAGAGGTAGATCATGCGATGTTGTTCATCGCTGCGCCGCTTGGTTTCCTTGCGGTTGATGCGCTCTCCGGTGTATTCAATGACCTTGCGGCGGGGTGGAATTTCCTCGCCGGCGTAGACCCCCCAGCGATGAATTTTCGATGGTTTCACCAGCAGGCGAAAAGCGGCGAACCGGGGGTCAATGGCGGGGGTGGGAGAAGAGTCTGGCCGGGGCATCAATCCGCAATTTTAAGCGATGCGGGCTGTTTTACGAAGCGCGAATGGTCCAAATTCGGAAGAAAAGCGGTAAACAAGCCAATTGCGGGCAGAAACGCACACACCCGGTATACAAAACTGATGCTGGTCCGGTCTGCCAACTGCCCCAGCAGGGCCGCGCCTATGCCGCCCATACCAAACGCCAGACCAAAGAACAGGCCCGACACCATACCGATTCTCGAGGGCATCAGGTCTTGTGCGTAGACCAGAATCGCAGAGAACGCCGAGGAAAGCACCAGACCGATAATCACCGAGAGCACCGCGGTCCAGAACAGATTCGCCCAGGGCAGCGCCAGGGTAAAGGGCAGTACGCCCAGAATGGAGCCCCAAATGACGTACTTGCGACCGATACGATCACCCAGCGGGCCGCCCACAAACGTGCCCACCGCGGTGGAGCCCAGGAACAGGAACAGATAAAGCTGTGCGTTCTTGACGGGCATGTGAAAGCGGTCCATCAGGTAGAAAGTGTAGTAGCTCTGGATACTCACCAGATAGAAAAATTTGGAGAAAATCAGCACCACCAGAATGCCGACGGATACAGCCACGGTGCGTCGGCTCAGGTTGTGGTGTGCAGCGGGCGCCATGCCGCCGGTCTTCGGCCAGGCTTTCACGTGAGCCTTGTACCAGGCACCCACGCGGGTCAGAATGGCCATGGCCAGCAGCGGCACTACGGCGAACCAGGCCAGACTCTGTTGGCCGTGGTGCAGAACAATGTATGCGGCCAGCAAGGGGCCCAGTGCGGTCCCCGCATTGCCGCCTACCTGAAATACCGATTGCGCAAGACCATGCCGTCCGCCGGAAGCCATGCGGGCGACGCGCGCAGATTCAGGATGGAACACGGCGGAGCCTATGCCCAGTGTCGCCGCGCCCAGCAGCACCAGCGGAAATGTATGGGCGGAAGCCAGTACCAGCAGTGCCGCCAGAGTGAAACCCATGCCCATGGCCAGGGAGTAAGGCGTAGGGCGGCGATCGGCGAAGGCACCCACCACGGGCTGCAGCAGCGAGGCGGTGATCTGGGCAGTAAAGGCGATCAGCCCGATCTGCCCGAAATTCAAATGCAAAGAACTTTTCAACAACGGATAGATCGCCGGCAACAGCGACTGGATCATGTCGTTCAGCATGTGGCAGACGCTGATGGAAACGAGAATGCCGTAGACCGTGATGCCCGCCACAGGGGCAGCCTTGAGCGGGAGAGTCTGTGTGCCGGAAGCCACGAAGAATCGGTTAGGCGGCGTGTTGCCGCAGAAATTCCGCTTCCCAGCGCCGGATCATACCATCGAATTCGGTGATTTCGGCGGGAGTCACCACCAGGTATTCCTTGTCCAGATCCTCGGCGGTTTCCACCATCAGGCGAAGCTTGCACCAGGCGAGACGGGTGCACCAGGAATCATCCATCTTGCGGCCAGTGTGGTGGCAGTAGTCGCGCACAACGCCGTGCGGCAGTACTACGACGCGGGTCATTTTGTCGTCATCGGAATCCAGCAGGAAGCATACGTCGATGGAATCCGAGTGCCGGATGGAGATGGCTGTCTGCAGATAGCGGAACAAGACATGCCAGTTGCGGCCGAACGGGTCGGGACCCAGAACGAAATCGCGGAAGTTCTCCATGAAAATCATTTTATCCCGGCGTGTAGTCTGGTATTGAACATGGCTTACGAGAGAGAACTCACCATCGGCGCGGAGATTGCGCGCAAGGCCGGCCAACTGGCATTGAAGATCAGGGAAGGCGATATTGCGATTGAGTCGAAGGCCGATGACTCGCCCGTCACCATCGCCGACAAGGCCTGCGAGAAATTGATTGTGGAGGAATTGCTGCGGGCTTTTCCGGGCGATGGTCTGCTGGGTGAAGAGGGTGCCGATACGCCTTCTGCCAACGGGCGGCGGTGGATTATTGATCCGATTGACGGCACGCGTGATTTCATTCGCGGCACCGGTGCCTGGAGTGTGCTGATGGGCATGGAAGAGAACGGCGAGGTGGTGGCGGGCCACGCTTATTTTCCGGCCACTGGCGAGATGTATTCAGCGGCGCGGGGCAGCGGTGCGTGGCGGGATGGCAAACGGGTGCGGGCATCGGCGGTGACCACGAAGAGCGAGGCACTCATCTGCTGCAATGGTCTTGGCTATATGCACCGCTACCCGTTTGCGGACGAGCTGGTGAACTGGCTGGCCGGCTTCTGGACGGTGCGCAGCATGGGCGGGTGTCTGGACGCCATGCTGTTGGCCACCGGTCGCGCTGATGTGTGGCTGGAAGCCCAGGCCAAGCCGTGGGATCTGGCACCACTCAAGATTATTGCGGATGAAGCCGGGCTGGTGACGTTTGATTTCACCGGCAAAGATACCATCTACGGCGGTAATTATGTGATCACGGTGCCAGCCTTAAAGGAAGAAGTACTGGCATTTGTATCTAATCACATTCTGTAACCGCAACTACAACATTACCCGGAGGCCGGCTGGTTGGCCCGGATGATCGCCGGAAAAAATCTCAAATTCGGCTGATGGATCAACCAGCGTAAATATTAGCTGCACCGCAGGCGTGCTGCGGCACTGTCCTGAATCGGGGCAATAACTACTTGCCATCCACCGAAAAAGCCAGCAAGACATTGCCGGGGATTCCGCCCCACTGCGCGTAGCCGGAGTTTGTCAGCACCATTCCGTTGGCCACAATCGGCCCCGCGGCGTCAATCGTGCCACCGGTTGCTTCCACCTTGTTGACGGTGGAGAACTGCCGTGCCGTATCAAAGTCCCAAATGATGGCTCCCGTGGCCGTGGAATATGCCCGGAAGTGGCCATTTGCCGTACCTGAGAAAACCGCGCCAGGAATTACCGCCACGGGTGCCGTTTGCGCCTGCTGGCAACTCTGCGTGGCGCATGTCACTTTGGGTGAGGGCGTAGACCAAACCGTCTTGCCGTCGGCAAGGTTCACGGCGGAAAGCCCGGGCTGGGGCGTGCCCTTCACAATGCGGTCAGAGACGGCGACGTAAGCATTCCTGCCATCGGCGGCATGTCCCCACTCAATGCCTCCCAGCATTCCGCCGGTGCCGAGCTTGTTCTGCCACACAACTTTGCCTTTTTGGTCCGGATCCATCGCCCAGAGCACACCCGATTTCTGCCCCGTAACCAGCAGTTGCCTGCCACCGCCGATGTCGCGCAGAATGGGTGAGGTGCCAAAGTCGTAATCCGGCCCGTCTGACTCGGGGCAATTCGGACTAGCGGGGCAGCCCATCACAAAGTTGTCTTTTTCCGTCACCTGACTGGACCAGGCAATTTTTCCGGTGGTCATGTCGAAAGCCACCACGGCGTCGCTGGTGGCAATGTCCGCATCAGTGTAGGAATCGCCGGTTGCGACATAGATCAGATTCCGTTTCGCATCCACGGTGGGCGCGGACCAGATGGCAGCGCCTGCGGGACCACGCAACTGCGTGCCAACCTTGCTGAGCTTGCGGGCAATGGCCGGATCAGGCACCGTGTAACTCTTCCAGATTTGTTTACCCGTGCCGCCTTCCAGCGCCACCAGGCTTCCCCGGAACGTGCAGCATTCGTACTTCGGCGATTGCGCCAACGCTTCTTCGATGGATGAAACCGGCACATAGAGCCGGCCGTTGTGGAAGATTGGTGCGCCGGTAATTCGCGACCCGATATGATCTTCCACTTTGACCTTCCAAAGCGGATTGCCTGTCTCCGCGTCTACTGCATGCGCAAACGAGCGGATATCACCGAAGTAAGCTATGAGCGGTCCGCCAGCCTGCGCCCGGCCCACCGAGATCGCGCTGCGAACCGTCCCTTCGGCCTTGTAGGACCAAACCGTGCAACCCGTCTTGGCATCCAGCGAGTAAACTGTCCCACTGGCGGAGCCAACGAATATCCGTCCGCCAACCATAGTGGGTTGCCCGGAAGCCACCCGATCACCGGGGAAGCCAAAAGCCCATTTCAATTTCAATTTCGGCACGTCGGCGGCGGCCAGACCTGGTTCCGGTTGATACCGCGAATTTGCCATATCGCTGCCTGCGCCATTCCAGTCAGCAGCAGAAGTGGTCAAGGCCGGGAGCTTTGTTGTGCACAGTCCGGCGGCGGGATCCACCGGCGCCGTGGCGGGATCTTTGCCGGTAAGAAAGCGGGCAATCGCCCTGCCATCCGCCGGGGCCATACCAGCCGCCTGCACCGACATGATGCCGCCAAACAGAGCGGACATCACGGTCTCGGGCGTTCGGCCAGCCAGGTCGCTCCGACTCGGAATCCGACCTTCAGGCGTTTCCTGATGGCAGGAACCACAGCGGGCCTTGAACAGCGCCTCGCCCGCAGGAGATTGCGCCAGCAACGTAGCTGTGCCCAGAGCAAACAGGGATATGAGTTTTTGCACTTTTCGCCTCTACTTCTGTCTTGTGGATTGCGTTTCCATCTTGCGGGCACCGCCCAGAATATCGGTCATGGCGTAGTTTCCTTCATGACACGCGTATTCGTAAATGGGGCCATTGGTGGCACTGAATGAGTACTCAATACTCCAGGGTTTGGTCCACGTTGCCGGGTCTTCCATGGTGGCGCGGTACAGAACGGTGTTTCCATCCACTCTGCGGAAACGTTCGATGACATGGAAATCTTTCGAACCGCCACGGAACGCCACTTCTTCGCGGAAGTTGGTGGTGTCCACCACCAGCGTGTCACCTTCCCAGCGACCGGTCGAATCGCCCATCCATTGGCGGACGCTGGCCGGAGGATGTTCGGCGTTCATACGCACAATGCGGGCGTCGTGAACCATTTCCACAAGAATCATCACCGCATCGGGGGTCTGCACAATCTGGTAGGTGTTGTTGTAGAGCACGGGCAGCATGGGCGGGCCGGAACTGGAACCAAATGCCAGAAGACACCTCTCGGACAACGGCCGCTGTTTCACGTTGTCGAAGGTGGTGAGCGTTCCCGCTATGGAGGCGAATCCACGAGTGCGCCCTCCGGTGGTCAGGGGGGGGACTTTGCCATCGGGCGGGTCGATCACCAGCGAGGTGCGTTTCACGCCGTCCACGCGGGTCAACTCCGAACCGCGGTCAATGAAGAGCATGTTGTAGCCACCGGTGCCGGCCGAACCGGCGGCGCGCAGCAGAGGGCTGTCGGAAGCGCCGTCGTTACTCTGTAAATCTTCCAGCGACTTCTTTTCCACGGCGCGGGCATCGGTGTCGGATACCGTGGCTTTGTCGCCCATTCGTTCCATGGGAGTGATGGTGGCGTTGGTCCAGATTCCCTGCAAGTCGGGATGGCCATCCGTTGTTCGCGGAACAGTGGATGTTTTTGGTGCCTGCGCCATGACCATGAGTGGGAAGGCGGCAAAGGTCACGGCCAATATTCGAAACGAACTCAACATGGGCTCAGGCTAACACGAAAATGGGCGAGCTCTGCAATTTCCCCGCACCCGGTGCTCAGGATGTGGTAGCATTAGCCCGATTATGATGCTCACGCGGGCCACCCCATTCAAAGCCGCAGGCGCCATCGCGTTCCTGCTGTGCAGTACTCTGCCGTTATTGGCCCAGGCCCCTGCTGCTGCCAGTGCCATTCCACGTCTGACAGACCATCATCCAAACCTGAACGGTATCTGGCAGGCCATTAACACTGCCAACATTGACCTGTTGGATCATGCTTCCAAACAGTCGCCCGTCCTTGAGATGGGTGCGCTGGGAGCGGAGCCCGGCGGACCGGGCGTGGTGGAGGGCGGCGTCATTCCCTACAAGCCTGAAGCTCTGGCCAAAAAGAAAGAGAATACAGATAACCGCATGGCGCGCGACCCCGAGGTCCGCTGCTATTTGCCCGGCGTACCCCGTGCGACGTACATGCCCTATCCCTTCCAGATCTTCCACAGTACGAAGGCAGTTGCCATCGCCTACCAGTATGACGGCGCTTTTCGCAATATCGCGCTGAAAGACCCGGGGCTGGCACCCATTGATACCTGGATGGGCCAGTCGTTCGGTAAATGGGAAGGCGACACCCTGGTGGTAGACGTCACCGGTCTGGACGAGCGCACCTGGTTTGACCGCGTGGGGGATTACCACAGCGACGAGTTGCATGTAGTGGAGCGCTACACCATGGTGAGTCCTGTCATGATCAATTACGAGGCCACCATTACCGATCCAAAGGTTTACACCAAACCGTGGAAGATCTCGATGCCGCTTTTCAAGCACACGGAGAAAAACGCCCGTTTGATGGACTTCAAGTGTGTTGAGTTTGTAGAGGATCTGATGTACGGTCAATTCTCGAAGAAGCCTTCAAAGTAGATCATATAGACTAGCAATAGGAGAAAACCATGACTCGAAAAACAGCCATTGTCACTGCCATCGCCGGAACACTGCTGGCAGCCATCCCAGCCTGGGCGCATCATGCTTTTGCCGCGGAATTTGACGCCAAGCGGCCGCTTCACTTTGAAGGCAAAGTGACCAAGGTGGAACTCATCAACCCCCATGCCTGGATCCATGTTGAAGTGAAGGGTGCTGACGGAGTCAGTGCCGACTGGATGGTGGAAGCAGGCAGCCCGAACGTGCTGTTGCGCCGCGGCTTCACCAAGCAAACGGTTGCGATCGGGACCCAGGTGGTGATTGATGGCTACCAGTCCAAAGATGGCTCCAACCGTATGAACGGGCGTGACATCACCTTACCCGGCGGCCAGAAGCTCTTCCTGGGATCCGGGAACACCGGCGCACCGGGCGAAACCGCCACCGCCGGCCCTGGCCGTCACTAAGCTGAGGCCCATCATGAAGATTGGATCGATGCCGCCAATTCCCCTGGCTGGAGTGATGTTGTTGTGTGTGGCAAGCGTTGCCACCCCGCAGGCTGTCCCGGCGCAGAAGCCAAAGATGGCAGAGGAAGTCTTCAAGAATATTCAGGCGCTGAAGGGCATCAGCGTCGACGATTTCCTGGGAACCATGGGGATTATGTCGGCTGCAGTGGGGTTCGATTGCTCGGAATGTCACAATAACGCCGGCACCGAAAACGTCAACTGGGCCGCGGACAATAATCCCCGAAAAGTCACGGCCCGGCGTATGGTGCGGATGGTGGCAGCCATCAATCGCGACAACTTTGGCGGTCGGCAGAATGTAACCTGCTGGACCTGCCATCACGGTCGCGACCTCCCCTCTACCACGCCCGCGCTGGAAGTGGTTTACGGCCTTGGTGCCCAGGATCTGGACGATGTTATCCAGCCAACTCAAGGGCAGGCCTCTCCTACCGAGATTCTTGACAAGTATATTCAGGCCTTGGGGGGCGCAGATAAGCTGGCTGGTCTAAAAAGCTATACTGCGACCGGAACCAGCACTGGTTTCGGTGGTTTCGGTGGCGGTGGCGAGGTTCAAATCTTCGCCAAATCTCCTGATTCGCGCACCACCCGGATCCAGTTTAAAGCGGAGACGGAGCGTCCCGATGCCATCCGTACCGCCAATGGCCGCACTGCCTGGATTAAGGCGCCGCTCACCGTACTCGGCGAGTATCAGTTGACCGGAAGTGAGCTGGATGGTGCCAAACTTGACGCGCAGATGGCCTTTCCAGCTCAAATCAAACAGCTTCTCGCCACCATGCGGGTTGGCCCGCCCACCGCAATCAGCGACCTTCCTGGACCCTCCAGCCAGACCAAAGGGGAAGCTTTTGGCATCGGGCAGGAACGCCCGGTCACTGTTTTGCAGGGAACCACCCCCGGCGGCACTTTGACGAGCCTGTATTTTGACAAAGAAACCGGTTTGCTGCTGCGCATGGTGCGCTACGGCAAGACGCCTATTGGCCGTGTGCCCACACAGACGGATTTTGCCGATTACCGCGATGTCAACGGAATCAAGTTTCCCTTCCGTTTGACGTTCGCCTGGCTGGATGGCCGCGACGCGATTCAGTTGAACCAGATCCAGACGAATGTGGCAATCCCCGACTCGAAGTTCGACACGCCGGAATCCGCAGTGAAATAGCGGTCCTGTAGCCTGCCGGTTTGGGATATACTGAACGGCGAGGTGTCCCTTTGATTTTGCGTAACCTTGCTTTGGCAGTGGCGGCGATGTCTGTATCCGCTTTCGCGCATCACTCGTTCGCGGCAGAGTTCGACGGCACAAAGATGGTCACGCTTACGGGCGAAATTACCAGGCTCGAATGGGGCAATCCCCACATCTGGCTCTACCTTGACGTGAAAGACGCCAGTGGTGCTGTGCAGCACTGGCAGTGCGAAGGCGGCGCGCCCAACACCCTGTTCCGCGCCGGCTGGAACCGGAATTCGCTGAAGAGTGGCGACCCGGTGACAATCGAAGGCTTCCTTGCCAAAGACAAATCGAATACCTGTAACGCCAAACAAGTGAAGCTGCCCGATGGGCGCAGTGTGTTCGCGGGATCGTCTGCCACCAGCACCACCCGGCAGTAAGAGGTCTTTCATGAAACTGCTCCTTGCACTGGCCATTGCCTCCGCTCTCCTCGCGCAGGACTTATATAAGCCGCCGCCCGGACCCACACCTCGCACCCCTTCCGGCAAAGTGGATTTCAGCGGCCTGTGGCTAAAGCCGTATGCCCCTGACATGACCAAAGACGGGAAGGATCACAAGGCCATGCCTGAACTGCCCTTTACCGCGTGGGGCCTTGGAGACTGGAATAGCTACGATGCAGCCGAAGGTGACTATACCGGTGCCTGCCTGCCCTTCGGACTCAGCCGGTCCATCAACACGCCGGAGCCCATGCAGATCGTCCAGTCGGAAATGTATCTGACCATTCTTTTTGAACAGAACAACTGGTACAACGTGGTCCCCCTGGACGGGCGCAAGCACCGCGGAATTGATCCCACCTGGTTCGGCGATTCGGTGGGCCATTGGGAGAAAGACACGCTGGTCATCGACACGGTGAACTTCAATGGCAAGACGCGTCTGGACACGGTGGGACATCCCCACAGCGAGCAGCTTCACATGATCCAGCGATTTTCCCGGCCAGACCTGGGGCATATCTCGTGGGAGGTCACGATCGACGACCCGAAGACCTACACCCGGTCATGGACAAATACGCGCACCTTCACCCTTCACCCCGAATGGGAAATGATGGAGTACTCGTGCGAGGAAAACAACAAGAGCCTGTGGGAAGGCCGGATCAAGCCGCCCAAACGCTGAATTGCTTATCGCGCCGCGGATTCGGTAACGCCGCAGGGCGTAAGCCAGCCGTGCCGGTCCGGTTTGGTTCCGTTGACGATGGCGAAGAATTCGTTCTGAATGGCTTCGGTGATCGGGCCGCGCTTACCGCTGCCGATGGTAAGCCGGTCCACGGATCGGATCGGTGTAACTTCGGCGGCAGTTCCGGAGAAAAACAGTTCATCCGCGATATAAAGCATCTCGCGCGGAATCTGTTGCTGCTCTGTCGGAATACCCAAATCCTTCGCCAGTTTCAGGATTGTGTCGCGCGTAATGCCGGGCAGAACAGAAGCTCCCAGCGGAGGCGTAATGAGTATCCCGTCGCGTATCACGAAAAGGTTCTCCCCGGAACCCTCGCTCACGGCGCCTGAAGTGTCCAGCGCAATGCCTTCGGAATAACCGTTGGTGATCGCTTCCATCTTGATGAGCTGGGAGTTCATGTAGTTGGCACCGGCCTTGGCCAGTGCGGGCAGCGTGTTGGGCGCAATCCGTGTCCAGCTGGAAACACAAACGTCCACGCCAGAGGCCAGAGCCTCATCACCCAGATACTTGCCCCATTCCCAGCAGGCCATATAAACCTCAATGGGGTTCTTCATGCCATTCACACCCACGTCGCCGTAACCGCGGAAAACGATGGGGCGAATGTAGCATGACTGCATGTTGTTGACGCGGACCAGTTCCAGCATCGCGTCGGCCAGCACTTCCTGAGAAAAGGCCAGCGCGTCCATGCGGTAAATCTTCGCGGAATCCGCCAGACGGCGGACATGTTCGCGAAGCCGGAAAATGGCGGGGCCGGTAGTGGTTTCGTAGCAGCGAATGCCTTCGAACACCGAACTGCCGTAATGGATGACGTGGGATAAAACGTGTACCCGCGCGTCATCCCAGACAATGAACTTACCATTACACCAGATTTTTTCGGTGGGTTTCATAGCATAAGTATACAGGAAGGGGGTCAAACCCGCACAAACAGGCCCTTGTGCCACATGCCCCAGGCCGCAATCCCCATCAGAAACACGTGCGTCAAAGCAAAGCTCAGCGACGCGATTTTTGGTGTCCCGATACCCGCGAATACCCCGTTGAAGACGGGCCTGATCCAGTGCATTTTGATCATGGTGATGGCGACTGCGTCAGACAGTACAAAGATAGCGATGGCGTTGGATCCGTAGATCACAAATGGGCGTGCCCACCCGCGCCACCCCTGTGCGTCAATCACCCAGTACAGGAAAGCAAAAACGGTGAAGGCCATGCCAGCCATGAAGACTGCGTAGGAACTAGTCCACAGATTCTTGTTAATGGGCAGCCAGATGTTCATGACGGCCCCGGCAAATAACAAACTCACGCCCGTAGTGAACATCCACACGGCCTTTTCTGCCATGGGGATCGGCTTGCCCAACAAGAGGCCACACGTGGCGCCAAACAGAGTAGTGGCGACAGCGGGCAGGGAACTGACCAGCCCTTCCGGGTCCCGGACTTTGGTGACCGACCACATGTGTCCGGAAAGCACGAAGCCGTCAATCCATTTGGCGAAGTTACCTTCCGGTGTGAGCACGCCGGGTCCGTAGCCGGGAACCGGAACCAGGGTCATCATCGCCCAATACATCGCCAGCAGGGCGCAAATTGCCCAGATCAGTGACCGCAGCCGCGGCCACGCCAGATAGATGGCCCCGGCGATGAGGTAACAGAGCCCGATTCTCTGCAGGACGCCCATGATACGAACCGTCGAAAAGCTCCAGCGGCTGGTGAAATTGATGGCGAATCCGATGAGGAAGATCAGGGCCGCGCGGCGCGCCACGTGGCGAAACATCATCATGCGGTCCGCCCCGGATGCAATGCGACGGGCCAGCGACAGCGTCATGGAGACGCCCGCAATCCACAGAAAAAACGGGAAGATGAGATCCGTGAATGTCCACCCGTTCCAGGGCGCGTGGTCCAGTTGCTCAAAAACATTGCGGCCATCGCCAGGGTTGTTGACCATCAGCATAGAGACGATAGTCGCCCCGCGAAAGGCATCCAGCGAGAGCAGGCGTGTTGGGCGGTTGGTCACCACGGCTTCATTTCGGCGCCCCCGCCGGAAAGAATTTCGGTGGCGTGGCTGTGTCGCCGAAATCGAAACCGCTGACGTAAGCCAGCCGGACAATCTTTTCCATCTTCGCGTAGTTAATCTTGTCGGCGGTATCGGTGATCTGGTGGTAATCGGGGTGGAAGCCGGTGAACCACCAGATGGCCGGCACATCGTGCAGCAGCATGGGGTACTGGTCGCTGCGGAATAGCACGTTCAGCACGGTATCGTCGTCCCATTTGTAGTTGAGATGCAGCCCCACCATCTCATTGGAACGCACTACTGCGGCGCGATAGTCGGGGCTATAGCGGGTGCCGATAATATTGACCTCGTTCGAAGTGTCGGCGGCAATATCGATCAGCCCTTTGGTCTGGTTGCTGTCTTTTTCATCGCGGCCAATCATGTCGAAATTGATCTGGGCCCGGGTGGTTTCGAGCGGGCGCAGCGGATGCGCCGCATAGTAATAGGCTCCCAGCAAGCCCCGCTCTTCGGCGGCGAACACCACCAAAACCAGTGACCGCTTTGGCTTTACCGGATTCTTCGCATAGGCCTGCGCCAGCGCCACCACGCCTACCGTGCCCGATCCGTTGTCATCCGCGCCCCGGTAAATCTCGCCATCAACACGCATGCCGTCGTGATCGTAGTGGGCGCTGATAAGAACGGTTTCCGCTTTGAGCCGCGGGTCACTGCCTTCAATCAGACCGGCGACGTTGTACGAGATGCCGCGCTTGCGTTGCGAAGTGGCGACTTTTAGTTCCGCTTCCGCGTCGCCCAATGCGATGGAAACGGGCTTCAGCGTGGAATCAATAGCAGACTGTAGTTCCGCTGCCTTTTTGCCCGCCACCGCCAAAAGCCCATCGGCAACTTTGGCAGTAATGTTGAAGACCGGAATCGATTCCTCACCGTCGATGGACTGGGTGGGTCGCGGTGTGCGGAACGCCTGCCCGGCCTGACCGGGGGCGTCCAAAGAGCCACGCTCATTCCCTGCCTTGTGGTTCGGGTCAGGCGCGATCAGCAGCGCCACCGCGCCGTGGCGCTGCGCGATCATCATCTTGGCGCGGGCGTTGGCATAGCGGGTATTTCCCTTGCCGTTGAAAACCGAGTTGGGGTCATCTTCCTGCGGCTCGTGGTTGAAGATCAGGACAATCTTGCCTTTCGCGTCGAGCCCGGCGTAATCGTCGTATTTCAATTCCGGCGCGCTGATACCGAAGCCGGCGAAGACCACGCGGCCCTTGTACGTCCCGTCGTTCGAATAGCCGCCGGTGAGGTCGGGAGCTTTGAATTCCTGCGCTGTGCCCCGGTTGCGCACCGTTAGCGTGGTGCGTCCGCGATCCATTTTGTACTCCACCAGCGGCACCGGCTGCAGGTACGAGTCGCCCACCAGGGGTTTCAATCCCGCTTTGGTAAATTCGGCGGCAATCCACTGAATTGCGACTTCTGAGCCGCGCTCCAGCGACATGCGGCCTTCCATGGCATCGGAGGCCAGAAAAGTGAGGTCGGCACGAAGTTTGGCGGCGGTGATGTCTTCAAACCCGGTGGCGATACGCTCCTTGTTCTGGGCGTAACCAGAAGTGGCCAGGCCGAGGCAAATCAGCACACGAAGAGTCTTCATTGCAGTGAGTTTACATGGTAAGCTCCCCTGTATGAATACCGTTACCGCGAACCGCAGAGATTTCATGCACGCCGTTATTGGTGGCGCTGTTGGCCTTTCTTTCACGTGGCGCGCTGCCGGGCAGGCCGCCCCGCCGCCCATCAAGGTAGAAAAACTGGCCTCGAATCTGGCGGTTGTTTCGGGCGACGGAGGCAATATCGGGCTGGTCATGGCACCCGATGGCCTGATGATGATCGACGGCGGCTATGCCAATCGCTTCGCCGACCTGCAGAAGGCGGTCACCGAGACCGACTCGCACCCCATCAAGCTCTTGTTCGACACCCACTGGCACGGTGATCACGTAGGGGCGAATGTGGCCCTCGGCAAGCAGGGCGTGAAGATCATGGCCCACGAAAACGCCCGCAAATGGCTGAGCCAGAAAGTAGTCTCCGAGGCCTTCGGCAGCACCACAGAGCCACTGGCCGCCGAAGGCCTTCCCACCCGGACGTTTTCCAAAGGCAGCAAAATGAACTTCGGCAAGCAGAAGGTGGAGTACGTTTACTACCCGCTGGCCCATACTGATAACGATGTCTACCTGTACTTCCCGGGCGACAACATTCTGCAAACCGGCGATCTGTTTTTCAATCAGACCTACCCGGTGATTGACTATTCCACCGGTGGCTGGATCGGCGGTATGCACATGGCACTGGAAGCCCTGCTCAAGGTGGGCGACGCGAAGACGAAGATCATCCCCGGCCACGGCCCGATGGCCACCAAAGAGGACATGAAGGCCAGCCGCGACATGTTGCAGGTTGTCCACCAGCGTCTGGAAAGCGCGAACAAAGCCGGCAAGACCATGGACGATGTGCTGAAAGATTCCCCTGTCAACGATCTGAATGACAAGTGGGGCAAAGGTTTCATGTCGCCCGACCGGTTCCTGAAGATGGCGTATCCCAGCATCGCCAAACATGCGCAAAAGTCATAACGTGGCCTGATCCTTGGGCTGGCAGGAGCAGCAGGGATTGTGCCCATGTAGTTAACCGCGCCGACTTGCTTCTCATAGACGAACGCGTCGGCTCGGACTAACTCAAACCAAACTCGCCCGGCACGTGTAGAAAAGGATTCACCACCGTCACAGCACCAAACTTGCGCCCCGTCTGGAAGTCTTCGCTCAACAGCCAACGGCAACCCCCTTGCTCAGCTGCGCCCAGGATCATGGAATCCCAGAAGCTAACCTGGGCTGTATCGGTCCAACGCCATGCCCGGCGGAGAAGTTCCATGCTCCAGGGTTCCATTGGCCACACCGAAAAATCCTCCACCGCGGCGCGGGCCTCGGCTGGTGGCACGCGCATCCTTCGCACCGCATTGGCATAGAACTCGTTAAGGACCTGCCAACTACACCGCGCGCGACCGTCGGGCCAGGCCGCTGCTACCCACTGTTGTGCGCTGGCTTGCTTCGCGGGGCTGGCGCTGTCGAAGCAATACAGCAGGACATTGGTGTCAAAGAAAAAACTACTCGCGCTCATTGGCCTGCTCGCGTGTCAACCGGTTGCCCGCGTCCATCGGCCATCCCTTCTTACTGCGCTGCCGGAACCGCTCAAACGCCTGAAGACTTGCGTCCCCGGTTCGCATTTCGCGGTCCAACAATTCCCCAACCAGCCGCGAGACAGAAGTATCCAGGTCCGCCGCCCGGTGTTTCGCCCATCGAAGAGCCTCTTTTTCTACCGTAATCGTAAGATTCTGTGTCACGAATTCAGGGTAACACGAAAATCCTGTGATTTTGGATTCTGCCGGACCTCCCTCCAGGGATGCAGCTTGATCCGTTGACCCGCCCAATCGGCACCCGACTACCCGACCTGTCATTAAGCCCTTTTTCGAAGTGCGGCACTCAGCCGCTGCCCTGTAGTAACATAAGTCTTTAGCTCACCGAAGGTTTCCAGAATGCATAATCCGTTGTTGATGAAGCACGTCGAAAAGCACAAACGCACTGATCTCACGGCAATCCGCCCCGGCGATACCATCAAGGTTCACGTCAAGATCAAGGAAGGCGAAAAAGAACGTCTGCAGGTGTTTGAAGGGACGCTGATCGCGTGCAAGAACACCGGTCTTGGCGAAACCATCACGGTTCGTAAAGTCAGCTTCGGCTTTGGTGTGGAACGTATCTTCCCCATGCACGGACGACTCATCGATCACATCGACGTGGTGCGTACCGGTCGCGTGCGCCGTGCCAAACTTTACTATCTCCGCGGCCTCAAAGGCAAAGCGGCCCGCTTGCGCGAACGTACCTGATACCCGATCTCTTCTTATGCCCCGCACTTCCGAAAAGCCTGCGTGGAAGTGTCAGGGAACGATTGAAAACGAACTCCGCGCCCGCGGCTACCAGCGAATTGCCGGTGCCGACGAAGTAGGGCGCGGTTCGCTTTTTGGAGCCGTGGTGGCTGCCGCAGTCATTCTCTCCCCCGACTCGCCCATCCGGGGCCTGAACGACAGCAAACAGATTGATCCGCAACGTCGCGAGGTTTTGGCAGAACAAATCCGCGAGCGCGCAGTCGCCTGGGCCATCGCCGCCGTGGACGCTGCAACCATCGATCGCATCAATATCTATGAAGCCTCCCGTCTCGCCATGAAAAACGCGCTTCTGGCGCTGGACCCGCCTGCAGATTTCGTGCTGGTAGACGCCGTTCCTCTGCACATAACCGTTCCCCAGCGTCCTCTGATTCAGGGCGATGAACGGTGCCATGCAATCGCTGCCGCGTCCATCATCGCGAAGGTTTATCGCGATAAAATGATGTGTGAATGGAGTCGCTTTTACCCCGAGTACGGGCTGGCCAATCACAAGGGCTACCAATCTCCCCGGCATCTGGCCGCGCTCGACCGCGTTGGCCCCACCCCCATGCACCGCATGAGTTTTGAACCAGTGCGCCGGCGTGCGCTGTTTTCGCCGATGGTCAAAGATCGCCAGATGGAGATGTTCGCCACCGTATGACTCCGGAAACTGGGCAGGAGCATGAGATTGCGCAGCCGCACTGGTTTCAGCGTTTATCCGCCCTGCTCTTCATGATTTTCTGTTTTGAGCTGGGCTTGTTTCTGCTGATCTATCCGTGGACCGAAGGCTGGACGGCCAACTTCTTCGCCTCTGTGGTGCCAGACCGTTTGCAGCCGTATTGGCACGATGTGTGGGTTAACCACTACGTGCGGGGTGCCATCAGCGGGCTGGGCGTGGTTAACCTCTGGGTGGCAATGGCGGAGTTGTTCCACGTGTTTGGACGGCCCCGAAAGGAAGCGTAGGAAGATGCGCCTCCCTTTCCTCTTTGCGCTCCCCGCTATCCTCCTCGCCGCAGGCACATTTGATCAGGCCCTCAACCTGTATTACCAGGCGGAATACTCCAAGGCCATCGACATCTTGTTGCAATTGCCTTCCGGCGCCCGCGTGCAAACCCTGCTGGGCCAAAGCTACTTTCAGGACGGCGAATACCATAAGGCCAGCCAGGCCCTGGAAAAAGCAGTGGCGCTGGATCCCGACAATTCCATGGCACAAACTTGGCTGGGCCGCAGCTATGGGCGGCGTGCCGAGACCGGGTTTCCCCTCGCTGCGCCCGCTCTGGCCGGCAAGGCGCGCGACGCTTTCGAAAAAGCCGTGAAACTGGATCCGGGCAACGGCGAAGGGATCAACGACCTGTTTGAGTACTACCTGGATGCCCCGGTGCTGCTGGGCGGCGGGATTGAGAAAGCGCGTGGCCTCGTCCCCCAGATTACGAAGAATGACGCGGCTGAAGAGCACTTCGCGCTGGCCCGCATTGATGAGCATCAGAAACAGTTTGCTTCGGCGGAAGACCATCTGCGCCAGGCCATTGCGCTAGGTCCCAGGCAACCCGGCCGGGTTATCGATCTGGCCCAGTTCCTCGCCCGCCGAAACCGCTTTGAAGAGAGTGAAGCGGCGTTTGTTCAGGCCGCCCGTTTGGAGCCGGATGCTCCCCGCGTGCTCTACGCTCATGCCGAAACCTGGATCAAGGCGCGGCGCAATTTGAATCAGGCCCGCCAATACCTGAACCGCTATCTGCAGGCCAGTCTCACCGCGGACGACCCTACCCGCGCCGATGCCCGCCGCCTGCTGAAGAAAATCGAAGGCAACTAAGCCGTGCCAACCCCGACGCACCACCTCATACCGCGGCTTGTGATGACGGTATGATGCACCTCGGTGAAGCCATCCGCTTCAGCTTCCAGGCCTTGCGCCAGAACCCGGTCCGGTCACTTCTCACCGGCCTTGGCATGGTGATCGGTACGGCCTCGGTAATTCTGGTCGTCACCATTTCCCTCACCAGCCAGAGCTACATTCTGGAGCAGATCGAAGGCGTGGGCTCGAACATGATCTTCGCTTCGTATGAAGTGGGTAGCCAGCAGTCGTCGGCGGAAGTGAATGCGGATTTTGTGAAGCGATCCGATGTCAGCGCGTTGCGGGAAACCCTGGCCGGCCGCATCGTAGCCGCAACCGGCATTGAGAGCAATTACGATTCCATGTTCATCAACGGCAGGGAAGAGCGCCTGCTGGTAATCGGCTCCGATGAGTATTATCAACCGGTACGGAACCTGGCTGTTCTATCCGGCCGTTTTCTGGATGCGGGTGATGTGGAACTGCGTCAAAAGGTAGCGCTGATGACCGAAAAACTCGCCAAACGTCTTTATGGAAGTGCCAATGCGGCCCCGGGGAATCAGATCAAAATCCATGGACTCCAGTTCACCGTGATCGGCACTTTTAAGGAAAAAGTGGAGAGTTTCGGGCAATCGGAGCTCAACGCCGAAACCGTCCTGATCCCCATTACGGTCGTGGCCTACTTTACCCGCGTAGAGCGAATAGATCCGCTCTACATCCAGGTGCGTTCACCCGGCGATGTGGAAGCCGTCACCGTGCAGGTCCGCCAGATTCTGCAAAGTCGCCACCGTGCCGGGGCTACCTACAAAGTTGAGAATCTGTCCGCAATTCTCAATGCCGCAAAGCAGATTGCACAGATCCTGACCCTGGTTCTGGTGCTGGTCTCGGCCATTGCCCTGATCATTTCCGGCATCGGAATTATGAACATCATGCTGGTCACTGTGACCGAGCGCACTCGTGAAATTGGTGTTCGCATGGCGGTGGGCGCATCCCGCCGGGAAATTCTTTTACAGTTTCTGCTGGAGGCCGTTCTGATCAGCCTGGGGGGCGGAGTGGTGGGGATAGTCATCGGCCTTGCGGTGCCCTTCAGCGCCCGGTTTTTCACGGATAACCTGCATATTCCCGTCTCCCGCTGGAGTGTCATTATTGCCTTTTCGGTGTCGTCTCTGGTGGGCCTGGTGTTCGGTCTTTTGCCAGCCAGTCGCGCTTCCCGCTTGAACCCCACCGAAGCACTGCGCTACGAATAGGGAATGCGCAAATTCTGTTTGCTGGCCGCGATGGCGATTGCGGCCCGCGCCGAGACTCACATTTTTACTCTTGAGCAGGCGATCCACCGGGCTCTGGAACAGAACCCGGAAGTCGCCATGGCGCGTTTGGACGAATTGAAAGCTACCCGGGCCATTCGTCTGGCAAAGGAACCGTTCTACCCCCGCGCCGGTGCCGGCAGCGGTCTGGCGTGGTCCAGTGGGTTTCCGCTCAGCATTGAAGGCTCGGCACCCGCCGCGCTGCAGCTTCGGGTCAATGAAACACTGTTCAACCGGCCGCAGATGTACGCCATCCAACAGGCGCGGGAAGAAGCCCGCGGCGCGGCGATCACCATCACTGACAAGCGCGACGAGGTAGTGTTTCGCGTAGCATCAATGTTCATCGAGATGGACCGCGTTGCCCGCCAGGCCGAAATCGCGGCGAGCCAGACCTCGAACCTGGAGAAGGTTTTGGCCACCGTCCGAGCCCGCGTCGAAGAGGGCAGGGAACTGCCGATGGCCACAGAGGAGGCCAATGTAGAGGTCTTGCGCGCCCGCCAGCGGCAAATGGTAATGGCCGCCGATCTGGAATACGCCCAACGCAATGTAGCCCTGGTGCTCGGCTATCCCGCCGGGGATTCGGTTCAGGCCAGCGCAGCGGAGCGCGCCGCTGTAAAGATCGCGGTTTCCGAAGACACTGCTGTGGCTGCTGCTGTGGCGGCGAGCCCGGAATTGAAGAAACTGGCGTCGGCAGTGGAAGTGAAGAACCTCAGCATTAAGGCCGAAAGAGCCAGGCGTCTGCCGCAGATGGATCTGGTGGCACAGTATGCGTTGCTTACCCGCTACAGCCACTACGATGAGTATTTCGCAAAATTTCAGGCGCACAATGGCCAGCTCGGCGTCTCGTTTCAGCTTCCCCTGTTCGTCTCCGGGGGCATTGAGGCGGCGGTAGGCCAGGCGGAACTGGAGCAGCGCCGCCTGCGGCTGGAGATAGACGCCGCGCGCAACCGCATCGCGTTGTCCTTGCACCAGGCGTATCAGGATATCGCCAAAGCCGAGGGCGCGGGCCAACTGGCGCAGGCCGAACTGGCTCTGGCGCGCTCCCGCCTGTCGGTGGTTCTGGCCCAACTGGCCGAAGGCCGGGCGTCGCTGCGTCAGGTGGAAGAAGCGCGCCTGAACGAGAGTGAAAGGTGGATCTCTTTCCTCGACGCGCAGTTCAACGGCGAGCGCGCACGTCTGAATGTGTTGCACCAGACGCGCGAGTTGTCGTCAGCGTTCTAGAAAATTCATCGCCCGAATCTTCCCCGTCAACCGGTTCATTCAGGTGGTAGTAGTACGTCACCCCTCCTGCCATCGTCATCACCGCCGCGATCAGCAGTGCCAGCGTACGAGTGGAGCGGGCAGTGGCCAGCGCGGCGGCTAACATGGTCACCAGACTGGCCATCCCGAGGCTCAGGAACAGTTTCCAGGGCCACGCCATCAGTTCCAGATGGTAAGCACCGCCTACCAGTGTCCAGAGGGCAAGCCAGCAGTTCAAGGCCAGCAGAAAAACCAGAACTAGCAGAGGGCGAAGAAGGTGAGGGCGCATGGAGATTAGGTGAACGGAATCGATCTGCACTCCGTATCGTTTACAAGGATATCCTGAAAGTATGGAAGGTGGGATCCCATTTACGTTTGTGTTACGGAGCGCGGTGTCGCTGGCCCTGGATTCCATTTTCGGCCACAAATTACGCAGCTTCCTCACTCTGCTCGGCGTCGTCATCGGCGTAGCCAGTGTGATCATGGTTGGCTCGGCCATTGACGGCCTGGGCCTGACCGCGCAAGAGACCGTGGCTAAGGCCTTTGGCAGCGAATCGTTCATGGTGGCGCAGGTGACGCAGGTGGGCAACATCACCCGTAAGCAACTCTTCGAAAAGCTGAAGTACAACCACCAGATCAAAATGGCCGACAGCCGGTACCTGGAGGTTAACAACGGGGACACCACGCTTTTCAGCCCTTACCGCCAAACCGTGATCGACACCAAACGGGAAAATTTCACTTCGGAAGATACTTCCATTCTTGGAGCGGCCGCCGATCTGGTCGAAATCCGCGACATCGTGCTCACCGAGGGCCGGTTCTTTACCCAGACCGAAGAACGCAATGCCGGCTACGTTGCGGTGATCGGTGACGATCTGCGGAAGAACCTGTTTCCGGGAGGAGGTTCACCCATGGGCCGGACCTTCCGTATCCAGGGCCTGGAGTTTACCGTGATTGGTCTCACCGAGCGGCTGGGATCGAACTTCGGTCAAAGCCAGGACAACTCCACCTACATTCCCATCACCACTTTCAACCGGCTGTTTGGCCCCGGAGCCTCCATGACCGTGTTTGGCAGACCGCGCAAAGAGAGCGGGCTCACCATGCAGCAGGCGTTGGACAAAGCGCGCGTTGCCCTGCGAGTCCGTTACCACCAGAAGCCGGGTGAAGTGGATCGTTTTGACGTGCTGACGCCCGATGCGATTCGCGGGTTTATCGACCAGCTGCTGGCTCTGGTGGCGGCGGTGGTGGTGCCGGTGACGCTGATATCGCTGGTGGTCGGCGGCATCGTCATCATGAACATCATGCTGGTGAGCGTGACGGAGCGGACGCGGGAAATTGGTATTCGCAAATCGCTGGGAGCACGGCGTCAGGACATCATGCTGCAAATTCTCATCGAAGCCCTTATCATGGCCTTCGCCGGAGGTCTCATCGGAGTCTTGCTTGGTGGTGGTTTCATCGCCCTGCTGGCGGCGGTGTTGGGTGTGACGTTGCGCGTGCCTCCGGTTTACGTAGCGCTCTCGGTTTTTGTATCCGGTGCCGTGGGTATCGTCAGTGGCTGGTATCCCGCCTCCAAAGCAGCAAAACTCGACCCCATTGTAGCCCTGCGCGCGGACTAGAACATCACATGAATATCTCTGCCAAAGAAAATCTAAGCCTGGCCATGAGCGCTGTTTGGGTGAACCGTTTTCGCTCGGGCCTGACTATTCTGGGTATCGTTATCGGCATAACAACTGTGGTTACCGTTGCCTCTCTGCTGAGCGGGCTGCGGGCCGGCGTGGTGATGTTTTTTCAGGAACTGGGCCCCGACAACATGTTCCTGTTCAAGACCTCGGGCGACCCCAGCGGACAATTTGCCCCACCCAAAGAGCGGCGCCGCCGGCCGATTGAGCAAGAGTATGCGAATACCATTCGTCGTCTGGCGGGTAACGTGGAAGATGTATCGGTGCAACTTTTTATTCCGAATTCGGTGAGCGGTGGGCTACTTACTGCCAAAGTTCCCGGTTTTGAAACTGACCGCATCAGCCTGGTAGGAGTCTCACCGAATTCCATCCGCTTGTCACCTCGCGACTTTCAGGAGGGCCGCTATATCACCGAGGAGGAAGACAATCGCGCCGCGCACGTGGCCGTAATCGGCCCCAGCATTGCCTCGGCTCTTTTTCCCACGGGCAGCGCCATGGGCAGAACTTTCATGGTGAATGGCGCAGAATTTCTGGTGGTCGGTGTGTTTGCCAAAGCGAAAGGCGGATTCTTCGGTGAGAACGGCGCGGATAGCCAGGTCACCATTCCGCTGCATACCGCCGAAACCCGCTATCCGCAGATCGATCGCTTCATGGTAACCGCTAAAGCCCGCCCGGGGTTACGCAAAGATGCCTTCGAGGAAGTCCGCGATATTGTCCGTCGGCTGCGCAAATTGAAGAAGGCAGATGCGGATGACTTCAGTCTTTCCACGCCCGATCAGATTGTGCAGCAGTTTGATACGGTGACCGGCTTGATCAGCCTTGTCGCGATTGCCATCTCCGCACTCGGTTTGCTTGTCGGTGGTATCGGCGTGATGAACATCATGCTGGTCAGCGTCACCGAGCGAACCCGCGAAATCGGTATCCGCAAAGCCCTGGGCGCACGCCGCGTGGATATTGTCAGCCAGTTTCTGGCAGAGGCCATGGCGTTGACCGGAGTCGGAGGGTTGCTGGGCATCGCGACCGCGATTGCGATCACCATGTTAATCGGCTTGCTGGTACCTGCCCTGCCCAGCAGCGTTCCCACCTGGGCGGTGGTGGCGGCGTTTACAGTCTCGGTGGCAATCGGACTGTTCTTCGGCGTGTGGCCCGCCGTAAAAGCCGCCAGGCTCGACCCCGTGGAAGCTTTGCGTTACGAATAAAGAGGCCGTAATACAATGAGGGATTGTCAACTCTATCCCCTGTTAAGATCAAACATCTTAGAGCCCTCTCCAACAGCCGGGGCATCATCGCTGCGGCGGCCATGGACCAGCGCGGCAGCCTTGCCAAGTCCCTCGCGACGGCGCGTGGTTGCGGGCCGAAAGATATTACCGATCACATGATGGAGGAGTTCAAATCCGCCGTCAGCAGAATTCTCACTCCCCACGCTTCCGCCATCCTGCTGGACCCGGAATGGGGTCTGCCCGCGTCCAAAGTGCGGTCGAAAAACGCCGGCCTGCTGCTGGCCTATGAGAATTCCGGCTACGATAATACCCGCCCCGGCCGCCTTCCCGATCTGCTGCCCCTGGTCTCGGTAAAACGCATCAAAGACTGGGGTGCCGACGCAGTCAAGATTCTGATCTACTACACACCATTCGATGCCCCGAAGGTCAACGACGAGAAGCACGCTTTCATTGAACGGATCGGTGCCGAGTGCGAAACCTGGGACATTCCTTTCTTCCTGGAATTCGTCGGCTACGATCCGGCGGGAGGCGACGAGAAGGGTCTTGCGTATGCAAAACTCAAGCCGCAAATCGTCACTGGCGCGATGGAAGAATTCTCCAAACCGCAGTACAAAGTTGATGTTCTGAAGGTGGAAATTCCGGTGAACGCCAACTTCGTGGAAGGCTCCAGCGTCTTCCAGGGTGAGGCCGCGTATTCCCGCGCCGAAGCCCTCGATCACTTCCGCCGCTCAGCCGCTGTGGCCACCAAGCCTTTCATTTATTTGAGCGCCGGGGTGTCGAACGCACAGTTCATTGAATCGCTGAACATGGCTGCCGAAAGCGGTACCGATTACTCGGGCGTCCTGTGTGGCCGGGCCACGTGGAAAGACGGTATGCCCATCTATGCGCAAAAAGGTCTTTCGGCGCTGGAAGATTTTCTTTCCACCGAGGGCGTAAAAAATATCGAGTCGGTGAACGCCGCTATTACCGGCGCCACGCCGTGGTATGTCAAGGCCGGCGTCACGTTTTCATCTTAAGTTTTGAGGAACAGACAACAAGCAATGTCCAGTGCAAATGCTACTACCGCCCTGGCGCGGAATCCGGCTACACCGCTCTGCAGCAACGAACACCTGCTCAAGTGGGTGGAGAAGATCGCGAAGCTCACACGGCCCGCTGCCATTCACTGGGTGGATGGTTCGCAGACCGAATACGATTTTCTTTGCGATGAACTCGTAGAGGCCGGCACCTTCGTCAGGCTGAATGCAGACCGCTGGCCCGGTTGTTTCTACTCACGCTCTGACGCGTCCGATGTGGCCCGTGTGGAAGATCGCACCTACATCTGTTCGCTCTCCAAAGAAAGCGCAGGCCCCAACAACAACTGGGTGCAGCCGCAGGAGATGCGCAAAACGCTCAAGGGCCTGTTCGATGGCTCCATGGCGGGGCGCACCATGTATGTTCTTCCCTACAGCATGGGGCCCATCAATTCCCCCATGGCGCAGATCGGCGTGCAACTGACGGATTCCGCTTACGTCGTGGTCAACATGCGCATCATGGCGCGCATCGGCCAGGCTGTATTCCACGAAATCGAGAAGGACGAAAAGCGCGTGGTGCCTTGCGTGCACTCGGTGGGCGCGCCCCTGCAGCCCGGCCAGGCGGACGTCACCTGGCCCTGCAACAAGGAAAAGTACATCGTTCATTTCCCGGAAACCCGCGAGATCTGGTCGTATGGCTCCGGCTATGGCGGCAACGCGCTGTTGGGCAAGAAATGTTTCGCGCTTCGTATCGCGTCCAATATTGCCCGCGATGAAGGCTGGCTGGCCGAGCACATGCTGATTGTGGGCGTGGAAAGTCCCCAGGGCGAGAAGACCTATGTTGCGGCGGCTTTCCCCAGCGCCTGCGGCAAGACCAACTTCGCCATGCTGGTTCCGCCAGCGGGCTTCGAAGGCTGGAAAGTGTGGACCGTGGGCGATGACATCGCCTGGATTAAGCCGGACGCCAATGGCCGCCTGCGCGCCATTAATCCGGAAGCCGGTTTCTTTGGCGTGGCTCCGGGCACTTCGGCCAGGACCAATCCCAACGCCATGGCCGCTCTGTCCCGCAACTCGATCTTCACCAACACCGCACTTACTTCTGATGGCGGCGTGTGGTGGGAAGGCATGACCGATCAGCCCCCCGCCCAATGCACCGACTGGCAGGGTCACGCCTGGACCCCGCAAATTGCTAAGGAAAAGGGAGTGAAGGCCGCGCATCCGAATTCGCGCTTCACGGCACCCGCTTCGCAATGCCCCACCATTGACCCGGCCTGGGAATCGCCCGAAGGCGTGCCTATTAGCGCGTTCATTTTCGGGGGACGCCGTGCCACCACCATGCCTCTGGTGTACCAGGCATTCAACTGGTCTTCAGGAGTCTACATTGGTGCCACCATGGGCTCGGAAACCACAGCCGCCGCTGCTGGTGCGGTGGGCGAGGTTCGCCGCGACCCCATGGCCATGCTGCCTTTCTGCGGCTATCATATGGGTGCCTACTTCCGCCATTGGCTCAATATGCGCAAGCAGTTGAGCGAAACGCCACGCATCTTCCACGTGAACTGGTTCCGCAAAGACGAGCAGGGCAATTTTATCTGGCCCGGGTTCCGCGAAAACATGCGCGTGTTGAAGTGGATTGTAGACCGTTCGCATGGGCGCGCTTCCGGTCAGGAAACGCCCATTGGCTGGGCGCCCGCTTTCAGCGACATGGACTGGAACGGCATGGACTTTACCGAGCAGGACTTTAACAAGCTGCAGGATTTCGACCGGGAAGCATGGAAGAAGGAAGTCATTGGCCATGAAGAGCTGTTTATCAAGCTGCATGACCAGCTTCCGCTGGAACTGGTTTACGAGCGCGAACTGCTGATCTGCCGGTTGTAACCGGGCACGTGACTTTAGTCGCGTCCTATTGCACACGAAAAAGCGTGGACGATTTGGCGGCCTGCCCGCCGATGGCGTCGCGCGCCGCCACCGTAAGGGTATAGGTTCCGCGTGTCATGGTCGATTGCAGCGAAAGATTGAAGCCGCCCGGCACCCACGGCTGCGGGTAAAACGCCTGGCTCTTCTCATTGGCCGCGTCCTGCTGCTCGAAAATCACCTTGCCGTCGCCGTTGCTCACGGCAACGTCATAGGCCACATCGATGGAATTCTGCTCCCCGTACTTGTACCCGGCCACCTCAAACCGCACCCAGAGCATATCGCCGGGCCGGTAGGCCACCGTGGTGAGAGCGTTCTCATCATCCTGACCGCGGTAGAAGCCGAAATCGCGGATAACCAGGCCGGAAACCTTTTGCGCCCCGTGACCCTCTACCGCAAAAGCTACTTCGCCCGCTTGCTTCTGGCCGCTCTGCAGGTCTTCGGCGTCATAACGCACGTGCCATGCGCCACCCGGCGCAATGGGGGGAAGGAAGAACTGCGCGCGAATCTTCGGCTTCCACTCTTTGTCTTCCTCGTTCAACGAGGTGCCGATGACAATCTCTTCGCGGGGCGTTGCCGCCACCCCATTGGAGTCGAACAATTGCGCGTGGCCCGTCATCCGTACTTTACTGTCGACGATCTTATATCCCTCCGCGGCCACGCTGAAAAAAATGGTTTCGCCGGGTATGGATTTCTGGCTGGGCGCAGAGGCGGGCCCGTCTTCGAACTGAGAGATCACGGGCTTTGCCAGCTTCAGCGTCTGGGCAAAAAGCCCCTGCCCGCCGGCCAGCCCCGCAATCAGCAGCAGGCCTGTAGCGCGCATCTATTTCTTCTTCAGTTCCGGCTGCACAGCGTCCGGGGTATCGGCTCTAACGCCGCCGTTAATCACTTCATGCGCGAAGTTGAGCGGAACATCGGCGTACAGTTCGTCGACTTCAGTATCGTCGGTCAGCTTCAGCTTATAATGCGCCGTGGGTACGTCAAACAGGATCACGCCTTCTTCGGTTTGTCCGGGAGCAACGCGGCGCACCATGCCCAGCCAGCGGGCCTGACCGCTTCCGTCAGAGAGTTCGTTGAACGATTGTCCGGCGTCGTTAACCAGTGCCAGAGCGGGAATCGGCGTGTCTTCGTTACCGCCATTGGACACCGAAATCTGCACGGAATAAAAACGATTCTGCGGCGTGCGCGGATTCGCCGGGTCGGGACCGGGCAGCGTAGGCTGAATCTGCACGTCGATCAGGGAGTAGGTCATGCGGCCCACCAGGATCTTGTCGCCCGCCGGGAAAGTCCGCGACTGCCGGGCGGGAGTGGAGGAACACGCGGCAAGTGTCATTAGAGCGGTAACGGCCGGGGCAAGCAATAACATTCGGGATACAGTTGGCATGGGTTCTTCCTGACCTCTCAGTCTCTCACAACTCGCCTGGCGCGGTTATTTCTCTTCCCTCAATTGCACTGGCACCTTCAATTTCCAGGAAATGACACTACCGGTGGAAATCGCGGTTGTTCTGCCTGGGGCTTTGCGCCCCCCCGCCAGATTCGGTTCCAATGGACCCAGCACCTGCGATTTACCGCCCACAACCTTGTAACGGTGGCCGTTGATGTTCACTGCGGCCAGGCCGAGCACAATGTCACCCTTGTCCTGTACGGGAACTTCCAATACTTCCAGTGTTGCCGACGCGCCATCCGGGATACTCACCGGTTGGGCTGGAATTGCGTCGGTGACCTCGGCAGTCATCATCTGATGGGAAAAAACTGTATCGGCGGAAATTCGCTGGTTGGCCACCACGGAAAGCGTTTCGCCCGCCGCAATGGTCAAAATTCCGTCGGCGGGCGGCTGAAACTTCTGCAGCAGGTCGGCGGTCCGCAGCACCGGGGCGGGGGCGGGAGCCGTTTTGTTTACCGGCTGGTCACCTTCCAGTTGCACGAACAGCACTTCGCTCATGGGCAGCGTGCGCTGGCCCTTGTCGGTCATGATCCCGATCTCTGTGTCGGTCTGGTACTGAATGATTCCGGCAAGGTCTTCGCCGCTGGAGAGAGTAATTTTGGCTTTCTCCGGTCTGGCCGGTGCCGGGGCGTGGCTACAGGCTGCGAAAAGGGTACACAGCGCTGCTGCGAAACCCGGCGCAAACCGCACGTTACTTCACCTCTTGAAGGGTGATCGCCTTTTCCAGTTTGAAAGTAATCATCGAACTGGAGGGTAGCCGGTAGGGCTGGTCGCGAATGGCAGCAGGTAGATCCTCGGGCGGGGGTGCGTGCAAGATGCCCAGCAGCGGATAGGGTACGCCCTTTTCCCTGCCGCCCACGGGCCGGTATTCCTTTCCCCCGGGAAAAATGACAACCAGACTACAGATCAACGTCGACCCGCCGGTTTGCTTCGGCGCAAAGACTTCCATGACCACATTGGTCAGCGCGGGGATGGTACCGCCTTCCGCCCCCGTCTCATCCAGTATCTGCGCCGTCGCGGATGATTTGTAGGCCGCTTCGCCGGCATCCAGCAGTTCACGGGTCCGAAGATAGATGGTGGTACCCGCGCGCAGTGTGATGCGTCCGTTGCCAGGGGCGGTAAAAGGCGTGGGCGTCTCCGCCAGCGGGTTGGCCGATGTCGTCGCGGGGGACGCAACCTCGGGGCGGGGGGAGGAAGGTAGTGCCTTACCGGCGCTGGCCGGTTGGCCGATCACCACTGTTGCGATCTCCCGTTTAAGGAAGGTGCGGGTTACCTGTCGATCATTCACCAGTGTCACAGAACCATCGTCTCTGTGCGCCAGCAGGCCGGTTTGCTCGGTGCCATCTTTTAGCCGGATCGTCACGTATTCCTGCTGCTTCTTCTCGCAAGCGGTAAACAGAATCGTCAACGTGAGCAGCGAAAAAATCAATCGGCAGGATGGCAGATGGTGGTTACCTCGCCATGGGATATTGGTCATCATTGCGGTTGTGTTCAGATTACCAACACAAGACACCGCTCGCTCCCGACCTTACCGTCGGCGCTCCCGAAGCAGATGTTCGAAGCGCTGTTTCTGTTCCGGGTTCAGAACCTGCATAATCCGACTGTTGCCGTCGGCCAGAACGTTGTCGTAGTACTGCGAGAAGTCATCCAGTATCGAGACGATCTGGCGGGTTTGGTCATCGCTGAGATCCAGCTGTTTCTTCCAGTCTTCCACTGAAGACGAGAACGCGGGCAGTCCCGCTGCGGGAAGGTGCACCTGGTGTTCCCGCAGACGCATGAATACGGCGCCGGTTGCCGCTCCGCAAAGACATACCAGCACCAGACTGACCACCGCAACCCGATTTGAGGGTAGCGGCAACCGGGCTGGCACCACCGGGTTGTCCATCAGGGCTATTCGCTCCAGTCGGCCAGAGTCAGCAGAATCCGGTCGCGATGAGTGGCGGGCGTCGCGGTATTCGTCTCCCCCGCATCCGCGCTATTGTGGGCCATGATGGCGACCGCGTCGTTCACGCTGAATTCCGGCTGATTGGTCAGCAGGTAGCCTCCCAGCGCGGCCAGCGTCAGCAGCGAAGCGAAGGCGACCTTGCGAAAAAATGCAACCCCGGGGCCAAACATTCCCCAGTTGCCAGCTCTTTCCTGTTCCACAATTCCCATGGCAACCCGGCCATAGAATCCGGCGCGGGCCTCAATCACTTCGTGTTCCGCAAGCCGAAGGCCGTGTAACGCGCCGGAAACTCCGGCCAGCGCTTCTGCTTCCTGCCGACACCCCGCGCAAGTAGCAAGGTGTTCGCGGACGGCGGGGGTTGTACGCCCCTCCAGATATTTTTCGAGATCCTGTATTACGATTTTGTGCATAGCGGAACAGCCTTCACTCTGTTCGTTACCAACGTTGCTGCATCCCCACCCCGGCACCGGGCCTCTTAACGGGCTCCTGATGCGACCACCACCGGGTTATCGGGCTTCCACTGCTACTGGCCGGTTCAGCCGCTGCGCCGCCTTAACCAGCTTTTGCCGCGCCCGGAACAGCTTTACCTTGATTGTATTCTCATTCATCCGCAACATGCCAGAGAGTTCTTCAATCGAATAGCCCTCCACTTCCTTCAGCATCAGCAACTGTTTTTCTTCTGCCGAGACCCGGTCCATCAGCTTCATCACATAGTCCCGGCTGGCAAGCGCCGTATCGGCCCGCACCACACCGCTTGTGGCAGGCTCACTGTTTTCCACCCGGCGGGCTTCGTCTTCGCTCATATCGCTTTCGTAAACCAGCTTGCGCACTTTCTTCTTACGCAGATAGTCGAAGCACTCGTTCACCGTAATCTTGTAGATCCAGGTGATCAGCGAACTGCGGAAATCGAAGTTCCGCAGGGAAAAGTAAACCTTAGTAAATACCTGTTGGGCGATGTCTTCCACATCGTTGCGCTGCCGCACAATACCGTGGATGATGGAAAACACCTTGGACTGGTACTTCTGCACGATTTCGCGGAACGCGCTCTCGTCGCCCTGCTGGGCGCGGCGCACCAGCGCCCCCTCGACTGTGCCTTCGTAGTCCACTCTGTTCCTGACGGCGTGACCGGTCCCGAATAAAGGAAGCGTTGTAGTGAGGGTGCCCATACACTGAATCGGACGCGCTTGGCCCCCACCGGGTTTCACTCCCCGTCCACCAGTCTAAAGCCTGAAACCTCAGGCTGAGCGGCGTGTCCTATACTTTAATAGGGAGCAAACCGTAATGTTAAACATAACCGACGTCGCCGTTATCAAAGTCCGCGAAATTCTGGACGCGCAGGAACCCAAGCCAGCCGGTCTGCGGATTTCCGTTGTAGGGGGCGGCTGTTCCGGTTTTAGCTACTCCATGGCCTTCGAAAATGCCCCGGGAATGCTGGACAAACAGTACACGTATGCCGGCCTGAAAATTTTTGTGGATCAGGCCAGCCTGTTGTACCTGGACGGGGCCGAAGTGGACTACGTCGATTCCCTGGAAGGGTCCGGCTTCAAGTTCAATAATCCCAACGTCAAGTCCACCTGTGGCTGTGGCAGCTCGTTCAGCGCCTGAGTGGTACTGGTACCGGTTTGCTGGGTAAATCTCGTTTCAGTGCTGATTTCCAGGCAAAACCGCCTTGGGTTTCATGGTATCCTTCGGAGGTAACCGGAACGATGCAAGATTTTAATCGCCTCGCTGGTGCGGAAAGGTCCAAACGTATGAATAAAATTCGGAGAATTGTTGTTGGTTCGCTTCTTGGGGTGGCTTCGGTAGGAATGGCGAGCGCCTCATCCATTATCGGCTACACATCGAACACGGTTACGGGGCTAACGGAACTCACCTACGTTCTAAACCTGCAAAAATTTGACTCCACTTTGGGTACCTTGACGGGCGTGCAGCTGTACCTCCGCGGCTCAGAGACGACCAGTTTTTCTTTTCATAACACGAGCAATGGCTCGGTAACTTTTGATGCCGGAGCTACTGTGGACCTTGGTGGCTCAGCGGGAAACTCTGCAGTCAGTAGCGATAAGTTCAATTTTCAAGAGATCCAGATCTTCGATACCGGCATTGGCAGCCGTTTTGAACCCGGTAGTTGCGCGGCTGGGGGCAGTCCGGGGCCTGGGGGCTGCACTCAAATCACGGTGGCTGGCGGGGGGACGAACGCTTATGGGCCATACACAGTGAGTAACGCCGACGCCGCCTACCATTACACCACCGGTACGGGTTTCAATGGCTTGGTTGGTGTCACTAAAGCTGGAAGCAGTCTTGCGAACTATGCTCAGTTGGGCGGTGGGACATTCACCCTCTCTGGAGCTACGCTTAACGGCATCACGCTGATCGGCGCGGGTGGCAATATCGGGGTTACTCAGAGCGCTAACGCAACTTTCCAGGCTGAAGTGGACTACACTTACACCGTGAACTCAGCGACACCGGAACCGGTTTCGATGGCTTTAGTTGGCGGTGGACTGGTGTTCTGCGGTCTCCTTCGCCGCCGCTTCAAACGCTAAGGCGTCAATCCTATTCGCGATCTCTTCAAAGAGGGGCTGGCTTCGGACAGCCCCTCTTTATTGTTTGCCGAGCGCGTGCGCGCTACCGAAAGGGATTGGAACTCCGCCCCGAAGGCGCCGCGTTGCACAACAACCGGGAGCGCGTTAGGCGATGCCAACCAGCTGGAAGAAAGAATCGCAGAGTGCCGCGAAGCCATACAGATTATCCCGACGTTCCGCGCCATGTACGCTGATCCGGGGAACGCACTGGTGACGGTGGGTCGCGAGAGTAAATCCATCGAAGAATTTGAAACGGTATTTTGGCCTGACCCGAAATCTGCGCTCGCGCACAATGATCTGGGCACCCTGCTGCGGAAAGTGCCGGGGCTGCTGACCGTCACCCGAAAACGGGCTGCGGGTTGTTTGGTGCCCGAAAACTATCGCTGAACGTCCAGGTTTGTGTGGTGTTGAAAACGTAACTTCCGCCTCGTAGTCCCGCGTACGGCATGCTCACGAACTCCGAATCGCCGACATTTGCGAAGTGAAGTTCTTACTCCCGGCGTTGCCCGCGCCCGGTCCGGTCCCGTCAGGAGTAACCCCGCCCGGGGGCCCAAAGGCTGACCCGTCGAGCGGACCGGCACCGGGAATTCCGCAGCCGGTGGCCAGAAGGCTGAGCAGTGACACTGTGACTTTCATGAGAAGTCGGTCCACGCTACGCTGAACACTGCTTGATCCGAACATCCCCCACCGCATCCGCCGCTGCCATGGCCTGTGGCGAGGCTACCCTGCAACTTCTGGCTGAGGCACGTCGCTTGCGCGGCACCGCGTTGCTGGCTGCATTCGGCGGTTCGACCCCCAAACCGATGCTGAAAAGCAGATAGGCGCAGCCGTTCGACTGGAACAATATCGAAGTATTTCAGGTAGACGAACGCTGCGTACCACCGGAGCATCACCTCAGCAATGATCGGATGATCCGCCAGCCACTTTCGGCTCCCCCGCATTCACCATATGCGAGGCGAACTGCCTGGCAGCGAAAGCCGCCGCACCATACGAAGTAGAGATGGGCGATATTGAATTCGACGTGATCCAGCGCGGCATGGGTGCCGATGGACACACGGCCAGCCTGTTTCCCGGTCTGCCCCTGCCACTCAGCAGGAGCGGGCTGCCGATTCCCTCCGTGCACCAGAATCGCGTCACGCTGATGCCCGGTGAACTGGAACGCGCTCGGGTTACACTCTGTCGGGTCACCTGCCTCGAGCAGGCAGAGGGCCCCACGCTGTGCAACGGGGAGTGGGTAACAGCAAACTCTGGCCGGCGCAGATGTCCCCTCCCGTCATGATGTGGCTTATTGATGAGGCCGCAAGGGGTTAAGTTGAATGGAAACTGAACTGCGCGGCCTGTCGTGCATTTGGCACGGGGTTTAGCGAACTAACTTGCGTCGTGCGAAGGCGACCAACGCGAGTGCCCCACCGCCGAACAGGAAAACCGTGCCGGGCTCGGGTACTGGAGCTATTGCGGGGGTAGTGAAAAAGCCGAATTTGACCGATGTCTGGTTGTGCGTTGTGCTGTTGTTGACGGCATTCTGGTAGGTGTTTACGCCCGTCCATGTACCGGGAGAGCGCGGGTCAGCCACTTCGAAGAAAAAGTTAGCCGAGAAGCCGCCCGTTACCTGAAACAACGGGAAAGAGGGATTAAACGACGAAAAGCTGAGATCCGCGGTGGCCCCGAGATGTGCCTCGGTGTCCACCGCGCCGAGGCCGATGACCGTCATCCGAAAACGGGTTGCGAGTGATTGGACAGTCGAATTGCTTTGTTGGAACGCCCAGTTTTGTGTCGAGTTGAAAATGTAATCTGCGCCTGATAAGCCCGTGTAGGTCATGTCCGCGACGCCTGTATCGTTCTGGTTTGCGATGTTGAGCACACTTGTGGGTCCCCAGTAGAGACTGCCATAAGCGGTGTTATCGAAGCCGGAATAGCTGAAGGTCTTTCCCCCGCTGCCGGAGCCCGGTCCGGACCCGGAAAAAGTAACGCCGCCGGGAGGCGGATAGGCTGGCCCTGTGAGCGGACCGGCATTGAGACTTCCGCAGCTCAGGGCCAGAAAACTTAGCAGTGACACTGTGATTTTCATAAGAACTCCTTACGTTAGGGCTACCCGGTGCGTGTCAACGTGTTTGAGACACCTCGAAGCATAATTTACTGAAGTTTATTTTCTGGCGTTAGTTGTGGTTTGTTGATCCAGACCTCCGTGGGTGCGGGAAGGGGTTGGGGCGGTTTGCGGACGAAGCGTTCAGG
>JBBROK010000035.1:0-49032 GCA_038229475.1 Bryobacterales bacterium | reverse complement strand
CGCCGACAATGGTCACCGTCGACCCGGCCACGGTGCAAACCGCTGCCGTGGTGGAGCTGAAGCTTACCCCCAGCCCCGATGTTGCCGTTGCGGTCAGAGAGAACGGAGCCGCGCCGAACGTCTTACTGCCCAGTACACCGAAGGAGATGGTCTGACTGCCCTGGCTCACGGTGAAGCTCTGTGAGACCTGTGGCGCTGCCAGATAGCTGGCGTTTCCAGCCTGGTCAGCGGCGATCGAGCAGGTTCCGACGCCGACGATAGTCACCGTCGACCCGGCCACGGTGCAAACCGCTGCGGTGGTAGAGCTGAAGCTTACCGTCAGCCCCGATGTTACGGTTGCGGTCAGAGAGAACGGAGCCGCACCGAACGTCTTACTGCCCAGCGCAGCGAACGAGATCGTCTGGCTGCCCTGGCTCACGGTGAAGCTCTGTGAGACCTGTGGCGCTGCCAGATAGCTGGTGTTCCCGGCCTGGTCAGCGGCGATCGAGCAGGTTCCGACGCCGGCAATGGTCACCGTCGACCCGGCCACGGTGCAAACCGCTGCCGTGGTGGAACTGAAGCTTACCGACAGTCCCGATGTTGCCGTTGCCGTCAGAGAGAACGGAGCCGCGCCGAACGTCTTGCTGCCCAAGGCACCGAACGAGGTCGTCTGGCTGCCCTGGCTCACGGTGAAGCTCTGTAAGACCTGTGGCGCTGCCAGATAGCTGGCGTTCCCGGCCTGGTCAGCGGCGATCGAGCAGGTTCCGACGCCGACGATAGTCACCGTCGACCCGGCCACGGTGCAAACCGCCGCAGTGGTAGAGCTGAAGCTTACCGCTAGCCCCGATGTTGCTGTTGCGCTCACAGAGAACGGAGCCGCACCGAACGTCTTACTGCCTGGTGCAGCGAACGAGATCGTCTGGCTACCCTGGCTCACGGTGAAGCTCTGTGAGACCTGTGGCGCTGCCAGATAGCTGGTGTTCCCGGCCTGGTCAGCGGCGATCGAGCAGGTTCCGACGCCGACGATAGTCACCGTCGACCCGGCCACCGTGCAAACCGCCGCAGTGGTAGAGGTGAAGCTCACCGCTAGCCCCGATGTTGCCGTTGCCGTCAGAGAGAACGGAGCTGCGCCGAACGTCTTACTGCCCAGTGCACCAAAGGAGATGGTCTGGCTGCCCTGGCTCACGGTGAAGCTCTGTGAGACCTGTGGCGCTGCCAGATAGCTGGCGTTCCCGGCCTGGTCAGCGGCAATCGAGCAGGCACCGACGCCGACGATAGTCACCGTCGACCCGGCCACGGTGCAAACCGCTGCCGTGGTGGAACTGAAGCTTACCGTCAGCCCCGATGTTGCCGTTGCGCTCACAGAGAACGGAGCCGCGCCGAACGTCTGACTGCCCAGCGCAGCGAACGAGATGGTCTGGCTGGTCTGATTCACGGTCTGCGTCAGCGTGGCGGATGAACTAGTCAGGTGAGTGGAATCGCCGCTGTAAATGCCCACCACTGCGTGGCTCCCCGCTGCCAGGGCGCTTACGGTCACGGAGGCCACTCCGTTGACCACGGTCTGAGGGGCACCAACACCAGTGCCATCCACCTGGAAAGTCACGGTACCGGTAGCCGTGAACGGCACGACTGTTGCGGTAATCGTAGTGCTCTGGCCAGAGACGGTGGGATTCACCGACGATGTCATCGACGTTGCCGTGGTGCCCACACCCAGCAACACATTGATCTTGTTACTCCCATATACGGTGGCCACAATATCGGTCACGCCATCGCCATTGAAATCGCCCACAGCATTGCCGTAGGTACCGCTGGCTCCAGTTGCCAGTGCATAGGTCACAGCTGAGGCGAAGCCACCTGAGCCATTGCCAATCAGGACGCTAAGGTTGTTGGAAGTGTGGTTGGAGACAACCATGTCAGCATTGCCGTCGCCATTGAAATCACCCACCGACACGAACGAGGGAAAAGTCCCCGTGCCGAACGCGGTAGCCGTGCCAAACGTGCCCGAACCGGTCCCCAGAATCACGCCGGCGTTTGCTGAACCCGCATTGGGAGCTGCCAGGTCGATCTTGCCATCTCCGTTGAAGTCACCCGCTGCGACCGAGTAAGTCTGCGTGCCGCCCATGCTGTAATTGACCGCATTTGCAAACGAGCCGGAGCCAGTGTTCAGAAATACCGCGACATTTCCGCCATTGAAGCTCGGAGCCGCGAGGTCAACAGCACCATCCCCATTGAAATCCCCCGCCACAATCCCGCCAGGACGACCTCCCATGGAGTAGAGCACTCCACTAACAAAATTTCCCGTTCCCGTCCCGAAAAACGTAGTGATGGTGTTCGAACCGTTGTTCGCAATCGCGATGTCCGCGTTCCCGTCGCCATTAAAATCAGCTACCGCGATGTACTCGGGTTGACTGCCGCCTGTGCTGAAAGTGCCGCCGGAAGTAAAGCTCCCGGTGCCATCGCCCAGCAGGAGGCTGATGGAGGCGCCGTCGTAGTTGGCGACGATCAAATCCGCTTTTCCATCGTTATTGAAATCCCCCGTGGCCAGCCCTCTGGGGCCTGGTCCTGTTGAATAGCTGGTGGCCGCCCCGAAAGTGCCGTCGCCATTGCCGAGAAAGACGCTGATGGTTCCACTGGTCGCGGTGAGATAGTTGGCGGTGGCTATGTCGGTTTTTCCGTCGCCGTTAAAGTCGCCTGTCACCACGCCCCACGGTCCGGCCGGGCTGGTATAAGAAACCGGGCTGGCAAAGCCACTCTGTGCCCACGAATTCACGGTTTGCGTCACCACTGAAGACGTACTGGCGAGAACGGTTCCGCCGCCCGCATAGAAGGTCTTCAGCTCGTGTACGCCGGTGCCCAGTCCGGAGGTGGTCAGGGTCGCGGACCCGCTGGAAAGAGTCCGAATGCCAAGAATCGCCGTACCATCGTAAAACGTGACTCTGCCAGTTACAGAACTCGGCGTCACGGTCGTTGTCAGCGTCAGCGATGTGCCAAAAATAGAAGGACTGGTTAGCGAAGAACCCAACGAAAGCGACGTCGGCTGTTGGATGATGAGCGCGATCAAAACGGAGCTTCCGAAGTTACCGCCGCTGTCTGTCACCTGGAAAGTGAGATTCGCCACCACGCCGGCTGTAGGCGTCCCGGTAATCGCGCCCGTCGCTGCGTTCAGGCTAAGCCCGGCGGGCAGCGACCCCGCGGCAACGGTCCACGTGTTGCCGCCCAGTCCACCGGTCGCGGTCAGCGTCTGGTTGTAAGCCGTGCCCACTGATCCGTTGGGCAGCGACTTATTGGTTACCGTCAGCGGCGGGTTGATGTTGAACGTGAGTATTTTGCTCACTACTGTCTTGGCAGCATCCGTGACCTGAAACGTCAAATTGACAGATGACAAGACTGTCGGCGTGCCACTCAGAACTCCCCCGGCCGAAAGGTTTATGCCGGAGACTGACCCGCCAGAGATCGTCCACGTGAACGGCGAGAACCCACCGGTTGCCACCAGCGTTTGGCTGTACGCCGAATTCTGCACGGCGGTTGCAAGGCTGCTGGTGGTGATGCTGAGCGCCGGGGCGGCTGCCACCGTAATAGAGAGCGCCTGCGAAGCAGTGAAATGCAGCGCATCGGTAACTGTAACCGTGAATGAAATAGTTCCCGTGCTGCCTGGAATGCCGGTTATAGCACCGGTCGTGCTGTTGAGATTGAAGTCCGCCGGTAAGGGGGGGACCACACTCCAGGTGAAATTCTGGCTGGTGCCTCCGGCTGCCACCAGAGTTTGGCTGTAGCTCGCGCCCTGGGTCGCTCCCGGCAGTGACGTTGTCGTCACCGACAGCGGCGTGGCGATATGCGGAATCAGCTGAATAGCGTTGATGTCCGCTTCCTGTGTACCGTTGTTGAATGAAATGGCGATGTTACCGGCACCATTCGCGGTCCCCTGCACCACCAGATAATTCTTGTTCAGGATGAACGCGGAGTCGGTTGAAGCGCCGCTAACCGTGCTAACCGCGGAACCGCCATTGAGAGAAACGCTCAGGATTCTGCCGTTGACGTCAGCCTCCGTGTAGAAGTACAGATCCCACGCGGATCCGGGAGTGAAACCGCTCAGGGTCATCGATCCACTGGCACCGCCGGACTGGAAAACATACGACTTCATCAGGTTACAGAAAGACGTGGGACTTGGGTAGCAAAAACCGCTTGTACCGCCAGTGTTGAAAGTCCCGGAGGCTGCGTAGGTCATCGACAAGGCAGTAGTATTCGCCACATCGTCCAACAAAACCGGCTGCGAACCGGTGGCACCGTTGAACAGGTTCCAAAAGTCGGTGGAAGCATTGACGCCGATGACGCCCAATCCCGCATAGCCGGGTGGAGCAATGGGGCTAAACTGGAGGTTGATGACGCCAAAGCCATCAATATTCATGGTGAAGGCGCGCGTAGCCGTGGTCGACGCCGAGTCGGTCACGGTAATCGTCAAGCTGTACGGATTCACCGCATCAAACACCGTCGGTGTCCCCGAAATCACGCCTGTCGAGCCATTTAAAGTCAGCCCGGTGGGTAAGGCACCTGCTGTGATGGCGAACGAGTAGCCAGTGTTGGTGCCGCCAAACCCAAAGAGCGTGTCTTTGTACGGAATCTTGACGGTGCCGTTCTGCACGGTCGTATTCAAAACTTGCAGCGGTGCCGGGCTAATGGTGATGGTGAATTGCTGGCTGGCGCTGTTGGAGCCGCCGTCAGTCACCTGGACCGTAAACGCGAAGGAACCCGCTGTGGAAGGTGTGCCGTTGATTCCACCGGTCGGATCCAGGGAGAGCCCGGTGGGAAAATTCCCGCCAATCAGCGAGAACATGTAAGGAAATCCCGCGCCTCCGCTGGCATTGAAGGAGCCCTCGAATACCTGGCCCTGAGCGCCGTTCGCAGGGCCGGTAATCCCGATCGGGGACAGAATCGTCCACGTATATGCCTGCGTACCGGTGTCTGCGGTGCCTGTGTCCGTCGCCTGAACGGTGAAAGTGAATGTCCCGGCGGTGTTTGGCGTGCCACTGAGCAGCCCCGTCGTTGCGCCCAACGTCACACTACCCGGCAGCACCCCGCCGGCTACCACGGCCCAGGTATAACCCCCGGGAGTACCAGAGCCGAAAAACTGCTGCGAGTACGGCGAGCCTTGAACCCCGTTATTTAGTGATGGTGGGAAGATTGTGACGACGCCCTGGGAAGTTGTAAGCGGCGCAGTCACCAGCATGGAATACACGCGGGTCGCGCTGTCGCCGTAGAAGTCCACTACCCGCACGGTGAAGGTGGCCGACCCAACCGTGCTCGCCGTACCCGAAAGTTTCCCCGTCGCAGCACCCAGCGTGAGCCCCGCGGGCAGAGCGCCCGCACTGATTGAAAACGTATTACCACCGGAACCACCAGCGGCAGAGACGCTGCTGCTGTAGGCGACTCCCTTCACTGCGCTGGGCAGCAGCGCGGCCTTCAGGCTGAGCGCCGGATTCACACTGATGGAGAGGGAGCGTGTCGCGAAGTTACCCCCCGCGTCGGTGGCCTTGGCGGTGACCGAAATTGTCCCGGCCGTCGTCGTCGTCCCCGAGATCACACCGGCGCTGGTCATCGACAAACCAGTTCCCGTCAACGATCCCGGGTAAACGCTCCAGGTGTACCCGCCCAACCCGCCGGTGGCCGCGAGTGTCGTAGTTCTGTAGGCGGTGCCCGCCACACCGAGCGGCAATGCGGCAGTGGAAACCACAACGGCAGCATTCGTGTTGATGCTGAAAGCCTTCGTTGCCGAACTGCCGGCGGTGTCGGCGGCTTTGATCGAAATGGGGAAAGAACCAACGGCGGAAGGAGTTCCGGTGATCACACCGGCGCTGCTGAGACTGAGGCCGCTGCCCACCAGACTCCCGGATGCCAGACTCCACGTGTAGGCGGCTGTGGCGCCACCGGTTGCCCCTAGCGTGGTGGAATAACCGGTTCCAACGATGCCGCCTGGAAGCCCGGTTGTAGCAATGGACACTGCGGCGGTGGCCGCAATGGGCGCAACCGCCACCACGGCAGCTAGTAAGAAACTCGCCAGAAGTCGTTGAAAAAAAAGCTTTTTAGAGTAGTTCATCCCTATCCATATACAAGTTGCCGATTCGCCCACGAAACCAAATAACGATAACGTGTCTAATGTTTACCGAATATTGCGCCGGTTGTTGTTTTTCGGGTACAGGAAGTTCAGGATCGCTGCAACCGTTACCAATAGTAGCCGCCCTCAAAATTCCAGGCGCAGCAACAACTGGAATTGACGCGAAGTCTCGTTCAACGGCGTGGTCGCGGGAAACCCCGAGGCCTGTCCTTGCCTGCCAAACTTCGCTATGCCGAAAGTTGCCGAGCCCAGCAGGCCATCCGGATTGTTGAGATTGGCGTGATTCAAAACATTGAAGGAATCCGCGCGGAGCGTAAAATGAAGTCGCTCCGGCAGGCGCGGCAGCGTGAACGTGCGGGCCAGGGAAAAATCGACGTTGTAGAGGCCCGGTCCGCGGAAAGAATTACGCCCGGATGTGCCCGGAATGCTGGGGTTCAGCGGCTCCTGAAATGCGGCGGCGTTCAGAACTACCAGTCCGCCCGGCACTTGCTTCGGATTGGCAAATACCGCCGTGTCCTTGCTGAGCAGGTCGGCGCGTTGATTCTGCACAATACCGCCGCCTGGTTCCGGGATGTTCGTGGTGACGGTATTCACCGTATAGGGAAACCCGGTGCGAAACGCCGAGAGAGACGCCAGTTGCCAGCCGCGCAGCAAACGCCGCCGCGATTCCGATTGCCAGCTCCACACCAGAAATACGTTGTGCCGCTGATCGAAACCCGAGTTCGCCCGATCGCCATTGCTGTCGTACTGGCGCGAAAATGCGGAGCGCGGCGTATCGCCGGCATTATTGATCGTGGTGAAATTCAAATCAAAGAAATCGCCGGTCAGCGGATCGGTCTGGTTGTCGAAGTTATGACTCCATGTCCAGGCACCCTGCACCGCCAGAGTTCGCCGACGATAGCGCACCAGCGTTCCCAGCGAAGTGTAGCGCGATTTGCCCTGGCTGGATCGCCAGGAAACATCGGGCAGCGATTCGTTTGGCCGACCCGGGAAGCCTGTGGCCACCGTGAACTGCCGGTTGATGAGATCGGTGGTAATCAGACGCCTGCCCTGGGCAGCTGTGCCGGTGATTTCAATGGTCAGATTTTCGCCAAATTGCTGCTGCACGCCCAGAAACGCACTCTGGCTGTAGCCATTTTTCAAATTCGGGTCCATCAGCGTGAGGCCAGGAAAATCCGAATCGGAAGGCTGGTTCTTATACAAGGGCAGCACACTCTTGATGGGTGCCAGATAATTCGTGGAATCACCGTTAACGAAGTAGAACGGCAGCAGCAGATTATTACTGCGCACGTTCTGCCACAGGTTGTCAAACGGCCGGTCGAAGAACAGGCCATAACCGCCACGCAGTACCGTGGTGGACTTACCCAACGGGTCCCAGGAGAAGCCAAACCGCGGGGCGAAGTTTTTGTTGTCGGCCCCATAGATTTTCTGATTGCCGGGCTCTGCGGTAAAAGTTGCCGTGGCCAGGCCTTGTGTGAGATTGCCCGGTCCCAGCTTCAGAATGGCGTCCTTTGTGGTACCGGTATTGGCCGGCGATCCGAAGCGCTCCCAGCGCAGGCCGAAGTTCAGCGTGAAGCGCGGCGTTACACGGAAACTGTCCTGCGCAAAGAAGTAAGACTGCGTGTAGGCGTAGTTGCGGTCGTAGTTCGGCTGCACCGGCCCGGGCTGCAGCCGGTCTACCGTGGTGCGGAAGAAACTCGGCTGGTCGAAGGCAAAGCCAACAATCCCGCTGAATACGTAAAGGCCGTCGCGGCCCGCCGTCAGGTAACCGTCATTGCGGCGCACCAGCGCGCCAAAGCCCGCGGTGATCACATGTTTGTTGCGCGTCCACACGTTGCTGTAGATCGTTTCAAACGCCCGGTTGTGATTGCGATACGCATAAAACGCGGGGCTGCCGGGCAGCGTGGTACCGTCGCCGGAAGCCAGGGTGGGAACCTCCGGATGCGCACGATCCCACCACAAATTGTCGTCACTGTAGCTCAGCTTCAGTTCGCTCGTGACGCGCGGCGTCCAGGTGTGCATCCAGTTGCCGGCCAGGCCGGTGGTGTTCTGATGCAGACCGGAAATGAAGTCCTTATAAGGACTCCAGATGAAGTTGGGCTGCGTGAAGCGCGCCAAAACAAGCCGCGCCATTAAGTGATCTTTGCCACCGCGGAAATTGTAGTCGCCGCGCTCCAGGGCCAGCAGCCGGTTCACCACAATATCGCGCGCGATGGTGTAATTGCCGGTTAGGTTCTTCGTATCCACTACCGGTCCGGGGTATTTCTCCAGCAACTGACGACCCAGCCGCGTGGCCGGAATATTCAGCGCCGGAATAAAATTCGTGGAAGGCAGCTTGAACGTCTGGGGATCCACTTTGCCGTGGCTCACCAGTTCTTCCGCCGCGCTCGACCAGAACAGACGGTCTTTCTTCAACCGTCCACCTGCCTGGAAGCCGAACTGGTTCTGCTTGGCCGGGCGGCGCGGTGTGCCGTTCAGGTTGTCCTGAAAGTCATTGGCGTTGAGCGCTTCATTCTTCAGATACTCGTATGCCGTGCCATGCAGCGCGTTGTCGCCGGCGCGCGTCACGGCATTGGCGATGAATCCCGCAGTCCTGCCGTATTCCGCCGAATAGTTGTTGGTGGAAATGCGATATTCCTGCACCGCTTCCGGCGCTACCGGATTCAGCGGTCCCGTCACCAGATAATTATCGTTCTCCACGCCATCCAGTAAATAGTTGGACGACGAGGGTCGCTGCCCGGAAACCGTCACACCGATACCGCGACCGGTACCGCCATCAGCCGAGACCTGCGGCAGACTCACCAGCATGGTGTAGACATCGCGACCCTGTAGCGGCAACAGCGCAATCTGTGCCGGGTCGATTACATACGACGCTGACGTATCCAGCGTGCCCCGCTGCCCCTTCTGAGCTTCGAAGTTGCCGGATCGGCTGGTATCCACGTCGGGCCCGTAGAAGGTCACAATGGTCTTGCTGCCGGGCAGGAAAACGCTGCGATACTGGCCCGACTCCCAAACGTCGTTGAGCGGACGCACCCGGAAATCCACCTGAATCCGTCCCGCCACAGCCAGTTCCATCTGCTGCAATTCCTGCGTCTGATAACCGGTTGCGGTCACGCGGACCGTATAGGTACCAGCCGAAAGCAGGGGCAGGAAGTAGAAGCCGGAAGTGTCACTCTGCACCGTTCCGGAGGCCGAGAGCGTCGTGCTGTTGTACAACACCGCCGCACCGGAAATCGCGCGGCCCGTAACGGAATTTATCACCCGGCCCGAAATCAGGCCCTGCGTGGTTTGCGCGCTGGCAAGTGCCGCAATTGCGGCCAGTAAAACAGTGATCTGGAATATTCGGCGCATAGGCGCGTCTCCATAGTGTAAACGGAAGTACCCAACAAGTAGTAAACTCGATGGCAAGGCGATGAAAAAGAAGCTAACAAGATGGACTATCCTGGCGGTGATCGCCATTGTGGCGGCGGCGGTCACCGTCGGCCTGAGCCAGTTTCAGTTCTTCAAAATGCTGAATCTGAAAGCCCAGGACACTCACTTCGTGGTGCGGGGCAAAATGCCTGCGGAAAAAATTAAGGACTACGTGATCATTGGCATTGACGACAAAACCCTCAATGCCTTCCCCGAACTCTACTCCTTCTGGCACAAATACTATGCCGACGCCATTCGCGGCGCGGCTGACGCCGGCGCGAAGGTTATGATTCTCGATGTCACATTCGGCATTCCCGTCACCCGATGGGAGCCCGAAAACGACTCCTATCTCGCTGAGTCTTATCTCTACGCCATGACCGCCGGCAACATGCCCGTCATCTGCGCCTACGTCCCGGAGGCCATGGGATCGCAGAAGGATGCCCGCTTTGCCGTGAACCTCAACATGGCCGCTGCTTCCATGGGCACCTGGTCCATGGCCAACCTCACCGCCGACACCGACGATTTTGTGCGCCGCCAGGAACTGATTGAAGAACCCGCCGGACGGCCCACTGAACAACTGATCCGCAGCATGGCCCTGCGCGCCGCCGAAAAGCTCACCGGCAAGGATATCGAGTTCCATAAGGATGGCACCATCTGGCTGGGCAATACGAATATTCCCGACCGCACCATCAACATCAACTACGCCGGACCCTCGGGCTACTTTACCCGCATTTCGCTGGTGGATGTGGTCACCGCATACCGCAATCACAACACCGCACAGCTGGAAAAATGGCTGAAAGGCAAATCTGTCCTGCTGGGCCCGGACAACATGGCAGATCGCTACTCCACCTCGTTCTTCACCTTCTTCGGTACCGGCAAGTGGACCACGCCCGGAGTGGAAATCCACGCCAATACGCTGCGCACGCTGATGTCGGGCGAGTTCCTGGTGAGCGTTCCGAACTGGTTCCGGTTGTTCGCGCTACTGATGAACGCCGGGCTTTGCGTGGCCGCGGTCAGCTTCCTCAAGGTCCGCCAAACCATCTACGCCGGCGTTGGTGGCGTGATCGTCATGCTGGTGTTGACGCACGCGTTGTTCCGCTACGGCCTCATTCTCTCCACATCGGAAATGCTGCTCTCGTTCCTCCTCGCGCTCGCCGGCGGCATTGTCTTCCGCTTCGCGACGGCGGAGAAAAAGTCCACTTTTTTCAAGACGGCGATGACGATGTTTGTGGGCAAGGAAGCCACCAGGTCGCTCGACGAGTCCGATGTGATCTCGCTCACCGGCGACCGCATCATGGTCACCATCATGTTTACCGATATCCGCGGCTTCACAGCTTTTTGCGAATCCAAAGACCCGGCTGAAGTGGTTGATCTGCTCAATGTCTACATGCAGACCATGGTTACGCTCATCGTGAAACACGGCGGCCAGGTGAACAAGTACATCGGCGACGGTATCCTGGCCGTGTTCACCGATCGCGACGACGGCGCTAAACCCGGTGACCATGCACTGCGCTCGGTCCGCAGCGGCACCGAAATAGTGAAAACCGAAGTTGGTGCCTTCAAGACCGGTGCCGGTATCCACTCGGGCGAAGTCATTATCGGCAACGTCGGATCATCCGATAAAATGGAATTTACCGTGCTGGGCGATACTGTCAATCTGGCCTCCCGCCTCGAGAGCCTCAACAAGGAACAGAAAACAAAATTGTTGATGAGTGGCACAACGTGTGAAATGTTGGGGGGGCAAATTGACACCTTCTTCATAGGCACAGTGCCGGTTCGGGGCAAAACCGAACCGATGAAGCTGTTTTCGGTGCTGGAACTGATTCCCGAAGAACGGCGACTGGCAGCGGCAGAAACTGAAGCCGTAGAGGTTAAGTCATAAGAATGAATAGGTATATAGCGATTCTTGGTATTGCGGCCACACTTCTCCATGCCCAGGCACCCAGGGAGGAACCAGTGGGACTGGTCCTTTCTGCGGGCGGCGCCAAGGTTTTGCGCGCCACCACGGAAACCCCGCTCGGTGCCCGTTCGGGCGACATTTTGTTCGCCGGGGATTCTCTGGTGTCGGAGGGCGGTGCGGCTAACTTCCTGTTTTGCCCCGCCAAGACTTCCCAAACGCTCGACCCCAATGGCTCCATTGCGCTGGATTCCAAGGCCATTAAAGTCAAAACCGGCAAGCTGAGCGGGCAAAAACCCGTCAACGCCTGCTTCCTGCCCCAGGTGGTCCGCGTGGCCGTGGCCAGCCAACAGCACTATGGCGTCAGTATGACCCGTGGTCTGGCCAAGCCGGAAGGCGACATCATTGCCTTTGAAGCCCTGCCCGCCGACGTCCGCAATGAACTTGCTCCGCTGGAAGCCGCGCTCAAGGCCGATGCCAGCGACGCCTCCGCCTGGCTGGAAGAAGCCGCCGTATTCGACCGCCACAAGCTGGAACCAAATGCTCTGCGGGCTTACCGCAAGGTTGCTGATCTGTGGAAAGACGCCATGTGGATTCGTGGCCGCATCTTCGAACTGGAGGAATCGCTGGCCAACGCCGCGGCCCTTAAAGCCTCTGAGATTGCGCCCGACGCCAAGGTCTACGCCATGCTGGTGGGCATTTCCAAATATCAGAAGCTTCCTCAGGAAGAGTGGCTGCAGTTTCCCGATGCCGATGCCCGGGCCTTCGCCCAGCATCTGGCCAGCCCCAAAGGCGGTTCGGTGCCGCCTGGCCAGATGCTGATACTCACCAATGAGCAGGCCACCACCGCCGCCATCCGCAACGGCTTCCAGACTTTCCTGAAACAGCGCCCGGGCAAGAAGGACACGGTTTTCATTCTGCTCTCCGGCCATGGCATCGCCGATACCCGCGGTGCCTTCGTTCTCTCCTGGGACAGCGATCCGCAGGACCTCTCCACCACCGCGATCCCGATCTCCGAAATTCAACAACTGGTGGATGAAGAACTCTCCAAGGTAGGCCGGGTGGTGCTTCTGGCCGACGTCAGCCGCTCTGCCACCATCGGCAATCTCAAGACGGCGTCCGTCAACAGCGCGGTGGAAAAACTTGGCCAGGCGCAGGGCGAAATGCTGGGCCTGATGGGTTCGCGTCCCAAGGAGCTTTCCACGGAAGGCACTCAGTTCGGCGGCGGCCATGGTGCCTTCGCATGGGCTGCGCTGCAGGGACTGCGCGGCGCCGCGGCCAACCCCGGCAAGCAGGCGGTGGAGGCGGGCGGATTCGTCGATTACGTCCGTACCAGCGTCCCCGGAGAGACCAACAACAAACAGCATCCGCGCGATTTCGGGAGCATTGAAAACAGCACGAAGCTCTCTGACCTCACAAAGGCCCCGGGGCCCATCACGCGGTTCAAGACCATTTGGGATTCAAAGGCGGGCGAGCCGCTGCTGCTCGCGCAGGCATCCGGCGCGCCGACTGTCACCACTGAAGCGCAGCGGACCATCGACGAACTGCAGGCAGCCATTGCAGCGAAGCGTCTGTTGCCCGGTCAGCAGGGCAACGCATTGGATATCCTCGACCGCCTTCGCCAACAGGTTCCGGCCGAGCTTGCCCTGCTGCAGGAGAACTCGCTGCGCGTAGCACTGGAAGATCAGGCCCAGCAGGTTCTGCTGAAATATCTGGCGGGCGATCAGAGCCCCACAACGCGTGCGGAGTTCGAGGCCGGCTCTCTGTACATGGAAGCTGCCATGCGCCTCACGCCCGAATCCATGCTGTTACAGGCCCGGGATTCGTTCTTCAGCGGTCGTGCTTTGTTGTTCGATAAGAAATACGCGGACGCCGCCAACCTTTTGGAAGCCGCAGTCCGCACCGACCCCACCCAGGCCTACGGTTACAACGCGCTCGGTATCGCTTACCTGGAACAGGCCCAGTTCGCCAAAGCCATTCCGGCACTGCGCGATGCCTCCCGCCTTGCGCCCAACTGGTCCTATCCGCGGCATAATCTGGCCCTCGCCTACCAGGAATCCGGCAACACCCAGGGTGCCATTCGCGCCTATGAAGACGCCATGCGCCTCACCCCGCAATATAGCTACCTGCCGTATAACCTGGGGCTGGTTTATCAGCGCATCAACCGGCGCAAAGATGCCGAAGCGGCCTACCGCAAGGCGGCGGCGCTGGCCCCGGAATCGGGCGAGCCACTGAACGCGCTGGGCTCTCTGAAAGCAGCCGAGGGCAAGATCACAGAGGCCGAACAGCTTTACCGTCAGGCACTGCAGAAGAATCCCACCATGCTACCCGCACGCCACAACCTGGCACTGCTGCTGGGCAACATCAAATCCCGGCAGAACGAAGCCGTGGCCGAGTTCCGCAAGATTCTGGAAGCCAAGCCGGATTTCCTCGCGTCGCGCCTGAGTCTGGCGGAATTGCTGGCGCAAAAGGGTGATTCCTCTGAAGCCGCCGCCGAGTACAAACTGGTGGTGGATGCGCGTCCCGAATACACTGCGGCACGGGTGGCGCTGGCAGAGGCTTATGTGAAGGCCAACCAGAGCGAAGCGGCACTGGATCAACTGCGCGCCGCCGTGAAGCTGGAAGCCGAAAACCCCGTTTTGTGGGAGCGTCTGGGTGATTTGGAGAAGTCTTTGAACCACGCCGATGCGGCCAAAGAAGCCTACAGCGCCGCGCTGAAATTGCAGGAAGACAAACCGTTGCAGAAACGCATTCGCACCAAGATGTCGTTCTGACTGAACCAGACGTTTACACTGGGATATCAAATTGGTGAATTTTCATGGCTAGTTCCTACGTCCGGCTCAAGTTCTGGGGAGTTCGGGGATCCACCCCGACGCCACAAATTGACAATCTCAATTTCGGCGGGAACACATCCTGCGTGGAGATTCGCACCGAGGCCGGTGAGTCCATCATCCTTGATGGAGGGAGTGGCCTGCGTAACCTCGGAATGGCGATGATGCAGGAATCGGCCGGCAAACCAATCTCGGTCAATATTTTCCTCACCCATTTTCATTGGGATCACATTCAGGGCCTTCCCTTCTTCCCTGCCCTTTACGGCTCGCAACACAAGATGGTGTTTCATTCCGGCGATAACTGCCGTCCACTGCAGGAAACCCTGGAAGGGCAGATGACACAGCCTTACTTCCCTGTGCAGTTCACCCAGGTGGCAGCGAAGCGTGAGTTCAATCAGTTTAAGTTGGGCGAATCCATCAAAGTGGCCGGACTCACGGTTCGTCCGTTCCCGCTCAACCATCCGCAGGGAGCGTGTGGATACCGCGTGGAATCAGACAGCGCGGTGATCGTCTACGCGACCGACTATGAGCACGGCATTCCGGAACTGGACAAGCAAATGCGCGAATTTGCCGAAGGCGCTGACGTCCTGATCTGCGATGCCCAATACACCCCGCAGGAATACGAAAGCCACAAAGGCTGGGGCCACAGCACCTGGGTCAATGCGGTGGATATCGCCAAAGATGCCAAGGCAAGGCAATTGATTCTTTTCCACCACGATCCGGGCCACAACGACCAGACCATGATGCGCATCGCCGAAGACGCGCGCATGCAGTTCGAGAATACGACCGCCGCCTGGGAAGGCTTCGTCGCGGTTCTGTAGGACCTCCCGCGTGAGTACGTTGGCATGCTCACATGAGCCATTGACCTCAGGTACTCGTCCCGCCGGAACTGGATGCGAAGCTGGGACGAAAAGCCAGGAGCAGCCGTGTATCCAGGGGCGAGTGATCTGCAGTATTTCAACTTGCTGACTCTTTTCGTGCGACACTGTTACTGGCGTGCGCCGGATGGATAGCCGCCCGTGAAAGCGGGAGGAAAGTCCGGTCTCCACAGGGCAGCGTGCCGGCTAACGGCCGGGGGGGATCCCTCAAAGGGATTTTTACGGAAAGTACCACAGAAAACGAACCGCCACCGGTTTCCTTCGGGAGGCCGGGGGTAAGGGTGAAAAGGTGCGGTAAGAGCGCACCGCGGCGGGAGTAATTCCGCTGGCAGGGCAAACCCCACGCGGAGCAAGACCAAATAGGGGAGGAGGAGCGGCCCGCTCCGTTAAACTTCCGGGTAGGTCGCTTGAGCCGCGCAGTAATGCGCGGCCTGGATGAATGGCTATCGCTCGCAAGAGTACAGAAACCGGCTTATAGTCCGGCGCACGCTTTTTTTGATCGCCAACGGCCATGCAATTGCTTCTCCTCGGGGGAGGGACACCATTGCAATGACATTTACCACAAAGCTTGTCTGCTGCGCCGCGCTGCTGGGAATGACGTTCGGGGCGCGGGCGCAAACAATACCACAGGGAACTCAGTTTGAGATCCGCACCGACGAACGAATCGATGGCCGCGAGGCCGGGTCCGGTCGAATCTACGCAGGCCAGATCGCGCGCGATGTCACCGACACAACTGGCCGAATTGTAATACAGCGTGGCGCTCGGGCGGAACTGATCGTGCGACGCCTCGCACGCAGTGAAGTGGCGGTGGATCTGGACGGAATCGACGTAGCCGGGAAACACTACAGCGTTCCCGCATCCGACGTCATCAGGCGTTCACAAGCCGCTGGCGTGGGTGCGAACGGCCGAACCGGGAAGTACGTGGGTGGCGGAGCGCTGCTCGGAACTGTTCTGGGTGCAATCGGAGGAGGCGGCAAAGGCGCTGCAATCGGCGCTCTGGCCGGCAGTGCAGCAGGCGCGGGGTTACAAACGCTCACCCGGGGGAAGTCGATCAACATCCCGGCGGAAACCATCCTCACTTTCCGGCTGGACCGGGACATGGCGATCTTCGAAGACCGTGGCTACCAGCGCGGCGTCCGGCACTACCACCGCAACCCCACCCGGTAGCAGTGACCGTATCTGGTCGCACTGCCCTATATACTGGGTGCTTCACGAAACCTGGTTTGAGGAGCGGTGCCATGAAGCGCTGGTTTGCGAATGTGATTCTGCTGGGTGGAGCAACTCTTTTCCTGCGCCCCGGGACGGCGCAAACCGGCGCCGCACCGCTGATTGACGCCACCGTGAGTGAGGGAACGTCCATGTCGGTGGCGGTATCACCCGATGGACGGACGCTCGCCATCGACATGCAGGGCAGCATCTGGACACTGCCGGCAGGCGGTGGTACAGCGAAGCGCATTACAGATATCTACAATGATGCGCGCCAGCCCGCATGGTCGCCCGACGGTAAGTGGATCGCCTTCTTTGCATTTCGCGATGGTGGCTACGATCTCTGGGAGATTGCGCCGGATGGCAGCAATCAGCACAAGCTTACCTGGGGGAATTTCGACGACCGGGAACCCGCGTGGTCGCACGATGGCAGGAAGATCGCGTTTTCGTCAGATCGGGGCAACCCGCTGGGCAGCGACTACAACATTTGGGTATTGGACGTGGAAAGCGGCGCGGTCAAACAGTTGACCCGCCATCCTGCCGAAGACACGATGCCCAGCTGGTCGCCGGACGACAGGGAGATCGCGTTTGCGTCTACCCGCGAGGGCGGCCAATCGGTATGGGCCGTGAATGTAGCAGATGGCAAAGAGCGAATGGTGACCAGGGCCACGGGGCCTGTGGATGCGCCGTCATGGTCAGCGGGCGGACAGATTGTTTATCATTCCGGTGCCGAAAGAGGGAGTCGGCTGGAAGTGGATGGCAAGCCGCTGACCGGCAGCGAGAATGCATTTGCCTTCCGCGTTTCCTGGGCATCACCGACGGATTTCTATTACGTTTCGGATGGCAGAATCCGCAGGCGTTCGGTAAACGGCGGGACTGCGGAGACAGTGGATTTCAAGGCCACCATGCAGGTCACAAGGGTACTCACGAAGCACAAGCGCGACTTCGATTCCACCGTTGCGCGGCCGGTGCTGGGCGTGGTTCGCCCGATGATTTCGCCGGACGGAAAACAGATCGCGTTTGCGGCGGTGGGCGATATCTATGTGATGCCTGTAGGGGGCAGGCCCACGAACATCACGAACGACAAATATCTGGATACAGACCCGGCGTGGTCGCCCGACGGCAGCCAACTGGCTTATTCATCGGACAAAGGCGGCGCCATGCTGCAATTGTGGATCCGCGACATGAAGACAGGGCGCGACCGTCAGCTGACGAACATGACGACACAGCCAATGGGTGCGGCGTGGTCGCCGGATGGTCAGAAAATCGCGGTGTTTGACGTGGACGGCATGTGGCGGGCGGCCAGTGTTTCCGTCATCGAAGTAGCCAGCGGCAAAGTCACGAAGATTCACGACTCGCTGTTCGGACCCGGGATTCCATCGTGGTCGCCCGACGGTAAACGGGTGGCCATCGCGATGGTCGCCCCTTACTCGAAGCGTTTCCGCGAGGGGACGAATCAGGTACTGACCATGGCGGCAGATGGCAAGGGGCGGGAGGAGTGGTTCGCGCCGGTGCCGAATCTTTCCATCGATTCGCGTGGCGGATGCGGGCCGGCGTGGTCGCCGGACGGCACGAAGATGGCGGCAATCTATGAAGGAGTGCTGGCGGTGTGGCCGGTATCGCCGACAGGCGAGCCACTGGGGCCGCCGCGACACATCACCACGGAATCGGCCCACGCGCCCAGTTGGGCAGGCGATTCGCGGCACATCCTGTATCAATCGATGGACAAGCTGAAGACGATCGACCTGGAATCCGGCGAAACGCGCGAAATCCCGTTCGATCTGAAGTATACGCCGGCAGTGCCGCGGGGACGCATGGTGATTCACGCCGGGCATCTGGTGGATGGCAAGAGTCAGTCGGCGCGCGCCAGCGTGGACATAGTAGTGGAAGGCAACCGGATTCGCAGCGTGCAGCCGCATGCGGCGAAGCTGCATGGCAATGGCGCAACGGTGGTGGACGCATCGAACCTGACGGCGATGCCGGGCCTCGTGGAATTTCATTCGCATCTGCAGAAGGATTTCGGTGAGCCGCAGGGGCGGGCCTGGCTTGCGTTCGGCATCACCACGGTTCGGAGTCCGGGCGGTACGCCGTATGAGGCAGTGGAAGACCGGGAGGCGAACGAGGCAGGTGTGCGGACCGGACCGCGCGTCTACAGTACCGGCTATTTAATGGAATGGCAGCGGGTGTATTACAAGATGGGCATCGCCATCTCATCGCCCGGGCATTTCGAGATGGAATTGAAGCGGGCGCAGGTCCTGCAGCATGATCTGATCAAGAGCTATGTTCGGCTGCCGGACCTGCAGCAAAAGCGGATGGTGGAGTTCGCGCACAGTATAAGTGTGCCGGTAGCAACCCATGAAATTTATCCGGCGGCTTTTGTGGGTGTAGATAATACGGAGCATACAGCCGCGACCAGCCGCCGAGGCTATTCGCCGAAAGCGGCAACGCTCCAACGCACTTATGATGACGTGATTCAGTTGTTCGGTAAATCGGAACGGGTTTTGACACCGATGATTTCACAACCCGGACTGCGGAAGCTCTGGGAAATGGAGCCGGAGATGCGGGCGGACCCGCGTTTCAAGCTCTATCCGGCGTGGATGCAGGCGCAGGTGACCGACCCCAGGCCCGGTCCGGCGTTCCTGGGGGACGGCAGCGGCAGCGGGAAAATGGTCATGGACGTGATGCACGCGGGCGGCCTGATTGTGGCCGGTACAGATACGCCGAACGGCTTCAATCTGCACGGCGAATTGATGTCGTATGTGCTTGCAGGCATGACGCCTTATGAGGCGCTGAAGGCGGCTACAGTGAACCCGGCACTCGCGTTGGGATTGGATGCGGGTAGTATCGAAGCCGGAAAATTGGCGGATATTGTGCTGGTAGACGGGAATCCGCTGGAGAATATCGCCAACGCGCACAAGGTGAAGCGCGTGATTGCGAACGGACGGCTCTTCGAACTGGATGCGCTGCTGCAGGGCCGCTAGAATCGGGGAATGGCCGCTCTCCAGGTACAGATTTTTGGCGTGAAGAACTCACAGGCAACGCGCGCGGCGGAACGCTTCTTCAAAGAGCGGCGGGTGCAGATTCACTACGTGGATCTGCAGAAAAAGCCCCTGGCACCGGGCGAAATCAAGCGGTTCACGGACAAATTCGGCGGCTTGGCAGCGCTGCTGGATACTACGGGCAAAGAGTATGTGGACGCCGGGCTGAAATACCTGCGGGTCTCTGACACGGAACTATTCGGGCGCATCGAGCGGACACCCAGGTTACTGCGCCTGCCCCTGGTGCGGGGTCCAGGATCCAAGTTGGCCGCAGGCAGCGATGAGGCCGCATGGAAGGCGATGCTGGAGACGTAAACGCAGCGGTTTAGGCAGCTGGTTTTCTGCCCAGCAGGATACGGATCGCGGATGGAATTTCATCCGGATGAACGGCGCACCACGCAATAATTTCTTCAATCTTGAGGGAATCGTCGGCGATGGCACCCATAACGATCATTTCGTTCTCAATAGTCTCGGGGTCTCTCATGCAGGTTTCAGCATGACACAGGCAATTTCAGACATCCACACAGACACGATTGCGTCCGGAGGATTTGGCGCGATAGAGTGCGCGATCAGCTGCATCCATCAATTCGCGCGTCTCCAGATGAGGCTGCCATTCGGCTATCCCAAAGGTGGCAGTCACGGAGAAGGGCGACCCGGAATTTACGCCGAAGGCCTGGGTGACAAGGCGTTCGCGGATGCGTTCAGCCACGCGGGCGGCTTCGTCCTGATCGGTGCCAGAGAGGGCAAAGCAGAATTCATCACCGCCCAGCCGCCCGGCAATGTCGCTGGAGCGCAGTTCGGTGCGAACAATACTGCCTACGGCTTCCAGCACCTCATCACCGGCGGCATGGCCGAAACGGTCGTTGATGTCCTTGAAGTGATCGATATCAAACAGACAGACCGAAGCGGTGGACTGTTCCAGGCTGGCGCGGCGCAAGGCACTCTGGAGCCGGGTCCAGAAATGATGGCGGTTGGCGAGGCCGGTGAGCGCATCGAAATTTGCCTGCCAGGCGAGTTTATCCTGCGCAGCGCGGCGGGCAGTCACATCCTGCGCAATCCCCACAATCTGCTGGACGAGGCCATGCTCATCCCGGTCAAACGGGGTGTCACGGCTTAGCAACCAAACCCAGTGGCCGTCACTGTGCTTAAGCCGGTATTCCAGGCGTCGTACTTCTCCATCCAGAGCACGCCGCAACGCTTCAAAGTGGCCGTTCACCGCGGGACGATCATCGGGATGGACCAGATCCAGGACGTCAGAGCGATTCTGGAACTCCTCCTGCTTGTAGCCCAGCAGAGCCACAACTTCGCGGTTGGCGAACACATTCTTCTTCAGGACCAGATCAAACACGTAAAGCAAACCGGGGGTGGTGAGGGCGATGCGTTCCACAAATGCCCGGCTCTTTTCCAGTTCCCCTTCAGCGCGTTTGCGTTCGGTGATGTCGCGGGCAATGGCCTGGAATCCGGCAATCTTGCCTTCGTCCAGCAGCAATTGAACATTCTGGCCAATCCAGCGTTCGCGGCCATGCCCGTCAATGATGGGAAATTCCAGGTAGCTGTTCTTTTTGCGGCGCGCGAACTGGCGGAAGTAATAGCGTTCGGCGTGCTGACGATGGTCGTGCCGGATCAACTTAAGATACGAACGGCCAATCACTTCCTTCTCCGTGTAGTGGAGCATGCCGAGCGTAGTCTGGTTGATGAAGGTAAACCGGCCGGTGGAATCGGTCCGGTAAATAATATCGCCGGCTAGTTCGACAGCCTGGCGATATTGCTCTTCCCGGACAGCCAGAGTCTTCTCAATGTCGGCGCGACGGCGAGAGTCGCTGTTGGTTCGGATCGCGGCCAGCAGGATCAGGAGAAGGGATATTCCACCCGCAATGCCGAACAGCTGCCGCGTCCGCCTGAGAATTGTCAACTGACGACTGGTTCGCTGCTCCAGAATGCGAGCCTGATCCCGGCGGATACCTTCGATGGCCGACGTCACGCTCGCCGAGCCCGCGATTCGTTCCCAGGCCTGCTGGGCGGCAAACATGCTCTCCGTGGATCCACCGGCGATGCCCTCTCCGAACAATGCTGCTTCCTGCTCCAGAAGACCATTCAATGCCGGGAACCGGGCCGCCGCCGTGTTTTTCACCGTCACGCGCTGGAGGTCGCGCGCAAGCTGGCGCACCTGATCGATCTCGACACCCGTTTGCGCCGCCACTTCGGGTGAGAAAGCGGTGGCCAGACGCCGGACCGAATCACCCACAGCATGAGTTTTGACAACCAGTGCATCAAGCCGCGAAAGGGTCTGGTAGGACTGGTTTACGAACGATGCCCCATCTTCCCAGGCAAACGTCTGAAAAATGGCGGACAAGCCGATTCCGAGCAGGATAGCGAAGCTGGTAATGAACGCGGCCTTCATGCGGGTGGCTTGCATGCTAAATCCTATTGTACCCAGAAGTACTGGAACTGAGAATACCCCATTCGTAAAACTTTCGTACTATCTGAAGACACATGGCGATGGAAGTTTCACTCTGCCAAATTGATATGTTCCTTATTTGTCCGTAAGGTATGTGGATTCAGCAGCCGTTTCAGCACTGAGACACACTCCAAATTGCGACGCCAACAACGCATTTGCGTCCAATCTCAATGTGCCGCTGGACAGGGAAAATGTTGCAGCCAGTGTCATGGTTTCGGCAATGCCCAAAACACCTGAATTCGGCAAGCTTCGAAGCTGTCCGTGGGTGGTTAGGTACCTTCAAACCGGTCCAGTACGGCTATGGCCGGAAGGCCGGCAATTTCTCCACCACCGCCATCTTCTCCATCGAGATGGGTCTCGCCAACTTCGGCGCAAACGCTCTCCATGCGCGTCAAGCTGAAAAGCGCTACCCTTAAATCTGAGTTCGCCCTGGTTCTTTCTCCACAACTGCCTTTGCCCTTGCAGCCGTCGGCCATTGGCACCGCGCCGCGTGCCTGCTTTACCGCGCAGCTCGGGATCGATTACATCACTGCGGTGACTCCCGAACCGACAACGTTCTTGCTTTTCGCTGGCGGTCTGGCGGCAGGCGGATTCCGCGCCGATCCCGCTGTCGCTGAGAGCAGGTAGCCGCTACAGTAGTACGAGTGGGCTTCGCTCCGCGGGAATTCTCCCCTCTCTTCTGGTGCGTCGTTGGCGCAACCTTTCTCGGATTTCTGGGTATCGGCACAGTTTTGCCGGGCTTGCCTCTGCACGTGCGTTATGACCTCGGTGGTTCCGATGAAACGGTGGGGTACGTCATTGGCATCTTCTCGTTTGTGGCACTGGCGGCGCGGTTCCTTTCCGGCCCCATGGCAGACACGAAGGGCCGCAAGGTCACGTTTCTGGCTGGCCTGGGCAGTTGCGCTGTGGCCGGGGCCATTTACCTTCTTCCCCTGGGCTTAACCGGCGTCTACATGGCCCGCGTTTTGCAGGGCTTTGGCGAAGCCTGCCTCTATACGGGCGCGGCCACGTGGGCAGTGGAGATTGCCGGGGTTCATCGCTCCAGTCAGGCGCTGGGCTATATTTCCAGCGGCATCTGGGGTGGCATTTCGGCGGGTCCCGTGTTGGGCAACTGGGTGGGCTCTTTCCAACATGCGGCCGTAATCCAGACGCTGCTGGCAGGTTTGGGATTTCTGGTGCTCACGCGGGTGCCGGAGAATTTCCAGCCGCACCCTCACAAGGGCGCCAACGTTTGGTTGAAGCCGTCGATGCTGGTGCCGGGTTTTTCCATCGGCCTGTTGAACGTCCACTACCCGGTAATGACCGGGTTCCTGATTCTGCATCTGCAACGCCATGGCAACTCAGGGCGTGCCGCGTTTACGGTATACGCTGCGGTGATCCTGCTTTCACGTTTTTTTCTGGGGAGCCTGCCAGACCGGATCCATCCGCGGATTACGTTCTATTTCGGCGTGGCGGCGATGGCGGTGGGACTTCTGGTGCTGGCTGCAGGGCCTCCACCAATGGTGGCGATAGTGGCGGCGGGAATTCTGGGGCTCGGTTTCAGTTTCCCCTGGTCATCCATCGCCTCCACGCTCTTGCGGCGTACGCCGGGAAATGAGCGTGGATCGGTGGTGAGCTACCTGGGCGGGTTCTACGATCTGTTCGTGGGTATCGGGTCGTTCAGCGCGGGAATCATTTCCGACCGCTTCGGTTATTCATGGGCATTCCTGCTGGCCGTGGGAGCACTGCTGCTTTCGGCCAGCCTGGGCTGGAAGGTGTTCCAGGGCGTCACCACTCCGGGACAGCAGGCGGAGCCCCAATGATGAAACCGTGCGACGTCATCATTGCGATTGGGCCTCCATGCGGATCCGCGAACGGATCGACCGCACGAAGTAAGGTTGCTTCCTTTTCATCGGCCTGCGTCTGGCACAGTTGTTATCGCTCGTGTGTACGGTTGCTCTGCTACGAAACCCGGCGTAATTCCCCTGGGCTGCAATCTTATTACCGGTGGCCGAGCCATGGTGCGGCAACATTCGTTGACAGCGGGCTGGGCCCTGGCGTTGCGTTGACAACGTGGCTGCTCCTGGTTTTGGGTAGTGTCCTAATGTTGTGTTGCTGATTTTGGTGGCGGCCTTGAGAGTCCGGGCCGCCAGTCGATCACACTATAGTCTCCCTGGGATCAAAGAGCATTTCTTGCCCAATTGCTTCTGACTCGCGGATCAGGCGCACGGCATATTTGAATTCAGCGACGTGGCCGTAAAGATCCTTCATTTTCACGCGAAGCTCTGCCATGTTCTGGCACGTGCTGGCCACGCCGATTATCTTCCAGATGTGCTCAACCAGTTTTCTTAAGCCGTACTGCTCGCTGAGCCACTGATGATAGTTCTGCCCATGCTGAGGCTTAGGGGCGTTCTCCTTCAGCCATTGAGCAACGTCGGCGTCCAAATATCCGTATACAATCTCCATCACTAGATTGCCCCAATATTTCGGGCGAGAGTGAAGCGAACCCTTCCAGTTGGTCAATCTTCCGAACTGTTCCCACAGTTGGTCTGGAAATGTCTTTTCCCATTTCCGCATTTCCTCTACGATAAAGAGCTTCAGCTTGAACTGCAGTTCGTCGAGTGGCCTTTCAGCCTGGTAGCCGGTTGCTTCATCCACCAGCGCGATAATTCCGACTTTCGCGCAAGCCCGAAGAAAAGCATTTGCATTGACCGCAATCCGGTTTTGCCGATCAGTCAGTCTTCCTTTTTCGGACGCCTTCGAATAGGCATCACATAGGTCGATGAACTTTTCCACCGGTAGTCCGAGGGAGTATTTTGCAAAACTCTCCCCGCCCGTATCAAACTTCATAAGGGCCGGAATAGCGTCATTTTCTGCAGGGACTAAGTCGTTGGGAAGAAAGTCTTTTAGCGACTTTACCTTGATGTATTCTGCAAGCTGACCGCCCTCGCCTTCCATCAGCGAAACCACAACCCCTTTCAGGCTAAACACGCGCTCCCCACTGGCAAGGCGATAACACGGGAGTGATTTCTCGCCGATCTCTAATTCCCCCCAATGGGTCGCTTTAGGGATCTCGTCGGCAGCGATCTCAGCTGCCGCTACGATCTCAGTTTTTGCCTTATCCCAACGTTTGCGCGCTGCAGCGCGGGACTGCTCCCGCCGCTCTTCAGGACTCATTTTATTCATCCTGGCCTTGCCCCCAAGGGATGCCCTAGACGACGCCTGTTCCTCTGAGATTGCCATGAACCCAAGATTATCATGATGCCAGCCAATAAGCAAGCATATTTACCTTGAATGCCAGCCTATGCCAGCTTACAATAGCTATATGAGGCAATAAAAAAGCCCCGACCGATGTTTCAGCATCGACCAGGGCTATGCTCACCACGACCGAAGCCGCGAGAACACTAGACACATTCATCATCCGACTTCAGGCCGTGGAACTCAAGGAGAGATTCCATGGACTGCAAGGCCTGCCATACCGAATGCAAACGATTTGGAACTGACCGGAAGGGGAACCAGCGGTTCCGCTGCCGCCAGTGCAATAAGACGTACAGCCAGATCACTAAGAAGCCCATCAGTGGCATGACGATCCCGCGCGAAAAGATGCTCCTGGCCATGCGCCTGCTGGTCGAAGGAAACTCCATCCGGTCGATTGAGCGAACCACCGATCTACACCGGGATACGATTCTGAAACTGCTTGTGATCGTTGGCGAAAAGTGCGAACGAATCATGGGCCGGTTGATCGTGAATATCCCGTGCAAGGACGTGGAGTGCGATGAAATTTGGGCATTCGTCGGCAAGAAGGAGGCGCACAAAGGGCCGAAGGAAGCCCACAACGACACCATCGGCGATCAGTATTGCTTCGTCGGAATCGAGCGAAATACGAAGTTGGTTCTGAACTTCGCCCTCGGACGGCGCGACACCTCAACCACCCAGGTATTCATCGAAGGGCTTCGCGCTGCAACCTCCGATCAGTCATTCCAGATCAGCACAGACGGCTTCCAGCCCTATGTACCAGCCATCTGCGACACGCTGGGGGACCGTGTTGACTTCGCCCAAATCATCAAGGTCTACACGCAGTCGCCCGAAGGCGAACGCAAGTACAGCCCCGCCGAAGTCGCCAGCATGAGGGTAGTCCCAGTCATGGGCAACCCTGATCCGGCCCGTATCTGCACCAGCATCGTAGAGCGCCAGAACCTCACGATCCGAATGCAGATGCGGCGCTTGACGCGTCTAACAAACGCGTTCAGCAAAAAGTGGGAGAATCTTTGGGCGGCGTACTGCCTGCACTTCGCGTACTACAACTTCTGTCGGATTCACCGGAGTCTGAGGGTGACGCCCGCGATGCAGGCTGGAATCGTGCCGGGGCCGTGGAAATTGTCGGATTTGCTGGCGGCGTGAGCAATTCCAAAATCTCTAGAGCGAACGGCCCGGAGCAATCCGGGCCGTTTTGCGCTAGGACATGATAGGATACGACAGAATAACTCTTTATCGGCGATGCGAAAGCCTGAAAATTGCTACCGCAAAAGCAATCGTTGATACCACTGCGACGGCCCCGATGATAAGAAAGAATACGCCCATGCTCACTGATCCATCGAAGATGCTGGACCTGTCGAATTACCTGTATGGCTTCGCGGCGCTTTTGACTCTGCTTGCAACATTTGGGGTAATCTACTTTGGCCGCGTCGTTTCGCACCTAAAGGACGTTCAGGTTCAACAATACCAAAAAGATGCCGACACCAGGATAGCCACATCAAATCAACTCGCTGCCGAAGCGCACGAAAAGGCAGCAGGGGCCGATGCCACCGCAGAAGTAGCCAAGGCACAGTCGGAAACGGCCAAAGCACAAGCGGCCCAAGCCCGTGCCGATGCCGCAGCAGCAAATGCAGAAGCGGAAAAATCAAAGACCGAACGGGCAGCGCTCCAACTTCGGATACAGGAACTGACTCGATCAAATACGGAACAGCAAGGGCAAATAGCAATTCTACGGGAAAACGACCGCCCTCGAACGATTTCCCCGCAGCAGAGAGCCGCCATACTGTCGGCCCTTCGGCAGCATAAGGGCGAAGCCGTGCAGGTTCAGATCTTCGCACAAGAGAATGAGGCGCTTTCATTTGCGAACCAACTAAATGCCGCACTTCAGGATGCCGGACTGACAGTTAACTCCACGATGATGATGGGCGGAACTGGTACTGGGCTAGGATTTACGCTACATGCCGAGAATGATCAGCCCCCTCTGGCGTTTGCCATCGCCAATGCTTTCCGGGTATCTGGTATCCAATATGGCGTTCAGTTTCGACCCGAAACGCCTGAGCATACCTTCATTATTTTTGTCGGTTCAAAGCCGAAAATCTCAAACTAAGCCTGCGTTCCGGCCAGCAACACAACATTAGGACACTACCTGGTTTTGCCGCCCAGGTCATTCCATCGCTATATACTTTAGGCTAAGTATTTCCAAGCCCCCGTCGAAGGAGTTTCTCTGATGAATCGCACTACTGCCTGGCTCCTTTCTTTGGCGAGCCTCGCCTGGATGGCTTCCTGTGCCGTCGCCGCCGAACCCGCTCTCAGCGACGCGTTTTACGCCGCCATCCGCAACAACGACATGGCCACACTGGAAGCTCTGGTGCAGCAGGGCGCTAACATCAACGTGTCGGACGACAAGGGAATTACGCCTCTCATGAATGCCGCCGCGCTGGGTTCTCCCGAAGCGGTCCAGTTCCTGCTGGATAAAGGTGCCGACGTCAACGCCAGGAATACTTACAACGCCACGGCCCTCATTTGGGCTGCCGCCGATCTGCGCAAAGTGAAATTGCTGGTCGCGCACAAGGCCGACGTCAACGCTGCGTCGAAGGCGGGCCACACGCCTCTGCTGGTCGCGGCCCTGAGCGATCCTTCCTTCGAAATCGTCAAGCTGCTGATTTCGAAAGGAGCGGATATCAAAGCAGTGGATAACCAGAAAAAAACAGCTCTGTATTCCGCCACCTCCGGCAACGATGTGGCGACTATCCGACTCTTGCTCGACGCCGGCGCGGATGTGAACGTACCCGATGCCACCGGCCAGACGCCGCTCATGAACGCCGCCAGCAATCAGAACCTGGAAGTAGTCAAGTTGCTACTCTCCAAAGGCGCGCATATCAACGACGTTACGCGTCCACCCACAGCCCGCACCAAACCCGGCACGCCCGGCCTGGGCAAGTTCACTGCGCTCGGCCTCGCCTGCGCCTTCTCGCCCACTGAGACCGAAGTTGTGAAGACACTGCTCGCGGCCGGCGCCGATATCAACGTGCAGGACGGCCGCGGCATGACGCCTCTTATGCTGGCTTCTGCAACCGACCATCAGAATATCGACGCGATTGAGGCTATTCTCGCCCGCAAGCCCGATCTCACCATCAAAGACGTCACCGGCGAAACCGCTTTCGATTGGGCTGTCAAGTACGGCCCTACTCCGGTGTTGAAGGCGATTCAACGCGCCGGCGGCACCGGCGCGGGTCTGCGCAATATTCCGCTCCCGCCCGCGGCTCCAGTGGACGTCGGGCCAGCCGTGCAGCGCAGCATTACCCTGCTGGAAAAAGCCTCCACCGGATTTTTTGCCGGTGCCGGCTGTGTTTCCTGTCATCACACCGACATCACCGATATTGCCACCTCCATAGCCCGGTCGCGCGGCATTCATGTGGATGAACAGGCCGCCACTGATCGGCTGCGTCTCGCACGGACCTATTTCGCTAACCCAGCGCCCCTTATGCTGGAGCGTCGCGACGGCGCCGGTGCTCCCGATCTGCCGCTCTATTCCCTGGTCACCCTCGCCGCTACCGGCTATCAGCCGGATCGCATGACAGACGCCATGGCCGCCAATCTGGCGGTGCAGCAGTTAACCAGCGGTCGCTGGCACAAAGTGTCGGATGGCGTTTCCCGCCCGCCGATTGAAGATGGCGACATCTTCCGCACCACGCTCGCCATCCGCACCCTGCGTGTTTACGGCACGCCCGGCCGCGCTGCGGAACTGGAAGAGCGAATCCAGCGAGCCAAAAGCTGGCTGGTGACCGCCGAAGCACTCACCGAAGAAGATCGCAATATGCAATTGCTTGGCCTCTACTGGGCGGGCACGGATCCGGTTGTTCTCAGGAAACTGTCCGCCGGCATTATCCAGGCCCAGCGCGCCGACGGTGGTTGGGCGCAACGCTCCGAACCGGAAAGCGATGCCTATGCCACAGGGCAAACGCTCTACACCCTGGCCGAAGCCGCCGGCATTTCGCCCGCGGACCCTGCGTATAAGAAGGGTGTGGCCTTCCTGCTTTCCACCCAGCGCGCCGATGGCTCATGGTTCGTGCGTAGCCGCGCGCCCAAATTCCAGCCTTATTTCGAGAGCGGCTTCCCCTACGGGCACGATCAATGGATCTCTTCCATGGCCACCGGGTGGGCCACCGCGGCGCTCGGGCTCAGCATCAGTGACCAGCCTGTTCCATCGGCCGCGATTATTGCAAAATAAACCGCTGCTGATTCTTCAGTTGCTGCACCCTGGTCGCGTCCAGTGCTTCCAGCGGCCACTTCAAAGTGCCACCGTTATTGGTGGCTATAAACGGATACCCGTAATTTCGATGGAAGTCGCCAACCATAATCACGTCCGCGTTCTCGAACCGCATTATGGTATCGCCGCCGGTATGCGCTGCACGAGCCGGAATCAGGTCGATGATTTCGCCGTTCATACGAAACTTCACCGGATCACCCAGTCCGTAGGTCGCGACAGGGTGCCCCGGCGCGCTACTCAACGAATTACCGCAAGGGCAAATTGCATGAATAGTCTCGTCCGTCTTACTCTTCTTCCGATTGTCTAAACGAATCTAAACGCTCAGCACCGGGCAGGGAGCTTCGCGAATAATGGAATACGCGTGCGCCTTCATCCGTTCCACCATGCCTGCATGGATATGGCCGCGGCCAATCACCACCAGATCGGCGCGCTTGCGGATCGCCACGGCCCGCACCTGGCTCGCAATGCTTCCTCCGGTGAGAATCACATCGGCGCTGCCCAAGCCTTCTTCCTGGACTTTCACCAGTTGCTCACGGGCTGCGCTTTCCACCACTTCATGCAGTTTCTGTTCCGCGTGTTCCGCAGCGGAAGGGGCTGTATCGCCTTCTGCCGCCATATGCAGGATTTCCAAATCCGCGCCCGCCTCCCGCGCCAGTTCCAGCGCCACAGCCATGGTCTCGCGGCTCTGCGGATGCAAATCCAGCGCTACAACAATATGCCTCGGTTGGGGATGCGCGCGATGCGACGCCTCCGGTGCATGGGCCGCCGTCCACACCGGCACCTTCGCGTCATGCAGTACCTTCGCCGTCACTGAGCCCAGCAGCAAACGGCGAAATGTGCCGTAACCGTGCGTCGGCATGACAATCAGGCTCACCTGGTTGGCTTCGGCATATTCATTAATCGCCATCGCCGGGTCGCCTGTATCCACCACGCAATTCACCTCTACTTTGGGCAACTCTTTTTCGGCGAACTCACGCAACCGCGCGCCCAGCAATGTCCGCAACTCTTCCTGGCCAATCGTGTCCGGGTAGATTGTGTTCATTGCGCCATAGATCGGCGGTGCCGGCTGGATCACGTGAATGAGTGTCACTCGCGCATGATTCCGTTGCGCCAGGGAGAGCACAAAAGGCGCGGCCGCTGTGGAACGCCCGGAGAAATCCACCGGGAAGAGGAGGTGCTGAAATCGGCTCATGGTTTCGTCCCTTCATTGCAACACAGAAAATGCTCCAGCTACCCCAGGGTCGGGTAATCCAGATAGCCCTGCGGCCCCGGTGTATAAAAGGTCGCCGCATGGGGAGCGTTCAAAGGCGCATCGGTCCGCAACCTCGTCACCAGATCCGCATTGGCCAGGTAGCTGGTACCGAACACGATGGCCTCGGCCTTGCCCGCTTCAATCGCGGCATTGGCCTCGGCCTTCTGAAAGCCGCCGCCCACCAGCAGATTCCCTTTCCACGCCGCCCGCAGCGCGTCCTCCGCGCCCGTTCCCGTCCGCATCACATGCAGATAAGCCAGTCCCAGCCGCCCAATCGCATCCGCCAGTGCCAAATGCGTGCCAGTCGCATCCTCATCCTGAATATCATTGAACTTCATGCCCGGGCTCACCTTCATACCCACCCGGCCTGCGTCGCCCGCGGCCTGCACCATGGCCTCCAGCGTCTCCACCGCAAACCGCACGCGATTGCCCACGGAACCGCCATACTGATCTGTCCGGTGGTTCGATCCCGTATTCAGAAACTGCATCGGCAGATACCCGCTCGCCGCATGTAGTTCCACGCCATCAAACCCCGCCGCCAGCGCATTCCGTGTGGCTTGCGCAAACTCTTTAACTACGCCTGGAATCTCGCTCAACTCCAGCGCGCGCGGCGTGTCGTTCGGCTGCATGCCCTGCGCGTCGGTCCACATCTGGCCCGCCGCCGCAATTGCCGAAGGTGCCACCGGTGTTTCGGCAATCGTCCGGTTCGCCGAGTGCGCAATCCGGCCCACGTGCATGATTTGCAGAACAATCTTCCCGCCTTTGCCGTGGACCGCTTCGGTCACACTCTTCCACGCCGCGATCTGTTCGGCGTTGTAGATACCCGGGGTACGCGCATACCCCATCGCCATCGGGCTGCTGCCGGTGCCTTCGGTAATCAACAAACCGCCATCGGCGCGCTGCGCATAATACTCAGCGGTTATAGAGGCAACTACCGCCGCGACACTGGCCCGCGAGCGCGTCATCGGTGCCATCACAATGCGGTTACGCAGCTCGACCGAGCCGAGGTGAAGCGGAGAGAAAAGATTCATGTTCCCTTGGGATGATCCAAAACCGGCAAAGGTCGCAGCCTAAAACCCCAGCCGATCCCGCAAGCTCTTCACCCTGTCCCGCGCCACCGGCAATTCCGTCTTTGCCGCATCGTTCAGCCGTGCCACCATCTTGCCGCCAAACCACGACGCCACCTCGCCCACCGACGCCAGATTAACCAGATACCCCCGATGAATACGGTGGAATTGCCCCGGATCAAGGCGCGCTTCCAGTTGCACAATCGAATCATCCACCACGTAGTTCTTCCCCGCTGTCGCCGCCCACGTCAACTTACCCTCGGAGAAAAAATACGTGATCCGTGCCAACTCGATAAACTGCACGCGATCGCCGATCTTCGAAGCAATTCGTGTGGGATGCGTCGCCCGCCCCTGGCCAAAAGCCTGCGCCAGCCGTTCCAGCATCACCTGAAAACCCGGATCCGTCTTCCTGGCCTTCTCGCTTAGCCGACCCACTGCACGGGCCAGCGCATCCGGCGTCACCGGCTTCAGCAGATAATCCACACCATTGGTCTCGAACGCCCGCACCGCATACTGATCGTAGGCTGTGGTGAACACCACCGCCGGTGCCGGGTCCAGTTGCCGCAGCAGTTCAAAGCCGTTCATGCCAGGCATTTCGATGTCCAGAAACAGCGCGTCTATTCTGGCTTCCCGTAATTCGGTCAGCGCCTGCGCGGGGTCCGTGCTTTGCCCCGCAATCACAACCTCGCCCGTCTCCTTCAGCATGCGGCTCAGCCGCTTCAATGCCAGTTCTTCATCGTCCACCAGCCACGCCCGAATCATGCCGTCTCCGGATTCAACACCGATATTGCCACCAGCGTCCGCCCGTCCCGCGCCCCGATTTCCAGCGTGCCATGTGACCCGAACAGCGCGCTCAGCCGTCGCTGCAACAAATCAATACCGTGCCCCGGCTTGGGCTGCGTTGCAGCGGGGAATCCCGGCCCGTCGTCGGCCACCTCCACCCGCAATCTGCCCTCGCGAACCCTCGCCGTAATCACGATCTCAGCCCCCGTGGCCCGCGCCCCCACCGCATACTTCACACTGTTTTCCGCCAGCGTCTGAATGGAAAGCGCGGGTACCCATCGCTCTTCCGCCCCTGGCTCAGCGTCAATCCGGTAGCGGAGCCGCTTGCCAAAGCGCACTTGTTCAATCTCCAGGTAGTCGCGAACTACCCGCAGTTCCTGGTCTACCGTCACCAGACCCGCATTCTCGCTGTCCAGCGATGCCCGCAACAGGGCTGCCAGCCGTTCGATCATACGCTCCGCCTGTACCGGATCTTCCCGCACCAGCGCCGAAATGGAGTTCAGCGTATTGAAAAGGAAGTGAGGGTGGATCCGCGATTCCAGCGATGCAATTCGCGCCTCCACCGCCATCTTATTGGCCCTTTCCTCCGCCAGTTGCCCGAGGTGCAGTTTTTCGCGGGCTTCCGTCAGCGCCACCTGCAGCGACACCACCACCCAGGCCACAATACCTACCGTGAACGTAATCAACAGGCTCATCCGCAGCGCCCAGGCATAGCCTGCCACAAAGCCCGCATTGCCCATCAACCCCGCGGCATTCAGAATGCCTGTAGCCACCGCGCATCCGCCCAGAGCGGCCACGAAAAACCATCCCAGCATGGCTGCGATCCGCAGCGCAGAACCGAACCTCGCTACCCTGCAGGATAGCCACGGGGCCATCAACTGGCAGGGCAGGCCGATGCAGAGGCCATACACCGCGCCTTGCAGCAACCAATCCGGTAATGCGCCTACGCGAATCGCACCAAACAGCACGGCCAACAGGCCCGGCACAATCCCCGCAAAGGTGGCAATGGCCACTATCTTGCCCAGTTTCAACGCCCGCATCGCAGCCTCCGCTCGCTTTCCACAGTCTTATTCTGGCGTACCCGGACGGGGTGTGCCGGTATGACAGCCCACACAGCCAATACCCGTTATTGCGTACTTCTCGCCTTTCAGAAACAACTCCGCCTGTTCCAGATGTCCTGATTTCACTCCCAGCGCCGCCAGTTTTTGAAACCATTCCCGCGCTTTGCTGCTATCGCCTTTGCGCGCATTCCCGTCAGCCAGCCCGAATAACAACTCACTCCGCATGTGAATATCCAGCTTGTCGAAGTAGGCTTTCTGCATCTCATAAACGGTCTCATAATCGGCGATGGCTTTGGCCAGAACCGGTGCGCCCATTTCCGGCGGTGTGGCCCGTGACGCGGCAAACCAGGCGGCCGCCCGCGGAATCAGAACGCCCGGGTTATGCGGTTCCTGTTCGCCCGCTTTGGTCATTTCCTCGTTGGCCTTTGTCCAGAGTTGCACGCCATTGGCGAAATCTCCCTGCGCGAACTTCGGGCCTGCCAGTGTCAGCAGTCCTGCGCCGTGCCATGCCAGCGCTTCAGCCGCATTGTTGGGTGAGTCCGCCATCGCTTGCTCTGCCGCTTTCATGCCGCGGTCAAACGCAGCTTTGTCGCCTGCGAACCCGGCAAAAAAATCGCCGCGGACTTTATCGTCGAACTTCGCCGCGCACACAAAAGAAGGAGCCGACAGCAGTAGGGCCGCGGCGATGATGTACCTGTTATTCAGCATGGTGTTGCCTCCACTTGCAGGGTATTGCGGCAGGCAACCGCGCGTCGCGCTATTTCTGACCAACTGCAAGTTCCGGGCGACGAACGGCGGCTGTCGGAAGATGAAGCGTGTCCGGTGTTTGCCGCATCCGATGACAAGGTACAAGGAGCACCACTTAAATGAAGATTGATCGCAATGCCGAAGCCCTCTGGCTGGGCGGATTGAAAGATGGCCACGGCGCGTTGACCACCCCAAGGGGCGTTCTTAAGGCTACCCCCTACGCTTTCAAAACGCGTTTCGAATCTGAACCTGGTACCAATCCGGAAGAACTGCTGGCCGCCGCCCACGCCGGTTGTTTCTCTATGGCCGTGAGCGCCCAACTCTCCGGTGCCGGCATTCAGCCGGAGCGGATTCACACCACAGCCACCATCACTCTGGAGAAGCTGGAAAGCGGTTTCGCTATCACCCGTTCCGCGCTTGATCTTCACGCCAAAGTGCCCGGCATCGACCCCGCTCGCTTTGAAGAACTCGCGCTCGCCGCCAAGTCCGGCTGCCCGGTGTCGAAGCTTTACAACACCGAAATCACCCTGGCCATCCACCTCGACAACGCCTGACAGTGCCAAGCCTACTGCGGCTTCGACGCTTTTCCCGTAAGTAGATTCCGCGCTGTGAGCGCCGGAAATCGCGAAAAACCGCGGTCAGCCGAGTGAAGGACAGCCACGCCATGGGCCAGGCAGATCGCCCCAATCCGCCCGTCATGCACGACTGGCCCTGAGGCTGAAACCCAAGGACCTTAAGGCGAAACCACGCCACTCGCAGAGGCCTTTCCATTGCCTGCCGCAGGCCACCTTCCACCAGTTCGCGGAATGACATGCCCTCGCTTGCACAATGCTCGCGCGCGGCACGGAGCAGAGGGTCGGATATCTCCACAGTGGTTTTCATCTCACCCTCGAACTACCGTGTTTATGGGTCATCCTGACGGGAAGATGGTATTGCCGATTCCGCCCCTTCAGGCCCGTCCCGCAAACCCCTTGTTCTCCGTGGATACTTTCACCTTTTCCCCGTCTTTGATGAAGAGTGGAACCCGAATCTCCAACCCTGTCTCCAGCGTGGCTGCCTTGGTTACGCTTCCGCTCGACGTGTCGCCCCGCACCCCCGGCTCCGAGCGGGCCACGCACAACTCCACATACTGCGGCAGTTCCAGCCCAATGGGATTCCCGTTGAACTTCAGCAGCTCGATCACGGCGCCTTCAAGCAGAAAGTCCAGCGCGTTTCCCATCATTTCTTCGGCCAGAGTGTGGGTGTCAAAGCTCTCCTGATCCAGGAAGTGCGAGCCATTGCTGTCGCTGTACAGGTAGGATGCGGGCACCTTCTGCAGATCCGGTTCCTTAAACTTATCCCCGGCCTTGAAGGTCCTTTCAAAGACCGCGTTCGTGAGCAGATTGCGACTCTTCAGGCGCACCAGCGTCTGCCCGCCACGCGCGGTGGGCGTGCTCACCTCCACTTCCAGACAGGAGTACGGAGTGTTATCCAGCTCAAACAGAGTTCTGCGCTTTACGCTGATCGCGTCAATTAATACGGCCATGGACTCCCAGTATAGGGCTCATTTCACCGCGGGTGAAGGTTCGAAGCGATAGATCACGTAGGTGATGGGCCCGTCCAGCTGGATGAAACGATGTGGCATACCGGCGGGGACAATGACAATGTCTTTGGGGCCCACTTTGCGCACCGTACCGCCCACCGCGTCGCCGCTGAAACTGGGTGTGGGGCCCAGGTTCGGAGGGTCCGAAACCGGGCGCGGTTCCGGCATCGTCCCGCCCGTCATCAGCGTGCCGGAGCCTTCGATGATGTTGTAGATCTCGCTCAGTTGCTGATGCATCAGCGGCTTGGCTTCCGCGTTCTTCCGGTGCACGATACCGATGCGGATGATGCCGCCTTTCACCGCGGTTTCCACCATCTTCGTATCCAGCGTGTTGGTCTCCACCGAGTGTTTCAGGGTGGATGCGACCAGCGTGTCTGCTACCACCGGGGCGCTTGGGGGCTCCTGGGCGAAAAGTCCGGAACCGCAGAGCAAAACGCACGAAATAACTGCTGGAATTCGCATGAGCGATAGTATGACATAACGCGGTTTCGTTGCTTCAAAACGAGACCCCGCGCGGAATGATCCGGTGTTCATAAGCCTGCCGCTCCAGCTCTTCCCCGAAATCCGGGTGAGCGATGGAAATGAGCCCTCTAGCTCGCTCCGCCACCGACTTACCCTTCAGATTGACCATGCCGTATTCCGTGACCACGTACATCACATCGGAACGCGGCGTGGTGACGATCGTGCCGTGCGTCAGATTGAGCACAATCCGGCTGCGGCGTTCACCCCGCTTCTCATAGGTAGAGGCCAGACAGATGAAAGACTTCCCACCCTTCGAGGCATACGCACCGCGCACGAACTGTAGTTGCCCGCCCGTCCCGCTGATGTGGCGGTGGCCGTCGGCTTCGGAAGCAGCCTGGCCCTGCAGATCGATCTGCGTCGTATTGTTGATCGAGACCACCTTGCTGTTGCGCATGATCAGTTCCGGCGCGTTGGTGTAATCAACCGCGCAGCATAGAAAGTCCGGGTTGCGTTCGAGCGTCTTGTACATTTTGCCCGACCCCAGGGCAAAAGTGTAAATAATCCGGCCCGGGTTTAGCGTCTTGCCGGAGCCTGTAACCAGGCCGGCCCTGTAAAGATCCACCATGCCATCAGTCAGCATTTCCGTGTGGATGCCAAGATCGCGCACGCCACTCTCCAGCAGCAGGGTGCAGACCGCATTGGGCATGCCGCCGATACCAATCTGTACACAAGCCCCATCTTCCACCTCAGAGGCAATGCGTCGCGCCACCGCGCGGTCGATCTCGTTCGGGAGCGGATTCGGCAGTTCCGCCGCAGGTTGATGATCGCCCTCGATGATGTAATCCACTTCGCTCACATGGATGCCATTCTGCTCCCCATAAACCTGAGGCAGGCCATTGGTTACTTCGACCACCACCATTCTGGCGCGTTCCACTACCGAGCGGTGCCAGACATTGGTGACGCTGAAATTGAAATAGCCATGCTCATCCATCGGGCATGTCTTGAGAATGACGATGTCCACCGGATCGAGAAAGCGGCGATAGTAATCCGGCACCTCGCCGAGGTTGAGCGGTATGTAGTTGCAGCGCCCGGCATCGTGCTGCTTCCGGTCGTAACCGGAAAAATGCCAGTTAAACCAGAAGAAGTGATGGCCTTCGGGGTCGCACTCCAGCACCGCGCGCGGTTTCATGCTGAGAGTGGCGCGAATCTTTACGTTTTCCAGCTCGTCTTTCCGTGCCGCCAGCGCCGTGTCGAAGACATCGGGTTGGCACAGCGCAATGCCATAGTCCAGCCACATGCCGGATTGGACGAAACCCGCGGCTTCCTGGCTGCTGACCTTTCTCGCCGGGGCGCTGGCTTTTCTCATGAGTATGGGATTTACTCTATCCTGGAAGCTGCCACAACAGGCTGTATTCATGAAAAATATTATGCTCAGCGTTGACGGCAGTGTCGTTGCTGCGGACCGCAATTGCACAGCCAGCGCGCTGGTTGCGCGATTCCCTCCCCGGACTCAGCGCGCACGAAGGGGCCAGCGAGGCCAGATCGCGAATGCGCCAGCTAAGTGAGCAGTCGCCGGGAGGGCTTGGCCCGAGGACCCGGACGCGCGACGAACTGCATATCCGCTAAGTCTCGCCGTGTGGTTTTTACGCCAGATTCTCCGGATTGAATGGTTGCCGCGCCCCATGGCGAATGTGTAGAACTTCAACTTTCTTTCTTTGTTCCTGAATCCGCAAAATCACCCGATAAACGTGCGGCTTCCGGCCATAGAGCAGGTGCCTCAGCTTGCCGCTCTCAGGCGTAACGGAACAACGCGCAGCATGCTCTTCCAGACTCAGTACAGCATCTTTCAGGCCCCGGTACCAGATCAGTGCCGCCTCGGACGATTCGGCGTGAATGTCTTCATACAGGTGGTCGAGATCGCGCTCGGCCCGCCCTGTAGTGTTAACCAGATATGCCATGCCGGGCTTCAAATGTTAAGAAGAAATCTCGTGCCGGGCGTATCCTGCCCAGGCGCGCTTCTTCCAGTCCTTGCCGGATACCTTCTTCCGCATCGGCGCGTGCCGCAGTGTCCAGCAGTCGCTGGTAGCTCTCCGCATCCTGCACGACGGCGGCAGCTTTACCCTTGACCGTAAGAATCAAGGGCCGCTTGCTCTTCCTGAGCTGCTTCATGAAGTCGCCGGACCGGCGGCGAAATGTCGTGAGCGAGAGAATGTCCCTGGTTATATCGAGCATGGCAGCCTCTCCAGCATACAGCACCTTTTAAGGTGCTGAGAACCAGTCGCCCGGAAGACACGTAATAGTCTGCCTGAAATACCGTGGCCCAGGGTTGTTTCGATGCGGAACCGGCTGATCCAAAGCGTATGCGGAACTCAATCTTTCCATCCTGCTGGATACCGTGACCGGGGTCCTGCCCGAACTCAAAGCTGGGTTGGAGAAAATCCTGCCGCCGAGTGCGCCTCTCTTTTTCTGATCTAAGGGTAAGCCGGATTTCCATTCACAATCCAAATCCCGAATTCGTCTCAATCCCCTGAATAACTTAGCTCGATTTCGCCTTGCAACTCATCCCGACGGGTGGACAATGAAATCGCAATGACAACATCCTTTCCATCTCTGGGGAACACCCATTCCGCCCTTGCGCGCGCCAGTCGCGAACATCCGGACTCCATGATTCCTCAAGGTACAAATTACCAAACGAACCCGGCAGATGGTCAACTCCTGCAATATCAATTGTTTACCGGCACTTCACTAGACCTTCAGGCACTTCAGGCCGCCGAATTTGACACCCGGCCCTTTCTACCCTACAATGAAGTAGGACAAAATTAGTCCGAGATCACTCCAGTGCTCAAACTGACCAAAAAAGCCGACTATGGGTTGATCGCCCTCCGCCACCTGGCCACCGCTCCCAACGCCACCGCCAGCACCCGCGAAATCGCCGACGCCTATCATCTCCCTGTCACCCTGCTTGCGAAGGTCATGCAGCAGTTGGCCAAAGCCCGTATCGTCCAGTCGCTTTCCGGCACCAACGGTGGCTACCGGCTCGCCCGCGCCGCCTCGCGCATCACCGCGCTTGAAGTCGTCCGCGCCATTGATGGCCCCGTCATCCTCACCCACTGCTTTACCGATCACGGCACCTGCGACCAGTCGGATAGCTGCACCGTGCGCGAGCCCCTGCGCCGCGTCCATGAAGCCATTCTGACTCTGCTCGAAAACTTCACCATCACAGACCTCGTCGAGCCCGTGCCGCAGAAGTTGACTCCAATCTCGCTGCCCATGAATCCAATGAGGCAGCTCCCGTATCCCGAACTTTTACACGAATCCATTGGAACTTAAACTAAAATGAAGCTCCCCATTTACCTCGACAATCACGCTACCACCCGCGTTGACCCCCGCGCCGTTACTGCCATGCTGCCTTATTTCACTGAGGACTACGGCAACGCTGCCAGCCGCAATCACGAATTCGGCTGGGCCGGCGAACAAGGCGTTGAGAACGCCCGTAAACAGGTCGCCGCGCTCATCGGAGCCACCGCCAAGGAAATTGTTTTCACCTCCGGTGCCACCGAATCCAACAATCTTGCGATCAAGGGTGTGGCCGAGATGTATGCCGAAAAAGGCAACCACATCATCACGCAAGCCACCGAGCACAAGGCTGTTCTCGATACCTGCAAGAAGCTGGAAAAAAACGGCTGCCGCGTCACCTATCTTCCCGTCATGGGCGATGGCCGTATTGATCTCGACATGCTGAAGGAGGCCTTTACTGACAAGACCATCCTCGTCAGCATCATGTACGCCAACAACGAGCTGGGTGTCATCCAGCCTGTGCGCGAAATCGGGGCCCTGTGCCGCGAGCGTGGCGTCCTCTTCCACACTGACGCCGTGCAGGCCGTTGGCAAAATTCCCGTCGACGTCAATGCTGACTGTATCGATATCGCTTCCATCACAGCCCACAAACTCTATGGACCCAAGGGCGTCGGCGCGCTTTACGTTCGCCGTCGTAACCCCCGTGTGCAACTCACCGCACAGATGGATGGCGGCGGTCACGAACGCGGCATGCGTTCGGGCACGCTTAACGTCCCCGGTATTGTCGGCTTCGGCGAGGCCTGCGAAATCTGCCGGCTCGAAATGGCGGCAGAAATCAAGCGCTCTTCGGCTCTGCGTGATCGCCTCAACGCCCGGCTCCACGCGGGTCTCGATGAACTCTTCATCAATGGTTCCATGGACCACCGCCTGCCCGGTAACCTCAACATCAGCTTCGCCTATGTGGAAGGTGAATCGCTGCTCATGGGCATTAACGACGTGGCGGTTTCCAGCGGATCTGCCTGCACTTCGGCCACGCTCGAACCCAGCTACGTTCTCAAGGCCCTCGGACTCGGAGACGATATCGCGCACTCCTCCATCCGCTTCGGCATCGGCCGGTTCAACACCGCAGACGAAATAGATTATGTGGCCGACAAACTCGTCCATGTTGTCACCAAACTACGCGACCTTTCTCCGCTCTATGAAATGGCGAAGGAAGGTATTGATCTCAGCAAGGTCCAGTGGGCCCACGACTAAAGTTTAAGGAGATTTTCCAATGGCATATTCAGACAAAGTACTCGACCACTACAACAACCCGCGCAACGTGGGTTCCATGGACAAAAGTTCACCCGAAGTGGGTACAGGCATGGTGGGCGCGCCCGAATGCGGCGACGTCATGAAACTGCAGATCAAGGTCAACGGTGCCACCGGCATCATTGAAGACGCCAAGTTCAAGACCTTCGGCTGCGGCAGCGCCATCGCCAGTTCCTCGCTCGCCACCGAATGGCTCAAGGGCCGCACTGTGGATGAAGCCATGGCCATCAAGAACACCGACATCGTCAACGAACTCAGCCTGCCCCCGGTGAAGATTCACTGCTCGGTTCTGGCCGAAGACGCCATCAAGGCAGCCATCTCGGACTACCGTAAAAAGCAAGGCGTTAATGTTCCCGTCGCGGCGGAACAAACCGCCGTCCACGCATAACAAGGGCACGCGACTTTAGTCGCGTCTTTCTCTATGACCGAAACCATTCCCGAGATCGCCGTAACTCCTAAAGCCGTGGAGAAGATTCGCCAGGCATTCACTAAAATGAATGTCACCGATGGCGGCCTGCGCCTTGGTGTGCTGGGCGGCGGCTGCTCCGGCCTGAGCTATCAGTTCAAGTTCGACGCCAAACCTCGCACCAACGACCGCGTCTTTGAGCACGACGGTGTGCACATCTATGTAGACCCCAAGAGCCTGCTCTACCTCCGCGGTATGACACTCGATTACAAGGAATCGCTTATGCAGTCCGGCTTCGTCTTCGAAAATCCGAATGCGAAGAAGAGCTGTGGGTGCGGTACTTCTTTCTCGTCGTGACCGATTATTTCGCCGCTTTCGAGATTCCCCGGCACCTCGCGATCGACACCAAAGATCTGGAACGGCGCTACTACGCCCTCAGCCGCACGCTACACCCCGATCTGTTCGCCCGCCGCAGTGAAGCGGAGCGCGAAAACGCTCAGGCCGCAATGGCGATCCTTAACGATGCCCGGCGCACTCTGAGCGATCCCGTCGCTCGTGCTTTGTACGTCCTGAAACAGGAAGGCTTCGATATCGCAGAACAAGGCACAAGAGACGTGCCGCCTGAACTTCTCGAAGAAGTCTTCGACCTCAACATTGCGCTCGACGAAGTTGCGGATGGCGATAGCGACGCTGCCACCCAGGTGATGGCTGCACGCAGCAGGTTTGAAATCATGTGCAGTGAAATCGATGCCGCGCTCACCACGCAGTTTGCAGTTTGGGACGCGAGCCAGTTGCACGCCGACCTTCAGGAAATACGCGCGCTGCTAAACCGGCGCAAGTACGTAACCAACCTTATTCAGAGAGCGACCCAGGCGACCGAACATGTTTCAGATTGAATTTGACGAAAGCGCAGCGCCGGAAAAAATCATTGGCATAGACCTTGGCACCACCAATAGTCTCGTCGCGTGGATGAACCTCACCAAACCCCAGGTCATCGCCGGTTCCGACGGCGGCAGGCTGGTTCCCAGCATCGTCTCCATCGATCACGAAGGTGGCATCACTGTAGGCAGCGCGGCCCGCGCCGAGCTCATCGATCATCCCGAACGCTCCATCTACTCCGTCAAACGTCTGATGGGCCGCGGTGTCGCCGACGTGCAGGATGAACTGAAACTCTTCCCCTTCCGCATCGCCGCAGACAGTGAATCCGTCATCCGCGTGCAACTCGGTGACAAGACTTACACGCCGCCGGAAATTTCGGCCATGATCCTCAGCCAGCTCAGGCGCAATGCCGAAACCGCGCTCCACTGCAAAGTCACCAAAGCCGTCATCACCGTCCCCGCCTACTTTAACGACGCCCAGCGTCAGGCCACCCGCGACGCCGGACGTCTTGCCGGCCTCGAAGTTCTCCGCCTTGTCAATGAGCCCACTGCGGCTGCCCTCGCCTACGGCCTGGATAAACGTCGTGAGGGCGTAGTGGCCGTTTACGACCTTGGCGGCGGCACTTTCGATGTCTCCATTCTGCGCCTGCATGAAGGCATTTTCGAAGTCCTCGCCACCAACGGTGACACCCACCTCGGCGGTGACGACATCGATAACCGCCTGCTCCGCATCGCGCTCGAAGATATCCAGTCCGAATGGGGCGAAGACCTTTCCACCAGCGGACAGGCCGTGCAAACTCTCCGTCAGGCCGTTATCCGCGCGAAAGAAGAACTCTCCTTCGAACTGGAAACCGTCATCGAACTCGATTGGCAGGGCAAAAGCTATCGTCGCCAGCTCACTCGCGAGGCTCTGGAAAATCTGATTCGCGATATTGTTGAACGTACCCTGGGCCCCTGTCGCGATTGCATTCGCGACGCCGGTGTCACGCCCGAACAAATCGACGAAGTGGTCCTCGTTGGCGGCTCCACCCGCATCCCGCTGGTGCGCAGCGCTGTGGAAGTTCTCTTCCGTGCCCGCCCCCACACCGATCTCAACCCCGATGAAGTGGTTGCCCTCGGTGCCGCCGTTCAGGCCGGCATTCTCTCCGGCGCTGTCGAAAACCAGCTCCTGCTTGACGTCACACCGCTTTCGCTCGGCATCGAAATCTATGGCGGCGTAGTTTCCAAACTTATCCACCGCAATTCCACCATTCCGGCCAGCGCCGCCGAGACGTTTACCAGCGCCGTGGAAGGCCAGACCAACGTTCTGATCCACGTATTGCAGGGAGAGCGCGAAATGGCAAAGGATTGCCGCAGCCTGGCGCGCTTCGACCTCAAAGGTATTCCGCCCATGGCGGCCGGCATGGCCCGCATTGAAGTGAAGTTTCTCATCGACGCCAACGGTATTCTCAACGTCACGGCCCGCGATGGTCGCACCGGCATCGAACAGTCCGTGGAAGTAAAGCCCTCTTACGGCCTCACCGATGAACAAGTGGAGGCCATGATCGAGTCTTCCATCGACAATGCTGAAGAAGACTTCAAGGCCGCCCAGGTAGCCGGTGCCCGCGTGGAAGCAGAGGCTATTCTAACTGCCACCGAAAAGGCCAAACTCAGCGACGCGTACAAAGAACTTACCGACGAAGAGCGCCGTCAAATCATGGTCGCCATGAATCGCCTGAAGCTGGCCTATCATTCCGATAACCACCACCTGATTCAACGTCACGTGGAATTGCTGAATGAGGCCACCCGCCAGTTGGCAGAGAACATCATGAACACTGCCGTCTCCGGTGCGCTCACAGGCACCCACATATGAAACCCTTCACCCTCACAGTTCTCGCGCTGTTGCTTGCCGCCTGCTCCAAACCCACCGCCGCTGTGGATCCGGCCGCCTATGCAGCTTATCTGCAAAAAGCCGCGGCGGAACCCGGTGCCATCCGCACCCCCAGTGGCCTGGTTTTCCGCGAATTGACGCCAGGCGCCGGAGCTGGCCCGCGCGCCACCTCCAAAGTGAAAGTACACTACCGCGGCACCCTCATCGACGGCACTGAATTCGACAGTTCTTATAAGCGCGGTCAGCCCGCCGAGTTCGGTTTAAACCAGGTTGTCCCCTGCTGGACCGAAGGCGTGCAGCGCATGCACCCCGGCGGTAAAGCGCGCCTCGTGTGCCCGTCGCAGATTGCTTACGGCGAGGCTGGCAGTCCGCCCACCATTCCTCCCGGCGCAACCCTGGTCTTCGAGATTGAACTGCTGGAAATCACCGCAATCTAAAAGCCCGGCCGAGTCCGAGGTAAACCAGCCCGAACGGCCCCAGTGTTGATGCCGCGGAAAGTATCGGCTGGTCAATCGGGAAGTTGCTTTTCACTGCCCATGCTACGCCGGCGGCAGCCACCGCGCAAGCCCAGAGCCCACCCGAGTTCACTCGCTGCAGATCGACCTTCACAGACAGCGCCCGGCGAAGCAGAAAGAACTCCACCCAGCCCGCCAGACCGGCGGATGCGGTGAGTCCGGCCACACCCCACTTCGGCGCGACACCCAGCATTGCGGGCAACGGCAGCGCGGCCAGATAGCCCAGCAACATCGTCAAGGTGACGCGGATGATGGCAAACCGCAGCGGCGTTCGCGTGTCTTTCAGCGCATAGAACGCCGAGGAGTACAGCCGACCCTGGGTGGAAGCCAGTAGCCCGATGCCCGATCCGGCGAGAATTGCCCACACATAAATGGCATCATCCGCTGTGAATTTTCCGGTGCGGTAGATCGCGCCTGCAATCTGATCGCCCAGCGCGACGAACGCCACGGCGGAGGGGATGACAAAGAATGCAATTCGTCGCAACCCGTCGCGCAAGCGTGTACTCAGGGCGCTCGTATCGCGCGACATCTCCGGCAGTTCCGACGCCGCTACTGCCATGCCAAACAGACTCACCGGCAGCAGATAAATCGTCTGCGCATTGCTTAGCGCAGCCACCGCGCCGTCGGGCAGAAAACTGGCCAGCAGGGCGTCGATGTAAGCGCTTATTTGCACCACGCCGCGGCTGACAAACACCGGGACAAAATTGCGAATCACTGCCCGCACACTGTTGCGTTCTGTATCGAAAGCCAGCCGCAGATGCGGAACGAGGCTCCTCACTGCCGGAAGCTGCGCAAGAAACTGCAACAGACTTCCCGCCACCGAAGCCCACGCCACAATCAGGGCCAGGTCGTGCTGGCTGCGGCGCGCGCCGTATGCGACAAGGCCCGCGATGATCGCGGTATTCCACAGCACCGGCACGGAATACGAAAGGAAGAAACGGCGATGACTGTTGAGAATCCCCAGGCACCACGCCGAAAGCACCAGCAGGCCTGCGCCAGGGAACAGAATGCGCACCAGCGAAATTGCCAGTTCCCGCTTTTCTCCGTGGAAGCCGGGCGCGATCACATCAATCAACAGCGGCGTCCCGAGCACACCTGCCAGCACCAGACCGGAACTTACCACTGCCAGAATGCTGAAGATCGCGCCCGCCATCCGCCCGGCTTCTTCTTCCTCCTGCTCTCCCAGCAAACCGGCGTACACCGGAATGAAAGATGCGGAGAGCACCCCTTCGCCGAACAGGTTCTGCAGAAAATTGGGAATTCGCAGTGCAGCCTTGAACGCATCCGCAGCCGGTGAAAGTCCGAAGTAATAACTAAACACCCGATCGCGAATCAGTCCCGCAACCCGGCTCAGGAAAATGCCGGCGGCCACCAGTATGGCGCCGGCTCTCACTTTTCCAGCAGGAAATTTCCGGCCACCATCGCATCAATGCCGGAAGAATAGAAGCTTCGCACCGCGTCGCGCGGCGTGCACACAAGGGGCTCGCCGAACAGGTTGAACGAAGTGTTGTAGAGAACAGGCAAACCGGTGCGTTCGCCGAAGGCGTGCAGCAGTTGCCAGTAAAGCGGATTGTCTTCCTTATGCACGGTGTGGACGCGAATCAGATCATGGGCCAGGGTCGCACTGTGAAATTGCTCGCGATACTCCGGCCGCACCTTGCTCACCGTGGCCAGGTACCGCGCATTGGCGCCGGCGTCGAAATACTCTCCGGCCAGTTCCGCCGGTACCGATGCCGCGAACTTACGGAACCCTTCGCGGTGTTTGATGAAGGTGTTCAGGTTCTCTGTGGAATAAGGATCCTGCGGCGAAGCCAGAATACTGCGGTTGCCCAACGCGCGCGGACCGAATTCCATGCGGCCCTGCATCCACGCCACAATGCGGTTTTGCTGCAACTGGTCTGTCGTCGCGCCCAGCAGATCAGGCACGGTGGGCAGCACCTTAAAGCGCAGTTTGCAGTTCTCCAGAACCTGTTTCACTTCGCTCGCCGTAAAGGAGGGTCCCAGGCAATAGCCACCGCCATCCAGCTTCTTTGTGCTGCCGGTTGCCGATTGCCACACGCCCAGGGCCGCGCCCAGTGCGGTTCCGGCGTTACCCGCCGCCGGTTGCGCGAACACGCCTTTGAACTGTCCGCTCTGTTCCAGTGCGCGCACCAGCAGAGCGTTCCAGGCAACGCCGCCAGCCAGACACAGATACTCGGCGTCTCCGGCATAGCGCAACACATACTCTTCCAGAACCTTCTGAACACTGGCCGCCAGATCGGCGCGATCCTGCGCTTTCAGCTTGCCTTCGGGCAGGCCCAGCTTTTCATGCAGGTCGCCCTCTACCCCGGTCAAGGCGTACGCGAACCGGGGTTTCCCCGTGATCGAAAGCCATTGCGTCAGGTGTTCATCGGACCGGGCGCGGAATCCCAGCAGTTCGGTGATGCGGCCATACAGGGCCCCAATCGAATTCGGGAACAGAATCTCTTCTTCCAGCGTGAGCCGCGCGCCATCGCCTTTCCACTTCGCGCCACAGCGCAGGTCGCCGGCGCGGTCCAGCGTGATCACCGTCGCTTTCTCAAACGGCGAGGCGAGGTACGCGGAGTGTGCGTGCGCCCGGTGATGGTCCACCGAGACTAACTTGGCACGCGAAAAACGCCGCAGCGCAATCGCGAGCTCCGGCCCCGGGGGCAGAGGGCGCGCCAACGCCACGTAGTCCACTTCTTCCGGCGAAACCGCGGCAATTTGCAAACAGCAGTTGATGGCTGCATCCGGCAACAGGCCGGACTGTGAGCGCCGCGTGAGTTTCGATTCCTCCACCGCCGCGGCGATCTGATCATCCTGGATCAGGGCTGCAGCCGCATCACTGAGCACGCCGCCGATACCGAGAATATTCACTGGCCCTTGCCTTTTTTCTCGATCTTCGACCAGGAATCGCGCAATGCCACCGTGCGGTTGAAAACCGGCGCACCCGGGGCGCTATCCGGGTCCGCACAGAAGTAGCCGAGACGCTCAAACTGGAAGCGGTCAAATGCCGCGGGCGACGCCAGCGACGGTTCCAGCTTTCCATGCAGAATTTCCAGCGACTGCGGATTCAGATTGGAGATGACGTCTTGGCCCTCGGCAACTTCATTCGGGTTTTCCCGGTTGAAAAGCGTCTGGTAGATCCGAACTTCCGCATCCACCGCGTGTGCCGCCGAAACCCAGTGAATGGTGGCTTTCACTTTGCGGCCATCCGGCGCATTACCGCCGCAGGTAGCCGGGTCGTAAGCGCAGTGGACTTCCACCACCGTACCGGCCTCATTCTTCACCACACTGGTACACGTAATCAGGTATCCCCATCGCAGCCGGACTTCCTTGCCCGGTGAAAGCCGGTAGTAGCCTTTGGGCGGTTCTTCTTTGAAGTCATCCTGCTCAATAAAGATCTCGCGCGAGAACGGAACCTTGCGCGTTCCGGCGGCCGGATCTTCCGGATTGTTTACCGCTTCCAGCTCTTCTACCTGACCTTCCGGGTAGTTATCGATCACCACACGCAGCGGATGCAGCACCGCCATCACGCGAGCTGCATGCTTATTCAGATCCTCGCGAACAAAATGCTCCAGCAGGCCCAGTTCAATGATCCCGTTGGTTTTGGAAACCCCGATGGTGCCGCAGAAATTGCGAATCGCTTCCGGCGTGTAGCCGCGGCGGCGAATACCGCTGATGGTCGGCATTCGCGGATCATCCCAGCCGCGCACATGATTTTCAGTGACCAGTTGCAGCAGCTTGCGCTTGCTGAGCAGTGTGTAAGTCACGTTCAGCCGGTCGAACTCGATCTGCCGCGGATGAAAAATTCCAAGGTTGTCTACAAACCAGTCGTAAAGCGGGCGATGATCTTCGAACTCCAGGGTGCAGATGGAATGCGTAATGCCTTCCATGGAATCCGATTGCCCGTGGGCGTAGTCGTACATCGGATAGATGCACCACTTGTTGCCGGTGCGGTGATGTTCGGCATGCAGAATGCGGTACATCACCGGGTCGCGCATATTGAGGTTGGGCGAGGCCATGTCGATCTTCGCCCGCAGCGTGCGTGAACCATCCGGGAACTCGCCCTGCCGCATGCGATCCAGCAGATTGAGGTTCTCTTTCGCCGCACGGTTGCGCCACGGACTTTCCTTACCCGCCTCAGTCAACGTGCCGCGGTGCGCGCGCATTTCGGCTGCGTTGAGATCGCACACATAAGCCTTGCCGGCCTCAATCAGTTGCACTGCCCAGTCGTAAAGCTGCTGGAAGTAGTCGGAGGCGTAACAGGGCTCGCCTTCCCACCGAAATCCCAGCCAGCGGACATTGTCCTGAATCGAAAGGACGTATTCAGTCTCTTCTTTTTCCGGATTGGTGTCGTCAAACCGGAGATTGGTCTTGCCGCCAAACTCCGCCGCCAGTCCGAAGTTCAGGCAGATGGATTTCGCGTGGCCGATATGCAGGTAACCGTTGGGCTCAGGCGGAAAGCGGGTATGCACGCGTCCCTGGTG
>JBBROK010000034.1:0-50491 GCA_038229475.1 Bryobacterales bacterium | reverse complement strand
GTACCAATTCGGGTTGCGCCGGCAGCCACCATGGCTTGCAGATTTTCGAGTGACCGAACGCCGCCGGAAGCCTTCACGCCCAGCAGCGGACCAACCGTTTGCCGCATGAGTGCAATATCTTCCACGGTGGCGCCGGATTTGCTGAACCCGGTGGAAGTCTTCACGAAATCTGTGCCGGCGGACTTTGCCAGCCGGCACGCCAGAACTTTCTGTTCACCATCCAGCAGCGCGGTTTCAATGATGACTTTGAGCGTGGCACCCGCGGCATGTGCCGCTTCGGCCACCGCGCGAATATCATCTTCCACGACCTGGGCTTCACCGCCACGCAGAGCGCCAATGTTCATCACCATGTCGATTTCACTTGCACCCGCAGCCGTGGCAATGCGTGTTTCTGCTACTTTGGATTCGGTGCTGGTGGCACCCAGCGGAAACCCCACCACGGTACACGTTTTCACCGCGCAACCGGCCAGAAGCCGGGCCACCAGCGGAACCCAGAACGCATTCACGCACACGCTGGCGAAGCCATATTCGCGCGCCTCCGCGCACAACTGCTCCACTTCGGCGCGGGTAGCCTCCGGCTTGAGCAAAGTGTGGTCGATCAAACGCGCAACGGTGGGGTCAAAAGACATATCGCGGGGGAAACTCTACCGTAACATATGCTGCCCAGGACCTTGCCCGCGAAAGCGGTATAATCGTGGGGTTCTTTGATTAGTAATCAGACTGGCCGATTCCAACCTGCCGCGTTCCGTTCGCTATCAAGAATCAGGAGAAGGAAAGATGAAGAATATTTTCGTAGGCAATTTGGATTTCGGCGCAACGGAATCAAGTGTTCGCAGTCTGTTCGAAACTCACGGCACGGTGGAGCGCGTTAGCCTGATCACGGATCGCGACACCGGTCGTTCCCGTGGCTTCGGTTTTGTGGAAATGCCCGATGACGGGGAAGCTGAGCGTGCCATTGCGGCGCTCAACACGGCCAATATCGGGGGCCGTCAGATCAACGTCAATGAGGCTCGCCCGCGTGAGGCTGGTGGTAGCGGCGGGGGTGGTGGTCGTGGTTTCGGCGGCGGTGGTGGTGCGGGTGGCGGTGGTGGGTTCCGTCCCCGCAGCGGCGGCGGACCCGGCGGTGGCGGTGGTGCGGGTGGCGGTGGCAACCGCGGACCTCGCCGTGAGCCTCGCTGGTAGTTTCGCAGCAACCAACCTCTTTCCAATCCCGCCGCGCCTTTATCGGGTACGGCGGGATTTTGCTTGTACAATCTATTGCCCTTATCCGGCTGGTATCATTCACCTAAAGCTTTCAGGTCGCCGAGAACCGCGCAACCCGATTCACGGGTCGGGCGTCTCTTGTGGTTGCCTGACTCTCTCAACTTCATGAAACGCCATCTTTTAGTCCTGGCCGCACTGGCCGCGAGCGTGCCCGCTTTCGGGCAGCAGTTTATCGTCTCCACAGTTGCCGGCAATCCCACAGTGCAGGGCTACTTCGGCGATGGCCAGTTAGCCACGATCGGACAATTGAGCCGCCCTCTCAAAATCGCAGTAGACGGCAAGGGAAATATCTTCATCGCGGATTTCTACAACTACGCCATCCGCCAGGTGTCCGCGACGGACGGGAAAATCAGCACCCTCGCCGGCGATGGTATCTCCGGATCAAAGGGCGATGGCGGTGCGGGAACCAGTGCGGAAATCAGCGACGTGCACGGCCTGACGGTGGATGGCAGCGGCAATGTATACGTCGCCGATACCTCCAACAACCGCATCCGAAAGATCGACAGCAAAGGCGTGATCACTACCTTTGCGGGCAATGGCACGCGTGGCAACTCAGGCGATAACGACGCCGCGATTAAGGCCAGCCTCTACTTCCCTGCCGGCCTCGCGGTGGATGCTTCCGGCAACCTTTACGTGGCGGATTACGGGAGCTACACGGTTCGTAAAATTACGTCCGACGGCAAAATCGCAACCATTGCCGGAACTGGTGCCTGGGGCGCTTCCGGTGACGGCGGCCCGGCGGCACGTGCGCTGCTGGCATCGCCCATCGCATTGGCGCTGGATAAAGCGGGGAATCTTTACATTGGCGACACGGGAAACAGTAACATCCGCAAGGTGGATACCGCCGGCAATATTTCCACGGTAGTCTCCGGCGTGAGTCCGCAAAGCATCGCTGTGGATGGCGCCGGCAACGTCTACTATGTGGACGGTGTCAGTTCAACTGTGCGTCAGGTTCTGGCCAACGGTTATGCCATTTCGATTGCCGGTACCAGCCAGCCCGGCTATAACGGCGACGGCATTGCCGGGAGCTCTGCACAGTTGAATCAGCCGAACGGCCTGGCAGTGGATGCAGCCGGGAATGTATTCGTGGCCGATACCAACAATCATGTAATCCGCAAGCTCACTCCGCAGGCCTCCTCAGTGGGTGCGGTGGCGAATTCGGCCAGCGGGCTCGCCGGACCAGTGGCACCGGGCGAAATCGTAACGCTCTACGGGACCGGTATTGGCCCTGCCACTTTGACGTCGTTGACCACACTCTCGGGCGGCTTCTTCCCCACCACCATTGCCGGTACATTCGTCACTTTCAATACCATCCCGGCTCCGCTGATCTATGTTTCGGCCAACGCCATAGCTGCCATTGTGCCCTATGAACTGGCGGGCGCAGGTTCGGCCGATGTCATCGTCAACGTAAGCGGCCAGCAGTCTTCCACAACCAGCGTGCTGGTAGTGGGTTCGGCCCCCGGTGTATTTACGGCGAATTCGACAGGTGTTGGACAAGCGGCTACGTTGAACCAGAACGGAACCCTGAACAGCGCTGCGAATCCGGCGAAGCTCGGGTCTACCATCTCCCTGTTTGTTACCGGCGAAGGCCAAACGAATCCTCGTGGCATAACGGGCAAACCTGCTGGTGGGCTGCCCCTTCCTGTGCCCCTGCTGCCAGTGAGTGTTTCGATTGGCGGTCAGGACGCCATAGTAAACTTTGCAGGTGCCGCACCTACACTGGTCGGTCTGATGCAGGTTAATGCCCGGATCCCGGCCCAGGTATTGCCTGGCAATGCGGTGCCTGTGGTGGTGAGCGTGGGTGGAACGGCGTCACAAACCGGCGCGACTATCGCGGTTGTTCAGTAATTGGGTGGAAGCGACCGCATTCTGACCGCCACTGCCAACTCCGTGCTTTCGTATTCCGGTGCGAGAGCCAGATAGCGAAGTTTCTTCTCCAGTAGTACGGCGGGTACGCCATCCCACGTCCACGGTGCACCAGACGTATCCACAACCATATCGACGCGATCCAGAACCCGCTGGCACGATTGCTTGAAATCCGGATTGGCCCCATCCACAACCAGCAGATAGAGATCGGGTCGTATGAGTTGAATCAGACTGTTCGATTCAACGATGAAGTTCCCGCCCTGCGCGAGCAGGCTTCGCAGAGTCGGCAACGCTTCAGCCAATTCGCCTCCCGCCGTTCGCAACCAGAAAGCGCGACGGGCTCCGCTGGCCAGATAGCGACCGGAGTCGGATTCCGGTTTGGCCCCCCGTTCCATCGAAAGCATCACGGGATGCAGCGGGTCGGCGCACTCACAGGGTTCGCCGTCTTTTGAGCAGACGCCGTGGCCATACTGGGTGATCTTGATTGCCGTCCAGTCGAGATCACACAGCGCGCGAATCAGGCCGCAGACCACCGAGGTCTTTCCCACGCTGCGGGAATGTCCGCCCACCACGACGAGCATTACTTTTCTCTGCGGCGTTTCGCCATGCGGGACAACACGGCCAGTTGCGCAAGGTATTGCCGCAACGGTCGGGCGGGCGTGCCCCACACCGGCTCGCCTGCGCGGACAATTTTCGAAGTGAGAATTCCCGCGCCAGAGCCGACAATGGCCTTCGATTCGATGCGCGCCTTGTCGCCCACACCCACCTGTCCGCCCATCACCGCGTAGTCGCCAATGGTGACACCGCCGGCAAGACCGGTTTGCGCGGCGATGACGACGTGCCGTCCGATGCGGCAGTTATGCGCGATGTGCACTATGTTGTCGAGCTTGCTTCCGTCGCCAATCACCGTGGCACCCAGCGTGGCGCGATCAATGCAGGAGTTGGCACCGATTTCAACGTCATCGCCAATCTCGACCGTTCCCACCTGCGGCACTTTCTGCCACGCACCGGCGGACATCTCGAAGCCAAAGCCATCGGCACCCAGCACAGCGCCGGAGTGGATCACACAGCGTGCGCCAATGCGGACGCGGTCGTATACCGTAACCCGTGGATACATCCGGCAACCTGGGCCAATGACCACACCTTCGCCCACTGAGCACGATTCGCTAATACGGGTTCCGGCATTGATTCGCGACCCTGCGCCAATCACGACAAACGGGCCGATTTCAGCTGAGGGATCGATCCAGGCCGTGGCTGCAATCACGGTGGAAGGGTGAATTCCGGGCACGGCAGAGCGTTGAGGATACAGCAGAGCCAGCGCTTGCGCGAAGTGCGCGCGCGGCTGGGGCGACTCCAGTACGGGCCGTCCGGCAGAATCCGCAAAGTCGGCTGACGCGATCAGACACCCGGCGGAAGAAGCCTGCGCTGCAGCATGGAATTTCGGTGAACCGGCAAAGGCGAGGTCTTCCGGGCCGGCATCTTCCAGCCCTGCCGCCGCGGCAATAACGACATTCGCGTCGCCGCGTAGTTTAAGGCCAAGGGCCGACGCGAGTTCTCCGGTTGTGACGCGAGGCATCGTTTTTGAACTTAACACGTGGGCGTTTAGAATAAGACCTATGAACTTTTACGGCGCAAGAGATTTGGCAGCATCCTACCGCACAGTTCGCGGAAATACATTGACCATCGCAAATGACCTGACTGAAGAGCAATACGGTTTTAGCCCGGCCGCGGGCAGCCGCACGGCGGGGCAGATCCTCACCCACATCGCCCTGGGCTCGAAGTTCCAGGAAATGGTCCACATGGAGAAGCGAAACAACTTCGACGGAATGGATTTCCCCGCGTTGTTCGCCAGCATGGCTGCCGAGGAACAGAAATCTCGCACCAAAGCGGAGATTGTTGCTTCGCTCAAAGAGAACAGCGACCGCTTCGCCAACTGGCTGGAGACAGTTTCTGACGACTTCCTGGCCGAACCGGTTGGCATGCCCGCCGGAGCCTCCCCCGCCAGCAAGACCCGCTTTGAAATGCTGATGGGCGTGAAGGAACACGAAATGCACCATCGCGGTCAGTTGATGCTGATCCAGCGTATGCTCGGCGGAACCCCGCACCTGACCCGTCAGATGACGGAACGCATGGAGGCGATGCGGCAGAAGTAGAAACAGGCCAAAAAACGGCCCCGGGTAGCGCGTTGCTATCCGGGGCCGTTGTTTTTGGGGTAGCGGGTTTTAAGCCGCTTTCGCGATGGGCAAATGGCTCACCTTGGCCAGTCCGCAGCTTTCCAGCAGCCGGATGATGGGCCATGAAGGATCGAACTCACGGCCCCGCTGTGAGAAGCGTGCCGAGGTGGGATGTTCGTGGTGATTGTTGTGCAAACCTTCACCCGCCGTCAACAGAGCCAGCCACTGCAGGTTTGTGGCCTGCTGTTCATAGTTGCGGTAACCGACGACGTGGCCAAGGGCATTGATGGAGGAATTGAGCAGTACGTAAAGGACGATGTGCGCGATCCAGGCCACCACGCCCCATTGCAGGCCGAACATGAGGCAAAACACGCCCAGACCCAGGAAGACACCGTAGTGCATGCCGGGGATGTGATCGATCCAGTCGTTTTTCCACTCCGGCGTGTACTTGCGGATGGTGGCCTGGTTGGTGGTTTCCTTCTTATACAGGAAGTAGTTACCAAACAGGACTTTCCAAAGCCCGAAAATCAGAGGGCTGTGCGGATCGCCTTCGTGGTCGGAAAAGTGGTGATGTTTGCGGTGAACAGCAACCCACTCGCGCGGTACAACTCCAGTGAACACCGTTAAGTGCAGGTGCATCAGGAAGCCGACGACAGGGTGCAGTTCCAGAGCTCGGTGGGTCTTGGCACGATGCAGATAGATCGTGGTACAAAAAACCGAAATCTGCAGGATCAAAACCGTAATTACAGCCATCCAAAAATAGTGCATTGCAACTCCGTAGTCTCATTGGGTCGCGCCCGGACCAGCCGTGCGAAACCAATCCGATGATATCAGAGAGACGGTTTTGTTTTGCCGACGGTATAGTGAGAACAGAGGGGCAGTCCCGCCATGGTTGTGAGAATCCGATTCGGCACCGGTCGCCCGATGGAAGACCGGGCGGGGAAGAATGGGCGCGCGGCCCGCATCGCCGCCAGCGTGCTAACCCTGATTGCCATTTGCCTCACCACCTTCGGCCTCTGGCGGGTAGCCCAGGATCTGGGATGGGCGGGCGATTTCATTATTGCCGAGGGATTTCTTTCCCACTGGCAGGTCTGGATTGGCGCTGCGGTGCTGCTGCAGTGGATGGCATGGCGCCTGCTGGGCTATGCCCGCGGCGGTGAACCGGATACTGATATACCGGAATCCGCAACCTGATTTCCGCCGTTTGCTAAGCTGAAAAGACAGGCCCGGTGCCATGCGTTACGATACCCGCTCCCGCTTCAGCAGTTCGCTTGATTCTTCTTTCCCTCCGGGAGTCAAATGGCTCATTGTGGCCAATTGCGCGGTTTTTCTGCTGGATTTCCTGGTCTCACTTTTTAGCACCGGCCTGTTTTCCGGACCCTTTGCACTGGTGCCGCGCGAGGTCATCCACGGCGCTGTCTGGGAACTTGTCACCTACATGTTCCTGCACAGCCTGGCGCCCCCGTTTTTCCACCTGCTGTTTAATATGCTGGCCCTGTGGATGTTCGGCCGCTCGGTGGAGATGACGTGGGGCACGCAACGCTTTATACGCTACTACTTCATTTGCGGTATCGGTGCCGGCGTTTGCGTGGTACTCGTCAACATGCTGGTGGGCAACCCCAACCAGCATGTCATTGGCGCCTCGGGTGCGATCTACGGGCTCCTGCTCGCATTCGGCATGCTTTTTCCGGATCAGACCGTGATGATGAGCTTCCTGTTCCCCATCAAGGCCAGGTACATGGTGATGATTTACGGTGCCATAGCCTTCCTCAGTTCTTTCCAGACGGAGAACCCGGTCAGCAACCTCGCGCACCTCGGCGGCATGCTTTTCGGCTACATCTACATCCGCACCATGTTTGGGCGTTCGCGCAGCAAATCCCCGGCCTTCGGGTTCGATCCCGGCCGCCTCTGGAAGGAATACAAGCTGCAGCGGGCCCGCAGGAAGTTTCAGGTCTACATGAAAAAGCACGACTCCGACCGGGGACCCTGGGTGAATTAAGCTTGTTCTAATCCCGTGAAAATCGCCATCTATATCGTCCTTGGCATTGTGACTCTGATCTTCTCCGCGTACTGGTTCGCGGAAGCCCGCAGGCATACCAGGGGACCGCTTACTCCCACCATTGCGGATCTGCTGGTTGGCTTCGTCACTATTTTTCTGGACACTTTGGGAATTGGCTGTTTCGCCACCATTACCTTCTGCTACAAAGTGCGCAACATGGTTCCGGATGAACTGATTCCAGGCACTCTGAACATCGGTGTAACCCTTGCGGCGGTGGCCGAAGCCTACATTTATCTGACGGTGGATGTGGAGCCGGTGACGCTCGGCTCGCTGATCGCCGCCGCCGCCATCGGGTCGTGGCTGGGAGCCGGGGTTGTCGCCCACTGGCCAAGGCGTAAGATTCAAATCGGCATGGGAGCGGTACTGCTGGCCACTGCGGGCTTCGGCCTGGCGCGGCAGTTGGGCTTGCTCCAGGGCGGTGGCGATCTGCCGGGCGTTTCAGGAATCAAGCTCGGTCTGGGTATCGCCGCAACCTTTTTGCTGGGTGCCCTGATGACGCTGGGAATCGGCTTCTTCGCCCCTTGCATGATGATCATCTTTCTGCTGGGCATGAACCTGAAAACCGCATTTCCCATCATGATGGCGTCCACGGCTTTTGTGGGCACCGTGGGTAGCATCCAGTTCATCCGCAAGGCCCGCTATTCCCTGGGGCCGGCGCTGGGACTCATGCTGGGCGGCATTCCGGGCGTGTTGATTGCAGCCTATATCGTGAAGGAAATCCCCCTCGACTGGTTGCGCTGGATGGTGATCTTCATCCTCGCCTACACCGCGATCATGATGTTGCGCACGGCAGCCCGGGAACGCGCGCGGGCGTAGGCCCTCAAACTTCCAGCAACCGGTACCCCACGCCCGGCTCTGTTAACAGGAACTGCGGCCGGGCCGCATGTGTTTCCAGTTTGCGCCGCAGTTGCGCCATGTACACGCGCAGGTACTGCGCCTGGTCGCTGTGCTGCGGGCCCCAAACCTCCACCAGTAACTGGCGTTGCGTAATCACCTTCCCGGCGTGGCGGATCAGCACTTGCAGCAGGTGAAATTCAATCGGCGTCAGATGCACTTCGGCGCCCTCTTTGCGCACCGTTCTTTTGTCCAGATCCACTTCCACACCTGCCGTGCAAAAGACCGTGGCAGTGCCACCCTCGCCAATGGTCGCGGCGCGGCGTAAACTCGCTCGCATCCGCGCCAGAAGTTCGCCCACTCCAAAAGGTTTACCCACAAAGTCGTCGGCACCGCTGTCCAGCGCGTCGATCTTGTCCTGCTCCCGCCCGCGTGCGGAGAGTACGACGATGGGCGTTGAACTTGTCGCCCGAACCCGGCGAATCACTTCGAGTCCGTCCAGATCGGGTAAGCCAAGGTCGAGCAGAATCAGATCCGGTTGCCGCGCCGCAGCCTGGCTGATGGCCTCTTCGGCGGTCTCAGCCTCGTGAAACCGGTAGCCTTCCGCCGCCAGCGTGGCGCGCAGAAAGCGCCGAATCTGCGGGTCGTCTTCCACAATCAGAATCTCAGGCGTGTTGCGCAAGCGGGGGTGCCTCCGGCGGTTTGCCGCCCAGTGGCAGCCAGAGCCGAATCATCGCGCCCCCTTCTGCCCGGTTCTCCGCGTGAATACTGCCGCCATGTGCCTGGGCGATGGCACGACAGATGGCGAGACCCAGACCGGTCCCCCGCGCCCCCTGGCCTTTACCGCGATAGAACTTCTCCCATATCAGTTTTTCCTCGCCAGGCGCAAAACCGGGACCGGAATCCGCTATTTCGATCATCACCCCATCATTCTGCGCACGCGCTGCGATCCTGATCGGCGTGCCGGGTGGGGTGTACCTGGTTGCGTTCTCCAGCAGATTCAGGAAAAGCTGTTCCAGCAGGACGTCATCCACCGAGAGCAAAGGCAGATCCTCCGGAATATTTGTGGATATTGCCCGACCTTTCAGTAGCCCATCGAGCCTCGTCAGTGCGGCACCCACCACTTCTTCCAGTGGATGCCAGTCGCGTTTCAATTCCACGGCCCCGGATTCCAGCCTGGTCATCTCCAGCAGATTATTCACCAGGCGACTGAGACGGTCCGCCTCCTGCGCGATGCTCTCCAGCAGTTGACTGCGCGTCTCAGCGCTCATTTGCCCACCCTGTATGAGCAGGCTGCTGGCGGCACCGGTAATGGTGGCAAGCGGCGTCCGCAAGTCATGGGATACGGCACTCAACAGACTGCTGCGCATCTGTTCGGTTTCCACCTGGAGTTGCGCGTCGCGCACGGCGGCCGTGGTCTGCACCCGCTCAATGGCCAGCCCCGTTTGGCTGGCGAACAGCTCCAGTAAATGTTGTTGTTCGGGCGAAGCAGGCAATTCGGTGCCTTCCGCGGGAATCGCGATCACCGCCAGGGTTTTTTGCGAGCCCTGAAGAGGCAGATAGAGCGCGGAAGCGCCGGGTAGCGTGTCCATACCGCGGCCGGCTTTCTTGCCGTGATCGAAAACCCACTGCGCAATACCTTCTTCGGTTTGCGGCACGGAAAGCTGGTCGGTAGTGCGGCGCCAGAAAGAGATTTTCCCATTTTGGTCCGGCAGGAAAATAACCACGAGCGAGCCGAAGACTTCGCGCATAATCCCGGTAGCTTTACGCGCGACATCGAATACGAGGGTTTCTCCGGCGAGTTCGCGCGTAAGCCGGTAGAGGGCCTGTGTGCGTGCTTCACCACCCACGGCATGCGCGGCCTGCTGGCGTATACGCCCCGTGAGGGAGCTGATGCTGAGCCCCACCACCAGCATCACGGCGAACGTGATCAAATACTCGGAATCGTCCACTGCCAACGTGCCGTAAGGTGGCACGCAGAAGAAGTCGAAGGAGGCTACGCTTAGCACCGAGGCGAACAACGCAACCCGGCGGCTGGCTCGCGTCGCGATGATCACCACGCCCAGCAGGAAAATCATGGCCAGATTGACCGGACTCAACGTCTGACGAAAGAAAATACAGAGCCCGGTGGCGAGGGTAATCACAGCCAAGGCCTGGCCGTAGTCGCCCCACCGTTGCGGCCGGACAGGCGCGGAAGGCTCGCGCGCAGGCGATCCCGTATCCGGGTCACCGCTGATCGCGACAATTTCGATATCGCCGCTATTCGCGAGGAGATGGTCCAGTATTGAGCCGCGCAGCACGCGCCTCCACCAGGGGCCGGTGTACTTGCCAGTCACGATGCGCGAAACATTACGCGACCGCGCGTACAGCAGCAGGGTTTCGGCCACGTCGCTGCCCGTCAGAGTAACTGTCTCGGCACCCATGTCCCCCGCCAGGCGAAGCGCGGAAAACATGCGTTCCTTCACCTGCGCTGACGCTCCCGAATGTTGCGGTGTGTCTACAAAAACTACAACCCAGGCGGCGCCGGAACGATCGGCCATCCGTTTCGCTGCACGGATCAGGCGGGGAGCAAACGGGCTGGGGCCAATGGAAACCATCAGGCGTTCGGTTACTGGCCAGGTTGACTGAATCGAGTGGTCGCCGCGGTACAGGCGCATCTGAGCGTCCACGCGGTCCGCGGTGCGGCGCAGCGCCAGTTCGCGAAGCGCGATCAGGTTACCCGGACGGAAGAAATTCCGCTTTGCCAGTTCCGCCTGACCCGCAACATACACCTTGCCTTCCTCCAGACGCTGGAGCAACTCATCCACGGGAAGATCCACCAGTTCAATTTCATCCGCCTGATCCAGTATGGAATCGGGAATTGTTTCGCGGACCACCACGCCAGTCACCTGGGCGACAATATCGTTCACGCCTTCGAGGTGCTGCACGTTGAGCGTGGTGTAGACGTCGATGCCGGCTTCCATCAGTTCCAGCACGTCCTGCCAACGCTTGCGATGGCGGGAACCGGGCGCGTTGGTGTGCGCCAATTCATCCACAAGGATCAGAGCAGGCCGACGCAGCAACGCGCCATCCAGATCGAATTCGCCGATTTCAATGCCACGCAGTTCCGCCTTGCGGCTGGGCAAAAGGTCCACGCCCTCCAGCAAAGCCGCGGTTTCACTGCGGCTGTGAGTTTCCACGATGCCCGCCACCACATCGCGACCGGCCGAGCGCTGGCGCCGGGCCGCCTCCAGCATGGCGTAGGTCTTGCCCACTCCGGGCGAGGCACCGAAAAAAATCTTCAACTTGCCGCGTTCCTGCTTACGCGCCTCCTCGGTCACTCGTGCCAGGAGTTGATCCGGATCGGGTCTGGCTGGTTCTACCAAATGCCCTGCTTCCCTCCAAACCACCAGATTAGCCCCAGCAGAGCGGTATTCTGCTCACGTTTCAGCAGCTGCGGATTCGAGGTGGGAAAGTACGCCGCGTCCGACCAGTCGCGCCGGTACTCCCACCGCATTTGAAAACCATCGGCCACGTCGAAGGTAGCGGTCGCAGTGGCGTCATTGAGATTCTGGCGCGTTCCGCTGAACAGTGCTCCGGAATCGTTGAGCCGTTCGTAGCGCGTGGCGAGGCTAAAGCGCGGGTTCCAGCGATAGCGGGCATAGGCCGCCCCGCCAGTGACTCTCTGCGGCGCAGACCATTCCTCCACCCGCGAGATCGCGTAGTCGGCCTCGGCCGCCAGGGCCAAACGCCGGGTCGCCTGCCAGGTGATGTAGCTATCCAGAATGTGTGTGCGGCCTCTCGGCTCGCGTCCGGCCACAACCCGCTGTTCTCGGCCTTCGTAATAATTCAGACTGGCCGATACCGGGCCCTGATTGAAGGTAAGCAGAACCGCCTGACTTCTGGAGCTGTTGAAGTCTTCGGTTTGGTTGAGCCCGTTGACCAGCCAGTAGCTCAGGCCGAGTTTGCCGTTCAAGGGATAGCTGGCGCGCAAACCGGCGTGATAGTAAGGCAGAAAGTTGAACCAGTAAGAGCGCGAGTAGTTCATCTGATCTTTGGTGTAGTTGTTTTCGATGCCAAAAGAACTGGCCCACTTGCCAAAGTCGAGGGTGAGACCCTTGCCTACCGGTGCGACCCACGTCCCATAGGCCTGAAACAGATTGCGGAACACTTCCGGCCTGGCTTCGTTGGCGCGGGAACCCTGCAATGCTTCTGCAGCCTGTCCAAACATCAAATCCACACGCCCGCCAACGCGTCGCCCGCCGGCCACATCGGGCGCGCGTTCCAGAATAATATTTGCCTGATTGATGGCGAAACCGTTGGAGGAAACATCATAGGCGCGTAGTGTGTTCTGGCCGTTTGCGGGACGGTTAAAATTGTAGCCGTAATAGCCATCAATGGCGACGCTCAGCGTGGTGCCCGCCGGGACCAGCTCTGGTACCGGCCCCGATACAGGCAAAGAAGCACCCCCGGGAACTTTGGCCGGGACGGCTTCGGCCACAACAGCATGTGCGCCCGCGCCAGTGGCCGCCTCAACCGCCGCCAAACGTTGTTCCAGCCTCTCTATGCGGTCAAGCATGGTCTTTTCCCGCTCGGTCAGCGGTGCCTGGGCAATTGCGGAGGCAGTGATAATGAGAAACCCTACGGCTATTTTCATTGATGATCCAGGTTCTGGTTGAGTTAAATAATATTAACCACTGGCCGCGCACGGATGCCGTGGCCAGGGTACCATTTCACGCGGGCATATCTACAACACACATGAAGATTCTACTGTTCGTTCTTACGGCAACTGTTCTCGAAGCGACGGGAGATGCTGTGCTGAGGATCGCCATCAATCATCCGTCACTCGCCGCGCGGATCGGCTTGTTCTTAATCGGATCGGTGCTGCTCACGCTCTACGGGACCTCGTTGAATCTTGCGCCGGTGGACTTTGCGACGGTGACGGGAACCTACGTCGCTTTGCTCTTCATCGTGTTTCAGGCGACGAACTATATCTTCTTTCGTGTCACACCCACACCCGGCGTCCTGGCTGGGGGAGCCCTGATTGTGGCGGGCGGCGCGGTGGTTTTTATTTTTCGGCCGGTCTGACGGTACGGGCTAATGCCCGCCATTGAAGTCAACAGGACACGACGTGGTCTCCTTGTGTGCGTTAGGTGCTAGTTGCGTCGGCCGGCAGGACCACTGCGCTGATCCAGGGAAAGATTCAGCTTCAAAACATTGACCCTCGGTTCGCCGAGAAGGCCCAGATCAGGCCCTTCGGTAAATTCGTTGACCAGTTGCTCCACTGCGCCGGTGGTCATTCCGCGGGCTTTGGCAATTCGCGCAGCCTGGGCCCGGGCGGAATCGGGACTGATGTGCGGATCGAGGCCGCTGCCGGAGGCGGTCACCAGATCGGCCGGAATTGGCCCACTGTAATCCGGGTTCTCCTTGCGGAACTGTTCGACCGCAGCCTTCACCCGATCGATAAGCTTCTGATTGGTGGGACCCTGGTTGAATCCGCCGGAGGCTGTGGCATCGTATCCGTTCGCACCTGCGTTGGAAGGGCGAGGGTGGAAGTACTCCGGTTTGGCAAAGCCTTGTCCGATAAGTTCCGAGCCGATTACTTTCCCGCCTGCCGTGATCAGACTCCCGTTCGATTGCTTCGGAAATATAAGCTGAGAGACGCCCGTCATTGCCAGTGGATAGGCGACTCCAAGCAACACGGTCATGAAGAGCTTGAGGCGAAGTGCAGGTAGAATTTGTTCCCACATAAATTTTAGGTCCTTTGGCTGACTATGCGAGGTGCATCACGGCCAGCAACTGATCGATTACCCAGATTCCCGGGAAGGGCACAAGAAGGCCGCCAACTCCATAAATGAGCAGGTTTCTGCGCAAAAGACTGGCGGCGTCCAGAGGCCGGTACTTCACGCCGCGAAGAGCCAGCGGCACCAGCGCGATAATGATCAGCGCGTTGAAAATCACCGCCGACAGCACAGCGCTTTGCGGAGTATGCAAGCCCATGATGTTCAGTGCTCCCAAGGCCGGGTAGGTCGCCATAAACATCGCCGGAATGATGGCGAAATATTTGGCGACATCGTTGGCGATGGAAAATGTTGTGAGCGCGCCGCGTGTGATCAGCAATTGCTTCCCAATTGCCACCACCTCAATCAGTTTGGTGGGATTGCTGTCCAGATCCACCATGTTGCCGGCTTCCTTGGCGGCGGCGGTGCCGGTGTTCATGGCAAGGCCGACATCCGCCTGCGCCAAAGCCGGGGCATCGTTGGTACCGTCACCGGCCATGGCCACGAGGCGCCCCGCTGCCTGTTCTTTGCGGATGTAGTCCAGTTTGTCCTTGGGCGTGGCTTGCGCCAGAAACTCGTCCACGCCGGCTTCGGCTGCAATCGAAGCCGCGGTGAGCGGGTTATCGCCGGTGATCATGATGGTGCGGATGCCCATACGGCGGAGCTGGGCGATTCGCTCCTGCATGCCGCTCTTCACGATGTCTTTGAGGTGGATGATTCCCAGCAGCCGCTTACCGTCGCACACAGCCAGGGGAGTGCCTCCGCTGCGGGCCACACGGTCACTGATCTCGCGGAAGGAATCGGGTGTTTCGCCGCCCAGGCCGGAGACGAAGTTGAGAATTGCGTCCGTTGCGCCCTTGCGCAGCTGGCGGCCTTCGAAATCCACGCCGCTCATGCGCGTGTAAGCCGAGAACGGAATGAATGTCGCTTCCTGTTCAGGAATTTGGCGGTCGCGAAGTCCATGCTTTTCGCTCGCCAGCACTACGACTGATCTGCCCTCGGGTGTTTCATCGGCAAGGCTGGAGAGCTGCGCGGCCTCAGCCAGTTCCTCCTCCGACACTCCGGCGCTCACCAGAAATTCCACTGCCTGCCGGTTTCCCAGCGTGATGGTGCCGGTTTTGTCCAGCAGCAGAGAGTTCACGTCGCCTGCCGCCTCCACTGCTTTGCCGCTCATGGCCAGAACGTTGTGCTGCATAACGCGATCCATGCCCGCTATTCCAATGGCCGAAAGCAAACCGCCGATCGTCGTCGGGATGAGGCACACCAGCAGTGAGATCAGCACTGCAATCCCGGGCACCGTTCCGGCACCCGTCTGTGCGACCGCAAAGGCCGTAAACGGCTGAAGTGTGATCACGGCCATCAGGAAAATCAGGGTCAACCCCGCAATCAGGATATTGAGCGCAATTTCGTTCGGCGTCTTCTGGCGCTGGGCACCTTCCACCAGAGCGATCATGCGGTCAAGGAATGTTTCGCCCGGATTCGAGGTTATCCGGATGGTGATTTGATTCGAGAGAACGCGCGTGCCGCCGGTCACTGCGCTCCGGTCACCACCGGATTCGCGAATTACCGGCGCACTTTCCCCGGTAATCGCGGATTCATCCACAGTGGCGACGCCATCAATGACTTCACCGTCACCGGGAATCAGATCCAAAGCATCGCAAATGACTGTGTCCCCGGCCCGCAGCATTGATCCAGGGACCTGTTCGATCTTGTTTTCAGCAATCACTCTTTTGGCGGTTACGTCGGTTTTGGTACGGCGCAGGGCATCGGCCTGAGCCTTCCCGCGAGCCTCCGCCATCGCTTCGGCAAAATTGGCAAACAGCACCGTAAACCAAAGCCAGAGGCAAATCTGAAACTGGAAGCCGATTGCAGCACCGCCGGTGATAGCGTCGCGAACGAGGAAAGCAGTGGTCAGGGCCGCGCCCACCTCCACCACGAACATTACCGGATTCTTCATCAGGGTGACCGGGTTCAGTTTGGCGAAGGAGGCTACAGCCGCTCTCTTCACAATCTCCCCGTCAAACAGCGGGCGCGCGCGCGACAGCTTTTTGGGCAGTAGCGACCCTGGATCTTCCTTTGGGATTTGAGGGTTCGGGACGGTTTCCATAGTGTGGGCAGCAGGCATGGTGTTAACTCCAATTCCCCTGAACAAGGGGGACAATCGTTGAGAAGAGCCTGCCACCGTGCATCAGGAAGTGTTCCGCAATTGGCCCCAATGCAAGCGCCGGGAAAAAGGTCAGCGCCCCCACAATCAGCACCGTTCCCACCAGCAGTCCAACGAATAATGGACCGTGGGTGGGAAACGTTCCGGCGGTGGATGTCAGTTTCTTCTTTGCCGCCAGGCTCCCGGCTGCCGCCAGTAACGGGATCAGGAAAAGGAACCTGCCGATCCACATGGCGAGACCAGTTGTGAGGTCGTACCAGGGCGTATTTACCGTGATTCCGGAAAAAGCGCTGCCATTGTTGCCGGTGGCGCTGGTGAAGGTATACAGGATTTCGGCGAAACCATGCGGGCCGCCGTTGTTCAGGTTGGCAATGGCCGCACCCGGGGCGTTCCAATAGCCTTTCGCCGGGAAGCCGACCACAGAGCTGAGGGCGGTGAAAACGAGGATGCTGAAGGCCGTCGCGATCACTGCCAGCATGGCCATCTTTACTTCTTTTTTCTCGATCTTCTTGCCCAGATACTCCGGCGTACGGCCCACCATTAAACCGGCGATGAACACGGCGAGAATGCAGTACAGCAGGATGCCGTACAGGCCGGCTCCCACGCCGCCGAATATTACTTCGCCGGTCATGATGTTGAACAGCGGGACCATACCGCCAATGGGGGTGAAACTGTCGTGCTGGGCGTTGACGGCACCGCAACTGGCGTCAGTTGTGACCGTAGCGAACAGGGCGGAGTTGGCGATTCCGAAGCGGGTTTCTTTGCCTTCCATGTTGCCGCCAGCCTGGCCGGCAGTGGCATCGCACTGAACTCCAACGCGCGTCAGCAGGGGATTGCCGGCTTGCTCGTAGTGGTACGTGACGAAGACGCCCACCAGAAACATAAGCGAGAAGGCCGCAAAAACGGCCCATCCCTGGCGCGTATCGCCCACCATTTTCCCGAAGGTGTAAGTCAAAGCTGCCGGAATGAGAAAGATCAGGAACATCGCGAGCAGGTTGCTGAGTGGGGTGGGGTTCTCAAAAGGATGGGCTGAATTTGCACCGAAGAATCCGCCGCCATTGGTACCCAGTTGCTTAATCGCTTCCTGCGAAGCAGCCGGGCCCTGCGCGATAACTTGTTTGACGCCTTCTATGGTGGTGACTTCGGTGTAAGGCTTGAGGTTCTGGACTGCCCCCTGTGAGACAAAGAGGAGCGCGGCGACGATGGAAAGCGGTAACAGGATATAAACGGTAGCCCGGGTCACATCTACCCAGAAGTTACCGATGGTCTTCTTTTCCTGGCGCGCGAATCCGCGGACCAGAGCAATTGCAATTGCCATCCCGGCTGCCGCCGACGCGAAGTTCTGCACCGTGAGCGCGGCCATCTGCACGAAATAGCTAAGAGTAGATTCTCCGGAATAGGCCTGCCAGTTGCTGTTGGTGACAAAACTAATGGCGGTGTTGAACGCCAGATCGGGTGGGACATTGCCGGCATTAAAATGCTGCGGATTGAACGGCAGGAAGCCCTGTACCCGCTGCAGCAGATAAGTCAGCAGGAACCCAAACATGCTGAAGCTCAGCAGAGCCGCGGTGTATTGCGTCCAGCGCTGCTCTGCATCTTCCTTCACACCGATAAGCTTGTAGGTCAGTAGTTCCAGCCAGCGAAGCACCGGATGCAGGAAGGTCCGCTGTCCTTCAAAAACCCGGGCCATATACGCGCCCAATGGCTTCGTGCAGGCCAGAATCAGGCCAAGAAAAATCAAGATCTGTAAAATACCGATGGCCGTCATTGTGTTTCCCTCAGAATTTTTCCGGACGTAACAGCGCGTAGATCAGGTAGACGAAAAGTCCCAACGATACGATGCCGGCAATGATGTAATCCATAAATTGAGTTCCGGAAGCTAAAGTCTGTCGCAGGCTTTGGCGAAGTACCAGCAGGCCAGTACGGCTCCTAAGCCAATCGCGACGTAGAATAAGTCGAGCATCTGAGCTATTTCCCTTCCCTGAGAATGACCAGGTACCGCGTGGCGATGCAAATCACAGTCGGCATTTCGGGCCCCTCGTCGGTTAGTACGGGCAAGTGCCCGCAATTTGAGAGTAGGAAGGTTGGCGTTAATGAGGCGCTAAGATTGCGGCTGCGGGTGTTGGGAAAGTATCAGGATTCGGGTGTGCCGAAGATCAACCCTACCCGACATCCGGATGTCGTTTATGCCAATCGGTCCGCGCCTGGAACTCGCGACCCAGTGCCAGCAGGGCGTTTTCTGAGAATGCCGGACCCGCCACCTGCAACGCCACCGGCATCTGGTTCACAAAACCGCAGGGGAACGACAGCGCCGGCAATCCGGCCAGATTGCAAGCCGGAATCAGCGCAGCCATTGCGGAGGTTGCCGGATGTCCGCCGGGTGCGCCACCCACATCCAGCGGTTCAGTGATCTTGGGTGCAATGCCGTACCGCGACGGCGAAACCAACACATCCACCTGCTGGAACAATTCCGCGAACTTCTCTTTCACCAGGGTGCGGATTCGCATGGCCTTGAGATAGTCTTTCGCGGGAATTTCCAACCCGGCCTTCAGGCCCTCAATTTGCTTCGGATCGGCCAGTTCGTTGACCTTGCCTGATGTAATCAATTGCTCAAAAACCGAGGAGCCTTCCGCACTCACAATCGTCGAAATCACCGGCCCATATGGGAACGCCGGCAGCTTCACTTCCACCAGCTTCACGCCCAGCGACTTCACCACCTGCATGGCTGCTTCAAAGGCAGGCCGCGCCCCGGGTTCGGCCCATTCCAGATCGTCGGGAGCGAAGCCCACCCTCAGATCGGTTAGTTTGCGCGCATACTGCGGCGTGTAATAGAAGCTCTTTCCCGCCGACCCCGGGTCTTTGGAATCGCCACCCGAAATTGCCTGCAACACCAATCCGCAATCTTCGGCGGACCGGCACATCGGACCAATTTTATCGAGCGTCCACGAAAGTGGCATGGCACCGTGGCGGCTCACCAGACCGTAGGTTGGCCGTAAACCTGTGACGCCACAGAACGCCGAAGGGGTGAGAATTGACCCCGATGTCTCTGAACCCAACGCAAACGGCACCAGGCCCGCCGCCACAGCACTACCTGACCCGCTTGAAGAACCACCCGACCACCGGGTTCTATCCCAGGGATTCAACCCCGCGCCAAACATCGACGCGCTGGCCAGACGGTAGCCTGGCCCTCCGGCCAGTTCCACCATGGCCAGCTTCCCGATCAGTACGGAACCCAGCTTGTCGAGCTTGCTGAGCACGGTGGCATTTTCCTCGAATACCTGCCCTGCAAACGGCTTCGCACCCCATGTAGTGGGTGCGCCCGCAAAGGCCAGCAAATCTTTCACCGCAAATGGAACTCCCTGTAAAGGGCCATGGAAGCGCTGCTGCTTCAGTTCATCGTCTACGTCTTTGGCCCTGCGGATGGCGATTTCCGTCAATGGGTTCGCCAGTGCGTTATAACGGGGGCCGAGTCGTTCCAGTCGTTCGGCAAACGCTTTGGTCAGTTCCACGACGGAGAACTCGCGTTTGCGCAATCTCGCGTTGAGTTCGGAAATACTCGCAAAAAAGACGTCGTCGGTCATGCTTTGAATTGGAACGCGGGTTCGGTTGCCAGGGGAATTTCGAACTTCGCCAGGGCGTCGCCCATCAGCTTGTTCTGGTCGCGAACCGCAGTGGCAAGGTCGGCTGGCAGCGGAGCCGTCTGGGCTTCAACCGATGCGGCCAGCCCACTGCCCGCGGCTACTGCCGCCAACTCGCGGCGGGTAATCATAGTCTCTGCTCCGCGTTGCGGCTGGTGAGCGCATCCATCGCGGCCGTCTCCATTGCCGCCCGCGGCGCAGGCTGGCCGGTCCAGATCTCAAACTGTCGCAGTGCCTGTTCAATAAACATACGCACGCCCGGAATAACCTGCTTGCCCTGTAGCTTCGCGTGACGGATGAGCGTGGTCTCCAGCGGGTTGTAAACCATGTCGAATACGATATCGCCGGGAATCTCCTCCGGGAAATAACATTCGTTCACGTTGGGCGACATGCCCAGCGGCGTCGCATTGATCACGATGTCGTAGTACTGCGAGCTGAGTTGCTCGGCGGAAACTGCATCGCCCGAAACAAACCGCGCCAGCGCCCGCACGCGGTCCGCATTGCGTCCGGTGACTGAAACTTTGGCGCCTGCATCAGCCAGCGCACAAGCCGCCGCCCGCGCCGCGCCGCCATTGCCCACAATCAACGCGGTCGCCTTCGGCAGACTGATGAGCTTGCTCAACGGCCCGGTTACCGCCGGGGCATCGGTGTTTGTGCCGCGCCACTTACCGCCCTTGCGCCACACCGTGTTCACGGCGCCAATTCGTTTGGCAATCGGATCCACGTAGTCCAGGTAGCGCATGATGCGCCGCTTGTGCGGAATCGTCACACTGAAACCGGCAAGGGGAAGTTCTTCGGCGAAATGGAAAAAGTCCCGTAACTGCGTCTGGGCTACCAGCAAGGGAACGAGCACCGCATCCAGCCGCCGCGATTGAAAGGCGCGGTTATGTACTTGCGGCGACACCGAATGTCGCACCGGATCGGCAATCACCGCATAGATCTTTGCCGCTTTGGTGAATTTGTCGATGCGATACAGCGAGCGCAACTGGCGGGCATTGACTTGTCCGCTGGCCGTACCCTGGGCGTGGGCCGGAGCCGCGTACGTAAACACCGCGCCCAGCGCCGTGGAGAGAACGCGCGAGGGAAAACCCACTTCTCCCATGGCCAGCGTTACCAGCGGAATCTTCGGGCTCAAACGACTGGCCGCCAGAATGCGCCCTGTATCGGAAGGCTTGCGCGCCGTCGACACCAGCTTATAAACATCGGCGGGCACTTTCCGCATCCGCTTCAGAACCGGTTCGATCAGTGGTGTGGTTTCGAAATGGTGCCAGGAGATTACCAGATGGGCGTGGCTGCGCAAGGCAGCACAGCGGGGCATAGCTACCTCCGCAGTCTCAATCTCCACATCCACCGCGCGCGCGCCAGCCTCAATCGCCCGTTCCAGAATACTCAGTTGTTGATCGATGCTGCCGTTAAAACGCCCGTGGTTCTGATGTCGCCGGCAAGTTGCCAGGACCGTGCAATTCGGATGGTCATGAAGAAAAGTTTCAACGGCACGGGGACCCGCTTCCGGGTTACCCAGGTAGTCCAGACGAAATTCCAGAAAGCTCTCGCCCGCCTCCGCTTCGCGCCGCGCCTGTTCCAGGAGCTTCGAGGCATCAGGCAGACCAAGCGCGATACAAATCCGTGGTAACGCGCGCCGTTGCGACATTATGGTCATTCAGAATATCAGGTGTGTTTTCCTGGTTAAAGTTCACGCTTGCTTTTCTCCTTTTCTTCGCCTAAGCTATTGGCACATGGCCCTTACACAAAGGCAGAAGGAAGTCCTCGACTTCATTGCCGCATATCAGGTGGAGCACGGCTTCAGTCCGAGCTACGAAGAGATCGCCCGGGGCATGAATCTGGCCTCGATTGCGACGGTGCACAAACACATTTCCGCGCTGCACGCCAAGAACTACCTGCAGCGCGGGCACAACCAGAGCCGCTCTGTGGATGTGGCACCGCGTTATCTGCAGGAGCAGCGCCGTAACCGCTTTGAGGGCATGATGGAGGTGCCTGTGCTGGGAACCATCGCCGCCGGCCAGCCGGTGGAGACCTACGGCGGCTCGGATGCGGCGGCATCCATCAGCTTTGCCGATTTTGTGGGCCACAAAGACACCTACGCCCTCAAAGTCCGCGGCAATTCCATGATCGATGACCATATCTGCGAAGGCGACATGATCCTGGTGGAGAAAACGGACAAGGTTCGCGATGGCGAGATTGTGGTGGCGCTGGTGGGCGGTACGGAATCCACGCTGAAGCGGCTGTACCAGGAGCCGGGCGGCATGATCCGCCTGCAACCGGCCAATTCCGCCATGTCACCCCTGCGCTACCCGGCAGCTAGTGTAGAAGTGCAGGGTCGTTTGCTGGCCGTGCTGCGCAAGTACTGAAGACCGGCGCGCCCGGAGCGCGGTAAAGATCTGTACTGCATCTTAATTCATCTGGACCAGATCGAAGCGTGGGGCGGCGAGCACGCACGGAGTCGGCCATTGCCGGTTCGACCCCCCTGACTTTGAATTGAACCGCTGTAGCCTAATCTGTATCCAGCCCGAGACTGCTATCCTCAGAGCATCAGGAGCAACCTCGTGGATTACCGCAGGATCATTACGATGGAACCCGGCAAGGTGGGCGGAAAGCCCTGCGTTCGGGGAATGCGAATGACCGTCTACGACGTTCTGGACTACCTGGCGTCTGGTATGTCCGAAAGCGAAATCCTGGATGACTTTCCTGACCTGACAAGTGAAGACCTTCGGGCCTGTCTGGCCTTTGCGGCCGACCGGGAACGCCGCCTGGTCGCGATACCTGCTTGAGCCTGCTGTTCGACTAGAATTTGTCCCACCGGTTGTGTGGTCTTCTGGCCGATTGCTTCCCGGGTTCTGTGCATGTACGGGACGTTGGCCTGAAACAAGGATCGGACGACTCGATATGGCTATGCGCCATTGACAACAAGCTGGCGATCATCAGCAAAGACGGAGATTTTCGACAGCTAAGCTTTCTTCTCGGGCATCCTCCCAAAGTGATCTGGATCTGTTTGGGCAACTGCTCAACCAGCGAAGTGGAATCTGTCGTGCGTGGACACCGGCCCGAAATTGAAGTATTTCCCGCCGATCCGGAATCGGCCATCCTCGTTCTCTCCTGAACCGGGGTGCTACAATCCGAATTCACCCTCATTTGGCGCGGAATGTAGTACGCCCGTGTTTTTGAGGAATGGAATCAGACGCAACCCACGCCTCGGGCCAGAGCCCGAAATCGGACTTGCGCAAGGAGATCAGAATTTGAGACTGGATATCGTTGTCGCAGCCGAGCCACGCTCGTCGCGCGGCAAAAATGAAGCGCGCCGCACACGCAAGCGCGGATTAATCCCCGCCATAGTTTACGGAGCTTTCAAGGATCCGCAAGCCGTCAGCGTCAGCCCCAAAGACATCCTGCGTATCATCCGCGGGAAATCCGGGCATAACGCCATTTTCGACGTCGACATCGCGGGCATTGAAAAGACCCCTGTCATCGTCGCCGACGAACAGTACGAGCCCATCAAGGGCACTTTAATGCACATCGATCTCAAGCGGATCGATCTCACGCGGAAACTGCGCGTCTCTGTACCCATCCACATCATGGGCGATGCCAAAGGCATCAAACAGCAGGGCGGCGTGCTCGACGTGGTCACCCGCACAGTGGAAATCGAGTGCGTCCCGGACGACATTCCAAACCAGTTCGACGTGGATGTCACCGAGTTGATCATCGGCAGCGCGATCCGCGTTTCTGATCTGGTGGTCAAGGAAGGCGTGCGTATTCTCACCGCCGGTGAAGCCGTTGTGGCCCATGTGGTCGGTATCAAGGAAGAAGTGGTCGCCGTGGTGGAAGGTGCGGCCGCTGTCGTTGAGCCCGAAGTCGCGGCGAAGAAGGGTAAGAAGGAAGATGAGGCCGCTGCCCCCGCCGAAAAGGGCAAGAAGAAGTAGGCTGGAATGTTCCTGGTTGCCGGCCTGGGCAATCCTGGCGAAGAGTACGCTGCGACGCCCCACAATCTGGGCTTTCTCGTGGTGGATTTACTGGCGGAACGTCATGGAATTCGCGTGACGCGTCGCGAGTGCCAGGCTCTGGTTGGCCAGGGAACCATTCGCGGCAAACCGGTTTTACTGGTGAAGCCGCAAACGTTTATGAACCTCTCCGGCGTGGCCGTCAAACCCTTGATGACACGCAATGAGGTGAAGCCCGAAGAAATGGTCCTCGTGTACGACGAGTTGGATTTTGAATGGGGAACGTTGCGGGTGAAGGCCAAAGGTTCGGCCGCCGGACATAACGGCGCGCAGAATGTTATTGATGTGCTGGGGACGAACGAATTCCCCAGAGTCCGCCTGGGAGTGCATCCCGGGCATCCGCTTTCGGGCGGGAAGGACTATTTACTGTCGCCGATGTCGAGGCGGCAAACGGAAACCCTGGAGGAGTTCATTGGCACAGCAGCCGATGCGACAGAATCCATAATTGCCGAGGGCGTCGGTAAGTCCATGACCAGCTTTAATCGTCGCGCCCCGGGCAGCACAAACGAGGAAAAATGAGGATCTACGAGAATCTGTTCATCGTAAAACCCGATGCAACAGAAGAAGAGATTGATGCCCTCGTCGAACAATTGTCGAAGAATGTGACGTCAGCGGGCGGCACAATCGACAAAGTCGAAAAATGGGGCAAACGCCGTCTGGCGTATCGGGTGGAAAAGCATCGGGAAGGCTACTATGTCCTGATCCAATTCACCACGGATGCGGCAACGGTGAAGGAATTCGAGCGTCGCCTGCGTGTGCAGGACGCGATCATCAAGTTCATCACGGTACGCATTGATGAAACCCTGAAGCGGATCGATAAGCGGAAGAAGGTTCGCGAAAAGCGCGCGCACCGTCGTCCGCAGCCACCGGCCCCGCAGCCTTCGCTCGCACAGCAGATGCTGGGTGGTGGAGACGGCGCGGCACATGCGGCTCCAGGTATTCCGGCTCCGGGTGTGCCGGCTGTGCCCGCGGCCGCCCCGGCTCCCGCGGCTTCACCAGAGGTAGTTACTCCGGCACCGGCCGCTCCGGTGGTACCCGTCCATTCGGCTCCGGGTCAGCCCACAGAATAAGGAGAATGCGCCATGCCAGAACAACAAAAAGGTGGAAGACCGATCGCGGCTTCGCAACGCCCCACGGGCGGAGACAAAGCGGCCGCCGTTGGGCGTAAGCAGTATTTCCGGCGCAAGAAGGTTTGCAAATTCTGCGTTGAGAAAATCGACGATATTAACTATAAAGACGTGAAGTTACTTTCGTCTTTCGTGGCGGAGCGGGGCAAGATTGTGCCGCGCCGTATCTCGGGCGTTTGCGCCCCTCATCAGCGCCGTCTTGCGGGCGCAATTCAAAAGTCCCGCAACATCGCGCTCCTGCCTTTTGCAGGGCTGGTGTAGGGAGACAATTCGATGGACATCATTCTTCGTGAAGACGTCGACAAGCTGGGCTCGCGTGGCGACGTTGTAAAAGTCGCGGCGGGCTACGCACGTAATTTCCTGCTGCCGCGGCGTATCGCCGTGGCTGCTACGGATTCCAACCGGAAGATCGTGGAGCAGGAACGCCAGTCCCACTTGCGCAAAGAAGCCAAACAGCAGGGAGCAGCCGAGGAACTCGGCAAGCTTCTCAGCGCGGTTTCGGTGACGATCGCGCGCAAGGCGGGCGAAAACGATCATCTCTTCGGGTCAGTGACGGCGGCGGATATCGCCGACGCCCTCGAAGCCCAAAAATACGAGATTGATCGCAAGAAGCTCCACCTCGAAGAGCCGATCCGTACGCTCGGCGAACATAAAGTGCCGGTCCGCCTGCACAGGAACGTGACGGTGGAGATCACCGTCCACGTGATCAAAGAAGACTAGCTGTTAAAGGCTGGTTTGGGGAAAAGGGCGGGCCTTCGGGTCCGCCCTTTTTTCTTGTGTGCCTACGCCCTCAGCGCGGCCAGCGCTTCGGACACATGGGCACCTGCTTCAAACTGTGAGGAAAAAATGTGTCGCACGATGCCTTCACGGTCAATCACAAACGTTGCGCGTCCCGGCAGCACGCCCCACGTCTTCTTAACGCCAAACAACTTGCGGACCTCGCCACCGCTATCGGTCAGCAGAGGATACGGCAGGCTGTATTTGCGGGAGAACTTTGTGTGCGAATCGGCGGAATCGCTGCTGATGCCGAACAGCTGTGCGCCCGCGTCCCGAAATTGTGAGTAGTCATTGCCAAACGCGCAGACTTCCTGCGTACAAATGCGGGTGTTGTCCTTCGGATAGAAGAACAGCACCACCGGGCTCACGCCGCGGAACTGGCCGAGACGGACATTGTTTCCGTCCTGGTCGCGCAACTCAAAATCAGGGGCCGCTGTTCCAACGCACAGGTCGCTCATTCCAGTCACTATCGTACGAAAGGTAGACTGGTTTTACAACCGTCATGTTCCGCGTCGTCTACCGCGCTCTCGTCGCCCTCACCCTCCTGATCATGTTTCTTGCCCGGATGTCCGGCGGCAGACTTCCGCCCACGGTCTTCGTGGCATTCCACTATTGGTTCGTGGTATCGGCATTCGTATTCGCAGCCTTTGGCATTCGCGCCGCAGTGCTGGCGTGGCGCGACCCTGCCAACCGGCGCGCCTACGCCTTCGATATCCTGCTGGCGCTGGTGTGGATTCCCTACTGGTATGCGAATCTGAACTAGCGGCGCAGGACAGCCCAGCCCGGGTCGAGTACAGCCCTGGCTGATGGTCCAGGCACATCCACGGTAAACTGCACGGGTCCTGACGCTGTGTGTACGATCTTTACAATCGGCTTGTTCCTGCCGATCTGAATCTCGATGGGTACCGCGATGCTGAGATCTTCCGGGGCGTCGCTCTGCGTGACCGTTCCCACAAGTTTGAGCGCACCGGGTTTTCCCTTCACCGAGTACGAAAGTTTCAGTGACGGTACGCCCGTGCTGTAAACCCACTGGTCGAAGAATTCAGTGAGTTTTGCATCCGGGGAACCAGCAGGCAGGAATTCCGCGCATAGTTGGCGCAGGTCGTCGGTGGTCACCGCCTTCCATTCATAGCGCTTGCGCAGCGCAGCCAGCATTTTCAGGAAGCGTTCATCTCCCAGCTTGCGACGCAGCATGTGGATGATCCACGTCCCCTTGCCATAGATAACGGCGTTGGTCGCGTTCGGGTTGTTTGAACTCCCCAGCCGACCACCCTGCACCACGGGGCCTTCGGACTCGGTCTCACTGCCATCGGTGCCTTTGGTGAACAACTGTCTGCGGTAATTCTCCAGCGCCATTTCCACTGCTCTGGGGCCCAGCCGGTCTTCCATGAACATCACGGCCGAATAATTGGCCAGCGACTCCATGATCCATTCGTGGTGATAGGAAGCGGAAGTGACAATGTTGCCCCACCACTGGTGCGCCACTTCATGCGCGCGCAAAAGGTCGCGGAAGAGAGCAGGTTCCGAAATTTCCTTCGTACCCGGTTCCACCAGCGGGCCCAGATAGGTCGCGGTGGGCAGGTACAACATGCCAGGGAAACCCTGCCCGAAACGACCCGGCAGTGGCGAGGCGGCAATGTGTTTCAGCGGCGGATCGCCAAAACGTCTTCGATAGAACGCCGTCGCCGCCAGAATCTCGTTGGCAATGGGATCGATGCGGGCAGCGGAATTGGGGCGCTGCGGAAATACCACCGGGGGGGGAATCGATTCTGGTCCTGCCGCCGACCGTCGCCGCCGCGGATCTGCAATGGCGACTTCCGATGAAACCACCGGGTGAGGTTGTAGTGCGTCCTCCAGGTCCCGGTTCGCCACCACCTCCATCGACAGGCCATCCTGCTCCAGATTGCGCATCACATAGTGGCCCAGGTTGAAACCCAGCGTGCGCACCGGTCCATCCGGTGCGCGGCGTGTGGTGCGAACTTCTCCCTCCACGTGATCTTCCAGAACCTTGCCCGCTGCGATCAGATTCAGATCTTTCGGATAGTGCCAGGTGACATCGTATCGGGAGAATTGCAGGCCGCGGCCCGGATACCAGCTACCGCGGGAGGAAACATAGTAGACATTGTGGCCGGCTTCCAGCACAACTTTGCCCTCGTGAACGATTTCAATCTCGTATTCGCGCCCTGGCTCCAAAGGCTCCCGCGGAATCACCAGCAGCAATTCATTCCCGGTATTGTTGACCAGATCGCCGCGCGCCGATTCCCGTTCGTAGACTTCTGCCGCAACACCGTCAATCCTCGCCTCCAGGGCCTTCATTTGTCCGGAGAGATCGAACGCGACGACGGCGCGGGAATCGGCGGTGGCCCGGATGCGCAGACGCGTAATGCACCGCATGGACAGAGACGGATCGAGGGTTGCATCGATCTTGTAGCTGATAATCTCCTGTTCCACCAGAGGTTTCAGTGAGCGATGGCTGCGGCTGGTAAATGAGGTCCACGTGTTCCAGAACGGAATGTTATTGCGCATCGTCACCTGGCCGGCAACTACCTGCTCATAAGCACGGGCATCGTGCACCACGTCGAAGGTTCCCAGTTTGCGCCCCTGCAGTACGGCTTCGAAGAAACCTTCGCCGTCGGCACCGGCAGTCAGCAGGTCGAGAACGATGCGGGATTCAAAACTCGCCATCAGACTGCGCACGATTTCATTCCATTTATCGGCCATCAAAGCACCCACGTCCGGGACTTTGCGCGCGGTACCGGCGGCGCGGATCTTGTCCAGCAGACTCCGTGCCGGGCGGTCCGTATAGAAAAACATCCCTGTAGAGAAATGCTCGTTCAGAGTCGGGCTTCCGATATTGGCTGCCATGGTCTGGCGTTCGGAACGGTCCGGCGGCATAAGAAGCACTTCCGCATCGCCGCCCTCCACATCGGAGGCGAATACCGCGAACAAAGGAGCGCCTTCCACCGGCTTGCCGAAGATCAGGTAACCTTCCGTGAAATAGAACTGCACGTCTTCAACAGGCAGTTCCAGATCGCGTACTCGATAACACTCATTGGGGTCGAGACCCGACTCCAGAATCAGCTTGCCGAGCGAGGCCGCAGAGCGGGCTTGTGCCCCGAGCGAACCTGCCAGAGCGAAGAGTAGAAAACAATGCGAAAGCTTCACCGTTGCCCCGATTATCGCAACTGGAACTCGAGACCCTAAGCCGGGCGGCGCTTTTTCGGGACAAACGCCAGAAAGCGGCGCGGATTATCCACCAGGATGCCGTGCAGAATATCATCTTTCACACCTGCCTCGCGCAGTTTGGGAACGAACACCGTGACGGTTTTGGCATAACCGCCACCGCCGTTTTTCTTGAGCTGATTGGCTGCTGAGAGATCAGAGGCAAACATCAGGTTGGCGGCGTAACCGGCTTCAATCAGGGACACCACCATCGGTATCTGACGCGCATCGCCAGGACCACCCTGGCGGTCGAAGCCGATGAACGCGCCACGCTGGCAGATGGCTTTGTGGACTTCGGCTTTAGGGTCGACGAGATTGCCGAGGTGGCCAATCACAATACGGTTGGGCTTCACGCCGGCCTTCTCCAGAATGTCGAGTTGTTCCAGAGCCGATCTGCCAGGGATGCCGGTGTGAGTAAAGATGGGCAGGTTGGTAGCGACATGGGCGCGGCCCACGGCGCGGAAGACCTTGCGTTCATCGTCGGTAATTTCATCCCAACTGCCGATTTCGCCGAAGACGCCCACCGGTTCCGCCTCAGTCTGTTTGACCAGAGCGGCCACGATCTGGTCTTCGCTCATGCTGTGAATTTCGGCGGGATAGAAGGGTTGCGAGTAGAACCCGGCACCGGCCACAATGGGCAGGCCCGAGCGCTGCGAAACTTCCCGCAGAAAAGCGATCCGCCGACCCATATCGGGGTGACCACCATCGACGATGCAGGCGAGGCCGTCGGCTTTCGCTTTGGCCAGTTCATCGGATATCAGGTCTGCATCTTCGAGGAAGTACTTTTCACCTGCCGGAGGCGGAGGGGCCGGAGGCGGAAAGGCAGCGGCCGCAGCCGGGTTGCGCGCCAGGGCTGCGGCACGCGAGGCTTCCATCCAGCGAGGCATAAAGTCCGGGGTGAAGGACATGTGCTCGTGGAAGAGTGTGGGGCCGCCGTCGAGGTCTGCGGGATTGAAGTCCTTCAAGAGGGTTCGAATGATTGCGCCTTTGGGGAACGCGGGCGCACCGAAAGCCGGGCGGGGCAGAGCAGCCAGCGCACCAAGCGCAACCAGTGCTTCACGGCGGGTTAAAGCATTCATCGGAAATCCTCCAGACGTCAGAATACCGCGTGTCATATCAAACCATTACGGATATATCTGGTGTGGACATCTCCCGGGTCATGGCGAATGTTGATTCCTTCCTCCTGCTGCCGTCGGCGATATTCCGGATTCTGATGGCTCTCTCCGCCGGCGACCGTTACGGTTACTCCATCATGCAGGACGTGGGGCTGGGCCCGGCTACGCTGTACCGTTCTCTGCAGCGAATGCTGGAGCAGGGCCTGGTTCCGGAGACGGCGGAACGCCCCGCAGCCGATCTGGACGATGAACGCCGCCGCTACTACCGCATCACGCGCCTGGGCGAAAACGTAGCCCGCGCCGGGACAAAGCGGTTGACCGATCTGTTGCGGATGGCGCGGGCCAGCGGTTTCGCGGCGGGAAAGGCGTAGGTCATAGAGGTTCGTTCCGATGGCTGGAGGCGATTGCCAATGCCTACTTAAGCGCTGTCGCCTCACACATGGATATCCCCCGGCTATGCCGTCGTGGTGATCACAGTCGCGGCGCTGGGTATCGGCGCTTCTACGGGCGGCGTTCACCATGACGAATCACGTCCTGCTGCGGCCACTGCTGTTCGCGGGGTGGCGTGCAGGAGACGAAGGGTCCCGCGCCGGCGAGGTCGGAATAAAATAGAGATTGCGCGACATTACACCCATGATGAGTGTGCTTGAAGAAAAACACAAACTGGCTTCGCGCTGGTTTCACTGGATCAACTTTCCACTGCTGCTGCTGATGATTTTCAGCGGCCTGTTGATTTATTGGGCGAATGACGTGTATCGGGTGGGCGTGGGAGGCATCACGGTTTTCCACTTTTTCCCCGATTGGTTCTATAGTGCGACCCACATAGACCACAAGCTGGCTCTGGGTATGGCTTTCCATTTCGCACTGGCGTGGCTGTTTGCAATCAATGGTGTACTTTACGTGTGCTACACAGTGGTTTCGGGCGAGTGGCGGGAGCTGGTGCCCGGGAAGAAGTCGTTTGGCGAAGCGCTCCAGGTGGCCATGCACGACATGGGGTTCAAGACGCCATTGCCGCCGCAGGGACGCTATAACGCCGCGCAACGCATTACGTACTCGCTGATCGTTCTGATGGGCGGACTGAGCCTGCTGACCGGCCTGGCGATCTACAAGCCGGCGCAACTGGCGTGGCTGACGGCACTGGCGGGCGGGTACGAATGGGCACGCTGGGAACATTTCTGGCTGACCATGGCTTATGTGGCCTTCTTCGGGATTCACATCGGACAGGTGATTCGGGCGGGGTGGCCGACCTTCCGGGCGATGGTTTGCGGGTATGACCTGGCGGAGGCCCATCATGGCAAATAAGTTGACGGCCGAACAGGAACTGCAACGGAAGACGCGGCGGGGCTTGCTGACGCTGGGCGCGGGCATGGCGGCAGCCGTGGGGGGATTCGCATGGTTGTATCCGCGCGCGGATGCGGAAGATATTCCGGGGCCGCTGCGCAGCGTGTTGAATTTCAATGAGCGCGTAGTGCGGCGGGCACTGTATGACAATTCGCATCTGGCAAAGACGTTTCCGGCGCGGGAAGTGGGTAAGTTGCGAGCGAATGGCAAAGCCGGCCTCGGAGAGCCCCTCGACCTCGCGCACTGGAGTGTAGACCTGGTGAAAGTCGGGGAGAAACAGGCTTCCCCGCGACTGACGATGGCAGAGATCACGTCCGCATTGCCGCGCATCGAAGAGACGATCGAATTCAAGTGTATAGAGGGATGGAGCGCAGTGACGCAATTTGCGGGAGCGCGGTTCTCTGATTTCACGGCGCGATTCGCGGCGGGTTCAGAAAAAGCTCCGTATGTGCGGATGGCGACGCCGGATGGTGAGTACTATGTGGGGCTGGACATGCTGAGCGCGATGCATCCGCAGACGCTGCTGGCGTGGGAGATGAACGGTGCCCCGCTGACCGAAGAACATGGAGCACCGCTGCGGCTGGTGATTCCGGTGAAGTACGGCGTGAAGAATATCAAACGGATCGGGCGGATTGAATTTATGGAGCAGCGACCGGGGGATTACTGGGCGGAGCAGGGGTATGACTGGTATGCGGGGTTGTAGTCGATAACCGCCCCCCTGTCAGCACCCATATAGGTTCAGTTCTTATGCCGCTGCGGCCGTCTTCGACATCGACACAGTCCGATTCTTGCTTCCCGGCGGGCGACCCCGCTTCTTGGCCTCCGCCATCCAGGCCGGAGGACGGCCACGACGCTTGCCACGACCGCGAGCCAGCCGTTCAAGACTCAGTATCGCCTCTTCCAGCTGTTCTTTTTCTGTCCGGAGATCGGCTAAGATTTTCGAAACGTCCATGATTTACCTTCGCTTTTTTCGTTCCAGATTGCCTCCCGCCCGGCAGGTCCGTTCCAAAATCAGAACGGGACGAAGCCAGAGGCAAGCCTGCATCTACTCTTTTACTCTATAAAATGACGGCAATGCAAGTGATTTGTTCCGATTTCAGAACGAAAAATAAAAACAGTACCGGTATTAGTGCCCCGTGGCCTGGTCCGTACCCCCGACGGGATTCTTCCCGGCGCGGCTCTTCCAGTAAAAATAGAACGGTAATCCCAGTAAAATCAATGCAATTCCCGCCAGGGATTCCCGCGGCCGGTTCCGCAGGGTTACCACCTCCAGAATTGTTGCGCCCACCAGGAAGAGCGCCGGTACCACCGGATAGCCCAGCGTCTTATAGGGCCGGTTCAGATCCGGTCGCTTTTTCCGCAACACGAAGACCGATGCCGTCGCCATGGCGTAGAGAATCCAGCTGCCGAAAATCAGGAAATTAAATAGTTCTTCGTATTTCCCGGAAAGTACCAGTACGCCAGACCACACGCTCAGCATGAGAATCGATACGCCCGGTGTTCGGAATTGCGGATGCACCCGCGCCGCCGCCTTGAAAAAGAGTCCGTCCCGGGCTGCTGCATAGGGCACTCGCGCGCCTGTCAGAATCGAGCCGTTGAGCGCCGAGAAAATGGAAATCATGGCCGCAATGGAAACAGCCGCTGCCCCCGCCGGTCCGGAAATCCGCATCATCATCTCCGCCGCCACCAGCTTGTGTGCACCTACTTCGGCGGGGGTCAGGATACGGAAATATGCCCAGTTGGCCAGCAGATAAATCCCCACCACGGCCAGGGTTCCGCCAATTAACGCCAGGGGCAAATTCCGCTGCGGATTTTTAATCTCAGACGCCACCATGCCCACATTGTTCCAGCCATCGTAGGCCCACAGCGCCGCCACCAGCGCCGCCACAAATCCGCTGGCCAGCGGCGCTGTTGTGCTAATCGCTCCACCCGTCGCCTGGTGGCCAAAGAACAGCCCCATCGCGATAATCCCCCCAATCAGGGCAACTTTCAGCACCGTGACCGCGATCTGTACGCCCGCGCCAATCTTCACTCCCACGTAGTTGATCAGCCCCAGCACCAGAATCAACACCAGCGCAAATACCTGGCCGTATTTCACCTGCAAACCGGCCACCGAGAACCACACCACCTCAAATTGAGGGAAGAAATGCGCGGTATATTCGAAAAACGCCGTGGCCAGCGTGGCAATAGACCCGCTCTTGGCCACCCACATTTGTGTCCATGCATACAGGAAACCCCACATCGGCCCCCAGGCTTCGGTCAGATAGACGTACTCTCCGCCGGCTCCCGGCATCGCAGCGGATAGTTCCGCGTAAGTCAGCGCGCCAGCCAGGGACAGGATGCCGCCCACAATCCATACCAGAAACACCATCTTCACCGATCCCACGCTCAGCACCATCGCCTGCGGAACCCGGAAAATGCCACTGCCGATCACTGTCCCCACCACCAGTGCCAGCGCCGACCACAAACCCAGGTCGCGACGCAGTTCGTTTCGCTCTACGTTCATGTCTTGTCCCCTGTTTTCCGGTCACTCAGCAGAAAACTCCCGATGTAGCCCGCCCCAAACGTCGCCGTACTCCCGATCAGCACCCACCACGTGAAGGGGATCTTCGTTCCCAGCTTCACCCCCAGCATCACCACCATCCCCGTCACCACGCCGAGGATTGCCGATTTCTCGCCCGGCTTCTTCGTCAACAGACCCAGCAAAAAAATGCCCAGCAGAACGCCCAGCGTTACCGACGCAATGGAAAGTCCCGATTCCAGTACCGATCCCCATTGGCTTGCAATCAATGCAATCGCCGCCAGCACCACACCCCAGGCCACCGTGGCCAGCCGCGAAACCTTCAGATAATGCGCCGTTGTATGCCGGGCCTTCGTCAGCGGCTGGTAGAAATCCACCACCGTGGCCGATGCCAGCGAATTCAAGGCCGCTGACAGATTGGCCATGGCGGCGGCCAGAATCGCCGCCATCGCCAGTCCCGCCACTCCGGTGGGTAAAGACTCCCATATGAAGGTCGGATACAGTCGGTCCGCCTGTTTCGGCAATGGCGCGCCGCCATGCCACACCCACAACATCACGCCGATGGTCAGGAACATCACGAACTGCACAAAAATCACCAGCCAGCTCACCAGCAGTGCTTTGCGGCTCTCGCTCTCCGACTTCGCGCTCAGCAGTCTCTGGACCACCAGCTGATCGGTGCCATGGCTCGCCGTGGTCAGGAAGCACCCGCCCACCAGACCCGCCCAGATCGTATAAGGCTGCGTCCAGGAAAACGAAAAATCGAAGACCTTCAGTTTCCCCGCCGCCCCCGCCACCTGCAGCACATGGCCAAACCCTCCCGGGATCTTGCCCTCCAGTACAAAGAAGCTGGCCGCCCCCCCCAATACATACATGAACATTTGCAGGACATCGGTCCAGATCACCGCGGTCATCCCACCTTCAAACGTGTAGAACAGAGTCAGTGCCACAATCACAATCACAGAGGCCAGCGACCCTGTGTGCAGCAGAATCGAGATCACAATCGAAATCGCGAATACCCGCACCCCCTCGGCCAGCGAACGCGTAATGAGGAACACGCCGGAAGCGGTTTTCCTTGCCCGCGGCCCAAAGCGCTTTTCCATCAGCGCATACGCCGTGAACATTTGCCCTTTGAAATACTGCGGCAGGAACAGTATGGAAATCACTACCCGCGCCAGCAGGTAACCGAAGACCACCTGAAGGAACACGTAGCTGCCCGCGTAGGCCAGCGGTGGCGTGCCAATGATGGTGAGCGTGCTGGTTTCGGCGGAAACGATGGAAAGCGCAATCGCCCACCATGGTGCTGTCTTCCCGCCCAGAAAATAGTCTTTCAGGGTCTTTTGGGAGTTGCGGAACCGCGCCCCGAACCAGGTAACGCCGGCGAGGTATACAGCGATAATGGCGAGATCAATGGGGCGCACGGGACTTGCGAGATTGTAACAGGCGGCGAGCCGATTGCCAGGCCCCACCCGGCGGTGGGAACTTCCCACCAGCCAGCCGCGTCAAAAAATCCAGAGCAACTGATATTTCGTATGCAAGTTGTTGATATACTCCGCTATTGCCCGTTTGCCGGTTAGGCTGGTAGACTGGCAGGATATATCCGGTGGTTTACCTGAAATCGAGCGGGAGGCAAAGCGTGTTCAATCGTTTGTCAAGAATGACAGTTGGCGTAATCGCCGTCGGTGCCCTTGCGGCGTTTATGTACGCCCAGGCGCAGGAATCGCCCTATAAAGACCAGGGCGAGTTCGATATGGCTACTGCGGCCGGTAAGGAAACCGACCCACAAAAGAAGATCGATGCGATTAAGGCCTGGGAGGCCAAGTATCCCGAATCGAAACTGAAGGGTCAGCGCGATCTCATGAGAGCGCAAGGCTATCAGGGAATCGCTACAGGCGCTTTCGGCAAGACCGACGGCCCCGCGCTGGATGCCGGACAAAAAGCCGCGCAGACCATCGTAGACAATCTGGAAACCTGGTTTTCTGCCGCAGCCAAGCCCGCCCAGGTCACCGATGACCAGTGGAAGCAAGCCAAGGCCCAGTTCGACCTGCAATCGCACAGTGTGCTTGGCTGGGTGGCCATGCAGAAGAAGGACAACAAAGGTGCAGAAGCCGAATTCAAGAAAGTTCTGGGCATGGACCCCACCGCTGCCCAAATCTCCTACTATCTCGGCACCGTGATGATCCGCCAGGCCAATATCGCAAAGTACTCTGAAGCTCTCTACTCGCTGGCCCGCGCGGTTTCCGTAACCGGAGCCGGTGCTCTTCAGCCCGCTGCCAAAGGTCCCGCCCAGACCTACCTCAAGAAGGCGTATGAAGGCTATCACGGCGATGCCTCCGGTCTGGATGACCTGATGAAGCTTGCAGTGGGTGGCAAGCCTTTCGCCGACGACGATTTCCACATCAAGAGCATTAAAGAAATCAGCCAGGCCGAAGCCCAGGATGACGCCAAGTTCAAAGCCGATCACCCCGATCTCTACTTCTGGCGCAACGCCGTCCGCAAGGCACTCCTTGATCAGGGCGACGCCTACTTTGGTACCCTCAAAGACGTCTCGCTGCCGCCCGATGGCCAAGGGTTCAAAATGTTCAAGGCCAAGGTCGTATCCCAGACCTCACCCAAAGAACTCCTCGTATCCATTGACGAGCTCGTGGGCGACGCAACCATCAAGTTCGATGAACCCCTGAAGGGCGAAATCGCCGGTGGTACCGAAATGCAGTTCAAGGGCATCGTGGAGTCGTACACGAAGGAACCCTTCAATGTCGCGTTCACCATTGACGACGTGAAGACCGATATCGTCGGTCTCCCCGCCAGCGCCTTCGCTGCCACCCCGGCCAAGAAGCCCGCCGCTCCGGGGGCAAAGAAGAAGGCTGCTCCTCCAGCTGCCAAAAAGAAATAGTAACCCGACATTCCTGAATGTTGTGCCCTGGGGGTCCGGCGTGAGCCGGACCCCTTTCTTCTTGCTGTTAAGATGGAATCGCAACATGCCCATCTACGAGTACAAGTGCCAATCCTGCGGCAAAGTCTTCACTAAGATCCAGAAGTTCTCCGACGAACCGCTCACTTCGCACGAAGAGTGCGGCTCCGGGCCTGTCGAAAAGCTCCTCTCCATCCCTGCCTTTCATTTCAAGGGAACCGGCTTTTACATCACAGACTACGGCAAGGGCGGCGCGTCCGACCTGAAGAACAAATCGGAAAGTGGCAGTAAAGAAGAAGGTGGTAGTAAGGAAGCATCCAAACCGGCGGAAACCAAGGCTTCCTCCGATTCCGCTACTCCTTCCACCCCCACACCAGCCCCCGCCGCCAAAACTGAAACCAAGCCTGCTCCCACGGGCTCTTAGCGCAGCCGCTCCACTCATGATCGCCGCAGCTGCAACCGATGCTCTGGAGCAAGGACTCTGGGGATGGGATCCGCTAGCCGGTATTGTTTCGGTGTGGGCCGAAGCCGATGGTCGAGCCCTCGTTTGGCGACGAATTCCCGCTTCGGACGAGCTACTGCGGGAGGAAGACCACTTTCGCCCCTGGGCTTTGCTGGCGCGTCCCCAGGACATACCCCGTGCCCCCGGCGTCACCTGCCGCGAACTAACCGGACCGGGCGAATTGCGCTATCTGGTCTCCTCCGCCGACCCCCAAATTTTCCGCTCACTCCGCCAGCTGGATCGCCAGCAAACCCTCATTCTCACCCCGGAAGAGCAATACCTCGTCTCCTCCGGACGCACTTACTTCGGCGACCTGGGCTTCCACCAGTTGCGCCGCATGCAGTTCGATCTGGAAACCACAGGTCTCTCCCCCGAATCCAACCGGGTTTTCATGATTGCCCTGCGCGACCCCGCCGGCCAGTGTGAAGTTCTGGAAACCCGCGACTCCACCGAGGCGGGCGAAGCCGATCTCATCCGCCGCCTCGTCGATCGTGTGCGCGAACTGGACCCGGACGTCATTGAGAATCACAACCTGCAGGGCTTCGATCTCCCCTTTCTCCACCGCCGCGCGCAGTTGCTTGGCGTCGGTCTCGCGCTTGGCCGCGTCGGCTCCGGCCTTCGCCAGCGCGCCGGGCGCAAGCGCATTCGTTATATCGCACCTGGCCGCGAATTGATCGACACCCTCGATGCCGTTCTGCGCTATGACTTCGCCACCCGGGAATTACCCGACCATGGCCTGAAAGCCGTGGCCCGCAAGCTGGGACTCGCCGCACCGGACCGCGAATACATCCCCGGGGACCGCATCTACGCCGAATACCAGCGCGACCCGGCCCGCGTCCGCCGCTACGCCACCGCCGATGTGGAAGAAGTCTCCGGCGTGGCCCGCCTGCTGGGGGGTGCGGCTTTTGCTCTCGCCCGCATCATCCCCCGCCGCTATGAACGCCTCTCTGACGCCGGAGCCGCCACCGGTGTCATCGACCCTCTTCTGGTTCGCGCCTACCTGCGAGCCGGAGCCGCACTTCCCATCAACTCCGGCGGTGATGGCACTCCGCATACCGGTGCCGCACTCCACCTGTTCGCCAGCGGCGTCGCTTCGCGCGTGGTCAAGGCCGATGTCGCCAGTCTGTATCCCTCCCTCATGCGCGCCTTCCGTATTGGCCCGGCCCGCGATCATCTGGGGGCCATGCTCCTGCTGGTCGACCGCCTTGTGGAACGCCGCCTCGCCGCCAAAGCCGCCGCTCGTCTGGCGCCGGAAGGTTCGGAGGAACGCCACACCCACGAAGCTCTCTCCGCCGCCATGAAACTGGTGGTGAATTCCGCCTATGGCTACCTCGCCGCCGGGCGCCTCACCCGTTTTGCCGACGTTCATGCGGCCAACGAAGTCACCCGCCGTGGCCGCGAAACCCTGCAACTCATGTGCCGCGAACTGGCGGATCGAGGCGTCACTCTGCTGGAAGCCGATACGGATGGCGTCTACTTTGCGGTCCCCCAACACTGGTGTGAAGCCGATGAGCGCCGCGTTGTCGCGGAGGTAGCCGCGCTCCTTCCGCCTCTGGTCAATCTGGAGTTTGAAGGTCGCTACGCCGCCATGCTTTCGCATGAGCCCAAAAACTATGCGTTGCTCACCAACAGCGGCGAATTGCTGCTGCGCGGCGTCGCGTTTCGATCCAGCCGCGCCGAACCCTTTGGGGAAAACTTCCTGCGCCGCTCCATCGCCCGGCTCCTTGTGGGCGACATCGCAGGAGTCCGCGAGACTTATTTGGAAACCCTCGCCGCCCTCCGTGCCCGCCAGCTCCCGACATACGACGTCTCGTCGAAAGTCCGTCTATCGCGCTCCGCCGCCGAATACGCGGAATCAAGCATCAACCGCCGGGAATTTGTTTATGAGGCGATGCTCTCAGCAGGCCGCACGGCATGGACTGCCGGAGAACGCGTCCGCATCTATCACTCGCGCGCCGGGTCCGGCCGCGTCCTGGTGGAAAACGAAGACCCTCGCGACTACAACATCGACTACTACACGCGCCTGCTGCAAACCACCTATGCGGCGCGCCTCGCAAGGGCTTTCGATCCTTCCGCCTGGGCCACCCTGTTCGCCGATGCAGACCAGCTGTCGCTGTTCACCGATCCAATCCCGGAAATCCGCCCGCTGCTTACTCTTCAGACAGGACTAAATTAAGCATTAGTGCATGACCAGTTTCTGCACTCGAAGATTACCGAGTTCTGCCACGTAAAGCGAATTTTCGTTGCGGCAATCGATGGCATTAACGGTACCGAACTCCTTCAGCAGCTTGCCCGCCCGGCCAAACTTACCCTTGATGGTTCCGTCGAGGCTCATCTTATAGATCTCGCCGCCGGTATCGATATCGTTTACCGGATTAGAGTTGGAGACGAACAGGCCCGGTGTCGCCCCCTTCGTCATACAAATGGCCTGCGCATTGCCAACATTGGTGAAGGCGGTCTTGAAGTTGCCGTCATTGTCGAAGACCTGAAGGCGCTTGTTGCCGCCGTCGGCGGCATAGATATTGCCCTGCCCGTCCACTGCGATGCTGCGCACATTGGCGAACTCCCCATTCCCCGTTCCGCGCTTGCCCCACGACTTGACGAACTTGCCCTCTTTATCGAACTTGGCGATGCGGGCATTGCCCATACCGTCGGCCACGAAGATGTTGCCGGCCGCGTCCCAGGCGACATCGGTGGGTCGGTTGAACAGGTCGGTCTGTGGTCCGGAGCCGTCGTTCACGCCGCCCCGTCTCCCACCCCGGCCCGCGCCTGACGGAACGTTTTCCGACTCGGCTTTTCGCCCCAGCAGCATCGCAACGTGCCCCTGCGGATCGAACTTTATCACCATATTGCTCATCTCATCCACTACCCAGAGGTTGTCAGCGGGGTCCACGCGGACCTGGGCGGCAACCATAAACGCGTAGGTATCTTTGCCGATCTCGCGCACGTACTTGCCTGTGCGGTCGAACTGGAACAGCCGCGAGCCGCCGTGTGCGAAGGGCCGCGCGGTGCCGATGGTGATGGTAGGGTGACCGGTCCGCGTGTAGACGAAAATATCGCCGCGCGAATTGGTTGCCACGCCGCCCACTTCGCCGAGATAAAGTCCGGCGGGAAGTTGCAGGGCATTGGCAACGGAGTCGAAAGAAATTTCAGGCACCGCGCTCTGGGCGGCGGCCGGAACTGTGGCAATCATTCCCGCCATCAATGTCGCAGCCAGCAGATTGTGTATTTGTTTCATTTGATGTTCTCCTTGTTCCGGCTGGTTCCTAACGCGTGGCTGCCTTCGCCGCCATCGGCTGGAGCATGAGTTTCTGTACCCGCCACGATTCAATTTCGCCGGTGATGATCTGATTCGGATTGCGGCAATCCATCATGTGAACCACCTGGAACCCGGGGGCCAGTTTGCCGGGGTGGCCGAATTTGCCGAGCACGGTTCCGTCGAGTTCAGTCTTATAGATTTCGCCGGTGATGGCCCAGCTGCCGGGCACGTTCCCGTTCGGGTTGGAGTTCGACAGAAATGCATACTGGTGCGGGCCGGCTGAAATACACGCCGTCCAGCCGACGCCGAGGTTGGTAATCTCGCGGATCGGCTTTAGATTATTGTCGAGCACCTGATAGCGGAAGTTGGAGCGGTCGGCGACCCAGACATTGCCTTGTCCATCCACCTGTAAGCCGTGCGGCAGATTAAACTCGCCCAGCGCGGTGCCCGCCTTTTCTGACCCGGCCTGCGCCAGGAAACGGCCGTTCTTGTCATACTTCATCACGCGGTTGTTGCAGTAGCCATCAGAAACGAAGATGTTGCCCTGCGGGTCCCAACCCACATCCGTGGGCCGGCAGAAGGTATATTTCTCCGACGGCGGATTCGGGCCGGGGGGAGCAGCCAACGCCCCCAACACCGCCAGAGGCCTGTGGCCGAGTACCATCAGCAGCTTTCCTTCGGGGCTGAACTTGGTGACCATGTTGGTGCCTTCGTCGACGGTCCAGATGTTGTCGTCTTTATCGACGCGCACCGAATGGGCGAATTCGAAGCCGAGGTAGCCGGCGCCAATTTCCTTCAGGAAGGTGCCGGCCTGATCGAATTCAAACAGGCGCGTATTAGCGCTCCGGTGAAAGACGAAAGTATGGCCTTTGGAATTGGTGGCGACGGCGACCGATTCGCCCAGATACTCGCCAGCGGGGAGTTTCAGGAAGTTCGGCACCGAGGTGAAGGCAATCTCCGGTACATTCTCGATGGTTGCCTTGCGCTGCGCCAGCGCGGGCGTGGCCAGTATTGCCAGAGCCATTGCTGTCAAAGGCAGCGACGTGGTGAAAATTCGTTTCATGAAATCTCCTGGAACTTCCCGATGGGAAGTTTCTATTGTATGGGAACCGCAGGGCGAGTGGGGGCCTCAGTTGAGGCATTCCGTGAGTTTAGCTAAATCCACTGCTTCCGCAACAACCACATCTTCACTACCTGCGTCAGCGTGAGGTAGGCAAGCAGCGTCACGGCCAGAATCGGCCAATACAACCACGGCAGCGCGGTTAATTGCAGGGCCGGGGCCAGAGGTGAAGTCGGTAGCCAGATCCCCAGCGCCACCACAGCGACCGAGGTCAGCATCAGACCCTTACCCGGCCAACTTTGCAGGAACGGAATCCGGTTCGTGCGGATGACGTGGATGATGAACGTTTGTGTCACCAAAGACTCAACGAACCACCCGGTTTGAAATAGCGACGACCGGGCCGGGTCCCAGCACCCGAAAACCCACAGCATCACCGCGAACGTCGTGTAATCGAAGATCGAACTGATGGGCCCCACCAGCAGAATGAAGCGCCGGATCTCATCCAGATTCCACGGCCGCGGCCGTGACACCTGCTCTTCATCCACTTCATCAGTCGGTATCGGTATCTGTGAAATATCGTAGAGCAGATTGTTGGTCAGCACCTGAATTGGTGCCATCGGGATGAACGGGAGGAACGCGCTGGCTCCCAGCACGCTGAACATATTGCCGAAATTCGAACTGGCTCCCATTCGCAGGTACTTCAGAATGTTGGCGAAAATCCTGCGGCCTTCCACCACGCCGCCATGCAGCACCATCAGATCTTTCTCCAGCAGGATCAGGTCAGCTGATTCACGGGCAATATCCGTTGCCGTATCCACTGAAATTCCCACATCGGCCGCCCGCAACGCCGGGGCGTCGTTAATGCCGTCCCCCAGAAAACCCACCACATGCCCGCTCTGCCGAAGGGCACGGATCACCTTTTCTTTGTGCGCCGGGGAAAGCCGGGCAAAGAGCGTGGTTTTGGCCGCGGCGGTCGCGAGTTCCTCCCCGGACATTTTCTCCACCTCATCGCCCAGCAGCATGGGGTCGGCTGCCATCCCCACATCGCGACACACTTTGCGGCTAATCAGAGGATTGTCACCGGTCAGAATCTTTACCGCCACGCCGTCGCGATGCAGAGCCTCCAGCGCCTGTACCGCCGAAGCTTTGGGCGGGTCCAGAAATGCCACATAGCCGCGCAGCACCAGTTCCCGCTCATCTTCTTTCGTGCACAGTTTCTGGTCTGGCAGATCCCGTGTCGCCACCGCCAGCACGCGGAAGCCGTCCCCACTCAGGCTCTCGTATTCCTCCCGTAACCCCTGAATGAGCTGCGGGTCCATGGCCTTCACCACGCCATCCAGCTCAAAATGCGTGGAATGGCGGAACACTTCCTCGGGTGCCCCTTTGGTCAGCAGCAGGGCTTTTCCCTCCGGGTCCGCCACCAGTACCGACATCATGCGACGAGTAAAATCGAATGGAATCTCATCCAGCTTCTGGTATTTCGCAACCTGTTCCTGGCCGTGAAAATCGTTGCTGTCCAGAATCGCGCGGTCCAGCAGATTCCGCAGTCCGGTCTGAAAATGACTAATCAGGTAGCCCTGCAGGAGGATGGATTCGCTTTCCTTGCCCGCCACGTTGCAATGCCGCATCAGCACCACCCGATCCTCGGTGAGCGTCCCTGTCTTGTCCGTACACAGCACGTCCATGGCACCGAAATTTTGAATGGCGTTGACCCGTTTGACAATCACCTTTCGCCGGCTCATGGCCAGCGCGCCTTTGCCCAGGCAGACCGAGACCACCATGGGCAACATCTCCGGCGTCATCCCCACCGCCACTGCAACGGCGAAGAAAAACGCACCTTTCCAGTCATGTTTGGTGAATCCGTTGATCAGAAACACCAGCGGCGTCATCACCAGCAGCAGGCGGATCATCAGCCAGGTAAATGCGTTCACCCCTTTGTCGAAACTGGTGGGCTCCCGTTCCGTGCCCAACGACTCGGCCAGGCTCCCCAGATAAGTTCCGCTCCCGGTTTCCACTACCACCGCCGTGGCTGTGCCCGATTCCACGCTGGTCCCCATGAAGCAAACACTCTTCAGTTCCGCCGGACCGTTCGCCGCGGGCGCATCCGCCTCGTGCGTCTTTTCCACGGGCAGCGATTCCCCGGTCAGGCTGGCCTGACTGACAAACAGATCTTTCGCCGTCAACAGGCGGACGTCACCGGGTATCATGTCCCCCGCGGCGAGTTGAATCAGATCCCCGGGTACAAGGTCCCGCAGTGCGATCTCGCGAGCCACACCATCTCTGCGGACGGTCGCCGTCACGTGGATCATGGCCTTCAGCTTTGCCGCGGCAGTATCCGCCTTCGCCTCCTGTATAAAGCGCAAGCTCACGCTGAGTGTGACCATAATGGCCATCACGGCACCGGCCCGGATATCGCCCGTGGCAAAGGAAACCGTCGCAAGTACTGCCAGCAGAATCACCAGCGGATTGCGCACGATCTTCAACAGCCGGACGGGCCAGCCCTGCGGCTTCTCCTGCGCGAGCTCGTTAGGCCCGTGCTTCCGCAACCGCTCTTGCGCTTCTGCCTGGGTTAGTCCTTCGGGTGGTGCGGCCAGGCCGTGCAAAACCTCGGTAGCATTCTTGTGTGCCGCGTCGGGCAAGGCGGTGGAGATCGTTGGCATGGAACCTTGTCTCTACCTTACGGGGCGAAATCCATGGAGTGCGACAAATGAGGGAACCTGAGATGGCGTTTTGATTGTTTTCAATGACATCTCAGGTTCGAATGGTAACTTTGCCGGCGGTGACAACAAAGGGTTTGATGAGGTCCCGGGTTTGTTCGGTAATTTTTGGTTTCCGGCAGACTTGTGGGGCGGATGAACCAGGGAGTGACCCGCCAAAGCTGCGGATGAATTGCCGTGTAGCGGCGGTCGTGGAGATTCTCTGAGCATCTGGCCACATTATGGAACACGACTTGAGTGATTTCGAGTGCGATTGCCCGTAAGCCATTGAGCAGATTGAGAAAACTTCGACGGATCGGGCGTTACCGGCCTGATCGCTGCCGTTGCGTTACCGGATTTGTTTGCCGGCTTTCATCACAAAGGTGACGCGCTGGAGTTCTGTGATGTCAGTCAGCGGATTACCCGCGACGGCGATGATATCCGCGTATTTGCCGACTTCGATACTTCCCAGGTCTTTTTGCCAGCCCATGATTTCGGCGTTGACGGTGGTTCCGGCCTGAATCGCCCGGAGAGGCGTCAGCCCCGCGTGCTTCACCAGCGATTCGAATTCAAGGGCCTGGGTTCCGTGTGGAAAAGTGGAGCCATCCACTCCACTGCCCATCATGACTTTGATGCCTGGAGTGGCGGCTCCGAGGGTCGCAGCCTTTTCGAAGAGGGGAATCATACGGAACTTCCCAGCTGTCGCCTTTTCGTCGTTGTCATCTATATAGGGCTCGGTGTAGCGGACGAGAGTGGGGTCGTAATAGAAGTGCTTCGTGGCCATCATATTGGCCTGCTCCTGATTGAGACCGAAGGCGTGTTCGATGGTGTCGCAACCGGCTACGATGGCGTTGCGCTGGCCTTCTCCTCCGTAAACGTGGCAGGCGGCTTTATGGCCGAGACGATGCGTTTCATCAATGAGAGCCTGCAGGACGGGTAGCGGGTACGTGACCACGTAGAGATCCTGACCGGTGGGGGAGAAAGAATACGCTCCCGCGGGGTAGAGTTTGATCCAGTCAGCACCGTGTTGAATCTGGTCGCGAACGGCGGCCCGGGCTTCCCCGGCGTTGTGAACGATGGCGCTGGCAAGGGGGTCAGCGGGGGCCGGGGAGTTTGTGGCGCTCCAGACAATACCGCGGGTGGAGACCTGGTAACGGGGGCCATCGATACGACCGAGATTGATGGCGTCGCGGATATCGACGTCAGCGTAGCCATTACCGTGGGTGCTCATATCGCGGGCAGAGGTGAAGCCTGCGCGGAGGTCGGCTTGTGCGTTCTGGATGGCGATGAGGATGGCGGATTCGGTGGTGGTCTTCGGCCCGCGCGTGTTGAACATGTGAGTATGGCCGTCGATCAGGCCGGGGAGGACGGTGGCACGGCTGAGATCGATGATTTCGGCGGCAGGCGGGATTTTGGCGGAACTCGCGGAGGAGACAGCCATGATGCGGTCGCCCTGGATGAGGATTACCTGATTGAGAAGCAGGCGGCCGGAGTTGGTGTCGAGCAGGCGCCCGGCGCGGATTGCAATAAGGCGGGGAGGGGGAGGGCATTTGTAAAAGCCTCCGTCGGGGAGGACGCAGGGGGCGGAACCGGCTCCGCGCCAGGGAGCGGATGTCGGGGCGAGTTGGGGGAAGAGAGGGGCAGCGAGGAGGAGGAGAGAAACCAGCAGACGGGGGCACATGGCAATTCAGTATACGTGTCATTCGGCGTGTCCGCGGTGGCGTGTAGCTCCGCATGCCGGGCAGATGGTGTCAAGGGTTTTGTGTAAACACAATTCTTTTATTCATTGAAAATTTTTACCTTTAGCCGCCGAGCCCCAGTTGCATCCGCTCGGGCCAGCGGATGCTGAACTGCCGTAAAGCCCCTCTCCAGCCCCGTAGGGTATGCCACTTTTTCGATACGTTCTGTAGCGCCAGGTAGAGCAATTTGATAGCGGCTTCCTGGCTGGTCGATCTGGCTCAAATCGATGTAGTGCGCAGGATTGGATAGCTTTGTCTATGTTCTGGTGAGTTCAAGGTCAGATCACCGGTTCGAGCTGTCACTACGAATGTCGGGTACTGATGGTGCCTGCTCCAAATTGTACGGAGGCAATGTAGTAAGGCGGCTATCCTCGACCGGGCCACCCACCGTGAAATGGTAGAGGCTCTGCCAATCGCGCGAAGAGATGCCAAACACCTCGTGAACCGCATCATCGAAGTAGCAACCGATCCCGGTCGCACGAATGCCCGCCTCTTCTGCCTCGAGGTACAGCACCTGGCCCACGAGACCGGCCTCCCGGAAAAGATTTCTGTAAAAGCCGGCGCCATGGGCGACAAGGCTGTCCATGTAATCGGCGAGCATTGCAAGGCTGAAGGCCCCGTCCCCCGCGATGTCCTGACCGCAGGAGACGCGCGCGGCCAGAGCACGGCAGTCCCCTTCTTTGAGCAGGTACAGCGAAAGGCCATGCGGACACGATGGAGGGCGTAGCCACAGGAATTCAGGCCGCATCGCTTGCCGGAGTTCCCCGACCTTGTCCGGATCGCGAGCGAGCACGTAGAGACCAGGAGGCAGGCCCTTCACACGGTGCACGAACAGGCTCAGGTGAATGCGTGGGCACCAGGGCAGGACGTCCCACGGAATAGATCGGCCGTCCCGGGTGGGTACGAGACGAGCCAACATCCGGAAGAAGGTCGTCGCAGGAATCGCGGTAGATGCGTCCATGCTCACCGCGCTTCTGCGTCCCAGAATGACTTTTTCCGCAGTGAACGCACCGGACCGGACTGGCGTCCCGAAGAGCTCTTCCTCCGAAGGGAACCTGGAGAAGTCTTCGTCGACCGCAATCCCCGGATTCGTGGTGGCAACAGCCACCTCGTCGATCACCGGCCAATCGACGCTGTGGTCGGGACTGAGTATGTTCGCCGTGCCGTACCATCGGGAGGCGGCCACCTGGGATACTAACTCCCTGGACAGGCAGAGACCCCGGTCGCCGGCCCATCTCTCCGGGACAACTAGCGCCACGAGTTCGGGATTCTCCCGCTCCGCGCCCGCGTAGTCGGGCTCGCGATCGAGTCCGAGAAGTTGTGACACGGCGGCGTCAACCACATGATCGAGGAGGTGGAGTTTCCACCCAAGGGCAGCCGCCGCAAACCGCATCGTCCCCAGCGCATGGCCGACATCGTGTTGGCAATACCGGAACGCACGCTCGCCATATTTCCAGGCCTCCCGCCAATGAATGGACGAGAGTCCCACGAGGAATGAGCCTTCCGGAAACGCTGCCGTCAGACCTGCCCAGACCAGGGGATCGAGATCCGCGCGAAGCTCAAGGCCGTGTGCCTTCGATGCATAGTGGTAGACGCCGGGACGGTTGTGGATGGCGGCCAACGACGGCAAGAGCGCGTATCCCTCCGTGGGGTGGAGATTCCCGCTGGACGGATTGGCCCGCAGAGGCCATGTGTTTCCCTGGAATTGTTTCCAGGCTGTCAGCGAAAGTGCGTAGCGGAAAAAGAGCGAGATGGAGTCGGCCGAAAGCGGAGCCGGCACCATGTTGCCCGTTGCATAGAGCTGCCAATACGGAAGCGCTTGCCCCGTGTCGGGCAATGGAAGGCGAACCAGCGGCGCTCCGTCGTAGCGGCGGAACGGATTCGGCTGATTAGCCCAATCCAGGCAGCCAGGCGATGCAGCGTAGCGGTGGTAGTGGTGCTTCGTTCTCTCGTGGTAAGCCACCACGACGTGCCCGGCGGACAGGTCGCGGTCCCTGTCCGTGTTCAGCCTGAAATCAAGAGAAGTAGTTTCTTGCATGTCCATCGTTGCCCTCCCGTTAAATGTGGGCAACTGCCTCGCAAAGGTGAAGGTCAACATCGAACGCCTGGCTCCGCAGGGCGCCGGGCGAGTCGTCCACGTAGTTCGGTCGCCGCCTGCCGCTGCGCACGCAGGTGACGCCTTTCGTGTTGGTTGGAATGACGAGTGTCTTACGCGAGAGCGACTCGGCTCGGAACGCAGGCGGGAGGAATGGCTCGACCTGTGCGTGCACCCCGGGACTCCGGACCGGCGTTTCCGCGAGGCGGATCAGCTGGTTCCTGTAAAAGGCGTTGAGCGGGCGGCTGACCAGAACTGCAAGGTCGTGTTCCTGCGCGAACCGGCGCGTTCCGTCTGCCGACGCGGAACAACCAGACATCAATTGACCGTTCCTTTTAGTTGTCTGAGCGCGGCAAGACAACTCGGCTCGCCGGGATGGATCTTGAGGGCCGCCTCGAACTCGTGGATCGCGCGACCTATCATCCACTTCTGCGCGTAGATGCGCCCCAGGTTCATGTAGGGGAAGTGGCGGGGCTCATAGCGCGGAGCCGTCTTGGCTTTCTCCAGCCACTCAATCGCCTCGTCCAGCTCTCCCCTGCTGACGAGGTAGGACCCGATGTCGTTGTACGGGTTGCCGAAGGTCGGGTCGACAGCGATGGCCTTCTTACACTCGTCGATTGCCTCGCCGACGCGACCCTGAAAGCTGTAGGCCCAACCGCGGAACGTGTATGCCTCGGCGGTGGGGTAGAGCCCGAGCGATTTTGTGTAGAGCTCGATGGCGCGCTCAAGGTCACCGCTGAGGTGGTGCTTCTGCCCTTGCAGCCACAACCGCAGTGCCTGGTACTTTAGAGCGTTCTCATCCATGGATCTCTCCGTTACGTGCGATTGTCATGTTGACTCCGGCAAACGCGCCCGATCGTCGCCACTCACGCGGATCTTGCCACGCGCGAAAGATCGATCCACGCGGCGGATTCACGCAATGCGTCGTAACCGTTCATATAGTCGGAATCCAGTGGTAGTGTGGCGAGTTCAACACTGCTGCCAGCTAGACTTCTGCTCCTGCGTACCGCATCAAAATCTGACTCAGATTCATAGAGAATGCCGAGCGTGGCATCACGGTGTCGCAGCCCGCTTCCTGCGCCAACCTCTGCAAGTCGGTCTGCACGTGCGATACGTAGCCGAGGAGGCTGATATGCTTCCATTCGTCTGTTCCCTTCAGCTTGCGGATCAACTCAACCGGGTGGACGGCTTCAAAGTTCAGATCGAAGATAATCAGCGCCGGATCTGCCTTAGCTCTTTCGAGAAGATCCTTTTCGGTAGTGACGTATTTGAGAGTGACACCGGCGCGTTTGGCCGCCCCGTCAATCTTTGCCGAGAAGAATAGATCGTTGACTACTGCGAGTACGGTCTTGCTGAATTGGTTTTCCATGTGTCAGGGGGTCCTAAACTTGCTTCATTTGGCTGCAATCCACAGAGAGTGTGACGAGTTCACACAGATACCAGTCCCGCTTCCGTTACGGCGATTTGCGCCAGCACCGCCTGGGCATCGGCCTCGGTAAACTCCTGGGTTTTTACCGAGTGATTCATCGAGCAGAACTTCGGGCCACACATCGAGCAGAAGGCGGCGTCTTTAAAACCTTCCTCGGGCAAGGTTTCGTCGTGATAGGCGCGCGCCGTTTCCGGGTCAAGCGACAACTCGAATTGCCGGTTCCAGTCAAAGGAGAAGCGGGCGCGCGACAACTCGTCGTCGCGATCCCTCGCGCCGGGACGGTGGCGGGCGATGTCGGCCGCGTGAGCGGCAATCTTGTAGGCGATCAGCCCTTGTTTGACATCCTCACGGTTGGGCAGCCCTAAATGTTCCTTCGGGGTCACGTAGCACAACATGGAGGAGCCATACATGCCGATCATCGCAGCACCGATGGCGGACGTAATGTGATCGTACCCAGGGGCGAAATCGGTGACCAAAGGACCCAGGGTGTAGAAGGGCGCTTCGTGGCACAGCTTCACTTCCTTTTCCACCTGCATCTGGATCTGGTCCATGGGAATGTGCCCCGGACCTTCGACCATCACCTGAATATCGTGCTTCCAGGCAATTTTAGTCAGTTCCCCCAGCGTCCCGAGTTCCGCGAACTGCGCCGCGTCGCTCGCGTCGGCCAGCGAGCCAGGCCTTAGTCCATCGCCCAAAGAAAAACTTACATCGTGCTTCTTGAGAATCCTGCAGATATCTTGAAAGTGCTCGTAAAGCATGTTCTGCTTATGATTTTTCACCATCCACTCCGCCAGGATCGCCCCGCCACGGCTCACGATGACGGTGATGCGGCGGGTCGTCAGAGGAATATATTGCACCAGCACGCCGGCGTGAATCGTCATGTAGTCCACGCCCTGCTCGGCTTGTTCCTCGATGACTTCGAGCATGACG
>JBBROK010000033.1:0-50986 GCA_038229475.1 Bryobacterales bacterium | reverse complement strand
CCGGTTTGGCACCTCGATGTCGGCTCATCGCATCCTGGGGGTGTAGAAGCTCCCAAGGGTTAGGCTGTTCGCCTATTAAAGCGGTACGTGAGCTGGGTTCAGAACGTCGCGAGACAGTTCGGTCTCTATCTGTGGTGGGCGTAGGAGATTTGAAGGGGCTTGCCCTTAGTACGAGAGGACCGGGGTGAACGAACCTATTGTGTTCCAGTTGTCACACCAGTGGCATAGCTGGGTAGCGAAGTTCGGTCAGGATAAGCGCTGAATGCATATAAGCGCGAAACCTTCCCTAAGATGAGATCTCCCAACGAAAGTAAGAAGAGCACTGGAAGACTACCAGTTTGATAGGACAGGTGTGTAAGCGCAGTAATGCGTTGAGCTGACTGTTACTAATTGCTCGTTCGGCTTGACCATAAAATTTGCTTCAAACGCAAGTTTTAAGGTTGATACGCTCTTGATGAAGTTCAAAAAAAAATAGTGGTTTGCAAGTGGCCCGTCAATATTCAGATTGTTGAAGCTCCAAAGGTTTCGTGCAGGCGCCTCGATAGTTGAGGACCGCGCATCAACTTTGGGTGACCATAGCGAGAGGGTCCCACCCGTTCCCATCCCGAACACGGAAGTTAAGCCTCTCAGCCCCGATTGTACTGCACGCGCAGGTGTGTGGGAGACCAGGAAGTCGCCCGATTAAATCGCCAAAAGGCCCAGCTTAAACGCTGGGCCTTTTGCTTTTGGCGCGATAGAAATTGCACTACCTCGCCAGCCCGCCACACTAGGTTTGGCCGGCTCAGGTCGTTCGAAGTCGTGGCTCCTTCCCGATTTCCCGTTACGCGGCACCATCCAGGGCGCGCAGATCCTTGAGTGCCCCGGAAGCGTACTCGATTTTCTAGTCCAAGTTCCCGCCGCACCTGTTGGCCGGTCAGGGGCGGCTGGCGTTGTTCCAGTCGTTGTTCGGCTACAAGCCGATCTTCCGGACCGCAAAGATGGTCCTCAATTAGTTCTCTTGCGCACGCACCCTCGGTCCGGTCCGCCAGTTTGGCTAGTGCGGATAATCGTTGCTCCGTGACGGGGTCAAGCTCAATGGAAAGCATGAGTTCTTCCATTTCGGTATCCCAATCTTCGGAGTCGGGAATTCAGTGCAGCTAGTGGGCCGGCGGTTGGGGCGCCGTGCTCCGCGGCGGTCGTTTCATGATTAGCAGCAGCGGTAACAGCAGCAGGAAAACCACCCCCAGCATACGGAAAACCTGCACAAATCCCAGCATTGTTGCCTGGCGTGCCACCAAACCGTACACCGACGCATAGGCCTGCTTCGCCGCCACTACCGGCGACACGCCGCGCGAGCTGAGTTTCCCGCCAATGCCGGCCAGCAACCCCTGCGAATGTCCGTCGAATGCTGTGACATGCGCGCCCATCATGGCCCGGTTTGACTGGCTCAGTCGCGTCAACATCGTCGTCACCGTGGCAATCCCGGTACTACCCCCCAGGTTCCGCAGCAGATTGAAGATTGAGGTTGCATTGCCCATGTTTTCCTTCGCCACACGGCCCATGGCCACGGTCGTCAGTGGCACGAAAATCAATGCCAGCGAAGTCCCCTGAATGAACTGGGGCCAGAAAAAGTCCCAGTAGCCGGCGTTCAGACTCAACCGTGACAGTTGGAAAAGCGTCAGAGCCCCAATGGTCAGCCCCGCCGCCAGAAACTTCCGCGGATCGCCCTTCGCCAGAAAATTACCTACAAGCGGCATCGCAATAAACGACCCCAGGCCGCGCGGTGCCAGTGCAATGCCCGCCTGTAGCGATGGATAAGCCAGCAGCGTCTGTAGCCAGATCGGCAACAGGACCAGGCTGCCATAAAGAACAAACCCCAGTACCGTCATCAGTAATGTTGCGGAGGCGAAACTGCGATCCTTAAATACACGCAGATTGACCACCGGTGCCTCTATGTTCAGTTCCCGATAAACGAAGGCGGCCAGTGCCACACCTGCTCCCACCAGCAGCGCCACGATGAAATTCGAATGCAGCCAGTCTTCCTGCTGTCCCTTGTCCAGCACGATCTGTAGCGACGCAATCCCCAGCGCCAGCAGCCCCATTCCCCAATAGTCAATCCGCGCCGTCGACCGTTTGATGTAGGGCGGATCCCATACAAATGCCCGCGTCATCAGCAGGCTCACCACTCCCACTGGAATATTGATGTAGAAAACCCAGCGCCAGCTGTAAGAATCGGTAAGCCAGCCACCCAGCACCGGGCCCAGAATGGGTGCCACTACAATGCCCAGTCCCCAGATGCCCATGGCTTTGCCGCGTTTTTCCGGTGGGAACGATTCCAGCAGAACCGCCTGGGAGATGGGTTGCAGCGCCCCGCCCGCCAGGCCCTGAATAATCCGAAAAACCACCAGCATCGGCAGCGAGGTTGCGAAGCCGCAGAAAAAAGAAGCCACCGTAAACCCGCTGATCGACATCATCAACAGCCGTTTCCGTCCAAAGAAATTGGCCAGCCAGCCGGTCATGGGGAGAATGATGGCGTTGGCCACCAGGTACGACGTCAGTGCCCACGTCGCCTCATCAATGGATGAGGAAAGGTTTCCCGCAATGTGCGGCAAGCTGACGTTGACCACTGTCGTGTCGAGCACTTCCATGAAGGTGCCGAACATTACGGCAACGGCCACGATCCACGGGTTGACGGCGGGCCGTTCCTGCATGCTTATTTTCCGGCCGCCTTGTCCACGGTAACCGTGGTGAATACCGACATGCCGGGGCGAAGCAGGCGCAGGTCCTGCTGTCCGCTATCCAGCGCGATCTTCACCGGAATGCGCTGCACCACTTTGACGTAGTTGCCCGACGCATTCTCCGGCGGCAACAGGCTGAAACGCGAACCCGTGGCCGCGGCCGTGCTTTCCACGGTGCCATGAAGGTGCCGCCCCCCCAGCGCGTCTACTTCAATTTCGGCTTTCTGGCCCGGCTTCATCTGCGCCAGCTGGTTCTCCTTGTAGTTGGCCACCACCCACAGATTGTCCACCGACACAATGGCCACTACCGGTTGCCCGGCGGCAATGATCTGACCGACTTCGAAGCCCTTCTGGCCGATAATTCCGCTCACCGGCGCATGCACCACCGTGCGTTCCATATCCAGCGCCGCCGAAGCCACAGAGGCCCGTCTCGCCGCAATCTTAGCTGCCGAAGAAGCTGCCCGTGCTCGCGTTGCAACCAACTCTTGCGGACCGGATTGCGCAGCTTCAATATCCGCTTGCGCCCGCGGCAACCGTGACTCTTCGCGCGCCAGCAGGCTCTCCGTCACCACCACATCCTGATCCGTCTCTGCCACCTTCGCCTGTGCCGCTTCCAGCCGGGCACGCGCCGATTCCGCGGCGGCGAAAGCCCCATCGTATTGTTGCCTGGAGATTTCATCTTTGGCCAGCAGTGTCTTCATGCGCAAGAGGTCAGCCGCAGCCCGGTCGGAATCGGCTTGCGCAGCCTTCACCAGAGGTAATGACGAAGTCTTCCGCGCTTTGGCAGCGTTGATCTGCTGCCGTGCGGCTGTCACCGAAGCCCGCATCTCGCCCAACGCGGCCTGTGCGGCATTCAGCCGACTGGTCGTCGCCGTTGCCGTCACCGGAACCTCGGCGGCATCTTCTCCGTTAGCCGCTTCCGCTTCGGCCAGTTCGGCCTGTGCCTTCGCCAGGATCGCGCTATACGCGTATTGCTCCAGTTCAAACAGCGGTGCGCCTTTTTCCACGAACTGGTTGTTTTCCACGAAGGATTTCGTCACCCCGCCGGAAACCGCCGGACTGATCGGATGAATGTGCCCCTCAATCTGCGCATCGTCCGTGGTCTCTTTTCCCGCGCTGCGCGACCAGAAGACGTACGCTCCCGCGCCCACCAACAGCACAACCACCGCCAGCGCGGCCCAGCGGCCCACCGGTTTTTTAGGATTTTCCATTGCGTTTTGTGACACTGTTATTTTCCGGCTCCGATTTCCCCGAGAAACGCGGGGATATACTTTTCACTGCTACCGATTGCCCTTGCCAGTGCGGCTTTGGCAAGGTTGCCCGTCAGCAGGCTGGAAATCAGATTCTCATCGGCGGTAGCCACCGCTTCCTGCGCCTGCACCACTTCCAGATTGCTTGTAACGCCGGCAGCAAATCGGTCGCGCGCCTGCTCTTCCTGCAATCGCGCCAATTCCAATGCGGCCTGGGCCACCACCAGTTGTTCCGTCGCGGCATGCAGATTCAACTGCGCTTCCTGAATCTCAAATTCAATCCGTCCCCGCAACTCCGCCATCTGGTCCTGCAGCCGCGCCAGTCCCGAGGACACTTCCTGCTCCTCCGCCTTCACCCGGTTCCCGTCAAACAACGGGACTGACATGGAAATCGCAGCCGTGAAGGTTCCGTGTGAGTTGTCCGGACTCTTGCCGATCGCGCCATAATCGCCACTGAAATTGACCGACGGCATCCGACCCGCGCTGGCCGCTTTCAGCCGGTATTCCGCTGCTTTCACCCGCGCCTCCATACCCTGGTAGTCCATTCGGGAATGCAGAGCCATGGCCACCGCCTCGTCAAAGGAGGGCAGGGAACCAGCCCCACCCATGGGCATAGGGTCGGTCAGAGTCAGCGTGGTGTTCGCGTGCAATCCGATGGCGCGCGCCAGGTGCAGCTTCTGTTTCCCGTTATCGCTTTCCAGCGAAATCAGCCGCTGTCGCTGGGCGTGCAACTGCACCTCCGCGCGTAATACATCAATGCCCGGCACCACGCCGCTGGCCTTGAATCCCTGGGCCTGGTCGTACAGTGCCTGGGCCGAACCAACGCGCGCCTGGGCGGAGGTAATCCGGCCTGCGCCCGCCACTGCATCCAGATACAAAACGGTGACGATGGCCGCCACCGTATCGCGCGCATCCTGATAGTCGAGGCCCGCCGCCCGGACAGTTTCCGCCGTCGCCCTGGCACCATTCAGGGTCCGCAGGTTCAGTAGTGGCTGTATTACCGCGGCGCGCGCATCGAAGACCGAAAACGGTCCCACGATTCTCGATACACCCGGGAATCCCGAGAAACCAAATGCCGCCAGATTCACCTGCGTCGCGGACTGCTGCACGCGCCCGGTCACATTCGGCATGAGTTCACTGAGCGCGGCTACCCTTTTGGCGCGCGCCTCACGGATCGATTCGTCGGCCAGCAGCGTGCCCAGATTGTTCTTCAGCCCCAGCCGTACGCACTCTGCAAGAGTCAGGGAAACCGTAGCCGCAGTGTCGACCGCCGGCACCGAGCCCGCCCAAACCGATTGTGCGCTCGCCGACGGCGCTGTGCTGATGATCGCGACCAGAGCCAGCAGCGAGGTTGTCCGTACTTGCATCATCGGTTTTGAATACCCTTCCAGAGAAGATCGGTAACTTCCGCCGCCTGCGCGCCTGGGCTGGCATGGTCTTCGCCCAGCACCCGCCGCAGCAGCAGGCCGCGCGTCAATTCATAAATTCCGGTGGCCACCACCCGGGTGGGCAGTGGCCGCGCTTCGCCACGCGCGACAGCCTCTTCCAGTAGATGTTCCAGCAGCTCGATTTGCTGCAGATACGCCGCGCGGAACCCGTTGTTCACCCACGCCGGGTGCACCATGTTGCCAAACTCCGCCTGGTAAATGCGGAAGAATTCCAGGTGGTTATCCAGATATTCCAGCCGCGTGCGCACGAAGCCGAGGATGCGGGAACGCAGATCGCCCGGCGCAGCCACGGCTTTGCGGGTGAGTTCCAGCAATTCCGCGCTGCCGCGTTGAAGTTCCGCCAGATAGACCTCGCGCTTGGATGAAAAGTAGCTGTACAGCGTACCTTTTGCCACCCCGGCAGTTTCCGCGATCTGGTCCATGGTGGCATCCACGAAGCCCTTGTCTGCGAACACGCGGCGCGCGGCATCCAGAATCTGGGCACAGCGGAATTCACTGAGCACGGCCTGCCTGGTCTTAGGTTGAGAGGGAATTGAACTCATAGGTCAACGAAATGACCGTCCAGTTCAATTATGCCACGCGAGCTCGGCGATGAGCGGCTCCTGAACAGCAATTGCGAACACGCAACCTCCGCAACCTCCGTCGTATCGTGTCCGCGCCGCCGCGATTTTCGCTATACTACCCACCGGAACCACCCTATGCGTAAATTGGCTTCGGCAATACTCACCATCAACCACTCGAATGTTGGCGACCCCAACGCCCCGGTTACCAGCAAAGCAGTGAACGCCGCGGGCGGGGCGATTCCAGAGCTGCAAACCAGCCTGCAGTTGGTATTTTGACCGGCACAAGTCGACCGAGCATGAAGACGGTGCGGGCGGCTTATGCGCTCGCACTTTTAGTCGTCATCGCGGGGTTCTGGCTCTACTTCACTTACGGGGAAAACCAGCCCCGCTGGTTGCTGGCGATTCCATGGATCGCGTTCCTGCCTCCGATCAAAATGCACGTAACCCGCCGGCTGGTCACACTGCAGTTGCAGGACAATCACCTGATCCTGGAAACGGGGTTCTTTTCGCGAACCCGTCGGACGGTTGACACGGCAAAAATTCAGGATGTCACGGTGCGGCAAAGCTTCGGGCAGCGAATTCTGGGAACCGGAGACCTTATGCTGGAAAGTGCCGGAGAAAGCGGTGCCATGGGCATTCCGAATCTGGACCGACCGCACGAGATCGCTGACGCGATTATCCAAAGCTCGAAGCGTTCCTGATTCTTTCAGGCCATGCGTGGCGTTGGTCGTTACTTCGGTTCCGTCGGCAGGTTCTTCAGGAGCAGTGGATACACGAAGCCGGCGGGCAACACCCGGTCAGGATCGGGCCGCACGCTGAGATAGTTCACGTGATCGGTGATTTGGCTCCAGCCATGCGCCACGCCGGTGGGGATGATGATGATATCGCCTTCCCGCACTCTGCGGCTGTACGCGCCTGCACCGGCTGCGCCACTTCCGCCGGGGCCGTTCATGACGTTGGCAACACCGGCACCCGCTTTCCTGTTATTGATCACGCCTCCGGTGGTAAGAATGCCCGTGCCCGACGTGATGATGTAGGTCTCGGCCGTGTAGTCGTGATAGAGGACAGTAATGGGGTCGCCCGGCTTGTCGTTGGTAGGACCCCGATGGATAATGCCGACGCCCATGTTGTACTTGCCCATGTCGACCACGCGAAGTTGGCGGTCGGTGCCGGGGCTTTTCAGAACCAGGTCAATGTCGGCCTTCGTGATGTCGAAAGCGAGGTTGGGCGGCGCACCCGGCTGTCCAAACACCGGCGGGGCACCGGGCTGTTGCCCGAACATCGCGACCGATAGTGTGAGCAGGGTGGCGAGAGCGCACGGGATGATTCTCTTCATGACTGTTTCTCCTTAGCTGGTTGGTATACGCCCGGTCACCGCTATTTGAGCGGGCTTTTGCCTTCCGGATCGGGCCGGAAGATCAAATAGCGCAGGTCCGCATCCTGACTGCTGAACCAGTGCGGAGTCTTGCCGGGGATAATCACCACGTCCCCAGGCCCCACTTGTCGGCTCACGCCGCCATCAATGCGCGAACTCTGCATGGTGGTGGCGCTCCCCTTCAGGGGCCTCTGATCCGGCAGTGTTCCGCCGGTCACAAGAGTCGCGTTGCCATTCAGGATGTAGTAAATCTCCGTGACTTTGGTGTAATGCAGGTTGGCTTCCTGTTTGACCGACTTTGGCCGCAGAACGCCGTAGACGCCAACGTGGTATCCGCCCACGTCCACGATGCGAATGGGCTTGTCGCTCACAACGTCCTTCGGAAGGGCGCCGATGAAAGCCTGAATGTCCGCGCTGGTCACATCGGTGGCGGGTATCGGAGGCGTTTGGGCGACGGTCGAAATCGCAACCAGGAGGACCAAGGCTGCAAGAGTGGTTTTTACCATGTGAAGTTCCCTTTCGCTTGAGAAGTCTATCACAAGGTGCCGGTAGCCTGGGACGGCAAAGATGTCGCGATGTCGCGGGCTTCGAGGTGCCGCTGGTGCAGAGAGACCGGTCGCCACGCCTTCTCCGGTTTCGGTGGTGGAAGGCCGGAAGCGGTAATCGGGTGTCAGCCCGGCCCGGTATCGGAAGGGCTACTCACCTTGCCCCGGACTTGTTCTCCTGTGCCCGCGCGCCGGAGAGCATGTCCACCATCGCGTAGTTGCCCTCGTGACAGGCGAATTCATAGAGCGGCCCGGCGGTGCGTTCCAGCGTCGCCTCCATAGTCCAGGTTTTTGTGTAAATAGTCGGATCGTCGATAGTGGCCCTGTAGGTGATGGCATCGGAGCCCACCAGCATGAACCGCTCGGTGATACGGAGATTCTGGTCCGTCACGCCGCCCTCGTACTGCACCCCAAACCGGCTCTTGTCGTTGAACCGCAGGTTAGAGGTTTCTATCACCAGCGTGTCCCCTTCCCAGTGCCCCGCGGAATTGCCGGTCCACTGGCTAATCGTCTGCGGCAAGGGCTTCCGCCCATCCAGCGGAATTGTGCGAACCTGGTTTCCCATTTCCGCCATGATGGCAACAAAGTTCCGCGTCTGCACAATCTGGTAGTTGTTGTTGTAATTGCCTGGAATCATGGGAGGGCCGGATTGAGAGAACATCAGGCACCGGTCGGGCAGCGGACGATCTTCCGGTCCATCGGCAGGCTGCACGGCGAATCGCGCCCGGTTGGCCTTGAGCGTTGCCAGTCCTTCGGCTGTCATCGGCGGAATCCTGCCATCCGGCGGATCGATAATCATCGACGTGCGCCGCGATCGCGCCACCCTTGTGCCGCGATCATGAAACAGTTCGTTGTAGGAACGGTTTACGTCTTCCTCGGCGGGGCCGTCGCGCCGGTCTTTATTTACCTCTCCCAGGCGATTCTTCTCGAATTGCGCCGCCTCATCTTCGGTGTAATACGCCTTCGCCCCCAGGCTCGCCGGTCTCTGTAGCGGCGTGAGACTGGCGGAATTCCAGATACCTCCCAGATCCGGGTGGCCGTCTGCGGTGCGGGGCGACGGCGACTGCGCACTCGTGGCAACAGTAAGGCACAGGGCCAGGAGCAGAGCGAGCAGGGCAGAGTGCCCGGCGAAGCGAATCATAGCTTCATCTTGTATCACATCCGGCGGCAGAAAAACTTCGGGTGGTCTTATCCTTACAGCGCGACCTCTGTGATGTACGATCAACAACAGGCTGATCGTTCACGATCAGGTACCTCAGAACCAGGGAGAAATGTTGATGAAATTGAAGAAAGTGGCGTTGCTTTTCACGGTGGCGGCAGGGGCGGCCTGGGCTCAGGTCAATATGGGCGAACAGAAGCCCGAAGCCGGCCTGCCCTTCTCTATGACCACGGTTGCAACCTTCAAACTGCCCTGGCGGCTGGCCTTCCTGCCCGATGGCCGCATGCTGATCACAGAAAAAGTCGGGCCTGTCTGGCTGGTGTCGCAGAAGGGAGAGAAGATGCAGGTGGCCAATACGCCTCCGGTCTATTATCAGAACCAGAATGGCATGCATGGAGTCTTTCTCTCGCCACGATACTCGACAGACCACAGTATCTATCTCACCTATGCTGAGCCGGGTGAATATGGCGGAGGCCTTGCCTTGGCGCGCGCCCGCCTCAACGCCACCGCCACCTCGGCCACCCTGGAAAACTTCGAGGTGCTGTGGCGTCAGATGCCCAAAGGCAAGGGCGGCCAGGAAGGCGCGCAGGTTGCCTTCTCGCCTGACGGTAATTTTCTGTTCCTCGCGGTTGGCGACCGCCAGCGCATGACCCCCGCCCAGGACCCTGACCAGCCCGTAGGCAAGATCCTGCGTCTGACTCTGGATGGCAAACCAGCCCCTGACAATCCTTACACCGGCAAAGTCGGTGCAACCACTATTTCCCTGATCGATCCGCCCCGTGATACCGAGGCCGCCAAGACCGCGAAGGTCGTAAGCACATATACCTTTCCTGGCCCCAATCTGACACAGGCCGAAACCTGGGCCAGCGGCTTTCGCACGCCCTACGGGATGGCGTTTTCGCCCACCGGCGAATTGTGGGAAGTGGAGCATGGCCCGCTCTCAGGCGACGAACTGAACCTGATTGAGCGCGGCAAAAATTATGGCTGGCCGCTGGTCTCTTATGGCCCCAACTACAATGGCGTACCCATTCCCAGTCCCGAAACGCGGCCCGACCTCGCCAAGCCGGTGCTCTATTGGGTACCCGTAATCGCGCCCGGCAGTCTGATGTTCTACCGCGGCACTCAGACCTTCCCCCAATGGAATGGCAACGGTTTCCTCAGCGGCCTGTCCACGAAGACGCTCAACCGCATTATCTTTGACGGCCACGGCGGTGCCAAAACCGCCGAACGCTGGAATGTGGGCCACCGTATCCGCGATGTGGAACAAGGCCCCGATGGCTCGCTGTGGATGCTGGAAGACGCCGATCCCGGTGCCCTGATCCATGTGACGCCAAAGTGATCAGTTCGCCTGCAGCGCAGTCGCGCTACCGCCTGACCGAGTATTTGGTAAACGCCCCGCCCGCCTGTGAAATGGAATTCGGTCCTTCGGCAGCGTACACGTTGCCATCAGCATCGACGGCAACACCCTCTCCCATCGTGCCCTGATACCCGCGGTCCTCGCGATCAAACGGCGGGATGAATCCGCTGACCCGGTCTTCATCGACTGGACCCATCCGAACGCCGTCGCGCCAATTCGGGTGGTTGTACGGCCCTGACTCGGAGTCGATCACATACACCGTTTCGCCCTTGATGAAGATGCCGCTTGGACGGCTGAACATGTAGCGCGACTCAAGCCACGTTCCGTTCTGGTCGAAGATCTCGATGCGGTGGTTGCCGCGGTCGGCCACCCAGAGGCGACCCTTCGAGTCGAACTTTAGCGCATGCGGTGTCCGGAACTCGCCGTGGCGGAAGCCGATCTTACCCCAGGACTTGATGAACTTCCCATCGGGCGAGAACTTGCTGATACGCGACGTCGCCCCGCGGGCAATGCCTTCGGCAACCGCCTTGGCGGTGATCATGCCCTGCGCGTCATGGCCGTCCGCGACGTAGATGCTGCCCTCGGGTCCGACGACGACGGCATTCGGCTGGTTGAACTGACCGTCGGCATTGCCGGGTTTGCCCGCCAAGCCCAGGCTCATCAGCTTCTCACCTTTCGGGCTGAACTTGTGCACCTGGTGGCCTTTTGTGCCGCTCTTGTTTCCCGCAAAATCGGCGACCCACACGTTCCCCTGCCTGTCCACGGCGATGCCGTGCGGGGTGACCATCACGCCCTTCCCGAAGTTCGCGAGTACGGCGCCAGTCCCGCGGTCGAACTTGAAGATCGGATCGATCGGCGTATTGTCGCAGTCCACCGGACCGCCGCCAGCCGTGCCCGCGCCGCAACGCTCGTACGCCCAGACGTTCCCATCCGCGGGGTCGATGTCGATGCCGGCCGTTGTGCCCCATTTGCGGCCCGCAGGGAGCTGACCCCAGTTACGGGTCACGAATGGGGCCGGGTTCGGCAACCCCTCGCCTGTGATCGAATTTCCCCCGGTGGTGCTCCGCGCGTTCGACGACTGGGCGAGAGCGCGAGTGTCCAGGTAGTGCGTCGCGAGGAGAATCGAGGCACCAACGGCCAGAGCGGACCACCCAATTCGTATCAGTGCCATGTAAGACTCCTTTGTTTCCGCTGCTAGTATAGCCCGATTCGGCCGGCAAGAGGTCCCTTTGGTTCCGTTACGATAAACTCGGGCAGTACAAAGGTGACACCCAACCGGATGTCACTGCTGCAGCAATAGCCCGTGGACGTGAAGATGAATCCGATGCACAGAGAAAAACTACTCGCACTGGTTGTATTGACCGTCGGCGCCCTGCTTGCTCCTCGCCTCAGCTACGCGCAGGGCAACGCCGTCGTTCCATTCGATCAACTCCCCGACTGGAGCGGCGTATGGAGCATGACGGGCGGAACCGTTTTTGACCGCGCCACGCAAACCGGCCAGGGTGGCTCGATTGATAAAGGCGTGCGCGAGCATCCGCCCTACAACGCGACGTACGAAAAAATCTACCTGCAGCACCTCGCGCTGCGCGATGCGGAGCGATACCCCGATGTGATCGGCTTCTGCGGAATTCCCGCCGGCTTTCCGCGAATACTCAATCTGCCGGACGCCTATGAATTTGTGGTGAGGCCCGATCTCTTTTACATTGTCGCGGAGAATGGCGGCAACACCATGCGCGTGTACACCGATGGGCGTAAGCTGCCGGCAAAGGAAGACACCTGGGGGACGTACACGGGCGTCTCGGTGGGGCATTGGGAGAGCGACACACTGGTGTGGGAAACCATCGGCCTGAAGGGCGGGCGCGACAACGACTCCATTCTGGACAGAACCGGGCTGGTGCTGAGCGATGCGGCGAAGATCACTACCCGGATGCGCCGGATCAACGCCAATACGCTGGAGGCAAGAATGGTGATTGAAGACCCGAAGGCCCTGACGGGGCCATGGAACGTCACCAAACAATTCCGCAAAGAAAAGCCCGGCCTCTTCCTGTACGATTATGGTTGTGCGGAAAACCAGCGTAACCCCATCGACGTGACCATGGGCAAGACGCTTATTCTGGGCCCCGACGGCAAGCCGGTCCGGTAGACTTTGCAAGGAGCTAATTCCCATGAAATCCGTTCTCGCGGCTTTGGCGATGGCAGTGACAGCACTTACCGTCCAGCCTGTTCTGGCGCATCATTCCGGTGCCGGATTCGGTAAAGAGACCAAAGAGATTGCAGGTACGGTCAAGGAGTTTCAGTTTCAGAATCCGCATTCGTGGATTCAGGTGAATGTCGCCGATGGCAACGGCAAAATCGTGGAATGGAGCGTGGAATGGGGCAGCCCAAACCAGCTGGGCCGGGAAGGGATTCGTCCCTCCACATTTGCGCCGGGCACGAAGGTGATGATGAGGGTGCACCCGGTGGCCAGCGGAGCCCCGGTTGCCAGTTTTATTGGCGCGAAGATGCCCGACGGCAAAACCATCGGCAAGTGGGACGGGGAATAACCGCTGAGCGCTGGCTGGCGGTTAACCGGCAAACGTAAATACTACCGCGTTGGCCAGCCGCCGGTAGTCTTCGATGGGCATCACAATGGAATCCGTGAGTGATCCCGCGTTGAATGCCACGCGATCGTTTTCGAAAACCGACGGATCGACGTAGAGCGCAAAAGGCAGGATCGGTTCGCCGAAGGGCGGCACCGAACCGGGTACCAGACCGGTCAGCTGCATGAGCTCTTCGGGAGTGGCAAAACGGGTTTTCCTGGCGCTGAAGTGCCGGCGGATGGCGTTGGAATCGAGCTTGCGGTCGGCGCTGAGGATGAACAGCCGAAAGGTGTCGTCGACTTTTATGAGTAGTGCCTTGCCGCCGACCCGCATCTCTTCGCCGCGGGCGCGGGCCGATTCTTCCGAAGTGCGGGTGGGTTCATGGTGAGCTTCACGGAAAGCAACGGATTCCGCCGTGAGCCAACTCCGAATTCGGTCCAGGGTCATAACCGATCAAACCACGGTTCATTGCCTGTTCGTGGCGCAGCGACAACTTTCCCGTGACCGAAAGCATACAATCAGACCGAACGCTCCCGGTGCGACGACAGCTGCACGCATCGGGAGATAGACAAGGCCGAAGAGATCGCGCAGCCCCCCGGAGGAGTATCTGAATGCCGCTCGTCCGGATATCCCTGGGCACGCGACTTTAGTCGCGTCCGCGCCGCGCAGGCCGACTTCCTTACTTCTTCTTCTCGTAACGCATCAGGCGCTGGGGGCCAACTTCAGCACCATAGATGTTCCCGGCGGCGTCGACAGCCACACCCTCGGCAGCGCTCGTGTTGGGGGGATTTTCGTTGGGATCGGGGATGAAGCCGATCACCTTGCCATCTTTCAGGCTGCCGAAGCGGAGGCCGCGCTTCCAGCCATTGTGGTTCCGCGATACGACTCCGGATTCGGAATCGGCCACGTAGAGGTTGTCTTTCTTGTCGATGAAGATGCCGCTGGGGCGGCTGAACTGCCGCATCTCAGAGAGGAACTTACCTTCCTGGTCGAACACCTGAACGCGATTGTTATTGCGGTCGCCCACATAAAGGCGACCCTTGGAATCGAAGGCCAGTGCATGCGGCTGGTCGAACTCGCCGGGGCCTGTGCCCAGTTTTCCCCACTCCTTGATGAACTTGCCACGCTTGTCGAACTTGATGACGCGATTGTTGCCTGTGCCATGCCCTTCAGAGACGAAGATGGCGCCGTTCGGAGCAACGATGACGTCATTGGGCTGGTAGAAGAATTTGGGTGAAGCTGCGCCGCCCTTGTCGCCCAGAGTCATCAGCAATTTTCCGTCCGGGCTGAACTTGTAAACCTGGTTGCCTTTGGTGGCACCGGGGCGGGGGCCCACCGGGCCTGCGGGCGCTGCGGGAGCCGCACCGGCTGCACCACGCCCGCCACGTCCGGCGGGAAGCGGCGCGTCGTCCTGACCGTCGGTAACCCAGACGTTGCCCTGCTTGTCGACGTAAATGCCGTGGGGGAAGATCAGCAGCCCGTTGCCAAAGCTCTTCACCAGGTTGCCGTTGGAGTCAAACTTCATTACCGTCGCTACGTCTTTAATCTGGTTGTTGTTGGCGCGGTCGAGGCAACTGTTGCTGCCGCATCGTTCCGCCACCCAAATGGACTTGCCGTCCTTATCGATATCCACTGCACTTGTTGAGCCCCACTTGCGGCCAGCGGGCAGTTTGGCCCAGCCTTCAATACTGTTGTAGTTGTTGGGCGCGTCGTTGGTCGGAGCATCCTGTGCGAAGGCGGCAAGCGCAGCAGCGGCGATGGTCAGGGTAAATCGGGTGATTCTTGACATGGAAGCGGTCCTCTTGAAAATTGTTTGCTGGAACTATGCTAGTATACTGCCTTGCCGGTCACCCTGCACCACTGCGGCGGTAAGCAAGCCCACGCCATCAATACGGCAGCGCACATTGTCTCCGGCTTTGATGCGGGCGCCTTTGGGACAACCGGTGGAGATCAGGTCGCCGGGATGAAAAGTGAAGTACTGGCTGTGGAAGGCAACCAGGTCAAACGGGCGGTGTTTCATGTTCCGCACGAAATCGCGGGAGCATACCGCGCCGTTGTGCTCGGTCACAATTTCCAGAGCCTCCACATTGGGAATCTCATCCAGAGTGACAATGACGGGGCCGAAGCTGAAAAAAGTATCGATGCTCTTGGCCCGGGTCAGATAACGGGGATTGGGGCGCAGGACGTCCAGTGCCGTCATGTCGAGCGATGTGGTGAAGCCATAGACTGCGTCGCGGGCTTGTTCGGTAGAAGCGAAGCGGCATTTGCGGCCCATCACAATCGTCAGCTCGCCTTCGGCATCAACATCGCTCGAGACGTCCGGTGGCGGGAGGACGATATTGCCGCCGGGCTGGAACATGCACGAAGCCGGCTTCATGAAGCTGCCGGGTTCTTCCGGTTGTACGGCATCAATATCTTCCGCGTGGGAGCGGTAATTCAGCCCGATGCACCAGATTTTCGGAGGGGCCGGATAGGGAAGACGGAGTTCCACGTCTTCAAGCGGAATGGGGCGTACACCGGTGGTGGGAATCTCTCTTACGTCCTGCTGGATGATGCCGAGGATGAAGTTGGGCAGCTGTAGGTCATGTTTTGCATTAACCTCCAGTACCGGAGCGATTCCGCCGTCCACCAGCACGCCCGCGTGATCGAGTCCGCGGTAACCAAACGTCATGAGCCGCATTATTTGAGAAGGATACCGAACGCGAGGGCGTGCCGGGTGGAACGGGTGCAAATTACTGGCTACAGCAGGCCGGGGATCAAGGCCTTCACCCTCTCCTGATAACGCGCGTAGTCCGCGCCGAATTGCAAACCCATAAGCTCCTCTTCGTGGCGTGACTTGATCCACAAGCCGGCGAAGGCCAGAGGAACCGCCAGCAGGCAACGGAGTTCTCCCGTGCCGAGCGCGGTGCCCGCCATAGCGAGCAGAACGCCGGTGTATATGGGGTGGCGTGCCAGCCGGTAGGGCCCCTGTATTACCAGCCTGTGCCCCTGCTTGACTTCGACGAAGCCGCTCCAGTTGCGGCCCAGAGTCAGCCGCGCCCAGATGGCGAATCCCACGCCGAGCCACGTGATGGCCGCCCCGGTCACGAAGACCGGCGTTGTATCGGACACGAAACGCTGCCGCAGGAGGTAGGGCACGCGTGTGGTGAACAGCAGCCACGCGGCCAGCAACATCAGAAACATGTGGATGGCCCGGCGGCGCACCGGCTCGCTATGCGCGGTTTGTTTCGTGCCCAGTGCACCAATCACCCAAACCGCTACCAGAAGCACCCACGCGCCGCTGTACCACCACGACTCGATCACCCAACCTCTATTTCATTGCCGAGAAATCAGACGGGTTCATGTACACGCTCACAATGTGATCGATGAGCTTGCCATTCACTTCAGATTCCTTCGAAACCTTCTGCCATTCGGGGTCTGTGGCGAAGGCGCGCCAGTTCTTCGTGGCCTCTTCCTTGCTGAGGTGCTCCAGCATATAAATCAGCACCTGATCCTTATTGTCCTGTGGTTCCCAGTAGCCCACGCTTTTCATGTTGTGGCCATTGAAGATGCGGATCGTGTGGTCACGGAAGCGTTTCTTGATGTCTTCCAGCTTGCCGGGCATTGCGTAGTAAGAGCGCAACTCATAAACATGGGCCGGAGCTTGTGCACGGGACTCGTTGAACTTTCCCATGCCCAGCATCAGCACCGCGCCCAGCGCAAAGGAAACGAGGTGAGGAGTTTTCATGAGCACTACAATAGCGCGTTTTTCAAGCCGCGCGTTGTATCATTTCCATTCCACGTGCTTCCACTTCTTCTCCTTCTTTTCGCACTCTCGGGCGCAGCCGGGCTCATCTATGAAATTGTCTGGTTGCAACTGCTGGAACTGGTCATCGGGTCTACCGCGGTTTCCATTGCCGTACTGCTGGCGACGTTCATGGGCGGTTTATGCCTGGGCAGTCTGCTGCTGCCACGCTGGATTTCCGCGCGCCATCACCCGCTGAAAGTCTACGCCTGGCTGGAACTGGCTACCGGATTGTGTGGCTTCCTCGCCTTGTTTGGATTACCGCTGATTCAGAACCTTTACACCTCTGCCATCGCCACCGGCATGCCGAATTTTCTGCTGCGCGGCACGGCATGCGCCATCTGCCTGCTGCCGCCCACGCTCATGATGGGCGCGACGTTGCCCGTGGTGGCACGCTGGGTGGAGGGGTCTCCCCATGCTTCCTCCTGGTGGGGGTATTTTTACGCGGCCAACACGGTGGGAGGCGTTGTCGGATGCTTTCTGGCCGGCTTCTACCTGCTGCGCGTGTTCGATATGGCGATTGCCAGCTACACGGCGGCGGCGCTGAATCTGATTGTCGGTCTACTGGCTCTGGCTCTCGCGGGGAAGCTTGCTTGGCAGGGTGGAACCCATGCCTCTACCGCCGCGGGTTCCTCCCCGCTATCCCGTCAGATTCTGCTGGCCATCGGGCTTTCGGGATTAACCGCGCTGGGCGCGGAAGTGGTCTGGACGCGAATTCTTTCGCTCATTCTGGGACCTACGGTTTATACGTTTTCCATCATCCTGGGAATGTTTCTCCTGGGTATTGGTGCAGGCAGCACCGCCGGTTCATGGTGGACGCGTACCCGGCCTAATCCCCGCTTGTGGCTGGGCGTTTGCCAGTTCCTGCTGGTACTCACGGCCGGCGGCGCGACCATGATGCTGGCTCTCTGGTTGCCTTATTTGCCGGGCAACCTGCTTTCCACACACGGACCCTGGGCTGACTTCGCGGGCGACCTGGCCCGCGCCGGGCTGGCAGTCTTACCGTGCTCGCTGTTGTGGGGCGCCAGCTTTCCCCTGGCTTTGGCAGCCATCACAGAAGGCCGCGCAGAAAATGATGACCCTGGCCGGGTAGTGGGGGCCGTCTATGGCGCGAACACCATTGGGGCGATTGTCGGTTCCATTCTGTTTTCCATCATCCTGATTCCGGCAATCGGTACGCGGGACTCCAATCGGGTGATCATTCTGCTCACAGCGCTTGCCGCAATTACGGCTCTCTTGCCATTCGTGAAGCAGTACGCACTGAAGATCGCCGGTTGCGCGATCTCCGCAGCTCTGCTGGCGTGGATGGCACCGGATATTCCGTGGAAGCTGATTGGCTTTGGCCGCCGACTCCCCAACACCACCGGCAGTTGGGATCTGCTGTATAAATCGGAGGGCATCAATTCTTCCATTGCGTACTCACGTTGGGAGGGAGGGCAGATCTACTTCCATGTCGCGGGAAAGGTAGAGGCCTCCACTGAAGTGCAGGATATGAGCCTGCAGCGCCTGTTGGGCCACTTGCCGGCACTGGTGCATCCGAATCCGCGTTCAGTGCTGGTGGTGGGGTGCGGCGCGGGGGTTACGGCGGGCGCTTTCGTGGTCCACCCGGAGGTGCAACACATCACGATTTGTGAGATTGAGCCGCGCATTCCACCGGCCACGGCGAAGTACTTCGCGCGGGAGAATCATGGCGTCGTCAACTACAAACGGACCTCGGTGGTGTACGACGATGCGCGCCATTACGTGCTGACCACACCTGACAAATTCGACATTATTACTTCCGACCCCATACATCCATGGGTGAAGGGGATGGCGACGCTGTACACCACCGAGTACTTCGAAATGGTGAAGCGGCATTTGAACCCTGGCGGGTTGGTCACCCAATGGGTCCCGCTGTATGAGAGCAACCTCGAAACCGTGCGGAGTGAGATCGCCACGTTTTTCAAAGCGTTCCCCAACGGCAGTATCTGGGGCAATGTGAATACCGACGGGTCTGGCTATGATGTGGTGCTGCTGGGCCAGGAAGGCAAACTGCACATCGATCTGGATGCCCTGCAGAAGCGTCTTGCCAATTCCAATTACTATGAGGCGCGGCAATCTATTTTTGATGCCGGGTACAACTCGGGAATCGATATGCTCTCGACGTTTGCGGTGCAGGCGCCCGACCTGCGGCAGTGGCTGCATGACGCGGCCATCAACCGCGACCGCAGCCTGCGCCTGCAATACCTCGCCGGGCTGAGCCTGAATACGAACGCCGCCGACACCATTTACAACTCGATTCTGAAGTTCGCCCGGTTCCCGGAAGACGTATTCACCGGGTCGCCGGAGAATGTTTCCACGCTGAAGAATTCCCTGCAGAGGCGACATTTCTAGCGGCAGATGTGGTGCAATTGGAGCTGAACATGAAATGTGGCCTCGCGTTATTGGCGGCTCTTCCCGTGCTGGCGGTTTCACCTGCCGATACGTATCGCACCACGGTACAGCCCGTACTTGCCGCGCGCTGCTACGGTTGTCACAACGATAAGCTGCGGACCGCCGGGCTCAGTCTGGAATCTGCTGCTTTGACCCAGGCTGGGGTGTGGGAGAAAGTCGCGGACCAGCTCAGCGCACGTCGCATGCCGCCAGCTGGCCTGCCTGCGCCTACGGCAGCGGAAGTGTTGGCAGTTACGGCGTGGGTGCGGACTTTGCCCGGTGTCACCAATCAGCTGCCGAATCCAGGCCGGGTTACCGCGCGCCGCCTGAATCGCACGGAATACAACAACACGGTGCGCGACCTGCTGGGTATCTATGGCCATCCCGCAAATGATTTTCCGGTGGATGATGCCGGCTTCGGCTTCGATAACAATGGCGATGTTTTGACGCTGTCGCCCATGCTGATGGAGAAATATCTGGCTTCCGCGGAACGCCTCTCCCGCCTCGCGGTGTTTGGGCCGACGTTGCCGAAGCAGCCTGGATTGCTGGCTTCGCTGATGCCAAAGAAGGGGCCGGACGCTGCCTTGCGGCCCAGCAGCAGCGGAACTACTACGCCTTATTCCATTCGCGGGGCCATGTACGCCAATTTCGTGTTTCCCGTAGATGCCGAGTATGAAATCCGCGTGCGTGTCATCAACCACCGCGATCAGCTCAGCATCAACTACACGGGGCCGAGAGAAGAACTTCTGGCGTCGCTCGACGCAGCGCGCAAAGGGGCTCCCACGCGCACAAAGAAAGGGGATTCACGCACGGCCTTTCCGCCGGAGAAGCTGTTGCTGACTCTGGACGGCAAACCAATTCTCGAAGATGTGATCGAGGGCGATACCGATTACCTGTATGATCGCGGTGCCTTTGTGGCGCGCGTGCCGGTGAAGGCGGGTGAACACTTTATACGCGCGTCGTTCCCCGCGCTGGCTGATTATGACGATCCGCGTCGCAACATTAACCCCGATTTCAGGCGACGGATGTTTGTGGAATTTGCGGAGATAGCCGGACCCTACAATCCCTCGCCGGAGCCCCCGGAAAGCTATCGGAAAATATTTGTCTGCGGTCATAAACCCGGCCAGCACAACGCGGAGTGTACGGGAAAGGTACTGCAGAACTTCGCCTTGCGGGCGTATCGCCGTCCGCTCGGCACGGCGGAAATGGACCGGCTTGCGGGCCTGGTGGATTTAGCCCGCCGCCAGGGCGATTCGTTCGAGGAAGGAATCCGCCTGGCTATGGAAGCCGTGCTGGCTTCACCCGGATTTCTGTTCCGCACCGAACTTGATCCGGTGCCATCCGCTCATGCCATTGATGACTTTGAACTGGCCTCGCGCCTTTCGTACTTCCTCTGGAGCACCATGCCGGACGAAGAACTGTTCAGACTCGCATTGGCGAGAAAGTTGCGGCAGCCGGGTGTACTGGAGGCGCAAACGCGGCGTATGCTGGCCGATTCGAAGGCGCAGGCGCTCACCGATAACTTCGCCGGGCAGTGGCTGGGCATTCAGCACATAGAGCGCAAGAGTCCCGATCCGGACCGTTTCCCGGCGGTGGATGAGGAACTGCTGGAAGCGATGCACCAGGAATCGAACCTGTTTGTGTCCGAGATGATTCGCCAGGATCACAGCATTCTGGATTTCATCGACGCTCCGTTTACATGGTTGAACGGGCCGCTGGCCATGCACTATGGCATTCCCGGCGTAAAAGGTGAGGCATTTCGACGCGTGGTGTTGGATGGCAGCCAGCGCAGTGGCATCTTGACCCAGGCTTCGGTGCTTACAGTATCTGCGTTCCCCACCCGGACTTCCGTGGTCACCCGCGGCAAATGGGTGCTGGAGAATTTGTTGGGTACGCCACCGCCACCGCCTCCGCCCGATGTGCCGTCGCTGGTGGAAAGCAGCATCGGCAGCGATGCCTCCTTACGCACGAAGATGGAGCAACACCGCAATAACCCATCCTGTATGTCGTGCCATGTGGCCATGGATCCCATCGGATTTGGTCTGGAAAACTACGATGCGTCTGGGGCATGGCGGATTCTTGACGGCAAGTTTCCCATTGATGCATCCGGGACATTGCCTGGAGGAAAAGCCTTCGATGGTGCCGCCGGGTTGAAGCAGGTGCTGAAGTCCAATGCCGATTTGTTCTCACGAAATCTCACGGAAAAGTTGATGACTTTTGCTCTGGGGCGGGGCGTGGAAAGTTACGACCGCTCCACGGTGGAGAGTATCGCCACCGATCTTGCGGCGCACGGGTATCGTTTTTCGCGCCTTGTATTGGATATTGTGAAGAGTGATGCCTTTCAACAGAGGGGCGCGGACGGGGGAGTGAAACCATGACGCCGAAGAACCTGGATCGTCGAATGTTTCTGCGCGGGGCAGGTACCGTTTTGGCTTTGCCTTTTCTGGACGCCATGATTCCGGCCTTCTCTCGTGCGGCTGCCTCCGCCGCACCGCTGCGTATGGCGTTCGTCTATGTGCCCAACGGCATCATCATGGAACAGTGGTGGCCTGCGCTCACCGCCAGTGGCCCGTTGCCGGCGGAACTGCCCCGAATTACCGCGCCGCTGGCAGCGTATCGCAATGATCTCCAACTGCTGGGTGGGCTGACTTGCAACGGCGGTCGCGCGCTGGGTGATGGACCGGGAGACCACGGACGGGCAGGAGCTTCGTATCTCACGGCGACGCATCCAAAGAAGGCCGTCAAAGATATTCACACCGGTATTTCGGTGGATCAGATTGCCGCGCAGCAGATTGGCGGTGCAACCCGCTTTGCTTCGCTCGAAATGGGCTGCGAAGACGGCGTGATGGGCGGCAACTGTGACAACGGGTATAGCTGCGCTTACAGCAACAGCCTTTCCTGGCGAACGTCTTCGAGCCCGATGCCGCCAGAGGTTCGTCCGCGCGCCATGTTTGACCGTTTGTTTGGCGGTGATTTCGACCCCGACCCGGTGCGCCGCGCCAGGGCGCAGAAGTATCGCGCCAGCGTGCTGGACGTGATTCTGAGTGATGCGCAACGCCTGAAGAATTCGCTGGGCAGGGCCGATCAGGCCAAGCTGGACGAGTATCTCTTCTCGGTACGCGACATTGAGCAGCGAATTCAGAAGACCGAAAAGGAATACGAAAACCGGGGCGAAGTGTCCATGCTGGTACCCGCACCCAGTGTGCCGGATACCATGACGGAACATTCACGGTTGATGTTCGACCTGTTGACCATGGCGTTCCAGACCAATGCGACGCGAGTGGCAACCCTGGCTCTGGCTCTGGAGCAGAGTACGCGGCCGTACCGGGAGGCCGGCGTGCCGGAAGGGCATCATGGCTTGACGCACCACATGGGAGACACGGAGAAGATTGAGAAAGTGGCACGTATTAACCGCTTCCATGTGGATTGCTTCATGTACCTGCTGGACAAGATGAAGGCGGTGCGCGAGGGCGATGGCACGCTGCTGGACCACTCGATGATTGTGTACGGCTCAGGAATCAGCAACGGGAATGAACACCATCACCACAATTTGCCCGTGGTGCTGGCAGGGCGGGGAAACGGGACGCTGACGCCAGGCCGTTACGTGCAATATCCGAAAGAGACACCGATGGCGAATCTGTTTGTGGCTATGCTCCAGCGGATGGGAGCCTCGGCGGACCACATGGGCGACAGCACCGGGGAATTAACGAACCTCTGACGGGCACGCGACTTGAGTCGCGTGCCCACGTTGATCACAAGCCCAAAGCATCCCGGTGGAAATTTGTTCACCTCCGGGCGGGTCGCGCCAAAACTCTCAGGTTCCTTCTCCCCGCGCCCCTTATGCTAACCTCATACTTTCTGGTAGAGGCGCGGTAACAAGAATCTGGTTCCGGTATTCCTGCAATTACAGGAGGCGATCAGAGAGGGGTTCGCCGCCGAAATCGTCCCTGCTGATTGTCACGGGGCGGTTGGGGGCTCAGGCTAAATCCTGGCCACTGTCACCCGGCCCAAACCGGGTGGAGCGCTATCGGGACAGTGAAGTCTTCGCACCACCCCCTCACTCTCCTGCGCGCTTTCCGGAACGGCTATTTTATATGGACGTTTTCGAACTTACGCGCACGCTGATCGACATCCCTTCGGTGACCCCCGAAGAGGAACAGGTTGGCTACTACCTCTTTAACCACGTCAAGGCCCTCGCCGATCGCTACGGCGGCACTGCCGAACTCATCGACGTGGAACCCGCGCGCCGCAATGTCTTCGTAGCCTTCGGCACCCCCGTCGTTACCCTTTCCACTCACATGGATACCGTCCCGCCCTTCATCCCGGCGAGTGAAGATGCCGAATTTATCTGGGGACGCGGTGCCTGCGACACCAAGGGCATCATCGCTGCCATGCTCACCGCCGCCCGGCGTCTGCTCGAAGAAGGCGTCCGCGATTTCGGCATCCTCTTCGTAGTCGGCGAAGAGCGCAACAGTGCCGGTGCCTGGCACGCCGCGAAGAATCCGCGCGGCTCGAAGTTCATCATCAACGGCGAGCCCACCTCCAACCAACTCGCCCTCGGCTCCAAAGGCGCACTGCGCTACGAAGTCATCGCCCGCGGCAAGATGGCACACTCCGCCTATCCCGAACTGGGCGACTCCGCCATCAATAAACTCCTCGACGTCCTCGCCGCCATTCGCGCCATCCCGCTGCCCGTAGACCCCATCCTCGGTCGCAGCACTCTCAATATCGGTACCATCTCCGGTGGCCGCGCACCGAACGTGATCTCCGATGAAGCCCGCGCCGAAATCTTCATCCGCCTCGTGGGCGATTCCGCCGGTACCCGCGCTGCCGTCGAAGCTGCCGCCGCGGGTCAGGCCGAACTCCGGGAAGTTCTCGAAATTCCGGCCCTGCACCTGCGTGCTGTGCCTGGTTTTGCCACCACCGTCGTCGCCTACACCACAGACATTCCCGCCTTCAACGGCGCCTGGGGAGAACCACTCCTGCTCGGTCCTGGCACCATCAACGTGGCGCACACTCTGGAAGAGCGTGTGCCCAAACAGGAGCTTCTCGACGCAGTGGAAATCTACCGCAATCTCGTCATCCAGTTGCAAAGACAATGAACAAAATCGACGTTGGTATCCTCGGCGCTACCGGTATGGTGGGCCAGCATTTCATCAAATTTCTCGACGGTCACCCGTTGTTCCGCCTGGCCTGGCTCGGTGCCAGCGAGCGCTCCGCCGGCAAGCGTTACACCGATGCCGCCAAATGGCATCTCCCCGGCCACGTACCCGATGCCGTTGCCGGCCTCACCGTGGAAGCAGCCCATCCGCGCAACGCGCCGCGCATCGTTTTTTCCGCCATGGATGCCTCTGTTGCCACCGAAATCGAACAGGCTTTCGCCCAGGCGGGCCACACCGTCGTCTCCAATTCGCGCAACCATCGCATGGATCGCGATGTGCCGCTGATCGTACCCGAAATCAATCCCGATCATCTTCAGCTCATCCCCGGTCAGCAGGCCCATCGGAACTGGAAGGGCCAGATCGTCACTAATCCCAACTGCTCCACCATCGTGCTCACCATGGCTCTTGCCCCGCTGAAGCAGTTCGGCATCACCCGCGTTGTTGTCACCACTATGCAGGCCGTCTCCGGCGCGGGCTACCCCGGCGTCCCCTCCATGGATATCCTCGGCAACGTCGTCCCCTACATCGGCAATGAAGAAGAGAAGATGCAGCAGGAGACGCAGAAGATCCTCGGTGATTTCGCGGGCGATCACATCGCTCCGCTTTCCGCCAAAGTCAGCGCCCACTGCAACCGTGTCGCAGTGGTGGATGGGCACACCATCACCGTCTCGGTTGAATTCTCTTCACCGCCCACCGAGTCCGATCTTCGCAATGCTTTCGAAACTTTCCGCGGCGTCCCCCAGGAACGTAATCTGCCCAGCGCCCCGCACCATGCCATCGAGTACATGACGGAGCCAGACCGCCCGCAGCCCCGTAAGGACGCCGAGCGCGCCCGCGGCATGGCAACTTTCATCGGACGCCTGCGCCCCTGCCCGGTATTCCATTGGAAGTTCGTCGCACTCAGTCACAACACCATTCGTGGTGCCGCAGGCGCAGCCGTCCTTAACGCCGAACTAATAAACTCGGAATCAATCCGATGACACCCCCGGCACCCCACACTGCTTCTCCCGGAGCAGTTCTCCCGTGATCGTCATGAAATTCGGCGGCACCTCTGTCGAATCCGCCATCGCCATCGAACGCGTTGCAGGCATTGTTAAAACCCGTGTCGATCGCCGCCCCGTCGTGGTCGTCTCCGCCATGGGCAAGACCACCAACAAACTCCTTGCCATCGCCGACGCCGCCATTGCCGGCCGCCGCGACGACTACATTCGCCAACTCCACGATCTCCGCGATTTCCATTCCCGCGAAGCCCGCCAGGTCGTTCCCCTTGCCGGTCGCGCCGAACTCGACCGCATGCTCGACGAGCATTTTCAGGAAATGACCGAACTCGTTAAAGGTCTCGCCGTGCTTGGCGAACTCACCCCGCGTTCCATCGACGCCATCTCCAGCTACGGCGAGCGCCTCTCCAGCCTCATCGTCACTCTCGCCTTCCTCCACTTCGGTCTCCCCGCCGTGCACGTGGATTCCCGTCGCGTCATCGTGACTGATAACCGCCATACCCAGGCCGCCCCGAACTACACGGAAACCTACGCGCGTCTGGCGAAAGAAATTTCTCCGCTCGCGGAATTCCAGTCCAAAATAGTGGTGATGGGTGGCTTCATCGGTGCTACCGAAGCCGGCATCCCCACTACGCTCGGTCGCGGCGGTTCTGATTTCACCGCCTCTATCGTCGGTGCCGGCGTCAATGCCGAAGAAATTCAGATCTGGACCGATGTCGATGGCATGCTCACCGCCGATCCCACCGTTTTCGCCGGCGGCCATCGCGTCCGCAAGCTGAGCTTCGCCGAAGCCGCCGAACTGGCCTATTTCGGCGCCAAGGTCCTGCATCCGGCCACCGTGATTCCCGCCGTGGAGCGCAACATCCCGGTGCTGATTCTCAATTCGCGCCGGCCTGAAGTGGAAGGCACCCGCATTGTTCGTGAAGCCATCCACTCCGGCAACGCCGTCAAATCCATTGCCTGCAAGAAAAATATTACTTTGGTCAGTATTAACTCCACGCGCATGTTCATGGCCCACGGCTTTCTGCGCCGCATCTTCGAAGTCTTCGACCAATTCCAAACCTCAGTAGACATGATCGCCACCTCCGAAGTCAGCGTGTCGCTCACCATCGATAACCCAACGCGCCTCGCGGAAATCGCCGCGGGCCTGCGCGAATTTGCCGAAGTGTCCATCGAACCCGGTCACGCCATTATCTGTCTCGTAGGCGAGAATATTCGCCATTCTCCCGGTGTTGCCGCTCGTATCTTTGATGCCCTCCGCCAGGTCAACATCCGCATGATTTCCCAGGGCGCGTCTTTGCTGAACGTTGGTCTCGTGGTCGCGGAACAAGATCTCCGCCCGGCCGTTGAAAGACTGCACACGGCCTTCTTCCAGGAACTTGATCGGGAGGTTTTCGAATGACGATCGCCATCGTCGGCTACGGCAAAATGGGTCGCATTATTGAGCGCATCGCGCACGAGCGCGGTCACACCGTTTCGCTCAGACTCGACGAGTTCAACAATGTCGGCTACTCCGGCATCACGGCGGAAAACTTTCGCGGCGTCGATACCGCCATCGATTTCTCCATTCCCGATGCCGCTGTGGAAAATATGCTGCGCATCTCTGCCCTTGGCGTCAACGTGGTGCAGGGGACTACCGGCTGGACCTCGCAGATACCGCAAATCCGTGCCGCCATCGAACGCGCCGGCACCGGTCTTGTCTGGAGCCCCAACTATTCCATCGGCATTCATATCTTCTCGCGCGTGGTCGCTCTGGCCGCGAAGCTTATGGCCAACGAGGCCGAGTACGAGGCCTGGGCCTGGGAAATTCATCACTCCGCCAAGAAAGACTCTCCCTCCGGCACTCTGCTCAAACTGGTGGCCGACATGAAACAGGCCGGCTTCAACAGCCCCGTGGATACCTCCTCCAGCCGCGCCGGCAAGGTTCCCGGTACGCACGAAATTGGTTTCGATTCCGCCGCCGATACCATCACGCTCCGCCACACCGCCCGCAGCCGCGAAGGCTTCGCCCTGGGCGCTGTCAAGGCCGCCGAATGGATCAACGGTAAAAAAGGTTTTTACGAGTTCGCTGAGATATTATTCTGAGTCGATAGGGAAGGTGGTACATGTTTACCGGATGTGGAACAGCAATGGTCACGCCCTTCGGGGCCGATGGTTCGCTCGACGAAGCCGCAATGCGTCGTCTGGTGCGCCGACAGATTGAAAGTGGAATTGATTTCCTGGTGCCCTGCGGTACTACGGGAGAAAGCCCCACCCTTTCCCGTGAAGAACATCTCCGCGTGGTCGCCATCACCGTGGAAGAAGCCCGCGGCAAAAAGCCCGTCCTTGCCGGCGCGGGCGGCTACAATACCCGCGAAGTAATCGAACTTGCGCGCGAATGCGAAAAGCTCGGTGCCGATGGCGTCCTCTCCGTCACTCCTTATTACAATAAGCCTACGCAGGAAGGCCTCTACCAGCACTACAAGGCCATCGCCGCCAAACTTCATCTGCCCCTCATTGTCTACAGTGTGCAGGGCCGAACCGGCGTCAACGTGGAACCGGCAACCCTTGCCCGCCTTGCGGAAATCGATAACATCATCGGCGTGAAGGAAGCCTCCGGCAACATCTCGCAGCAGGCCGAAGTTCTCCGCTGCGTTCCGGAAAACTTCGCCGTTCTTTCCGGGGACGACGCCATTGCAATTCCACTCATCGCACTCGGGGGCAGGGGACTCATCTCCGTAGTCTCGAACCAGATCCCCGCGGAAATGACAGAACTCGTCCGCGCCGCCAATCATAACGATTTCGCCAGCGCCCGCCAGCTCCAGCGCGTCTGGCTTCCCCTCATGCAAATCAATTTCGTCGAATCCAATCCCATGCCCGTGAAGTGGGCCATGCATCGCATGGGCCTGCTGGAACCCAACTTCCGCCTGCCCATGGTCCCGCCCTCGGATTCTACAAAACAGAAGATCGAAGCCGTACTCCATGCCTGCGGACTTCTTACTCCGGAGGCTGCTCTTGCGCGAAGCAATTGAACATATTTTCGACCACAAGCCGGAGACGTACACCCCGGATCACTTCGCCCTCTTCGCGAAATTCAAGGATGCTCTGAATGCCGGTGAGATTCGCGCCGCCGAACCCGATCCCTCGCAGGCCAGCGGCTGGCGTGTCAACGGTTGGGTAAAGAAGGGCATCCTGCTTGGCTTCCGTATCGGCGGCATCGTGGACATGTCCATCGACTCCGCGCGTCAGCCCTTTCTCGACAAATCGACCTACCCGGTTCGCAAGGTAACTCCCCAGGATGGCATTCGCATCGTCCCCGGTGGTTCCAGTATTCGCGATGGCTGCTTCGTTGGTCGCGGCGTTACCTGCATGCCCCCCATGTACATCAATGTTGGCGCGTATGTTTCCGATGGCACCATGGTCGATTCCCACGCCCTCGTCGGCAGTTGCGCGCAGATCGGCCGCAACTGCCATATTTCAGCCGCCGCGCAAATTGGCGGAGTACTGGAACCGGTGGGTGCCTTGCCCGTCATTATTGAGGATGATGTGCTGGTGGGCGGCAATTGCGGCGTCTACGAAGGCACGGTGGTAAAAAGTAAGGCCGTACTCGGCACCGGTACTATTCTCAACCGCTCCACGCCGGTCTATGATCTGGTGCGCGGCGTCGTGCTCCGCGCCACTGATGACCAGCCCCTGGTGATTCCTGAAGGTGCCGTCGTCGTCGCCGGCTCCCGCGCCGTCACCTCCGGACATGGCAAAGCGTGGGGCATCTCCGTTTACACGCCCGTCATCGTCAAGTATCGCGATGAAAAGACCGGCGCACGGATACAATTGGAAGACTTGCTGCGCTAACGGAGTTCACATGACGATGCAAAAAACAGGCCTGTTGTTGCTCACTGCAATATCCCTCGCGATCACAGGCTGTAGTTCCAAACCGGAATCAGCGCCGTCCGCCGCACCGTCTGCAGCCACCAAACGCTATGCCATGCACGGCAAAGTGGTCTCTGTGAACGCGGCTGACAAAAGCGCCAAAATCGATGCCGCTGAAGTCTCCGGCTGGATGTCCGCCATGATGATGGACTATCCCGTAAAGGAATCTGCCGACCTCGCCAAACTTGCTGCCGACAAGATAATTGACGCTACTGTCTTCGTGGATGGCGATAACTTCTGGATCGGTGAAATCAAGGACGCACCTGCGCCCGCGGGCTCCAAAAAATGACCGGCCCGCTCTGGAAAGCCTCCGCTTCCCAGGCGGGCCAGCCCTCCAAAAAGTAAGGGTCTGTAGCCCTGTATTCATTGGCCGTCTCAGAGCCATGAGGCTTCGTGACCTGAACCTCAGTTGTGATTCTATGGGCCGCAAACATCTTTGACAATAGCTCCGGTACCATAACCCCGTTTTCCCGGTCCTATACTGGTAGAATGCCCTTCCAACTGGCGGTCCCCTACTCGCCCAAGGGAGATCAGGTCACCGCCATCGCAGAACTGAACGCCGGTATTCGGGATGGCGAGAAACATCAGGTTTTGCTCGGTGTCACCGGCTCCGGCAAGACCTACACCATGGCGAAGGTCATTGAGGAAATGGGTCGCCCCGCGCTCGTCCTCGCTCACAACAAGACCCTCGCGGCCCAGCTCTATCACGAATTCAAGAGTTTTTTCCCCAACAATGCCGTCGAGTATTTCGTCAGCTATTACGACTACTACCAGCCCGAAGCCTACATCCCGTCTTCTGACGTCTACATTGAGAAGGAAAGCACGGTCAACGACGAACTGGATCGTCTTCGCCTTTCCGCCACGAAGTCTTTGTTTGAACGCCGCGACTGCATCATCGTGGCCAGTGTGAGCTGCATCTACGGGCTCGGTTCGCCCGACGTCTATTACGGTATGTTGCTCATGCTGGAAAAAGGCCAGCACATCACCCGCCGCGAAATCATCAGCAAGCTGGTGGAAATTCTCTACGAACGCAGCGAAGACGACCTCCGCCGCGGCTGCTTTCGCGTCCGTGGCGACACCATTGAGGTTTACCCCACCTCCGACGAATACGGCTACCGCATTGAAATGTGGGGTGACGAAGTGGAATCCCTCTCGCAGATTGACCCTCTTCTGGGACAGGTTCGCCAGACCTACGACCGGCTGCCCATCTACCCCAAGACCCACTACGTCATGTCGCAGATCACCAAGGATGCCGCAGTCGAATCCATCAAAGCCGAGCTCGAGCAGTGGCGTCCCCATCTGGAATCGCAAGGCAAGCTCATTGAAGCCCAGCGCCTTCACCAGCGCACCATGTTTGATCTTGAAATGATTCGCGAAGTTGGCTACTGCCACGGCATTGAAAACTACTCGCGCCACTTCTCCGCCCGCCTGCCCGGCGAAGCCCCACCCACCCTGCTGGACTATCTGCCCAACGATTCACTCATGTTCATTGACGAAAGTCACCAGACCGTCCCGCAGCTCCACGGCATGTATCACGGTGATCGTTCACGCAAAGAGGTTCTGGTTGGCCACGGCTTCCGCCTCCCCAGCGCCCTGGATAATCGCCCGCTGACCTTCGGGGAATTCGAACACCGGGTGAATCAGGTCGTCTACCTCTCCGCCACCCCAGGCCCCTACGAACTCACCAAAACCGCCGGCGTTGTAGTGGAGCAGGTTATTCGCCCTACCGGTCTTATCGATCCGCCCATTGAGGTCCGCCCCATTCGCGGCCAGGTCGATGATCTCCTCAACGAAATTCGTATCCGCGTCTCCCGCAACCAGCGCGTCCTCGTCACCACCCTCACCAAGCGCATGGCCGAAGATCTTTCCGCCTACTACCTCGAAGTGGGCGTCAAGTGCAACTACCTGCACTCTGAAGTCAGCGCGCTCGACCGCATGAAAATCCTGCGCGATCTGCGCCGGGGCGAACACGACGTCCTCATCGGCATCAACCTCCTGCGCGAAGGTCTCGATCTCCCCGAAGTCTCCCTTGTCGCTATTCTCGATGCGGATAAAGAAGGCTTCCTCCGTTCCGCTGGTTCGCTCATTCAGACCATTGGCCGCGCCGCCCGTCATCTGGAAGGCCGCGCCATTCTTTATGCCGACGTCATGACCGGCAGTATGAAGCAGGCCATTGATGAGACCAGCCGCCGCCGCGAAATTCAGGTTCGGTACAACGAGGAACACAACATCACTCCGCAATCCATCATCAAGCCCATCGATATGAGTCTGGTGCGTATCGCCGAAGGGGATTACGTCACCGTGGAGATCGCATCGGACGAAGACGAGACCCAAATGTCTCCGCCCGAACGCGAGAAATTCATCATCGGACTGGAGCAGAATATGCGGGAAGCGGCGCGCCGGTTTGAATTTGAAAAGGCAGCGCAGCTTCGGGATCGGATCAAGTACTTGCGGGTGAAGGATGTCGCGGGCATCGGCATACCGGCCTGAGTTTGCACTGGTCGCCGCGGGTGCTGTCGCCCGCAGCCTTGTGGGGCGCATGCGTTCCCGCGCCCATACGCTTGGCCCGGTTGCCGCCGTCTCCCTCCGCGTAGCCAGCCGGATAGCCAACTCTCTGCACGCCGGTTCAGCCGTTCGCTCTCCCCTGGAGTTGGATTGCGCCCGCTCCATCTTGTTTCATTCGCCACCCGAACAAGGCCCTGCCCTCGTCGAACTCCTCATCCATCCGGGCCTTCACTGGCGCGGCAAGTCTCTGGTTTTGTGCGACAGCGAGATCCCGGATGCCGCATCCCTGATCCTGCATGAGCGTGGTGCCTCTATTGCATCCGTGAAGTCGCTCCCGTCCCTGGGCGCGGCTTCAATTGAGGGCGATCCGCCAGCTACTGCCGCAGCCCGCAGGGTTGTCACCGATACCGGCCTGGAAGCCGTGGAAATTGCTCCCGGCGGCGGAGTACTTTTCGCCGCCGCCGTTACGTTGTGTACCGGCGCCCTCACCCCTGTGGTTGACCGCGCCGGACTGCTTCTGCGCATGGCTGGATTGCGCGACGCTGACGCCGCCCGCCTCGCCGCTCGCATGGTGAGTCAGACCGCCGGTGAGTATTCGCATTCCGGCAAGCAAAGCTGGGTTTGGCACGTTCGCCCCCCCGATCCCGAACGTCTCGCCATGGAAGTCGCCGCCGCCCCCGATAACATCCGTCCGCTCCTGCGAGCACTCATTCTCGCCGGCTTCGAAGACCTCGCCCGCCATCCCGATATCGCCGACCGCTTGCGGAGCCTGATCAAGACCGGTCCGGCCCCCAAAGTGCTGAACGGTTCGGTGGAGGCTTTCATGACGGACAAAACGAACAAATGTGCTCATCCCGCATGTAGTTGCATGGCGCGGGAAAATGACAAGTACTGCAGCCAGTATTGCGACGACGCTAAAGAAACTCTTGAGATTTCCTGCAATTGCAACCATTCCGGCTGCAAGGCCTTGTAGTTGATGGCGGGTTGAGGTCCGGAATCACGTAAAGCCGCGACCTCGAACAGTATCAACGTGGGCACGGAGCCCGGTATTCCCGGCGTTTCAGCCAACGTCAGAACATGCTAAGGAGGGGGGGGCGTGAGTTGCCTTGACCGCCGTGGCTGCGCGTCGATGCAGAAGTCGCCGGGGCCCTGCGCCCCCCCTGCTGCCAATTACGTGGACGAGAAAATTCTTTCGAGGGCACCAGTGATCTAGGGTCTTACTGCAGGCAGGGACCAGGCGGGTATGAACAGAACCGGAATTTCTGCCCGGGAAGGTGTTTAGCGTCGCACGAAAGCCTGCCCCTGTGCATAGGGGCAGACTCCCGGCGCTGGCGATCTTATTTCCCGACGACCTTCTCTACTTCCCCAACTTTTCTCTGAATTTTTCCCGAGAGCTTTTCTACTTGTCCTTCGCTTTCGAGATTGGGGTCGTTGGTGGCGCGGCCAATTGTTTCTTTTACCGCACCCTTGACTTCATGCGCTGTGCCTTCCACGCGATCTTTCGTACTGTTGGTCATTGCTTTTCTCCTCACGGGCTTGAAATGCCCAACCACCCGCAAGCATGTCAGATGCCATTCTTCGGAGTGAATGGCCGTTAAAGTGCATCTCTCGGTCCGGAGATTATTTCGAAAATGCTGATCCTTTTGATCCTTCTGTTTCTGATCTTTGGTGGTGGCGGTGGCTACTACGGGTACAACCAATGGGGTGCTGGCGGCGGACTTGGAGTCGTCGTGGTGGTGATTCTTCTGCTGGCCGTGTTTGGCCGCGGGCGACTTTAGTTTAGAGCAGCTCTCGTCCAAAAATGACCATGGAGCGCCAGGCAACCGCCGCGCAACGGCGGTTTTGCTCTCCACGCGGCACAGTTGTCAAAATGGAAAAGCCCGGCCACTTTCGGCCGGGCTCCCCTACTTATTAATGCAGCGCACCTGAACCGTCAGCTGACATGCTCCAGGTGATGTTGGCCCATAATACGCTCAATCTCGTCCCTGAGATGCAGCTTAAGCTTTTTCAAACGATGTTCCTCCACTTCCTCCTGGGTTGACAACGCCGCTTTTTGTTCCAGCTCATCTACCAGCCGGTTGTATTCGCGATGTTGTTCCACGAGTTCGCGGAAATGCTCATCCGTTTGTATCAGATGCGCTTTGAGTTCTTCTTGTGCGTTCTGTTCCATTTCTCGGCATTTCTCCTTATAGTGGAGTTGCCTCGCCCGACCCCCGTGAACTCTGGTTGCCGGGTGGGTAGCTTCCGTCTATTCGGACTTTAGCATGAAAGATTCTTCATGACAATCGCACTCTGTCCGATACTGTAATAATCCTTTCTCCTGGCAACTTCCACCCACCCGGCTTCTTCGTATAGTGCCCGCGCCGCCACGTTGCCCTCCGCCACTTCCAGAAAGATCGTCCCCGCCGCCACCCGGCGCAACTCCCGCACCAGCGCTCGCCCCACGCCCTTCCTGCGGTACGGCGGAGCCACCGCCAGATTCAGCATCTCGGCTTCGTCCACCACCGTTTGCCGCCATGCGCAGAACCCCGCGACTTCGCTGCCCGCCAACGCCACCAGTACCTGGAAATTTGAGTAATCTCCCAACGGCCACTGCGCCGCCTCGGGCACCGCCGCCTGAATCCGAGCCACCGCCGGATAATCCGCCTCGCTCGCCGCCTGAATCACCACCCTCCCATTGTCGTCGTCATACTAAGCTGAAAAGGTGGACTTCCCCCACCACCTTCAGATTGGCAACGTCGCCATCCGTCCCGCCACGGTTCTAGCGCCCATGGCGGGCGTTACCGACACCGTTTTTCGCCGTTTCATCCGTAGCCTCACCGGCTGCGGCCTCATCATGACGGAGTTCACCAGCTCTCACGGCGTCTCTGCCGCCATGCGTGCCGGTGTTACCAAACAGAACCGTACCCTCGAACGCTATCTGACCTTCGACCCTTCCGAACATCCCATCTCCGCCCAGCTCTTCGGTTCCGATCCCGATGTTATGGCCGATGCCGCCCGCGTGTGCCAGGACCTCGGTTTCGACATCCTCGACATCAACTTCGGCTGCCCTGTGAATAAGGTCGTTAAGTGTAACGGCGGTTCCGGCTTGCTGCGCGACCTCCCGCTGGTCGAACAAATTCTCCGGAAAGTCCGCGCTGCCATCTCCATTCCCTTCACTTGCAAGTTCCGCGCCGGCTGGAACGATCAGGAACTGGTCATGGTAGAGATGGCACGTCTCGCCGAAGACTGTGGCCTGCAGGCCGTTGCGCTCCATCCCCGTACCCGCGAACAGGGCTACAGTGGTCGGTCCGATTGGACTCGCATTGCAGCCGTCAAGAATGCCGTTCGTATTCCGGTCATCGGCAACGGCGACATTCTGACTCCGGAAGACGCCGTGCGCATGGTCGCCGAAACCGGTTGCGACGCCGTGATGATCGGTCGCACGGCTTCATCCAATCCCTGGATCTTCCGTCAGCTCGAACAGTACCTGGCCACCGGAAGTTATGAACAGCCCAGCCACCGCGACCGTTACGAGACGATGCGCACTTACTACGCCCTTCTTATCGCCCGCGAAGATCACGACGCCGTGGGCAAGATGAAGCAGTTCGCCACTTATTTCACGCACGGAATCCGCGGCGGAGCAAACCTTCGCGCCTCTATCTACCAGGCCAGTGAAGCGGGCCGGATCGTCGACCTCGTCGATAGCTTCTTCGAAACGCCGGAACTCATCACCGCCTGAAGCCGGAACATTGTTGCCCGGCCACTTCTGGAGACAAGCGCTCTCGTCAAGCTCTATCAATTAACCCCGAATATTCCAGGTCACCTGCGTTGAACCGCCCCATCAGGCCTGAATTGCGTCCTGCTTATCCGGCTTGCGTGCAATCAGCCATGCCTTAAACCCATCCTCCCCGCACCCCAGTTCCTCCCATCCGCGGAACGCCTCTCGCCAGGCCGCCAGCGACGTCGCAAATCGCCCCGTCAACTTTCCGGCCAGCGCCACCACTCCGCCTGGTCTCACACCGCGCGCGATTCCCGGCAGCAAATCCGCCTGCCAGTAGAGCCAGCAAATAATCCCATCGAAACTGCCCTCGGCAATCTCCAGCCCCGCCGCCTCCAGATCCCGCGCCATCCACGTGACTCCCGGTGACGCAGCCCCGGCCACGCGATCCACCGCCGTCACCTGCCAGCCCCGTTCCCCCAGCCAGGCCGCGTGTCTCCCCGCCCCCGCCGCGATATCCAGCGCCTCCCCCGGCGCAACCGCCTCCAGCGCCACCGTCAATTCCGGGGCCGGTCCTTGCAATCTGCACGCTCCCGGGGTTAAATTCGTCATAGCTGTTTGCGGGCCATCGCTTTCATTATCGGTCTGTCCCTCGCCACTCCCGGTCTCCACGCTGCGGAGGATGCCGTTCTCAACAACGGTCTTCGCCTCTATGCCGAGCGTCACGAGTTGTCACAGAATTCTGTCCGCCTCTACGTGGGTGACGGCACCATCGAGCTCCCCGCCAGCGCCATCCACCATTTTGAACAGGACGACGCTCCACTCCCGTCGCCAGCGCCCTTCGTCCAGCCTGCCCCTCCATCAAGTCCGCTGCCCGCTTCTTTGGTGTCCGCCACCCCTCCCGGTACTCCCGCCGAACTGGCTTCCTGGACTGCCCTCAAATACGCTCTCCCCCCGGAATTCGTCGCCAGTGTGATGGAAACCGAATCTGCCATGCGCCCCCACGCCCTGTCTCCCAAAGGTGCCATCGGCCTCATGCAACTGATGCCAGACACCGCCCGCCAGCTCGGCGTCAACCCCCATGATCCTGTGCAGAATACCGATGGCGGCGTCCGCTATCTCCGCGATCTCCTTGCCCGCTTTGAGTCTTCTCCCGATCAGGTCCTGCTTGCTCTGGCCGCTTACAACGCCGGTCCCGCAGCCGTGGAACGCTATCACGGAATCCCTCCTTATGCCGAGACGCGGGCCTACGTCGTCCACGTCTTGAGCAACTGGGAAAAGCGCAAAACCGTCCGCTAGCCTGCAACTTTCCCGTTTCCCGTTCATCCTATGGAACGCAATGATGCTTGTCACCGCCAATTCGGGCTGTTACCTCGCACCTGTGTTTGCGTGGGATAATAAAGTTGAGCGAAAGATGCCAACCGAAACCATTCCGGTCCCGGTGCCTGTAGAGGTCTCTCCTGAAGTTGAGGAAGAACTGCAACTGATCACCCGTGCGCGGGCAGGGGATACCGGCGCTTTTTCGCAGCTCATTTCCCGTTACGAAGGCAAGATCTTCCGCCTGGCAATGAATATTACCCAGAACCGCGAAGATGCCGAAGACGTTCTGCAGGAAGCCTTCATCAAGGCTTATCAGCACCTCGACCAGTTTCAGGGCAATTCCCGTTTTTACACGTGGGCCGTGCGTATCGCGGTAAATCAGGCGCTGATGAAACTGCGGAAGCGCCGCAGTGACCGCACCGTCTCTCTGGATGAGCAAATCGATACCGGCGAAGACACCATGGTCCGTGAAATCGCTGCCTGGGATCCTGACCCCGAAGAACAGTTCTCCCGCGAAGAACTCCACGGCATTCTCACCGAAGCCATCGACGGCCTGGAACCCATCTACCGAACGGTTTTCAACCTGCGCGATGTGGATGGCCTTTCCACGGAAGAAACCGCCGAAGCTCTGGAGCTCTCCATCCCGGCCGTCAAGAGCCGGCTGCTGCGGGCCCGCCTCCAGCTTCGCGACAAGCTGAACCGCTTCTTCAAACGCAAGGGGGATGACGCCTTTGCTTACATGTAAAGAATTCCTCGCCGAGTTGAACGAGTATCTGGACGAAACAACGCGAGCCGAAATCAAGTTGAAGCTGGAGCGGCACCTCGCCGAGTGCCCCAACTGCTGGGTGATCTGCGATACCACCCGCAAGACTATTCGGGTCTACCAGGGCATGAAACCCTGCGGTATTCCCGACGACGTCCACGGACGTCTGATGAAAGCCTTTGAACGCCGCATCGCCGCAACTTCACCGGACACGCTGATTTAGTGGAAAACGCCTCCCTGGACCTGATCATCTCCGGTATGACGTGTGCCGCCTGCGTCCGCAACGTGACCCGCGCCCTGAATGCCATTGCGGGTCCCGGTGCCGCCAGAGTGGATCTCAATTCCGGCCGTGCCAGTGTTGCTGCGCCCGTTGAAACCGCATCCCGCTTGATAGCAGCCGTGGAAGAAGCCGGTTACGGCGCCACCCGCGCGTAGCGTGTTCCCGCGACTTTAGTCGCGTCGTGCTTCCGCTGCGCGCCCCTTCGTCGTATGCTTTTACTCAGGAGTTTAGACGTCCCGATGAACCGGCAAATTGTTCTCTTTCTCTTCGCAATTTCCGCAGTTGCCCAAACACCATTGCCGCAACCCGGATTCCACCATCTCCACCTGAATTCAACCGACCCGGAGGGGGCTGTCGACTCTTTCACCAAATATTTCACCACCAGCTCCCGCACCAGTTTCGACGGCAAGCCGGCACTCAAAATCGGCAAGGGATGGATCCTGATCAACAAGGTGGCAACCGCTCCGCCGATGATGCCGCAAACCGCTGTTTGGCACTATGGCTGGAACGTCACCGATGAGCGCGCGTCCGTGCCTGCACTTCAGGCCAGAGGTGCGAAATTTCTTCCGTTGTGGACCGGTGACGGCGATGGCTTCGTCACCATCAGCAGTGATTCCTGGCCCGGTGCCGCCGGAACTCTCGGACGCTCAAAGCTGCAGATTGAAGAGGCCAAAGCACAAAGCATCAAGCCCAATGGCGGTGCCGGTTTCGCCTATATCGCTGGCCCCGATGGAGCCATGGTGGAAGTCGCAGGCAATTCCCCCACCGAGTACTTCAACCATGTCCATATGTATCAGGACGATCCGCTCTGCGCCGTGCTCTGGTATCAAAAGCATCTCAACGTGGTGCCGCGGGCCGGTCGCGGGGCCCCTGCGACCGCACCCACCGAAGAGACGTGCAAGGTTGTCCGCGGTGAGAAGACCTGGGTTTCGCTGACAAAAGATGGCATGTACCGCAGCCCCACCGGCGGCGTCAGTTTCGACAATATCGCCATGAACTGGTATGTTCGGCCCGGCGATACGCCGCTTGCGAGCACGCGTGGCCACGGTGCCGATCACGTGGCGCTGAGCGTGGCCGATCTCGATGCCTGGTACGCCAAGCTGAAAGCAGAGGGAGTGAAAATCCTGCTGGAGCCCTACAAACTGGCGGAGACACGCGCTTTCATGATCGAAGGGCCCAGTAAGGAAGCGCTGGAATTTGTGGAAGTGAAGTAGCCCGTGCTCTGATGTTTGAAAAAGTTCTGATCGCAAATCGCGGCGAAATCGCCCTGCGCATTATTCGCACGTTGCGTGAAATGGGTATTCGTTCGGTTGCCGTTTACTCCGATGCCGACCGCGCCGCGCTGCACGTGCGCAAAGCCGATGAAGCCGTTCACATTGGTCCCTCGCCGTCGCACGAAAGTTACCTGAATGTCGGGCGCATTCTGCAAGCCGCCCGCTGCTGTGGCGCCCAGGCGATTCACCCCGGCTATGGATTCCTTTCTGAAAACGCTGCCTTCGCCCAGGCCTGTGACGATGCTGGAATTGTCTTCATTGGTCCTTCTGCTGCCTCCATTGGCCGCATGGGGTCAAAGACCGAAGCGCGCCGCACCGCCCAGGCTGGTGGCGCACCCATCGTTCCAGGTACCGAAGAGGGGCTTACCTCTGCCACGGAAGCCGCCGCATTTGCCCGCGATACTGGTTTTCCCGTCATGCTCAAAGCTGTCGCAGGTGGCGGCGGCAAGGGAATGCGCCGTGTGGATCGAGCCGAAGATCTGTTTTCCGCGTTCGACTCCGCCTCCAGCGAAGCCCTGCGGGCCTTCGGTGACGGACGGATTTATGTAGAGAAGCTGATCGAAAACGCCCGGCACGTGGAGATTCAAATCTTCGGTGATCGCCACGGCAACATGGTCTATCTGGGTGAGCGCGAATGTTCTGTGCAGCGTCGGCATCAGAAGGTGATTGAAGAGTCTCCCTCTCCGCTGCTGGCCCGCATGCCGGGTATGCGCGAACGGATGGGCGAAGCGGCGGTGAAGGCTGCCCGTGCCGCTGGTTACTACAATGCCGGAACCGTGGAGTTCCTCGCCTCCAATGACGGCAGCTTCTACTTTTTGGAGATGAACACACGGTTGCAGGTAGAGCACCCGGTGACGGAACTGGTCACTGGCCTCGATCTTGTCCGGCTACAGCTCGAAGTCGCTGCGGGCGGAAAATTGCCTTTCACGCAGGCCGATGTTGCGTTGCGCGGGGCGGCGATGGAATGCCGTGTGTATGCCGAAGATCCCGCCAACAACTTTTTCCCCTCACCGGGAAAGATCACCCGGCTGAGTGAACCGGCAGGGCCGGGTGTCCGTGTGGATTCCGGTATTTACGCCGGCTGGACCGTTCCCATTGACTATGACCCCATGCTGTCGAAGCTCATCGTATGGGCCGCGAACCGTGAACAGGCCATCGAACGGATGCTGCGCGCTTTAGGGGAATATCACATCGGCGGCATCATGTCGAACCTGCCTTTGTTCCAGATCATTCTGAACGACCCCGCATTCCGTGCCGGCGATCTGCATACGGGATATCTGGATCAACTGCTGGCCGCCGGTATCGACTTCGCCCCGCCGGTTGCGGAAGAGATTCTTCCTGTGGCCGCCGCCGTGGCGTTGGCGTCCCAGGCAGGCCATGACCGCAGCACCTCTGCCGTGGCTCAGGAAACTTCCCGCTGGCTCGCCGCCGGGCGCAGGAGCTTGCACCGATGAAGCCGGTTATTCAAATCGATGGCCAGACAGTTGACCCACACCCGGCAGCCGATGTGGTAGAGACCGAGCCGGGAAGTTTCTCCGTCCTCATCGGGTCTTCTGTTTTTGAAGTATGGGCGTCGGAATCGCACATTGCCCTTGCCGGGCGACGCTTCGAATTCTCCGTGGAAGATCCACGCGCCTGGAAACATGGTGGTGCGGGCGGTGGCGTTCACGGCAAGGCATCCATTCTTGCGCCCATGCCTGGCAAAGTGGTGCGTATTCTTGTTGCCGTGGGCGACGAAGTGAAGCAGGGGCAAGGCATCCTGGTGGTGGAAGCGATGAAGATGCAGAACGAAATGAAGGCCCCCCGTGATGGCCGCGTCACCGTGATTGCGGTTGCCGTTAATGCCAGCGTCACCGCTGGTACTTTGCTCGCTGTTGTTGAATAGGCGTGGTTGGAGAGACTTTTGTGAGTCACAATAGAGATATATGAAGTTGCGTACACCGCTCGTTGTATTGCTCTGTTCCCTGAGCCTCGGTTCGGCGCAGACCGTTATTGCCCCGGCCGTTCCCGGTATCACCCTGGAGAAAGCAGACCTGCCGGCACCGCAGGATTTCTACTGCCCCATGGATAAAGACGTGCGCTCCGATAAACCCGGCTTCTGCCCCCGCTGCGGCATGAAACTGGTGATCGGTGTTCCGGATCAGACCGAGTACCCGCTGGATATCCATATCAAGCCGGCCAGGTTCAAGGTGGGCGAAAAAGTTCGTTTGGAACTACAAGCCAAAGACCCGGTTACCGGCAAGACCATCAATAAATTTGATGTAATGCACGACCGGCGCTTCCATCTCTTCCTCATCAGCAATGACATGTCCTTTTTTGCCCACGAGCATCCAACCATTGCAAAAGATGGCACTCTGCGCTATGACATGGCTTTCCCCAAACCCGGCATGTACCGGGTGCTGGGCGATTTCTACCCTACCGGCGGCGTACCTCAGCTCATCGCCAAAACAATTTTTGTTCCCGGCTCGGCGGAAGATATTCCCTCGTTCGATGTGGCCATTCTGAAGCCCGATCTGGAAGCGCAAAAGGGCCCCAACACAACCATGGAAATGGAGTTATCTCCTGCCCAGGCCATTGTGGGCGAGAAGACTCTGATTCAGCTGAAGATCAAGCCAGGCGACGGCCTGGAAAAATACCTCGCCGCATGGGCACATATGATGGCGGCCAGTGATGACCTGGTGGACACTCTCCATGAGCACCCGTTTTCCGCCGATGGCGGCGATACCATGTATTTCAATATTATTTTCCCTCGCGCGCGCACCTATCGCGTCTGGGTGCAGTTTCAGCGCAAGGGTGTTCTGAATACCGTTGCCTTCAATATCCCGGTGACCGAATTGAAGTAAGGGAGCACAAATGGCACGTGGCTGGGAAAGCAAAGACGTAGAGAATCAGATTGAAGACTGGGCCACAGACCATGCCCAGGCCGCGCGTATCCGCTCCCCCGGCGAAGAGCAATTGCGTGACTTGCAGCTAACCCGCACCCGCCTGCATCGTGAGCTTGCGGAATCGTCCAACCCGCGGCTGCGCGAGCAAAAACAGCTCGCCCTGGATCATGTGGACAAACAAATTGCCGCGCTCCCCGCTCCCCCCGAAAAAGTCATAGGCTAGCATGGAGACTTGCCTCAGGCGCACTTAAAAAAATCCCCGTTACTTCCCATCTTTCTGATTGTCCTGGTGGACGTTCTGGGGTTAACCATCATTCTTCCGCTGCTGCCGTTCTACGCGCAGAACTTTGGGGCGTCTGCCACCCAGGTGGGCCTGCTGGTCTCCACCTACGCAGTTTGCCAGTTGATTGCCGGTCCCATTCTGGGGAAGATGTCGGATCGCTCCGGACGCAAGCCGCTGCTGATTGTCAGCCAGATTGGCACCTTCATCGGTTTTCTGGTTCTGGCATCGGCCAACTCACTTTGGCTGGTCTTTGTCTCCCGCGTGATCGACGGCATCACGGCGGGCAATCTGTCGCTGGCGCAAGCCTATATTGCCGACGTCACCGAACCCGGGGAACGCTCCAAATCTTTCGCCCTGATCGGCATTGCGTTTGGGATTGGCTTCCTGATTGGCCCCGGGATTTCCGGTTTCCTTGCGCAGTACGGCTACGCTTACCCCATCCTGGTGGCTGCGGGACTTTCCTTCACCAGCATCCTTTGCACCACCTTTCTGTTGCCGGGCACGAAACCACATTACGATGCGGAACCCGGTCCTGCCGGCAAGCGGCTCGGCGTTTTCGATTGGGGCACCTATGTCGAATACTTCCGCCGCCCCGGGTTGGGACGACTCCTGTTCCAGTTCCTCTGCTTTGCCGTATCCTTCTCGCTGTTCATCAGCGGATTTCCTCTGTACGCCAAGGGCCGCTACTTGTGGGATGGTCACGCCTACGGGGCGCGCGAGGTGGGCTATATCTTTGCCTATTCCGGATTCCTTGGCATCATCCTGCAGGGGGGCCTGATGGGACCCCTGGTGAAATGGATGGGTGAACGCAAACTGGTCTGGACCGGCTTTGCCGCCAGCGCCGTGTCCTATACCCTGTTGGGCTGGACCAACACGTTCGGTCAGCTATTGGCAGCCAACACCATCGGTTCCTACGGCTCCGGCGTTGTCCGCCCCGCCGTAACGTCACTCATTACCCAGCAAGCCGACCGTCGCGAACTGGGTGTCGTACTGGGCCTTACGCAGTCCCTCACTTCCATCGCGCAGATTGTTGCGCCGGTTATCGCCGGTGCCCTGATCGACCGCGGCTGGCTGGCAGCATGGGCCTGTGCCACCGGTGCTGCGGCGCTGATCGGCTTCCTCATCAGCGTCCGCTCCCGGTAGGTTGTACGATCTCGGCCATCCTGGGCGTTTTCGTCGCTGCGATCAGCATCGTTACACGCGCCACCATATCGAGCCCGACTGCCAGAGTGAACTACAGATGCATGTCAGCGGGCTGAAACCGCCGCACACGAATCTCCCTTTCCCGTTTCCGGGTCCGGGCGATGTCGAATGCGGACTGCATTCTCATCAGCGTGTCCATCCGGATGCCGAAGGCCTTCTCAATGCGCAGCGCCATTTCGCCGGAGAGGTCTGCCTTGCCGTTGAGCAGGCTGGATAGTGCCGGCCGGGAAACGCCCAGCGCCACCGCCGCCGCCGTTACCGAGAGGCCGGCGGGATCGACAATCTCGGTCCGGATAAAATCGCCGGGATGCGGCGGGTTCTTTATGGGCATGGCATTGTTCCTTCTTCCTTAGTGATAGTCTTCCAGATTCAATTGGCAAATTTCGTTTTCGTCGCTGTCGATGTGGAATGTCAGACGCCTGTTGCGGGTAACGCTGAGGCTCCACGTCCCCCTGCGATCACCCGTGAGCGTATGCACTTTCCACGCCGCGAGCGCCCGCAGTTCCTCCGGATCTTCCATTTCGTCGAGGAACGCCAGCATCTTGCGGAGTTTGTCCACGGTGTCGGGTGGCACACCTTTCACGCTGTCTTCCACGTAGAGGCGCTTCAGGCCTTTATGATCGAAATCACGGATTTTCACTGATGCACTGTCGTCTGTAGCTTAACACTTGTCAATCAGAAACTGTTCCCCGTCGAAAAAAAGGGGCGGACCTTTCGGCCCGCCCCCCGTAACGCAACTACTGATTTCCCAATCTGCTACTTAGTCCGGTGCGCCAAACGGCTGCATGCCTCATCAACCGCCAGCGGGTCGATTGCCGTCTTATCGTCCACGAACCCGATCTTGCCATCCATGTCGACAACGTACGTCACACGGTTGGACATACCGTCTGGACGAAGCGTGCCATACGCCTTGGCGACTTCGCGATTACTGAAATCACTCAGGAAAGCGAAAGACATGTTTAACTGATCGGCAAAGACTTTCTGTGAAGGCGAGTTGTCTGTGCTGATTCCGAATACTACCGTGTTGTTGCCGTTGAATTTTGCAATACCAGCCTGGTATGCGGTGAATTCCTTCGTTCAGCCACCGGTGAAAGCAGCAGGGAAGAACGCCAGCACTACGGGCTGTTTGCCTTTGTAATCGGCCAGTGTGACCTTACCGCCCTTAGTGGAGTTGAGCGTGAAATTCGGCGCTACATCTCCAATCTTAAGCAGCGGGGCCGCGGCGGGCTGTTGCGCGAAGACAGCGCCGCAGAGAGCGGCCAGCAGCGCAACGGCTGTTTTAAACCTCATGTGTGGATCTCCTCACGCGCTAGTCTATCACTACAGCTACCGGGGGTCACGGTCAAAACTGATGGAACTCTCCGCACCGAACTTCCGGTAGCCCTTGAATTCAATCTGGTTGCGTGAGCAACCGTTCCTGCCACGAGTGCAACTGATCGATTCTGCCCGCGCCGGCAGCAGGTACCTGGCGTCCCCCAGCGAAAAGAAGTCATACTCCACCGATGACACCACTCTTTCTATCGGAAAGAACCGCGGCAGGTACTGGCTGACAATTTCCACCTTCAATACTCGCGCCGTCTCCTGATCGAACCAAATGGTGCCGTTGAATGCGGGGAGATATCGTTGTCCCGATGTACCCAGAATCCAGTGCGAGTGGGCTTCATCCACCGCAAATGAAAAGCGCCACGCTTGCCGCCTGCTCACCGTCTCCGGGCCCTTCGCTTCAAACACGGTTCGAGTGCGCGGCGTTAGAACTTCAATGACAATGCTGGAGTATTCGCCGCTCGACCACGCTCCCGTTTGCTCCGGTGTCTCCTTCGGTTTCTTCCCGTTCACCAACAGGTTTCGGAATGATTCCTTGCCGTTCTCTGTCACCAGATCGGCGGTTACCTCATCCAGTTTTCGCCCTTTGCTCTTCAGGTCGGCAGTGCCGCTGTTATAACGCGTGGTCACCTGATGGACAGTGAAATCCGGCAAACTGCGGGTTAACTGCACAGTGGCAGCGCGGGCGGCGTCGATTATCGGGTCAACGCTGGTTCCGCGAAACACGGCTTGCGTGGTCATGTCGGTGCCATAGGCATCATCCAGGGTCTGTGCGGCGGCAGTCTTCTCCTCCGCCCCACCCTTGGCCTCCAGTTGAAGCTTCTCGGCGTGATACCAATTCTGATTGTCGCGCTGGGTTTGGACGGTTACCTGATCGCCCGGTTCGAACGCGGCCGCCGTAACCGGTATCGGCCGACCGTCCTCACTATTGCGAGTCAGGCGCAGATTCGTCGGCAGAGTCATTTGAATCACCCGGCGGTCGGCGGCCTGCATTACCAGTTCCACGAAATTCAGCCGCAGCAGCGTGCCGGTGAGCCGCTCCGGGGTTGTCTCCGGCGCGCGCGGCATGTTCAATGGGATTGACGTTGGCTGCGGCTGCCGCCCGCGCTGCGCGATGGCAGGCACTGCGGCAATCAGTAAGACCACGGCGAATTGGAATTTAACCTGGATGGACGAACCCCCATGTGATCAGGGCCAGAACCATTGCGCCCACCGCCGCATAAAGCCAGTCTTTGACTCTGGCAAAGGCGAAGACGGCAAATACCACTCGGGCAATGGGTGTGGCGATCATCAGCAGAATTCCAATTTGTAGAATACGCGTGTCGGCGGTCCAGGCTGCCTTGTGAAAGGTCTTTAAAACCGGAACCTGCCCGCCATGGCCCGCCAGGTACACCACGCCACCCAACGCCATCACGGCAGCCGAGACCAGCACGCCTGCCTGAAGCAATCGCCCCATCTGCCGTTCAATCCGGTTGTCGCCGATCAAAATGTGCCTTTCACACCATTCCAGATCATTTGTACCGCAAGCAGAAGCAAAACGCCCCGGAAAACGTTACGCAGAATTCCCACCGGTGCCCGCATCAGTACCCGCGAGCCCGCCAATGCGCCACCCAGGACGCCCAGAGTTACCGGCATTGCCAAACCCGGGTCAATGTATCCCCGTGCCAGGTAAACGCCCGCACTGGCTGCCGCCGTAACGCCTATCATGAAGTTGCTGGTGGTGGTGGAAACCTTAAATGGAAAGCGCATCACCCGGTCCAGGGCCAGCACCTTCACGGCGCCCGAACCAATACCCAGCAGCCCGGAAAGAGCACCGGCGCCCGCCATCAGGGCGAAGCCCGCGGGTATGCGCCTCACACCGTAGTTCACTATCCGGCCATCGCAAGGGTAGGTATTCCTCAGATGCAGACTTTCGCACAGCTTGTCGCCCAGATCTTCGCCATCCACCAGTGATTTCTTCGTTGCCGTCAGTGCCGATCCCAGCAGTACAAGCCCGAAAATCAGCGCAATCGCAGAACCCGGCAGCAGCGTTGTAAGGCTTGCACCCACCAGTGCGCCCGATGTAGTGGCCACCTCCAGCAGCATTCCCGCACGAATGTTGGCATACCCCTGGCGCAGGAACGACGCCGCCGAGCCAGAGGAGGTCGCAATCACGGCCACCAGGGAAGCGCCAATGGCGTATCGAATGTCCACGCCCAACGCCAAAGTCAGCAGCGGCACAATCACCATACCGCCGCCGAGCCCCGTCAGCGCCCCCAAAAAGCCGGCCACCGCGGAGCCCACAAAAACCACGGCGCTGAATTGGGCGACATTCATCGGCACCCACGAAAATAACATCGTCGCGCGGTCAGAAGCGAAACAGATAGCTCAGCTTCACAAAGAACTGCCGGCTGGTAGTCGTGGAAGGGAAGTCCAGCCTGCCCAGCGTGGGCGGCGCGCCCAACAGAATGTTCTGGTTCTCCAGCCGGTCCGTGTACCCCAGATAAAATGCTGTCCCCGGATGCAACAGCCACGTCAATAGCACATCTCCGGCCAGCTTCTTTTGCCGTTCCAGCGCACTCAAAGTGCTGTTGGGCAGCGTGGCGTTGTAGTCCACAATCAGCCGCAGCGAAAACTCGCGATTGAACTGGAAGTTCGCTTTCGACCGGATCAGATGATTTACAAATACCGTGGTCTCACTGCCTGCCGGTGGGGTGGTCATTCCGGCAAACGAATCGGCCCTCGATTTCAGATGCGTATAAAAATACACCTCTTCCAGTTTCAGGCGCGATGTCGGTCGCAGGGTGAGCGTGGTCTGCAGCGCAGTCCAGTCCCCGCGAAACGGCAAAATGTTTCCCGCAGGGTTGTAGTTGATGCGGTTGTTCCTTTCGACATTCGTGTCCACCGTCATTTTTTTCAACGCTTCGGAATGCGCATAGAAAAAATAACCGGCACCACGGAAATTGAGGTCGTTGAAGCGCTCAAACCCGCGGGTGGCACCGGCTCCGAGAAACGTGGAACCAGCAAATTCAAAATTCAATACCGGGTTCACCCCCCACTCCTGCTGCCTGCCGGAACGGTCGAAGATGATTTTGGCGAACGTGTTTCCCCGCACTGAAATCAACCCCGCCCTCCGGTTCTTCAGGTAGTAGACGCGCCGGGCAAACTGGCTCATCTGGCGAATATCCACCCGTGGTACAAATCCCAAATCCGTATGGAAGCCCGCGCCGCGATCCTGATAATTGAAGCTGTATCCCCCGGTCCTGCTGGACCGGTTCAACTGCAGAGTGAAAGCTGTACCCGAAGTCTCGGTTCCGTCAGTCTTTCTGGTCTGGCTCATGATGGCCTGGCCATCGACGGTCCAGACCGGGCCCAGCCGCAACCGCAGGTCGGCAGACTCCACCCGGTTGAATCCGCCCCCGAACTCCCGGTCTGTCACCAGCACGCCGGCACTCGACTCTTTGGCGAACTCTCTTTGCAAACGTCCCACGCCAATTCGCGCGCGTTTCCCATTCAGCGGATCGGATGGATCCTCCAGGTGGCCCGGAGCCCGGTCGTCTGCTGCCAGCACGCCCACATTCCAGTGGCCCAGTTTGCCGCTCAGCCGGACCCCAAATTCCGGGTCGGCAATCCGTCGCGAGAAGAAGAGGTTTTCGGGGGTCGTGAAGTAACCGGCATTGTCCAGAAAAAATGGTCGCTTCTCCGGGAAGAATACCTCGAAACGCTGGTTCACCGTCACCTGGGGATCGTCCGACTCCACCTGGCTGAAATCCGGATTCACCGCCAGATCCACGGTCAGAGAATCATGGATCACCGCCTTGGCGTCCAGCCCGATCCGCGTGTCGTTGGTGCTGCGGAACAAAGGCCCGCCGGCTGGAGTATCCAGAAAGTGCGCGTGGCCAAAGGAGGCATAGGGAATGAGCTGCAGATTTCGTCCCGGAGAAATTCCGCTCAATCCCGTCACCGCGCCCAGTTGCGGAACGAAGCCGGAAATGCGATCCGTGATAAAAGGCCAGAAGGCGCGCTCGTTGCGCGCCGGAATGAATCGCCCCAGCCCCAGTCCCCACGTCTGCATATCGTCGTAGGTAAAGCGCAGACTGCGAAACGGCACCGCGATCATCGCGGTAAATCCCTCCGGCGTCACCCGTCCGTCAGACGACCACAGCGTGTCGAAACTGAATTCGTCATTGCGCCCATCAGTCAGCAATGCGTCGGCCTGTATTCCGTAAGGGTTCACGAAGAATTCGTAGCCGTGGCGCCGGTCGTGAAAGGTATCGAGGAAGAGACCTACAGTGTCATCGCTCAGCACATCCTCGCGCCGCGCCATCCGGGCGCGGGTTTGGCCAGCCGGCGATTCACACACAAAGACGGCGTACAAGTTGTTGTCATCGTAACCGAGGAACGCCGTTGTGCGGAGGCTTACGGGAGTGCCGTCGCCCGGGCTCCGCTGGCGAAAATCATCCACCCGTTTCATATCCGCGCGGCTGGCGCCATGCAGGAATTCATCCAGCTTTGGCCGGGTGGTGAGCCGGGGAATTTCCAGATCGCGAACCTGCGCTGTGGGTGGCGCAGGCGATTGCGCCCGCAGAGGCGACAGCACCATGCACACGAGCAACGTGGCTATCGCGAAAATACGCACTCTTTGTTTGGACGCCCGAGTGCTATTTCGGTTACTGAAGTTTGGCCCCAAAACCCGGGGGAAAAATCAGCCTTGGTTGGGTCAGGCTTTGCACGTGTTCCGCAGTCACGCCCGGCATTAATTCTTCCAGGCGAAGCCCTTCCGGTGTCACCCGGATCACCGCCAGTTCCGTGATGATGGTATTCACCACGCGCAGCCCGGTAAGCGGCAGCGAACAGTGGTTCAGAATCTTGGGCTGGCCATCGCGCGTCGTGTGTTCCATGGCCACAATCAGGTGCTTTGCGCTGGCCACCAGATCCATCGCGCCACCCATACCTTTCACCATCTTGCCAGGCACCATCCAGTTGGCCAGGTTGCCGTCTTTATCCACTTCCATTGCGCCCAGAATGCTCAGGTCGATATGGCCGCCGCGAATCATCGCGAAGGAATCGGCGCTGGAAAAGAACGACGTACCTTGTACTTCCGTTACCGTCTCTTTACCGGCATTGATCAGGTCCCCGTCTTCATCGCCTTCCCACGGATAGGGTCCCACTCCCAGCATGCCGTTCTCCGATTGCAGGGTGACTTCCATGTCTTCCGGCACATAGTTGGAGACCATGGTGGGAATTCCGATCCCCAGATTGACGTAATACCCGTCACGCATTTCCTTCGCGGCGCGTCGCGCAATGATCTCGCGTACGTCCATTTACGTCGCTCTCTTTCTGCTGGTTCGCCGTTCGATAACCTTCTCTCGCGGCTGCGCCACAATCATCCGTTTCACATACACGCCCGGCGTCATAATCTGATCGCCATCCAGTTCGCCTGGTTCCACCAGCTCTTCCACTTCCGCAATGGTGATTCGCGCGGCCGTGGCCATCATCGGGTTGAAATTGCGCGCGGTCTTGCGGTAGACCAGGTTGCCCAGCCGGTCGCCCTTCCACGCCTTCACCAGTGCGAAATCCGCGGTCAAAGCCCGCTCCATAAGGTATTGACGGCCGCCGAACTCGCGAACCTCCTTGCCTTCGGCAACCATGGTGCCCACTCCGGCAGGAGTGAAGTAAGCCGGAATACCGGCCCCGCCCGCGCGAATGCTCTCCGCCAGCGTGCCCTGCGGCAGCAACGTGAGCTTCAACTGACCCTGCAACACCATGGATTCCAGCAGCTTGTTCTCACCCACGTAACTGCCGGTATGGCTGTCCACCATGCCGGCGGTCAGCATCAGTCCCATGGCCCGTCCATCCACGCCCATATTGTTGGCGATGGTGCTCAAGTGCTTCGGGCACTTCCGCACCAGCGCCTCAATCAGATCATCGGGGACTCCGCAGAGGCCGAAGCCGCCGATCATCAGCGTGGCTCCGTCCGCAATATCGTTTACCGCGATATCAGCACTTTCCAAAACCTTGTTCAAAAGTGTTCCTTTCAGGCGTAAACGGGTTCTTGCCTGTTACTTCGCTTTCTCCGGATGCAGCGTCACTTTCTGTACCCGCCAGTTATTCATATCGGCGATGATCAGTGTGTTCTCCGAGGGGCAGGCGATGGCGTGAATCCAGTTGAATTGCTTTTCGCCACGCCCCGATTCTCCGAACATTCCCAGT
>JBBROK010000032.1:0-54421 GCA_038229475.1 Bryobacterales bacterium | reverse complement strand
GGCGGACTATTCGATGATGATGCCGTTTGTGGTGAAGGCGCTGCTGGAGAAGCATGGCGGGGTTGAGCCACGGCGTTTGTATGAGCGGCGGGAGGAGCTGGTAGAGACGTTGCGGGGGGCGGTGCGGGAGAACCGGGAGTGGCTGATGGAGAGTTTGCGATATTGACGACTACTCAGGCGAGAGGCACTACGGTGGAACGCCTGTTTTTCCGGCCGCGTGTCAGCAGCGGTACGCGATGGACAACGCCGGTAGAGAGTATGTCGCCTTTGATAAGTCTGCTGGCGGAGATTCTTCCGTGGAACGTGAGATCTTCGGCACCAGACAAGAATTGAGCCACTTCTGTCTGGCCAGGAGTTAGGGTGCCCGATCGGCGCGGTGAGTTTGTCAAAATACAGGAACTACAACTAATGGCCGGGGGGGAAGTGCAACGGATCCCGCAGACTTTGCAATTCCCGGTAGTAATACAAGGCTGCGGGCCTGCGCCCTTGGAACTTCAGGGCTTTGAGAAACTCGATCTCCGGCTCCGTGGCGTCCCGACTGAGAGTCTTGTCGCGCAGGAATTGCTCGAAACCGGGTTCAATCGTGAAAGGTAGCTCCTCCGATTTCTCCACGAACTCGAAGCGCCGGGTGCCACCGGGCGTTAACCGGCGGTTCAGTACAACCTCAATGCCGAGGGTCTTCAGATCGATATCCCACGAATCAATTGCGGGATCGAGAAAAGATACACAACGCTCCGGGGAAACATGGGAAATATCGGTGTCCGGAAATTCCAGAATCGCTACGCCTTGCACGACATCAAGCAGCTTCTGCGTGACCAGGCGTTCCAGTTCCCCGAACGGGTCTTTCTCGAAAATCCTGCGGATCTCGTCGCGCCTTGCCGGCTCGCACTTGCGCAGGATCAAGCCACGGCATTCGCGATATAGCGGGGCTGGTGGCTCGGCCACCTTCTTCCGTAATTCCTGGCGGCGCTGCGCTTCGGCCAGTTTCGAGAGCTCGCCCGGGGGCAGCCCGAGGAACCCGCCTATTTTCTCGTAAATGTCGGTCCGCCCCGGTGCTGGTGGGGCCTTTTTCCGCGCCAGCAGCTGGGAAATATAGGAATCGGTGACCTGCGCGGCGGCTGCGAGATCCTTCTGATCCCTGCCTAGTTCGTTTAATCTCTGCCGGATCACCAGGGAGATATCCACATGAAACTCCTGAGCCGAATTAACCTTGAAAGGTAAACCAGACGCCCTATGGTGGCACGTATTTCGTTGACAATCAACGAAAATTAACCGATACTGGTTAACGCGTGGAGCGCTCCTGACCGCCATGACCGGGACCAGCAACCAAATCGAATTGGCTGAGCAGATCCGCCCGCAGGTCAACGCTGAGTTCGACCGCGTTGCCAATGCGTTTCGCGAAGTTGCCCGCACGCAGCAGGACGGTCCGCGAACAGCCACCAATAAGGTATTGGAAATTCTCGAAGAAAAACGTTGCGAAGTGATGGCCCGCAGGGAAGCCGGCTATTTTATTCGGGACTGGCGGGAGCTGGGCGGGCAGGTGCGGAGCATGATTGCACAGGATCCGCGGTACCAGGCGATACAGGCTGCAAGACAAGGAAAAGCATGAAAACTGTAACCGTAAAACTCACGACCAATGAATTGGAATTGTTGACGTCACTGGCAGCCGATCAACTATTCCGGCGTGAGTTTATCGATCCACGCATGCCCGGTCACGTGACCAACAGCGCGGACATCAGCATGGCCAAAGGATTGATTTCCCGTTTCCGTGTGATGCTTGACCCCAATGCGGCGAAGCGGATGCCGCAAGCCCGCATGGCAGGCTAAGCGGCACGAAAGGAGATTGCGATGGATAACCCAAAAACACAGTTCGTGCTGAAAGGATTCCGTGAATCCACGGGATATCGCGTGTTTGAATTCGAAGGCATCTCGCCGGAGAGGACGCGGTCGATGTTCACGGTACGGGCGGATCTGGCGTTGTCGCGCCGCTACGGTATTCGTTTACAGGAATTGCCACTGCTTTGCCGCCGGGTTCTGGATCGCCGCGACGAAGCTGTCGAAAACAAGGCTTTAACCTATTCCGAGCAGGACATGAGCCTTTACAAAGACGCGGCCACGGCACGCGAAGAAGCGGCCAAACATCGCAAACCACCACGTCGGCCGGCCACGGAAAACGTGGGTAACGCCTGGCGCGCACCGGCGCTGTAAAAAGGACCGTCGGGGGATCAACCCGGCCCCGGCCTTGCCGAAGAGCGTGATTGCGAGCGCTGGTTTCCCCCCCGCCGTCCGCCATACCGACAAACCGGGTGGCGATCCAGCCGAAGAGCACGCCGGCGTCTTTCAGACGCCCTTTAGCATCGACGGCGGAGACCTTCAAGCAGGTGAAAACGTTAGTCAGCGCCTGCTCGTGACTGGACCGGAACTTCCCAGAACCGGACTTGGGAGCCCCAAGCGCCGAGCCCTTTCATCGGACGGCTCTCTGGACGGCCTGCGGCGCCTTCGCCAGCTCACCAGTGTTCGGCTGCAGATACCATTCTTCCCTCGCAAGTCTCTTTTCGTCGTGATCTCAGCTGAACGACAGGATGAGTGATCCGGATCTTTCACGGGCACGATATCATCAATGGCGTCCCCAAAGAGACATTGATTTTATGCAAATTGAGAATATGCAGGATGTTTTGGCGCGGCATAACGGCGCTGAGCCCCTGTACGCGCTGCCGCTAAGCGTTCTCGATCCGCGACGGGAGCCTCTTCGCGCCCTTCTCTGCCAGCCACATGGGGTCATTGAGGCGAATGAAACGCGGATTGGCAATGCGGACTCGGTGGGCTGCGTTTCGATGTACGCGGCCATGCTTCGGGAAGCTGCCGAACGCCATTGCCAACTGGTGGTAACGCCCGAGTACAGCACGCCGTGGGAGGTTGTGGCGGCCGTCGCCTGCGGCGATTACCGTCCGCCGCAGGGTTCGCTCTGGGCGCTCGGCTGTGAGAGTATTTCTCCGGCGGCGTTGGAGGCTTTTGCGGCTTCGCTGACCAACCAACCCAAGATCCGTTTGATTCACGAGCCCATCAATGCGCAAGAGCGCGCTCACAAGCACTTCATTGATCCCCTCGTTTATGTATTTTGGGCGCGCACTGACGCAGGTGCGGAAAAGCTTTGTCTGCTGGTTCAGTTCAAGACCATCCCGTCTCGTGACGACGACAACCTCGAACTTCGTTGTCTGTATTTGGGTAACACGGTGTATCGATTCACGAATGCGGCACCGACCATCAACCTCATCGGGATCATCTGCTCCGACGCGTTCGGGGCGGCGGTTGAGCTTACTCCCGACGTTTTTGCTGACACCCTTTTCCTTCATATTCAGCTCAACAAAAACCCTGGCAATCCCGTCTACGCCGGATACAGATCTCACTTGTACACGATGGCAAGCGACCGCCGCGTCGAAGTACTTTGTCTAAACTGGGCTTCGCGTTTGGACGTGGTGGGAGCGCAGGGAACATGGAATGAGATCTCCGGATCGGGATGGTACGTTTCTCCGCCCGGCGTTTTGGTAAACGACACCGACGTCAATCGCCTGCACCGCGATGGCGTCTACTACAGTCTCGTCGATAAGCGCTGGCATGCGTTTTACCTGAATTATTCGCCGCACTTCATCGTGATCGAAAAGCAGCGGGTCTATTCGACCGGCCATCAAGTCCTCGCGCCGCGCATCGCGCCTCATGTTATCGTTCGCCGTAACTGGAACGCGGCTCGCGGGGCATGGGACGACAGTGGGGCCGACGATGGTTTTGCCGCGTTTCTAGAGGACTACCAGCCCGTGACCGCGCAACTCTCGGCGCTGGGCGCAAACGACCCGCTGGCCGTGGAACGGGCGCTTGAGCTCTTGCAAGGTCCCTCCGGGCAGCCCACGACATGGTGGGCGGTGAACGAACTACACGCCCTTAAGGTCGCAGACGAGGAGTCGCTCAGACGAATTACCGTAAGTCAAGAGACCAATCCTCAGCGCGTCGGGGTCGCGTTTCGCCGAAGCCGCGTCCGCGCGGCGCTTGCGGCGGTCCGCGTCATCGGCCAGCCGCTTCGCTGGCCTCCGGGTGCCGCCGATCTCGCTCGAGGCTTTGAATATCGGTGGAATACGGCTGATCCTCATTGCAATGTTGAGCCGCTGAACGGCGGCGGGCGGCCAGCAACCCTTGTTTACCTCGGGGAGGAGCCCGAGGAGGACGTCCTATCAAACACTTACGCCAAACTCGCGAAGGCACTTCGAATCCAAGCGGCTGGGCGTGGCGAGGACGCAATAAATCAAGACCCCATCCGCGCGACCGACCGCCTGTGCGTCATCTATCGGCGCAACAATGCTCTCGAATCTTTTTCGCCAGTGAGAAATCATTCAATCAGTAACCCGGGCACAAATCCCGAAGACGACATTGCGAGGAGCGCGTGATCGACAAATCCCAGATCCGCCAGCGCCTAACGGAAGCGTATGCGGAGGTCACGGAGGTGACCAGCGCGGTGTTGCGCGCCGTCGATCATTTCAAGGGCAATGCGTATGCCGTCCGCGATTTTGACCTCAGTGACGACATTGTGTCAGTTTCCGTTCGGCTTCGCGAATACCAGGAGACTCTTCTAGCAGCTTCATACTTCGATCCGAGCGCCAAATCGGACCTCCGCTGGAATCACTACGTTTACTTCCTCACCAGTGCCGATTCCGGGTCTCAGTCTAGCGCCGATTATGCGTCGGCCAAGGTGACCATTGAAGCGGATCGCGAATACGCCAGAAAAATCGTCGTTGGCGTTAGCGAGCTGGCGGACATACTGAACCGGCGACGCGTTTCGAAACTCCCGTCTGGACCTCCCGCTGACCCTCTGGCGGAATGGAATGCGACTTTAGATCGGCATGGGCTGGCTTTCGTTGTCGATGAAGCTCTCCAGGTTCCGGACGTCGTCCGCAACATCGCACGTGGTGATCGGCCCGGTGTGCAGCGCTTGCCAGTGGTGCCATTATTAGGCGATGCGGAGCGAGCCGTGACCTCCGACATGCTGGCGAAAGTCGTGATCCATAACTTCCGACGCTATCCGAAACAGCGGGAATTCGAATTCGGCGTGTTTAACCTCATTGCTGGCGCCAATGGCGTCGGCAAGACGTCGTTGCTCGAAGCAATCGAGTATCTTTTTTGTGGCCGAAATCGACGGTCGGACCCACCGCCTCCGAAATCGTCGGTCTCGGGCTTCTTGAACAACAACGGCCAGTTGGAGATAAGGACTTCCAACACGACGCAGGCGGCGACGCTGCGGGCGCGACACCTTGTCTGGTACGGCAAAGCCGATCTTCGCGCGGTCACGCTTCATGACAGCTTCGGAAAGTTTAATTTTCTAGATACGGACGCTGCGGCCCGACTGAACGTTGAGCAAAGCCAAGAGCGCATCGACGCCGACCTTGCCCAGCTTCTATTGGGCGCTGAAGCGGCGAAAACTCTTAACCGCTTCGAACGGCTTCAAAAAGGTCTGGACCAAATGACACGCGATCTCGAACGCGAGATCGCATTTAAAGACCAGCATCGCGCTGATCTGGACGGAAGGCTCCGGGAGATGCGCGGCATGCCCGAGGAGTCCGATCAGCTCTTCCTCGATTTGGTTGCGGCTCTAAACCGGGTCAGCTGGAGGAACATCGCTGCAACGAAAGACGATATTGCGGACCTTCCGGCCCAAATCCAGACCAGTCTCATTAACATCGGCATCTTGCGGGCCGCCGGATCGATGTCCGGCGGACGACGAGCGCAAGAGAACCGCCGAATGCAGGTGGCCCAGGCGACAGCATTGTTGGATGACGCGCTGAGATGGCGCGCTGACCTAGACAAATCGGAGTCCAGCATTAGGCGGCGCGTCCAGACTGTGGATGCTCGGCTCAAAGCGTTAAACGAGCTTGCGCCCATGCTTGAAGCTCGCCTACCGGAATTAGCGCAGGAGATCGTTGAGAACCGTCGAAACGTTGCCGCAAACGCCGCTTTGCTTGCCGCGGTTGAGCCTGCGGCGCGGACTTTGGAAGAACTGGAGCAGTTGACCGGAACGATTCTGTCTGCGGCTGTTATTCAGTACTCGAAGGAGGTCGACGAGCGCACGTCTGCCGCCAACGCGGCGCGGAGAGCGCTGGAGGCGCACGAGAGGAATCAGGAACTGTTTACCAACCTAATGGAGCAACTGCGAAGCGCGGGACGCCAGATCGTGGAGCAGACGGGCGATCAGACGCATTGCCCAATGTGCCGCACCGAGTTCTCGAAGTCCCAGTTGGCGCGCATCCTTCGGGATAATGACCTGTCATCGGGCGACGCGGTGGGTCGCGACCTTCACGCAAGCGCCCAGCAGCTGAATCTGGCCCTCCAGCGCTCGCAGGGGGCTCTGCGTGCGCTCCGGACGCTCAATGAATATCCTGGGGCGTCGCAGGTCCCCGTTGGCTCCGCGCTCTCCTTGATAAGAGTTGGACAAAGCAATTTGGACAGCGTTAAAACGCATCTGGACATTCTCACAAACACAATGAAGGGGTTCGAAACAAGGGGCTGGACAACGCAACGATTAGAAGATCACTGTCGCGCAGCCGGGCTTTCTGCTAACGAGGTTAGCCGCGACAACTTGAAAGAGATCGTCTCGGCGGTTGAACACGAGCGTTCGCGAGACGTCGCCGAAGTCACGGCAATCTCAACAGAACGGGTCACCCTTGAGGAGCGCCTCCATCAGATACCTCTCGAAATCAGAGGAGACGCGCCTGTCGGATCTCAGGATATTGCAGCCCTTCGAGCGGCGATCGTTGAGAAGGGCAAGGCCATTGATCTTGTCCTGCGCTCGATGGACGAGCTAAACGCGCTTATCGGTCAATCCGCGTCGACCGACGCGTTGGAATTGGAGGGCGTTCTACGGGAGGCGCACGAACTCACTGCTCGCCTTCGCTCCAGCTTGGCCAAGGAGAAAGATCGTTCGGAACAGCTGACGCGAGACGAGAGACTTCTGGAAGAGAGCGTCGCTGAGATCGCCACGCTGCGCATCCAGACGAGACGCTTGACGTTGGCCGACTCCGTCATCGATGATCTTGTCAATAAACAATCCGGGCAAGCTCTGACCAATCGAGTCTTGAGCGAAAACGCCGCCGAAATCGCGACTACGTTCGCGAGGGTGCACGCGCCGAATGAGTTCGACGTTGAGGTCGGCGACGAGGGGCTAAAGATCATTCGGCGCTCCACGAAAAAAAATGTGGACCTGCATGAGATGAGCTCCGGGCAGCGGGCGGCGTTCACGTTATCTCTTTTTCTGGCGATGAATGGGCGACTGACGAGCGGTCCGCGCGTGATGATCTTCGATGATCCCGTCTCGCACGTCGACGACATCAACACCCTATCCTTCTTGGACTACCTGCGGGACCTGGCGCTGTCCGGCGATCGCCAAGTGTTCTTCGCCACGGCCGATACAACACTCGCGGGGCTCATTCTCCGCAAGTTTCGATTTATGGCCGATCAGTTCAGACACATCGAACTCGCGCGCGAAGACTGAATCGGCCGCCGACGGTCTCCGTGGCGGTAAACGAGGAGTGGTAATCGGATGGCTGTAGAACCCCCAGTGTTCGCCGCCATTCGGCAATTCTTGGGGACGCCATAGCGCTGGCTCGATTTACAAGGCTGGAATCGGCGTCGTAGCAGGACAGAACAACTTGAGGATGCCACGCCTGAAGTGTTCGGGCTGCTGCGGCTGGAGACAGCGAGTGTGATGGGGGGCTTCCACGCGCATTTCACATAACACTGGATTCAAGTAAGCCGAGCGGGCCTGAAACGGGGTTCCGGGGAATGCGACCTGCATTCTGGTTGGATGGTCGGGAAAACGGACGTTTTGGTCTGGACTGCATGACTGCTCCCTTTTTCCCACCACTCGGATGGCGGCTCCCGCCCGAAGGCCGCCGAGAATCCTGAGAAGCTTGTCGCTGTCCAACTCTTCAATCAACCTCCTGTTCTTCAGCGAATTCGGGCAGCTTGTGGATCTGAACGATTCCGCGCTGAAGGGCGGCTCAAGGTTTCATCATGCTGAAGTTCGCTGTCACAGCGGCGACAACCCCAATCATTAGTTCGGAGTTCGGGAGTTGCTCGATCTGACAAAGGGCAGCGCATGAAGCTGGCGCGGCGTCATCTCCGGCCATTCGTGGCCCGAGAAGCGCAGTTCGAATTAGGCTATTGACCAGGCTTCCAGCCAGGTCAGCGGCGATCTTACGGCACCGCTGGCGCAGGGCCGTTCGTGTTGTGCGGCGCGGGCATCGACGCGGCCCACGCGGATGAGTAGTCCTTCCTGAACCAGAACGATGTTCCCGGGATTGGTCAGGTCGCCCATCTGTTCGAGTGTGTATTTCGTGCTTGCCGGGCGCAAAGCCACATAGAGCAACGCGGGGACCAGTTTCGAAGAGGGCCGCAGAAGACAGACCTCGCCCGCGATCAGCTTCAGGCTCGTAAACTCTTCGCACTCGATCAGAACCTTATGCGTGACAACGAGCGGCCAAGTCTTGCCCTCGAGCTTCAGATCGACCTTCCGGATCAGTTTTTCAGCGATTGATTTTATGCGAACGCCGACTTTGCAGTCGTTCTTCCAGCTGGGTTCGAACAGCCCCGTTTCTCTCCTGACGATGGAGCCGTACCCGGTGATTCTCAGCACCCACGCGACGGCCACGAGTGTGGTTCTAGAAATCCCGTTTGTTGATGCGGAAGATCCACGGTACAACCGATCGGTCGGGACCGACCAGCGTGCCCGCGTAACCGTTTAGAATAATGTCCATTGGGGCCAGTTGCGGCCATGTTTCTGATAAACTGGCCCTTCATCTCAGGAGGCTCAATGGAAAGCACACGACGCAACGTTCTCAAGGCCCTCGCCGCCATCGGTATCACCGGCCCTCTCGCCCTGGATCTGGCTGCGCAAACCCGCACCCTGGTTTCCATTGAAAATCTTCGCAATGCCGCCGGCCTTCGTGGCGAAAATTTCTCCGAAGACCGGCTCCGTGTCATCCAGGCGGCGCTCCAGCGCAACCTCGACCAGTTCCAGCTGGTGCGCGATCTCGATATCGACGACCTGGTGGAACCCGCCCCGGTTTTCATGCCCACGCGGTACGACGCAAAGCCCCGTTAGTCTTGCAAAGCGACCACGCCATGGCCACCAACGACCTCGTCTTCCAACCCGCATACGAACTCGCTGCCCTCATCAAGTCCAAAAAGCTTTCTCCGGTGGAAGTCACCACCGCCTTCCTCGACCGCGCCGAAGCTCTCAACCCCCGTACCAACGCCTTCATCACCATCACTCGCGAGCACGCGCTCACCCGAGCCAAACAGGCCGAAAAAGAGGTGATGGCCGGCAAATACAAAGGCCCCCTCCACGGCCTGCCGTACGCGCCCAAAGACATTCTCGCCACCAAAGGGATTCGCACCACCAACGGCTCCAAAGTCACCGCCGATTGGGTTCCCGACTACGAATCCACTGTCACGGATCGTCTCAATTTAGCTGGCGGCATTCTTCTGGGCAAACTGAACCTTCTGGAATTTGCCATGGGCTCCGGCGTGGTTTCCGGATTCGGCCCCGCGCGTAATCCATGGGATCTCGCCTACTCGCCCGCAGGCTCTTCCTCCGGGTCCGGCGTCGCCATTGCCGCCTACATGACGCCGCTATCCATTGGGACAGATACAGGTGGCTCCATCCGCGGCCCCGCCAACAACTGCGGCATGGTCGGGCTCAAACAGACTTATGGACGCGTGAGCCGCTACGGTGTTTCCACCCTCGCCTGGACGCTGGATCACGCTGGCCCCATGACCAAGACCGTGCGCGACGCCGCCAATATGCTGCAGGTGATTGCCGGGGCCGATGCCAACGACGGAACCTGCGCTCACGAGCCTGTGCCCAACTACGCCAGAGCATTCACCGGCAGCGTCAAAGGTCTCCGTATCGGTGTCCCCAAAAATTACTTCTTTGATCGCGTGAATCCGGAATCGGACGCCGCCGTGAAGGCCTGCATCGCCAAACTCAGGGACATGGGTGCGGAGATTGTGGACGTCGAAGTGAAGTACGCCGAATACGCCGGTGACGCCCTCTGGATTATCGCCATGGCCGAAGGCGCAGCCTTTCACGAAAAGCGTATGCGCGAAAAGCCTGAGCTCTTTGATCCCGTCGTCCGCGAACGCATGGAAGCCGCCAAATTCTATCCGGCCACCGACTACATCAAGGCCCAGCGCATCCGCACTCTGCTGATGGAAAGCATGCAGGACGTTTGGTCGAAATGCGATGTGATGGCCGTCCCCTCCGGCAATCCCGCCGGCAAACTGGAATCGGCCGAGATTGCAAAGAGCGATGTGAAGCCCGGCTACCGTCCCGACGGAGCCAGCCGCAGCGGCACTACCAGCATTGGCGATATGACCGGCATGCCCGCCATTGTTATTCCCTGCGGCTTCACCAAAGGTTCGCCTACTCTCCCGCTCGCCATTCAGTTCTACGCGAAGGCATTCGATGAAACCGCGCTGTTCCGGGTGGCCCACGCCTACGAAAGTGCCACCGACTGGCACAAGCGTCGCCCGCCACTCGACGTCCCGGCAACTCTTTAAAGGAGACCACTTATGCCAACATCCGACCTCGTCTTCCAGCCCGCATACGAACTCGCTGCTCTCATCAAGTCGAAAAAACTCTCGCCTGTCGAACTGACAAAAGCCTTCCTCGACCGCAGCGAAGCTCTTAACCCGAAGACCAACGCTTACATCACCATCACCCGCGACCACGCTTTGGCACGGGCACGGGAAGCGGAAACCGAAATCGTGAAGGGCAAGTACAAGGGCCCCCTGCATGGCATCCCCTATGCGCCCAAAGACATCCTGGCCACCAAAGGAATCCGCACTACCAACGGCTCCAAACAAACTGCCAGCTGGGTTCCCGATTACGAATCCACCGTCACCCAGCGCCTCAGCGCTGCCGGCGCCGTGATGCTGGGCAAACTCAACCTGCTGGAATATGCCATGGGTTCGGGCGTGCTCTCCGGCTTCGGCCCCGCCCGCAATCCCTGGGATCTCGCCTACTCTCCGGGTGGTTCTTCCTCTGGCACCGGCGTCGCCCTTGCGGCTTACATGACGCCTCTGGGCGTGGGTACCGATACCGGCGGCTCTATCCGCGTTCCCGCTTACTGCTGCGGCATTGTCGGTCTCAAACCGACTTATGGACTCGTGAGCCGCCATGGCGTCACCACGCTGGCCTGGTCGCTGGATCACGCCGGGCCCATGACCAAGACCGTTGCCGATTGTGCTCATATGCTCCAGGTGATGGCGGGTGCCGACGCCAACGACACCACCTGCTCCAGCGCGCCCGTACCGGACTACAGCAAGTTGTTACATGCCGGAGTCAAAGGTCTGCGCATTGGCGTTCCCAACAACTATTTCTTCGAAGGAATAACCCCGGAGACCGCGAAAGTCTTCCACACTGCCGTCGCGAAATTAAAGGAGCTGGGCGCGAGCGTGGTGGATGTCGCCGTGCCTCACGCCGAGCTTTCGGCCGGTGCCATGTGGATTATCGCGATGGCGGAAGGCGCGGCCTTCCACGAGACGCGGCTGCGCAAATCGCCCGAGCTGTTCGATCCCATCATTCGCGAACGCCTGGAAGCGGCGAAGTTCTTCCCCGCTACGGAATACATCAAGGCGCAACGTTGCCGCACGCTGTTGATGGAAGGCATGCGTCAGGTATTCGAAAAATGTGATGTGCTCGCCGTCCCTGCCGCCAACCCCACCGGGCCGCTCGATTTTGGCCCCACCGCGGGCAGCGACGTAAAGGGACCCCGCCGCCCTGTGGGCACACTCGCCGTTGGTGGCAGTACTGCCATCGGCGATCTCACCGGTAACCCGGCAATTGTAATTCCGGCGGGCTTCACCGAAGGCAAGCCCACACTCCCCATCTGCATCCAGTTTTATGGGAAGAATTTCGACGAAGCCACGTTGCTGCGCGTCAGTCAGGCGTACGAAAACGCTACGGACTGGCACAAACGCCGCCCGCCGCTGGAAGTATGAAGATCTTACTTCTTCTGGCGTTCGCGCTCTCTGCACCCGCCGCGGACACATGGTCGTGGTGGATTGAACCCTGCACCGCAGCAGCCGCAAAGCGAACCGCCTGCCACGCCGGCGACCCGGAACTTGGCCGCTGGGCTCTGCAAGCCTGGCAACGCGAATCAAATCACGCAATCGTTCTGGAACAAGCCGCAGGCGAAAACGATGCCCGCGTTCGTATCCACTGGGCGGGCGGTGCCGATGGTCTCTACGGCGAAGCCCAGCCCATCACGGTCAACGGCCAGCGCGGTGCTTCCATCTATGTACTGCCAGACCTCAACGGTCTGGGTCGCAACATCGCCGAGGAAGGCAGCAAAGACGATCTGTTCCGCGACACCATCGTCTACCTGACGTGCCTGCACGAATCCGGACACGCCTTCGGACTGCAGCACACACGGAATTTCGCCGACATTATGTTCACCTTCCAGTTCGGGGGAGACTTTGTGGAATACTTCCAGCGTTACCGCCGCGCGCTTCAACGGCGGGCCGATATTGCAAAGAATGCCGGCATCTCCCCGTCTGACCGCACAACATTTCAAGCACTCACCGCGGGCCGTTGACTTTCGGTCCGGTCTTTTACCCGCACCATAAAACGCAGCGCGGTGTGGGTTGCGGAAAAGCTACATACCTTGTTGTCCACCAGACCCGTTGCCAGGCCGGCTTCCATGACCTGAGCCTCGGTAATGTCCTTGCGACCTTTCGGATAGACGATCCACAGCCCTCCGGCAGGCTTCAAGGATTTCACGCAAGCCGGTATCCTGCTTAACCCGGCGGTATTTTCCACGCCCAGCAGAATCACATCGCAATCCCTGCGGAGACGCGTACTCAGGTCAGTGGTGCGGTCTTGCAGAAAGCCAGCATCCGCAATGCCCAAGACGGCAACGCGCATACCGGTTTTGATGGAGAGTTTATCTACGAGTAATCGGTGGCTGAAGTCTTTGTGTGGCATGGATTTTTCTCATAGCCCGCGCAGGCCATCACCGGGAGGCGCGGGTATTTTGGATAAGCCGGGTCGAGTCTGGCGCGCAGACAGAACAGGAACACACTGCCCCTGTCGTTTCCCGTTTCTCTGCCATGCAGGCAGGATGTGCACAAGCCCGTGTTTACCAACGCCGATTATCGCAAACCATCGTCCCGTGAGCGTGATAGCCTGATAGCCAACGAATGCGCGCCTCGCTTCGCAATGCCGCCGCAGTGGTTCTGGCTCTGGGCACGATTGCCGGTGCGTTCGCCCAGTTGCGCGCGTTCCGTGAGTATCCGGGCCGTGAATATGAAAATTTCCCGTTGCCCAATGACTATGCGGAGAAGACGGAATGGGCGTTCGCGCGCCTGATGTATCCCTCTTTTTCCGGTGGCTTCGGGCGCCGCTTTGGACGCTCTGGCAACTGGAAGCAGGGCCGTACGGCGTGGACCACCGATTACCCCCGCGCCGACCGGCACCTCTCTGAGGCTATGCGACGGCTGACCCGCATCCACGTACGTTCCGTGGAGCAGCCTGTGGATCTGGATGACGGAGCCGAGGTTTACAACTATCCGTGGCTGTATGCAGTGGAAGTGGGCCAGTGGGAATTGACCGACGATCAGATCCTCAAGATGCGCGAGTTTCTGGAACGCGGTGGCTTCTTCATGGTGGATGACTTTCATGGCACCCGCGAGTGGGCCATCTTCATCAACAGCATGCAGAAAGTGTTTCCCCAGAGGCCCATTGTCGAAATACCGAATGGCGATCAGATCTTCCATGTGATCTACGATCTGGACGGCCGCTATCAGGTACCCGGCGCGCAATACCTGCGCAGCGGACGCACCTTCGAGCAGGACGGAACCATTGCGCGCTGGCGCGGTATTTACGACGACAAGGGTCGCATTATGGTTGCCATCTGCCACAACATGGATCTGGGCGATTCGTGGGAATGGGCCGATGAACCCCAGTACGACGAAAAGTTTTCCGCGCTGAGTTTCCGCATCGCGGCCAACTATATCGTCTACTCAATGACCCACTGATTTTCTGATCAGGCTCACCAGTTCATCCATTCGTTCGACTTCCAGTTCCACTTCCAGCCAATAGAGCTGATCCACCGCACAGGCAATGTTGACGGCATCTTTTTCGGTGGTAAGCAGGACGTCGGCCGCGATGGCGCGGGCGCGCCTGGAGAGACGGATGGTCTCCACAGGCCGGTAGCTGTGATGGTCTTCGAAGGCGTAGGTTTCGAGAGGAATAATGCCGAGCCCGGCGAGCGTTTGCCAGAACGCCTGCGGGTTGCCCAGGCCGCAGAAGGCGAGTGAGCGCAACCCGACGAAGTGCGTAAGCGCAAGTGTCTCGCCGGAGGCATTGCGCCATTGTTTTGCCACCGTGCGCGCGTGGAAGACAGGTGCCGGAGGGAGAATCCGCTGAATCGCCTCTATGTTAACCACTTCGTCCGATCGGGTGATGACGAAAGCGTGGGCCCGCTTCAGACCTTCCAGCGGTTCGCGCAGACGGCCCAGCGGCAACAGGTATCCGCCGCCGAAAGGATTCAGGCCGTCGATGAGAACCAGGTCGAAGGCGCGGGCCAGTTGCAGATGCTGGAATCCATCGTCGAGAATCAAGCAGCCAGGCGATTCCGTTTGCAGGAGGCGCACGCCGGCATCGTAGCGGTCTGCGCCGATAGCGATGGGCGCTCCGGTAGAGCGATGGATTAACGTCGGCTCGTCGCCCATCAAAGCAGTGGAGGCCTGCTGGTTGGCCCTGACAATCACGATTCCCGGCGCGGCGCGGCCATGACCGCGCGTGAGCAGCCCTGGGTTGTGGCTGGCCAGGGCGTTTAACAGCGCTATGGACATGGGCGTCTTACCCGTGCCGCCGGTGGTGATATTTCCCACACTGACCACAGGCACGGGAAGTTTGCGGGTACGAGCCAGCTTACGGCGCCGATCGCGGGCACTGCCGAATTTCCAGAGCAGGGAGAGTGCCCGGAGCAAGGCAAAACCGGGTTGAGCGGGGCGCGCCTTCGGGTAGTGCGCCGTGTGCTCCAGGATGACCGCCTGTGCAATCCGATTCGCAGCGCCGGTCTGCACCCGTGCCGCTTCGCGCCCGCGCTCGCCCAGCGCCGCGTCAGCCGAGCGAATCGCCGCGGCCAGATCTTCGTCGCGCGCGATGCGCAGCAGGGCGTGGTGGGCTTCGAAGTGACGCTCGATGTCGCGGAAGTTTTCGAGGTGCGGCCCGGCTACTACGGGCTTACCGGCGACGGCGGGTTCCAGCACGTTGTGGCCACCGATCGAGGCGAGCGTGCCTCCCATGAAAACGGCTTGCGCGAACGGGAAAAGCGACGCCAGTTCGCCCACCGAATCGAGCAGAAGTACGTTGGCAGAAGGATCGGTAAGCGAAGTGCGCCGGGTCCAGTGCAAGCCGGATGCGGCGAGTTTGGCTGCCACTTCGCCGAAACGATCGGGCTTGCGCGGAGCGACGATCAGCCGCCAGCCTTCCCGCGACAGTTCGCGCTGGGCGGCGATCACGGCGTCTTCTTCGATGATCAATCCATCCGTAGAGGTGCTGGCGGCGATCCAGACCGGGGCTTCGTTCGACCCGAGGAATTGAAGGAGGGGGGAATCCGCTGCCAGCGCGGGCAGCGTGAAATCGTACTTGAGGTTGCCGGCGGTGGCAACCCGGTCTGGAGGGGCACCAGCGACTACATAGCGCTGGCGCATCTCGTCCGATTGGGTCAGAATCCGGTCGCACTGGCTGAGCACAGGGCCAAAGAAATTGCGCCAGCGTCGGTAGCGCGGCAAAGCGCGGTCAGAGATGCGACCGTTGACCAGAACCAGCCCCGCGCCGGTGCGCTTCGCTTCGCGAAACATATTGGGCCAGATCTCAGTTTCGAGGACCACCAGTACCGATGGCCGCAGGCGGCGGAGCACGCGGCGCACGGCCCAAACGTAGTCGAGCGGCGCGAAGAAGACACCGTCGATGAGAGAGGGCAGACGTTGGCGGGCGACATCGTATCCGGCGAGTGTGGTGGTGCTGAGATACAAGGGTGCCTGGGGGAGGCGTCGCCGGAGTTCGGTGAGCAGGGGGATTGCCGCCAGCACCTCGCCCACCGAAACTGCGTGGAACCAGATGGCCCCGGGAGCGGTCTTCTGCCATAATGCGGGAAGTTCGCCGGTCCGTTGGCGCAGGGTTGCGAAGTAGCGCGGTTCCCGGAACCCCCGCACCACGAAGTAGAGCAGCACCAGGGGCGCGAGGACGGTTTGCAAGGTCCTGTACAGGAGGTAGATAGCTGTGCGTTTCAAAGGTCTATTGAGGGCGCTGCTCGTTGTGAGTATAGCGGTTGGCGCGAGTTTGGCGGCGGACGAGAAGGCCCCGTTCCAGCCCAGACCCGTCGGCGAATACCCGCATCGGCAAACCAGTGAGAACGTCACCATTGCCGCTCAACAGATTGTTACCGATGAGCAGGCCAGTGCGGCATTCGGCAAGCTCAACCCGTGGCGGCACGGCGTGTTGCCGGTGCTTGTAGTGATTCGGAATGACGGACCGAACGCCCTGCGTCTGGACAAGATGCGGATCTACTACACGCTGCCCGGGGGCACGCGTGCCGAACCGACGCCGGGTCAGGATGTGAAATATCTGCAGGGTCCGCGCCAACCGAAGATGGTCAATGGACCGTTGGGCGGCATTCGCGGCACGAAGAGTAAGAATCCGCTGGCAGCGTGGGAGATTGAAGGCAGGGAGTTTCGCGCCCGGCTGATTCCGCCGGGGCAGACGGCGAGCGGCTTTTTCTACTTTGAGGCGTCGGTGAACAGCGAAGCCGCATCCATCTATATTTCGGGGTTAGAGGACGCCGTTACGCGCCAGGAATTGTATTACTTTGACATTCCGTTGTCAGGAAAGTAAACCGGATTATTCGGGCTCAGCGATACGAGGGGAATTTGGCGGGGTGTTGGAGGACTGCTTGTGGAGTCTTTTTGCTGCGGGGTTAACTTTAGGCGGGTGTTTTTCTCGTGTTCGCTGAGCCCTTATCCGTGTCTTGCACGCATTTCAGTTAGCAACTTGCCTTCCAAACTTCCAAGTGGTTTGTCCTGCGGTTTTGTTGCAGAGAATTTTAGAGGTTTGGTTCCGAATCGGAACGGCCGCAGTACTGGAACGGGGCGTCAACGCGGGATTCTATGATTTTAGAGCTTCTTCGAGAGCGTCCATAGCGGTGGAGCACTGGCTGGCGGAAACATCGTAATGGGTGACGGCGCGAAGCAACCGGTTATTGATTGCGTTTATGCCCACGCCGCGGGGTTTCAGGGCTTCGCTCACACTGCGGGCGCTCTTGCCGCAGCCGGAGACGTCGAAAATCACGATGTTGGTTTCCACTGTGAATACGGAAACCCCCTCCATGGCCTTCAGGCGTACTTCCATGGCTTTGGCGTTGGCGTGGTCGTGTGCCAGGCCCTTCGGGCTCTCCGCGAGCGCAATCAGACCAGCCGCGGCCAGCACGCCCGCCTGGCGCATGCCGCCTCCCAGGCGCTTGCGGAGCCGCCTACCCTCGTCGATATGTTTACGTGAGCCAACCAGCATGGAACCAACCGGAGCGCCTAAAGCCTTCGAGAGGCAGAACATCGCGGTATCGACCTTAGCTACGATTTCCTTGACCGGCCGTCCGGCGGCTTCAGCGGCGTTGAACAGGCGTGCGCCATCCATGTGGACCGGAATACCGTGTTCGTGGGCGCCGTCACAGATTTCGTCGATCACATGTTGCGGGTAAACGCGGCCGCCCGCCATGTTGTGCGTGTTTTCAATCTCAATGCAGCCAGTGGAGGCGGCGTGCGGACCCACCGGCTTAATGAGGGCCTGGATGGTGCCCCAATGCAGCATTCCATCTTCGGTGGGGACGGAACGGATCAGGCAGCCGGAGAACCAGGCCAGCATAGAGAGTTCCCACTCCAGAATGTGCGAGCGACCATCGGCGATCACTTCCTGACCATGAAGCGTCAGGAGTTTGATGCCGATCGTATTGCCCATGGTGCCAGAGGGCACGAACAGTGCGGCTTCCTTGCCGGTGAGGGCGGCGGCATTCTCTTCCAGCCGGTTGACGGTGGGGTCTTCGCCGTAAACATCATCGCCAACTTCGGCTTCCGACATGGCGCGGCGCATGGCCGGGGTGGGACGGGTAACTGTATCGCTGCGGAGGTCGATCATGCGGCTATGAATTCCTGAAAAATCTCGTTCGAGACCATGATTCCACGGGACGTGAGCCGGAGCCGGTCGCCCAGGCGTTCCATCATTCCGGTGGCGAGGAAGCGTTCGAAGGCGGGGCCGAAGCGCTGCCAGTCAGCGGGGTTGGGCGTGACGCCTTCGGTGAGGCGCAGGCCCACGAAGAATTTTTCTTCTTCGGCGATCACTCCGGTGGTATCGGTGCGGAAGGGCTGGGCGGTCTCAAAGCAATTGACGTAGTCGCGTGCCGACTCGGTGTTTTGCCAGCGCAGCTGGCCGTCGAAAGAATGCGCGTCGGAGCCGAAGCCGACATAAGGTTCGCGCCGCCAGTACTTCAGGTTGTGCAGGGACTCGGCACCGGGGCGGGCGAAGTTGGAAATCTCGTAGCGATGAATGTCGTGGTGCGCCAGTTCGGTTGCCGCGAGTTCGTAGAAAGTGGCAATTGCGTCGTCGGTGGGAATATTGCCAGCGCCGTAACGCGCGCCACCGGAGAGGATTTCCAGGCCCAGCCGGCTATCTTCATCCACTTCCAGCATGTAGACGGAAACATGCGCCGCCTGGAGTTCGACTGCGGCGGCAAGCGATTCGCGCCAACTGGCTTCGGTCTGGCCGGGCAGGCCGGCAATCAGGTCGATATTGATATTCGTGATGCCATTCGCACGCAGCAGAGCAACATCGCGGCGGACGGTTCCGGCGTCGTGTTTGCGACCGGTTTGCTTCAGTTCGCGGTCCACAAAAGATTGCACGCCCAGGCTCACACGGTTGATACCGAATTTGAGCCAGTACTCCAGATTGCCGGCGGTCAGCGAGCCCGGCGCGGCCTCCATAGTGGCTTCTTTCCACGGAAAGCCGGGCAGCGCGCCCAGAACCTTTTCCAGCACGGCAGGCGTCATTCCGCTGGGTGTGCCGCCGCCGAAGTAGACCGTGTCGGGTATCCACCGGGCCCACTCCGTTTCACGGATTTCGTGCAACAGAGCCTGGGTGTAGACAGATTCCAGACCGGGCTGCACGGCGGAGGCGAAATTGCAATAAGTGCACTTCTGCGCACAGAAGGGCCATGAGATGTAGACGCCGGGCACTGTCTCAGTTTAGCGGGAGGGGAGTTGCGCCAGGAAGTAGCCCGTTGCCTATGATTAGATATATGGCCAATTCGGAAATTGCCACTTTGGGTGGCGGGTGCTTCTGGTGTCTGGAAGCGGTTTACAACGAGACGCAGGGCGTGGAGTCGGCAATCTCGGGCTACATGGGCGGGCGGCGCCCAAATCCCAGCTATGAAGAGGTCTGCACGGGCACCAGTGGGCATGTGGAAGTGGTGCAGGTCACTTTCGACCCGGCCGTGATTTCCTTCCGCGACATTCTGGAAATCTTCTTCGCGATTCACGATCCCACGACGCTCAATCGCCAGGGGAATGATCGCGGCACACAGTATCGCTCTGTGATTTTCCCTCATTCGGCGGAGCAGCAGGCCACTGCGGAAGCGATGTTGCTGGAACTGGCGGAAGAGAAGGTCTTTCCCGATCCGGTAGTCACCGCACTGGAACCAGCGACGGCGTTCTTCGTAGCCGAAGCCTACCACCAGCGGTACTTCGCAGGCAACCCGAATCAACCCTACTGCACGTACGTTGTCGCGCCAAAAGTGCAGAAGTTCCGCCGTAAATTCGCCGACCGGATGAAGACTCGTTGACCGGATCGCTCATCGGCGCGCGTCTGGACCGCCTTCCTCCCACGCGGCAAGTGCGAAGGCTGGTGATTCTGCTCTCGCTGGGCGGCTTCTTTGAGTTTTACGATCTGCTGTTCTCCGCATACGTGGCACCGGGTCTGGTGAAAGCGGGAATACTCACTGCGACCACGCGCGGTTTCTTCGGCACCGCCGGAGTGGCCGGTTTCGTTGCCGCGCTCTTCACAGGCCTGTTCATTGGCACGGCAATTTGTGGATTCCTTGCGGACCGGTTTGGCCGCCGCACCATCTTTACGGTCTCGCTGATCTGGTACAGCGCAGCCACCATCGCGATGGCGATGCAGACCGGGGTCTTCGGCCTTAACCTCTGCAGGCTGCTGGCGGGTATCGGTTTGGGTGTGGAAATGATTACCATCGATACCTATGTGAGCGAGCTGGTGCCGAAATCGTGGCGAGGCAGGGCCATGGCGCTGAACCAGACCATTCAGTTCTCAGCCGTACCTGTGGCGGCACTGCTGGCGTGGGTGCTGGTTCCCCGCTCACCTCTTGGAATTGACGGATGGCGCTGGGTGGTGATGTTCGGCGCAGCGGGTTCGCTGGGGGTGTGGAAGATTCGGCGGCAATTGCCGGAGAGTCCCCGCTGGCTGGCAGCGCACGGCCGCGGCGAGGAGGCAGAGCGAATCGTAGCCGCACTTGAAGAGCAGGCGTTTGCCGAATCCGGTGTCCGTCCGGATGCTTTACCCGCACCGGAGCCGGAGCTCCCCCGGCGGGGCATGGCAGACATGTGGGCAGATATGTGGCGCGCGCCTTACCGTCGACGCACCATCATGCTGGTGATTTTCAACGTGTTCCAGACGGTGGGCTACTACGGGTTTTCCGCATGGGTGCCAACCCTGCTGATTCAGCGTGGCATCACGGTGTCAACCAGCTTGCAGTACACGTTCATCATCGCCATTGCGGCTCCGCTGGGTCCGCTACTGGCGCGAGCGATTGCCGATCGCGCCGAGCGTAAGTGGCAGATCGTGGTAGCCGCGTTCGCCATTGCGGTGTGCGGTCTGGTTTTCGCGCGCATGACGGTGGCAGTGTGGATTATTCTCACCGGCGTGGCTATTACGCTCTGCAATAACATCATGTCGGTGGCCTTCCACGCCTACCAGGCGGAGTTGTATCCCACACGCATCCGCGCCCTCGCGGTGGGCTTCGTGTATTCGTGGAGCCGGCTATCGGTGGTGTTCTCGTCGTTTGCCATCGGATTTACATTGTCGGAATTCGGCGTGAACGGGGTGTTCACCCTGATCGCCGGCAGTATGGTGATCGTGATGCTGGCAATTGGCGTGATGGGGCCACGAACGAGACGGCTGGCGCTGGAAGAGATTTCACAGTAAGTACTTTCCGGCGTAAAATTCAGAGACCACTTCCTTACGGTCGTAGCTCGTAACTGCGAAAAGACGCGGCTAAAGCCGCGTGCCCACGGGGCGACACATCTTAATCCCCCATGGCTCCGACTGACACTGGTTGCACTGCCATGCGCGCATCGAGATCGGCCTTCGCCGCCTGCTCTTCGCCTTCAGAAAAACGCACGGTGACCGCGAGTACGGAAACCGCGGTAACGGCTGCTCCCAGCACCAGCAGCGCCTGGGTCCACGGCAACCGGCTCGCTGCGCTCCAGCCACGCGTCTTTCTACAGCGACTTCGCCCGCTGTAGATGACTCAGCAGTTTTTCCTTCTCCGCCTATGGCGCGTAGACGGTTGCCTTGCGAATGGCTTCAATGCCGAGGCGCTCCACGCAATCGTAGCTGCGCTTCCGCCGTGGTCTCTACCGTTCACCGCGGATACCTCGCTCCGCCTGGCGACACACTTCGGAACCTCGCCTGAAGTCTGGCTGAACCTGCAAACTGTCGCCTGAAGGTCGTTGGCGGAGACCGCGCTTCCGGTGAGGTCAGCGATCACGCCACGATCGGCACGATTGGGAAATTGACAACTCCGTACGGTCAGCCTATACTTACCGTAAGTGTTTTCTTACCAACATGCACAGCTTGACGCTCTGGGCGACGCCACTCGTCGCGCCATCCTGCTGCAGTTGCTGAAGAAGCCCCAACCGGTAGGTGAACTGGCACGCCATTTCCCGGTTTCCCGTCCGGCCATCTCCCAACATCTGCGCCTTCTCAAAGACGCCGGGCTGGTTTTCGATCACTCCAGCGGTACGAGACGGGTCTACCAGATCAACGCCGAGGGCTTCGCGCCGTTGCGCGAATTTTTCGATCTGTTCTGGACCGGCGCACTGGTCGCATTCAAACAGAAAGCAGAGGAAGTCCCGCAAGCGGGACGCAGGAAATAAATATGGATCAAACTACGATTACTCCGGTTCGCAAGTCCGTCATTGTGCGGGCGAGCGTCACCCACGCTTTTGGCGTGTTCACCGAAGGCTTCGATACCTGGTGGCCGCGCACCCATCACATCGGCAAATCACCGATGACGAAGACCTTTGTAGAGGGCCACACGGGCGGTCGCTGCTACAGCGAGCAGCAGGATGGCACGGAGTGCGACTGGGGCACCGTGACCGCATGGGAGCCGCCGCACCGCCTGGTGATTGCGTGGCAGATCACCCATGAATGGGGCTATGAGCCCAACGTCAACGATGCCAGCGAAGTGGAAATCACCTTTCGTGCGCAACCGGATGGCGCGACGCTGGTGGAACTGGAACATCGCCATCTCGAACGGCATGGTGCCGGGGGCACACTACTGCGCCAGGCAATCGATTCAGGGGGTGGCTGGGGCCTGCTGCTGCAACTCTATTCCGTCGCCGTGGCAAAGGGGTAGATCACGGAGTTACAGACCGGAGTACCTGCAGCAACCGCGCCGGTTCGGCCTCGCTGGTCAGCATGGCGCGGTGACTTTGGCTCAGAAACCCTTCTGCGACGGCGTGGTCAGCCAGAGCCAGCAGGGGGTCGAAGTAACCCGCCACGTTCAAGAACAGGAACGGCTTGGCATGAAAGCCGATCTGCCGCCACGTCACAATCTCGAACAACTCGTCGAAGGTACCGATTCCGCCCGGCATCGCGACAAAAGCATCGGAAAGATCTGCCATCAACGCCTTGCGCTCATGCATTGTTTCCACAATGTGCAGGGTGGTGAGCCCCAGGTGCGCGACTTCCCGATCCACCAGCAGCCGTGGCATGACACCCACCACTTCCCCGCCCCGGGCCAGACAGGCATCTGCGATCACACCCATCAACCCACTACTGCCACCACCGTAGACGAGCCGGACATTTTGCGCTGCCAACAGTATTCCGAGTTCGGCTGCCGCGGCGGCATATTCGGGCCGGGCACCGAGCTTCGATCCGCAGAAGACGCCAACCGAGCGCAGCGCCATTACGCCAGGCGCCCGATCTTCTCGGCCAGCACAAAGTCGCTTTCGGTAAGAGCATCGCTGTCGTGAGTCCAGATGGTGACTTCCACCTTGCCCCAACCCAGCAGCAAGTCGGGATGATGGCCCTGTTCTTCCGCCACAGCGCCGGCGCGATTGACGAAATCGAGCGCAGTCACAAAATCCGGAAATTTGAACAACCGGTGCAGGTGATGCCCGTTGATGATCATCCATTCAGGCAAGCGGCTACCGGGAACTGACGTCTTTGCGACTGTTGACATTTGCACTCCTGGGCTCAGGATCGCACGTCGGCCCGCTACACTTGCTGAGTAAGGATGAATCTGGCTCCCGCACGTTCGGCTGCGTTTGGCGCATTACTGGCTGTTGACCGCGGCTCGTGGTCGGCCGAAGCCCTCGCTATTAAATCGGAACAGCTGGATTCCCGCGATGCCGGGCTTGCCTCCGACGTGGTTTTCGGCGTGCTGCGCCGCCGCGGCCAGCTGGATGCTTTCACCCAACATTACACGGATCGCGACCCAGCGACGTTTGATCCGGGCGTGCGCACAGCGCTGCAGATGGCGTTCTATCAGCTGCACTTCCTGGACCGGGTTCCGCCCCATGCGATTGTCAACGACGCCGTGGAACTAACCCGCCGCAGCGGCAAGCCCCAGGCCGCTGCCATGGTCAACGCCGTGTTGCGGCGATGCCTGCGTGAGCCGTGGAAGGCGCGCGAGTCACTGGCTACTCCCTACTGGATTTCTGCCCGCTGGACGGCGCGTTACGGCGCACCCGTTGCACTGGCAATTGCGCACGCCAGCCTCAACGTGCCGGAGCGTTTTATTCGAGTGGGACGGGCCACGCCACCGGAAGGCGCGGAGCCTACCGAGATCCCGGGCTGCTTCCGTCTGCATGCGGGCTCCAGCGAGGGCTTGCGCTTTCAGGACATCGGGTCGCAATCGGTGGTCCGTTTGATGGATCTAAGAACCGGCCAGTCGTTTCTCGATCTTTGCGCAGCGCCCGGCAACAAGACCGCCCAGGCCATGGAATCGGGCGTCCACGCCATGGCCTGTGAACTGCACTTCAGCCGCGCGCAAATGCTGCACTCGCTGGGCATTCCGGTTTTTCTGGCCGATGCCACAATGCCACTTCCTCTATCGCGCCGCTTCGACCGCATACTCGCCGACGTGCCTTGTTCCGGCACCGGGACTCTGGCGCGCACCCCGGAAATCAAATGGCGTCTGGAGGCCGCCGACATCCCGGATCTGGCGCGGCGACAAGCTGCCATTCTGCGCAACGGCCTGGCGTTGCTGGCACCCGGTGGCCGCCTTATTTATTCCACCTGTTCGCTGGAGCGCGAGGAGAATGAGGACGTGGTGCGCGCTTCCGGCGCAAAGATCCTGGAAACCATGACGCGCATTCCGGGGCAGGATTCAGGCGATGGATTCTTCGCCGCGGTACTCACCGTATGACCGAAACGCCAGCCCGACAGCTGGAAGGGTTCCTCGCGAAGTACACGCCGGAAATGGTCCGCGCGACCAAACAGTGTCTCATCAGAATGCGCAAGCAGGTGCCCGGCGCTACGGAACTGGTCTACGACAACTACAACTCGCTGGCCATTGGCTTCGGTCCCGGCGAACGTGCTTCAGAGGCAGTATTTTCCATCGTTCCATTTCCCCGCTGGGTCACTCTGTGTTTCCTGCACGGGCGCGGCCTGGCCGATCCGCACGGGTTACTGAAAGGCAATGGCAGCAGGGTGCGCCACATCCGCCTCGAATCGCCCGCCACCCTGGACCGCCCCGAAGTGCGGGCGCTGCTTGCAGAGGCGCTGCTCAACGCGAAGAGACCCATTGACCCGGCACAGCCCCGCCGGCTGATCATCAAATCCATTTCCGCCAAACAAAGGCCACGCCAACCGTTATGAAGATCCTCATCACCGGAGCCAACCGCGGGCTCGGACTCGAATTCGCCCGCCGCTATGCGGAACGCGGAGATCACGTCTTCGCCGCCACCAGAACCGGCGAACCTCTGCCTGGTATTACAACCACGCCCATCCGCCTGGATGTCGCCTCTACGCCTTCCATTGAGGCGGCCGCGGCAGCGGTGGGCCAGAAGACTGAATCGCTGGACCTGCTCATCAACAACGCAGGCGTCTACAGCGGTGCGGGTGGAAATAGCGCGGAGAAACTCGGTGAGCTCAAAGTTACCGATGCCCACAAGGTTTTGGTGGTGAACGCCGTAGGACCAATCCTCATTGCCCAGGCATTCCGCGAAATGCTGCTGCGGGGGCAGAGCCCGAAGCTGATCAATATTACGTCCGGCTACGGTTCTCTGGATCGCAACACGGGCGGCTTCCCTTTTCACTACGCGGCCAGTAAAGCAGCGCTGAATCAATACATGCGCAGCTTCGCGTTTGATCCGCTCACCCGCGGCCTCACCACCATTGTGATAAACCCCGGGTGGGTTCGTACCGATATGGGCGGCCCGAATGCGACATTGTCGGTGGAGGAATCGGTGGGCGGCATGATCGAGGTAATCGACGGGCTCACACCGGAACAGAATGGCAAGTGGTTCGATTACACCGGCCAGCCGCAAGCCTGGTAGGCTTCGCTATCACATGTGATAGCGGAGCTACATGTGATAGAGCATGAGGTAAACAACAACCCCGGTAACGCTGACGTAGAGCCAGATAGGCAGCGTCCAGCGGGCAATGGCGCGATGCTTTTCCACCCGCATCTTCAGGCCGCGATTTAATGTGATGACGGCGAGAACCGGCACCGCCGCGGCGAGCACCGTGTGGGTGAACAGGATCGTCAGATAGAGCGTCCGGAGGGCACCTTCGTGCTTAAAACGAACCGAGCCGACGTGAAAGTGATACGTCAGATAACTGACGAGGAACACTGTTGAGACGGAGAAGGCAGCCAGCATGACACGACGGTGCTGCTGAATTTTCTTCCGGCGAATGAGGTTCCAGGCGACCACCAGCAGGACCGCGGCGGTACCGTTCAGAATGGCGTTCAGAGTGGGCAGAAAATCGTAGGGGATCAAGCGGGTTCCTTGCGCAGACGTTCGGCATCGTGGGCCAGCCGTTGGACAACATCGGCGTCCGCAAATCTGTAATAAGCACGGATGCGGCCCTTGCCGTCAACCAGCACGAACCGGGTACTGTGTTCCATAGCTGCGTCGACGGTGCCCAGATGGAAGGCGTCCATGGCGAGCATATTCAGGGTTGCCTTAGCGCCGGTGAGGAAAGACCAGCGGGTGTCATCGGCGGCGAATTTTCGGCTGTAGGCAGCGAGGGCGTCGGGCGTATCGTGTTGGGGGTCGATGGTAAACGAAACCAGTTTGACGGCGGCGGCCGTGGCCTTCTGCACGGCGTGCATCCTGGACGTCATTCGCGGGCAGGGGCCGGGGCAGTTGGTGAAGATGAAGTCGGCAACCCAGACATGACCATGCAGTGTGCTGCCCTGGAACGGCTGGCCGTGCTGGTCAGTGAGTTCGAAATGCGGGACCTCACCGAGAACGGGCAGCTGCTTTTCCCGATTGCATGCGGCAAGCAACAGAACCAGTGGCAACAGGTAGCGCATCAGAACGCCGGGCGATCCAGAACCATCAGGCCGTAGATCAGAGGCAGGTAGATTACGCTGGCCAGAAGCACGCTGCGGGCGCGCGCGTTGGTGCGGTCGAAGGCAACGCGGACGCCGGTGTAGAGGAACCACCCGCCCAGCGCGAGTGCCCCGACAAGGTAGATTTTTCCCGTCATGCGGAGCAGCACGGGCAGAATGCTGATGGGGATCAGCGTGGAGGCGTAGAGAACAATCTGGCGAGCGGTGGATGCACCATCGGGCTCCACCACCGGCAACATGCGGATACCGGCCCGCGCATAGTCTTCGCGGTACATCCAGGCGATGGCGAGGAAGTGCGGGAACTGCCAGACGAACAGAATCAGGAACAGTACAAGAGCTTCCATGTTGAGGCTGCCGAAGGAGGCGGCGTAGCCCATCAGCGGCGGTAGTGCGCCCGGGATGGCGCCCACTACGGTGGAAAGATGGGAGCGCCGCTTGAGCGGCGTGTACAGGAATAAATAGGCACCCATGGTGAGGGCACCAAGGAGAGCGGCGAGGAGATTGGCGCCCCAGGCCAGTTCAATGAATCCGGCGAGGGCGAGGGCAATACCAAACCACAGGGCGCGACGTGGGTCCATGCGGCCCATGGGCAGGGGGCGACCGGCAGTGCGGCGCATCAGGGCATCGGAATTGCGTTCGTACCACTGGTTGAGTGCGGCAGTGCCAGAGGCGATTAAACCAGTGCCGATCATCGTATGCAGGAGCAGAGCCCAATCGGCGGCACCGCTCCAGGCGTGCTTCATGCCGAAGTAGTAGCCCACAGCCGTGCTCATCAGGATAAGCCAGGTAATGCGCGGTTTTGTGAGCTCTATGTAATGCCGCATCGGGAGGGCGAAGGGGACGTGGTTGCTTCCCTCTTTATTCTTACATGGGATTTATTCTGACCCAGGCCCATCACAACCGAATGTGTGGCATGCTGGCGTGCATGCGATGTGTTTTCCTGTTCGGTTTGCTGACTGGCATGGGGCTGCTGGCGAGCGAGGCTTACCCGCCGCCGCGCTTCACGGAGATGGACCGGGTGAAAAGACTGGAATCGGCCATGCCAGAGGTCGACCGCATCTTCCAGGCGTACGCCACGCAAAACAAAATTCCGGGCCTGGTTTGGGGTGTGGTGATTGACGGGCGGCTGGCCCACGTGGAAACGTTCGGCGTCCGCGATCGCGCCGCACAGGCGAAGGTGAACGCGGGCACCGCCTTCCGAATTGCATCGATGACCAAGAGCTTCACGGCGCTGGCGATTCTGAAACTGCGGGACGAGGGAAAATTGTCACTGGAAGATCCGGTCTCGAAATGGATTCCGCAGTTCGCGCAAATGGAGTTGCCCACGCGGGATACGCCGCCGCTGCGCATTCGCCAACTGCTGAGCCATAGCTCGGGCTTTCCCGAAGACAACCCCTGGGGGGATCAGCAGCTCAGCGCCACCGACGCGAAGCTGGACGAATGGCTGCGCAAAGGAATTCCGTTCTCCACGCCGCCCGGCACACGCTACGAATACTCCAACTATGCGTTCGGTCTGCTGGGCCGGGTGGTGACGAAGGCTTCCGGCGTGCCCTATGAGAAGTACATGCGACAGGAGATTCTGCAGAAGCTGCATATGGACAGTTCTGCGTTTGATTTTTCCGACGTGCCGGCTGCGAACCGCGCCGTGGGCTACCGTCTGAAGCCCGACGGAAGCTACGCGGAAGAGCCGCCACTGCCCCACGGTGTCTTCGGCTCAATGGGCGGACTGCTCACCACAGCTGCGGATATGGGTAAGTATTTGGCGTTTCATCTCTCTGCCTGGCCACCGCGCGATGATGTGGACAATGGCCCCGTGCGCCGTTCTTCGGTGCGCGAGATGGCGCATCTCTGGACACCCTCCAATCTCACCGCGCAACGCGCCAACGGTACGCTGCAGGCTGCGGAAACCGGCTATGGCTTCGGGTTGCGCGTGACCTCCGATTGCCGTTTCGAACAAATTGTGGCGCACGGCGGTGGCCTGCCGGGTTTTGGCTCGTACATGGCGTGGTTGCCGGATTACGGTGTCGGCATGTTCGCGATGGCGACGCTGACGTACTCCGGCCCCTCCGAACCGATCAACAAGGCGTGGGACGTGCTGCTGAAAACCGGTGGACTACGCAAACGCGAACTCCCGCCCACGCCGCTGCAATCGCAGATGCGCGACCACATTCTGAACCTCTGGAAGCGCTGGGACGATGCGGAGGCGAAACAAATGGCATCCATGAACCTGTTTCTGGACGCACCGCCGGAACAGCGGCAGGCTGAGATTCGCAAGCTGAAGGCCGAGGTTGGCGAGTGCACGGCGGCGGGCCCGGTGATGCCGGAAAACTGGTTGCGCGGGCAGTTCAATATGAAGTGCGCGCAGGGTACTGTGGGGGTATTCTTTACACTGGCACCGACGCAGCCGCCCCTAATACAGCATTTGGCGTTCCAGAAACTTGCGTCGGAGAGTGTGCGCATGGGGGCACCGACGGGGGCACCGGCAGGCGTGTCGTGTGCGCAGTAGGGCTGTTATAGCAGGGAATCCAGCGGAAGATCCAGCCCGGCCGAGAGCCGCCTGGCGACGGCCGCTCACTCTCACCGATTCAGTTTATTTCGGCTGTGCCGCCGGCTTCTGTGCGCCCGGCTTCCCGGCCGGCTTGTGGACCTGCTGAAAATACTGCTGCACAAAACTCTGCCGGTCGAGGGGAATCTCATCGCGGGTGACTTCGCTTTCGGCTGCGCCGTGTGCCGTTGCCTGATCCTTGTAAGCCGTGCGCAGCGTCTGGCTGCCGGATTCCACCTCAATGGAAGTCTCACCCGATACGCTCTGCGCGCGCTTGCCCAGAATCTCGCTGAGCTTACCCATGGCTTTGAGTTGTTCGGCCGCCCGGATATCCTTCGCGCCGTCCTGTGATCCCTTGCCGGAACCGGCTTGCGGCTTCTGATCGCCGGCCTTGTCCGAGGCCTGTCCCTGAGCCTGCTCGCCCTTCTGCGCGTCGCCGGCGTCCTCGCTGTTTTCCTGACCACTCTGCGTCTTGCCGTCCTGCTGCGCGCCCTTTTGCGAACTGCTCTTTTCGCCCGTGCCCTTGTCGTTCTTGCCGCTCTGGTTCTGCTGGCCACTCTGCTGTTTGTCGCCCTGGCCATCCTTCTTGGACATCATGTTGGACATGGCGTCCTTCAACTTATCCAGCAGGCTGTTGTTTTCTTTGCCACTTTTGGAATCGCCGGACTTGCCATCCTGACCGCCCTTGTCGCCCTGCTGGTCCTTCGACTCCGGGCCTTCCATGGGATCGCCGTCTTTATTCTTATCGCCGCCATCCATCGACTTGCCGTCCTGCGGCTGACTGCGATCACCCTGTTGCGGATTGCCCTGGGGAGCTTCCAGGGCTTTTTCCAGCATGGCCTCCAGATCCTGCGGCTGATTGGGCTGGGGGGCCTTATCCATACGCGAAAGCAGGGATTCAGCGGCCTCCAGCCGTTCCTTCGCCGTGGGATCAAAACGGCCACCCTTTTTCTGTTGCGCCTGCTTCGCGGCCTGATCTTCGAACAAAACTTCGGTGAGGGGCTGGCGCAGGTCCAGCTTATGCATTACCTCATAACGCAGGAACACCAGGCCGGATGCCAGCAGTGCCAGCGCCGCCATCGCATAGAGAGCGCGCGGCATCGTAAAGGGAACAGCGGCGGTGAGATTTACCGAGGCCGCCGCCTCTTCGGCCTGCTGACGCTGCGCGGGCGCAAATGCGGCGAACCCGGGATGCGGATGGCTGGCGAAGTGAACGGCGGTGGAGAGAGCGTCGTGCAACTGCGCACTCTCATCCAGTTGAACGGCGGCGGCGTACTGGCTGGGAGCGTCTTTCAGCAGCCGCCGGATGCCAATCGCCACGCCCACTGCGCCGAATACCAGAATGGTCCACCACTCCAAAAAACGGGTACCGGCGATGAGCAGCAAAACCACTCCACCAATCGCGACCGCGGCCGCGAAGGACATTTGCCGTAAACCCTCGTTGAGGAGGTACCTGCGCCGCGCCTGGCGGACGATATTTTCGATCATGCGAAACCACGCTGCGAGGCACGTAGATACGCCTGCCGCAGCCTGTTAGTACTATACTCGACTGCATGCGGGCCGGGTTTTACCCAAGCACTCTGGCACTGGTGATTTTGGGCACTGCGCTCCCGATGGCGGCGGAAAACCGCTGGGTACGCGCGCGCCTGGGCTCCTTCGAAGCCATTAGCGATGATGGACGCACCGCCGCGGTGCAGGCGCTGAGCCAGTTTGAACAGTTCCGTTTCGCCCTGGGCTCAGCCATGGGAGAGACCGAATTGCGTCTGGATCCGCCACTGCGCATCGTGGTTTTCAAGAACGAAAAGGAACTGGCGGCTTCCGGCTGCTCCGGGCTCCAGCAGGGTAGGGAGCGGCTGACCGCCTGCGCCACGGCGGAAGGCCAGTTGCCTGTTTCTCTGCTGCGCACGCTGACCCAAAAACTGCTGGACGAGAATTTTGCGGCCATGCCGGCAGCGATGGAGACGGCACTCATCAGCTTTTTCAGCACCGTGCAATCGAGCGCGGTTCACGTCACATGGGGCGGGCCGCCGCCCGCCGCCGAACGGACGCGCGAGTGGGCCTTTCTGGCGCGAGTTATCACCCAGCCCGACACCACCGGGCGCGCCCATATTTACCTGCACAACCTGGCGCGCGGCATGGAGTCACCCGCCGCCATTCGCAGTATGGGCGAAGATCCCGTGAAGCTGAACGCGGATGTGGACCGGTTCTTTGCAGCAGGCGTGTTTACGCCCGTGCGGGCACCGAACCGGCCGCTGAATCCGGATCGCGACTTTAATACAACGGTTCTGACTACAGACGAAGGAGAACTCGCACGCGCCGACCTGTTGGGCAAAGACGCCATGACGCGCTACGAAGGCCTGCTGAAAGCGGGCAAACAGGTGATCCCTGCCAATGAAGGCCTGGGGCTGCTGGCCATTCGCGCAGGGACGCCCGAAAAAGCCCGGCCTTTCATCGACGCCGCACGCAGTGCCGGCACCCGCAACGTGGCCGCGCTCACCGCATTCGCCCAGGTGGAGAAGGACGACGAGCGGGCCATCACAATTCTCAAAGAGGCCCTTGGTTTCGACCCGAAATACGCCCTGGCACACTGGACGCTGGGCGAACGTTTCAGCGAAGCCCGCCGACGCCTGGGCGAATGGAAGCAGGCTGTGGCACTGGAACCGCGCAACTACCAGTGGGCAGAGAAGTATGCGCGATTGTGCGAGACGGAGAAGTACTATGCTGAAGCCGGACGTGCCTGGGTAGCTGCGGCGCAGGCCGCGCCGGACCTCGCAAAGCGCGACGAATATCTGGCCCTTCGCGGACGCATTGAGAGTCTGCGGCTGGACGACGAGGATGCCATCCGCCGGGCCGATGCGGCGGAGAAACTGGAGGAGATGGGGAAACTGAAGGCCGAAGCCCGCGAGGAAGTTCGCAGGCTGGAAGCACGCGCCAACAAGGTACCCCTGGCCGGCGGTCAGGCTGCTGCCGCGGTTGAATGGTGGGATGAAACGGGGGAGAAGCTAACCGGCCTGCTGGTAAAAATCGATTGCCTGGGCCGTGAATTTCGCCTGGAAGTCAAAGACGCGCGGGGAGCGACACAGAAGCTTCTGCTGCGTGACCGGAGCAAAGTGGCGGTCTCGGGCGGCGAGATGACGTTCACCTGCGGCGTGCAGAAACCGCGAGCCGTGGTGATTGCCTTCCAGCCGGTGAAAGATGCGGCGAAAGGCACGGCCGGGGAAGTGACGGCGATTGAGTTGAAATGAAGGCGGCGATCCGGCATCTGGCGGGCACGGACCGGGAACGCATTATTGCCGTGGTGGCGGCTACTGACGAGGCCGCGGCGCGGGGCGTTCGGCATGCGTTGACGGCAAAATCCACGCTTCCCATTCACGTGTGGTCCGCGGGCAACGGGCCACAGCCGGCGGGCTGCATGCAGTATTACCCCGGCGCGACGGGCGCGACTGTGCGGCAGGGCTTGCGCCAGAAGTGGCCCGCGCTGACGATTGTGATCTGGGGCGGCGGATATCGCCATGCAGGCTTGAAGCTGGCACCTTTCACCGTGCCGCCGTTTCGCGTGGTGATTGGCAATGAAGCGGATGGCTATTTCCCGCCGGGACCCCTTCATTTGGCGCGGCACTACGGAAGGCGCAGCCGCGACAGGGTGATGTGGCTGACGCGCCGGGCGAAGGACGAAACTGCGTCTCTGTGCTACCGGTTGGGGGAACGCTTGCGCGATATCGGCCTGCTGAGTGCGAGCGCAACGGCCCAACTGACTCCTCCCGCCGCGCGATTTCTGATGGCACGGTTATCCGGGGGCAAGGCGTCTCCCCAGGCGCTGCCCGCAGCGAGCGACGGGAGCTTTACCGAAATTGCGATGCCGGCACGCACGTGGCCGCGAAGAGCGATTGCGCAGGCGGTGGCTTCGTCATCGGCGGAATTCGTGGTGCTGCGGTTTCGCGGTGAAGACGCCGCTGCGGAGCCGCTGATCGAGATGGCACTGCGCAGCAACGCATTCGCTGTGGCACGGCAGCGCGCCTGGGCCGGGTGGCGCGCGCGGGTAGCCACAAAACATCCGTTTCGCCGGTTGCAACCGGGCGAAGCAGCCGAAGTCTTCGCACCGCATGGAACCCTGATTGTGCTGCGACGGACGGCTGTGGCAGAGTTCGGAGTGCCCCGCGCACTCACCACCGGGGCCGCCCTGCTACAGCTCTACTGGCGCGCCGCAGCGGCTAACTACGCAAGTTTTGTAGTGGGTCACGACGGACGTTCCACAGATGAGCCGGCCATGGCACTGGAAGACGCGGAATTCGTACTCCGGCTTTTGTTCTCCCCTGCGCTGCGCCAACTCGCACCCGCCGAACCGGCGCGCCGCCGCGGCAACATTGCGTTCTCGCGCCCCGAACCGATACCGCGGAGTACCCGTCCGCGGGTGCTGGTGGTATCGCCGTACCTTCCCTTCCCCCTTTCGCACGGCGGCGCGGTGCGGATTTACAATCTCTGCGGGGCGCTTTCCACTGTGGTGGATTTCCATCTGGTTTGTTTCCGCGAGGCCAATGAGACGGTCTGCTACGACGAACTCCACCGTATCTTCCGCGCCGTGCACGTGGTTGACATCGACGAAAAACCGACCGGCCCGAATCTGCCGAAACAGGTGGCCGGATACCGTTCCAGCGCGATGGCGGGGTTGATCCGCGGCCTGTGTGCAACCACGGCATATGACATTGTGCAGCTGGAATACACGCAAATGGCCCTCTATCGGGAGTATGCGGTGCCCTTGCCGGTAATTCTGGTGGAGCACGATATTACCTTCACCCTGTATCGCCAGTTTGCCGAAAACGCACCGGGCGATGCCCAGGCGCAGCGCGAATACGAGCTTTGGCGGCAGTTTGAAGAAGCTGCGTTCGGTGCGGTGGACGCCGTCTGGACGGTTTCGGAAACTGATCGCGAGCTGGCCGTGGCGAAGGGTGCGTGCCAGGTCTTTGTGGTTCCCAATGGCGTAGACCTGATTCGCTACCAGCCGGTGCCAGCCGAGGCCCCCTCGCGCACCATACTGTTTGTGGGGTCGTTTCGCCACTCCCCGAATTTACTGGCCTTCGAGGCGCTGCGTTCGCGCATCATGCCCGAAGTCTGGAAGGCATTTCCTGACGCGAGGCTTCACGTCATTGCGGGTCCACCACATAAGAAGGCAGCCGTGCGGACAACCGACCCGCGTATCTTCATCGAAGGTTTTGTGGAAGATGTGCGACCGGCTTACCGGGAGTGCGCCGTAGTGGCGGTTCCGGTTCCGGTATCGGCCGGAACAAATATCAAAGTTTTGGAAGCGTTGGCCTGCGGGCGGGCAATTGTGAGCAACGCAAGAGGCGCACAGGGCCTGGGCCTGAAAGACGGCGATGATCTGCTGATACGCGAAATCGGTGCCGGTTTTTCCGCAGCGATTATTACGCTGCTGGCAGATGCGGCACTGCGTGAACACCTCGCGACGCACGGACGCAGTACCGCGGAGGCGCATTTCGGCTGGGATACCATCGCGCACGAAGCGATTGCGTGCTATCGCCAGCTCAACGGGGCCGCAGCGAGGCCGGGCCCACCCCAAAACTGGTCGATTTCACCCGATTGAGGGCATCGACAATCGCACGCGCGGAGGCGAACCCGGGCGCAACCGGCTGCCCGAAGCGCAGGTCGAGCAGGGTTACCTGTTTGGCGTCGGCGTCATCGGGCGCAGGCTCTACCGTCCACAGGGGATATTGAACGAATTCATTCAGAATGCGGAAGGGCCGTTCATTTCTGGTGGCCTCGATGGCACTGGACGGCTCGGCTTTGTAGATGGTCTGCATTTCAGAAAAATGCAGGCGTTGCTCGCGGAGGTCCACGGGTAGCTCGGCCCAGGAATTGGAGAGTTCCGCCAGACCTGTCCAAACCAGGGGATTGCCGCCGGGAAACGCCGCGAGGCGCCGTGGTGTTTCCCGGGCGATCAGTTGCCCGCTCAAAGTCTGCATGGCGCGTTGATGAAAGAAAACCCGGCTGCCGTTGTAAGCAGTGAGAAACAGGAGGGCGGCAATGGCGGCTCCGCCACCCCGGTGAACGGTCTGCCGCTCCCCAATCTCGGAACCCACCAGGCGGCCGAGTACGGGCACTGCCAGGCCCAGAAACAGAATCGCCCAAATGACCAGATCCACCACCGGCGTCATATCCCAGCTGAACCATTGCGCGGAAAACGGCAGCAGCAGCCGCACGCCGTAGACGTTGGTCATATCCAGCAGGATGTGAGAGGCCACGGCAACCATGGATATCAGGAAGGCCGGTAGCCAACGGACCTGCCTGCGGCTCAGCACCCGCACCAGCAAGACGGATAGAATTGCCATCAGGGGAACCGCAAGCAGAGAGTGCGTGATGTGCCGGTGCCAGTGCAGCCACGCCGGACGATCAATGAACCAGGTGGCCACGTCGAAATCCGGGGCATTGGCGGCCACCATCATGATTACCGTGGCCTGAGGCGTGAAGCGGCGGAATCCGGCGCGGGAAAGAAACAATCCAACGAAGGTGTGGGTCAGGTTGTCCAAGAGGCAAGGTTAACAATGAGCGGCGTGATTGTACAGTTGAACCGGTCTAAGGGCGGGCTTCCCAAGTTGCCCGTGGCCGCACTATTGCGGCTCACGGCGGAAGGTCTGGAAGGCGATTGGCAACGCAATCGCCGACACCACGGGGGGCCGGATAAAGCGGTGCTGCTGATCGCAGCGGAAGGCATCGACGATTTGGCGGCGGGCGGCTACCCTGTGACCTATGGATCGCTGGGGGAAAACCTTACGGTGCGGGGTCTTGATCGCCGGTCATGGCGAACCGGGCAGCGCTATCGCGTGGGTGAAGGCTGTTTGATCGAATTGACCACACAGCGGGTTCCCTGCCTCAATCTGGACCCCTACGGACCCGGCATCAAAGCTGAACTCTACGACGCGGCGTGCAAGGCCAAAGACGTCACATCGCCCCATTGGGCCAATGGCGGGTTCTACGCGCGCGTCATCAACGAAGGCGTGGTGTTCGCAGGCGCGGCGGTTGAATTGGCGGAAGAACTGGTGTAACGAAATTTGACGATGCCCACGCCCGCGGTCAACACGACCGCAAGCTGGTCGCGCACATCGTTGTGAGCCTGGCGAGCGGTCTGGACAGCGGTCAAAGCGATCTCAATAGCGGGATATTCACGGACGGGAAGACTGGTCAAACGCTGCAACTCACCCAGCTCCTGGGAGAGCACTTTCCAGGTCTCGCGATACTCCTGGCGGAGCTGGCGGATTTTACTCATACCCATATAGACGCTTCCCACTGCCAAAAAGATCGCAAAAAAAGCTGGAAAACGAGTTTCAATCAGGCGATAAGAACTTCGCATGGACCCGTTCTTCGAAAACGCACAGAAAATTTTCGACGTTGCCCGGGCGAACGGAGGCGAGGAATCCACCGATTTCGCGCTGCTGATTCGGCCGGATGGCGGGCTGCATCTCGTCATGGACTCGCCGCTCTCGCTGGAGGCTGCGGCAGCCCATGGCGGGGCCCGCACCGCGTACCATGTGACCCGTTCCCCGCGGGGCGTTCGGGTTACCGGGCAATCAGCGGGGCAAACCTGCGTTCTCGAAGAAAGCGCGAGGGCCAATCCGGCGTTTTGGCTGGTGCGGGATCAGCGGTTGTATCAGATGGTGCCGGGCAGCGGCGGCGGTTCTTCCATTGAAGGCGGGGATAACGCCGCAGGAGGCGAAAGCGCCCGCGCGATGCTGGCCGCGTAACGCGGCGATTGCCCCAACAGCAGCCCCCAGACGACGTGAGCGACTTTCAACTGCATCTCTGGCGCATAGAGTGCGAAGAACGGATTCAGCCACTTCCAGATCACACTGGAGAAAAGCAAATAAACCAAATAGCCGGTTACTGCTCCTCCCAGCCACAAAAGCTTCACCGGATGCGCTTTCCACACCAGGCCCCAAACCACACCCAATAGCCCGTAAACGATGAAGAGAAACGCCAGCCCGGTGAGCGTGGAGGTGGTGAACCCGGCGGTGTAGGCATCGGCTCCGTGAAACGTGGTGGCCAGCAGATTCGGCACCAGCCAGACGGGCCGGTGGTTCATGCTACCGGCCAGCAGGAAAGTCACAAGCATTCCGCCGGCGCCGAGCACCCCTGCCTGGAGACCCGCCAACCCGTAACGCAACCTGCCGCTTTCGTTCATCCGTTTCCCAGCGTAACCCCTCAGTTTTTGGCGGACAGTGCGCGGTCAACCGAAAGTGCGCCGCCGCCCTTCAGCATCAGGGCAAAAGTGATGCCCAGAACCAGAAGGTGATACTCGAAGCCTTCGCCTTTCTGATTGCCGTTCCAGTTCATGAAGAAGCCGTTGGCTGTGTGCACGAAGAAGATCGCGACCAGCATATTGACGGTAATACCGAAGGCGGCGACGCGGGTGAGGAATCCTGCAATCAGACCCAGCGAACCGAAAAACTCCGCTGCAATGGCCAGAAAGGCGAACGCGGCGGGCACGTGCATGCCGTTCTGAAGGAAGCTCATGGTCCCGCTAAAACCGCCGCCACCGAACCAGCCCGGCATCTTCTGTGCACCGTGGGCAAACATGACGCCCCCCAGTGCCAGGCGGATCAATGTTAGTCCCGTGTGGTTATCGGTTTTGAGAAGTTTCTGTAACATCGTTTTGACCTTTCGTTTGAGCCGCGGATTTGCCGAAGCGCCGGAGTAGTTCGAGCAGCTGCGAGCGCTCACCGATGCTGAGTTCGCCGGCGGCGTGTTCCATGTCCTGCGAGTGACGGTCAAACGCAGTGCCCGCCAGCACAAGACCGGCACTGGTGGCGTGAACAATACGTTCGCGGCGGTCACCCTCGCGAGCCTTCCGTTCCACCAGGCCCCGTGCCGACAACCGGTCAATCGCCGCTGTGGCTGAGCCACTGCTCAAGCCTACCCGGGCCGCCAGCGTATTTACCGGCAGGTCGCCCCGGTGAAGCAGAATCTCCAGAATTTTGAAATCAGTGAGGCACATCCCGGTGTTGCAGATGCTGTCTTCGGCCAGCCGGCCCAGCGCCTGGTGGGCCTTCATCAGAACCAGCCAAAGGTGAATTCCGGAAGTGTCGGGACTGGCGATCTCCATACGCTCAAGAGTCTTGAAATCGAGAGATCGATTCAGAAATTACCCGCTGATGCGTGAACGCCACCGTCCGTATGGCGGATTGATTTCGTGCACCCCACCCTGTAGCGTTTCAGTTCAAAAAAAAGCTTTGTGAATCCAGTTGACAAGAACTGGTTTCGGGCGTACGGTGAAGGTATCACTGAAGAAGGAGGTGGTCCAGAAATAATGAAAACAGGCTGTAGACCCAACGAGGTGGCCGACTGCTGAGTCGACCGTTCCAACGCTGATAGCTCTGTTCATTCAGTGAGCAGGGCTTATGTTCCTGTGGACCGGTCACTTCGTTGTTGCATAGAAGTAACTGCCTCAGGTAATTTTAAGGCTACTAAAACCCCCGTCAGCCGTGAGGCTCGCGGGGGTTTTGGCGTTAGAATGACAGCAGGGAGTTCAGCAACATGACAAACGGCAGGAAAATTGCGCTCGCGCTGGCAGCTATCGGAACCTGCGCCATCGGCATCGCATTCGGCAACGCCGACCCGAGGAACGTACTGCAAGGCCAATCGGCCTTTGCCAGCCACACGAACGTGAAGCCGGGAGTGTGGCGCCACCTGACGCCAGCCGACCTGCCAAAACCCGGTGCCACGCCTTCTTCACCCAATTTCCCCAAGCTGGTCGCCAAGCCTGCTGATGCCTGGCCGCAGGCTCCGGAAGGCTTCAAGGTGGAACTGTATGCCAGCGGGCTGGACGGTCCGCGCATCATCCGCACCGCGCCCAATGGCGATCTGTTCGTTGCCGAAACGCGCATCAATGAGATTAGAATTTTCAGGGGCATCACGGCGGATGGCAAGCCAAAAGAAACCGCAACCTTCGCCAACGGTCTGAAGCAGCCATTCGGAATCGCCTTCTATCCGCCCGGCCCGAATCCGCAGTGGATCTATATCGGTAACACCGACGGGCTGGTGCGCTTTCCCTACAAGAATGGCGACCTGAAAGCCAGCGGGCCCGCTGAGACCCTAGTCACCGGCATCCCCGGCGGCGGCCACTCCACACGCGATGTCGCGTTCTCGCTGGATGGCAAACGGTTGTTCTATTCGGTGGGGTCGCGCTCGAACGTGGATGACCCCGACACTACGCCAGGCGAATTCCAGCGCGCCAATATTCTGGAATACACTCCCGAAGGCAAGTTCGTAAAAATCTACGGTGCGGGCATTCGCAACCCGGTGGGAATCGCCGTGAACCCAATCACCGGAGAGCTGTGGTGCTCCGTAAATGAACGCGACGCGCTGGGCGACAACCTGGTGCCCGACTATATTACGCACGTGCAGGAAGGCGGATTTTACGGCTGGCCGTGGTATTACATGGGCAGCAATCAGGACCCGAGGCATGAAGGCAAGCATCCGGAATTGAAGGACAAGGTTCTGGTTCCCGACGTTCTGCTGCAACCGCATAATGCGTCGCTGGAGCTGACTTTCTACAACGGCAGCCAGTTCCCGGCGGAGTACAAGGGTGACATCTTCGCCGGCGAGCACGGTTCGTGGAACAAATCCGTGCGCACCGGGTATGAAGTGATTCGGATTCCGCTGAAGGATGGGCACGCCTCGGGAATCTATGAAGACTTCCTGACCGGCTTCGTCACGGCATCGGGCGAGGCGTGGGGTCGGCCAGTGGGCGTGGCCACGGCACCGGATGGGTCGCTGATGGTGACGGATGACGGCTACAAGGCTATTTGGCGGGTGAGCTTCAAGGGCAAATAGATCCGGATCTCAAGGGATTTTCAGCCACGATGGACGCGGTGTTACCATCGTGTTGTCCCGTCCTGAATTATGTGGGCCTGTGGCGCAGTTGGGAGCGCGCTTCCATGGCATGGAAGAGGTCAAGGGTTCGAATCCCTTCAGGTCCACCAAAATTCTCAAGCACTTATTGGCCTTTGATGGCGTGCAACGCTCCGATTCTGCCCAACACGTGGCAAACTGGTCGCAGAAGTTGTGCAGCCTCAATGAGCCCAGCAGCCAGACAGATCGTCGCGAACTTGACGGACGTGCTGGTTCAGGCTGCCCACCCCAAACGCATCATACTCTTCGGATCGCAGGCCAGGGGTAATTCAGCTCCGCATAGCGATTTCGACATCATGGTAGTGGAGGAGAAGCCCGCCGACCGATTTGGGGAGATGGTCCGCCTGAACCGTCTCATTCGCTCGTTCGATATCGCCGTCGATCTCCTGGTCGTCAGCGACGAAAAATTTCAGTACTGGCGGGAGACTCCCGGCAACGTTTATTACGAAGCCGCAACCGATCTCGAATTAGGAAATAATCACCGATTTCCGGCGAGTGGCTGATCTTGCAGGCACTAGTGCACCTCGTTCAGGCGGTACAGGGAGGTGGGAAACTACGATCCGACAACTGCGGCGCTGCGAGTCGGAACCTGGAATGGAGCCCTCGTAGCCGCCGGGCTGGAAATCGCGTGCGAACACAACATCGCCGACGAGCGCCTATTCGAGAATCTAATGCGTCGCCTGGAACATTACGGTCGGCAACCAAGGTTGAGGGAAGTCGCCTGCCCTCCTTCGGTTATTTCTGCCGGTCCTTACCAGCGCCGATTTCAATCCTGGATGAGGGCGCTCGAACAATTCGTGGCATACGCCAATGCGCAGGTTGCGCGGATTCCAATACCTGTCGAAACCGGGAGTGATCATAGGACTGGCCGTGACCCGTCTCTCAGGCTGAGGTTCAGTACTATGAAGCGCGATAACTTCTCGTGTCCTTCATGTGGAGCACGCCCTGCGCTACAGCCGGGCCTCACGCTGCACGTCGATCACGTTAAAGCCCGGAGTGTTGGCGCGCAGGCTGGCGTGTGGTGCCCGGAACCGATCTTTCCCAGCTCCCGGCTAACCAGCTTTCTTCAGGCCCTCCCGGATAGCTTGCTTGAGCACGGCCTGGTAGCCGATACCGGTCTTTTCAGCTACCAGCCGGGCACGCTCAAGATCCGCAATCGGGATGCGAATTGAGATAGCCCTGGTTGCCCGTTGCCGAGCTTGCTCCATCAGTTGCTGCAGAACGGAAGGGTCGGTCTTCGTTACCTCAAGCCCTGCAGACCGGGTGAGTGATTTATCCCTGAGCGCACGAACGAATTCGCGCTCGGTTTGGCGGCGGCCGTCCGGGCTGGCGTGCCAGTCGGCCTCCTCCGCTTCAGTCGTGGGCTTCAGAGTGCGCGTCAATTTGGTGGGCATATTTCTTTCTTTCAGCGGCATTCATTTCATAGGCGGTAACCGTGCGGAAAAAGCCGATCTCGCACCGTGTATACGATGACCAGATAACGCCCGGAACTAATTTTTCCCAAGAGCTTCCAACGTTCTTCACCATTGACCAGATTCGCCGCAAGGGCAACATGCAGACGCTCCACAACCTCCTCGACCTCGAAAGGGGTGATCGCGTGGCGAAAGATGTGACCGATGCTGGCCGCATCCCAATCGAAACTGCTCAGCTGCTCCAATACACTTTTCGTATATACGACAAACGTATATACATACCCCCTTAGGCTCAGCTGGCCTCGCGGGGATCTTGAGGTTGCTGAAGCATGCAGCGGCTGCCGAAGGCTGCGATTTCCCGGCTCCGCCACGCCGGGCGCCTTTGCGATTCAGGCCAGGCTATTCACCGTTTTTCCCACCCATTCGTAATAGCATGAGCCATCCCCGCAGGCTATCAGGAGAATTACAAATGCGCATTCACAACCTCGGTTTATTGTTATCGCTGCTGGCTGTTTCGGAATCTTCGCAGACCTTCCGCGGTGCCATTAACGGACTGGTGGAAGACCCGTCGGGCGCGGTACTGGCCGGAGCGAAAATTGAGGCTGTCAACACATCCACTGGTTTTACGCGCAAAACCGAGACCGGCGGGAATGGCGACTTCGCTATTCCGGACCTGCCGCCGGACACCTATACCGTGACCGCCGGCAAAGAAGGATTCGCGGCGCAGAAGAGTGCAGCTGAAGTGGCGGTGTCGCGGGTTTCGAATATGACATTCCGCCTTGCACTGGGGTCGCAGACCTCCAGCGTTTCCGTAGGTGCGCTGGTGGAAACCATTGAGACTTCTTCCACCACCATTACCGGCGTGGTGAATACGCAGACGGTAGCTGACCTGCCGATGAATGGCCGCGACTTCCGGCAGATGCTGAAACTGGCACCGGGCGTTTCAGCGAACACCACGTCGATCAACGGCGGTCGTATACGCGGCAACAATTACATGATTGACGGCGCGGATAATAACGACGGATTTCAAAATGCCTCGGCAGTCAACCAGGGCGGCGTGGCGGGCATCGCGGGAACACCGTTGCCGGTGGAGGCGGTGGACCAGTTCTCGGTTGCCACCAATGGCAGCGCGGAGATGGGGCGCAATGGCGGCGGCGTGGTGAACGTGGTGATCAAGTCAGGCACCAACGCAATACATGGCAGCGCTTTCTATTTCAACCGCAACGAGTTTCTGGCCGCCAATACACCGCTGGCTCCGGCGGGCGCGAAGGTTCGCCGTATCCGCAATCAACAGGGCGGGTTTTCGCTGGGCGGACCAATCCGGAAGAACAAAACGTTCTTCTTCGCAACCGGCGAGTACCAGATTGCCGATGCTTCCAACGCGACGGCGGTGACGACGCTTTCCCCGGCGTGGGTCAACCAGGGTCTGGCGAGCCTTGCGACATTCAACATTACGCCCAACCCGGTCAGTTCGAATCTGATTTCGTTTTGGCCGTCGCGGGTGCGTACGGGAGGCGCGGTGGTGAACAATTTTTTCTCCACCGATCCCAATACTTACAACAGCTACAACGGAATTCTAAAGCTGGACCATGCCATTAATTCGTCCAATAATCTGAGCATGCGCTACTACGGAGGCACAGGCACGCAGAAGGCGGTGGTGGATTCGCTGGCTCCATTTACGGAATACTTCCAGGTGGCCCCCAGCCATATGCACAACGTGGCGGTGGCGCTGACCAGCGTGATTTCCACGCGCATGGTGAATAACCTGGTGCTGGGCGCAAATTACTTCCTGCAGACATTCAACGATCTGGATACCAGCCCCAACCCGGGCGCGGCGGGTTTGAACACGGGGGTGACGGCATCCACCCTGGCGGGGTCGCCCACCATTCGTATTTCGGGCTTTTCCATGGCTGGTGCGACACAGCCACTGGGGCGCATCGATACCACCGGGCATGCCACCGATACGCTCAGTTTCACACGCGGTGCGCATCAGTTCAAGGTGGGTGGCGAGTACCGGCGCGCACTCCTCGACATCTTCTATGAATCCAATACGCGCGGGACATTTACGTTTGACGGTACGCGCGGTCCGTGGGCAACCAGCGCCGCCTTCTCTTCCCAACAACGCGCCCTGCTGGACTTCCTGGCCGGGTTCCCCACCAATTCCAGCGGCGCAACTATTGTGCGCGCGGCCCCGGGGACTTCGGTGACCGGCAGCTTTCTGCAACGCGATTATACACAGAATTCGCTGGACTGGTTTGTGCACGATAACTGGCAGGTAACCCAGGCGCTCTCAGTGAACTTCGGTATGCGGTTCAGCTACCTGGGACCGTTGGGCGACAAGGCGCACCGCATCACGACATTCATTCCCGGCAGGGGCATTGTGGGACCGGGCAGCGGTCTGGACACGCTGTACCAGCGCGACCTCAACAATTACGCACCGCGCGTGGGCTTTGCGTGGCAGCCGAACAAAGACAAAGCCACGGTGATTCGCGGCGGCTATGGCATTTACTACGATGTACCGGCGGTGGCTTTCTTCGCGGCCAACACGGGCGGCGGCAACGGGGGCGCGGCGGGTATCAACGCCAACCCGGGTGGTCCGCTGCCAATTTATTCGCTCAGCGCCCCGCCCGGTCTGGTGTTGCAGCGCGGCGTGGATCCATGGGCCAGCGCGGCGGTGCCGATTCTGGGCGTGTTGTCGGTGAATCAGCAAATTCGCACCCCCTACGTGCAGAACATGAACATGAACATTCAAAGGGGCTGTGGAGCGGCGCGCTGCTGCAGGTGGGCTATGTGGGCAGCCTGGGCCGCAAACTGATCTACACGCACAACATCAATGCGGCGGCACTGGGAGCGGGAACGGTGCAATCGCGCCGTCCGTACAATGGCCAGTATCCGACGCTGGGAGCGATCAACCAGGTGGAATCGGGCTCGAACTCCAGCTACAACTCACTGCAGATGCAACTGACGCAGAAGTCTTTCCACGGCGTGAGCGGTAGCGTGGCGTATACATGGGGCAAAGCAATTGATACGGCGTCGGAAGCTCGCAGCGTGCTGCCGGCCAACAGCTATAACCTGGCGCTGGACAAGGGCCGCTCTGACTTCGATGTGCGGCACACCATTACCACTTTCGTCTCGTACAACCTGCCCTCGTTTACCACGAAGTTGAGGAAGTTGACGCAGGGCTGGCAGTTGAATGCGCTGGCGACTGCGCATACCGGAACGCCCATCCTGTTCCGCGCCGGGACCGACAGCAATGGAGACGGCGATACCTTCGATCGCATCAATGTCATCAGCGATCCGTTCGCCAACCTGCCGGCGCAAAGCGGACCGACCAGCCGTGTATGGGTGAACCGAAATGCATTCACGACGGCGACGCCGGGCACAATTGGGAATTTGGGACGCAACGTGTTCTCAGGTCCGGGATTCTTCAGCATTGATCCTTCGCTGTTCAAAGAGATCATTCTGACGGAGCGCTTCAGGATGCAGTTCCGCGCGGAGATCTTCAACGTTCTGAACTGGACCAACTACGCCAACCCGACGACAACTTTCAATTCCGGTAGTTTCGGCACCATCACAAACACGCGCAACGGAGGCGGAGCGCCCGGCCTGGGCTTTGGCGAACCGCGTAAGGCGCAACTGGCATTGAAGCTGATCTGGTAGTGAGACATCAAGGGGGGCTGTATGCCCTGGCGTATCCGGACCCTTCGGGCGGGGCGGGTGCCATGGCGCTGACGGCGAAGGGCGAGGTGGAAATTGGTCTTACCTTCCTGAGCGAGATGGAGGACCCGGGAATCGAAATAGCGGGATCGCTGCCTGCGGCTATCTCGACGCCTACCGCGCTGGTGGGTTTTGTCTCCGCCCATGCCAAAGATCCAAAGAATGCACGGGCATTACCCGATTACCTTGCGTCGCCAGACGCGGTCGCCGTGTACAAGGCGTTGGGGATGCAACCGGGTCGGTGATTGTCTCAAAGCCCGCTGCCGGCGACCGATAAGTTCCCCATGCAAGAGTCCGGTAGTGACCGCGAGGTTGCCTCGCCTGTAAGCGGAGTTCCGCTTACAGGTCGACCACGATTGGTCGTGGAGAGCGAACTGGCTGCGAGCGAAGCCCGCTTCCGGGTTGCCTACGACGAAGCCGCGGTGGGCATGGTCATGCTGGATCTGGACGGCAGGATTCTGGAGGTGAACCGCGCTATCTGTGAAATCAGCGGCTATGCCGGTGTTGACCTGGTGGGGCAACCGATGACTGTGCTGCTGGCCAAAGAGCATGAGATGGATGTGGCTCGTATCTTGAGCTGGATGGCCGATGGAAGCACAAGGTCGTATCGGGTAGAGCGGCGCCTTGTGCGGCGCGACGGAGCGTCGTTATGGGTGCGCAACAGCGCGACGCTGTTGAACTACGGCGGCAAACCGGCACAGTTATTCATCCTGGTGGAAGACATCACCGAAGGCAAGAAGGCCATCGAGACACTGCAGTATCAGGCTGCGCACGAAGAAGTGACAGGGCTCTACAACCGGCGTCATTTCGAGGAATTGCTGGCCCGCGCGGTGGAGCCAGGCTCAGCAGGCGGAGGTCGCGCAGCGCTTCTGTATCTGGATCTGGATGGATTCAAGCTGGTGAATGACACGCTGGGGCATACAGCTGGCGACGGTCTCTTGCGGGAAGTGGGCGCCGCACTGGCAGGCTGTATGGGCAGCCACGACGTATTGGCGCGGCTGGGTGGAGATGAGTTTGCCGTGGTTCGCCCGGGTGGGGGGCCGGAGGACGGTGCGGCCCTTGCGACGAAGATGCTGAAAGCGTTTCACCAGGCGTTCCAGGTGGCGAATCACGAACTGCGAATTGGTGGCAGTATTGGCGTGGTGACGTCGCCGGCCGATGGCACTACGGCGGGCGAACTGCTGCAAAGCGCCGACGCCGCCATGTATAGCGCCAAGCGACAGGGGCGGAACAGGTATGCGACGTTTACCAGAGATCTGCGGGAGCAGGCAGCGGAACGGCTGGCGATGGAGATACAGATCCGCAACGCACTGGCGGCGGGTGAATTTCACGCCGAGTACCAGCCTATTCAGGAAGCGAAGGAAAAACGGCTGATCCGCTTCGAAGCGGTTTGCCGTTGGCATAATGCGCTACTTGGAGAAGTATCACCCATGCAATTCATTCCGGTGGCGGAAGACACGGGGATCATGATTGATTTGGGGCAGTTCATGTTGCGCCAGGCGTGCGCGGCCGCAGCCTCCTGGGCGCGGAAGGATACACCGGCAGGGGTAGCGGTGAACGTTTCGGCGGTGGAGTTCGCGCGTCCGGACTATGTAGACACGGTGTGGAGGGTAGTGGAAGAGAGCAGTGTGAACCCCTCACTGCTGGAGCTGGAATTGAACGAGAGCGTGCTGGGCGGCGACCTCGAGGTTTGCATCAAGAAGATCACACGGCTGCGGGATCTGGGAATTCGCGTTACTCTGGACGACTTCGGAACGGGACATTCCTCCCTGAGTTACCTGCGGCGGATTCCGGTGGCGGCACTGAAAATTGACCGGACTTTTGTAGCTGATCTGCAAAACGGACCGAGCGCGGTTTCACTGGTGCGTTCGATTATCGGAATTGCCACCAGTTTTGGGTTGCGGGTACTGGCAGACGGGGTGGAGACCGAGGCCCAGTTGCGGGTGCTGCGATTCCTGGGGTGTCACGAAGTGCAGGGATTCCTGTTCGGCAGGCCGGAATCCTTCGAGGCGGCGACGCAACGGCTGCGGGATGAGCAGGTGCACGTTAAGTCTTCACGGGTGACGGAGTGGGGTGCGGCGAAACGGAGTGCCGAGGCGCTACAACGGCGAATGGCCTGACGGAATCGTCATGTAAGACCGCCGATCAGCGAACCCCGGTATAGATGGTGCCGGCGGGGTGGTAACGCTTCCAGGCAAACCAGAAGTCGTGGGCAATCTCCACCGGGGTAAGGCACTTGCCTGTGGAGGGTCCGGCCACGGCACAGCCCTGGAAATTCCAGCGGCTGCCGGTGCGGTCGTCCATCATGAAGCCGGCGGCGGTACGGTAAAAATCAAGCGGGTCGTCACCGGCAGTGAGGCGCGGTGAGAAAGCGCGCACGGACTCTCCATCGGGGCCCAGCAGCAGCATTACTGCCGAGTCACCCACCTGGTCGCGAATCAGCCTTTGTTTCGCCAGCAGCGCCTGCGGGTAAGCGCGGGCAGCACCATCACGCTCGATTCCGAGCACCGGTTCACGGGGAGGCAGACCTGCCGGACGCAGCACAGCGGGCACTTCACCCAGCATCTCTTCCATGTCACGGGATTCATATTTTGCCGCATCGGCGGCCGATCCGCGCAGAACGGTGCCATTCGGCTGCTCTTCTTTCCAGAGCGCGAAAGTCAGTTCTTCGGAAGGAATCAGGCGAAGGGTCTTTCCCGCCAAAGGTCCGGAGATGGCGCGTCCGCTGATCTGCTGCCAGTAAGAGCCGGTTTGTTCATCGCGCATGAGGAAGTTTCGGTTGTTGATGCCGGCCAGTTGAAAGGTCAGCACCAGACCGTCTACTTCCCTTCCCCACACCAGACCGGTGCGACAGAGCGTTCACCAGGTGGCAGCGAGGGTGACACCGCCAAGCTGGTCGTTCACCACGTGGTGATAAGCCAGGGGCAGCACCGGAAAGGCTCGGGCGGCCCCGGCGAGCTTCACCGCCAGCACCCTGGCAGACGGGGGCAATCCGCTGCGTGCGGCGTCATCAAACTCCAGTCGATCCATACGGTGGAAGAGCAGCGAATAAATATCCACATGATCGATGCCGATGGAGGCAAAGACCAGGGTCGCAAGGGTGACAGCGCGGCCTCGCGCGGTGTTCCAAAGCAAGGCGAGCGCAAGGAGCGCGACTGCGCCGGTAATCCATTCGATCCAAAAGTGTTGCCGGGCAAGCCAAAGAGCCAGTTGCAACTCCTGTTCACCCTGCACATGGAACGGGTTATTCACGAGCAGAGGGAACACAGCAGAGAAAAAAGAGAGCGTCGCGGCAGTGGCCAGAAGTGCGGTAAATAACTGGTTACGAATCATAGCAGGATTGTGTGTACCAATTAAAAAACGGCAGACGCTCGGAGGAAACGTCTGCCGTCTCACCAAAGAGCCCAGCGGACACTCGGAGGAGGGTATCCGCAGGCCTGGACCGCCTTAGCCCGGGAACGCATGAGAGGCAAACCCGGAACGGTACCAATCGCAAGAATCTGTGCACCATCCTGCAATTTATATGACGCGAGGGCCACCGTAATGTTACGGCTTCAAAGGTACAGCGCAATCATATCATAAACTGCAGGAATTACCGTAATTTTCCCAGGCCCGGTGATGAGGCGGATCGGCATAAATATGGTTCCAGACCGCTTACTGGTGCAGGTAAAACAAGCTAAGCCTCGGTAAATGTGCGGTTTCCAGAAGGTTGCGGTGCAGAAAGCGGGCCTCCAGCATGGCAATTTGAGGTGCCGTCATTTTCCCCCGATAAGGCCGCAGGTAGGTATCCAGCTCACGGCGAACCAGCAGTGCCTGATCTTCCGTCTGACTCACGCGCGCAATCGCCACCATCTTATCTTCGAGAACGGTGAGTTTCTGCTCCAGCTCTTCCAGGTCGATTCCGGCTCCCGGTAAGCAGGAAAGGTTGGCGCGGAGGTGATCCAGCGAATCGGCGATGGCAGCAAATTCAGAAGCGGAAGCGGCGCGAATGACGACAGAGTTAGCGACCAGGAAGCGGTCAATCTGTTCCAGGTCAAACGGGGCAGGTTCGGGGGAGCGGTCGACGCTGCCGGCATCAGCCATACGCCGGGCTTGCTCCATTACGGCCTGCGAGCAATACGCCAGAGAGTTAACCTGCCGGAAACGCGAACGTTTGGTTTTCGACTTCTCAAAGGCGGCATCGATGCCGCGCAGAACGGCTTCCAGGGGAATAGCGGAAGTTTTCCAGGTTTCGATGAGCGCCCAGTCGAGCGGCGACAACAGAAAGAGGCCGGTGCCCCGCGCCTGCTGGAAGCGATCTTCAATCTCAGTGAAATAGTTGAAGTAGTTGGAAAAGACCTCACTCACCGCGTGCGTTCCCAAATGATACGCAAACCTTCGAGGGTCAGATTCTCATCCACATCATGGATGAAGCGCGAACCATCTGCGATGAGTTGCGCGTGGCCGCCGGTAGCGATGACTTTGGTGGTGGGGCCCAGCTCCGCAATGAGCCGTTCGATCACGCCATCGATTGCGCCAATTGCGCCATAATAGAGGCCGGACTGCATACCCGCGACGGTGTTGGTGCCAATCAATTTGGCGGGCTTGCGGAAATCAACCAGGGGAAGGCGGGCGGTCCGGCTGAAGAGGGCCTCGGCGGAAATGCCTACACCGGCCGCGATAACTCCCCCAAGATATTCGGCCTTGGCGGAAATGGCGTCGAAGGTAATGGCCGTGCCCATATCGACGACTACACAGGGGCCACCATATTTCTGAAACGCGGCCACACCATTCACAATGCGGTCAGCGCCGACTTCAGAAGGATTGTCCGCGAGGATGGTGAGGCCGGTATTGGTTCGCGCCGTGACGAATACGGCTTTGGTATGAAAGTACCGCTGCGCCATTTCCGCGAGTGCGGCGTTCAGGGGAGGAACGACGGAAGAAATGATGATGCCGTGTATTTCCGCGGGGTCGAGCGACGCATATCGCAACAGGCTCAGCAGAAGGATACCCCACTCATCGGAGGTCTGGTCGCGGACCGTACGCAGACGGCGGTGGTCGGCGAGAATGCCGTCGTGAAAGATTCCGACGGTCAGGTTGGTATTTCCGGCGTCAAGCGCGAGGAGCATGGGCTTCTTAATTATAGGAGGGATTGTGGGAGGAGGGAAGAGACGAACGTGCGCATCGCTTGCAGGGCGTGGTGGGCAAGGCCGATGAAATGCTGTTTGTACGCGACACGCTGGTGGAATTCGCGTGGCTGAGTCGGCTGCCCCGCGTCCAAATCCATGAGAGTGTTGCGTTGGTGCACGCCAGCCCGGCAACGACGTGGAAGGCTCCGGGGCCGGACGCGAGTGATGCGGGAACTGCAGGCCGTCTAAGCACCTTGGGAGCAGCAGTGGCGGTTTACGGGCACATCCATATTCCGTTTGTGCGCAAGCCTGGGGGAGTGATGGTTGTGAACCGCGGCAGCGTGCCTGCTGCTGGACGGCGCGGAACGTGGAGCGGGAGATTGGCCTGTTGAACGATAGTCGTATTCCGTACGCTGGTTGGGTGGCGCGGATGCTGGTCAACGGGCGTCCGCTGTTGCCGTAGTGGCTTCAGTAAAACCTCGCCGTCTAAGCTCAGACTTGGACGCTTACGCCGCATTCCGACATCGGGACTTCCGTTTCCTGTTGGCGGGCATGTTTCTTGCCAGCTTCGCGACGCAAATGCTGGCAGTGGCGGTGAGTTGGGATTTGTATTCGCGCACGCACTCCGCACTGGTGCTGGGCAACGTGGGGTTGGTGCAGGTGGCACCCACGCTGATCTTCACGTTGTTCGCCGGGCATGCGGCAGACCGCTACGAGCGCCGCTGGATGATGATATTGACCCAGGTGGCCTGCTTTCTGGCTTCGTTGATCCCGCTGGCGGGCGATTCCTCCGTGTTACCTCTGTACACCTGCCTGTTTCTTGCGGCCACAGCGCGGACCTTTCAGTGGCCTGTGCGGGGAACCCTGATGCCACACGTGGTGCCGGCCGGTTTGCTGGGGAACGCCATCACGTGGAGCAGCAGCTTTTTCGAGTTGGCCAACGTTTCCGGGCCGGCGCTGGGAGGCCTGCTGATTGCAGCATCGGGCTCGCGCGCCGTTTATGTATTGCAAGCCGTGTTTGCCCTGCTCTCGGCCGGGTGCTTTGCGTCCATCCGCTACCGCAGCCCGAGACAAGCGCACAACGGAGGGCCCACGTTGAGCAGCCTGCTGGAGGGAGTCCGTTTCCTGTGGGCGAACAAGCTGATGCTCTCGGCGGTGACGCTGGACTTGTTCGGCGTCTTATTCGGCGGAGCAGTGGCGTTGCTGCCTATCTTCGCGGTGGAGTTACTGGGCGGGGGTGCGCAAACCCTGGGCTGGCTGCGTGCGGCACCGGCGTTGGGTGCCGTAACTATGGCCTTTTGTCTGGCGCATCTGCCGAAGCTGCGCCAACCGGGACCGATATTGTTATGGGCGGTGGCGGGGTTCGGCGCAGCCACGATCGTCTTCGGTATTTCGCGGAACCTTTGGCTATCGCTGGTGGCGCTACTGCTGATTGGAGCCTTCGACAACATCAGTGTGGTGCTGCGGCAATCGCTGGTGCAGGGCAAGACACCGGACGCGGTGCGAGGCCGGGTGCTGGCTGCGACCAGTGTATTTATCAGTTGCTCCAATCAGATTGGGGCGGTGGAATCTGGCTGGACAGCAGCGTGGCTGGGAACCGTACCGAGTGTGGCGGGCGGTGGTGTAGCGACGATTTTGGTGGTGGCGATTTGCGCGGCGGTATCGCCATCGTTGCGGCGCTGGCGGGAATAGGCCCAGCGGAAACGGCACATACCCGCTTGACTCCCGGCGCGGCGATGGTCATAATGGCCCTTCACCTGAGGGCCTATAAACAATGAAAACACTAATTACACTCGCCGGAGCCTTTGCTCTGCTCAGCATGACGGGAACGCCCGCCGCACGCGCTCAATCGGCGGAAGAAATCGCAAAAGCGGTTCTGCCGCTGCCGGAAGATCTGAAGGCTGGTGCCGCTGTTTACGTATATGACGAAAAAGGCGACCGCAAGGTGTGGCGCGCGGGTACCAATCAGGTAGAGTGCATGCCGAAGGATGCCACGGACGGGTTTACGCGATGCTACAGCAAGGTCACGGCAGACCGCCGCGATTTGCAGGCAAAATTGAAAGCGGAGGGCAAAGCCGCCAAGGAAGTTACCGACTTGACGGCGGCAGCGGTAAAGGACGGCAAAATCAAGCCAGCGCAGATGGGGTCTATGACCTACCGCTACTCCGACGACCCGAAGCGTATCAAGCTGCTGTGGGTAATTTCGGTACCGAACCAGACGCCGGAATCGCTGGGTATCTCCACCGGCAGCCAGCGCGACGCGGGGTTGAAGGGACACGGGATGCCATGGATGATGCTGCCGGGCACGCCGGGAGCGCACATCATGATTCCGATTAACAACACGCCGCTGAGCAGTACAGATAAATAGTCGGGATTTAGAGTTGAGGACGAAGGGGGCGCTACGGCGTCCCCTTTTTCTATTGGAGGATGGGGTGGGAGTGGCGGATGGAAGAAATGGCGTCCCTAGAGGGATTCGAACCCTCGTTACCGCCGTGAAAGGGGGAATCACTGAGTCTAGGTATTTTTGGTGGAAGCTGTAGCTGGTTGGATTGGACGAATGTTTTTAAGGGTTTGACGCACCTTGATCCTTCGTTGCCTTTGCAGCGGTTTGTTAGGTGTTGGAGAGTTCGGCGTTACCCAGGCGTTACCAGAAAAAGCAGGAAGTTAGATCCCGTCGGTGACGGCGGGCAGTTGTAAGGCGGTTGTGGCTATGAATCTGGCCACACCAAGATCGGGAAGAAATTTCCGCATGACGTAAGGACGTATCCGTGATGACTGAATAGCCCCGAGAGGGTGAAACCACTGGCCGGAGGATCTGTGAGCTTTCAGCAAGCGTGGAAGGAAGAAGTCGTGGTCTAAAAGCCCGACCATCTGGCACAAACCGGGGGACATCCGGGAGTCTGGAGTCCAGAAAATCTCTTAGCGGAAGTGATGAACCGCCTTATTCCATCGAGAGGAGCACGGCCAAGGAAGTACCGGACCTGAGTCTAAAGGCGTATTTCGTCCACGACCCAACGCCCGGCGTGCTCGAATCAGCGACATGGTCGGTGGTGCCGACATGAATACCACCCCCATACGGAACCCGTACTTTGATGCATAGGCACAGGTCATCCGAAGGGTAAGGATACGCGTACCTCGCGTCCCACCTTTGATAAATATAGGGAAGATCATGGGAACCTTCGGTCCCGGCCGCCGCGAGTGCAATCTACTTGCGCCGCGATCACATTCCGGCTGCAAGGTGTTCGTCGCATGGACGGAGACGGACGAGTTAAAAGCGATTTCGCTGCCAAATAGATCGAAAGAATCAGATGGCGGAACCGTTGATCCGCAGGCGAACTCTATTGCACAACCGGCGGCGGGGGAGGGCAGGAGAGTAAGGAGAAGCGACTGGTAGAGCTGAGGCCTCGAAGGAGGTCAGGTAGCGAATCGACGGACTCCAGAGAGTCGGGCTGTGCATGTAATCACACAAACGCTCGGAGCTTGAAAAACGGAGGGAAAAGTTATGGCGGACGATTAGCGGTCCGGCAAGGAGCTCTTTGGACTCCAATCGGAATTTCGGGGAGTATTCTGGATAGAATGGCGGTGATGACAAAGGAACAAGTGCAAGCTGCAGTTTGGGCCGCAATTGAAGATGTTCGGGGAGAAACGCCCCCGTGAGGGTGTAAAAAGGATTGTGTAAACGCGGTTCTCAGAAAGATAGGAGGATAAGGAGAACCGAATGACAATCAGAAAAGAGTTGATCGACGAGCTGATCGCCACCAGCGGCGGAAAGCTGATTGGCCCGGACGGGCTGGT
>JBBROK010000031.1:0-55981 GCA_038229475.1 Bryobacterales bacterium | reverse complement strand
CGAAGCTGCGCTGCAAAGGATCAAACAACATCATGTACTGACCGCGCTACATGGCCGGTCTTGGGATGACCACTGGAGCTATAGGCACCAGCTTGCGTTGAATAACAGAATCGGGTTTACACAAAACCCTTGACACCACCGGCAACCGATCTCGACACCCTCCGAAGACACCGCGCGCAATTCATCCCAGGTCATCGCGGCGCGGTGGGGAGGAGGAAACGGGGGAAAATCGACACCGCACAATCTCCCGAACCCGGCAAGAAACTCCCTGCGCCTGTCATCGGAAACCTCTTTCAAAGCCTCGGTAACGCGAACGAACGCGTCGTTTCTCTCCCGCGTCGATGACAGGTCGACCAGTAGCCGGTGTCCGGCGGAGATTTCGATATCCAAAGACGTTTTGGATGTGTGTTGAAATCCAAAATCGATTTTGTCGGGCCATAACCAAAGACGCCCGTCCGAAAAACCGGCGACAGCGAATAGCGTCACAGGAATACGATGCCGCCGAAATATCGGGTGGCCATAGAGAAGAAAATCCCGGTAGCCGTCGTCCACGGTAATAGTGATCGCCTGGTCCGGCAACCTCGCCCCGCCCGCCAGGCAACTGGCAATACTGGAAAGCGCAACGGGTTTGCAGTTACGCGCGATCATCGCGCAAATCTCTTCGACATTCACCTGATCGGCTTCGGTGAACGAGTGGAACGTCAGGACGCCGAACTTACGCCGGTTCAGGAAGCGCAGCGTCGCCAACCCTCCAGCTTCGTGAAGAATGGCTCGTGCGACTTTCTTCGCGGCTACCACTAGTGCGCCTTTGATGGAAAAAGGCCTGACTTCGACAGCCCGCCACGATCATATTGCCCACCTGCCGGCTCAGACGCACCATGAACCGGAGCCGGGCGCGGGAGTATGTTCAGCGCGTTTAACCCGCTATTTGCATACAAATCGTCCGTTTCCGAGGTCAAACTCACAGCGTTAATGGTAGCAGAGGGGGACAAAATGGTGCGGGGCAGGAAATCATCACCATTGAGCAAGACCAGCCGAAGGTGCCATGCCCTGGACACCTGCCCTTGATGGCCACCATCTCATCCGCGTCATTGACGACCACGGCTACAGGCCAGAGCGCGACGTTCTCGTCACAATCGGCCCACAATCACCACGTCAGTAGTTCCCTCACACTCCGCGCCTGCCTCTTGCTCACAATAAACTCCAGTCCATTGGACAAGGTCACCAGCCACCTCTGGCTGCTCATCGTACTCATCTTGCGCACGTGATTCACATTCACCAGCGCATTGCGGTGAATTCTCCGGAAGCTCGATTGCCGCAGCTTCTCCTGGATCGCCCGCAACGGCTGCGTGGCCAGATACCGTTTCTTATCCGTGATAATCCAGACTGTCTCCCCTTCGGCCTGGAATGCCAACACCTCGTTCGCATCCAGCAAAAGGTATTCTTCGCCGCTCCGCGCCACAATCTTGCGCATCACCCCCGCATGTTGACCCTCGGCTGCTTCCTTCAATAATTCCAGTTGCCGTGTCACCACTGCCGGCCGCAGCCGGGAGACACGGGCCACTGCCTCGGCCACGCGTTCCTGCGTGATCGGCTTCAGCAGGTAGTCGATTGCGCCCGCTTCAAAGGCCTGAATCGCATGCTGGTCCCAGGCCGTCACAATCACAATTGCCGGCGTCTCCCCCGTAACCTTCAGGTTCCGCACTACCTCGAAGCCACCCATCTCCGGCATTTGCAGATCCAGAAAAACCAGGTCAGGCTTCTTCTGTCTTATCTCCGTCAGTGCCTCCAGGCCGTTCGTTGCCTCGCCGGCGATTTCCACGCCGTCCAGTTGCTCCAGTTCCTCCCGCAGCACCTGCCGCGCCACTGGCTCGTCGTCCACAATCAGGATTCGTAGTGCCATAGGCTCAGGGCGTGTGCGCAATATCGGCCGGCACCGAAAATCTTACGCACGTGCTTCCTCCGTCTCCCGTAATCTCCAGCCCGCCGCGTTCCCCGTAACAAAGAGCCAGCCGTCGTTTAACGTTGGTGAGTCCCACGCCGGTTCCGTTACCCGCATCTTTTGCCGCCCCGAACGCGCCCGAATTCGCAATCTCCACTTCCAGCCGTCCGTCGCGCCGCATGGCCCGCAATCTCACAAAGCCCGGACCCGACCTCGCCGCCACACCGTGCTTTACCGCGTTTTCCACCAGAGGCTGAATCGACAGCACCGGAACCCTGACAGCCTGCGCCCCTTCCTCTACTTCGATCTCAACGCTCAACCTTGGCCCCAGCCGCAGTTCCTCAATCTCCAGATACGCCCGCACAATCCGCAGTTCCTCCTCCAGTGCGACAAAGCCCCGGTCGGGTGCGAACGAATAGCGGAACAGATCCGCCAGGCGCACTACCAGCCGCCGCGCCCTGCCGTTCTCCCGCGCGATGGTTCCGTAAAGCGTGTTCAGCGCATTAAAAAAGAAATGCGGATTGATCTGCGCCTGCAATGCCCGCAGCTCCGCCTGCGCCACCAGCGCCCGCATCTCCGAATTGCGGATGCTCTCCACTTGTTCGCGGATCCCGCTGGTAAGCCGGTCCAGAACTTCCAGATCTTCGCTCAAATAGCGCCGTCCGCCGGTGCGCGGACCCAGCAGCAGGACATGGGAATCGCCCCGTGCGAAATGGAGCCGCGCCGAGGCCTGCACCCATGCCGGCGTCTCACCCCCGGCCTCGCGTAATTCCGCGCTCTCCGCGGAAAAATAGTCTTTCGTCACCTCCACCGCCTGGCGCAGGAACGCTTCGTCGGCGCCGGCCGATGCTCCCAGTTCGCGCAGCTTCTCCAGGGTACGTTCGGGATTTTCCCGCAGGAAGACAATCCGCGTCAGCACGCGCTGCATTCGCGTTCGTGCGAAGGCGAACAGGCTCAGAAGCAGGCACGCACCCACAAAAATAATACCCGCGTAAAAAGGATCGTCCCCCGCCCGCTGTAATACTCCAAAGCGTGTCTCCAGCACCAGACCCACACCGACCGCGCCCGCTGCCAAAAGCGCGTTGCTGAGAAAACGCAGAAACGCATCCAGCAGCAGAAAGCGGTAATCCTGCAGCAGCACGAAGAGCGCCAGAGGCAATCCGGCGTGGTGCATGGCCGCTTCACCAGACCAGCCACCCGTATCGTGCTCGGAGCGGAAGTGTGCGAACGAAATCGCGAACAGGAACAGCACCATCGCGCCCGCCAGCCGGGTGCCGCCGCCTCCCTTCCGCGTCGCCTCCCGTACCAAAGCCACCGCCGTAAGCAAGCCGAATCCGACGGTAATCACAAGAATCGCGGTGTAGTGCAGGCGCGGCGCCCACACCTCGCTCACGTGCAGCGCCACGGCCGCCGCGCTCACCACGTAGCCCGCTTTCCAGATGATGCGCCCTTGCGCCCCCAGGGCGATATGCAGCAGGACTGCAGGCAGCAGGCTGAGTACCGAGTAGCTTCCGGCCACTACCGCGTCGGCGTTCGCGTCTCCCTGCTGGGCCGCCAGTCCCACCAGTGACCCCAGATTCCACAGCAGTGCCAGACCAGCCGCGAAAGCCGGCAGCGGCGCGCCGGTCTTCGCCCCCCGCCACCATCCCGCTACGAACAGGTAGAGGAAGATGCCGAAAACAATTGCCCCCGCGCAATGGCCAACTGTGTTGACAATCAGTGAAGCATGCAAACTAAGCCTTTCCGGCATCGCTGTTCACTAAGGTACCCCGTTTGCACTATTCCACAATCGCCTGATAGGCCAGCTGCATAAATTCATTCCGCTTCACCAGATCCAGCAACGTCTGAATCATGAAGACCCCCACCATTTCCTGCTCAGGATCGATCCAGAACGCGGTTCCCGCCGCGCCACCCCAACGGTACTGTCCCGCCGAACTGAGCGTGGCCGACGGTCCCGGCCCTTTGCATACCGCGAAAGTCAAGCCAAACCCGTGCCCGGTCGCCAACAGCGGACTCACCACCGGCAGATCCCCCAGCACGTCAGACCGCATCAACGCCACCGTCATCGGACTCAGCAGTCGCGTTCCCTCCAGCTCGCCACCATGCAGCAGCATCCGCACGAACCGCAGGTAATCGAAAAGCGTGGAGGTAAGGCCCGCGCCGCCCAAAAACATTGCGGGCGGCTCCAGGAAACTGTTCTGAATCGGGCCATTCATGCGTTGAATCGTACCGCCCGCCGCCAGCGAGTAGATCGGAGCGAGCCTCCCCTGTTTCCCCTCCGCCACATGAAAATCGGTGTCCACCATCTGTAGCGGCTTCAGGATCCGCTCCATAAAAAAGTCGCGCAGCGTCTGGCCGGAGATCACCTCTACCAGCCGTCCCAGCACGTCCGTTCCAAATCCGTAGTCCCACGCCGTGCCCGGCTCGCGGACCAGCGGTACCTCGGCCAGCCGCGCGACGAATTCTTCCGACGTCAGGCCAGCCACGAACATCTGAATGCCCCGTTGCGGGTATTGCAGGTCGCCCTTCTCGTCGTGGGGCCCGCTGTAGTTGAAGCCCGCCGTGTGCCGCATCAGGTCCAGCACAGTGATGGGTCGAGCGGCGGGCACCGTGCCGGTAAGAACCATTTTTCCGCTCTCCGCATACGCTGCTTCCACCGCCACGCGCATCTGGCGAAATTCCGGCATGAATTTTGCAATCGGATCCGCCAGGGCAAACGCGCCTTCCTCGAACAACATCATGGCGGCCACGCCGGTTATCGCCTTGGTCATGGAATAAATGCGGAATATCGCCTCTTCGCTCATGGGCGTTCCGGCTTCCCTGTCGCTCATGCCCCACGTTTCCAGATAGCCCACATGGCCGCGTCGCATAATCAGACCCAGCCCACCGGCCATCTGGCCAGCCTTAATATGCGCCTCCATCCGGCTGCGGATCCGCTTTAGACGATCGCTGCACAGACCCGCCGCTTTGGGGTTTATCGATGACATTGCCTGCATTCCCGGCATCATAACAGCGACAAAAGCCCGTGCGCGTTCCCGTCCATCGCGGTATCCAGGTCATTCACCGGAAAATCCAGTCCGCTACGGCCAAACAGTTGGGAAAACGTATGCCGATTGCACGAAAATTGGGCTAGAGGCGGTTTTTCCACTTATGACGAAGACGATGATGCGATTGGTGTGCCCGGCGCTGCTTGCGGTGTGTTGTGTGTTGACTTCTCCCGCTTTCGGCCAGTCTCTCGGCAATGCCGGAACCATCGACGGCACCGTGGTTGACCCCTCTGGCGCCGCAGTCGCCAACGCCAAAGTCGTTTTGCGCAATCCCGTCTCCGGCTACAACCAGTCTCTGACCAGCGGCGCGACCGGTGCTTTTCGTATCCTCAATATTCCTCCGGCTTCCTATCACTTCGAAGTCACCGCGCCGGGCTTCGCTACTTTTACTCAAGACGTCACCATTCGCAGTGCCATCCCCATTGCCATCAAGGCCTCGCTCCTGCTGGCCGGCAGTACCACCGAAGTCACGGTTGAATCCGTGGGACAGGATCTGGTGGAAACCGACCCCACCGCCCACGTGGATATCGACCGCAGCCTGATGCTCAAGCTCCCCGCCTCCAGCCCCGGCTCCGGACTCAGCGACGTGATCACCAACTCTACCGGCGGCGTCTCGGCGGATTCCAACGGCCTGTTCCACCCCATGGGCGATCACGCGCAAGTGAGTTTCATTATCGACGGCCAGCCCATCAGTGACCAGCAAAGTAAGGTCTTCTCCACCGCTCTACCCCCCAGCGCCGTGCAAAGCATGGAACTGGTGACCGGCAACCCCAGCGCCGAATTCGGTGACAAGACCAGCCTCGTCGCCCAGATCACCACTCGCAGCGGACTCGGTGCCGGTCGCTGGTTCGGCGACGTAACCGGAAACGGCGGCTCATTCGGTACGGGCGGCGGCGGCCTCGGCCTCGGCTATGGCCGCGAAAAAGTCGGCAACTTCCTCGCTCTCGACGGCGTCCGCAGCGCCCGCTTTCTGGATACCCCGGAATTCACCAATCTCCACGATGTGGGCAATAACCAGACCATTTTTGACCGTTTCGACTATCAGCCCGACGGCCAGAACTCTCTGCACCTGAATCTGTTCGCCGCCCGCAACTGGATCCAGATTCCCAACAGCTTCGACCAGCTTCCACAAGACCAGCGCCAGCGGGTTCTCACGTGGAGCGTGGCCCCGGGTTTCCAGCACACTTTCAATTCACACTCCCTGCTGACCCTTAACCCTTACCTCCGTCGCGACCAGTTCAATTACTACGGCAGCCGAAATCCCTTCGACGATTCTCCCGCCACCCAATCCCAGTCCCGCCAGCTGGTCAACTGGGGCATCAAAGCCGATGTCGCTGTCACCGCCGGCCACCACAATCTGAAATTCGGCCTCGATCAGAAACAGACCATCCTCGCGGAGCGGTTCACCTTCGGCATTACCGATCCCGGGTTCAACCCGCCCGGCCCCGACTTCTCCGTGGGCCTTTCAGCCTATGACCTCACTCGCGGTGGCAGCCTGCTGCGCTTCCGTGGAGCGAAAAACATCAGCCAGTACGCGCTCTACGTGCAGGACGGCATCACTCTGGGCAAACTCGAAATCAACCTTGGCTTACGTTTCGACCAGTACTACGGATTCACCACGAGGCGTGGGCTGCAGCCCCGCCTTGGCCTCGCCTATAACTTCAAGAAGACGGCCACGGTCATTCGCGCGGCTTACGCCCGCACCATGGAAACGCCCTTCAACGAAAATCTGATCCTCGCCAACGCCAGTGGCATTGGCAGTCTTTCGGGCGATGTCTTTGCCGCCAATGCCGCGCTTATCCAGCCCGGTTTTCGCAACCAGTTCAACGCCGGCTTCCAGCAGGCCATTCACAAATTCCTGCTCGTTGATGCCGATTACTTCTGGAAATACACGCACAACGCCTTTGACTTCGGTACCCTGCTCAACACCACCATCACGTTCCCCATTTCCTGGCGCAATTCCAAGATTGATGGCTTCACAGGCCGTGTCAGCACCACCAATATTCATGGTTTCGGAGCCTACTGGAACTTCGGACACACCCGAGCCCGCTACTTCCCGCCGGAAAGTGGCGGCCTCATTCCCCAGGGTGCCAGTCTGGGCGACGGTGTCTTCCGCATCGATCACGATCAGGCTTTTCAATCGACCGTCAATGCCCGCTACCAACGCCCCCACAATGCCGAGTGGATCGCTTTCACCTGGCGCCACGACAGCGGTTTGGTGGTAAGCGGAATCCCCGATGCCACTTACGCCATCAGCCAGCTCAGTCCCAACCAACAGGTCACCATTGGCCTCGCCTGTGCCGGCACCTTCGCCACTGTCGCAACGCCCATCGCAGCCTGTAACGGCGCGGTCACGTCAAAACTGCTCACGCTCCCCGCGGCAGGCACCGGCAACGCCGATCATAATCCGGATCGGGTGAAACCGCGCCAGATACTGAACATCGGCTTCGGCACCGACAACCTTCTGCATCGCGAAGGCCACAAGCGCGTGACTCTGGCAGTGGATATTGCCAATCTCACCAACAAGGTGGCGGCCTACAATTTCCTCTCCACCTTCAGCGGTACGCACTTCCTGCAACCGCGTGCGGTGACCGCCCGCTTCGGCCTGGTTTTCTGATAGGCGGCAAGCTACTTCACCCCTCCGTGATGTAGCGCCGCAATCACCACGTCATACCGGTCATCCCGCGCCAGCGCTGTGCTCTGCCGCCAACCGTCGACTGTTTTCGCCAGCACCATGGTCGCGATGCTCGCATCCCCATCGCCATCGTCCCCTCGCAGGAACAAGATCCGCTTGTCTCCGAATTCGGCCCAGCCCATCAGCTTCGCTGAACCCAGATTCAAATAATACGCGCGCGTCCTTGCCGCCGCCATCGGATCCACCAGTTGCCTCCCCGCTGCCGGACGCTCTGCTGACACATAATTCCGTACGATCCACGGCAGATCCCCCGCCGTATTCCCTGAAATGACCGATGCCGCCGCACGCTCCGGTGTGCTCCAATCCGCCTGCTCGCGCGCCACCCGACCCACCGGCACCAACGGGTCCAGCATCTTGCCCTGAGCGCTGATTCTCACCGTCTCTTCCGGCTCTTTCCCTTTCGCCAATTGATTGCCCGCTTTGCGCAAATCGGAAACCTTCGCTTCAAATGTCAGGTTGCCCTTCCCGCAGCCCGCCAGACCCCCGGCCAGCAAAACCCATAACAGCGGTCTCATTTCGACGCCAGAAATTTCTGCACTCGCCGCCCGTTGCCTACCTCGGTGACGTACAGACTCCCCTTCGAATCCGCCGCCAGATTGTGCATGAAGATGAACTCTCCCGCATACCGGCCGATGCGCCCGAAAGCCCCCACTTCCCGCATGGAAGCCCGCTCGAAAATGTGCACCTTGCCGTTCCCGGCGTCGGCTACATACAGCCACCGTTGCGCCGCATCGGGCGAAAACGCCGTGGAAAACGACGTCCCCAGAAGCTTCGTCTTGCGCTCGATGAAGGTCTCACCCTGGAACCTACCCTCTACCGTAAATACCTGCAGGCGGTTATTGAGCCGGTCATTCACATACACCAGCCCGTCCGCCGACACCTTGATTCCATGCACGGTATTGAACTGCCGAGGCCCCGAGCCCTCGCCCACAAAGGTCTTCGGTGCCTGATCATCCGGCACATTTCCATACGCGCCCCACATGCGTTTGAATTTTCCTGTATCCGCATCCAGTACCATCACGCGCCGGTTCACGTACCCATCGGCCACGAACACTTCATTGGTTTTCGGGTACACCCAGATGTCGGCGGCATTATTGAAATTAGCCGTGTCCAGGCTCCCCTTGCTCTGGCCTCGCTTGCCCACCTGCAGCAGAAATTTTCCCTCGCGCGAAAACTTCAGAATAAAGTTCTCTTTGCCTTCCCGCAGCCGTGGCCCGCCTGCCGAAGAGATCCATACATTGCTCTTGTAATCGACATGGATCCCGTGCTCGTCCATTGGCCATTCGTAGCTTCCATCGGTGGGTGCGCCGCCCCACCCCTGCAGGTAATTTCCCGCGCTGTCGAACTCCATCACGGGCGGCGCTTCGCGGCAGCATTCGGCTTCCGGATTTTGCGCCTTCTCGTCGTTATTCAACGACCACGGCCGCTGAATGATCCAAACATGATCCTGCGCGTCCACCGCCACGCCCGAAACCTGGCCCAGAATCCACTGCTTCGGCAGCTTCGGCCAAAGCGGGTCGACCTGAAAACGCGGCACGGGATCTTTCTGCGCCTGCGCCGATTGTTCCAGAGCTCTCGCTCCAGCCAGCAATCCCGCCAGAACCGCGACGTATGCGGCAGCGTTCTTTGGTTTCATATGCGGCAATTCTACATGAAACATCGAATGGAAGTCAGCAGGAAGCCACCATCGATAATAAGGGCTTTCTTGGCCCTCGGGTTTGTTCGGTAATTTTGGTTGGCGGGAGAAAGTGGCGGGCACATGAGGAATTGCGGGGGGAGACATTTCGTTCGCCACTTTGGAAAGGGCGCGGGCCGGAAATCGGAATTCTGTAACCATCCGAGCCTATTATGGAACGTGAATTGGGGGCTTACGGGTCGTTTCGCTGTAAGTGTTTGATTCGGTTGCGGCGATTTTTCCGATCCGATGGTGACGGGAAACACATGGCCGGCGATTAACGCCGATGAACCCGGAATTAAACATGGGACCGACCGGCGGCGGGGAGAGAACTGCCTCCGGTGTGCTGTGCTTTACTGGTCGCCGCTCCCGTTCTCTGGCTCTGTCCGTGCTGCCAGGGATGCCGCGTTTTCTCATCGGAGGCGGATGCTAATTGGTGAAGCCACGAATCTGGCGTCGCGCATTACGCCTCCGAATGCACGCTGCCTGCGGCCTCAGTTAACCGCCGCCAGCGCCATCGTCGCCCAATTGGTCGCTGCCGCCGAAATGAACTGATCGTGTCCGTGCGGAAAGCCGCTCTCAAAGTACGGCTGGATCAGCGCCGCGCGGCTCTTGACAAACCACGAACCATCCCCCAACTGGTTCTTCATCAGAAACTGAACTCCACGCTGATACGCCGCATCTCCCACCGCCATCGCGCCGCCGTCGCGCAACGCCACCAGTGCCTGACCGGTGGCATAGGCGTCGCTCGCCATCGTCGGCAGTTGCGGCCATCCGCCATCCGGTCGCTGGTCACTAGCCAACCCGGCAGAAGCCTTCCCGATGAGGCCGCGGTCGGCACCCGCCCAAGCCAGCCCCAGCAACCGGAATGCTCGCTCCTGCGTGTTCTGCGGTTGCGCTTTTTGCAGCCAGTCTTTCGCCAGATTCAGCGCTTTGGCATATTCCGCCTGCTGCGCCTTCGGTGCGTAAGTCTGTAGCGCCCGCATGGTCGTCGCGGTGGTCACAATCGCACTATCTTCGATCGGCGGACGGTGGGCCAGCGCCGGCCACATGCCGTTCGGAATCTGCCGTGCTTTCAGAAACGCCGCCATGGCATCGGTGGCGGCATCCGGTTTATACCCCTCCGCGGCCATACCCAGCAGAATGTAGCTCATAGTGTCGGCGTCGCCCGGAATTCCCAGTCCTTGCAGTTCGCGTTCCCGCCAGCTATCGATGTAGATCGCGATCTTCTTCAATTGCTCACGCGCTGTCTGTTCGTCCACCTTAATGCCGCGCTTGCGCGCATCGGCGATGGTCATCGCGGTCAGCGAATTGTTGTGGCACGAAACACATCCGGCCTTTTGCAGAAACACCGCGTCGGTCTTCTGCAGCAGCGGAATGCTGCGATCCACCGCCGCCCGGACGGTCGCGGCCGGCTTTGGCGTCGGGGTCCGCATCGCGGCGCTTTCCTTCGCCCCCGCTTTCACCAGGATGTCCACTACCGCCGTTTGGCCGCGGCGATTTGCCAGATCCAGTGCCGTTTCCCCCGCCGCGTTCCGGGCGTTGACGTCCGCGCCGTGTGCCAGCAGTGCTTTCACTGCGGCCACCGGATTGCGGTCTGAGCATGCCACCAACGTCAAAATAGGATTACCCGCCGGATCCTTTGTATTGGCGTTCGCGCCATGATCGAGCATCAGCGGAACCGCGTGCCCGTCGTCCAGCGGCGGTGCCAGCAAAACCATCGCCGGGTTAACAATATCCGGTCCGGCGTTCTTTAAAAACAATTCGACGCATTGGTCGCAGTGTGCTTCCACCGCTACAAACAGAGCCGGGTATCCCGCCGCTTTGACATCGGCGCCATGCTCCACCAGCATCCGCACCACGCCGTAATCTCCCGTTCCGGCCGCCTCAGCCAGCGGCGTCATATCACCAATCAGGCTCGCCGACCTGGCCGATGGTTTCGCTCCGTGCTCCAACAGTAACTTGACCACCGGCGCATTGCCGAACTGGCCAGCGGCGATCAGTAACGGGGTCCGTCCCGCATCCGATTTCGCGTTCACATCCGCGCGGTGATTCACCAACAGTTTTACCTTTTCCAGATCGCCCGCCCCCCACATCAGCGCGGAGGCACCGGCATCATTCCGGATATTGGGATCGGCCCCGCCGTCCAGGAGCAACTTGACCTCCGCCGCGCCTCCGTAAAGCGCCGCATAGAGCAGTGGAGTCGCCCCGCCATTGCCTCTGTCGTTCACCGATTTCGGCGCGGCCTGCAGCGCCTGGCGGAATGCGGCGCGATCACCCGCTCGCAGAGCGTCCATCATCGCTGTCGCTTTGGGATCGGGCGGCGGGGCGGGTGCTTCTCCCGCCACGTCATCCGGCCATTCTGCTCCCTGATCGATCCAGTTCTTCACCATCTCGATTTGGGCTGCGTTCAATGCTCCCGTCGGCGGCATCTGCATCCCGTACTTGTTGCCCGTGAGCCGGAGATAGAGACGGCTGCCCGTTCCGTTACCCGGCCCGATCATGGCCACCGTTCCACCCCGCATAGCGGCGCTGCGCCGGTCCAGCCGGAAACCGTTCATCTGTTGGGTGGGACCGTGGCAGCCAATGCAATTGGCCCGGAACAACGGTTGTATGTCGCGGCGGAAATCGATTTTCGCCGGGGTCTGCGACCACGCGAGTCCAGCCAGCATTGTCCCCAGGATCCAGATTTGTTTGCTATTTGTCAGCATCGCCAGAACGTGCCCTCCCGCCCTTTTTTATAGCATATCATAGCATAGTTTCTACGCGTGATTCGTCGGCACGACGGCTGGCCTCATCGAGGTCGCGTCTCTTCATCTCGCATTGGATTTCTTTCGGCGAGCACGCAGGATGTTGCAATGCATCCACGAGCCCGTCGCCGCCGAAGAAGCCGCTATCGCCCGCGACATCGCCACTTCCCACTGGCGTCTCAATCGCGTCCGTGCCGCGGAAGACAATCTGTTTGCCCTCCGCACTGGCACCACCGCCGACTCCGGCATCGCCGGAGATAACGTACAAACCGCCGACGCCATCCATATTGCCTCCGCCTTCGCCGAGCAGTCCAAAACTTTTGATCTCCTGTCCGGTTATGAGCGCCGCATCCAGCGTTCGCTCGAAAGCAACCGAAAGCAGCTCCAGCACCTGCAGGCCGTTCGCAAGGTCGCCGAGGCCACTGCCCTGGAAGAGGCCATGCTCCTCCGCCGCTACGCCCAGGAAAACAACGAGGTGTATGACCCCGAAGGCGAAGCCAGGGCGAACGGTGGGTTTCTTTTCCAAATTGAAGTGCTCGACGCTGCCATCCTCCGTGCTTACCGCCTGAAAATGGCTCGCACCACCCTCGATTTTTCCAAACTCCCCTCGCCCGCCATCCGCAACGGCGAAAAGCCGGCTGCCAGGGCCGCATAACTCACGCCTCACCCCACAAAATCCAAAACGACTGCAACCACATCGCCACGGGTGTCTACTTCGCGACCAGGCCTTCCGGTTTTGGGCCCAGGCAGACTTGGCGGCGGGGGCAAATCCGTGAATCAAAGGTGTGATAGCTTTTGAACGTGAGACAGAGGTCGTGACCATTGCCGAACAAAGCGACACTTGAGCAGAAATATACCGCAGCGGGATATCCTTCGATTCTGGAGTTGAAGCAGGTCGAGGGCACACTCCCCACATCGGGCCCGCGCGAGTTGTTGGGCGATTTCTGGCCGGAGGAAGAGAATATTGATGATCTCCTTGCTACCCTGCGCCAATGGCGTGGACACGCCAACGTTGATCAGGCGGCATGAGTGCGGCCATCGTCGACACAGACGTCATATCGCTGATTTTTAAGCAGGACACGCGGGCACAATCTTCCTGCAGCGGGCTATCCCGGACGTTCACATTTCGCAGTTCTTCGCCGGCGGCGATGGGGAGTGAGTTTCCGGCAAGCCCCGCATTTGTAACGCCTCTTTGTTATTCTGGAAGTTCACATCACATCCGAGGTATTTCCATTGGCATTAGTGGAAGGCTGTAAGCACGAGCTTGAAATTTCGATCCCTGCCGAAGCAGTTGCGGAGGAGAGCGAAAAAGCTGCCGAAAAAGTCCGCCAGAAGGTTCGCCTTAAAGGGTTCCGCGCCGGCAAGGCTCCGGCCTCCATGGTGGCGAAGCTCTACGCTTCGCAGATTCGCCAGGAAGTACTGGAGGCGCTGGTCCCGAAGTTCTTCGAAAAGCGGGTTCAGGACGAGCAACTGCGTGTAGTTGGCTCCCCCAACTTCAAGGACGTCCATTTTCATGACGGCGCGCCTCTGACCTTCAAAGCGGAATTTGAAGTCTTCCCGGAATTCGCGCTGGCGGATTATCGCGGCGTCGAAGTGGAATACAAGGAGCCGGAGGTCAACGACGAAGACGTTGCCGCGCAAGTGGAAGAACTCCGCGAGAAGAAGGCCCAATATGTGAATGAAGACCCGCGTCCGCTGCAGTCCGGCGACTACGCAGTGGTTTCCCTGGAGAGCCTGGCGGGTGCCGAAAAAGCCATTCGTTCCGAGGAAGTTCAGGTTCTCATCGGCGGTGCGGAGACCATGGCCGGATTCACCGAAAACCTCACTGGCGCATCTGCCGGCGACGAGAAGGAATTCGACGTCACCTATCCCGGCGAACATGGAGGCGAAGAACTGGCGGGCAAGACCATTCGTTTCCGCGCCACTGTGAAGGGGCTGCGCCGCAAGGAATTACCCGAATTGAATGACGAGTTTGCCCAGGATATGGGCGACTTCCGCACCCTGGACGAATTCCGCGACGCCATCCGCAAGTCGATCATTGCCCAGCGTGATGCCGAAGCCCAGCGCGCGGCCAAAGATGCCCTGGTGGAAAAACTGGTGGATGCCAACGAGTTCGCCGTGCCCACGGCGTTTGTAGACCGGCAAATCCAAAACCGCGTGGAACAGAGGCTGCGTTCGCTTGCCGAGCAGGGCGTAGACCCCAACTCCTTCAAGCTCGACTGGGCCAAAATGAAAGAGGCGCAGACGCCGCAGGCCTTGCGTGAAGTAAAAGCATCCTTGATTATCCAGCGCGTGGCGGAAAAGGAATCCATCCACGCCACCCAGCAGGAAGTGGATCAGGAAGTGGATCGCATTGCCCGCCAGCAAAAACAGCCCATCGCCGTGATGCGGCAGAAGCTGAGTGACGACGGGACCATCAATCGCATCGTGTCCCATATTCAGACCGAAAAGACCTTGAATTTCCTGTTCGAGCACGCCACCAAGAAATCCGGTTAGTTCCCGGATACAGCACGATAGAATAGAACCCTGATGAGGTTCCATTTGATGCTGCGTAGTCCCCTTGCCGTAATATTTGCTTTGCTTTGCGCCACGTCGCCCGGGCTGTTTGCCCAGGCTGGTGGCCGCGGGGGAGCCACTGCGGCTGTTAGCGGTCCACCCCAGACCGTGGAAGCCCGCACTGCGGGCATGACAAAAATTGACGGCTACTTCCCGCTGTACTGGGAAGAGCGCACGGGCAATCTCTACATCGAAATCAACCGTTTCAATACGGACTTCCTCTACAGCACGGGTCTGGCGGCGGGTCTTGGTTCAAACGATCTTGGTCTCGATCGCGGCCAGGGCGGCCAGGGCAAAATCGTCCAGTTCCAGCGTGTGGGCCCCAGGATCCTGATGATGCAGGCCAACCAGTCTTTCCGCTCTTCCAGCCCCAATGAAGCAGAGCGCCGGTCGGTGGCGGATTCCTTCGCCAAGTCTGTCCTGTGGGGTTTCACGGTTGTGGCGGAGAGCAACGGCCACGCCCTTGTCGATGCCAGCGATTTCTTCCTGCGCGACGGCCATGGTGCCGCCGGCGGTCTTCGCCCCGGCCCGTATCGCGTGGACCGCACGCGGAGTGCGTTCTTCATGGAGCGCACCAAAGCGTTCCCCAGGAACAGCGAAATTGAAGTCACGCTCACCTTCAGCAACGATGGTGCCGTTGGCCGCGGCGGTGGTGGTGGCGGACCCACGCAGGGCCCCGCTCCCATTGGCCAGGCCGGTGGTCGTGGTGGTGGTCGCGGCGGATTGTTCTCTGGCAGTGTTGCCAGCGTGACGCCCACGGCCGAAGCCGTGACGCTGCGTGAGCATTACTCACTGGTGGAACTGCCGGACAATAACTTTGTCACGCGTGACGACGATCCACGCGCCGGTTACGGCGGCCTGGAGTACGTCGATTACAGCGTACCCATCGGCGAACCGATCGTCAAACGCTTCGCACGCCGCCATCGCCTGGAAAAGAAGAACCCCACTGCCGCCATGAGCGAAGCCGTGAAGCCGATTCAGTATTGGGTGGATTCCGGCGCTCCCGAAGACGTGAAGAAGGCGCTGGTGGAAGGTGCCAGTTTCTGGAAGACTGCCTTTGAATCCGCCGGTTTCACCAACGGATTCCAGGTGGAAGTGCTGCCCCCCGGCGCTGACCCCATGGACATCCGCTACAACATGATCAACTGGGTGCACCGTTCTACCCGCGGCTGGAGTTCCGGTGGCTCGGTAGCCGACCCCCGCACCGGCGAAATCATCAAGGCCACCGTCACGCTCGGTTCCCTTCGTGACCGCCAGGACTACCTCATCTTCGAAGGCCTCACCTCGCCCTACGCGACCGGTGACGAGAAGCCCGATCTGCTTTACAAGACGGCACTGGCTCGTATCCGCCAACTGGCAGCGCATGAAGTTGGCCATACCCTCGGCCTCGGTCACAACTACTACGACAGCACCGCGGGCTGGATCTCTGTGATGGATTATCCGCACCCGCAGGAAGAACTGAAAGCGGATGGCACCATCGATATCTCGCATGCCTATCCCGATCACATTGGCGAGTGGGACAAGGTGGCCATCAGCTACGGCTACAGCGTTCTGCCGAAGGGCGACGAAGGCCCGGCGCTACGCCGCATCCTGGACGAAGCATGGGCCAAAGATCTCCGCTACTTCACCAACCAGGATACCGATATTCACCCCCGTGTGGAGCAGTGGTCCAACGGCGTGAATCAGAGCGACGAACTGAGCCGGCTGATGAAGGTGCGCAAGGCCGCGCTGGCCAGGCTGGGCGAGAACACCATCCGCCGCGGTGCGCCCATGGCAACGGTGGAAGAACCGCTGGTGCCTATCTACATGTACCTTCGCTACGCGGTGGAATCGACTTCCTCGGCGGTAGGTGGCCAGGATTTCATCTACGCCATGCGTGGGGACGGCCGCACACCGGTCAAGTGGGAATCCGCTGCCAATCAGCGGAAGGCACTGGATTCGCTGGCGGCAACTTTGAAGCCCTCTGAACTGACAGTGCCGAAGCATATTCTGGATGCCATTACGCCTCGCCCGCCCGGCTATGGACGGCATCGCGAACTTTTCCCCCGCACCACGGGTGACGGTTTCGATCCGCTCTCGCCCGCCATGGTGGCTTCCGACGTAACCCTCGGCTTCCTGCTACAACCGGACCGTAGCGCCCGCATGGTGGCGCAACACGCGGTGGAGCCCGCGCTGCCTGGTTTGGAAGAAGTCATCGACCGCATGACGAAGGCAGTTTTCGATGCGCCCGTAGCCAACCCCTACGAGGCCGAGGTCCGTCGCGCGGAAGAACGCGTATTGGTGGACCGTGTGATGTGGCTGGCGCAGACTTCGCCCAATGGCCAGGTGCGTGCCATCGCGTCGTTGAAGTTGAGCAAGCTGGCTGGCCGGTTGCGCGCGGACACCGCCGCCACCGCCGAAGCCGAGCAGGCGCAACACCAGTTGCTCTCTGCCGATATCAAACGCTTTCTGGAACGGCCCATGGCGGAAGGCGTGAAGTTCATTCCCGCCCCCGATGCACCCCCGGGCGCGCCCATCGGCGACATGCCACAGGATTGGCTCGCGCCGCCGCCCGGTGCCGCGTGGGAAGACGTGCACCCGACGCTGGGGTGGTCAACGCAGATTCCCTGGTAACTTCAGGAGCAGGGCAGACGATCTTTCATAGCTGCTCTACCGGGAATACGAGAAAATGAAGAAGCAGCCGTCGCTGAATGAGGAAGCCCTTGAAACTCTTCAGCGGGACGCCGTGGGATACTTCCTCCGCAGCGCGAACCTGAACAACGGACTGATCGCCGACAGCTCACGGCAAGGTGCCCCGTGCAGCATCGCCGTCACCGGGCTCGGCCTCGCCTGCTGGGTGGTGGGCGCAGAGCGGGGCTTCCTTTCCCGTCGCGATGCCGCCACGCGGACACTGACGGCCCTGCGGTTCTTCCGCGACAGCCCACAAGGCGAGGAGCCGGACGCCACCGGCTTTCGGGGCTTCTACTACCATTTCCTTGACATGAAGACCGGCCGCCGGACGTGGCAGTCTGAGTTATCGATGATCGACACCGCGATCCTGATCGCCGGCGTCCTCACCAGCGGTATCTACTTCTCGGGCGTGACGGACGACGAACGGGAGATCAGGGATCTCGCCCGCTTCCTCTATGAACGGATTGATTGGCCGTGGGCCGCCGCAGGCGGCCCTGTGCTGCGCATGGGATGGCAGCCTGATACCGGGTTCCTGAGTTACAGCTGGGGTGGATACAGCGAGGCGATGCTGCTCTATGTTCTTGGCCTTGGCTCGTTGACGCACCCATTGCCCGCGGAGAGCTACGGCTCGTGGTGCGCGTCCTATCAGTGGGAGAACCTCTACGACATTGATTTCCTGTTTGCAGCGCCGCTGTTCATTCACCAACTCTCGCACCTCTGGATCGACTTTCGTGGCATCCAGGATACTTTTATGCGGGAGAAACGGTCCGACTACTTTGAGAATAGCCGTCGGGCGACCGTCGCCCAGCAGCAGTACGCGCTGCGCAATCCACGTTGCTTCAAGGGCTATGGTGAGAACTGCTGGGGGATCACCGCCGGCATTGGCCCGGGCTTCTCAAAGCAACGCGTGGAGGGTGGTATTGAGCGGCAGTTCTACGGCTACGTGGCACGGGGAATCCCGTTCGGGCCCGATGATGGGACACTGGCACCCTGGGCGGTCGCTGCATCCCTGCCTTTCGCCCCGGAGATCACTTTGGCCGCGCTTGGGCACTTCGCGGAGGCGTATCCGGAAACCCTTAGCAAAGACGGGCTTCTGACCAGCTTCAACCCCACGTTCGACACCGGCGACGGGGCGCAACGGGGTTGGCTATCCCCGGAACATTTCGGGCTGGACCAGGGACCGGTAGCTTTAATGATCGAGAACCACCGCTCGGGACTGCTTTGGCGCCTGATGCGCGAGTGCCCCGCCATTGTGACCGGACTCCGCCGCTCAGGGTTCCGCAACGGCTGGCTCAGATCGAGTGGCGTATGAACGAGCCTGAGCACATCGGATCAGGTTCCGGTCTGCTTCCGGACGACACCAGCGACGCCAAACTGCTGGCCAACGTGCGGCCCGCGGACTGGACAAACCCGGAGCCTGCCCGCAGTTACAATTTGGTCATTCTCGGTGCGGGCACCGCCGGGCTGGCCGCTGCCGCTGGTGCCGCAGCCCTTGGTGCCAAAGTGGCGCTGGTGGAGAAGAACTTCTTCGGCGGCGATTGCCTGAACTTCGGCTGCGTACCTTCCAAGGCTCTACTGCGAAGTGCCCGGCTCTATACCGATCTCGATCATGCGGCGGGAATCATCGGGGGCGAGCGGGTCTTGTTGAAGGCGAATTTCACAGCGGCCATGGAGCGCATGCGCCGCCTCCGCGCCCAAATTAGTCGCAGCCACTCTGTCCAGCGGTTTCAGGAGTTGGGCGTCGATGTATTCCTGGGCGAAGGGGTGTTCGCTGATGGCCGCACCGTCGAGGTCGCCGGTGCCACGCTCAAGTTCACGAAAGCTGTGATCGCCACCGGTTCGCGCGCCGCTCACCCGCCCATTGAGGGCCTTGCGGAGGCTGGCTACTTCACTAACGAAACGATCTTCACCCTTACCGAGCGCCCCCGCCGCTTGCTGGTGACAGGCGGCGGACCATTGGGCTGCGAGTTGGCGCAGGCCTTCGCGCGCCTGGGCTGCGAGGTGATCATTGCCAGTCGACAGCCTTACTTCCTCCCCGGTGAAGAGCGCGATGCCGCAGAGATTCTTGCCCACGCCCTGCGGCGTGACGGCATCGACGTACGGCTCAACACGGAGGTGAAGAGGGTCACCGAACACGAGGGCGAGAAGACCGTACACCTGGTCAACGACAATCTGGAATCGACCGTGACGGTGGACGCGATCCTGGTGGGGGCCGGGCGAAGACCCAATGTTGAGGGACTGAACCTTGAAGCGGCGGGTGTCGCGTACGATCACGATCACGGCGTGCAGGTGAACGATTACCTGCAGACCAGCAACCGGCGAATTTATGCCGCCGGCGACGTGGCACTGGAGCGAAAGTTCAACCACATGGCGGAGGCCACGGCGCGCATGGTGGTCCGCAATGCGCTGTTCCGGGGCCGCAGAAGACTGAGCTCGCTGACCATTCCCTGGTGCACGTATACCGACCCGGAGATCGCCCATGTCGGCATCTATGTGGAGGACGCGCACACACAGGGTTTCCCGCTCAAGACTTTTACGGTACCGATGAGCGACGTAGATCGCGCGGTCCTCGACGGGGAGGGGGAAGGTTTTGTCAAAATCCACGTTCGCGATGGCACCGACACCATCCTCGGCGCGACCATTGTCGCGCGCCATGCCGGGGAGATGATCAACGAGATCTCCCTGGCCATGGTGGCGGGAATCGGCCTGAAGACGGTGTCGCGAGTGATTCATTCTTATCCGACGCAGGCGGAGGCGATCCGCAAGGCCGGCGATGCGTACAACCGCACGCGCCTGAGTCCATTCCTGAAAGCTCTCAGCCGTCGCTGGCTGGCCTGGTCAAGATGATCGGACCAGCCGAAACAACTCAGATAGATTGCAGGCTCCAAAGGAGACAGGTGAATTCTTTGAGCACTGAACCAATACCAGATTCAACCTTCGGCGGCGTCAATCGCACAATTTTCGTGCGCTGGCCTATATGCCAGTACGCGGATCATGGTTAGGACAACAGGAGCCGTGCTTTGGTGAACAGCGGGATGTTTGAGATGGCAATTGACCGTGAGGGTCTGGAAGACTTCAACGTCGATCCGCCAGCGACTGCGGCCAAGGAGTCAGATAAACAGCGGCGGTATGGATCCGAGATCGAAATTGGTGGCGTAGAAGCTGGTCTCCTCCCGCGTCACCGGGACCTTGCTTTTGATGAGATGGCCGTCTTCTTCCCGGACAGCGACATAGCGCCGGATTGTACTGCGGACCGTTTTGACAACGCATACCATCCGATCGGCGACGGGCCAGTCGATCTCAGGCAGCTACCACCATTGAAGCTCCCCGTCAGGCTCGGCAGAAACGCCGACCGGAGGTATCTGCATAAGCCTGTCGGCCTCGCTCAATAACCAGGGCTGGTTTTCCTTGAGGGTAAAGGCCCAGTCCAGACCGAGAGCTTCGATCTCTTTAACGACGTGTGCCTGTCGATGATCGGCACTGCGATCCTGATCGCGCCGTGATCGATCCGGCAGCCTCAAGTAGCTTCGCGAGCAGTTCCAAAGCCACGCGCGGTGGTCGAACTGCGAGTGCTTGCGGATCAAGGAGGTGATTCGACTGCGCCTATACTGATGTTATTGCGCCGGCGGCACCACTTATGGCACATCCAACACCCTCGGAGCGCAAGGCCAAATCGGTTAGCGATCTGCTGATACTTGCGACCTTGCTGGCGGCGACCTCCTGGCTGTCACTGACGCTGACGCGGATTCCCAGCGGCGTCGCATCGGTTTGGGTGGCAAACGGACTGCTGGGGGGATGGCTGTTGTTGCGACCCACCCAAGTGTGGCCGCGTTACCTGGCTGCGGGCTTGTTCGCCGGCGTTCTCGCACGTACTGTGGCCGGCGATACCCTCCCCACTGCGCTCTCGTTCACTCTCGCAAATCTCATTGAAGTCCTGCTGGTCGCGGGTATCGTGCGGCAGAAGGTTCCGGATATCGGCAACGCGGAGCGATGGCTCTACTTCGGGCGCATCGCCACCCTCAGCGCGCTCGGGGCATGTGCGGTGTCCGGTGTGCTTGCCGGCGCAGTGACGGCGGTCGCGGGCAACGCGCCGCTTGCCGCGTTCCTGGTCTGGTATCCCGCTCATGTCATCGGCATGGTGCTGGCAGGAACCTTGACTCTTGTCGCGCATCGCGAAGGTATTCGCTTGTTGGGTCGGTTCGGGCGGCGCCGGGACTTCGCCTTCAGCATGCTGCTGATTGTGCTCGTGGCCGGCGTGATCTTTACCCAAACCACCTTACCGCTGCTGTTCCTGGCCTTCCTGCCCTTGCTGTGGGCGGTCATCCGTCATCGTTTCGCCGGTCTGGTGGTGGGGCTGGCGCTCTTGACTGTTGTCAGTGCTGTCGCGACCGGCCTGGGCTACGGACCGCTGTCGCTGATCCAATCTGTCGGCAACACCGGGCGCACGTTCCTGCTGCAGACGTACATCGGCGCCGCCTGCCTGCTGACGTTCCCGGTCGCCCTGGTCCTGGCCGAACGCTCCCGCTTGTTCGCCCGGCTGCGCAAACAGTCGGGGCGGCTGGAAAAGGCCATGCACGCGGCGATCGAGGCCAACCAGGCCAAGGCGGCTTTCCTCGCGAACATGAGCCATGAGATTCGCACACCGATGAACGCCGTGATCGGTATGACAAGTTTGCTGGCCGACACCGAACTGGATCCGGTCCAGCGTGACTATCTCGAGACCATCCGGACCAGCGGGGAGCATCTGCTCTTCGTCATCAACGACATTCTCGACTTCTCGAGAATCGAATCGGGCGAGCTCGAGCTTGAGGCGCAGCCAATCGATCTGCGTGGCTGTCTCGAAGAAGCATTCGACCTGGTCGCGCACAAGGCCGCTGAAAAGGGCCTCGATCTCGCGTTCGTCATCGATGCCGGCGCGCCCGCGGCAGTCGTGGCCGACCCTGGACGCCTCCGCCAAATTCTCCTGAACCTGCTGAGCAATGCCGTCAAGTTCACCCCGCAGGGCCAGGTCACGGTGCGAGTGACGGCCACTCCTCGCGCGGAATCGCGCCAGGAGATCCACTTTGAAATCGCCGACACTGGCATCGGGATTCCCCGTGAACGCCTGAACCGCCTCTTTCAGTCGTTCAGCCAGGTCGATTCGTCCACCTCACGGCTCTACGGCGGCAGCGGGCTCGGCCTCGCGATTTCCAAGCGGCTCAGCGAGCTCATGGGAGGCCGGATCTGGTGCGAGAGCGAGCCCGGTGCCGGGTCCACTTTCCACTTCACGATCGTGGCGGCGGCATCGCCGGTGCCCGTCCCGGCCATCGCCCGGCAGTCGCCGGTGCCTGTCGACGGCCGTCGCGTGCTCATCGTCGACGACACCCCGGTCAACTGCGAAATCCTGCGGACGATGGTCAGCGCGTGGCGGATGCTGCCGAGTGACACGACGACGCCGCTCGAGGCGCTCGCGTGGCTGCGCCGCGGCGACCGCTTCGATCTCGCCATCCTCGATTACCAGATGCCGCGGATGGACGGTGTCAAGCTGGCCGAGGAAATCCGGATGATCGAGGGGTGCCGCGAGCTGCCGCTGATCATGCTCACCTCGTGCGGCGCCCTCAGCCGACACGAACTGGGCACAACACAATTCGCCGCGATCCTGACGAAACCGGTCAAGCAATCCCAGCTGTTCGAACGAATTCAGACGATTGTCGCCGGACAGGCTGCGCCGGACCGCGGCACCCCGCTCGCCGCGGCACCAGGGCCGGACGGCGGTTTGAGGATACTCATCGCCGAAGACGACCCTACTAACCAGAAGGTCGCGCTGCTGACGCTCAAGCGGCTGGGCTATCGCGCCGACGTCGCGTTCAACGGAGTCGAAGTACTCGCAGCCCTGGAGCGTTCCCCCTACGACCTCATTTTTATGGATGTCCAGATGCCGGTGCTCGACGGCCTCGAGACGACGCGTACGATCCGCCGCACGATCGCCACGGCGCAGCGGCCGTACATCGTGGCCATGACCGCCAATGCTGTACGGGGTGACCGTGAGATTTGCCTCGCCGCCGGCATGGACGGCTATCTGTCGAAGCCGGTGATGCGTCCCGCGCTGGTCGACGCGCTGCAAGCCGCGGCGGCCCATTCGGGCGCCAGGACCACCTCGCAGTCGAAACCCTCCGCGCTCGAGCCACTCTCACGCTCCGAAGGGCCGGTGATCGACGCGGAAGTCTTCGGACGTCTGACGATCCTCTGCGCCGATAGCCCCGACGCGCTCGACACGCTGCTGGAGGATTTCGTCGTCAATGCGCAATCGCTGGTCGACGCCATCCGCCGGGGCGTGGACACCGGCGAGCACCTGGCGGTCCACCGGGCTGCTCACCAACTGAAGGAATCGGCGAGCATTATGGGCGGGATGCGCCTGGCAAATCTTTGCGAGATTTTCGAGTCGATGTCACGCGAGGGGCTCGCGGAGGGGCGTGACCTGCTTCCGGAATTGGAAATCGCACAGCGCGAAGTGGCGGCGGACCTAACCGCCCGGCGGAAGACGCGCTGACCTCGGGCGTTCCCGCCCTGCCTGCCGTGCTTAGTGGCTGGTCTGTGCGGCGAGGAATCTCTTGATCTGGGCCACGGCATAGTCCACCTTCATATCGAAGATTTTCTTGCCAAGGTCGGGAGTCGAAGGGCGGGCGTCGCCCGTAATGCCGTTGTTGATGCGGGGCTTCGCGGCGTCGCGGGGGGCGCGAGCCTCACCGGGTTGCTGGGCGTGGTCACCCAGCGCGGAACCTATCAGTTCCGAACGGACCCAGCCCTTGTCGCCGCCGAGGTACAGCATCTCGGAGGTGTCCATAATGCCGGCATGGCCGTAAGACGGCAGCTTCTGCGTCACCAGCCACTTCCAGTAATCGTTCTGCGCTTTGTCATACATCTCATCGCAGAAGTAAACATGGATGCCCCTGGCAGCGAATTCCGCGTCCAGCTTTTTCGCCACTTCGCCCAGTTGCTTCTGGCCGCCGCCGTGATCGCCCATGAGAAATACGTTCTTGAAGCCGCTGGTGATCAAACCCCGCGCTACGTCTTCGTTCACAGCCGCGAAGGTCGCTTCCGACACCGGAATGGTGCCCGGCATTTCGGCGCTGGCCTGGTTGGGAGAGAACGGCATCACCGGCGCCACAAGAGCGTTGCCCAGCTTCAGCGCAATCGCGCGAGCCGTCTGCCCGGCCATCAGGTTATGGCCGCCATTCACGTTCTGCGGACCCCTCTGCTCGGTGCCGCCGTTGTAAACAATAGCGGTGGTCTTGCCTTCCTGCTGGATCGCCTTTTTTACTTCCGGCCAGGTCATCATCTGAAATTCCACCACAGGCTGCTGGGCAATCTGCATTTGGGCGCAGGCATACGCCGCGCTCACGGTCATCAATAGAAGAGTTCGCATTGTGCCGCCATCATATCAAAACCAGAGCGACGGCGGGAGCCGATCCGGGTGATAGCATATTCCCTTATCCCGCCTGTTATGACCGCTACGCAAACCGTCGATGAAGTTCTCCGTCAGGTGACCAGTCTCGCCCCCGAAATGGCAGCGTTTCTGCAGGAGATCACCCGCATTCCTACCGTGAATCCACCGGGCGAATGTTACGCCGATTTCGCCGAAGTGTGTGGTCGTTACTACCAAAAAGCCGGTTATCAGGTAGAGCGAATTGTGGCCGAGGGGCACCCGGATCATACGCCCGCGCATCCCCGCATCAACCTCCTTGCCCGCATGGAAGGTTCGGCCAACGCTCCATGCGTTCACTTCAACGGTCACCTGGACGTTGTACCGGTAGGAGCAGGTTGGACCAAAGACCCCTTCGGCGGCGAGATTAGCCAGGGCCGCCTCTATGGCCGCGGCACCTCAGACATGAAGGCAGGCATCGCCGCATCTTTGTACGCCGTGGAAGCGCTTCGCCGGGCCGGCGTGAAGCTGGCCGGTACCGTCGAACAGTCCGCCACGGTCGACGAAGAAAGTGGCGGGTTCGCCGGCGTGGCCTACATGGCGGAACACGGCTACCTGAATCCGTCGCGCCAGCAGCATGTGATTATTACGGAGCCGCATGGCCCTGACCGCATCTGCCTGGGGCATCGCGGCGTGTGGTGGTTCGACCTTGTTGTGCACGGGCATATTGCCCACGGCAGTATGCCTTTCAACGGCATCAACGCGGTGGATCGTATGACCGAATTCCTCAACGCCGTAAATGAGAGACTGCGCCCCAAATTGGCGGCCCGGCTGACGCAGATGCCTGTCGCACCGCTTCCGGCGCGTCACCCCACACTGAATATCAATTCGATTTTCGCCGGCCAGGCGCTCGACCAGCGGCAAACTCCCTGCGTGCCAGACCGTTGCACGGCAGTCTTCGACCGTCGCTTCCTGCCCGAAGAAGATCTTGAAGAGGTGAAGCGCGAATTCATCGACCTCATGGCCGAGATCGGGTTGCCGCACGAGATCCGCGACCGCATGATCGTCATGCCCACATTCACTCCGGAGGACTCGCCCGTCTCTGCCGCGGTTGGCCGCGCGATTCGCCAGGTTTGCGGGAAGCCCCCGGAGTTTATGGCCAGCCCCGGTACTTACGATCAGAAGCACTTTGTCCGCATTGCCAAAGTGACGGACTGTATTTCCTACGGCCCCGGCCTGCTTGAAATGGCGCACCAGCCTGATGAGTATGTATCTTTGGATGATCTGGAGACGTCCGCCAAAGTGATGGCGCTTACCGTGCTCCGCCTGCAGGAGGTTCCATGAAACGACGTGCATTCTTTTCGTATCCCGCATTGGCGGGAATGAGCGCTTACGTTCTTGATCTCGCCGCTGAGGCGGAGACACTTCCTTCCGGTTCCATCACCGACGTGGAAGGCATTAAGGTGGGCCATTCGACGCGTACCGACCGTCCCACAGGCTGCACCGTTCTCATCGCCGAGGAAGGTGCCACGGGCGCGGTGGACCAGCGTGGCGGGGCACCAGGCACGCGCGAAACCGATTTACTGAATCCCGTGAATCATGTGGAGAAGCTCAACGCAATTGTGATTTCCGGCGGCAGTGCTTACGGTCTTGCCGTGGCCGACGGTGTGATGCGCTATCTGGAAGAAAAAGGCTTTGGGTATCCGGTAGGCCGCGGGCCCGACAATTCGCCGCGCGTGGTGCCGATTGTACCCGCGGCCATTCTCATGGACCTTGGCTACGGCGGCGACTGGAAAATCCGCCCCACTGCCGAAAACGGTTACCAGGCCTGCCTCGCAGCCAGTACAAAACCGCCGGAGCAGGGAAGCGTGGGCGCGGGCGCGGGCGCAACGGTGGGCAAAATGGCTGGCCCCGGTCGTTCCATGAAAGGCGGATTCGGTACCGCATCCATACGCCTGCCCAACGGCATCGTCATCGGTGCCATGGTGGCTACGAATGGCGTGGGCGATATCTACGATCACATCAATAGCAAGCTGGTGGCGGGCTCGCGCACCGAAGACGGAAAAAACCTGGCCGACATCATGAAGGTGATGCGGCAAGGCAAGCTGCCCATCCAGCAGGCACCCAGTCCGGAAAACACCACGATTGGCGCCATCGCGATCAACGTGGCGATGACCAAGACGCAAATCACCAAGGTGACGCAGATGTCCACCGACGGTTATGCGTTGTCCATTCGGCCCGTGCATACGCCTTCTGACGGCGACACAATCTTCGGTGCCGCCACCGGCAAATTGCGCCTGCGTGAAGCTGATCTCGACCGCATGCTGGGCATGATCGGGGCCCTTGCCGCCGACGTGATGGCGCAGGCCATCGTAGCGTCCGTTCTGCACGCGAAAGGCACTGCCCAGACGCCCTCGGTCTCTGATCTGGCAGGCATGAGGAAATGAACGGAGGCGGTTACCTCGCCGTCCTGCTGGCTTATGCGGGAATACTGGTTGGTCTTGGTCTCTATCTTTCCCGGCGCGTGCAATCTGCCGGAGATTTCTTCGTGGCCGGTCGCGGCCTTCCGCCCGGCCTGATTTTCGCCACTTTCCTCGCCGCCAATATTGGCGCGGGTTCCACGGTTGGCGCAACGGGTCGCGGATACACGCAGGGGCTCTCTGCCGTTTGGTGGGTAGGCTCCGCCGGGCTCGGTTCGCTGATACTGGCATTCTTCGTCGGCCCGCGCATCTGGCGCCTGGCAAAGAAACACAATTTTCTTACCGTCGGTGACTTTCTGGAGATGCGGTATAGCCGTGCTGTGCGCCTTTTTCTGGGCGTCACGCTATGGCTCGGCTGCCTGTTCATTCTGGCGGGACAACTGATCGCCATCGCCTGGATTCTCAACGTCACAGCAGGTCTGCCCAAGGCCTGGGGATGCGCGCTGGGCGGTATGGTTGTGGCCGTGTATTTTTCCGCAGGCGGATTGCGCACCGCGGCATCGCTCCATGTGATTCAGATCACCGTGAAGATGACCGGCTTCTTCATCGCAGTGCCCTGGGCGCTTCACGCTGTGGGCGGCTGGGCGAAACTTCACACCATGGCCGCTCCGCCGGGATACTTCTCACCCGTTGGTATTGGCCTGCGCGGCGTACTCGGCTACATCGTAGTCTTCATGCCCAACTTCTTCATCGCGCCGGGACTGATTCAGAAGCTCTACGGCGCGCGCAGCGAGTCCACTGTACGCAAGGGTGTGGGCTGGCACGCCGTAGTCCTGCTGCTGTACGCTGTGCTTCCCGCGCTGATCGGGATGATTGCCCGCAGCGCTTTTCCGGGACTGGCGAATCCTGAACTCGCGCTACCCATGCTGTTGCGCGACCTGTTGCCCTGGTGGCTGGGCGCGCTCCTGCTGGGCGCGGTTTTTTCCGCCGAACTGAGCGCGGGCGACGCCGTGCTCTTCATGCTTTCCACCTCGCTGGGCAAAGATCTCTACAAGTCTCTGTTGAACCCCCTGGCCAGTGAAGCGCAACTGCTCCGCGTCACCCGGCTGGTCTCCTTCGCGGCCGGCATTCTGGGTACTGCACTGGCCATGGTGCTGCCCTCAGTAGTAGATGCTCTCACTGCCTTCTACGGGATTCTCACCGTAGTGCTGATGGTGCCTCTATTGACGGGTCTGTACCTCAAGGCGCCAGGTCCTTTCGCGGCGCTGGCGACCATGAGCATTTCTACAATCGCCATGCTGGCTGCGCAATTTCTCACCGGCGGCAGAGGCATTGGTATTTTCAACCCCGTAGCTCTGGGCATCAGCGCGGGAGCGGTGGTGATGGCAATCTTCATACTTTTCGGAAGGAATTCTCATGGCAGACCTGTTTCGTCTTGATGGCAAAGTGGCGGTAGTGATAGGCTCAGGCTCGGGCATCGGCCAGGCCTGCGCTGCGGCTTTGACCGCGCAGGGAGCGCTCGTTGTCGGTGCAGACAACCGCCCGGGTGCGGCCGACGAACTGGTGGATGTTACCGACGGCACTGGCGTGGCGTCGCTCTTCAGGAGAGTGATGGAACTTCACGGGCGACTGGATGTGGTGGTCTCCACGCCCGGCCTCAATGTCCGCAAGCCGATCCTGCAGTATTCGAGTGAGGAGTTTGATCGGGTAGTTGCGGTGAATCTGAAGGGAACTTTCCATGTATTGCGCGAAGCAGGCGCGATCATGGCGAGGGCGGGCGGCGGCAGCATTATTGCGTTCTCTTCCATCCGCGCGGTCACAGTGGAACCAGGCCAGGGGATTTACGGCGCAACCAAGGCGGGCATTATCCAGATGGCACGCGCGCTTGCCACGGAACTCGGCCCCCGTAATGTGCGTGTGAATGTGATCGCGCCAGGAGTAGTGGAGACTCCGCTGACGCAGCCGATCAGGAATCAACCGGACTGGTACAACGCCTATGCGGCGAAGAATGTGCTGGGCCGCTGGGCGAAGCCAGAGGAGATGGCCGGACCGGTGGCGTTCCTGGCTTCTGACGCAGCCAGTTATGTGACCGGCGCAGTGCTGTTTGTGGATGGCGGCTGGACTGCCGCGGATGGAAGGTTCACGCCGCCGTTATAGCCGAGGCCTCTTCCTGACCCGCAGCCAGAAGCAAAAACCCATGTGGCTCTGGACCGCCCGTTGCCCAAACGGTTGCGAGCCCGAAGCTGCTGACAACTGGTGATGGTGTGGCTGTGCTTGCCTGCGGTGGCACGGTATCGTATCAGCCGCGCGAGGCGTGAGGCCATCGCGCGCGCTCTGGAACAGCATATAGAACTACCGTTCGGACAGATCGCGAATCGCCCTGGTCAGGGTGGGGAATGCCCGCGGCGTGTCGCTCAGTTCGAGTGCGCGCGAGTAGGCGGAGACAGCTTCAATCCGTCTGCCGGCCTGCGCGTGTATTTGTCCCAATAGCGCCTGAATATTCGCCGATTTCGGAGCGGCGGTCTCTGCCAGGCGGGCGATTGTGAGCGCATCTTCAGTCTTGCCCATGGAGAGAAGGTGGCCTGCCAGGCGCGACAGTTCCGTCGCGCCCGCATCGTAATCCACCCCCGATTGCATGCTTCCCACCTGATCGAGAACCGCCTTGATTCCCGCAGTTTGCCACGTCTTGTAAAGCGCCGGAGATGCAGGGGTCTTCGGCATTACCGGCTGGCGGCCATTCAGTATGGCCTTGATACCGGCGGTCATCGGGTCCAGCGGAGCGCCGCCGGTATTGTTGAGAAGCACGACCAGACGGCGGGGTTCCAGGTCGCGCGAAATGATGGTGTTGAAGCCGTTGATACCGCCGCCGTGCTCTATCGTTGTAACCGCCGCCTTGCGGATGTAGACGCCATAACCATAGCTGGAGAGCCCGGGTGTAAACATCTTCTGTTTGGTGGCTGGCTGCAGAATCTTGTCCCCGTACAAAGCCTTGTCCCACAGGTACAGATCTTCCACCGTAGAGTAAAGTGACCCCGCGGAAAAGGGCTGGGTCATATCGATGTAAGTGGTGTTGCGGTAGCCCTCGAGAGTCGCATCGTAGCCTGCCGCGCGTTTGGATAGCAGCGGATGAGTGGAGTCATAACCGGAATCCTTCATACCGGCCGGAGCAAATATCCGCTCGCGCAGAAGCGCTTCGTAAGTGTGGCCGGTCAGCTTTTCGAGGATTGCACCAAGCACAAAGAAGGCGGAATTGTTATAGCTGAACTTTGTACCGGGCTCAAAGAGCAACTCCAGACCCGAGAACATTTTCATGAATTCCTGCGGGCGTTTCGGGTCTCGCAGGGTGGCGCCGAACTGCGGAAGTTCGGTGTAACCGGGAATGCCGGAAGTGTGATTCAGCAACTGGTGGATGGTGATGCGGTCACCGGTGGCCCGCGGATACTCGGGCAGATAACGCGCGATGGGCGCGTTGAGATCGAGCTTGCCCTGCTCTACCATTTGCAGCACCAGCGCAGCCGTGAATTGTTTGGTGATGGAGCCCAGACGGAATTTCGTATCGGCCGCATTGGGAATGTTCCATTCCATGTTGGCCAGGCCGTAACCTTTTTTCAAAACCGGTACGCCGTGATCTGCCACCAGCGCTGAACCGTTGAACAGCCCCAATTGGTGGTAGCGGGCTATGAATGAATCGATGCGGGCGGCTTCATCGGCAGCGAGGGCGGAAAGAGTAAAGGCGAAAAAAAGGAGGATGCGGCGCATCTGGGGACTATAGCAATTCCGCAACTGCTTCCCGCAGAGTCTCGGCTAACCGGGTATAGTCTTCCCCTTTCAGCTGTAGAGGCTTGCCAAACCGGATGCGAGCACGGCCAGGCGTGGGGAAGCGGGCAGTCTTGTGCAGAACTTTCTGTAACCCTGACAGGCAGACCGGGATAACGGTGAGATTCAGGCGTGAGGCGAGCATGGCGGTGCCCGGGCGGAAGACGGTGAGTTCCCCGGCATCGGTCCGCTTGCCCTCCGGGAAAATGAGAAGCGAATAGCCATCGGCAGCCAGTTGCCCGGCGTAGCGAAGGGCCTCGCGTGTGCCGCTTTCGCGCTGCGGCAGAGGAAAAGCGTTAAACACCAGGCAAGCCAGATAGTAGTTGAGGCTACTGGTGAACCGTTCTAATTTCGAATGCCGCTCCTTGTGGAAGTGGGCATCGAAAAACTCCCTGGCCATTGCCGGTGCCAGCCGGTAACGCCAACGCGCGGGCAGCGCCCGGAGAATTGCGGGCACGTCCAGATGGCTCTGGTGGTTGGCCACGAAGATCACCGGGCCCTTCACATTCTGCAAATTCTCCAGACCGCAGACCGTGATCCAGGCGAACAGGCGAGCCAGCAACAAAACCGGCGGCAGGGCGACCCGGCGCAGGGCGCGCGCTGCCAGCGAACGGTTCCACTCGGGAAACGCGAAGCGGTCTGCAACCGCGAGCCCGGCAGCAGCCGGCAAGTTGGTCAGATCGGCAATAGTGCGGGCGGTTGCGAAGGCGGCTTCGTCCACGCGGCCACCGGACCTTTTTTCCAGTTCCATCAGAAGCTGAATGCGGTCCAGAGAACTGAGCCCCAATTCATTCAGGGAGGTGCCCGGAGCAAGGGCGCGGCCAGCGAACTTTGCAACGATTTCATCCACTGTTCCACCGGCAGCGGGGCGAGTGGCAAGGGGGGCTCCTGCCACCCATTGCGCGACTTCGCCGCGCTTCATCTTATTCGTCCCGGAGGTTCGGGGAAGCTCGTCGCCTGGCCAAAGCGAGAAGCCGCGAATTCTCTGGTGAGCCTCCAGCAGACTATTGGCCGCGCCCACAGCGGTCTCCGGCGCAGTGCCGGGTTGCAGTACCAGCACCGCGTGCACCAGTTCGCGGCTTCCTTCGCGCGCCGACACCACGGCAGATTCCACTACGCCGGGTTGGGCGTTCAACACACGCTCTACGTCTTCCGGGTAGACATTCAGGCCGTCAGGCGAAACAATTAATTCCTTCTTGCGGCCGAGGATCTTGAGGTGACCGGTGGCGGTTAGTTCGCCGATGTCGCCGGTATGCAGCCAACCGTCGGTGTGGCTGAGGCCCGGCCCCGACTCACCGTAATAACCAGGGGTAACGTTCTCGCCACGCAACAGCACTTCGCCATCCGCCGCGATACGGATTTCGACGCCGCCAATCGGCTTGCCCACGCTGCCTTTACTGGCGTGGAACGGGTGGTTCAAAGTGGCGACCGGAGCAGTTTCCGTAAGGCCGTAACCCTGGATGACAACGTAGCCGAGCTTTCCCCAGAACTCTTCCAGTGCGGGATCGAGCGCGGCGGCACCCACCACGAACGCCCAGAACTTCCAGCCGAAGTGGCGGTGGACGCGCCGGTACTGCCACCAGCGCGCGTACCACTTTTTTGCCCTGGGCGGTTCCGCGGCCTCGGGAAACGCAGCGATCACGTACTCACGCAACAGATCGAGCATTTGCGGTACGCAGACCATCACGGAAATCCGCCGGCGGCGAATGAGTTGTGCGGCCCCACGGGGACTGTACCCCGGTTGAAAGAAAACCTGGCCCGCGATCATGGGCGGAATCAACGCCGACATGGATTGCCCGAACATGTGACTGAGCGGCAGCAGGTTCAGAAAACGAAGGGGGCTGAAGGGACCCATGTACTTCCGGTATTTGTCGATCTCATGATCGATCGGTTTCAGGTTGGCCAGAATGTTGCGATGGGTAAGTGTGACGCCTTTCGGCTCACCGGTTGCGCCGGAGGTAAAAAGAATTTCGGCCACCTGATCAGGCTCGGCAGGCGGGAAGCCCGCAGCCGGAATGATCTCACCTTCCAGAACACCGGTCAGCGGCCAGACGGCGCAGGGAGTTTCCACGGGAGCGTGCAGATCGGGGCCAATCAGCAGGGCAGATGCCGCGGTAATGCGAATGATGTTGGCAACCACAGCGGGCGACGAACGGAAATCGACGGGTACCGCAATGACGCCTTCCAGCAGACACCCCCAAAGCGCAACCACCCACTCCGGGCGATTCTCGCCCCAGATGACGAGCCGTTCCCCTTTACCGATACCCGCAGAACGCAGCCTTGCCGCAAAGGCCGCCGCGCGGTCGCCTGCTTCGGCCCAGGAGAGGTGGACCACGCCGCAGTCGCCTTCAAAGCGCAGGAATTCGCCCCGGTTGCGACGCCAGACGTCAAAAAAGGCAGCGAGCGATGGTGGGTTCCCAATCACGTTCAGCATCCGCGAGTATACCGGGCGAATTGGTACTTGCCTGAACAAATGCAAATGGCGTACCGTACTCTCATACAGAGGGGGGAATGGAAAGGGCCGGTGGCCCGGGCCATTTTCTGGAAAACCAATGCCATTTTGCACACAATGTGGTCGAAACGTAACCGACGCGGCCGCCTTCTGCGGGAATTGCGGGAACCGGCAGGCGGGGCCGCCCGCCGGCGGCACAGGTGCCGGGCCTGCTTATGCCGCCGCGGGCACCCGTGACCCCTTCGCGGGAGTTTCGCCGAGGCTGGCATCAGTTCTCTGCTATGTGCCGACACTGGGCTGGATTGCGGCGGTGTTCTGCCTGGCCGCCGGCAAATTCAAGCGCGACGCGGCCGTGCGCTTCAACGCTTTCCAGGGTCTGTATCTGTTTGCTGCCTGGCTGGTGGTGCAGTGGGTGATTCAGCCGATGGCGTGGTTTTCCCGGGGCGGACCCTTCCGGCCTGATCGTTTGCTGGAAATCCTGCTGATAGGCGTGGGAATCTTCATGATGGTGAAGGCCAGCCACGACGAAGTGTACGTCCTGCCCATTGTGGGCGAGCTGGCACAGCGTTCGGCGGCCGAACAGAACAGCCGCTAAGTTTTCTGGTTCAGAACCCGCTCCGCCTTCTCTGCATCGAACTCGTTTTCCCAGCGGGCGACCACCACAGTTGCCACCGCGTTGCCCACCAGATTGACCAGGGACCGCATCTGCGACATGAAGCGATCCACACCCAGCAACAGGGCGATGGAAGCCACCGGAACCATACCCAGGGAAGAGAGTGTTGCAGCGAGGGTGATAAACCCTCCCCCGGTCACGGCGGCGGCGCCCTTTGAAGTCAGCATCAGCACGAAGAGCAGCACGATTTCATCCCGTGTGGAAAGGTTGGTATTGGTGGCCTGCGCGAGGAAAATGGCGGCGATGGTCAGGTAGATGGACGTTCCATCGAGGTTAAACGAGTAGCCGGAGGGCACCACCAGACCAACTACGCTGCGGGAGCAACCCATCTGTTCCAGTTTGCGGATCAATCCCGGCAGGGCGCTCTCTGACGACGAAGTGCCGGCCACAATAATCAGTTCTTCCCGGATGTAGCGCAGCAGTTTCCACAGGCTGAATTTGGCCACTTTTGAAATGCTGCCAAGAACCACCACAATGAAAATTGCGCCGGTGAGATAGACGCAAAACAGCATCTGACTCAGGGGCAATATAGCCTTCAAACCGTACTTGCCAATGGTAAACGCCATGGCGCCAAAAGCTCCGATGGGCGAAGCTTTCATGATGATATTGATGACGCCGAACAGGATGTGCGTAATGGCGTCACAGGCAGCGATGATGGGTTTGCCCCCTTCAAATGACGCCAGCGCAACCCCAAACAGAATAGCCAGAAACAACACCTGAAGAATCTCGCCTTTGGCAAAAGCACCGGCGGCGGTGTCCGGAATGATGTTCATCAGGAAATCGACCGTGTGCAGGGTCTGACCGGAACCGGAGTACTGCGCGACGGCTTTGGGATCAAGCGTGGACGCGTCAACGTTGAAGCCTTTGCCTGGCTGCCAGACTTTGACCACCACCAATCCGATGCCCAGCGCCAGGGTGGAGACAAGCTCAAAATACAGAAGAGCTTTCAAACCAACCCGCCCCAGTTTCTTCATATCGCCAATGCTGGAAATACCCCCCACAACAGTGAAGAAGACCACCGGGACAATCATCATGCGGATGAGCTTGATGAAGCCATCGCCCAGTGGTTTCATGGCTTCGCCCGCCGCCGGGTTGAAGGCACCCAATAAGACGCCCGCCACGATTCCCAGGGCTACGGCGAAGTACAACTCTCTATAAAAAGGCTTGCGGATGGTGTTTTCCATTTTCAACCGGGCGGGGCGAAGCAAAAGACCTCAGGTTGCAGGTTCCTCCGTTTGCCGGGGTAATGTCAAGCTTACGGAGGAAATCGGTTATAGTTTGGAGATGAACTTTTCTAAATCGTTCGGCTTTCGCCTGGGCGCAACCGCGATGGGGCTGACTGGCCTGTTTGTGGCCTGGTCCCAAAACCAGGCACCCGCCACGCTCACACTGGAGAAAGTGTCGCCCAACCTGTATATGATTGTGGGCAGTGGCGGCAACGTGGCGTTCATGCCCACCGACGAAGGTGTTGTGGTGGTAGACGACAAATTCGCCCAGGATGCGCCGCAGATCATGCAGAAAATCCGCTCGGTCACGGACAAGCCCATCAAATATGTGCTGAATACTCACCAGCACGGCGATCACACCGGCGGCAACGAAGCCATGCGGGGGCAAAAGGCAGGGATGATCATTCACAAAAATGCGCGGGCCAACATGGTTGCAGGCAAGATGCCGGGACTTCCGGACATTACTTTCAGCGACGAAACTCAGGTCTTTATCGGCGGGAAAGAAGTCATCATGAAATACTTTGGCCGCGGCCACACCAATGGCGACGCCATGGTATTTTTCCCCTCAGAACACGTGGTCCACACCGGAGACCTGTTCACCACCGGCGCGCCATTCTGCGATGCCAGCGCCAATTGCAGCATTAAAGAGTGGGACAAGACCATCGAAAAAGCGATGGCAATGGAGTTCGATATTGTGATTCCCGGCCACGGCCCGCTGCAGAAGAGGGCGGACTTGCAGAAGTACGGTCAAACCATTGGTGTGATGCGCGACCGGATCAAGGCGGCGTGCACAGGGGGCGCAGCCGATGCCGCGAAGAAACTGGATTTCAAGGATCTGGGTTTCGCGCAGCTTTCAGGTTTGTTCACCGGCGGCGTGCCGAAGATGTGTGAAGAACTGGCGCGGTAAAGCATTTCAGGAGTAGTATTCACTGCCCGGAGTGTCGTTGGTTGGCGTTAGCGGGTGATCTCGACGATGCGGCGCGAACCAAGGGAATCGGGAAGCTCATAGTCGAAAACAACCCGTATGTTCCACCGGGCATTCTTCGGATCGAGCCGGGCTTCGATGATCTCGTTTTCGGCGTCAGGGCCTTTGTACAGGAGAACCCGGGTCCCTTTGCGGAGGGCCGGAGCAAAGAGCGGAATGGCCCGGCTGAGCGGGGCTACGGCGCGGGCAGTGATGATGTCGACGGGGTGGATTGCAAGGTACGCTTCGGCGCGCTCCGGCACCGCTTCAACGTGCGGCAGCGAAAGGGTTTCGATGGAGGTGGCGATGAAGGCCGCTTTCTTCTGTGTGGACTCGAGCAGTGTGAAATGCGTGTCGGGCATCACCAGAGCAAGAGGAATGCCCGGAAAACCCGCACCGGAACCGGCATCGGCGATGTGTTGGGCGCCATGGAACAGGTGCCAGGGGAGCACGGAGTCGAGGACGTGCTTGATTACGGCCTCGCGCGGATTCAGGATGCGGGTGAGGTTGAAATGCTGGTTGGCCTCCACAATCATCTCCAGATGGCGGGCCGCGCCGGCAATGCAGGCATCGCGATGGGGCAGATCGGCGGGCAGTAATTGAGTGAGGTCGCTGGCGAAAGACACGAACTTCAAGAGTAACGCGAGTCACCAATAAAATCCGGGCTGCCCGAGTCTTGACAAAATCTTAGATTAGATATAGTCTAGTGTATTAGTGGACACGGAAGCCATTCAACGATCCCTTGAAGGTAGCGGGTTGCGGTGCACGCCGCAGCGCTTCGGCGTGATGGCATTTCTGATGGAACACGCCTCGCATCCGACGGCTGTAGAAATCTTCGAAGCCGTGAATCGCGTGGATCCACGCTCTTCAAGGGCGACCACTTACAACAATCTGCGGGACCTGGTGAAGGCCGGTCTGGTGCGTGAAGTGGCCGTTGAGGGCCGCGCCGCGAGATTTGATGCCAGAGGCAGGCGGCACCACCATTTCATTTGCGACCACTGCGGCACGGTTGAGGACGTGGAGTGGTACAAGGTGCCCACGCCTGCCCCGGGTTCTCTGGGCAAACGGATTCTTCGCGAATGCGAACTTATTGTCCGGGGGCTCTGCGCGCGATGCGCTCCCCGGCAAGCTCACCCCTTTTGACTATTTTGGAGAAGAATAAACAGATGGAAAAAGAACTCACAGGAACAGCGGCGGTGGTGCCAAGCGGAACCGGTTGCCCGTTTACCGGCGGCTTTCACCGGCACACGGTGGCCGGTGCCCCGACGAATGCGGCCTGGTGGCCCAATCAGTTGAACCTGAAGATATTGCATCAGCACTCCCCCCTGTCCGATCCGATGGCCAAAGAGTTCAATTATGCCAGCGAATTCAAGAGCCTTGACCTCGATGCCGTAATCAAAGACCTGCATACTCTGATGACGGACTCGCAGGACTGGTGGCCGGCCGACTATGGTCATTACGGGCCGTTTTTCATTCGTATGGCGTGGCACAGCGCGGGCACGTACCGCATCGGCGACGGTCGCGGCGGGGCGGGCTATGGCACCCAGCGTTTTGCGCCCCTGAACAGCTGGCCGGATAATGCCAACCTCGATAAGGCGCGCCGGTTGCTTTGGCCGATCAAGCAGAAGTATGGTAAGAAACTTTCCTGGGCCGACCTCATTATTCTCACCGGTAACGTTGCACTGGAGTCGATGGGGTTCAAAACCTTCGGTTTCGGCGGCGGCCGCGAGGATGTCTGGGAGCCTTCTGAGGACATCTTCTGGGGCCCTGAGAGCAAATGGCTGGGGGACGAACGCTATAGCGGCGATCGTCAACTCGACAATCCTCTTGGCGCTGTCCAGATGGGTTTGATTTACGTAAATCCACAGGGACCCAATGGAAACCCTGATCCAATTGCCGCGGCGCGGGATATCCGGGAAACCTTCGCCCGCATGGCGATGAATGACGAAGAGACGGTTGCGCTCATCGCGGGCGGCCACACGTTTGGCAAGACGCACGGCGCCGCCGATGCCGGCAAGTATGTCGGCGTCGAACCCGAGGGTGCCGAAATTGAACTGCAGGGCTTCGGCTGGAAAAACACGTTTGGCGACGGTCACGGCGTCCACACCATCACGAGCGGCCTTGAGGGCGCATGGACCACTACGCCCGCGAAGTGGGGTAACAACTACTTCGAAAACCTGTTCGGATTCGAGTGGGAACTCACGAAGAGCCCGGCCGGTGCGCACCAGTGGACTCCCAAAAACGAGGCTGGAGCCGGCACCATTCCGGATGCCCACGATTCGTCGAAGCGGCACGCGCCTTTCATGCTAACTACGGACATCTCGCTAAGGGTGGACCCGAGCTATGCGCTGATCTCGAAGCGATTCCTTGAAAATCCCCTGCAGTTCGCAGAAGCGTTTGCCAAAGCCTGGTTCAAGCTGACGCACCGCGACATGGGACCTCTCTCGCGCTACCTTGGCCCGCTGGTTCCTGCGGAGCCCCAGATCTGGCAGGATCCGGTTCCTGCTGCGAATCATGAAGCAATCGGGGAACAGGACATTGCTGTTCTTAAGTCTGCGATCCTCCAATCAGGACTGTCGATCTCTCAACTTGTAACGACAGCGTGGGCGTCTGCCTCGACGTTCCGCGGCTCCGACATGCGCGGCGGTTCGAACGGCGCACGCCTTCGCCTGGCACCGCAAAAAGACTGGGAAGTGAACCAGCCAGCCCTGCTGGCGAAGGCGCTCCAGACGCTGGAGAAGATCCAAAACGATTTCAATGGCCAGCAGCCCGGCGGAAAAGGAAAGAAGGTTTCGTTGGCTGACCTGATCGTTCTGGGCGGCTGCGCAGCCGTGGAGGCAGCGGCGAAAAAGGCCGGGCACGACGTGAAGGTCCCCTTCTCGCCGGGGCGTATGGATGCTTCGCAGGACCAAACCGACGTGCATTCCTTTGCCGTACTGGAGCCGGTGGGAGACGGGTTCCGAAACTATATTCAGAAGGGGCAGAAAACGCCGGCAGAGGAACTGCTGGTGGATCGGGCGCAATTGCTGCGGCTCACTGCCCCCGAGATGACGGTTCTGGTGGGCGGCATGAGGGTTCTGAATGCCAACTTCGGGCAGTCGAAACACGGCGTTTTCACCAACCGGCCTGAGATTCTGACAAATGATTTCTTCGTCAACCTGCTCGACATGAAAACTAAGTGGCAGGCCTCTGCGGCATCTGAATGCGTGTTTGAGGGATGTGATCGCGCGACGGGCGAAATCAAGTGGACCGGCACCCGTGTCGATCTTGTCTTCGGCTCCAACTCCCAGCTTCGGGCAATCGCCGAAGTCTACGCATCTGACGACTCGAAGGCGACGTTTGTGAACGACTTCGTAGCGGTATGGAACAAGGTGATGAACCTTGATCGTTACGATGTTGGCTGATCTCGGCGTTGGCGTGATGCCACAACCTGAGGCTCACTAAGCCCAAGCCGAACCCCATTAACAGCAGCGACCCCGGTACGTGGTTCCGGGGTCGCCGCTGTTTCTGTCGTCAGCACCCACGAATAGTTCTACACCGCGCTGGCTCCGTAATATTCAGTCCGGCGGCGGTGGCCGCAATGGTTGCGCCGGATACAAAGACGAGCCGGAAATGGTCTCCTATCCCGTGCCCAGCGGGAGTGATAATGCCGGCCTGCCCTGAAGCGCCGGCAAGCAGAAATGTCGTCGCGAGAGCCGCGCGGGAATATTGTCTGGTTGAGGAAATGTGTTTGGTAGCCATGCTGAGACCTCGCTTTTATGCTGGGTAACGCCGTCGCCACGAAGCGGTGGGCAAAATAAGACAAATGAAGTATCCGCCGCCTCATCGCGGACGTTGAGAAGCGAATTCTCGCCAGAAACTTGTGCTATGATTTTGTCGCACTTAAGGGAGGGCAATGCTAATGGGTTCCACCAGACGCAGCATACTGGCAGCAGGCGCGGCGGCAGCGTGCCGCGCGTATTTGCTCAACAGGCGGGCAAAGCAGGATCCGGCAGGTTCTACGACAAAGGCCCGGTTCGCATTCACTATGAGGAGGCCGGTTCGGGCTTCCCGCTGTTGCTGCTCCCCGGCGGAGGATTGAACGCGACCATTTCCTTCTTCACCGGCAACTCGCCCTTTAACGCGATGGAGGAGTTCAAGGGGCAATATCGCTGCATCACGGCGGACCTGCGCAACGCCCCCGGCGGCCAGTCCACCGGCCCTGTCGAGATCGACCGGCCATGGGATTCCTATGCCGACGATCAACTCGGTCTGATGGATCATCTGGGCATCGACAAGTTCATGGTGATGGGCTTTTGCATCGGCGGCCCCTTCATCTGGAGTCTCCTGAAACGCGCGCCCAATCGTGTTGTGGCGGCCGTGCTGGCGCAACCCGTCGGCTGGCGCCCGGAGATGCGCGACCCGAAGTACCCGGGCACATTCTGGAAGAGCTGGGGTGCGGCCCTGACTGCGAAACGGCCCGAGATCACGATGCAGACGACCGATAGTTTTGTGACCAGGATGTTCGAGACCAACCCCGACTTCGTCTTCACGGTGACACGAGATTTCGTGCGTGGTTGCCAAAACCCGATCCTGGTTCTGCCGGATGACGCCCCGGCCCATCCTTACGCTGTCGCGATGGAGTGCGCCATGCTGGCTCCGAAAGCCGAAGTGAGCATGTTCCCGTGGAAAGAGCCCAGGGAACGGGTTCCGCTGGCCGTGCGCCAAATCCATTCCTTCCTGCGGGCACACCAGCCTGGTTAGATTTAGCCGGTCTTTCGCACCCGGGTGTCAGCTTTCCCGTCGACAGCCTGACCTGGTATTAACCGGGCAGGTCATGCGGTCCACAAGGATTACCGCCACTAAGCCGGAAAGCAGAAGAAGGGGCGTAACCGGTTCCGGTACGCCCGACACTTCCGGCGTGACGCTGAAACTTGCGCTGCCGAGGACATCCTGCGCCGCTCCGTCGATACCTCCCAGTAACCCGTAAGTTCCTGAATAGCTTCTATAGGCATGGGGAAAGGGGCTGGCGATGGTGACGTCGAACAGTTCGATGTCGCCCGAGTTGCCGCCCGGAGCAAGCGAAACCGGAACCGTAGTGAAGAACTGATCGATGAGGGTGAAATCACCGTTCGCGGCGAGGATGTTCAAAGTGTCCGAGTTGAGATACACGGAGTTGACAAGGTCTTCGTTGGTAATGGTCCCGGAGAATGTCAGGGTTGAGCCGGGCGCGCCGGACTGGTCCGGAGCGTCCAGCGAAACGATCACTCCGGCACGAGCCGAGGCGATGCTCCAGACGGCAAGAGCGAAGACGAACAATTGACGCGTTTTCATGATAATTGTTTTCCTTCAAATCAGGGCAGTGTAATGCGGCTGGAGGAACTCAATGTTCCTCCCGTCCAGGTTCCGGCCACCACCAGAGAACTGGCTGCGCCGGATGCACCGACCGTTCCCGGTATTGTGACCGTCGTGATGGCGGATGTGCCCGCGGCGATGGTTCCCATGGTTTGGGGCAAAGGCGCGGCCTTCACGCCACCCACGGTGACGCTGGTAATGACGACATTGCCAGCGGCCGTTCCGCCGTTGTTGGCTGCGGTCAGCTGGACCGAAATCGTGCCGTCGGAGCGGGTCAGGATCCTCGTAATGACGAGGTTCGCGGGTGCCCCGGACGTCGTCGTGGCATTGACCGTGATGGTCGTCGAAGCCGAGGCAGCGTTGTAGTCGACCGTGTCCGCGGGTGTAAACGTCACCGATAAGATCTCATTCGTTCCGATCGGCAATACCGCACCGGCGACGGGCGTGTAAGCGAACGTTCCGGGGACGCCGACCGTGGCAGCGAGCTGCCCGTTGCCCAGCGCGCCGCCGTATGCAATGGCTGCGGGCGCGGCCCATGTGACGACCGGCGTCGCCCTGGCGATCAGGAAGCTTGCCGTGTTCGGGGCGATGCTGTAGTTGGCGAGGGCACCCGGCGGATTCAGGCTCGCCGAGATCGTGTAAGTTCCGGCGGTGGAGCCGGTGGTCCGGGTGTAAGTGGCGGTAACGTTGTCCGCGGCAAGGAAACCGGTGAGCGTGCCGCTGAGGGGCGGGTCTGCCGTTCCGTAGGTTTTCGAGGCGGCGTTGGGCGTGACCGAGGCGCCGATCTGCGCGATTCCCGCCGTAGCCGCAGGCTGCGTCAGCGTGTAGTTGGCCGCCGCGCTGCCCGCGAGAGTGAGACCCGTGATCGTCACCGTTTTGCCATTGCCCGCGTTGGGGTCTATGAACGCGCCGAGAGCCGTTCCGCCGAGCGAGACGCTATCGCCGCTGAGGACGCCTGCGAGCATGGCTCCGGAGGTATTCAGAGCCGCGGCGGTTGTTCCGTCATATGATTTATTCGACGCCGTGATGCCGGTGACGGTCAGAGTCGTCCGGTTCACGGGCTGGATCACGGTGGCGGTACTGGCGCTGAAGTTTCCATCGCCGGAGTAGCTGATCTTCACGAGCGGCGTTCCGGCGGGCAGCGCGGTGGTTTGCAACTGCGCGGCTCCGGAGGCGAGGGTTACCGGGGAACCCAGGCTGGTCCACGTGTTGCCGTTGTCCAGGCTGAAAGCGAACTGCGCGGTGCCGGTGGGGGTTCCCGTGCTGCCGGTCGTGTTGTCGGCGACGGATGCGGCCAGAGTGAGGGTGGCTCCGTAAGCCGGGGTCGGCGTTTGTGGCGTGATGCTCAGGACGGTCCGGGTGTTCGCCTGGGTTACGGTGAAGCTTCCGTTGATCGGGGGGGCCGCGCCGTAGGTGCTGTTGCCTGCCTGAGTTGCCTGGATGGTGCAGGTTCCGGCGGCGAGGAGGGTTACGGTTGCGCCGGACACGGAGCAGACCGTACTGGTGAGTGAACTGAATGAGACCAGCAGACCGGAAGAAGCTGTGGCGATGACTGTGAACGGGGGCGCTCCGTAGACCAGATTGGGGAGCGCGCTGAACGCGATCGTCTGCGACAAGTTGCCCAGCAGGACCGCAACAGTATTCGACCCATAATTCGTGATCACCAGGTCGAGCGCGCCATCGCCGTTGAAATCGCCTGCCACCGCTGTGCGCGGATTCGCTCCCACACCGAGCGGACCGGAAGCAGCGGCAGTGAACGCGCCCGTTCCGTTGCCGAGCAGGAGGGTGACATTGTTCCCGTTGTAATTCGGCACAGCGAGGTCCGGGTAGCCGTCGCCATTGAAGTCACCAAGGGCCATTGCCAGGGGATTCGAGCCCGCCGAAAATGGACTGCCGGTCACGGCGGTGAGCGCGCCCGTTCCGTTGCCGAGCAGCACCGTCACGTTGTTACTGCCGGCATTGGAAACCGCGAGATCGATCTTGCCGTCGCCGTTCAGGTCAGCCGCCACGATGCCGAAAGGGTTGGTGCCGGCGGCGACCGGGCTGCCGGTGGTGGCGGTAAAGCCGCCGGAACCATTCCCCAACACGACAGTGAGGTTGTTGGAAAGGAAATTGGCTGCGATCAGATCGAGCTTGCCGTCACCGTTGATATCCGCGGTGACGACTGTGAACGGCTCACTTCCCACGGCGACCGGACTTCCCGCCGCTGCAGTAAAGCCGCCCAAGCCATTGCCGAGCAGGATAGTCAGGTTGGCCGATGCGGCGTTGGAAATCGTATCGCCGACTGCTGCCCGACGTGGTTCTGATGGATCTGCGGATGCCCGTGATGTCGGGCTGGATCGCCACTGCGCGCATCCGGGCCGAGTTCCCGGAGAGTCACATTCTGATTCTGACGACGCTCGACGGCGACGAGGATATTTTTCGCGCCATGCAGGCCGGCGCGATGGGCTATCTTTTGAAGGACACGCCCAGCCAGGCACTGATTGCGGCGATTCGCGCGGCGCACGCTGGACTGAAGACGATATCACCCGCCGCCGGCAATTCGCTGGGCACCCGCCACGAGTACGGCCAACTGACCGGGCGCGAAGCGGCTGTGCTGCGTTCAATCGCGGCGGGAGCCGGGAACAAGCAGATCGCTTTCGAAATGGATGTCAGCGAAAGCACCATCAAGGGTCACGTATCCAACATTCTGATGAAGCTTGGTGCGCAGGACCGCACCGCCGCCGTGACCATCGCGTTGCGCCGCGGTATCGTCACTCTCGAAGCGCGCTGAGATTTGTTCCGTATTGCAAAATGCGATCTTCAACGCACGGAGTTCGAGTCCCTGTGCGCCCACCCCGGCAGGAGGCTCCAGCCAACGTCGAAGTAGTGATCGCCGAGTGGTTCGAAACGTCACGGGAACCGGGACGGCCGATTCCTGAACCGAGGGGCCGCGGCTTTCAGTTGATCAGAGCTTGAAGGAACCCGCCGCGGAATCGGGATTCAGCCACTCGTCGGAATCATTCAGAATCGAGCGGGCTTCCTCCGGTCCCAAGGTATTCTGGTCGTACTCGTGCACCGGGGTGGAATTTCCGAGTACTGCGGCCACGATTCGCCATTGGGCCTCAATTGCATCCTCGCGGGCGAACAAAGACACGCGATTTCGCTCACGGTTGCCAAAACCCAATCCTGGTTCTGCCGGATGACGCCCCAGCCCATCCCTACGTTGTCGCGATAGAGTGCGCCATGCTGGCTCCGAAAGCCGAAGTGAGCATGTTCCCGTGGAAAGAGCCCAGGGAACGGATTCCGCCGACCGTGCGCCAAATCCAGTCCCTCCTCCGGGCACACCAGGCTACCTGAAGGTGGTACCCGTTCGAATCGGGCCATGTGCGCCCGTGCTTCAGGCTTGACCCCGGGTCTGGCAATTGATATCCTCCGCATCCAGAGGGGATTCATTTTCGATGCGACGTCCTTCCATACTTTTCATATTGGCGGTTCTCTCTGTGTCCGGCCTTGCCGCGCAGAACATTACGGGCACGATCCAGGGGGTTGTGACCGACGCATCCGGAGCGGTTCTTCCCAACGTGGCCGTCATTGCCAAGAACACCGGCACGAACCAGAGTCGGCGAACGCAGACCAACGATATCGGCACCTACATTCTGCCGCTGCTCCCGGTCGGCCAGTATGAGGTCACAGCCGAGCTTTCGGGATTCAAGACAGCCGTCAGGACCGGCATCGAGTTGCAGGTGGAACAGCGCCTGAATCTGCCGATATCCCTGGAAATCGGCGCCATGAGCGACAAGCTTACCGTGACTGAAGCCGCGTCCCTGATTCAGGCGGAAGAAGCCACCGTGGGCAACGTTGTGGATAGCCAGAAGCTGGTGGAACTGCCTTTGAACGGGCGCCGGTTCAGCCAGGTGGCGTTGCTGGTGCCGGCAGCTACAACGCTGGCGGCAGGCAACCTGATGTCCCGGCCCGAACGTGACGCTTTCAGCGTTGCCGGGCTTCCCAACACAGCCAATTACTATATGATCGACGGGATCGACAATAACGATATTTCCATCAACATCGCGGCGACGAAACCATCCATCGATTCGATCCGCGAATATAAGATGCAGTCGGGCACATATTCGGCGGAGTTTGGCCATGGAGGCGGCGCCCAGATTAACGTCATCACGAAATCGGGCACAAACGCGATCCACGGTACTGTGTACGAATTCCTGCGCAACTCCACGCTGGATGCGCGCAACTATTTCGACCGTCCGGATCAGGCCATTCCCGCGTTCCGCCGTAACCAGCTCGGCATGACGCTGGGCGGGGCGATACGCAAAGACAAGACGTTCCTATTCGTGAGCGACGAAGAACTCTACGTGGTGCAAGGCATCACGGTAGCGGCCACCACGGCCACCGCCGCATCCAAAACCGGAAACTTCGCGGGCCAGGCAGCGTTGAAAGATCCATTCAATAACAACGCGCCGTTTGCGGGCAACACCATTCCCCCGACACGCCAGGATCCATCGGGAATTGCCGTAGCAAAGCTATTTCCCGACCCCAACTACAGTGGCGGCACGCTCAACTTCATCTCCTCGCCCCCCGACCGGCTGACGTGGCACCAGCCCTCCGGCCGCGTCGATCACGTGTTTTCGCCCCGGGACACCGCGTTCTTCCGCATCAACAAGAATCACCTGCAAACCAATATCGCGTTCGATCCCGGCACCTCCAACTTCCCGGGTTATGGCAAGAACAGCCGGACCATCGCCACCAATATGGGGCTGGTGGAAACGCACGTATTCAGCCCGTCATTGATTAACGAAGCCCGCGTTGGCTACAACTTCTTCCGGGAAGAACAGCCCAACCAGAATCTGGGATTCGATGCGACCGAGAAGCTGCTGGGAATCAAGGGAACGTCGCGCGACCCGCATGACTTTGCCTATCCGTTCTTCACCGTCACCGGGTTGAGTTCCATTGGGGACCGCACGGCCTCGCCGCAGGACCGCAAGGTACCCAACTATCAGTACTACGACGCCGTCACCTGGATTCGCGGCGCGCACAATATCAAAGCGGGCGGGGAATTTCACCGTATCCAGAACAACTTCAACTGGCAGAGCACGCGGCGCGGGTCGTTCACCTTTATCGGACGCTATACGGGTATTGGCCTGGCGGACGTACTGTTGGGAGTGCCGTCGGCAACGGCTCTGAATCTGGGTAATTCCCAGCGCTACTTCCGGCAGACCAATCTGGACTGGTTCATCCAGGATGACTGGAAGTTGAATCGCCGGTTGACGGTGAACCTGGGGTTGCGCTATGAGGTCAACACGCCGCCGACAGAGAAGTTTGACACTTTCTCTAATTTCAATCCGCAGAAAAGCATCGTGGAAATTGCCGGCCAGAACGGTGTGGCGCGCGGTTTCTATGATACTGATCTCCACGATTTCGGGCCCCGTATCGGGCTGGCCTACAGCGCTACTGCCGACGGCAAGACCGTGATGCGCGCCGGGTATGGCATCTATTACGACCAGGCGCAGAACTGGACCAATGTCCTGACCGGCTCCGCGGGAAGTCTGCCTTTCATTCAGGCGTACACGTTCAACGCAAGCACGACGACACCGGACATTACGCTGCGCGATCCCTTCCCCACCCGCAGCGCCAACGCGGCTCCAACAATCTTCTCTGAAGTGAAGAATTACCCGACTGCGTATGTGCAACAGTATTCGGCCGGCATTCAGCGGGAAATCACGCCGGGGACGATTGTGGAAGCCAGCTTCCTGGGCAACAAGACGACGCACGGCTCCATCCAACGGCAGATCAATGCCCCAGCCCCGGGCGCGGGGGCGGCGGGTGTAGTGGCGGCTCGCAGGCCCTTCCCGACTTACGGCAACATCGGTCAGTGGCAACCGGGCGCAAACTCGGACTACAATGCCGGAATTCTGCGGTTCGAGAGGCGATTCTCGAAGGGCTTAACTGTTCTCAGCTCCTATACGTGGTCCAGGTCGATTTGGGATCAGGTGACGCCGGACCCGACAAATAACCGCCTGGGACGTGGCCCCTCGCCCATCGACAACAAGGGGCGATTTGTTTTCAGTTCGGTTTACGAGCTTCCCTGGATGAAAGCAAACCGCTGGATCGGAGGCTGGCAGTTCTCCGGGGTGCTCGCGATCCGTAGTAGTCAGGCCTATACGCCGACCCTGAGCGCCGACAACAGCAACACCACGTTGCGCACAGACCGTCCGCTGGCCGTGGGAAATCCCAATGACTTCAATCACGACCCGCGCGTGGGCTGGTGGAACAAGGCCGCCTTCGCGCAGCCTGCCGCCTTTACTTACGGGAATGCGGGCAGCGGAGTGCTGCGGGGTCCGAACTTCAAGAACCTTGACGTTACGCTAGCTAAAAATTTCCGCATTGTGGAAGGCAAGACGTTGGAGTTCCGCGCGGAAACATTCAATATCGCCAACCATCCGAACTTCGGGTCGCCGGCGACGGTGTGGGATTCGGCTACATTTGGAACCATCAGTTCCGCCCTCGACTCGCGGCAAACGCAGTTTGCTCTGAAGCTGGTGTTTTAGCACCGAATCCGGCCAGTTCCTGCGCCACCTCGCCGATGCGGTGCCCGCATGGCAACCCGTCGTCCCTGTGTCGACGAACCGGTCGGTACCGCGTTCGCTTGGTGAGTTCCGGGCTTCACCGGCTTCCAGTTGATCAGCAGCGGATCGACTCGGCTTTCAGAGTACGCCGGATCAGAGCTTGAAGGAACCCGCCGCGGAATCGGGATTCAGCCACTCGTCGGAATCATTCAGAATCGAGCGGGCTTCCTCCGGTCCCCAGGTATTCTGGTCGTACTCGTGCACCGGGGTCGAATTTCCTAATACGGCCTCCACGATCCGCCATTGGGCCTCAATTGCATCCTCGCGGGCGAACAAAGACTGGTCACCGCGCAGGGCGTCGCCCAGCAGCCTTTCGTAGGGCAACATTTCATTCCCCTTCTGACGCATGGCGATCAGTTCCACGCCTTCGCCCTCCATCCGCTCGCCGGGGAGTTTGACGCGCATGCCGAGGGCGATCATAACCTCCGGACCCAGGCGAAAACGAAGGTGATTCTGCACACCCGGATGAGCCTGTTCCCCAAATGTCTCCCTGGGGGGTCGTTTGAAACTGACCATCACCTCGGTCGCCGTAATGGGCATGAACTTGCCGGCTCGAATGTAAAACGGAACGCCCGCCCAGCGCCAGGTATCCACCCAAAGTTTTACGGCGGCGAAGGTCTCCACCGAAGAATCCGGTGCCACGCCTTTTTCCTTCCGATAGCCTTTGAACTGGCCGCGTACGATATCCTGGGTGCCAATCGGCCTGACGGCTTTCAGGATGCGTGCCTGTTCATCGCGAACCGCATCCGGCTCTACCCCGGTGGGCGCATCCATGGCGAGAAATGCCAGCACCTGCAGAAGATGATTCTGGATGACATCGCGAACCGCACCAGCTTCTTCATAGAACTTTCCGCGGCCCTGGACCCCGAAGTCCTCCGCCATCGTGATTTGTATCGATTGAATATAGGTGCGATTCCACAGCGGTTCAAGGAACAGGTTGGCGAAGCGCGTATAGAGAATGTTCTGCACCGCTTCTTTGCCGAGGAAGTGATCGATGCGAAAGATCGCCGGGTCGGGAAAGAACTGACGAAGTATTCGATGCAGTTCACGGGCCGACGCCGAATCCCGTCCGAACGGCTTTTCGACCACGATGCGCGAATTCGCCGTGCAGCCCGAATGCGCCAGTCCTTCCGCCACCGCGGTGAACATGCCTGGCGGAATCGCAAGGTAAAACAACGACAAGCAGGAGTCCCCCAGCACCGTGCGCAGACGGGCGTAAGTCTCCGGCTGGTTGTAATCGCCATCTACGTACTGGAGCAGCTCCGACATTTTGGCGAACGCGGCTTCATCCACTCCGCCGTGCCGGGCCACACTATCGCGTGCCCGCTCGATGAACTGGTCCCGGGTCCATCCCGAGCGCCCCACTCCGACAATGGGAATATCCAGATCTCCTTTTCTTACCAGAGCGTGGAGCGCGGGGAAAATTTGCTTGTAAGCAAGGTCTCCTGTTGCGCCAAAAACTACAAATGCATCCGGTTGTGGACTATCCACGTGCAATGCCCCCTCGCCAGAGTCCCGGCAGTGTGGAAGGTTCCAGATATGCGCCTTGCCATTGCACGCCGTAATGCAGGTGCGGGCCGGTGGCGCGTCCGCTGGATCCACTCTTCGCGATGGGTGCACCCTTTTCGATAGCGGCACCCTCTTTCACCAGGAATTCCGAAAGGTGCATGTACAAGGTGAAGATGGATTCGCCGTGATCGATCACGATGAAACCGCCTTCAAAGTACATGTCACGCGCGATGGCGATGCGACCGGAATTCGCCGCTGTGACGGGCGTACCCATCGCGGCCGAATAATCCAGACCCTGGTGCACGCTGCGGGTCTTGCCGTTATACACCCTCCGCGAGCCAAAAGAAGAGGTGTAACCGGTATTGGTGGGCGCGACGAACGGGCCCTGCCAGAACCGCTCCGCGGGAGAAGACTGGAAAACTCTTTGCTTGATGGCGATTTCTTCGTCGATCTGCACCTGAACCTCTTTGGGAGGCACCACAAACTTTTGCGGCACCGTAATGGTGGCGGAAGGGTAGGCGTGGCCGGTCACGGTGACGTCTACGGTGGTACCGCCAAAAACGAGGGGATAGCGTCCGGGCGTGCGGTTCAGGTTCACACCTGCAAGGGCTGAGAACGCGCCACCATCGGGCCGGAATTCGATGGTCTTGCCCAGCCAGGTGGCCGGACCGGACCAGGACTTCGACTGAAAGAGGATTGGCGCACCCGGAAACACCACGCGAGGGCTCCATTGCACGGGAGCATCGGGATGCGGCTGGTTTTGTGTTGGAACTTGTGCCACGACGGGCGCGCTGAGTGACAAGAGCAGAGCGTACCGGCGGGTCATGGCCCCACGATATCACGGTGAGGCAGGTTAGTTGTGCCCTTCCCAGCCGCACACCGTGAGGAAGACTGTTCTAGTGAGACTGCTTTTCGGTGACGGAAGACGGCAGCATTGAACTCTACCCGCGGGAATCATGAATAGCCGGCGGATACACAGGCATGAGTCGCCCACTTATCGGAGGGGCGTTTCCACTTCCGTGGCAGCACTCACGACGGCGGCTATGCGCTGCAGATTCAGGCGCACTCGGGACGATTTGGTAGTGCCCGTCAAAACAACGATGGCAATTGTCCGGCCACTTAGATTTTGTTGGTAGCGAATCCGCTGGTCTGTGGTGAGCAGCAAGCGACTGTCTCTGAAAACCCAGGCCCCGCGAACTTTACCCGGAATACTTTCCACCGCGAAGCATTGTGACCAATCGAGACTCAGCATGTTCAAACTCCTCCCTTCAGGGCACGCCACAAGGCAGGAGAGATGGCGCTGAAGCGTCACGGTGTGCCAGACAGGTCGAGATCCAGAGGGTGATCCAGGCCGGGATCAAGGCGGACACTTTGAGGCTGTGACGCATCCATCGCGGCGGCGTCCGGAGCAGAATACTCCCACGTTGCGAGGATACGGTAGTTGCCAGGCGGAAGGCCGTCAAAGCGGTAGTTCCCGTTCCCATCGGCGCGGGTGCGACGCGGATCGATGAGGCGTTTTCGGGTGGACGGGTCCCAGGCTTCGAGAAAGACCGGTGCGCCGGGCACGGGAGCGCCCGAAAGGCGCACGGCTCCATGGAGAGACGCACCTCCTTTGGAAAAGGTGATGGTCCAGCGAGTTTGGCCGCTTGCCTGAATTTCGTTCCAGCCTTCCGGCCGGGCGTTGTTGCGGGAATTCGCGAAGCGAGAGACATAGTAGCCTTCGGGCGGTGTGGTGAGGATTTCCCATCGCCCGGGCGCGAGCAGAATGCGGCCCACTGCGGATAGCTTCATGGACTGCGTAGGACCGGGGCCGGCGAGGTCGATTCTGCGATAGAGCGCGCTGGCGGCGACGGTGGGTCCGGCGCCTTCGAGAACGATCAGGCTTTCCCCGACCTGACGCATGGAGAGTGTGAAGTTAGTCTGGTTGCGTTCCAGCTGGATATCCGCATACGCGCCCACCATGTTCTGGCCGGGGCCGTCGCGGCCTTCCGCATAGAGTTCGTAGTGGCCAGGCGGGAGAGGGCCGAATTTGAAATCGGGTCCCTGACTAACTATGCGTCCCATGTCAGAGGCGAGGGTAACGGTGACCTGGTAGCTCAGCTGTGGCGGGGTTGGGGCGGAGCCAGAGAGAGTGAAAAGGGGACCCAACAAAGGGCGGACATCGCCATCGCCGGTATCTTCATCGGGATAAACCACAAAGGTGCGGGCATCTTCGGCGCGGGGAGTTTGGCGCGAGAAGGTGGGGCGGTAAGTGCGGTCATCATCCTCACTACCAGTGGTGCGGACGAGGTAAGTGCCGGGAGGCAGGCCAGAGAGGCGATAGATGCCGCGGTCATCGCTCTTCGTGCGCGAGACGAGGAGCGGCGGTTGTGTGGCGGTGTAGGCGGCAACATCCTGCACGGGAATGCCCGCCTCATTGGAATCGCGCACGGTGCCGGTGATGGCGCCGTAGCGGGAGAGGGCGAGGCGGAGCGTCGCGGTGGCATCGCGGTCGATCTTGAGCGGCAGACCGGCGGAGTTCCAGCGGCGCTGACCGTATTCAAAGGGAAGGAAGCCGCGTCGGTTGACGCTGATGAGGTAGGAACCGGGGGCCAGTTCTGGAAATTCGAACTGGCCGGTATCGTTGCTGCGGATGACGCGGGTGGCCTGATCAGGCGTGCCTGTCGGCTGGAGAGTCAACACGGCTCGGGAAAGGAGATAGCCGGTCATCTTCTCCACAACAGTGCCGCGGATCACGGCGGATTGCAGGGATGCTGCCGCAAGAGGAAGCAGAAGCGCTATGGTTTGTGCTCTGGTCACAGGCTTTAACCGGTTGACGATGGCAGACGGCGCGGCGTGCAGGAATTTGTTAGAGTGCAGCGATGAAGAAGAAAGCTCTGCTTTTGGCGGTGGTGGGAACGGCTGCGGCGCTGGGGCAAGCGAAGGCTTTGCCGCAAGCCGATGTACAGGCGATCTACAAGCGACTGGAGCCGCGGATTGCGAAGATACGCATCTTCGACCATCATGCGCATCCGGGTTTCGGAGATGACAGCGACGTGGATGCGCAGGCGGCTCCGCCGCAACATCTGCCGCTGCGGGCGCGGGATTCGAATTCGGAGATTGTGACCGCGGTGAAGGCGTTGTTCGGCTATCCGTTCAACGATATGTCCGCCGAACATATGAAGTGGCTGGGGGACAAGTCGGCGGCGGCGAAGAAGGCTGGTGGTACGGCCTACTTCGACGCGATTCTGGACAAGCTGGGGGTGGAAGTGTCAGTAGCGAACCGCGTGGCGATGGCACCCTATCTGAATCCAAAGCGATTTCGCTGGGTTTTCTTCGTGGACTCATTTCTGTTCCCGCTGGATAACAAACTGGTGACAGCGGTAAATCCGGACGAGGGCGTTTACATCCCGCTTCAAGAGAAGGTGCTGAAGCGCTACATGGCGCAGGCAGGGGTGAAGGCGCTGCCAGAGACGCTGGATGGATATTTGAGATTTGTAACCAGGGTGCTGGAAGAAAACCAGACGAACGGCGGGATTGCAGAGAAGTTTGAAATCGGTTACTTCCGGTCGCTGGCGTTTGGCGATCCGCCGAAAGCGGCGGCCACGCAGGTGTACGCGAAGTACCGGAAGGGCGGCGTGCCCGCGCCGGAAGAGTACAAGACTTTTCAGGATTATGTATTCCGCTATCTGGTGACGGAGGGCGGGCGTTTGCATTTGCCGGTGCACATTCATTCGGCCGTGGGCGAGGGTGACTACTTCAGCCTGCAGCGCGGGAATGTACTGAACCTGGAGAATATTCTGAAAGACCAGCGGTATCTGAAAACCACCTTCGTGCTGGTGCATGGCGGGTATCCGTTTTACCGCGAGGCGATCTGGATGACGTCGATGGAGAATGTCTACATCGATACGTCAGAGGTGGAAGTGCTGACTTATCCTTCGGAATTCAAGAATGTGCTGAAGCTGTGGCTGCAGACGTATCCGGAGAAGGTTACGTTCGGGACCGATGCATATCCCTATAGCCCGGCGCTGGGGTCGGAACAGGGTTACTGGCTGGGAGTGACTTCGGCACGCGATGCGTTAACGGCGGCCCTGGCGGAGATGGTGGCGAGCAGGGAGATCACAGAGGCGAAAGCACTGGAGATTGCGCAGGGTTACCTGCACGACAATGCGACGCGGCTTTATCCGGCGATGAAGTAGTCGCCGGGTGTCAGTGACCGGCGAGCGCGATGGGCAGCCCCGGCTAAACTGCGCGGGCGCGAAGCGCGGTATTGGTGGGGCGGGTTTCCGAACTTGCGGGCTTGCGGGCGGCGTCTGCTCCCGCCTGAAATCGGCGCAACTGGTCAGTTACGCAAACCAGAAACATCGGCTGTTTGGCATTTTTGAGAACATCGATCACGCGGTTGGGCTGATCTTCCAGATAAATATTCTTGCCATCGGTGAGCAGGTGCATTTCGCCGTTTCCAGCCACTGCGGCGCTCAGTCGCTGTCCCATCTCTTTTTGCAGGAAGCGCAGAACACGACGGATTTTTTGCAGCGAAAAACCCTTGCGGCGGAGTTCGGCAATGACGGACACTTCCACAACTTCCTGGTTGAGGTAGACGCGGCGATGGCCTTCCTGGCGGGGCGAGACAACACCGCGCTCATCCCACCACTGCAATTGACGCAGACTGACGCCCGCCAGGCGGGCGACCTCGCCCGAGGTGTAGCACGCTTCTTCCTGAATCGCCGCAGGCTGAACAGCAGCGGGAGGCGCGGGAACAAGCTGCTCTTTTTTTGTTTTGAACATTTTGCTTTGCCTGTGTGGATTCTAGCAAACTCCCGGCGAAGAGAAAACAGGTGATTATCGGGTTACAGGGTCTGCGCAGGCTGGAAGATTGCGAAGACGGCACCCTGCGGGTCGGCCATCACGCTGCACTCGCCGACGTTGTCCATGGTGAACGGGCCGGTCAGTATGTTCGCACCCAGCGATTTGGCTTTTTCGGTGCTGGCGGCGCAATCATCCGCCTGGAAATATACCAGCCAGTGGGGCGGCGTGTTGGCATCGCGGTATTGGGCGGGGGGGATACCACCGATGAAGTTTTCGCCGTTGCGGATGTGCACGTAGTTGTCCTCACCGGGCATGAAGTTCCACCCGAGGAGTTTGTGATAGAAGCCCATGGCGGCGGACTGGTCGGAAGTGTTGAGGTCTGCCCAGCATAAGCCGCTGGCCTCGTCCTTGATGCCGACGCCGATGTGGTTGAGGGGTTGCCAGATATGGAAGACGGCACCGGTGGGGTCGGCGATAGTGGACATGCGTCCGTGGGTGGCGACGTCGAACGGCTGACAGAAAACCTGACCGCCGAGTTCGGTGGCGCGGGCAGCGGTGGCGTCGGCGTCTTCCACTGTGATGTAGAGGTTCCAGTGGGGCGGAGCAAGGGCGGCTTCATCGGGGCGCATGGTGTAGCCGGCGGCGGCGGCACGGTCTTCCAGCTGGAACATCGTGTAGACTTCGTCGGGACCGGTGGTGGAGTCCACTGCGGTCCAGCCAAACAGCGCGCTGTAGAATGCCTTGGCGGCCTGTTGGTCACTGCTGGCCAGTTCCACCCAGGCGAACGAACCCGGATCATGAGAAGTAAAATACGGCATCAGGTGCAGTATACGGCAGACGGCGTGAGTGGACAATAAAAAAGTGACGAACCGGAGACAAATTGTGGCGGGTTTCGCCCTGGTGCTGCTGGCGGGATGTGGTTCCGGCTGCGGGCAACGGAAGGAAATTCTGGTGGGCTGGGAACCAGTGGTTTCATTTGCAGGTCATGGCGATTCGCAAAGCGAAGCTTTCAATATAGAGAGCGGGCAGTGGCGAATCCGCTGGGAGACGAAGAACGAAGAGAGCCCGGGGGCGGGCAGGTTTAAGGTGACGGCGCATAGTTCGGTGAGCGGTCGGCCCATTGCGCAGGCGGTGGACTTCAAGGGAGTGGGGAAGAACGTGGCGGTGATTAATGACGATCCGCGGTTTTACTTCCTTGTTATAGAGTCCACCGGCGTCGACTGGAATATCGCCGCCGAACAGATGTTCGAAGGGGAACGGCGCGACTGACACGCACTGGTCGCGGCTCAATTTCGGGCTTCGGGTGGTGTCAAGGGTTTTGTGTAAACCCGATTCTGTTATTCAACGCAAGCTGGTGCCTATAGCTCCAGTGGTCATCCCAAGACCGGCCATGTAGCGCGGTCAGTACATGATGTTGTTTGATCCTTTGCAGCGCAGCTTCG
>JBBROK010000030.1:0-59521 GCA_038229475.1 Bryobacterales bacterium | reverse complement strand
CTTCGATAATCCCGGCAGAGAAGATGGGGAGATTGGCCTGCAGGATGGCGTCCCACTTGCTGGCGCTGCTGAAATATTCCTGATAGAGAAACCCCGCGACGTTCAGGGAAACCGACGGATAGTATTCCGCGACAGCGGCATCCACGGAAGCCCGGGCCGCGCGAACCGCGGCCTCGGCGGCGAGCAAATCCGCCCGGCGCTCGGCGGCATGTTTCACGTAATCGGGCATCGGCGGCAATTGCTCGGGCACGGGCGTGTCGTCAACCAATGGGCCGTCGACCTGCGGCGCGGCAATCACCAGGGCAAGGGTGCGACGGCCATTTCGGACGTCGCTCAGGGCCTGCGCCAGCGGCATGAGGTCCGCGATAGGGGTAGCGGCACCAGCGTCCGCAGTGGGGGCTTTCTTCATCCGGTAGAACGGATTCACCACCAGAACCGAATAGCCGGACTCGGCGAGCCGCTTAGCCATCTGGCGGTTCGCCGGCCGCAGCCCGAAGATGTCGGGCCACAGGAGAACGCCCGGAGCCGTGCCGCTCGCTGGATGCACGAAGTAGCAGTCGGCAGTGCCGTCCGGAGTCTTCACCATCACGTCCGAGTCAGTTACCGCCGCCGCGTTTGCGACCTTCGGCAGCATCATTGCCGCGCCGGCGCCCAGTAGCATGCCGAATTGCTTTCGTGTCACTAAACCCTGCGCTTCGAATTTTTGCTGGTCTTTATCGAAATGATCCTGATCACACATATTTGCTCCCTGTCGATCCCTGATTCGCGCTGGACTTCACGCGTACCCCGATATCTTATCGCGAATTGACATCCGGCGGTGTAGGAGTGAACCCTGGCAACAATCAAATGTTAAGCTCATGCAGTTTGACTAAAGGCAGGCAAAAGATGAGCATGGAAAAGTTAGTGACCGCATTCATTCTGGTGGCCACCATGGCGGCGGCGCAGGAGAGCGGCATCCGTGTACGCTCGATACGTGTACTGGCGACCGATCCTGAAGCCATTGCAGCGTTCTACGAGAAGGCTTTCGGCATGTCCGAAACAGGTCGGCCCGCGAACACGCCGACGTTCCGGGAGATCGTCATCAACTCCGGTTCGACCCCTGAGGCTGCAAAATCAGCCACCACCACGGCCATCGTCATCGCAACGCGTCCCAAAGACGCTCCGGCCGGCGCGATGGCGTCGCTCATCCTTCAGGTCCCCGACCTCGACAAAGCGATTGAGTCAGTCAAGGTCAACGGCGGCACGCTGATGCGCCCGCCCGCTACGTCGGCACAGAACCTTCGCTACGCTTTCGTTAAGGATCCGGACGGCAACCAGATTGAGTTGTTGATGCCGCTCCGGTAACCCTGAGTTCGCGCACCACAGTGGTGCAGTCCTGTATCCTTGAGTCATGGCTACAAGCAGCAAGGTGACCAGAGTCAGAGCGGGATCGACACGTCAGAGCGTGACGTTGCCCGCTACGCTGGCCGTTGAAGTGCGGCGGGTAGCGAAGAAGCGGAAGGTCACCATGAGCAGCGCCCTGGTCGCGCTGGCGGAGCGCGGGGTGCGGGCCGAGGCGGATGCAAAGGCACAACTGACCGCCTCGTATCAACGCTTTGTACAGGAGACTGAACCCGCCCTGAAAAACCGGGCGGGGCAGGATCTGATTCACGCCCTCTTCGGAAGGGATTCGATTGCCGAAGATTCAGTTCTCTGATCTTCCGCCGGCAGTGTGGCAACACCTGCTGAAACGTGTGGATGAGCGGGGAATATCGGTGAACGATCTGTTGGAGCTTCAGGCGTGGGTGCGCACGGGGCCAGTGGCACCTGAAGGCGATTGGTATAAGAATTTCGGTTCTTTCCTGCTTTGTGGCTCGGGCCGTTTTCCAAAGACTGTTCTTGAGAAGGGGATGAAGCCATTTGGAATGCCGGTTAAATAAGGTCCCAGGGAATGGGGCGAATCCGTTCGATAGACTTGTCAAACGTCCTAAGGACAGCTATCTTCTGTAGCCATTATGCGCCGGGCGCCTTCAAGATCGTGCTCCGTCTTCAGAACCCGGACCCGAATCACCTCTAGCGTCTCTGGCGCGACGTTCATACAGGACGTTGGTAAAAAACCTGGCCTTCGCGGGAAGCGGGACAATAAAGGGTGTTGGGAACGTTCCGGTACCGTTCAAACCTGCCGACGGTCGACACCACAATATTCCTAAGCAAAACCGCAGCCTGCCAGGGCGGCATAGATTTCAGCAGCTCGATCGCGCGAGTTTTCCACATCCGGGAAAAGTACAATCAGATCGACATCGCTGCCCTCGTCGACATCGCCATGTGCGTGCGAACCCAACAGAACGACTCGTTCGGGCGCGAAACGTTCGGCAATCCGCATCGCCGTCTCGCGTATCTTCGCCGGACTCGTGATATTTCGGTTTATGGCGGACCCCCTTATGTCAGCGTCCGGCAGCGGCGTTCATCGGGCGCTTCGAGCGTGAAGCCAGCGCTGTGGCGAATGCGCGCGCTTTTACTCCACCGTCACGCTTTTCGCTAAATTGCGCGGCTGGTCCACATCGCAGCCGCGTCGAACCGCAATGTGATACGCCAGCAATTGTAGCGGCACAATCTCCAGGATAGGCGTCAGCAGGTCTGGCGCAGCCGGGATTTCGATAATGGCGTCGGCAACTTTGCGTACTTCGGTGTCGCCTTCGGTCACAATCGCTAAAACCTTGCCTTCGCGCGCTCGCACTTCCTGAATGTTCGATAGCGTCTTCTCATACAGAATGCAACTCTCCGGACTGGAGGCATCCCGTGTGGCCAGCACCACAACCGGCAGATTTTCGTCGATCAGCGCGTTGGGGCCATGCTTCATTTCTCCGGCAGGATAACCTTCCGCGTGGATGTAGGAAATCTCCTTCAGCTTCAGCGCGCCTTCCAGCGCCATGGGGAAGTGAATGCCACGGCCAAGAAACAGGAAATCAGTCGCCCGGAATAGTTTGCGGCTCAGCTCTTCGTACTGCTCGTGCTGCGACAGAATAATCTCCAGCTTGCCCGGAATCAGCAACAATTCCTGCGCCAGCATTGCCAATTCTGCTTCCGGCATGGCCCCGCGCATTTGGGCCAGATACAGCGCCAGCACTGTGAGCGCTGTCAACTGACCCGTGAACGCCTTGGTGGACGCAACCCCGATTTCCGGGCCGGCATGGGTGTAGATGGTTCCGGCCGCTTCGCGAGTGATCATGGATCCCACCACGTTGCAGATCGCAAGTGTCCTGGAACCCTTCTGTTTGGCCTCGCGTTGCGCCGCCAGCGTGTCTGCAGTCTCGCCCGATTGCGAAATCACTACCGTCAGCACGTCTCGCGAGATGATCGGGTTGCGGTAACGGAACTCGCTTCCATAGTCCACTTCCACCGGAATGCGCGCCAGCTTTTCGATGAGAAACTTGCCTACCAGCGCGGAATGCCAGCTGGTGCCGCAGGCCACAATCTTTACTTCGCGGAATGAGCGGAATTCTTCCTCTGAGATATCCATCTCATCCAGAAAAATTCGTCCCGAATCCTGGCTCACGCGACCCAACATCGTGTCCCGAACCGCCCTTGGTTGCTCAAAAATCTCCTTGAGCATGAAGTGCTTGTAGCCGCCCTTCTCTGCCATGATGGGGTCCCACAGCACATGCTGCACCTGGCGCTTCACGGTGTTGCCGTCGAAGTCGGTCAGTTGAACCCCTTCCCGGGTCAGAATGGCCATGTCTCCGTCCGCCAGGAAGAACATGTCCCGGGTGTGGCTCAGAATTGCAGGCACGTCCGAAGCGACGAAATATTCGTTGTCGCCCAGGCCAATCACTACCGGCGGTCCTTCCCGCGCCGCCACAATCTTATAGGGGTCGCGGCGGCTCAGTACGGAAAGTGCGAACACACCGCGCAAGTGCTTTACGGCCCTGCGTACCGCTTCTTCCAGATTGCCGGTGAAGTACTTCTCAATCAGATGGGCGATGACTTCGGTATCTGTTTCGGTGACGAAAGTATGCCCTTCCGCCTGTAATTGTTCCTTCAAAGGCAAGTAGTTTTCCACAATGCCGTTGTGCACCACAACCAGATCGCCCGTGCAGTCGCGGTGCGGGTGGGCGTTCTCTTCGGTGGGCCGGCCATGGGTGGCCCACCGGGTGTGGCCTATCCCGTAACAGCCGTCCACCGGGTCCATTGTCAGAACATGTTCCAGATTGCGCAACTTGCCTGACGCGCGGCGGATTCCCAGCGTCGCATCATCGCGGTAAACCGCAATGCCAGCCGAATCGTACCCCCGGTATTCCAGCTTCTTCAGGCCGTCAATAATAATCGGGACAGCGCGCTGCATGCCAACGTAACCAACGATTCCACACATGCAGTTAGTGTACGAGAGAGAAGAACGCGCTATCCTCAACTCGGGTGTTTGATCGAGTCATTTGGATTGTTCTGGACAGCGTTGGTGTGGGCGAGATGCCTGACGCTGCGGCCTATGGTGACGCCGGAAGCGATACCCTGGGCAATATCGCGCGGCGTCGCGGCCTGGATGTACCCAACCTGTGCCGGCTGGGTCTGGGCCACCTGAAGCCCATGCCGCAACTGCCTCGTGTGGCTGCGCCCGAAGGTAGTTTCGGACGCTGCACCCTCGCCTCGCCGGGCAAAGACACCACCACCGGTCATTGGGAAATGGTGGGCATTCACCTGGAAGAACCCTTTCCGCTTTTTCCCCGCGGATTCCCGGCCGATTTCATGGCCGAATTTGAACGTCGTGCAGGGCGCGGGACGCTGGGAAATAAAGCGGCCTCGGGCACGGAGATTATGGACGAGCTGGGTGCGGAACACATGCGCACCGGCTCGCTGATCATCTACACTTCAGCCGACAGCGTTTTCCAGATCGCCGCGCATGAAGAGATTGTTCCCATTCCTGAGCTCTACCGCATTTGCGATATCGCCCGCGACATGCTGCGCGGTCCGCTGGAAGTGGGCCGCGTGATCGCCCGCCCGTTTCTGGGTACGGCGGGCAACTTCGTCCGCACCGCCAACCGGCATGACTATGCTGTCCCGCCACCGGCCGGAATGCTGCTCGACCAGTTGCACTCGCGCGGCATTGGCGTATACAGCGTGGGCAAGATTTTTGATGTTTTTCTCGGCCGCGGCATCACCCAGCAGGTCAAAACGAAGTCCAATGCGGATGGTATGCAGAAGACTCTGGAGGCGATGAGCGGTTTTCCCGCCGGTCTGATTTACGTGAACCTGGTTGACTTCGATTCCCTGTACGGCCACCGCAACGACGTGGAAGGCTACGGTCGCGCGCTGGAAGCCTTCGATTCGTGGCTGCCCTTGCTTGAAGCCGCGCTCCAACCGGGCGATCTGGTTATTCTCACCGCTGACCACGGCTGCGATCCCACGACGCCCTCTACCGATCACAGCCGCGAATTTACGCCGCTCATCGCATTCGGCCCGCGTGTCCGTCGTGGTGTCGACCTCGGATTGCGTGCCACCCTGAGCGACATGGGACAAACCGTGGCCCAAAACTTCGGCACGCAAATCGTGCGCGGGACGAGTTTTCTGGAGGAAATCGCCTGATGCGTCGTCATCTGATGGTGGGCAACTGGAAGATGTACAAGACGCCGGAGGAGACCACCGATTTCTTTGCCGACCTGCGTCTGCTGGTAAGGGCCGTGGCCCATTGCGATATGGTGATCTGCCCGCCGGCTGTGGATTTGCACGCGGCGCTGGACGCCACCCAGGGCAGTAATATCGCAATCGGGGCTCAGAACCTGTACTGGGGCAGGGAGGGTGCCTTCACCGGCGAGGTTTCCGGCCACATGCTGCGCGCCATGGGTTGCCACTTCGTGATCGCAGGCCACAGCGAACGGCGTCAGTATTTCGCCGAAACCGATGCCGACGTGTTTCGCAAGACGCGTGCCGCCATTGAATACGGGCTCACCCCGATTGTGTGTTTTGGTGAGCAACTGGAACAGCGTGAAGCCGGGCAGACCGAGGCTCATCTCGATTCCCAGTTCCAGGGTGGGGTGGGAGCGCTCAGCGCTGCCGAATTCGCCAAAGTCGTTATCGCTTATGAGCCAGTCTGGGCCATCGGTACCGGGCGCACGGCAACTCCAAAGATTGCCGGCGATACTCATCGTTTCCTGCGGGGCAGGGTGAAAGCGGCCTTCGGTGCCACCCAGGCAGCCGCTACCCGAATCCTCTACGGTGGCAGCGTCACGCCCGACAACAGCCGTGCGCTGATGTTGGAAGAGGAGATTGACGGGGCTCTGGTTGGCGGTGCCAGTCTCTTACCAGCGTCTTTCGCGACGATTGTGCAATATCGCTAAAGCCGGATTACGAAACATCCGGATTACGAAACAGCCGGATTACGAAACCCGCTTGTCCACATAGCCGCGAACTACCCACGCCAGCCCAGCCAGACCCAGTAGTGAGAGTGTACTGTAGGGCGCGAACGGGCACAGCGCGTGATAACCCAGGTCGCTCAGCACTTTGGTCTGTGCCGGCACCAGAGTGCCCGCCGCCAGTGCGACCAGCAGCAGCGTGATCATTAGCAGCAAATGACTTAGTGTTTCCTTGTTCATCTCGGCTCGTCGTAATCCTGAGTGTAGTATTGCGCAGTGCTCCATCTGTCGCGCTACGATGGCCTCATGTTCATGTGTTCCACTGCACTGCTCCTTCTGTTTGTTTTCGCTGCGAGCGTGGGCGCGCGTGATCTCTCCATCGTAAAAGTACGCGCCGCCTCGTATTTCCCCGGCGATTACCTCGCGACAATCGCCTCACACTCCCATAAGTCGCAATAGAAAAATCATGTCTCCGCAACCCATCACCGCCGCCAGTCGTGAGATGCTCAGCACTCTTCGCAATCTGCTTCTGGAACAGCACAAGCTGCTGCTCAACCGCGAACGCGCTCTATACGAATCGGCCAACGGACCAATCGTCGGACCCGGGCCGTTGCTCTCCCTGGTGCTGGGAGATCCGCAATTTGTGTGGCTGAGAGAAATCTCCAGTTTCGTCGTTGAAATAGACGAAGCACTGTCGCGCCGCAGCAGTGCCGGGCAGCCTGTCGCCGATGATCTCACTGCGCGGGCTCGCCAACTGATGCGCCCGCGGGAACAGGGAACCGATTTTCAGTCTCGTTACTACAACGCCGTCCAGGAGTCGCCGGAGATTGTGATTCTGCAATGCCGTATCGAACAACTGCTGGAAGTGTAGGGCGACCACTCCAACGCTGCCGCCTACAATACAGGCATGGCCGAAATCGAGATTCATCACGAAACCGAAGCGCACGACAGTCTGGGAAAGATGATCGGAGTGGTGGCTTCGGTAATTGGAGTCCTGCTGGCAATTGTCACCATCGTTTCGCACCGGGCGCACACTGAAGCTGTTCTTCTGAAAGCCGAAGCCAATGACAAGTGGTCGTATTATCAGTCGAAGAAGATCAAATTCCACAATCTGGAATTGGGCGAAGACCTGCTCACAGTGCTCCAGCCGAAGGGGACTGAAGCGGCCAAAGTGCTCATTCGCTATGCCTCCGAAAAAGCTCGCTACGAAAAGGAAGCAGCAGAAACACAGAACGAGGCCCGTGAGATTGAAAAGCATTCATCCCGCGAAGAAGATCGCGCTCTTCGATTCGACTTCGGCGAAGGCCTGCTCGAAGTAGGCTTGATTCTGACCTCGCTTTATTTCATCTCAAAATCCAAACTGTTCCCCGCGGTCGGTGTTCTGTGCGCCGTGGTTGGTCTGGTAACCGCCGCAACCGGCTATTTGCAATGATATGGTCCCGGAAAACCCGCACCCGTTGCTCCGCATCCGCGATCTTACCCGCGTCTACCGGTCCGGCGACAGCGATCTGACTGTCTTCCGTTCTCTTCATCTCGAAGTGTTCAGGGGCCAGCAGGTCGCCATCACCGGGGAAAGCGGTGCCGGCAAAAGCACGCTGCTCCACCTGATCGCCGGTCTCGACAGGCCCACGGCGGGCCAAATTCTCTATGAAGGCCGCGAACTCACCGGCCTTGACGACGCCTCACTCGCTGTCTTTCGCAACCGCGAAATTGGATTTGTTTGGCAACATCACCATCTATTACCGGAATTTACCGCCGAAGAGAATGTCATGATGCCCTTGCTGGTTCGCGGCGTGGCCCGCGAAAAGGCTACCATCGAAATTCGCGGGCTTCTGGAAGAAACCGGCCTTTCCGGTCGTGGCCATCACCGCGCGGGGGAACTCTCGGGCGGCGAGCAGCAGCGCGTGGCTCTGGCTCGCGCTCTGGCCGGCAAGCCATCGCTTTTGCTGGCCGATGAGCCCACCGGAAATCTGGATGAAAAAACCGCTGCCCGCATGTTTGATTTGTTGCGCGACCTTCGCCACCGTCGCGGGTTGACGCTGATTCTGGTCACCCACAACCTGCGCTTTGCCGCGCAAATGGACCGGCAAATTCGTCTCGAAGGCGGTTACCTGCATGAACCTTTTGCAACTGATTCGCCGGAAGGAGTATCTTAATGGTAGCGGGAGTTGGGAAACATCCGCCAGGCGGGGGTAAACCAGACAGCAATGTTTGAACGATATACGGAAAAGGCGAGGCGGGTCATTTTTTTCGCGCGGTACGAAGCCAGCCAGTTTGGCAGCCCGTACATCGAGACTGAGCATCTGCTGCTCGGCCTGCTGCGGGAAGACAAACAGCTGGCGAATCGCTTCCTGCGGTCTCACGCTGCTGTAGATTCCATTCGCAAACAAATTGAAGGCCACACCACGGCGCGGGAGAAAGTCTCTACTTCGATTGATCTCCCTCTCAGCCATGAGTGCAAACGTGTTCTCGCTTATGGTGCGGAGGAAGCCGAGCGGCTCAGCCACAAGCACATTGGCACTGAACATCTGCTGCTGGGTCTGTTGCGGGAAGAGAAATGTTTCGCTGCAGAGATTCTGCATGAACGCGGTCTCCGTCTCGGTACCATCCGCGAAGAATTGCAGCGTACCCAGTCGGAAAAAGTCGCTTCGAACCGGCCCAAAGAAAGTTCGCTGCTGAATGAATTCTCGCGCGACCTCACTCAGGCCGCGCTCGACGGCACGCTCGATCCTCTGGTTGGCCGTGATACTGAACTCGAACGCCTCATTCAGATCCTCTGCCGCCGCACCAAGAACAATCCGGTTCTGATCGGCGAACCCGGCGTGGGAAAGACTGCCATTGTGGAAGGTCTCGCCCAGAAAATCGCGGATGGCGACGTTCCCTCTTTCCTCGCTGAAAAACGTATTCTGGCCCTTGATCTTTCGCTGATCGTCGCCGGCACAAAGTACCGCGGTCAGTTTGAAGAGCGCCTCAAGACCATCATGAAAGAGTTGATGGAGAACCAAAACGCCATCATCTTTATCGACGAGTTGCACACCCTGGTGGGTGCGGGTTCAGCCGAAGGTTCACTCGACGCAGCCAACATCCTGAAGCCCGCCCTTTCGCGTGGCGAGATTCAGTGCATTGGGGCCACCACGCCCGCCGAATTCCGCAAGTCGATTGAGAAGGATCGTTCTCTCGAACGTCGTTTCCAGGCGGTGAAGGTTCCGCCCCCCAACGTCGAAGATGCCATCAAGATCATGTTCGGCATCAAAGACCGCTACGAGAAATTCCACGCGGTCAGCTATCTGGACGATGCCATTGAATCGGCCGTCCACGCCTCCAACCGGTATATTCCGGACCGGTTCCTGCCGGATAAAGCCATCGATCTGATTGATGAAGCCGGTGCCCGCGTCAAACTCCGCCAGACCACTCTGCCGCCGGAACTTTCCGATGTGCAGAAGCGCATCAAATTTATTGTTCATCGTATGGAGAATGCCATCGCGAACCATGAGTTCGAAAAGGCGCGCTTCTACTCGGATGAGGAGCGCAAGGAACGGGAGAACCAGCGGGTCCTCCGCGAAAAGTACAACCTTGATGACACTTCCACGGGTGTAGTGACCAAGGAAGACATTGAAGACGTGGTTGCCCGCTGGACCGGCGTCCCCATGACTGCCATCAAGGAAGAAGAGATTTCCAAGCTGTTGCGCATCGAAGAAGAACTGCACAGCCGCATCATTAGTCAGGACCGGGCCATTTCCGCGCTTGCCCGCGCAATCCGTCGTTCCCGTGCCGGTCTGAAGGCTTCCGGTCGGCCCGCCGGTTCGTTCCTGTTCCTCGGGCCCACCGGCGTTGGCAAGACCGAAGTTGCCCGTGCTCTGGCGCAATTCCTTTTTGGCAGCGACAAGAGCCTCATCCGCTTCGATATGTCGGAATACATGGAGAAGCATTCGGTCTCCAAGCTGATCGGCTCCCCTCCCGGCTACGTCGGCTACGAAGAAGGCGGCCAGTTAACCGAGCGGGTCAAGCGTTCGCCCTACTCCATCGTGCTGTTGGACGAAATCGAGAAAGCCCATCCGGATATCTTCAATATCCTGCTGCAGGTTTTCGAAGATGGCCAGTTGACCGACGGTCTGGGCAACCAGATCGATTTCAAGAACACCATCATCATCATGACATCGAACCTGGGTGCCCGCTTCATGGAAAAGCGCGGACACCTCGGCTTCTCGGCCCCCGAGGGCGATGGTGCGCAGTCGAAACTGGAAGAACAGGTTCGCGGCGAGGTAAAACGGGCGTTCAATCCCGAATTTCTGAACCGTCTGGATGAGGTGATTCTTTTCCAGTCGCTCACCGACGACGACCTGTTGAAGATCATTAATCTGCTGGTGGGCCATATCAATGAGAACCTGGTCTCGAAGCAGTTGACCATCAGCCTGGGCCCCGATGCCGCGAAATACATCCTGCAGAAGACTATTGGGGACCGTAGCTACGGTGCCAGGCCGCTGCGCCGCGCACTTCAGAAGTTTATTGAAGATCCGTTGTCTGAAGCGTTGATTCAAGGCAACTTACCGCGCCCTGGCGAACTCGAAATCTACCTCGGCGACACCGGCATCTACTACCGCAGCAAAGTCGCGGTGGCGGAACTGGTTGGAGCCGGCGGCGTCGCCGAAGCCCCCGAACCTCCGGCCGGAATCCTGCTTTACAGCTTCTGACCTTCCAAGGCCATTGCGTCCTCAAAATGTTCGATCCTGTCGCCCGTGATGGCGATCACGTCGAACCGCGCCTTCTCAACCTTGCAATAGCGCAGATAAGACCGGGCTGCCCGTTGCAGGGCGCGGATTTTCTCCCTGTCCACGTTTCGTTCCGGCGAACTATGCCCGGCACTGGTGCGGGTCTTCACTTCCACGAAAACCAGGGTCTCGCCCTGCCACGCCACGATGTCGAGTTCACCCGGCCCTGAAGGCGGCCGCCAGTTTCGGGCCGCAATTCTATATCCGGATTTCCGCAGATAACGGTGTGCCAGGTCTTCTCCCCGCTGGCCTGTGTTAGCCAGCTTGTGGTGCCGCAGGGCGTCCGCCAGGCGATAGAGGGGGGCCAGCAGGTTCAAATTCGAACTCCATCGCTTTGCCGCGAATCACGTAGCAAAGATAGAACTCCCAGAAGCGCCGAAAGCGGCGCGAATGGTTCACCAGAAATTGAAAGCCCAGCCATCTCCAGAAACTAAGTAGCGTGACACGTACGGATTTCTCACGAAATCTCGCTTTCGAGTAATAGCCGAATCCGCCATGATCTTCGCCGAAGTAGCGGAAAGAGAAACTATTCAGGTGGTGTTTGTGGGTGGGGTCACAAAAGGAGCTGTAGTCGGTGTAGTGGGGTGTTTCGATGCGCACGGTTCCACCCGGACGCAGCAGGCGGTGGAACTCCTCCATCGCCGCCACCACATCGGTCAGGTGTTCAATCACGTGAATTGCCCGAATGTGGTGGAACGATTGCGGCGCAAACGGCCAGGGGAAGCGGTCCAGGTTGCAGATCACATCGGCGCGGCTGGCCGGGTTCGAGTCAATGCCGATCGCGCCTGGATATTTGTTGATCCCGCAACCGGCATCGAGTGTGCGCGAAGGTGAGCTCTGGAAAGACAAATATCAGGTTACAGCAAAGTCATTTGCGATTCGCGTTGCGTGTTGCACCAACCAAGGTTAGACTGAGGTGTGAGCATCTGGAAGAGAGAAGAACCGCCCGCTCCGACGCCTGCGGTCGCGCCCGCAGTTCCTCCCGCCGCAAGGCCCAACCCGGCACCCGTAGCAGAGATCAGGAAGGAGTCCGTTCCCATGGCGTCTACGCCTTTTCGTCCCGAAGAAACCCGCAACAACAATGCCACCATCGGCAAGGCAGTGAGAATTGTCGGTCAGATCTTTACCAAAGAAGATCTCAACATCGATGGCGATGTGGAAGGGTCGATCGAGTCAACGGACAACAAGATCATTGTCGGTGCGCATGGCCGTGTGCAGGCTGGCATCAAGGCGCGCGAAGTCGTGATTTTCGGTTCGGTGCAGGGCAACGTGGAAGCCAGCGACAAGGTCGACATCAAGAAAGACGCGAAGCTGGTAGGTGACATCATCAGTGCCCGCATCAGCATCGAAGACGGGGCGCTGTTCAAGGGAAGCATCGATATTCGAAAGCCGGAACCGAAACCGGGTGTGCCCGCGGGCAGTCCGGCTGCGCCTGTATCGGCGGCGTCGCCCGTGGCTCCGGCCACGGGCACCGCTGCCTTCGCCCCCGCGGCGGTTCCGGGCGGCGTTCCCGCTCCCGGAGTGCGCCGCCCGTAGTTGGCGACCTGACCTCCGGGACCATTTGTGCTGCCGACTCTGCGTTCCATATTTCAACGGGACAAAGCCCAGGCAAATGCCGGTGTTTGGCAGACTCCTGCGCCCTCGTCCGGCCTGCGCAAGCCACCGCCGCATGCCGCACAGATGCGCCGCCAAAGCCGGGGTATCGAACAGTTTTTCTCTGATATCAGTGGCGTGGTCGGGCTCTCCGTCCTGGATTTCGCCGGTGCCAGTCAGGAGAATATCGACTTTCTCACCAATCTCGGGCACAAGGTCTACACCCAGGATCTGGTACGCAGCCTGGATGATGCCTTTGGTTCCGATCCCGGCGAACAGATGAATCCAGGGCGTATCGACTACTTCCTCAGAACCAATTTTGACTACCCCGCGGATACGTTTGGCGGTGCCTTACTCTGGGACGCGTTCCAGTTTATGGGCCCGGCACTGGTAAATGCCACTGTCGACCGGCTCTACGAGATTATGCAGCCGAAATCCTACATGCTGGCGTTTTTTACCTCCAATGAGAAGGCCATCGAGGTTCCTTCCTACCACTTCCGCCTGATCGACAACAAGACCATCCAACTCAGCGATCGCGGCCTTCGCCCCTCCGGCCAGGTCTTCAACAACCGCAGTCTGGAAAAGCTTTTCAGCAAGTTTGAATCCGTGAAATTCTTCCTCACCCGCGACAGCCTGCGGGAAGTCATTATCCGCCGGTAAGACCATTCAGGGTGTGTCGCCGACCGCCCGTACGGTTTCACTAACTGCCTGGTCTCTACTTTCGCGCAGCAGTCTTCGGCATCCTGACCGGACCCCTGTTTCAACTGGCACTTGAAGAAACATCGGCCCTGAACCTGCCGATCCTGGGCTTTCCCTCTTTATCGGCACCGTTTTCTCCGTTTCCTTCTTCACCGCCTGCGGAATCGGAAGTTCGTTGGTTCGCCGGGCAGTTCAAGGCCAGCCCTCTGCCATCCGGTGGACCGCCTTTGTCGGCTTCAACGCCGTTGCCGCCCCTGTTATTTTTACAACCGCAGCGGGCATCGTGAGCCGCGTGCTGCACGTGGAGATCCCCTGGCTCTGGAGCACCATTGTCATTGAAGCAATTCTGGGTGTCGTCTTGTCCATCATCATTGGTTCTTCCATCAAGCTGAAAGATCAGGTGGAGCACGCGCAGGCCGAGGTCCGCGAGAAGGAAATGGCCACTACGCGCGCCCAGTCCATGGCGTTGCAGGCGCAAATCAATCCCCACTTCTTTTTCAACACGCTGAATGCGTCGTCGTCGCCATCATTAGTTAGCGGCTCTCCTGGACCGCGCCGCGGCACCTGGGCCGGCAATGGTGCGTGGACGCGGGCCTCAATGCGGAGCATGAGATGGTGCAGACCGGGCCTTACCGGATCGTGCGTCACCCCATCTACGCTTCCATGCTCTGCCTGATGATCTCGGCCTGCTTTTCCTGCGGGGAGTGGCCCCGGTGGCCGGTTGCGCTGGCGTTGTTTATCGTGGGTCTGAAAATTCGCATACGAGCCGAAGATAACCTGCTCTCCGGACGTTTCGGAGCCCGCTTCGCACAATGGCGACGGCAAACCCCTGCCTGCATCCCTTTCCTCCGCTAATAGTGCGGGCGGAATGTTAACCTGCGAAGCGAATGGCAAAACAATCGATTCGTGATCTGAACCTCCCCGGCAAACGCGCCTTTATCCGCGTCGATTTCAACGTGCCTCTTGCAGAGGGCGGGCAGGAGATCACTTCCGACAAACGCATTCGCGCTTCGTTGCCCACCATTCAATACGCACTCGATCATGGCGCGGGCGTGGTGCTGGCTTCCCACCTTGGCCGTCCCAAAGGCAAGCCGAACGCGGAAATGAGCCTCCGCCCGGTTGCCACGCGTCTGGAAGAACTGCTGGGTCGCCGGGTGAAATTCGCCCCCGATTGCATTGGACCCGAAGTCATCGCGCTGCTGCCCGCGCCGGGTGAAGTACTGCTCCTCGAAAACCTGCGCTTTCACAAAGAAGAAGAAGCCAACGACGAAGGCTTCTCACGACAACTGGCGGCCCTTGCGCCGGTCTACATCAACGACGCCTTTGGCTCTGCCCATCGGGCCCACTCCTCCACAGCGGGCATGGCCCCGTTCGTTGCCGAAGCCGGAGCGGGCCTCTTGATGGAGCAGGAACTGAAGTACCTGGGCATGGCCATTACGCACCCGGAGCGTCCCTGCGTGGCGATCCTGGGAGGTGCCAAGGTTTCTGACAAAATTGAGGTAATTGCAAACCTTGCGAAGGTTGTCGACAAGGTGCTGATCGGTGGTGCAATGGCCTACACCTTCCTGAAATCGCAGGGGCACGCCGTGGGCAGGTCGCTGGTGGAAGACGACAAGCTGGCTCTGGCGGCCAGGCTGCTTACCGAATTCGGCGACAAGCTGGTACTGCCTGTCGATCACGTGGTCGCAGCGGAGCTAAAGGAAGGCGCGGAACACCAGACCGTCACGGAGGTGCCCGACGGCACCATGGGTCTCGACATCGGTCCCGCCACCATCGCCGCTTACGCCGCCATCATCGCCGGCGCGAAAACCATTATCTGGAATGGCCCCATGGGTGTTTTCGAGAAGCCGCCTTTTGACAAAGGCACCATGGCGATAGCCAGGGCAGTCGCGGAGTCCGGCGCCACCTCCATTGTGGGTGGCGGCGATTCTGAAAAAGCCGTGAAGTCCGCCGGCGTCACCGCCAAGATTACGCACGTCTCCACAGGCGGCGGAGCCTCATTGGAATTTCTGTCTGGTCTGGAATTGCCCGGTGTTGTGGCGCTGCCGTCACACCACCTGTAAAATCAGGCACTTCAGATAGTGGGTTTCCGGTACGGTGAGCAGCACCGGATGATCCTTCGCCTGGGTCCGGCGCTCCAGCACCCGTAAGGTCTTTCCGGCTTCCAGCGACGCTTCGGCCACCAGTTCCAGCAGTGTCGCCTCGCTCATATGGTGGGAACAGGAACACGTCACGAGGATTCCACCCGGACCCAGCAGGCGCAATGCCCGCATATTAATGTCCTTATAGCCCCGCAGCGCCCCTTCCATCTGTTTCTTCGACTTGGCGAACGCCGGAGGATCCAGCACCACCATGTCAAAGTTGCGCCGACTGCCCGCATAGCTGGAGAGCACATCGAACGCATCGGCATCGCGGAATTCGATATTGTTGAGGCCGTTGTTCTCCGCATTCCGTTTGGCCGCCTCGAGCACGGCGGCGCCGGAATCGACGGCTTCCACATGCTCACAGACTCGCGCCAGGTGCAGAGCGAAACCGCCTGAAGAGGTAAACAGGTCCAGTGCCTTGCCGCGGGCGTAGCGGGCGACTGCCAGATAGTTTTCCCGCTGATCAAGGAAGACCCCGGTCTTCTGCCCGTGCAGCAGGTCTGCCTCCATGCGAAAGCCGTTCATGCGGATTTCCACCGGTGCCTCCAGTGCACCGGAGAGTACCTTCACTTCCCACGGCAGGTCTTCCAGTTTCCGCACCGCTGAGTCGTTGCGGGCCACAATGGCTTTGGGCGAGAACTGACTTTCCAGTGCCGCTACAATTTCTTCCTTCGCACCGTCCATGCCCTGACTCAGAAACTGCACCGCGAAGCAGTCGTCGTAGCGGTCGACGACCAGACCGGGCAGGGAATCGGCTTCCCCGTGAATCAGGCGGTAGGCCGTGGAATCGGTCACCACCTGTTCGCGGAATCGCTGAGCTGCGGCAATTTTGGCAGCAAGGTCAATCTCGGCCAGAGTCGCGCCCAGCATTCTCAAGGCGATTAGCGAGGTGGAACTGTAGTGGGCAAAGCCAAGGGTGCGGTCGCGATGGTCGGCCACCCGAACCACGGCACCCCGCGGGGCGTCTGCCCCTTCCTCCAGATCTGACCGGAAGATCCAGGGATGACCGGAGGTGAGCCGGTCGGCACCCTTGCGGGTAACTTTTATGGTGGTTGTATCGGGCGGAATTGTGGGGAGCAATCAACCAGGATAACAGGCTGAAAGCAAACGGCCCGCCGGAGTCTAAAAAGCTTCCAAATATAAATTGAAAAAGAAAAAGGGAACGGGACACTGACTCCGTCTTTGGTAGTGTTAGCGGTTATAGAACTAGTTAACAAAAGATTTATATGTATCGGTCCGGGCCTGTGATAGCATGATCGTTGCTATTCGCCGGAAGTGGCTTGAACGGCCACATTTGTAGCAGTTAGATCGTCTCCTGGGGGCATTGCATGACGCGTAATTTTTTCGTTGGCTCATTACTGTTGGCGTTGGCGGGGAGCGCGTATGGCGCGGTCTCCATCACGACGGGAGCGAACTATGGGACGTTTAGCGCAGGTCCCGTCCAGTCGCAATTGATCGCGACCGGAGGCGTGGCACCCTACGTCTGGACCGTCACCGCGGGCGCGCTACCTACTGGTACGTTTATTCGCGCCGACAATCCCAGCTACTTCAACCCTCTTGCCTCGGCCGGAATCATCGGGTTCGCCACTGCGCCCGGAACTTCCACTTTTACCTTGCAGGTCAAAGACTCCACCAACGCCACCGCCATTCAGGTCGGCACGATAGTGGTGACCGCGCTCACCATGCTTGACCCCCCGTCGCTCAGCGACGGATTCAAGGGTGCCAGCTATAGCCGGACTTTCACCACCGCCGGGGCAACCGGAGCCGTCACCTTCACCCTCAACGGCGGTTCCACCTTGCCGGCGGGCTTGAGCCTGTCGGTGGGCGGTGTACTTTCCGGCGTGCCCACTGCCGCGGGCAATTTCAGCTTCAACATCAACGCTACCGATACCACCGGGACCGTAAGCCAGGGCTTTAATCTCAATATTTTCGGCGTTGGCTTCAGCGGATCACCGAGCCTGGGTCCGGTGACCATTGGATCACCCATCACTGCCATCCCGCTTACCGGGAGCGGCGGAACTGCGGCTTACTCATTCAGCGGTTTTCTGCCCTCCGGGCTCAGCCTGAGCTCCAGCGGGCAGATCACCGGCACACCCACCGGGAACAACGGTACGTACACTTTTTCGGCCACGATCACCGACGCGACCGCCGCCACATACTCGCGCAACTATGCGATTACTTACGTTGGCGGCAATGGTGGCAATCTGCCCGCTATGGGCTACCCGAATCCGGCGGGGGACGCGACCCTCGGTCAGGTACGGACCTATAACCTTTCGGTTTTCGGAGGCGTTGCGCCCTATACCTGGAGCGCAACGGGGCTTACTGGCACCGGTTTTTACCTGCGTACCACCGACTTGTCGCCAAATTTGCGAGGAAACGAGGTGGAATTTGCCGGTGCGGGACTGGCCCTCGGCACAATCAATGCCGTGGTCAGCGTGAAGGACAGCTCCACTCCGCCGATCACAACCACGCAGACAGTCCAGATTAAAGTGGTGGCGATGACCAGTGACGGTCTACCGAATGGCACCCGGGGTGTTGCCTATAATTCCGCTCTGCGCGTGATCGGCGGCGCACCGCCTTACAACTTTCAACTGGTTGGGGGTACGCTTCCCGCTCCCCTCACCGTCGATCCGTTGACTGGTGTTATTTCCGGCATCCCCGCGGAGAACGGAAATTTCGGCCCCCTATTCACGGTCACTTCGTCTGTCGCGTCTGGAGCCATTACGATGACGCGATCGCTCGGGCTTTCCATCGGCACCTCGACCAGCCCTCAGATTTCCATCAACCTCAATTCGCCCGGCGACGCCCTGGTGAACTCGAATTACATCCAGCTGATGAACGCCTGTTGCGTTGCGGGTACTCTGACGTGGACTGTTTCCACCGGTACCTTGCCCGCAGGGCTCACGCTCACCTCCTCCAACGGTGTGATTTCCGGTACCCCCACAGCGGCAGGCACATTCCCCTTCACCGTGCAGGCCACCGAAAGCGCGAATACCGCGAATTTCGGCCTCCGCCAGTTTTCCATTGTGGTTAGCCCGCTCAATGTCACGGTCAATCTGCCCAACGCCGTCGTCGGCACCGGGTATTCGCAGACACAAACCGTTACTGGCGGGGGCACCTCCTACACCTGGACATTGGCTGGCGCTGCACCTCCCGGTCTAGCGCTCAGCGCCGGTGGCACACTCTCCGGTACGCCCACCAGTGCCGGCTCTTACGGTCTTACATTTGTCGTCACAGACAACCTCAATAACAAACGCACGGTTGGTGCGAATCTTTCCATTTACGATCCGGGCAGCGGACCCACGCTGACTTCCACCATCGCCCCGAACACCAGCCTTGGCTTGTTTACACTCGGGACGCAACAGATCGCGCTCACGGCCAACGGCGGCACTGGCACCTACGCCTGGAGTATCACTTCCGGAACTCTGCCACCGGGGCTGGTCATTCGCACGGACGTGCCTTCCTTACTTTAACGGTTCGCAAAAGGCGGGTTTGATCGGCGTCGCCACCACTGCGGGTACCTATGGTTTCACGCTACAAGTGGTAAGCGGTAACCAAACTATTTCCATTCCCGTGACCATGCGGGTCACTTCCGTGGACACCGTTGACCGTAACAATCTGCCCGACGCGTTTGGCGGTACGTCGTATTCCTATCAGTTCGTCGCCACGGCATCTTCCGGAACCTTCACGTATTCCACCACCAGTACTCTGCCCGCCGGCCTCACACTGGGCGCGGGCGGATTGCTCTCGGGCACCCCCACGACCCCCGCCTCGTACAACTTCAACATCACAGTCACCGATGGTACCGACACGGTAACGCGCCAATATCAGTTGCTAGTGTCGACGGTACAGGTCCTGACCGCCGGTCAATTGCCCAACGCCACCCAGGGAAGCGCCTACACCCAAATAATCGCGGCCTCGGGCGGCACTGGCGCACTGACGCTCAGTTTGAACGGCGGATCGCTGCCCAATGGACTGAGCCTGACCAATGGCACAATTTCCGGTACCGTCACCGGCGGGCCGGGTCAGTACACCTTCGGCATTCGCGCCGTAGACGCCAACAATACTGCCTATACGAAAAACATGGCACTCGACGTAATTGGCAGCCCGGCGGCGGCCCTGCCCCGGATTACCGCAGGCAACTACGACGACTCCACCCTCGGGAACTTTTACAGCGCGACGTTCGGTGTATGCTGCGGCGGTACCGCGCCGTTTAGCTGGGCCGTTCAGGGTTTGCCCGCTGGCATGAAATTCCGCACGGGAAGTGGCGTGACCAGCAGCTTTATTTCGCCGGGTACCGTGGAAATCTACGGTCGTCCAAACGCGGCCGGTGTATTTAACCTGGTCCTCACACTGACCGATTTCAACGGCGCGACCACCAGTTTGACGGTGCCGCTGAATGTATCGCTACTCGACCAGCTCAACTTCTTGCCCAACGGGGTCATCAATCAAAGCTACGCCGGGCCTTATCGTGTAGTCGGGGGAGCGGGCACAACTTATACGGCGACCCAGGTTGCCGGCACACTAACTGCCGCCGGAACCGCTCTGAGCGGGCTAACCCTGGCGGGAACACCTGTCGAGACTGGCTTCTTCGCACCGCAAGTCGTCTTTGCCGACACGAACAGCAACACCCTGAAACGTTCGCCTGGTTTTAGCGTCAACGGTGCCGCCTCCGGTTCGACCATTTCCATCAATTCCGGTTCCAGCCTCGGCAACTTCGGTTTCAACGCCGCGTATAACCAAACCCTGTTTGCAAGCGGAGCGGCTTCCATCGTGTGGAGTTTCACCGGCGGCACCATACCCGCGGGACTTGGCATTTCCAGCGGTGGCGTGCTGAGTGGTACCTTGACCACCCCGGGCGTGTACAACTTCACCCTCACCGCTTCCGATGCCGCCAATACGGTTGCGCCCGGCGCGCGGCAGTTCACCCTGAACGTAACGCCGATCACCATCACCACCAACGGTCTCACTTTCGCCAATGTCGGGACGGCCTACAGTGCCACGCTCGCCGCATCGGGAGGCACTGGTGCCCTGAACTGGGCAATCTCAGCCTTCCAATTCTTGCCCCCCGGCATCAGCTTGTCCTCTGCCGGCGTTTTGGGTGGTAACCCCACCAGCCCCGGCCAGTACTTCTTCGACGTCACCGTCACCGATGCCAATAACGCCAGGACCAACCGTGGTTTCACCCTGAACATCTTCCCGGCCGGCCAGGCACCCACGCTGTTGATCAGCAACAATGCCAACCTGGGCACCTTCCCGCTTGGTGCCAACGAACTGGGGTTGTTTGCCAGTGGTGGAACCGGTACCTATGTTTGGAGTGTTGCCGGCGGCAGCACATTGCCCGCCGGTGTAAATCTGCGCACCGACATTGTCAACTACATCGTCGGCAGCCCGCAGGCCGAACTCGCCATGCTGCCCCAGGCACCTGGCAGTTCCACCTTCACCCTGAACGTCACCAGCGGCACGCAGACTGCATCGCGCGCTTTTACCATCAAGTACACGGCGTTGCAGTTGAAAGACACGTTCCTGCCCGACGCATTCGTCGGAAATGCGTACTCTTACCAGTTCACGCCGGTGAGCAATACCGGCGCGGTGACGTTCACCGCCGATAACCCGCAAAACTACCCGGCGGGCATAACCGTAAATTCCGCAGGTCTCCTCCAGGGCACCCCAACCACTCCCGGTTCCTACACCATCTTCATGCACATCGCGGACAGCGTGGATAACGTTTTTGTGTATGCGTACCAGCTCAACGTCTACTCAATTAATATCACCACCGCTGGTCTGTTGCCGAATGTGAACCAGACAGGAACGTACAGTCAGACCCTGGCTGCCACCGGAGGTGCCGGCGGCTACGCGTGGACCTACTCGGGCGGACTCCCCGACAACCTGGTGCTGCTTTCGGGTGGTCAGATCAAAGGAACCATTAGTTCTTCCCAAAACCCTGGAAGATACGGTTTCCAGGTGACCGCGACCGATACCAATCGAGTTTCCTATACGAAGCGGTTTTCAATCGACGTGATTGGCTTACCGGCGGCTCTGCCGCGGATCAGCGTCGGTCAGCCCGACGACCTTAATCTCGGCAATCTTTACTCCTACTCGCTGGGTGTCATCAATGGCGGTACCGCGCCATTTAGCTGGAGCGCCACCGGGCTCCCCCCAAATGTCAGCATCCGCAGCGGAAGTGGCATTACCTCCACGTACATCAATCCGGGCGACGCCGAAATTTACGGCATTCCGCAAACCGCCGGAGTCTACAACGCGCTCATTACTGTCACAGACGCTACGGGCCTATCGACCAGCCTGAACGTGCCCTTGAAGATCGGCGTTCTCGCCGTCCGTTCGCAGATCAGCAACAGCGGGTCGATGGCAAACGGCACAATCAACTTGCCCTATACTTTCCAACTGCGGCCAATAGGTGGCACTGCGCCCTATAGCATTCAACAACTGGTGAACAGCAAGCTTCCTACGGTTCTTTCGGTCAATAACACCACCCTGGTGGTCTCCGGCATACCAACGGAAAACGTGAGCCTGTCGCCTACATTCCGCTATGCCGATTCCGCCGGGAATACCAGTAACCTCACAAACTCCATCGCGATCGGCAACGCCACCTCGACCATCAACATCAATGGCAGCGGAAACAACAGCTACGATTTAGGTGGGGCGGCGGTCAATGTGAGTTATTCGACCAGCTTCTTCGCCGGTGGCGCCAATGCGTTCAACTGGACCCTGGCCGGCGGCACGTTGCCCACCGGACTCACGCTTTCCAGCGGCGGCGTACTCAACGGCACGCCCACCGTAGCGGGCAACTATACGTTCCTGCTGGCAGCTGCCGATTCGTCCAATGCAGCCAATACAGGGTTCCGCCAGTTCCTTCTGTCGGTGACGCCCATCAGTTTCACTACCTCTTCTCTGCCCAATGGCAACGTTGGCACCCCATATAACCAGGCCATCGTGGTGGCCGGTGCCAGCGGGACGCAGAATTTCTCGCTGTACTATGGATTTTTCCTTCCGCCCGGAATCACCATGTCTGCGGGCGGTGTGCTTTCCGGTATACCCACATCGACGGGTCAGTATAGTTTCAACGTAGTTTCAACGGATGGCAGCACGTCAGCACGCAGAAGCTACACGCTTAGTATTTACGCTGCGGGAGCCCTGCCGCCGGTCTCGCTGAATCTCAGTAATATTCTTGGGCCCACCCAGTTCGGGCGCAATTTCTTTAGCCTGCAGGCTTCGGGCGGAACCGGAACCGGCTACGTCTATACCTACTCGCCAGGCGCCACACCCATTCCTGGTGCGCGAGTCCAGACCGGGCAGCCCCTGCCGACTTTCCTCGGCACCGCCACGGCCGCCCTCATGGGCGTAATCTCGCCGGGTACCTACAATTCTTCCATCCGCGCCACGGATTCCGCAGGTAATTTCTTCGACCGCGCCTTCACGTATACGGTTGTGCCTTTCACGCTGCTGGACCAGAGTCCGTTGCCTAAGGGGACGATTAACACCGCATACAACGGGACTGGTTACCAACTCACTGCTGCGGGCGGTACGGCTGCCTACTCGTTCACGGCCACCAATGTGCCGCCCGGCATGACGCTGAGCTCCACGGGGCTGCTCAGTGGCACTCCATCGGCCGCGGGTACCTTCAATATCAACGTGACGCTCGGCAATGCCAGTGTCACGGCCACCGTCGGCATTACGGAACAGGTCGTCATCAATCCGTTTGCAATTACCACCGGTGGTACATTGCCCCAGGCCACCGCCAATCTGGCGTATTCAACAACTCTGACGGCAGCCGGTTGCGGTACAAGCTGTGCCTGGTCGTTTTTAGGATCGCTGCCCGGCGGCTTGAGCCTCAACAGTTCGACCGGAGTGATCTCGGGAACACCCAACGCGACGGTCGGAACCTTCGCTTCCTTCACCATCCAGGCGGCGGGCTCAAACGGTACAGTGCAAAAAGTGTTCGCTCTTGTGGTAGCTCCTACCACCAGTTTGGGTCTGCAAATCACCACCGGCAGCGGAAGCGCTCTTACCAGCGGCACCCTCACCATCGGCACTGCAACCTCGCTCGGCTTGTTTGCTTCCGGCGGGACCGCACCTTATTCGTTCATTGTTCAGGGCGGTACTTTGCCGCCCGGAATGTCCCTTTTCCCATCAGGCGACGCCATCGGCGGAAATCTGATTCCCGGTGTGCCCTATATTGCCGGACGTCCACTACAAGCAGGTACTTCCACCTTTACGCTCCAGGTTACGGACGCCAACAGCAGAACTGCCACCAGAGCCTACACCTGGGTCGTTTCACCGCTGAGTATCGAATACACTGGCTTTCCGCTCACCAGCTTCGGCAGCACCCTCATCCGGGGACAAGCCTACAGCCAACCTATGCTGGTGGTGGGGGGAAGTGGAACCTATTCTTACGCTCTGGCCGCTCCGCTGCCAGGTCTGGGAGCCACCACGCCCTACCCCGGGCTCAGTCTCGGTACAACCACGGGCATAACTTCCGGTACTCCAACCGATACCGGTTCCCTTACCCAGCTTTGGACGGTTGCGGACAGCAATGGGGCTGCCGCCACCGCGTTCGTTTCGTTCACCAGCTCCTCCAGCGCCACACAGACCATCTCGCTGGCCGGGCCGGGGCTGGGAACGGTGATTCAGATGGGCAGTAACAACCCCTACAATCTTTCGCCTTCCACGTTTACCGCCGCAGTGGGCGCGACTCCTGGTTCTACCAGTACTGTGGGTCCCTACGCCATCACTGTGATCGGAACTCTGCCCCCTGGCGTGTTGTTGCTCACCGGAACGGGCCTGAGTACGAGCTTCAATGGCACCACTTATGGCCTGCAGATCAGCCCCGTGACACCGGGAACGTTCACTTTTACATTGCAAGCTGCCGATAGCAACAATGTGACCGGTGTTAGAACCTACTCATTCGTCGTACCTCCCTTCACCAATTTCTACACCAACAGCCTGGTGGACGCGTCGGTAAACCAACCCTATGCGGTCCCGTTGTATGAGTTCGCCATTACTGCTACCGCTCCAACCTGGGCTTTGGCAACCGGCGCGGTGCTGCCCGCGGGTCTGACTCTCTCTGCCAGCGGTGTGCTCAGCGGCACGCCCACTGTGGCCGGGACTTACCAGTTCACCATTAACTCGGGTGATCCGGCCAACCCCGCTCAAAACACATTTGCGTTGAAAGTCTCACCCATCGCCATCACCAACGGTGGAATTCTGCCCACGGCCAACAACGGCGCACTCTATCGCGGCACGGGCGGCTATGCCCTGCTGGCTACCGGCGGCACCGGTGCGCTCACGTGGACCATCCCGGCCAACGCGCTGCCCTCCGGACTCTCCATGTCCGCAGCGGGAGTTATCACCGGTACGCCCGACGGCAACTCCGGCGGTGGCCGGTTCGCCACCACCGTCACCGTAACCGATTCCGCCGGCAACAGCATTGCCAGCCGCATTAGCATCTATCTGGAGCAACCCAACCCCGGACTGCTCACCTTCAACATCGCCAATGCGGCCCTCACCGACGGTGTACTGAACCAGATCTACGCGGTCGGTATTAATCCCGATGGCGGTCTGCCACCCTACACGGCCACTCTGGCTGCGGGCTCCACACTCCCCCCTGGACTCGGCGTATATTCCGGAAATTCAATTCCGGGCAACCAGTTCCCGGGCGCAATTGTCATTCTCGGCGCGCCAACCCAGGCTGGTCAGTATTCCTTCTCATTGAACATTCGGGATTCCAATAGCGCGCAGGTCACCCGAACCTTCACTCTGAATGTAACCTCTTTGAACCTGACCACCGGCAATCCGCCCAATATGATCACCAACGTGCCGTACCAGTACCAGTTCAATGCCACGGGTGGAACTGCGCCTTATACCTTCACCGCCTCACTGACCGGACAGGTTGGTGACTTCCTGCCCACCGGGGTTGTGCTCACCAGCAGCGGTCTGCTGAGCGGAAATCCCACCAGCACGGGCACCTATACTTTCCGGGTCACGGTTACCGATGCCGCCGGACTCACCCTCGTGAGGAACTTCACTGTGGGTTCGACTAATTCAAAGAACGTTCGTCTCAACAACAACTCCATTGCAACCGTTGTGGGAAATACGGCTGTCTTCGCGGCACTCAGCGTCAGTGACCTCAGGCCCACTACTTATACCTGGTCGTTGGCTCCCTTGTCCGGGCCGCTGCCAACCGGAGTAACACTGGTGAGCACAGGCTCTTACACTGGCACTTATGCGGCGGCGGGTACCTACCAGTTTACGTTGCGCGTCACCGATAACGCCGATGCCACCAACGTCGCGGATCGGACTTTGACCTACCGGGTCTCACCCATGCAGCTGGTCAATCCGACCTTCAACCTGGGCGGCGGCAATTACCTGCCCCCCGGCGCCGTGACGCAACCCTACAGTTACACACTGCGGGTGGCTGGCGGAGTTCCGCCGTACTCATATGCCGAGTCCGCCTTCAACCCGTTGCCACCCGGACTTACAATGAGCAGTTCCGGTATCCTTTCCGGCACGCCGACGCAAAGCGGCGATTTCTTTCCGCGTCCTCTGGTGACCGATTCCACCGGTGCTTCCCTCGTCAGCAACACTCTCACGCTCAGCATCGCCCCTTCGGGTGGTACGGTGCCTCTGAATCCGCGAGGTGCCTTCCTCACGGCCCTGGACGGTGCCGTCGGCATTCCCTATCAGCCAATTCGCCTGGAGCGAGCCATGGTCGGCGGAACTCCGCCGTATTCATTTGCTTTGGCCAGCGGCTCGGCCCTGCCTCCGGGGCTCAATCTCATGAACAGCAGCACGCTCGGTGTCACTTATCCGGCTGGTATTCCCACCACCTCCGGTATCTACACTGCAACGCTGGTAGCGACGGATTCCGCCGCCAAAACAGTGCCGCTGAATTTCACTTTCAACATTTCCCCGCTGTCGCTAACTCCGGCAGCTCTGCCTGCGGGCAGAGTGGGCACAAGCTATACCGTGAACTTCGCGGCCAGCGGCGGAACCGCTCCCTACAATCTGGCAGCCACTGGAGCCATGGCTCCGGGGCTTTCCCTCTCCGGTGCTGTTCTTTCCGGTACCCCAACCAATGCCGGCGTGTTTTCTGTACCTTTCACACTCACCGATGGCGGTACGAATACCTATAGCCGCAGCTTTGAGATCGTCGTCGACAACGCGCTTGGCGAAGCCCAGGGAATCAGTTTGTCGCCGCGCCCGGTGAATGCCGTTTACATTCAGGGCAACCCGGCTCCGGCCGCCGCCCTGCAGGTATCCTCCACCAGCGGGAACCTTACCTTTGGCGGTGCCATGCTCGGCATCGCAGGAGCCGCCTTCACGCCAGCTACGGGCACCACGCCCGGCAGCCCGGTCATCAGTCTGCCCACCGGCCTCGCCCCCGGCCAGTATTACGGTATGGCCGCCATCACCTCCACGCAGGCGGTGAACTATACCGATGTGGTTCCGGTGCTTTACACCGTGCTGGCACCACCGCCGTGCACTTATACGCTCAATCCGTCCTCCATCACTGTGCAGGCAGGGGGCGGCAATGGCAGCTTCACGGTTTCCACCGGACCGACTTGCCCCTGGAGCGTCAACATTCCGGCTGCATCCGGTGTGACCGTTACCAACACACCGCCACCGGCGGGTCCGGGCACTGTTCAGTTCAGTGTGGCCAACTACACACAGCCCACCCAGCGTGCAATCGCGCTCACCGCCGGCGGCCAGACCTTTACCGCCAATCAGTTTGGCCTGAGCTGCTCCTTCACGCTTGATCCGGCAACCTTTAATATCCCGGCTACCGGTGGCGGCGCAACCATCAATGTCCGCGCCTCCTCGCCATCCTGTGCCTGGCCAGCGTCCAGTGGTCTGGGCGTAGTTACACCCGCCAATGCCACCGGCAACGATCAGGCTACGGTAACCATTCCGGTGAACACGGGTGCAAATGCGCAAACGCTTACTTCGACCATCGCGGGCCAAACGCTAACCGTGATTCAGGGCGGTGCAGCCTGCAACGTGACCCTGGGCGCCGGTTCGGCATCGTTCGATGCCAACGGTGGTCAGGGGTCCATAGCGGTGAACGCGGTTCCCGGCTGTACTTACAGCACCAACCCCGGACCGGGCTGGATCTCCATCGATTCCGGTTCGGCGGGCACCATTCCCGCCGCTGGCCAGTCGACCATCACCTTCAGCATCGCGCCCAACTCCACCACGGTGAACCGCAACGGCGGGCTACAGATTTCCGGCCAGCCGTTCCAGATCACACAACAGGGTCTGACGTGCAGCATCAGTATCGATACGTCGCAGTTGCCGAATCCGTTTAATGTCAGTGGCGGGCCGGGAACCGTCGGCATCACGACCAACGGTCCGAATTGCGGGTGGACGGCCATCAGCAACACCACTTTCGCCACGGTGAGCCCGCCTGGAGGAAATGGGAATGGCACGGTTACCGTGAACCCATCTTCCAATGCGGCATCCACCACGTCGCGCAGCGGGTCAGTCTCCATCAGCGGCCAGACCGTTACCTACAATCAGGCAGGCACCACCTGCACGTTTAACCTGCGCTCCAGCAGCGGTACATCACCGGCTGGCGGGGGTCTGGGTTCGGTGAGCGTGGTTTCGCCTTCGGCTTGTACCTGGGCCGCCACCAGTAACGATCCCGCGTTCCTCAGCATCAACAATGGCGCGGTTTCCGGCGGTACGGCTGAGGTGCAGTTCATCGTTGCCGCCAACACCAACGCCAACCCGCGATCCGGAACTCTAACGGTGGCGGGCAATACCTTCAGAGTGAATCAGGCGGGTGCACCCTGCTCCTTCACTCTGGGTGCGGCCAGTGCGACCATGCCGATTGCCAACACGGGCGTGGTTGGAGCAACGGTTGCCGTCACCACCGCGCAAACCGGCTGCACACTGAACGCATTAAGCTACGCGAACTGGATTACGTTGAATACCACTTTCTCGGGCACATCGGGGACGGTGACCTACACTGCAGCCGCCAACACTACCGGCGGGGCCAGATCGGGTAACATCCAGATTGGGGACCAGGTATACAGCGTCACCGAAGCCGGCGCCAACTGTTCCTTCAGCCTGAATGCCTACGGGGCCTTCTACAACCGGCTCGGAGGCAGCAGCGCGGTGTTGGGGTCGCCGAACGCGAATACTTGCCTGGCACCAACCGTAGGGACTACATTGCCCTGGGTTACCCTCGGAGCTCTTTCGGGACTTCCGAACAATATTTACAGCCAGAACTACCTGGTGAACCCTTTTAACTCGGCATCCAAAGCGACACGGAGATCGTCCATCACTTTCGGTGGACAAATCTTCACCATCAAGCAGACTTCCTATTGAGGCGAGGACAGACCCATGACAACACTTGCAAACCGGAGCCTCAATATGAATAACAATCTGGCGAAAATCACCCTGGCCGCAGCAATGGCGGCACTGGTCCCCGTGGCGGCCCTGGCCGCCACCCAAGGCCCCGACCGCGGCGGCTATACCGCGACTGATGCCACTCCCTTTAACTTCGTGAACATCTCCGGGGCTGGCGGCGGTTCCAGCGTGCTCACCGGCATTGACGACGGCGCGGTGGCTCTTACACTGCCATTCTCCTTCACCTTTTACGGCACACCCTACACCAACGTCTGTGTCAGTTCAAATGGCGCGGTGTACTTTGTTACCGACCCCAACATCTGCACGCAGTTCAACAACGCCACCATTAACGATTTCCAGAATCAGGATCTGTCGTCCACCGCGGCACCCGGCAACTTGCCCGCTATCTTTCCTTTCTGGATGGACCTCACTTTCGCCGACCCCGGCGCGGGCTCGGTCTTCTACCAGACCCTGGGCAACCCCGGTAACCGGCGGTTCGTCGTCCAGTGGCAAGGAGTCTTCCCTCAGGGCGACGGCGCAACCGTGACCTTCCAGGCCATTCTCGCTGAAGGCACCAACTCAATTACCTTCCAGTACCAGACGGTCAACCTGGGCGCGGGCGATGCCAACTCCAACGGCGGCCTGGCCACTGTAGCCATTCGCAATGGCGGCGCGCCCGGCAACAATCAACAGATTCAATGGAGCTACAACGCCGCCGTTCTGCAGGACAGCTACGCGATTCTGTTCCAGACCAGCGCTGCGCCCGGACCGCCCGCGCTGACATTTCCGGCCAGCGGAGCAGCCGGAGTATCGCCGCCCGTCACTTTGCAATGGAACACCGCAGCCGGTGCCTTGTCATACGACGTTTACCTGGGGACTAGTCCCATACCGACCGTCCTTGTGTCGCCCGCCCAGCCAGGAAACATCTATTTGGCCAGCGGTCTGGGGCAGGGCATCACATATTACTGGAACGTCGTTGCCCGAAATGGTACGGGTCTCACTGCATCAGCCGTCAACTCATTTGTTACAGTGGCCGCTGGCGGTGGCAGCACCGTCCCCGTAACCATCACCTGGGCCACCCCCGCCCCCATCTTCTACGGCACGCCACTGGGGCCGGACCAGCTCAACGCCGCAGCCAGTGTTCCCGGTTTCTTTAGCTACTCGCCCGCGGCGGGGACCATTCTGAATGCCGGGCAACAGCCGCTTACCGCAAATTTCACGCCGTCGGGTCCGGGAAGCAGCGGCGGCCTGGCAACCAATACCCTGACCGTTCTGCCCGCCGCACAGACCATTACTTTCGGCGCAATCCCCAACAAGACCACCGATGACGGGTTGTTCAATATTGCGGCTACTTCGTCCTCCGGCTTGCCTGTGCTCTTCAGTATTGTTTCGGGACCGGCTGCCCTTAGTTCAAACACCGTATCCATTAACGGCCCGGGCACAATCGTGATCCAGGCCAGCCAGCCGGGCGCGGGAAATTTTGGCGCGGCCAAACCTGTACTGCAATCGTTTAATGTGACGGTAGGTAGTGTCAAAGTGATCTCCATCCTGAACGCGGCATCCTACTCCAGCGGTTCGCTGGCTTCGGATGGTTATGCAGCGGTCTTCGGCAGCGCGTTTGCCGACAAGGACTATATCGCCGGTCCGCCGCCGCTTTCCACTACCCTGGGAGGCGCGACCGTCACCGTAACCGATGTCAACGGAAAATCTGTGGACGCCGGACTGTACTACGTCGGCTACGCTCAGGTCAACTTCGTCATGCCCACCGGGTTGGCACCGGGACAAGGCTCGGTCGTAATCACCAACGCCGGCGGGAGGAAAACGAGCTACATCGTCAATATCGCCCCGGTTTCGCCCGCGCTGTTCTCCGGTGACGCCAGCGGCAAGGGCGCGGCGGCTGCGGTCGTCATCAACATTGCAGCCGATGGTTCCGTTGCTTCTTCCGGCCTCTCCTATGGCTGCGCTGGCACTCCCGTGGTTTGCAAATCTACCCCCATTAACGTCGGGACTGGTAAGGTTGTGCTCAGCCTTTACGGCACCGGTATCCGTGGCCGCAGCGGCCTCGGCAGCGTCGCTGTCACCGTGGGTGGGGTAACGGCGAAAGTCGAATACGCCGGGTCGCAACCGACCTACCCCGGCCTCGATCAGGTCAACGTTGTCCTCGATTCCTCGCTCGCAGGCAAAGGCCAGGTCGTGCTCCAGCTGACCATCGACGGTGTGGCGGCCAATCCGGTGCTGATCACCATTCAGTAGGTCTTTACGGCAGGTTGGTGAGCATGCCAGACTAGTGACTGGTACTCACCAACTCTGCTCATGCCCAACTTTCTTGTCACCGGCGGCGCCGGCTTCATCGGATCGGCGCTCGTACGCGGTCTTCTTTCCAGCGGTGCAAACCGTGTTGCGGTCATCGACAACTTCGTCACCGGCCACGCTTCCAATCTTGACGACGTCCGCGGCTCGGTAGACCTCCACGAAGCGGACATCCGCAACTTCGACGCGATTGCCCCGCATTTCCAGGGTATTGACGTAGTCTTCCACGAAGCGGCCATTCCGTCGGTGCCGCGTTCCATCAGCGACCCCGTTCCCTCGCACGAGTGCAATGTCGACGGAACGTTCAATGTTCTGCGTGCCGCCGCCGCTTCCGGCGTGCGCCGTGTGGTCTACGCCGCTTCCTCCTCCGCTTATGGTGACACCCTGGTGTTACCCAAGGTAGAGACCATGGCCCCTCAGCCCAAATCGCCCTACGCGGTGCAGAAATTGCTGGGCGAATACTACATGTCTGCATGGGCCGCGTGTTTCGGGATCCAGACCGTGAGTCTTCGCTATTTCAATGTTTTCGGACCCCGCCAGGATCCCGGCAGTCCCTACTCCGGCGTTCTTTCGTTGTTCATCACCGCGGCTCTGCAGCGTCGCTCACCCACCATTTTTGGCGACGGGCAGCATTCACGCGATTTCACTTATGTGGAAGACGTGGTGGGTCTGAACATCAAAGCAGCGGAGGCCGCCGCAGGCGTTGTTTCCGGCAAGATGTACAATGCCGGCAACGGCGGGCGCATCACGATTCAACAGTGCTGGGATTTACTGCAACAGTTCGAAGGCATCGATATCCCGGCACAGTATGCCGAACCGCGCTCGGGCGATGTGCGCGATTCCCAGGCCGACACTACCGCCGCCATTCGTGACCTGGGCCATGCGCCGCAGTTTACTTTTGAACAGGGCCTGCGCCTCACCCTCGACTGGTACAAAGCCCGGCCTTAGGCATTGGGATTCCAGATATCGATATCCCACTTCCAGCGCCCGTCTTCTTCCCGCCAGCACACAACATATTTGACCTCGGCCGTCATCGCCGCCTGGCCCGGGGCCTGAAGGGTCAGTACCGCCTTGCCAATCTCAATCACGCTGTCGCCTGAGAGCGTAGCTTCCACCGTTTCCAGGTTGGCCGACTTCGCATGGGCGGCGGCGATGAAGTCGCTCCAGAAAGCCCTGATGGCGGCCCGTCCGGAGACCATCGGTGCGCCGGGCGGCAGGATGCGCGCGTTCCTTGTGTAGATGTCGTCGAAGGCACCCATGTTGCCTTTGGCGAACACTTCTGAATTAAACAGGGCGTTGGTAGCCGCCATGGCGGCGCGGATGGAATCTGTCATGACCAAATGAGTCTACCAGACAAACCAGAAAGGGTAATATTGAACAAATGAAAATATTGCTTGGAGCCCTCCTCACCGTCGCCGCACTCTCTGCGCAGACGCCCGCCAACTGGCGTACCGTCGACTGGAAACAAGAACAGGCGGCGATCCTGCAGCATTATCGCTCCCTCATTCAGATCGACACCAGCAACCCTCCGGGCAACGAAACCAAAGCCGTTGAATATCTCAAAAAGCTGCTGGAAGACGCGGGCATCCCCACCCAGGTCTTTTCCAATGACCCCACCCGCGCCAACCTTGTCGCCCGCATCAAAGGCAACGGAAGCAAGCGCCCGCTTCTGATCATGGCCCACACCGACGTTGTGGGAGTGCAGAAGGAAAAATGGCCAATCGATCCTTTCGGCGCTATCATCAAGGATGGCTACATTTGGGGTCGCGGCAGCATTGATGACAAAGACAAGGTGACCGCCATGGTCACCACCATGCTGCTGTTGAAGCGGAACCAGGCGAAGCTCGACCGCGACGTGATCTTCCTTGCCGAATCCGGCGAAGAAGGCACCACCCAGGTTGGCATCAGCTTCATGGTGGAGCATCATTTCGACGCCATCAACGCCGAATTTGCCATCACCGAAGGCGGCGGGGCAACCATTCGCGACGGCAAGGTTGTCTTCATGAATCTTGGCACTACAGAGAAGGTTCCGCGCGCCACGCGTGTGGTGGTCACCGGCACGGCCGGGCATGGCTCGGTTCCGCGCGAAGACAACGCGCTACTCCACCTTGCCGGTGCCGTGGCGAAAGTGGGTGCCTGGGAAACTCCCATGCGTTTGAATGACACCACGCGTGCCTACTTCGAGAAACTCGCCACCATCAGTACACCGGAACAAGCCGCGCGCTACAACGCTTTGCTCGACCCTTCCAAGGCCGCGGCCGCCCAGGCTTACCTCAAGAAGAACGAGCCGGCCCGCTATTCCATGTTGCGGACCTCCATCGTACCCACCATCATGAAAGGCGGGTTTCGCACCAATGTGATTCCTTCTGAAGCCGAGGCCACCTTCGACGTCCGCGCTCTGCCCGATGAAGACATGGCGAAGCTTTACGAAGAGATGAAGAAAGTCATCAACGACCCAGCCGTGAAGATTGAGCCCCTCACCGGCAACATGCGCCCCGCCGCACCCCCCTCGCGCCTCGATACCGAAATGTACCGGGCACTGGAAGCCACAGCGAAGAAGATGTATCCGGGTATTACCGTGCTTCCCAGCATGTCCACAGGTGCTTCCGATATGGCGCAGCTTCGCGCCAAAGGTATCCCTTCCTACGGTATCGGTCCGGCCAATCTGGAAAGTGACGCTCTCAACTACGGCGCACACGGCGACGTGGAGCGTCTGGCTGAGTCGTCACTCTACCGCTTCGTGGAGTTCGTGTGGAATGCGGTGACCGAGGTAGTGGGCAGCAAGTAGTTTTCGCTACCCCACCAGATTCGCCAGCGCCCCGGCCAGTTCCGGATACTGGAATTCGTAGCCACTGCGCAGCGCTGCTTTAGGCACTACACGGGCGCTGTCCAGCATGTGTGAGCCCATCTCCCCAAACAGCAGCCGCAGCACAAACCCAGGCACCGGGAAGATCGCAGGCCGGTGCACAGCTTTCCCCAGCGCCGCGGTGAACTCGGCGTTGGTCACCGGATTCGGTGCCGTACAGTTCATGGCACCGCTCACGTCGTGGGTGGCCGCATGGCGAATCATTCCCACTACATCTTCCACGTGAACCCATGGCATGAACTGACGGCCTGAGCCCAGCTTGCCGCCCAGGCCAGCCTTAAACACCGGCCGCATCGGTTGCAGCGCGCCGCCATCCGGCCCCAGAACGATTCCAAAACGCAGCTTTACTACGCGCAAGCCGAACTGCGCGGCACGGTCTGCCTCGGCTTCCCAACCCATGCAAACCTGCGCCAGAAAACCTTTTCCAGGCCCCGCATTCTCCTGCAGAATTTCGGATCCGCGGTCGCCGTAGTAACCAATCGCCGAGGCCGTAATCAGCGTGGTGGGTTTATGCTTCACCCGTCCGATGACATCCACCAGCCGACGGGTGCCCAGCACGCGGCTATCGCTGATACGGCGGCGAACTTCCGCGTTCCAGCGCTGCGCCACCGGCTCACCGGCCAGATGAATCACCGTGTCCATGCCGTTGATGCTTTCTTCCGGCGGCTCGCCATGCAGCGGGTCCCACGAGTGCGAAGCAACCCCCGTGCGCAGTTCCAGACCCGGCTTGCGGCTCCACACCGCCACGTAGTCGGTGTCCGCCAGCAGGCGCTTCACCAGGCGACGGCCAATAAATCCGGTTCCCCCGGAAATGATGTATTTCATATTTTGTATGAATCCTGTCCGGTCAACTCCAGCAGGGCAATCTCCTTGATGTATGCATTGGTGTCGGTCTTGCGCTTCATCCCGTCAAAGGACATGTAGCGAAGCTGGCCGAATACCGGCCGCTCCACCCATGGGCGGTCATGCAGGCCGAAGCACCACAGAATGTTGGTATAAGTGTTCGGATCGCGTCCATCCAGAGCGTAAATATCGTGCAGCCGGATCATCAGATGCAGGGCATCCTCATATGTCGGCGACCACTCGATGATCTTCTTCGCCCAGTACATTCGATAATACCCGTGAATGATGCCCCGCAGCAGCAATTCTTTTTGCGCTGCATTCCACAGAGGGTCATGAGTTTCCGCGCATTCCAGCTGTTCCGCTGTATAAACGAAGGGGCGCGGGTCTGCCGCATGCTTTGCCATGGTTCGGCTAGCCCACCCGGGCAGGGCATCCAACGATTCCGGATTCGCGCAAAACCTCGTGAAATTGAAGGCCAGCTCGCGGCGAACCGTCAGCTGTTCCATAAACTCCCCAACCAGCAGGCTGTGCTTTCCGGCGTGTTCCTGGACTGCAAGCGCAATTTCCAGCGGCGAGATGTGCCCAAAATGCAGGTGTGAACTCAAGTGGCTGGTGGCGTGCGCAGAAGGTTTATTGCCCTCCGCGGCATAGCGACGCAAATTGTTTTCCAGGAAAGATTCCAGCCGCCTCCCGGCCTCCTCCGCTCCACCGTGAAACGCGGTGGAGACAGGGATAGACTGATTGATCTCGCAGCCTGCCACCAGCCCTGCAACGGTTTCCGCCGTCACCGCAGTTCGCAGTGTGGCCACTTCGACAGGCAACAGACCCTCGCGCCATTTGTGCAACAGCGGCGTGGGGTCCGGGGTCCGCAGGAATCGGGGTAGTTCCCGGTGGATCTTTGGCCGAATTGTGTAGGCTGCCCAGGCCTGTTTTTCATGCACGCTCATGGGCACAATACAACTCGAATCCACCGCGACGAATGGCACCTGGATCCGCGTCGCTACCGATCGGTTGTGTTGCGCTGCGATGAACACCGGGTAGTCGTCGGTGACCACGGTGTGGGCGTGCGCTGCCAGGCGATAGAACACGTCGTTGGGGTCACTCCGTCTGGCCCGCAGGTAGAAAAAGTAACCCGCGCCCCGCCGTTTCAATTCAGCGGCGGTATGGGGAACTGCTTCCACCAGAAACGTGTGAAGGCGCCGGTTGGCGGCCTTGTACGTGCACGTCAGTCCCTCATACACCAGCAGGGGCAGACCGTGCCGGTTGGCCAGCTCCACGGCATGCAGCAGTGCATGGTTAAACCGTACCCGCCGGTTCATCTGCGACCAGTAAAGGACGTAACGCGGCTGCGAACCTGCGGGCGCGTCGTGTAAAGTCCGAATTCTCTCTTGCTCTACAGCCATTGATTAATGATTTCACGTGCCCTTCGATTTGCTCTCACCGCCCTGCGTGGGATACAATTTGCGCGAGACCCTGGTGTCTGAAAAGAGGAGTGTTGCCCCACATGAGAAACCTGAAAAATTCCACCGCAGCCATGATTTTGGCGGGCGGTGCGCTGGCGCTAACCGCCGTGGTGGTGCAGGCCCAGCAGAAGCGCGTTGCCGCGCCCACGTATTCCGCCAACAACGACTTCGAGATGATGACGTGGGTGGAAGTGAAGAAGGCGATGACAGCCGGCAAGACCACCGCACTGGTCTATAACGGCGGTACCGAACAGCGCGGTCCGCAGTGCGTCAATGGTGGACATACCCTGATGGGCAAGTACGTGGCGCTCGGCATCGCTGAAAAGCTGGGCAACGCCATTGTGGCACCGATCATGCCGTTCTCGGTAAACAACGCCAGCGCCGATCTCCCTGGCACCATTGGACTCACCGGCCCGCTGTTTGCGGCCCTGAATGAACAGGTCGCCGAGCAACTGATCAAGACCGGCTTCAAGAACGTTGTGCTTATGGGTGACCACGGTGGCGGACAAAAGGAAATGGCCGAAGTCGCCTCGAAGCTCAACACCAAATACTCCAACCAGGGTATTCATGTGATCTTTTGCGGTGATGTCTACGCCAAGGCTACCGAAGAGATCGATAAATGGCTGAAGGCCAATAACATCCCGGGCGGCTCACATGCCGATACCAAAGACACCTCCACCATGATCTACCTTGGCCAGGACAAGAACTGGGTGCGAATGAATGAACTGGCTACTGCTGTGGGCGATCCTAAATCGCGTCCCGGCAACGGCATCAGCGGCGACGCACGGCAATCGACCGCGGAACTGGGCAAGCGCGTCTACGACAACAAAATTGAACTGGCTGTGGCGCAAATCAAGCACCTGCTGGCCAACAACGGTTCCCCCGCAGGTCACTAAACAGAAACATGCGAACACCACTAATTCTTCTCCTCTCCGCAGTCTCCCTTTTCGCCGCCGCCGACTATACTGCCGAAGGACAGCTCTGGTGGTCACACATCGAATTCCTCGCCAACGACGGTATGCAGGGCCGCGACACCGGATCCAAAGAATTCCGCAAGGCCGTGGAATACGTGGCGGGCAAGTTTGAATCCCTCGGCCTGAAGCCCGGCGGTACCTCGGCCTACATACAGACCGTCAAATTTGAAACCCGCCTGCTCAATCCCGCCAAATCTTCTGTTGTGCTGATACGCGACGGTAAGCGTGAGCCCATCGAACCCGGCAAAGACGCCACTCTCAGTCCGCGCGGTGATCTCGTGTCCCTTGTCAAAGCCCCCATGGTCTTTGTGGGCTATGGCCTCGTCATCCCCGAGGTGAAGTATGATGACCTCGCCGGTATCGATCTGAAAGGTAAGATCGCCGTCGTTATCAACGCTCAGGGGCCGGTGCAGGCCGATGGCAACATGAAGTCGCACTACGGCTCCGGCGTGGAACGCTGGGACGCCCTGCACAAGGCCGGTGCCATTGGTATCGCCGTCATCCAGAATCCCCGCACTGCCGGCACTCAGGGCGCGCAGACCGCCGGGGGACGCGGTCCAGTGCCGCCCCCGCTTCCCGCCGTCCTCCTTGCCGACCACACCCTCTCGGAGACCAAGGGCCAGAACGTCACCATGACCATCCTGCGCGAAGGCGGTCCCAAATTCTTTGCCGGCAGCGCGCACAGTTTCGAGGAAATTTTTAAACTTGCCGCCGATAACCAGCCTCTTCCACACTTCCAGCTTGCCGCCACCCTGGAAGTCAGACTCCGCGCCCGGCGTGACTCCATGGAAGCCGGCAACGTCGTCGGCATCCTCCCCGGTTCAGACCCGAAACTCAAAGACGAATTCGTCATCTTCTCCGCCCACCTCGATCATGTTGGCGTCGGTCGTCCCGTCAATGGCGACGCCATTTACAACGGCGTGATGGACAATGCCTCCGGTGTGGCCTCTGTGCTGGAAGTGGCACGCCTCTTCCACGATTCCGGCTTCCGGCCGAAGCGCTCTGTTATCTTCCTCACCGTCACCGGGGAAGAGAAGGGCGAACTGGGTTCCCGTTTCTTCGCCTCGCACCCCACCGTTCCCAAAGGACAAATCGTGGCTGACATCAACCTCGATATGTTCCTGCCCCTTTACCCTCTGAAAGTTCTGGAAGTGCAGGGACTGGCCGAATCCACTCTCGGCGATGCCGTGCGGGTTGCCGCAAAGGCGGAAGGGGTCGATGTGCAAACGGATCGCGAGCCGGAACAGAACCGCTTCATCCGCAGCGACCAGTACAGCTTTATCCGCGAAGGCGTGCCCTCGCTGGCGTTCAAGTTCGGCTACGAGTTCGGATCACAGGAAGAGAAAATTCGCCTCGCCTGGGTGAAGGAGCGCTATCACCGCCCGTCCGACGATCTCAACCAGCCGCTGGATAAGGCCGCCGCGGCGCAGTTCAATCACGTGATCTTTAATCTGTTGAAGTCGGTGGCCGATAACCCGGAGCGGCCTCACTGGAAGCAGGACAGCTTCTTCAAGCGCTTCGCCGCGTCAGGAAATTGAGGCCTGGCGCACGCCGCCCGTGAGGATCGTCTCCACGCCGGTGGCCGTGCGCACCAATAGAAAACCGTCGGCATCCAGCCCCTCTGTGATGCCGCGGATCAATTGCCCGCCCTGCTGCACTTCCACCGCCTTGCCCCGCACCCACGAGGAGCATTTCCCGAACCGCGCCAGTACGGAATCCCGCCCTCCCGCGGCCAGCGCCGCGGCTTCGGCAAGGCAATCGGCCAATATCCGATCCAGGATTTGTTCCCTGGAGAGTTCCTCGCTGCGATGCAATCGCAGCGAGGTTGCGATTTCCGCCAGGTCGTGGGGAAACGACGTCTGATTCACGTTGAGTCCAATGCCCGCAATGGCTACACCCGTCGACGGTGTTTGCACCAGAATGCCCGCCAGTTTCTTCCCGTCCAGCAGAATATCGTTCGGCCACCGAATGTCTGTGGTGGCTTCCGGCAGCAGGGCTCGCTGCACCCCGAGCCCCAGCGCCATCGTCAACAGTGGCAGATCACGGGGAAGAAAGCGGAGCCGCAGAATGACGGATATATACAGCCCGCCCGTATCCTCCGAGTGCCAGCTATGCCCATGCCGTCCGATGCCCGCCGTCTGCGATTCCGCTACTACCGCGGTGCCATGGGGCTCGCCGCGCTCAGCGAGAACTGCCGCATCAATCATCGTGGATTTGGTGGAGTGCAACCAGATCGTCATTCACCCTCAATACGCCTGTTCCAATGAATTTTAACCCTTCGGCGGCACCAGCAGCTGTGCCATTGCGTCGCAAAGCACGGCGGCGTATTCGTCAGAAAGCTTGTTGCCCTGATGCGTAACATAGAACACGTCGATGGCCTTCCGCGCCTCTGTATCCACCAGTACCACCTCAATGTTCCCCCCCCGCTGCGAGATCAGCGAAGCCACATCGTACAGCAACCCTGGCCTGTCCTGCGCCACCAGGTGAATCAGCGTCGCCGTGGTCGATGTCTGATTATCAAAGCGGACCCTGGCCAGCGAGAGCGCCAGCGGATCGGGCTTCACCCGCGGTCTGCGCTTCAGCAAGTCAGCCGCTGAGACTTCCCCCCGCGCCGCACGGGTAACCGTTTTGAGCAGCTTTTCCAACTCGCCCGGATTCAGTTCCAGCTCCCGCCCCGGATCGGCGAACGCGAATGTATCCACCACGGTTCCGTGCACGTTCGAGAATGCTTCGGCCCGCAGAATGTTAAAGCCGAAACTGGATATCGCGGCCGCAATCGAGGCGAACAGAAACGGCTTGTCATGGCCCACCACGGTAAGCTGCCATCCCTGCTGCCGCAGCAGTGTTACCGCGACGTTACCGGTACGGCTTTTTTCTTCCAGCCGCACATGCTCCTGAATCTCTTGCCGTGTATGAACGCGACGATAACGCGGCGGCAGACCTTCCAGAAAACTCTGCTCGGCCACGGTCCACGCGTCCAGGTCCCCGGCGTGCGTGCGGTCGGTCAGCTCTCTGGTCAATTCCGCATAGGTGGCGGTGTACAGCTTCCACAGCAGTCCGCGGCGCCATTCGGTCATGGCTTCCGGATGCACCGCGCTGATATCACCCCATGTCAGCAGGGTCAACAGCTTCAGTCTTTCCACTGTGCCAATGCGCTCGGCCATCGCGTGGATCACCAGCGGATCATCCAGATCGCGCCCGCTCATCGCCAGCGACATTTCCAGATGGGCTTCAATAAGAAACGCCACTACGGCGTGCGCCCGTTCACTCACTCCCAGCCGCGCCAGGGCAACTTCCCCGATCCGGCGCGACGAGTGAACATGGCTTTCTTCGTCCCCTGCTTTGCCCACATCATGAAACAGCAGGGCCACCAGCAGCAGGTCGAAATCCTGTGTCTCGCGAGCCAGATCACAGAACGGCGCGTCCTGCCCTTCGCGCAATCCAATCACTTTGCCAATCGCCACCAGCGTGTGTTCGTCCACTGTATACCGATGGTAAAAATCGCGGATCACCAGCGCCTCAATCTCGCGCAGCTCGGGGAAGATCGATTCCAGCACGCCGGTGGAGTGCATCGCGCGCAGCGCCATCGCCGCATGGGGCGCGCGCAGAACGCCACGGAAAGCCGTCCACACCGGGCCCGCTGGCTCGACGTGCCCGCGCTCCAGCCGTTCCCCGGTGGCGGCAGCGAGGGGGAGCCCGTGACGCGCCATAAATGCGAACAACTGCATAACCGTATTCCAGTCGCCGGCCGCTGCGGAAGAGCGGAGGAAGATTTCGCCATGTGCCACCGAAAAGTCGGTCGTGGAGAGCCGCGACGTACTGTCAAGAAATCGGGACAGCAGGCCGCTCTGGCGCGCTTCGAACCGGCCCAGCCGCCGCTGTGCCAGCCGTGCAATCCCGCGTACGGCGCGATAGTAACGCCGCATCATTGCTTCCGGGGACGACGCCTCCAGCAGGCCCGCGATTTCATCCTGCCGCCCGAACGTCAGTTTGTTGTCGTCGCGCCCCGCCAGGTAGTGCAGAAAGCAGCGGATTTCAAACAGCACTTCCACGCCTTCCGGGATCTCGCTCGCCACCGCGCCCAGTTTCGCCAGCCAGCGGATCACCTGCAGATCACGCAGCCCGCCGGGCGCATCTTTCACGTTCGGCTCCAGATGGTAGAGCGTGTTCTGATACATTGCGTGACGCTCGTGTGTGAGCTTCGCAATGTTGCGGCCAAGCTCAGGCCTGGGGTCACGAATCTGCTGGAAGAGCGCTTCGTCGCCTGCCAGAAACCGCCGGTCCAGCAGGCTCACGGCCAGTTCTGCGTTGCTCTCTTCAATTCGATTGCATTCCGCCGGAGTGCGCACCGACTGCGAGATTCGCAGCTTCTCATCCCAAAGCGCGCTCAGCACCGGGGCCAGGGGTTCGCGGATGGCGGCCTGCGCCTTTTCGCCGGGAGTCAGAATGAGCAGGTCGACGTCTGAAGCCGGGAACATCTCGCCGCGCCCATAGCCGCCCACCGCTATCAGCGCAATGCCCGCAGGCATCCGTTGCCAGTGTTGCCGCAGAATGCCGTCGATGTGTGCGGTGCGCGCCGCAAGGGCTGCGAACGGATCGCGGGCGGCAAAGAACTGCTCGCGAATCGCCGTGTCAGTCACGCTTAAACGGCAGATTCGCCGCGATCACCGTTGCGGATACGCACCGCTTCCAGAGCTTCGTACACGAAAATCTTGCCATCGCCAATCTTGCCCGTGCGCGCCGCGTTGGTGATGGCGTCCAGCACCTCGTCCACGCGGTTGTCCGGCACTACCATCTCAAACTTCACCTTGGGCAGCAGATCCACCTGGTACTCCTGGCCGCGGTAGACCTCTTTGTGACCCTTCTGCCGTCCGTGACCACGCACTTCGATGACGGTCATACCGTCGATACCGATGTTCTTCAGCGCTTCCTTCACGTCGTTCAGCTTGAAGGGCTGGACGATCGCTTCGATCTTTTTCATGCCGTTTCCATTATGACTCTATGCTTCAAGAAAATATCCTTCTTCGCCATGTTGACTCAAATCCAGACCTTCTTCTTCTTCGTCAGCCGTGACCCGCAGCCCCACCAATTTGTCGGTGATCTTCAAAATTACCAGGGTTCCCACCGCCGCCAGGCCAGCAGCGATCAGTATGCCCACCAGTTGCCAGACGATTTGCATACCATTGCCATCCGCCAGGCCAAGCAGGGGAAGCTTGTTGCCAATGGGCGTATCGTTGATGGCGTTGGTGGCGAACACACCGGTCAGAAGCGCGCCGAGGGTTCCGCCCACCCCGTGGACCCCGAAGGCATCCAGTGAATCGTCGTAACCGAATGTCCGCTTTACGGTGGTCACCATGAGAAAGCAGACCACACCCGCCGCCAGTCCAATTGCCAGCGCGGCCATGGGGCCCACAAATCCCGAGGCCGGAGTGATGGCCACCAGGCCAGCCACGGCGCCGGAGATGCCCCCCAACATGCTGGGCTTGCCCATGTGAACCCATTCGGCCGCCGTCCAGGCGAGCGCGGCCGCTGCTGCCGCGAAGTGGGTGGCCACGAAGGCGCTGGTGGCCAGACCCGACGCGCTCACCGCGCTACCCGCGTTGAAGCCGAACCAGCCCACCCACAACAGGCACGCGCCCACCACGCTCAACGTCATACTGTGCGGTCGCATGGCCACCGCCGGATATCCATTGCGCTTGCCCAGATAGAGGGCAAATACCAGCGCCGATACGCCCGAAGTAATGTGCACCACGGTGCCCCCGGCGAAATCGAGGCAGGGGATTGTGCCACCCAGATACGCGTTGAGAAAGCCGCCCTTGCCCCACACCATGTGCGCCATGGGAAAGTAAACCACGAAGACCCACAGGGTGGTGAACAGCGCCACCGCGCTGAACTTCACCCGTTCGGCATAAGCGCCGGAGATGAGCGCGGGCGTGATGATGGCGAACATCAACTGGTAGATCATGTAGGTTGATTGCGGAATGGTTCCCGCGTAATCGGCATTCGGCTCTTTGCCTACGCCATGCAGGAATATGTATTGCAGTCCGCCGATGAAGGGGTTGCCCTCGCTGAACACCAGGCTGTAGCCCACCAGGCTCCAGATTACGCTTACCAGCGCCATCATCATGAAGCTGTGCATCATGGTGCTCAGAATGTTCTTGCGCCTTACCAGGCCGCCATAGAACAGCGCGAGGCCGGGGCCGGTCATCATCAGTACCAGGGCCGCGCTAACCAGCATCCAGGCGTTGTCGCCGGCCGATTGCGCGCTCTTTGTAGCCGCTTCCAGATTGGTGAGACGTGTGGCGAGATCAGATATTTGCATGAGAGAGGTTGCGGAGCGGGAACTGTACCATTATTTCGCGTTCTGCGCGCCGATTCCATCCATCCTGTGAATCGGTGGAATCGAAAATATTGATGGCTGGAATGTCGCCCCACCATTCCTGAACCGCGACCTTGCGGGTCGCCCGGAGTTGCCTGAAAAGGCATATAGTTACGCGTGCCCGGGTTTGTTCGGTATTTTCAGGTTGCGGGCATAATCGATGTCGCGGATGGCGCGGCTCATGTCGCGGCGGTGGCGGGTTTCGTAACGGTGCAGGAGGCGGAAACCCTCGGAACGTTCAGAGAGTGCGTTCCAGGCTTTGGCGGCGGCGATGGGTGGGGCGTCGGTCTGGCTGGCTGCGACCTGGGCGGCGATCTCTGAATTGAAGCTGGTGGCTTCGAGGTCCCAGGAGCGGCGCTGACGCCAGCGGGCCATGATAAAGGTCTCGGCGAAGGCGAGTTCGAGTTCGTCGGCGGGCAGGAGGCGCCCGAGTATGTTGGCGTTGAGGTGGAGGAAACGGTCGGGGCTTTCGCCGGGGAGCAGGATGTCGGGAGTTAACAGACTCTGGGTAGAGAGACCGTGTTTGATGGCGTTCTGCGAGACACGCCTTTTGCCTTCGGCGGTTACCGGGCCGAGGGATTTGGCACCATTGCGGCGGGCGGCTTCGCGCTGGCGCGCGGTGGTGTGGCGCGGGAGTGGTGGATCAGGCGGGGCTTGTGTGGCCGGGAGTATTGATATGTCTTCCATGCCCCGATTGTGAACCCGCGGTTGGAGGCTGGTGGCGGCGCAAGGCTGTAAGTTACTGGAAGAATTGAGACGATTTATTTATTTTGAGTGTGACCGGGTAACCGGCCAACCGGGAAAAGCGAGGTTGCCATCACCAGCCCGCTGACAACCGCTCCACCACATCGCGGCGCGACAGGACCTTTTCGCATAGCTCCCATCCCGGACCTTCCGGCATGACCGTCTTTCCGTAGCGCAGGTCGAAGGCGTTGGCACGGCGTTTCTTCTGTGTGAACCGGGAGAAGTGTTCCTCCAGGTTCCCGATGTCTTCAATCCAACCATCCTGAATGGTGTCGGGCAGTGAGCCAAACAGGTCGTAGCGATCCTTCATGCGTTGGGAAAGTACCTGGTAAACCTTTTCGTCATTCGTACCCGCATACACCAGGTTCAGCATATCGACGCTGCGTCGGCTCTGACCATAGCGTTTGATTCGCCCGATGCGCTGTTCCAGGCGGGATGGATTCCAGGGGAGATCAACATTGATGAGCGTTCCAAGGGTTTGCAGATTGAGACCTTCGCAGGCAGCATCTGTCGCTACCAGAAGGCGAATTCTGCGTTCCCTGACCGCAGTTTTAATCTCCTCGCGCTCCACGCTCCGCCATTCGCCATCGAAGAACAGGCCCGACTTCCCGGCCCCGGCATACAGGGCAACACTCTCGCCGGGCAGGCGCGCGGTGAGGCTTTGGGCTATCCAGTGAGCGGTGTCGTAGTACTGGCTGAAAATGATGCAGCCGAGATCGAGCCAGTTTTTGTCCTGGAGAAAGTGCAGTACCGCGTCGAGTTTTGGATCGGTGGGGCGACGGCGCAGGGCCATGACAATCCGCTCCAGATAAAATCGTTCCGTTTCGAGAATTTCCGGCAGGTTTTCGATTTCAACCGAATCGGCTGCTTCATCTTCCCCTTCGATGGCGAGAGGTCTGCGTTTTTCGAGCAACCGGGTAGCCGTGGCGATGCCGCTGGCAATGCTGGAGCAGATCCGCTGTTCGATCATAGACTGCATGAAACCGGCAGAGCGTACTCTTTGCCGAAGTGCGGCAATGAAGTCTTTGGCGGCGGCGTAGGCGGCATCGAATTCCGGCGCGGTATGCAGGGCGATGCCCTCAAACATGGGAAGACGTTCATTTTCACTGGGCCAGATATCGACAGCAATGCGGTCGAGCAGACCCATCTCTTCCAGCGTGGCCCGCTTGCGGAGCACGGTGTGGCGCAGGATGGGATTGTGCCGCTGGAGGAAGGAGAGGCCGTCGACGCGCCCGGCGGCGGCATCCTGTAATTCCTTGCGGGTGAAGTCGTCAAGGTCGGTGACGGGCTTATCGGTATAGAAACGGTCCGGATTCAGGCGCAGGTCCTGGCGGATCATGTCGAAAAGCGGGTCGTCGCGTTTTGCCGGAAGGGGGTTGCGCAGCCAATTCCAGACTTCCTGTTCATCGGCGATATCTTTTTCGCCGGTGAGGACCGGTATTGCGGCTAGTGGACGCCGCCAGTTGCTGCCAAACCGGCCGAGCACATGGTCGGCGCCCTGGTTGAGGATTTCGAGGAGGTCCCACAGTTCTTCAACATCGGTCTGGACGGGCGTGGCTGTACCCAAAATGACGTGTTTCGACTTCTGTGCCGCACGCAGCATGAACTCCATCAACCGGTTGGGGTCGCCGCTGCCGGTGATGCCTCTGGCCTTGCGGGCACGGTGCGCTTCATCGAGCACGAGCGTGCCGAAGCGGCATTCGAGCAGCGCCCGCGCTTCCGCCGTACCCTGCACGATTAGCCCGGTGGAGACAATGCCGATCTGAAAGGGGCAGTTGCGTATATCTTCCGCGCCCTGGGTTTTGATGATATGGCCGTTGGCGTCCTGCCACACTTTTCCGCTGGAGAGCCAGACGGCGGAAGGCAGGCCCAGCTTATCTTTCAACTCGACCTGCCACTGCTGGCACAAGGTGGCCGGGGTAAGCACGAGGGCGGGTCCATCGCCCAGAAGACAACCAACCATTGCGGCGGTGGCGAGGGAAAGCGTCTTTCCGACGCCGACTTCATCGGCGAGGACGAATCGCGCCATACCGTAGCTTTCGCGATGCTCCAGAAACAAGCCTACAAAGGCGCGCTGCCAGGGCTTGAGCTCTTCACCTTTGCGGTAGAGAGGCGCTTCGACAAGAGCGCCGGCAGCGATGTCAGCCGGTTGCAGATCCTTTAGTTCAACTTCGCGCTTGCGCGAAAGCCGCCCGATTTCCTCAATGATGGCATCCGGCAGAGGGACGCTGCGATTCCAGAGATAGCGAAATTCTTCTTCGACCCAGGCCACGCCTTCCGGTGAACGGTCTTCCCAGACAATCTCGTAATGCTCTTGCCAACCCTCGCGAGTTTCGTTGAGGCTGCCGATGAAAGAAGTCTTCGCCCCATCGCGGCTTTCAATGACGCCCGCCTTGCCGTGGAGAAACGGCGCGTCTTTTGCCGAGACCACCCGGACCTTCACTTTGCCGTTCTTCAGCAGGTCGTAAAGGCGCTGGTAGCGGGGACGGTACATCATGCTGTCGATCTGGTCGAAGCCTTCGTTCCACTTTTCCTTCAGGGCCGTCTCGCGGGCCAGGCGGGACGCGGTGATGTCCCTGGGGTCGAGATCACTGTTGCAGACGATTTCGATGAGGTCGAGGCCTTCAATTTCTTCGTCGACGAGTTCGAAGATGGAAGAACGAAAATAACCGGCGATGCGACGGTAGGTGCGCGCGCCCTTGAGACGGTCTTTCAGAAACACGTGACTGAGACGCCCGGATCGCGAACTGAAGCGACGCAGCAGTACGTTGTCAGCGGGCGGGCTCATCCGAGGCGCTCGCTTTCGATGCGACCGCTGCGACGATGGGCGGCGATTGGTGAGGTGAGCGCCATCAGGTCTTCACGGCGAGTGGGGCAGCTATGAACGGGGTGCCGCAGGTATGGACGACTGGCAAGTTAAGCGCCTTCGGCTAATATAGCGCGTCCGGCACGTGCTGCAGCCGTCTGTCAGGTCCCGGCCAGGCGCAACCGGGGCGCGTTGCAGTCCGCGGATCGCCCTGTTCCGGCCCGGCAGGCAGCACTCCCGGAGCTTTTCCACAGGCACATTCTACAGTGTAAATAGTTTCCACAGTAGAAACCCACACGCACACTTGTGCTACAGTCACAAGATTTGCAAAAATATTTCCCCCAGGCAGGTTTGTTCGTTTTATATGTCCGCAACCCCATCATACTTAACGTGTTAAGCGTCTCGTCTGCTTCATTGAGTTATCGGAAAGCCAAGTATTTACAGAGGTTTGCGTGGTTGCATGATTATCTATAATCGTATACGATGGAGGGGAAAGGGGCGCAGCCTTAGCATACTTGTGCGTTCTTGCGCAACTATTAATTTTATGTCTAATGATACGAAGACGAATCCGGTGGGAAAGGCTCCAATGCCAGCACCCGAACCGCCAGCGCCAGCGCCGTCTACATTTGTTTTCCAGGCTTCGGCTAAAGATGGTGCACATCATGCCGTCGGATTTTTGAATTTGCACGTACTTATCGTTCCGGATGGACGTCACTATTTTGCTCAGTGCCAGGAGATTGATTATGCCGCCCAAGGCACTGACATGGAGAACGCAAAAAAGAACTTCGAAGACGGTTTTGTTGCTACGGTACACCACCATCTGACCATGTTCGGCTCGATCGCAAAGATGCTGGAACCCATTGCTACCGGCCAGTGGTTTGATTTGTTGAACAGCACTAAAGGTATGGAGTTCAGCGTTACCCAGACATCACTACATCACGTTCTCAAAGAAGCTGCTTCAGCGGCGTTCCCTTACCCTTATACGGGCATCAAATATATGCAGGCTCTGGGAGCCGCAGCATAACCCCTGAGACACATTTCGGTGACGGGGAAGTTTCGCGGGGAATAGTCCTGCGTGTACTTCGTTTTCACAAGGTCCAGATTTCCGATCCTGACCCTTGCCAGCCCTCATCAACTCTTTTGATCCAAGCTGATGGAAGAATAAAATCAGTAGTTATCGCTGATCCCTGCATACGCAGTTTGATCTTTAAACTGGCTCATTGGTTTGAAGGGCGCGGCTGCACGCCAGTGGAGAGTCACATACCCGAGCATCATTTTTACCATCCGGATATGATGGGTGATGCGTCAGGTCGTGTGAATTGAGAGATCCGAATACATCGAAGGCCGTGAGGCGCGGAAACGTTTCGATTCCACGATGAGTTCAGCACTCAAAGTGGCCACATAGACGCCAGCACCTTCGGCTCCGGCGTGGGCTTGCGAATTTCCGAAAGAATGTTGGTGTCGAGAAGCCACGCCATCAGAAGGTCACGTCACGCACCGGCATGGATAAACGAAAGCGGGACGGTTCAATATTCAGTTCCCGATGGGGCGAGGCCTGCAGGGCCGCAATGAGATCAGCACCGGTCCGTCGATCACGGGATTTTTCCTCTTGCTCCGCAACCGGCGGTGACGCTTTCAAAGCCTGCATCAGAACATCTTCGACAGTGTGAAACCCACCGCCTTTCATGCGTTGGATGATCAAAGCTTCCAGTTCTGGTCTGCGAATTTCAATCGTCACGGTGGCTTCCTTTCCTTCAGGTTATCGCGAACGAGTATTTAGGTGGTTCACACGCATTTGTCACGATGACATCGAGCTGCCTGACGGCTTCCGCGAGTCATCCGAGGCGCTCGTTGCGGATGCGACTCAGGAGGATGCGCGCGGCCTGTGCTTCCTGGGGGAATTTGCTTTCGCGCTTGGCGGCGATTACGGTGGCAATCGCCATCAGGTCTTCGCGGCGGGTGAGATAACCCGGAATCAGGTCGCGAAGGTGGCTGGTGACCTCGTCGATATCGACTTCGATCTGCAACTCATACAACGCGAAGAGAACAGCGCGAAGCGGGCTCTTGCCGAACTCGCTTTCAAATTCGACGCGTTTCAGCTCGAGCGCCGATTTGAGGCGCGCGTCGTTGGGTTTGGTGGAGGCCATCACCACGGTGTAGTCGCCATAGCGGAAGGCTTTGGCGAAGTTCTGGTAGTTGTCGATCTTCTTCAGGCCGGCGGCTTCGATGTCGAGCATCTTGAGGTAGAAGCGTTCGGGGCCGCTGAGACGTTCCCAGAGCGTGGCCGGTATACCGTCGGGAACGAGGTATTCATTGGCAACCTGAACAGCGAAATCGATAATCTCTTTGACGATGTCGCGGCCACCCTTCTGGCGGGGGCGAAGGGCTTCGGCGGCCATGTCCTGGCCGTCAATGCGGCTGTAGCCAGTCAGAACGCGGAGGGCTGCTGCATAGCCCGCCATCTGGAGATCGGCGTCTTCGAAGAGATTTTCGGAGCGGCCAGCGCCCTTGGTGGATTGGTTCAGGCCGGTCATGGTTTCGATCTGGCGGGCGACCTCGGTGCGGACCTCCTGTACGAGTTCATCGCGGTAAACGCTTTCGCCCTGCGTGCTTTTACGCAGGATCAGAAGGACGGTTCCCTGCACGTAACCGCCTTTCTTGAGTTCGGAAGTGGTTTCGGTTGCAATGTACCAAGCCGCGCTGACTTGCAGGCCAGCACCCCAGACGATGGCCGCCATGTCCGCCCAGACGGAAGCGTCCTGGTGGGTGAACATGACGATCTGGAGTCCGTTATCGGGCATATTCCGGGTCATTGCGCTGTAAGCGCCGGTCATCTCGCGGCGGAAATCCTCGCCTGTTCCTTTTATGGCCAGCGGGCGGCGGCTGTCCCACACCCAGCTATCGAATGGCTCTGGAGGATTCTTTCGAAGCCACGCGATGAAGTATTCCGTGATCTCTTCGTACCGAACTGCGTCCGCATAGGGTGGGTCAGTGATCCACAGGTCGCCGCTATCACTGGTTTTGCTCGCAGCCCCGGCAGTGACACTGCTTGTTCCCCCTCCCAAGCGCTGACCGCCGTAGGTATTTTTGTATTCACCCTGAAGTTCGGAACTGCTCCGCAGCGAGTAATTGAACAGGGTGTTCAGTGCCTGGTTGGAAAAAACATCCTTCGAATTGTCGCTGGCACCGCCGGTTTGCTTCCCCGAGCCATCGGCGGCGACGCGGCGGGGGGAAGTTTCCCAACGGCAAAGTCTAGAGCCAAAGTTCAGCGAATCTAAAAAGCACGGGGCGTTTGTGGCCGTTACGCGCAGACCAAAATGGGACTGGACAAGGATTGCCCTTGCGTTGAAGAGGTGGTGCCAGTACGTCCAACCGCGCTCTCGAACGGGCTGGTCGGTATTGTCGCCTGATTCAATCTCCATGTCGGGGACGAGACCATCCCGCTGCCAGCGTTCCAAATTCTCGCGAACCAGATTTTCGATCTTTCGTTCCCGCTCGAGGTCTGCCCCAGTCACGCCGGCGAAGAAAGTGACCTGCCGCGCCTTGTGGAGGGTCTCTCGCGTAATCCACTGAATACAGTACAGCCGTTCCTGCAGAATGTCAGTGGGGCGTGGCATGAAGTCCGTCTTCTCCCAAGGGCGAAGCTTGTTCTCCGTTGCGCCGTCAGACCGTCTACCGTCGCCGCGAATTGTCTTGAACTTGGTCCTGTAAGTTTCGCCGTCCAGCACGTAGACGACATCGCCGTTCTGGATCGTGCCTACCGCTGCTTGAGTGAGCGCCTCCTCCGAGGCACCAGAAATAACCTCAATAGCGAATCGGCGAGTTCCGTAGTCCGGCACCAAGCGACCGATGACGCTTCGGCTTTTGCTGATCACCCAACTGGGCGCCAGGGGAATCATCCACCCGGTCTGCGGGCATCGAACTTCGAGGCAATAGAGGTAGGCCTTGGCGCGGTTCCCGTCGGCATCATGTTCGATACCAAGCTCTGTGATCTCGCGGTCTACGGCAGCCGCGACCTCAGCCTGGGTCCGTTCAATCTCCCGGCGCGATTCCGGCGACGCGCCGATAATATTGAGCGCGCCCCAGGTCAACATGCAGGCGATGGGATTGAGGTCGCTGGCGTAGACATCGCACCCGAGACGCGCGGCCTCAAACGGAATGGACCCACCACCGCAAAACGTATCGCCTACCTTCGGGCGTTGGCCAAAGCGCAGAATCCCCAGTTGCCCGACGAGTTCCGGAATGGTGGCGGCGGACGTGCCGAGGTACCGGTTGACGTCCTCCCAAATCGGTTTGAACAGCTCTTCCTGGTCCAGTTCTTCAGGGCGTTTGGCAGCCGACACACGTTCCAGATAGCTGAAGCTCCGAACCCAGCGCAGTTGCCACTGGTAGCGCTCGGACTCCACCAGCGACTCGCACCAGACTAAGCCACTGGACTTGAGCGATTCCAGGTCGGCGATGCGGAAAGGCACGGTTTCCCATGCGGATTTCCCGCTCACCTGGGCGCGGCGGCGGACTTCAAACAAAGCCTCGGCTTCCGTGGTCCGCATCTCGCCTCGCGGGTGCAGACGCCGGACGAGGTCGAGGCAAGACGGGCAGAACTCGCGACGGAGAAATGCCTCGTCATCAATGGCCATCAATTTCTCAAAGACGGCGAGGTCGCCTTCGAGATCGTCCGTAGCGGGCAGGAGCGCCCCCAGCACGCAGGCTTTCACCAGGATCAAGGGCTTGCGGCCCTTCCAATAACTGCCGAGCGCGGTGAGAGTCTGGCCAGCACCGGCCTTCCGCTCCTTTTGCGCTTCGGCGGAGATTTTCTGCGCCGGAAGTACACGCTCAATTAGGCTGGGCCGATCACGCCACGCGAAGGGGACTACGCTCACTTCCGGCTACCCAGGGTTACGGGAGAACTGACAGGAGGCGAGACCAGGAAGGGAGAGGGTTCGTCCGGCATCTCCGTCAGAAGAAGCAACTGGTTGGATTCGTCCCCGGTACGGCGGTTGCCGCTGCGCGATGAACCGCGACGCTTCTGAGCTTTTCCTGCATTCGCGGCTGCTTCGTCCCTGCCCTGTTCGGCAAGGGGATTCTCAGTGAGCGCGAAGCGGAGGGCCTTGCGCCAGCCGATACCGGCATGTTCGGGGAACCCGGTGGCGGCGGCGGTGATATTGAAAAGCCACCAGCGTTCTTCGGGGCGCAGGCCAATCCAATTGCGAACGGCGTTCGGCACGGCGTCGGGCATCGCGTCTTCCACCGCCCAGGCAAGCACCAGCAATTCCTTACCGAGGAGGCGTTCGACTTTGTTGATACCCACAGTCCAGCGGCTGGCGGCCAACTTTCTGGCGCGCAAACGTTCGTTGAATTCGCGCTTCACGTCTTCCGCTATCAGGGACCAGATGAGGCGAGGCAGGAGGCAACGGTCGGCAATTTCGGGCAAACCGCCGATACCTGCCTTGATGCCGTAACACTCCACAATTGCCACGGCTTCAGCGCGTCCCGGCGGAATGTCGACTTCGAAGCGATGCGGGTCGATGGATTCGGGGCAACCGAAACCGGTGGTCGCAGCGGGAGCATTCACGGTTCGGGATTTTTCGCGTTCCATGGCTTACTGCTCTATTTCGCCGGCTGCGGCATCGAGTTTATGTTTTTCCAGAAAGGTTTCCAGGTCGTGACCGCTCTGGAAGCGGAGGTCTGCGACGCGGAGAACCACGTCGGCCAGAGGGTCCTGCAACGCCGCCCGAGCAGCTTCGATGAAGCGGCGCAGGTCGTCAGCGCGGATGACAGCGTCCGAACCGAAGCGGGTGGTGATGGCGGCAGAGCCTTCGCCCACGGAGAGCGAAACGCCATTTGCGAGGGTAACCTGGAGACTGTCAAACTCGCCGAGCGCCACGAAAGTGTCGGTGCTGCCACGGAAATCCTGCGTCCGGCGGAGGCTGGCTTTGCGGGACTTATCGATGGAGGGGCCAACCTGATCGGCGCGTGGAATGGCAAAGTTACGGGCTGCTCCGACGCCGGAGTCTTCCGCGTAGGCGTAAATGGTGACTTCTGAGTCACCCGTAAGGTCGATGGGCGCGGCGTAAACGGCCCCTTCTTTGGGATTGGCTCCGCTGAGGTTCCAGCGGATGGTGCCGCGGGGTTTGACCGTGAGCTCGACGCGGCGCTTTCCGCCGGGCAAGGTGACGCGCTCATGGGTGAGAGTTAGTTTGTTTTCCCAGCGGCAGGGATCGCCGGTTTCGTGCGCGCCGTCGGGGTCGATGGCGATGAACCAGAGGGCGGTTTCGGTGGTTTCTAAGATGGCGTCGGGCAGGGCGGGGCTGTCCGCCGAAACCGCGGGAGTGGTGGCATAGTGGACGCGACCATGGGGACCAGCGTCTTTGGCGAAGATTTCGAGGACCGCAGTGCCGGTGGCTTCCTTGTAGTCGCGCTGGGTGACGAGTGGGCGGGTGCGGGATTTCGGGAAGGGGCCTTTTTCGATGTAGCCTTCTTCGGAATATTTCCAGCGGCCAGAGCCTTCGGCGAGCTTGCGAAGGTTCTCCAGGCCTTTGGGCGGAAGCCATGGCCAGCGTTCGTTGGTGAGCGCACGGCTGGCCACGTCTCGCCAGAGGACGCGCCGTTCGCCGCCCGCGGGCCAGAGCATTTCTTCGGCGCGGGCGATCAGCATGTCGGCATTGCCGTCGAGGGTGCGATAAAGCTTGGACGCACCAACGTCGGAGAGAGCTTTTTCGATCTGGTCTTCGGCGCGGAACTGGTTGCCGGTAAAGGTCATGGCCAATTTCGCGGGAGTCAATTTCTCCTTCGTGGGGTAGTAGACGCGATTGAAGAGGCTGACAACGGTGGAGTTGAACTCGTGTTCGGCCTGCTCGGCTTCGTCGTCGAGTTCCGATTTGTGCGGGGATTTGTCACCACCAGTTTCTTCGAGGACGCGGGCGATGGCCCAGATGCGGCGGGTCTTTTCTTCGAGACTGCCAAGACTGGATTCGCCGCCGGTGACGACACAAAAGTTGTTCTTCTCGGTGACGGATTGCCAGAATGCCTGGGCCTCCGCCGGGGGGATCTTACTGTCTGGACTCAGGACGAGGCAGACTCGCGGACCGTTGAGGCGGATTTCATCGATACGAGGAAGCGCGTGGACGGTTTGATAGGCGGTTCCGATGTCGGGATGGAAGATAAGTTCGAGACGGCGGCGCATCTCCTGGTCGATCTTGGGTTGCGGGGCAGAGTCGGCGCGGTTGTCGATGCGCTTGGTTAGATTTTCGATGTTGGAGAAGTAGAAGGCGTCGTTGTCTTTGCGATGCAGGTACCACGATTCACCGCGCAGGGCTTCGAAGGCATCCTGAAACTCAAGCGCGGTCCGGTTGGGCGCGATGAGGTATTCGAGCATCTGGACTTTGGTGAAGCCTTTTACGGCGTCGACCGACTCGGAAAGGGAGCCGGTGAGCAGGAGGGCGGCGCACTGGCTGGCGGCGTCGCTGTTGTTGTGGACGTCGACGCGCTCGGCGGCAGCATCGTTGGTACCGGAAGCGACATCGTGCGCGATGGCACCCTGGAGGTTGCCGATCCGGTTGATTTCCTCGCGCACGTCCATCAGGTTGAGGTCGAGGTGCTGGCAGCCGGCGAGGTAGACGTTGGGGCGGTTCCAGGCGGACTTGAGGATTTTGGAGACGAACTGCATGAGACCGCGGGTCTGGCGGTAGCTTTCGTTTTCCTTGAAGAGCGCGACGACGTGTTTTACGGAAGGATGGAACGGATAGGAGCCGTGGATTTCTTCAGCGATCTGCTCGGCGCTCTTCGCGATGGATTTGGAGCGGGCGGCTTCGGACAGGGCGGCGGCGTAGGCGGAGGCGACGGAATCGATGACCGACTTATCCGGGAGCTTGCTGAAGAGGCGCTTGCGGAGGATCTCGTAGATTTCCTGGCTGGCGAGTTCGACGGGCGTAATGGAACGGGCCTGGCGGTTGGCTTCCTGTTCGAAGTTACGGATAGCCTGGCGGAGTTGGCGGGTAGCGCCTTCATAAGTGCCAGAGAGATTCGAGAGGACAATACAGCAGCGCTTCAGTTTCAGGGAGGCCGAGAGCAGGTTCGACAAGGCGAAGGTGGTGACCTGGGCGAGGTTGCCGTCGCCGACGATGCGGGTGACGGCGTAGTCAAAGTACGGGGGCAGTTCGTCGAGCAGGATGAGGGTGGGTTCTTCGCCGATGAGGGAGATCCAGTCGGTTTCTGAAGGGGCTTTGGCCCCGTCGCGCCAGAATTTGGAGAATTCGGCGGCTTGGCCGAGTTGGCGGGCGATTTCTCCCCAAAGGAAGGTTTCCTCAAAGCCGACGCGACCGTTGACGGCGACGATTCGGGCATCGCCAAAGGCGGCGGCGCGGGCGATTTCGGGAACGACTTCGGCGCGGAGGGTGGAATCGCGAGCCAGCAAACCGAGGGCGATCATGGAGTGGGTCTTACCGCCACCCATGGCCTGTTTGAGTTCGAAGACGGCCTGATCGGACTTGCCGCCAAGACGCTGCAAGCCCTGGCTGAGAAGGGTCTCCATGCCTTTGGTGACGTAGTTTTTGCCGAAGAATTCGCGGGCGGTTGTTGCGGTGGTACCGATGACGTCGGAGAGATTCTCGATCTGCTCGCTCATCGAGTACTCGAGAGCCATCGGGTGCAGGGAGCAGGCGTCTTTGACGGTGAGCAGCATGGGTATCAATAGTGTATGAGACTGCGGGGTTTGTCGGGAGGATTGACGTTTGGCGTTGCCCGGTATTTGTGGCGGACCTCTCGGGCGTAATTAGGAACACTCTGGTCTCAGCCATTGAGTTGTCGAAAACCAATTCCCATGGTTCCAGCATGGAAGAGTCCGGGCAACGGAAAAGGGCCAGAACCGTGAGGCCCCTCCCGCCGCGCGTCTATTAGAGGATGAGCTTGCAAGTTCCAGTACATTCGTCCAGAGCAAGCAGATTGTCCCTCCATTTGCCGTCTGCGTGTGTTCGGAGGTACGGGGCCTTGTTGCCGTCGCCGCGAACAACGCCGACGTAGACCTTGTGCCCGGTTGCGCGATCCACCGTATAGAATCGCTCCTCCTTGGCGTCGATCTTCTTGATAGCCAAATCCCGATCCATCCGCCATTTGCTAGCTTCGTTGCCAATGTGGGTGATGTGCTCGTGACGGCTTAAGCGGTCCGGCTTGTTAACGCATGTGACTTCGAATTCCTTCATTGTGTTTTCCTTTTTTAAATCACAGATATACGGGCTCTAACATTGCTTGCAAACAGCCGTGCTTCCTGACAACTGCACGGTGTGGTCCGGGTCTGATCTGGGGGCTCTCTGCATTCAGCCCGATACTTGTGGTTGATTTTCAACTCAATGTTCCTGTGAATTTTTTTTAGAACAATCCGCCTTGTCCCTGCGCTTCTGCGCGCGAAGAGTACAGCGTTTTTGTTTTTTGGTCCAAATAGACCAGATTCAACTGTTCCAGGCGGACTAGCAGTGCGGAGATCGTCACCCCAAAGTGATCGGACAGCCGGTACAAGTTCGGCCAATGGGTTCGGTCAATACCGCTGGCTTCGGCGAGTATGGCCGTCCGGGGCATCAGTATCGCAGCAGCATAGCGATTAACGCACCGCGCTTCATCCGGGGTATCGGCGCGAGATTTCATCTGGCGCAATAATTCGCGGCCTTCCTCGCAGGAGAGCAAAGTCCTGATAATCCGGACCTGGCCACCTGAGGCGCTGCGATACGCAAAAATGTCTGGAAGCGCGGTTTCGAACAGATTAGGGTGGTCGAGTTTGGAAGTGTTCACAAAGAGATCCCAGTGGCCCATCTCGTGGCCGTGCGTGAGGCGACGTCTGCCCGGTTTCTGTTCCATCTCCTGCTTACGGCGTTCATTCATTACAATCTGTCGCTCAGAAACGCGGAGTCCGGCAAGGACTTCTTCGCCAGGAAGTTCGTCGATTGCTTCCCAGAGCGTGGATAGCCCGAGAACGAGATCGCCGAACAACTCGATGTCGATTGGGAACGACAGTGGACGTTCAAGCCTGCGCTCGAATTCCAGAAGGCGCTCCCCGGCGATTTCTTCAATATGCTCGTTGCGATAGAACTTCATTTCTTCTCCTTCGGTGGAATCCCCTTCAGGAGTTTTTTCCAATCGTCTTCCGAAAGCTGCGTTGACATCGCGGACCGAAAGAACATCCGCGCACCTTCACTTTTCCTGAGCATGTCGCCAACATCAGCAGGAGCCTTACCCGCCAGCGCCATCAGTTCATCGCTATTGCCTTCCAGTTCTGCGGACAACGCGAGAATCACTGCGACCGAAGGCACGAGTCTGTCGTTTTCGATTTTTGAAAGATAGGTGAAATCGAAGCCACCGCGGTCGTCCGCTCTCAGTCGCCTTGCCACGCGATCGGCGAGATCTCGCTGAGACAGTATGGCTTTCAACCTCAACTCCCTTATCCGACTTCCGAGTGTTATCTTGCTGGCCATTGTTTTAATCGTACCGGACGTTGAGTTGAATGTCAACACCAAATCGGAAAAACGGGACGAGGTCCTGCCCCACCAGCCTTCGGGTAATCGAGTTCAGCAAAATAAGAGCGGATTCCGAGTCACGCGTCCGCGTAATTTTCTCAAGTCGCGTCTTGTCATGGAGTTAGCTGGAAACGGCCACGGGCGGGAGGTCAGGTTTTGCGCAGCTCTGCGCTATCCTCCAGGCGAAGTGGTCAACTACGAACAAATTCTGACAATTCCCGCACCCGAGAAGCGTTCGGCTGCGCTGCCTCCGGACGCGGTTGCGTTTGCGCGCTCGCGCCTGGGGTTTGAGCCCGATGCCAAACAGCAGACCGTACTGGAATCGACCTCGCGGCGGGGGATTCTGCTGTGCTCCCGGCAGTGGGGGAAATCGACCGTCTCCGCGATCAAGGCGGTTCACCGCGCGTACACACAGCCGGAGAGTCTGGTGGTGGTGGCGAGTCCTTCGGAACGGCAGTCGGCGGAGTGGCTGCGGAAGGCGGAAAAGTTTGTGCGGATGCTGGACATCCGGGTGAAGGGCGACGGGGATAATGCGCAGTCGGTGAAGCTGCCGAACGGGAGCCGGATTGTAGGGCTGCCGGGGAATGAGGCGACGGTGCGGGGATTTTCGGCGGTGAATCTGCTGATGATCGACGAGGCGGCGCGGGTGAAGGACGATCTGTACTGGGCGCTGCGTCCGATGCTGGCGACCTCGGGCGGCGATCTGTGGCTGCTGAGTACGCCGTTCGGACAGCGCGGATTTTTCTGGGAAGAGTGGAGCGAGGGCGGCGCGGAGTGGATGCGGGTGGAGGGACCGGCGACGGAGTGCGCGCGGATACCGAAAGAGTATCTGGAGGAGGAACGGCGGAAGATGACGCCGGCGGGTTTTGAACAGGAGTTTCTGTGCCGGTTTAGCGATACGGGCGAAGGGATGTTTCCGGCGGAACTGGTGGACGGGAGTGTGGCGGAGCATGAGCTGGTGCGGCTGTAAACCCAATGGCCGCCGATGAACGCCGATTGACGCAGATAAGAGAAGAGACAAAAGCATGTGGAGTATTGGAGTGGATTTGGGGAAGATGCGCGACCATACCGCGATTGCCATTGTGCGGCGCCCGGATACGGTGGTGCGTACGGTACATATGCACCCGTTTACGGTGATCAGCGAGCGACGCATCGATCCCTCGGCAGTAGTCTATCTGGAGAACGTGCGGCTGGGGACGTCGTACGTGGATGTGGTGGAGCGAATCCGGCAGATTGCGCAGCACGAAGCACTGGGTGTCGGTGCGCGGCGCGTGGTGGTGGATGCGACGGGCGTGGGGTCGCCGGTGGTGGATATGCTGCGGCGGGCGAAGCTGGGGTGCGATCTGAGTCCGCTGACGATTACAGCGGGAACCGGTGAGCGGTATAACAACGGGACTTACTACGTGGCCAAGACCGATCTAATGAGCGGACTGCGGGCCAGCCTGGAACTGAGGGAAGTGGAGATCGCTGAGGGGCTGGCGGAGTGGCGGGAGTTCCGTAAACAGATGTTGGGATTCGGCACTGCGGCGAAAGACGATCTGGTACTGGCCGTGGCACTGGCAGTGTGGGGCGCGAAAGGTGGAACGTTCGGCGAGGGTGGTGTCAAGGGTTTTGTGTAAACCCGATTCTGTTATTCAACGCAAGCTGGTGCCTATAGCTCCAGTGGTCATCCCAAGACCGGCCATGTAGCGCGGTCAGTACATGATGTTGTTTGATCCTTTGCAGCGCAGCTTCG
>JBBROK010000029.1:0-60838 GCA_038229475.1 Bryobacterales bacterium | reverse complement strand
GCAGGGAATCCAGGGATCCACGGGTCCAGCGGGAGCGATAGGGCTGACAGGTTTGGCTGGGGCAGCAGGGTCCACCGGCGTGACGGGCAACACCGGACTGACCGGTGGGCAGGGAATCCAGGGATCCACGGGTCCAGCGGGAGCGATAGGGCTGACAGGTTTGGCTGGGGCAGCAGGGTCCACCGGCCTGACCGGCAACACCGGAGCAGCGGGACCGACCGGCAACACCGGAGCAGCGGGACTGACCGGCAACACCGGAGCAGCGGGACCGACGGGCAACACCGGACTGACCGGCGGGCAGGGAATCCAGGGTCTGACCGGAGCAGCGGGAGCGGCTGGACAAGGGCTGCAGTCGCAGGGCGCGTATGTAGCGGCTCCGCATCCGTACACCGTCGGAGACATTGTCACGTATAGCGGCACTTCGTACGTCAGCAGGACGGGCCTGAACACAGGCACGCCGAACACCGATCCCACCAATTTCGCTTTGCTGGCCTCCGCCGGCGCTGCCGGGCCGACAGGGTCCGCCGGACCGATCGGCGTGACTGGAGCGACGGGCTCACAGGGCAACATCGGAGCCACAGGAGCGACGGGAGCAGTTGGCACCAATGGGACCACGGGAGCAACAGGTGCAACCGGGCCGACCGGACCCGCACCCTGTGTAACGAACGGCAGCTTCTTCGTAAACACCGCCGCTTCGACACCCGGCTGTATCGCGCTCTCGGCGGTGATTCCGACAACACTCAACTATCAGACACTGGCAACCGATTTTCAGGCCTACAAAACGATCACCGTTGCCTCAGGATCGCCCACGATAACGCTCGTCGCACCAGGCTCACAGCCCCTGAACGGCCAGAATGTGAGCATCGTCAATTACGGGGCGGGCATCGTCACCATCTCGCCGGGCGCGGGGACCCTCAACGGCGGAGTTGCAGGCGCAACTCTTGTTCTCTCGGCTGGATCCGCCACCGCACCGACTTCCGCGACTGTCTGGAGCAACGGCACCACCTACTTTGCGGCGCTGCGCAGCACCGGCGCTACCGGCGCTGCCGGTGCAACGGGTCCCGCGGGAACCACCGGCTCAGCCGGGGCAACCGGCACGACCGGGGCAACCGGATTAACCGGCGCAACCGGGCCTGCAGGCGTCATCACCAGTGCGACGACATTCAGTACAGCGGGAGGGACCGGCGCTTTGAACGGCAACACCGGAACGTCCAATGCCGCGTACGGCTATCAATCGATGAACAGTAACCCCTCGGGCAATGCCAATGCCGGGTTCGGCGGCTATGCGCTGTTTTCGAATACCTCAGGCACTAACAACAGCACGCTGGGCTACGCTTCGGGCTATAGTGACAGCAGTGGAAGCCAAAATGTGGCTATCGGCAGGAATGCGCTGTATACCAACTCAACAGGCTCCAGCAACACGGTCGTCGGATTCAATGCGTTGCCAAGCCTCACGTCCGGCTCCGGCAATCTCGTGTTGGGTGCCGATGCCGGCACTGGCCTCACAACCGGCGATGACAACATCCTGGTCGCTAATGTTGGAGTATCCGGGGATACCAATACGATCCGAATCGGGAACGCGCTCCATGCCAAAACGTTTATCGCAGGGATCCGCGGAGTCGCGGTGAGCTCTGGCTTCGCAGTCGTGATCGACTCCAACGGTCAGCTGGGAGCGACATCAGCCGCCGTTGGCGCAACGGGAGCGACGGGAGCGACGGGAGCAACCGGTCCGCAGGGCAACCCCGGAGCAACGGGCGCGACCGGCGCTACCGGGCCAGCAGGTGTCATCACCGATGCGACATTGAGTACAGCGGGAGGGACTGGCGCTTTGAACGGCAACACCGGGACGTACAATGCCGCGTACGGCTATCAATCGATGACCAATGGCTCCACCGGCAGCGCCAATACCGGGTTCGGCGCCTATGCGCTGTTTGCGAATAAATCAGGCTCTAACAATACCGCGCTGGGCTACGGTTCGCTGAGTAATAACGGAAATGGAAGCCAAAATGTGGCTATCGGCAGGAATGCGCTGAATTCCAACTCAACAGGCACCTACAACACGGTCGTCGGATACCTTGCTTTGCCAAACCTCACGTCCGGCTCCGGCAATACCGCGTTGGGTAATGGTGCCGGTGGCAACCTGTCGACCGGCGATAACAACATCATGGTCAATAATGGTGGAGTAGCCGGGGATACCAATACGATCCGAATCGGGGCCAGCCAGACCCAAACGTTCATCGCAGGGATCCGCGGAGTCACCACGGGCCTCTCCGGGGCGATCGCGGTAATGGTCGACGGTAACGGCCAGCTGGGCACGATCTCCTCGTCCCGTCGCTATAAGGAAGACATCCAGCCTATGGGAAGCGCGAGCGACCCCCTGTTCCAGCTGCGCCCCGTCACTTTCCGCTACAAGCAGCCCGATGCCACCGGCGAGAAGCCGATCCAGTTCGGTCTGATCGCCGAGGAAGTCGCGGCGGTCATGCCGGAACTGGCCGTATACAACAAGGAAGGTCTGCCCGAGACGGTCGCGTATCATCTGCTCCCTGGCCTGCTGCTCAATGAGGTCCAGAAGAATCGGAAGCTGATTGAGCATCAGGCAGCTCAGCTCGAAGCGCAGCGGCGCGAAATCAACGCGCTGCGGAATGGGCTTACGGATGTGAACGACCTTCGGACCGAACTGAATGAGCTGAGATCGCTGACGCTGAAACTCGCGGCAGCGCAGACCGGGACCGGCGCCACGATCCTGCGGGCGGTCGAAGTGAGGGGTGTCCAGCAACAGTAAAGCCGCCGCAGGTTCGCAAGCTACAAAGTTTGTAATTTGCCGGGCGCATGAGGAAGGGAAGAGCATTCCCTCCTCATGCGCCCATTTTTCGCGCCACACGCGTTGTCATCAGCACCATCCCCTCAGCTGCTAGTATGGTGAAGTATGGGTTCCCCTGCTTTCACGAGTGACCACGATTAGAGGCACCAGCGAACCCCCACCGCAAGACGATGATCGCGGCGCGATCACTGTTCTGTTGGGCAAACTGCGGGACGGCGATAAAGATGCTGAGGCAACGCTCATTCCGCTGGTCTATGAGGAGTTGCGCCGTCTGGCTGGCCACTACATGCAAGGCGAGCGCGACGACCACACACTCCAGGCCAGCGCGCTGGTGAATGAGGCCTGGCTGCGGCTGGTGAAGGAGCGCGCTTTCGACTTCCGTAACCGGGCTCACTTTTTCGGGGTCTCGGCGCAGGTCATGCGACGGATCCTGGTGGATTACGCGCGCACGCGCGATGCCCAGCGGCGGGGCGGTAAATCGCGGGACATCTCACTGGAAGATGCGTTTGTGTACACCGACGCGCAATCCTGGCAGGTTGTGGCCGTGAATGAGGCGCTAACCAAACTGGCGCAGTGGGATGACCGGCAATCCCGAATCGTGGAGATGCGTTTCTTCGGCGGCCTGAGCGTGGAGGAAACGGCCGAGGCGCTTTCCCTGTCCCCGACCACCGTGAAGCGCGAATTTCAACACGCCAAGGCGTGGCTCTACGGAGAACTCCGCGCTTCCTTCGCGGAGTAAAGCAGCATGACTCCGCAACACTGGGCGCAGACCAAAGAGATATTTGACGCGGTGGTGGCGATTGCTCCTGAAGAGCGGTCCGCGGCACTGGATCGGCTTTGCCGGGGCAGCCAGGAACTGAGGGCCGAAGCGGAGCGGCTCCTCTCGCATCATGACGAAATGGGGGGATTTCTGAACGTCCCCTCTTCCAGGAAGCCGGGCACCACAGGCAAAAGGCCGCCATCTCTTTCCCCAGGTACGCGACTCGGCCCTTATGAGGTTGTCTCGCTGCTGGGCAAGGGTGGCATGGGCGAAGTGTATCGCGCGCGTGATCCACGGCTGAATCGCGACGTCGCCATCAAGACTTCGCGGGAGCAGTTCAACGAACGCTTTGAGCGCGAGGCACGCGCGGTGGCTTCGCTGAATCACCCGAATATCTGTCATCTCTACGATGTCGGGCCAAATTACCTCGTCATGGAGCTGGTGGAAGGTGACACGCTCAAAGGCCCGCTGCCGGTGGACGAGGCGCTCAAAATCGCCGATCAGATTGCGCTGGCGCTGGAAGCCGCGCATGAGAACGGGATCATCCATCGTGATCTGAAACCGGCGAATATCAAGATCACGCCGGATGGCGTGGTGAAGGTTCTCGACTTTGGCCTTGCGCGGATGGGCGCGTCCGGGTTGAGTGATCCGGATAATTCTCCGGCGTTGGTGGCGTCCACCGAAGCCGGTACCATTCTGGGGACCGCGGCATATATGGCGCCGGAGCAGGCGCGCGGTAAGAAGGCAGATAAGCGCGCCGACATCTGGGCTTTCGGCGTGGTGCTGTATGAACTAGTCAAGGGGACGGCTGTTCCGGGGAGAAACCACCACCGACATTCTGGCCGCCGTGCTGACCACCGAGCCGGATTTGAGCGCGGTGCCGGTGAAGGTGCGGAGGCTGATCCGAAGTTGTCTGGAGAAGGACCCGAGGAACCGGTTACGCGATATCGGGGATTATCGGGGGCTTTTGGATGAGGACGCGGCGCCTGTCACCGCTTCCTCACAGCCGCGGCACGGTAGTGTGTGGATGAAGGTTGCGGCGGCGGCACTGGCGGTGGTTGCGGCAGGCGCGTCGGGGATTGCCTGGCGCGCCACGCGCCACGCCGACCTGAAGCCGCTGCAGCGTTTCGACGTGGATCTGGGCTCCGACGTATCGTTCTCGCAGTCGCTCGGCGTGAACGCTATCCTCTCGCCCGACGGTACCCGTTTGGTGTACGCATCGAAAGAAAAACTCTTCACCCGTAAACTCCATGAATCCATGGTCACCGAACTCGCGGGCACCGCGGGCGCCGCAGGCACCTTCGGTCCGTTCTTCTCGCCCGATGGCCGGTCGGTTGCGTTTTTCACCTCAACGCAGTTGAAGAAGCTTTCCCTGGACGGTGGCGAACCGGTCGTGCTGTGCAACGCTGCTTATGGAGCCGGCGGCAGCTGGGGCGAGGATGGGACCATCATCGCGTCGCTTTCGTTCACTACCGCCCTGTTGCGGATTCCTTCCGCCGGGGGCGCGCCCACGCCGGTGACGGAACTGGCGCCCGGAGAAGTTTCGCAAACCTGGCCACAAATCCTGCCCGGGGGCAAGGCTGTTCTGTTCACTTCAGACCTGGCCAGTATCGCGGTTATTTCTCTCGCGGATCACCGCCGGAAAACGCTTGTCACCGCCGGCACATTTGGCCGTTTTGTGCCCACATCGCCGGGGTCCGGGCATTTGTTATACCTCAACAACGGCACCCTTTTTGCAGTGGCTTTCGATCCGGACGCACTGGAGGTGCGCGGCACGCCAGTGCCAATGCTGAACCATGTCGCCTGGAGCCCGATTAGCGGGGTTGCGCAGTTCGATGTCGCAGGGGCACCCTCGGGGCCAGGCACGCTGCTGTACCAGAGCGTCGAAGCCGTGGGAAGCGGACTGGTCACGGTGCAATGGCTGGACAGCGCCGGCAAGACCCAGCCCCTGCTGGCCAAACCCGGACGCTATCAACGGCCCCGTCTGTCACCGGACGGCGAGCGCCTGATGCTGGAGATTGCCGAGGGAGCGACCAGCGACCTGTGGATTTACCAGTGGCAGCGGGATGCCCTGACGCGTCTGACCTTCGGCGCGGGAGGAGGGGCGGCCATGAATGCGGTATGGACTCCGGACGGCCGCTACATCGTGTTCTGGGCAAAGGGCGGTATGTTCGTGACCCGCTCCGACGGCGCCGGCGGGCCCCGGCCCCTGACCCGGAGTAACAGGCGGCAGGCTCCGTATTCCTTCACGCCGGACGGCAGGCGGCTGGCGTGGTTCGAACAGGGCAGCGGTGGATTTGACTTGTGGAGCATGTCTCTGGAGAGCGACGGCAACGGGCTGCGCGGCGGTAAGCCGGAGGTCTTGCTGCAGACGGCTTTCCTGGAACGGCAGCCGGTGTTCTCTCCCGATGGGCGCTGGCTGGCCTATGGCTCCAACGAATCGGGACGTTTTCAGGTATACGTGCGGGCTTTCCCGGACACAGGGGGCAAATGGCAGATTTCGAACGCCGGCCTTGCCTATCCGGTTTGGCCGCCCAGGGGACACGAGTTGTTTTTTCTCTCAGGCGACAAACAGATCATGGTGGCGGGCTACACGGTCAGGGGCGACTCGTTCATCGCGGCCGAGCCGAAGGTCTGGTCGGATAAAAAGCCCGCTGATTTCGGTGTCAACGGAGGTTCTACCTTCGACGTCGCTCCCGACGGCAAGCGCGTCGCCGCGCTCATGCCTGTCGAGACACCGGAAACGCAGCGGGAGCAGAACCACCTGATCCTTATGATGAACTTCTTCGACGAACTGCGGCGCAAGGTGCCGCTGAACGGGAAGTAGAAACGTTTCTCTGCGGTACTGCTGAAACATATCTCACGGCGATATATACTGGCTCTATATGGAGCAGGTTCTGGTTCAGTTTGAGAAGGCAACTCTGGACGCAATCGACCGGATCGCCCCGAAAGCCCGTCGCAAGCGCGCGGAGTTCATCCGCACTGCGGTGAAGGACGCTATTTTTCATCACGAACAGCAGCGGATGCGTGAGGCTTATCTGAAGCAGCCAGACCCGGCAGCGGATGCCGATACCTGGGAGCTCCCGGAGACATGGGATGAAAAAGCGTGAAACAGTTCGAGATCTGGTGGGCAAGTCTGCCCGCTCCCGCCGGTCGTCGGCCAATTCTCCTGCTCACGCGAGACAGCGCTTACGATCATCTGAATAAGTTTGCCGGGGTAGAAATCACCTCGACAATCCGGGATATCGCGGCCGAAGTCCGGCTTGGCCCCGCCGAGGGCCTCGCCCGGGAATGCGTGGCTAATTGCGACAATCTGCGAACTATTCCGAAGGCCTTTCTGACGGAGCGCGCCGGATGCCTGGCTCCGAACCGCTGGATTGAAGTAAAGCGCGCTGTCGGCGCTGCGTTTGGGTGGCGTGAACTGACTGATCTGGATTGACCTCGCCTGCCCATGGTTCCTCTCCCGCTAATTGCGCGTCAACCGCAGCATACATGCAGGGTGATGCAGGTTCAGAACTTGAACTGCATGGCGAGGCGGAGCATGCGCGGATTTGCCACCACGCTGGGCTGCCCGCCGATGCCGCCGTTTAGAAATGGAGTGACGGACGATCCGAGCGAGTAACTTTCAGTGAGCACGGTACTGGCGTTCAGGACATTGAACACCTGGGCTTCGGCGGAGATCCGGTATTTTTCCCGCAGTGTGAACCACTTGCGGAGCGCGAGATCGAGCTGATTGATGCGCGGTGTAAGGCGGGCACCGGGAGCCACCAGTGGAATCAGTTCCGAACCCTGGCGCAGGCCGGGCGCGGCAATAGCCTTGAGGAGGGGATTGGCCGCATCGTTCGGGCATGCCGAACAATTGGCCGGATACCGGGTGGTGGATGTGATTGTCCAGTTCACCTGGCTGAAGCCGGAAACCTGACCGGCAAACGCTGCTTGTGCGCTGTTGGACAACGTGGTGGATGTTGTCCCCGCAGTGTTCGTGGCAAAACTGGTGCTGTACACCGGATCGGCGTAAAGGGAGCCGCTCAACTGGATGCCCCACTTCAGCGGCACCGAGCCCACCATCTTAAACTCATGCCGCCACGGCACGCCGCTGATCTGGCCAAGGTCCTGGTTGGACGCGCCGGTCCAGTCGCAGAACCGCAGCGAGTTCGGGTCGTTGTAGAAATTCGCGCCCGTGGTGAGGTCGCAACTCTTGTCCAGAATCTGGTCGTAGGTCCAGCCAAACTGAACAAAGGCACCTCTCGCGAGGCGGGCATTCAGGGAAGTCTCAAAACCGCGGTAGGAATTGGATTTCAGATTGCCGTCGCTGCTGTTGGTCTGGTAAAGATCGGTCAGACCTGTGGTGACGTTGGGGTTCAGGTTCCACACCGGAATCTGAGAACCGTCAATCGGACTGACAATGTTGGACTTCGTCCAGTTGGCGAGCGAGTAGGCCTTGTTCACTACAAGGAGCGGGTTGTAGTTCTTGCGCACGTTGTAAGTGAAGGTTCCGGTAATGCCACGGGCGATTTCATGCTGGATGCCGATGTTCCACTGCAGGTTATATTCGCGTTTGAAATTCGGATCGAGCTGACGTGATGTCAGCACGCCGAACTGCTTGCTGATGTTGGCCCGGGTAATTTCGGAATCCTGCGGAATCCCGTCCTTGTTCGTATCGGTCCACGGCACGGTCTGGGCCTGCAGAAACATTGGATTGAAGTTGTTCAGCACGGAACTCGCAATAGGTGTGTTGTACTTGCCGAAGCCGCCCTTGATGGCGGTCTTGTGGTTGCCGCGGACATCCCAGACGACACCCACGCGCGGCGTCCAGTTCTTAAAGCACCCCAGACCCTTAATCGTGCCGCAGTCGATCTGCGCGAAGTTCCGGGCGGGCACAAAACGGCCCGCCGGAGCGGAGGTGGCATCAATCTGGCCCGACCAGTATTCCCAGCGGATTCCGCCGGTAACGCTAAGCCTCTTGTAGTGCCATGTATCCATGGCGTACAGGCCTAAGTCGGCATTCAGGCGGGGCCGCGAGAAGGTCGGCGTATCCTGCACGGAAACCGAGGCGGCAGCTCCGTTGTTGAAGTTGGCAATGAGGTCGCCGTTGGCGATGCTGTTGGCAAACGCGAACCCCCGGTTATCCTGCACACCGAATTTGATCTGGTGCGAACCGCTGACGTAGAGACCAGAAGCGGTGGCCACATGACGCTCGAATTTGTAGTAGTTGTTGGTACCGCCGGCATTGCTGCGCGTGAGGGTGGTGAGGTCGAGCTTGCTGACCTGGGCATACCATTCCGGGGTGAAGGGAGTTTTCTGAATACCGGGCTGATAGGTGACGTTGTAATCCAGCTTGTTGAAAGAATAGCCCGCCTGGAGAATGAGCTTCGGCGTGAGCGTGCCGGTCCAGCGGGTTTGCAGGATGTAATACATGACGGGGTCGCGGTGCAGCGAGGCGATGTCCGGGTCGGTGTCGTTATAGCCGCCGGCACCGGAAACAATGTCGGCCTTGATGGTTTTCCAGTCACGGGTCCACATCAGCGCAAGCTTGTTCTTCGGGGTTGCCTGATAGGTGAGGCGGCCCGTGCCGGTCCAGATCCAGTCTTTTTCGATTCCGGGACTACCGTCTTTGAAGAACGAACCGGGCGACTGCAGATCGCTCCGCTGGTAACGTCCGGTGGTGAGAAACCAGAGTTTGTCACGTTTCAGCGGGCCACCGAAGGAGCCATCGAAATCGTTAATTTTGTTCACGGCAGACTGCCCGGTGAGATTGCGGGCTTTCAGCGTGTCGGTCACGTTGCTGCCTACGAAGCCGGAGCCGACATATGCCAGGAACACGTCTGAATGAAACTGATTGCCGCCGTCCTTGGGGATCATATTGACCAGAACGCCGCCTGCCTGCACATCGGCACCTATGTTGTTCGTCTGGTAGGTGGTCTCCTGAACAATCTCGTTATCGATGTAGGTCTGAATCTGCCCGTCGTTCTGCGTGGTGTTGACGAACATGCCGTCGAGGACGTAGCTGGTGTTGTGCGGGGCGTTTCCGTGTGCGGAAATATAGGTCTGTTGCACCTGCATGGAGCCGCCGACATCGGGCGTGTTGAGATGGACGCCGGGCACGTAGGACGCCAATGACTGCGGGTTTCGCGCGGTGGGCAATGAGTCCATATCCTCGCGCGACAGGACCGAGGGGTGTGCGGCGTTTTCCACGTCGACGGTCGCGATAATGGCGGAAACCTCAACGGTTTCGCCGACCGCTCCGACTTTCATTTCGGCGTCTACGGGGACGGTGACGTTGGATGGCACCTCCACCTGCTGGCGCACACTGGAGAACCCCTGCAGGCTGAAGGTCATGGTGTAGGCGCCGGGGCGGACGTCAACAATGGCGTACCGCCCTTCGTTGTCGGTGGTAACGGTGCGGCTGCGCTCGATCAGCACGGGGCTGGCGGCCTCGATTTTGACACCGGCCATTACGGCACCGCTACTGTCGCGGACCGAACCGGAGATTGAACTTTGGGCCAGCGCCAGGGAGGCGGAAAGCCCGATTCCAAACAAGACGATGGAGATCTGGCGCGCAAGCATCGACATGGACCCGCTCCTTATGGGCTTATTGCGGAAGTCAGGAGAACCCCGAATAAGTTACGACTGAAAATTTAGTTCAGTATGCGCAATCGGCGGGCCGGTGTCAAGGTGATTACTGCTTGACGGTAACTTTCATGTGGGCGTTAGTCCAGCAGCAAAGGAAGCCGCGGCCGCCTTCGCCAGACCAGTCGTTGCCGGTGACGTTCAACTCGTATTCACCAGGTTCAGAGAACGTGACGGTGGTGGAAGCTTTGCCGGCGAAAGGATACGCGGCGTCTTCCTTCAGCTTGTTCTCCACCACAGGGGGTTTGGGGTTGGCAAACTTCACTTCGCCCGGACCGCGGAATTTGGTCCACGTGACGGTGGCCGGAGGCGCGGACGGGCCTTTGGTGTTGGGGAAAGTCTTGGCATCATCCCGCACCACGGTAGTAAGAGTAAGGGGGACACCCATCTTCGCGGTGGTGGATTCAGTGCGCGGCGCGGGGCCCTGCACGGCAGGACCGCCTTCATCGAAACTGAGAATGGGCGGTGTGTTGTTCATGCCGATTTCGGAGAAAGGCGCGATTGCCCAAAGCGGTTCGAGGCCGAAGGTGAGCGTTGTCGCGCGCCCGTAGGCAGTGAGCGTCCAGACCAGCTTCTTGTCGCCGAAATCTTTGGGCGCGATGATCACCCAGTTGCCCCAGCCACGACCCGGCATGAAGTGGGTAGGCTGGCCGTAGTCGGGGCCTGCGGGCTCGATGCGGTTATTTGGCCCCACCGGAATATCCATCTGCTCCACCATGTTGCGGCTGAAGTATCCGACGAGCAGGCTGTAGGTGCCGTCGGCATTCTGCCACCAGCCTTCGTAGGCACCGATCACGGACTGGCCGTAGTCGTGGCGGGGCTCACCCACCAGGGGAATCGCCTGGGCTGTAGCGATCTGCGAGGCGAAGATCCAGGCGGCGACGACGAGGTAGCGGGAGCTAGTTCTTGTCATTGGCCGCGGTGGCGCGAGCAGGTGCGGCCTGGCCCTGCGGATGCTTCGCGGCCCAGTCGTTGTATTCGGCGTCGCTCAGAGTGGTGACATTGACCCAGGCATGGGCCATTTCATCCACTGTACGGTCACCCCAGCCGATCCACTTGTTGGGATCGGGATTGTGGCGGTTGCCGGTGGTGTTGTCATGCCAGGCGGTGATGCGGATAGCAGTGCCTTTGGGCAGCACGGGAGCTTCGTCATCCGTATAGATATAGTTATTCATCCAGTTGAAGTTGAAGTTATTCACGTAGCTGAGCACGCGGGTGGAACCATCGGGCATCACGGCTTCCATCATCATGGCCTTGCCGCGCAGATGCATGTGGGGCTGGAAGTTTTCCAGGCGCGAGGCGGACTTCAGCACGGTGATTTTGGAGTGTTGTGCAATGGAGTTGGGCGAGATGTCGAGAGTCTGATTGTCCATGGCCTGAAAGCCCATCAGGACGGTCTTGTGAGTGGGTTCCTGACCCTTCGGGTAGAACCAGATGGCAATCTCGGCATGGTCGCGGGTTTCGGTGCCCACGGCGTGCATGTGTAGTTCCCAACGAATGGCGGCACCGGGTTCGAGCAGTTTGCCCGCGCCTTCGCGATAGATATCGTTCTGTTTGCCGATGGCCCATTCCATGAGGGCGTAGTCGTTATTGCCGCGACCGTTGGGCAGTTCGGGAACCACGAGGTCGGCGCGAACGTGATGCATAATCTTCTTGCCGGCGAGAGTACCGGGGCGGATTTCGACGGCGCGGACCCAGCGGGCTTCGGTGAGCGGGATGGCGGCGAGAGGCTTCCACCAGACGTCCTGTCCATTGGCGGGCATGGTGTAGTCTTCCGACTTCACGACGACATCCGGTTCGCGGCTCAGGCTGCGGGTGGTTTCCCAACTGAGGTCGTCGTGCCAGGTTTTGGCAACGGGCAGGTCGGCCTTATTGCCGAAAGGAGCGCCGGAGTCTACCCACTTCACGATCAGGTTGATCTGGTCATCATTCAGGGAACGGTCGTTGGCGAAATGGCGGATGCCAACCGTCTTATCGATATGCCAGGGCGGCATGTTACGGGTGATGACGCGTTCCCGGATTGAGCGGGCCCAGGGGCGGAGTTCTTCCCAGGTCGCCATCGCAAAAGGAGCGGCGGTGCCTTTGTGGTGGCATTCCTCGCACTTGTTCTGGAAAATTGGCGCGATGTCTTTCGCATAGGTGACGCTGCCGGGGGTATCGGCGGTAAAGGCAGGGGACGAAACTGCGGCAAGTGCTGTCGCGATTAAGAGGGCGTTCTTCATGGACGATGGTCTCCTGCTGGCCGTAAGGGCCAAGTGTGAGTTTATATACCTGCTATATCAGTGTCAAGCGTTCGTTCCGCTCGTTCGGCTGGGGGTGCCTGTGACGACTTTCTTCACCTTTCCCGGTCAAAGGAATAGCACGCGGCTGAAAAAAACCGGCCATGCGCGGGCTTGCGATCGCGCACCACTGCGCGCAAGTGCCGTGATGCCATATGGGTTGGTGAGGTGGAATTTATTCTTGCAGCGACCGTGAACGGCGAACGGTCAGGTTCGCAAAAGTGCGGGAGTTAAGGGCGGGGTTGCCCGAATTTCCTTAAAACTTCACTGCGTATCGGCCCGGATGCGTGCCTGCGTGACGAAGACGCGGAGTACCGGAAAAGTTCAGGCTCTGGAACCAATCCGCCGGCGTACCGACAGCAACGCAAAACCGGACAAGCCAATGAGAACAAAAGTCGATGGCTCCGGTGACGCGACGTCGAACGATGCCGAGCCACTGACGGCTCCGATCGAGTAGGTTCCAGTGAATTTCTGACCATACAGATACGACGACGTCGCATTGATGGCGGCTTGCTGCTCGATCGTGGTTGAACAGGGGGAAAGATCGCCCGGTGCGCAGGGCCACAGGGAATTACCACTACCTCGCCCGATCAAAGCGTCAACAAGCTGAGTATTCGGCGTGACGTCGGTTGTGTATTTATCGTCGGCTGTTCCGACTATTCCGTCGACTCCAGCCATGACGCCAATATACGCGGCATTGTAGTTATAGTCGCCAGGCCCGTATGAGAATGCAAGCAGATTGCCGGCGTCGGAACTGCTTCCAATAAATGAGAGCTGGCTGATGGAGAACTGCGTGCCGTTGCCGTTGATGTAGAGAGGAAAATGGCCCCGATTTCCGTATTCATTTGCGAACGCCGGGCCGAAGACGCTGGCCGGATCCGCGGTGCCGAGCCACGAATTGAAGCTGGTGACCGTCAGATCTCTCGCGTTTACGCTGGATTGCAACTGAAACTGGGTTGGGCCACCCGTGCCAACGGCTCCCGGAGTCCCCGCCGCCGAAAGCGCCTGGGTCAGAGAGGTTATGGCGTTGTCCTGCCAGGCAGTGAAGCTTGCGGCGCCAGCGGCATTAGTCGCCAGCGCCGTAAATACACTGATCTTAATGGGACCCGCGCTGGCGTTTGCGGCCATCGCGACGCCAATCGCAATCACCCCGAGACCGAAAGTTCCAGGTGATAACATGCTGTGACCATTGCGCATTTTGAATAGTCTCCTCTCAAAATATCGAAAACCGTACGATTAAATATATTTCTGCTAATCGATAGCGTACATTACTGTACATTGTGGAGGTAACCGGCGTCAACTAATATTTCCCGGATTGTTCCGCTCGGGGGGCTTGTGACAACTTTTTTTACGGTATTCGAAAAACGAACCCACCGCTCTCGCTGCCGGGATCTTCCGGATCGCCGGGTTCTCGACAGCGTTGGGGGAGCAGGCAGACAAATCAAACGGAGAGAAACATTCAATTCACCTGGCGGACGACATCGCCTGCGGGATGTCACCGGGAGGGCTTCTAAACCTCGTTGCGGTGCTCATCTGCTTAGCCTGGCTGCACGGAACCCTTGTGCTTGCCGGACGGCGGTCAGGGTATGCGCGGACTGTGGGGCCTGCATAAGGTGCCAGCCCTTGCGGATGTTTACAGCGAAGGGTGCTCGCGCACTTTTCAGTAAGCAATCGACAGCGGAACGACCGCCAGGAGAACTTTCGTTGTGGTGCCCTTCTTTTGCCCAGGCGCAGGTGAACGCGGTATCTCGCCAGGGCCTGTCTATGTGTGAGTCGACCGTCTCAGCGCGAAGGCGCTACCCTCACCGGTTGCTCCAGTTGGAATGTGAGGAGCGTTTCCGCCGGTATCCTGACGGACCCGCCCTTCGTGGCAACCTCCGCTATCGCGCCGGCACCCGCGCCGGCGCCCGCGCCAATCGCGGCACCCTTGCCCTGACCCGCAATCGCACCGATAATCGCACCCAGTGCGCTGACGCCTCCAACATATTCGGCAGTGCGCTTATTCGCGCCGAGGCCCAGGTTACCGCGTCGATCCACGTCTGACGCTACCAACGCGTACCGGCGTCCACCCACGGACACCGAGGCCAAATCAACCAGAAGATCGGACGCTCCTGATATACGTCCTCCCCGGTTCGCCGATCGAATCACCAGTTGTACATTGGCACCCTGGGGAAGCACAACCTCGCCCGCCTGGTCGGTCACGTCACGATAAATCTCAGCGGCGTAAGTTTGACCATCGTTGGCAGTTCGTGAATCGATATTCTCATCGGTCCGAATCTCTACTCTGGTGCCTGCGGGCAGCAGCAAAGTAGGCGAGGAGATATGTGATTCGTCGGGATGATAACGCGGAGGTGTGGGCATTCCGTCGTCGTGAACACGCTGCTGCCTTCCTGCAACCGGGTTCGTAGTCTGTGCACGGGTTCGGTTCTCCGCGTGCGCAACAGGCGGGCCGTAATCTACCGCTCGTACGTTTGCCATTTCAATCACACGGGTGGTTCCGTCCATAGCTTTCAAAGTAAGTTGCGCTGCGGACGTGGAGAGAACTTCACCTGAAACGCGCGTGCCGTCCCTGAGGACGACGGTCGCCTCGGGGCCGGTCACTGGTATCGCCTCTTGCTTTTGGCACCCGGCAGAAAAGATGAATGTGCAACATACAAAGACAAACGAAAGAGGCAATCGCATAACCCGAATTATATCAGGCATGAACAGTCAACAGTCGGCACTGTGCATAGCGACACCAGACGACGCCCGGAACCGTCCGGCACATCCTGAACTGTAATCTTGCGCTACTTTTACCGGGTCGTGCCACGGGTCTGCTGAACGACCCTGGGTGATATCAGCACCAGGCGGTTTCAACTGTGGCCGTTACCGGTATTCACGTCGTGTTTGTTTCCACGCCGAATGGGAAATCGGGTTTCGCCCAGAGCGTCAGCAACACATTCACGATCAGGTACATCACTGCGGAAAGAGGCTTCCGTGCTGCCAGGGGTCTTCGCGGCAGCACTCCCGGAGCTGCCGCCGGGTTAGCGAGGATGGAGCAGCAGCTTCTGGACGCGCCAGTTGAGCAGTTCAGCGACATACAACTCGTTTTCCGACGGGCAGGCCATTTCGTGGATCCAGCCGAATTCCTTCAGCTGACGTCCCGACGTCCCGAGCATGCCCAGTAGTTTGCCATCGAGTGAGAGCTTGTAGACGCGCCCGGGGAAGGCATCGGAACTGTAGAGATACTGCGGGCTGCCGCCGGAGATGCAGATGGACCAGGGGGCGCCGGCGTTCATGGTGGGGTTGGCGGCGTTTGGGGCGGGGCGGGCACCCATCCACGGCTGGGCATCGGCGGGAGTGGACGCGTTGATTTTGATGGTGCGGAGGAAACCGCCATCGTGGTTGTAGACCTGGATTCGGCTGTTACCGCGATCCGCTACGTAGATGTTTCCCTGAGCATCGTTGGCGATGCTGTGGGGCGTGTTGAACTGGTCGGGGCCAGCGCCGAAGGTGCCCCACTGCTTCACCCAGCGACCGTTTTTATCGTACTTGGCGACGCGGGAATTGATGTAGCCGTCACTGAAGAAGATATTACCCTCAGTATCCCAGGCGACGTCGGTGGGCTGGCGGAACTGACCGTCAATGGCGGGGCGGGGCGGGGTGACGCGCTTCCAGGGTTCAGCTTCATCGCTGGCCTCTTTCTTGCGGCCGAAGACCATGCTGACGCGGCCCTCCGGACTGAAACGGACGATCATGTCAGAGCCTTTGTCGATCGCCCAAATGTTGTCGTCTTTATCGACGCGCACGGTATGGGCGTAAGACCAGGCGTAGAGATTGTGGCCGATCTCGCGGATGAATTTTCCGTCGGGACCGAATTCGAGCAACTGGGCGGCGGTGGCGGCATAGGCCGGACCGGTAGAATTTCCGCGGGAGAAAACGAAGACGTGTTTTTTGGAGTTGACGGCCACACCGGAAGCCTCACCAATATGGAGGTCAGGCGGGAGCTTGAGGAAATTGGCCACGGAATCAAAGGGGATCTCGGGTGGATCCTGCGCAACCAGCGGGGCGCTGAGAATGGTAATGGCGGCGAGGGCGGCGGTAAGGGGAAGCAGCTTCAACATGGAGTCTCCAAAGAGTTAAAGGGTTAAGGGACCTGGCCACTGTAGCCTGGCGGAGGGCGGATAGTCAACTGCGCTCAACCGGCTGTCTCAAGCGGCGAGTTCAACCGGTTCCGGTCATGCGGGACAGGTGCGGATCCGACGAGCGTTTCCCTTGTTTTCAACGAAATCTCAGGTTCGCCCGCGGAGCCAACAGGAAGTATGTTTAATGTTTCCACTATACGGGGGACCCTATGCGCCCCGGCACGCCAAAGATGCCGTCGTTCCCGGGCCTGGAGGCTGCCTCGGAAATCGCTTCCCGGAAAGCCCGACATCGTATTTCCCCATGCACGGCTTGCGATCTTCTGTGACGGCGGTTTCCGGCACGGAAGAACTGGCGGGTTCTCTCGACGAAGCTCCTACTCTACCGGTTCGGAAACGGCCAGTTCGTGGTCGAGCCAGTTGAGGTAATTGGGTGCGCCATCCACCACCGGCAGCGCCAGAATCTCGGGCACTTCGTAGGAATGAGCGGCTTCCAGAGCGTTCCGCAGCCTGTCGAAATGGTCCCGGGAAGTCTTGATCAGCAGCAGAACTTCGCTGGCATGTTCCAGCTGGCCTTTCCATCGATAGACGCTGCGCACACCGGGCAGGATGCTGACACACGCGGCCAGTTTTTCCGCTACCAGTTTCTCCGCGATTCGCCCGGCTTCGTCCTCTGAAGCACAGGAACTTATAACTACAATTTTGCCGGTCATTTTTCTTTACTTTAGCGCTAAACAAACGGCGCGCAAAATGCTAGTATGAGTCAAAAGATGCGATTTTCGTTGCGCAAAATGGTTTATTCAGTCGTCGTCCTTTGTGGCGTCGCGTACGCATTCGTGTCTCTGCAGGGGCCCAACGGGATTCCGGCGTTGCTGGAACGTCGCAAGGAAATCCACCGGTACGAGCAGGAAAATGCGCAACTGGAACGACAGATCGCACTGCATCAGCAACGTATTCTGCGTCTGGAGCAGGACCCCGCCGAACAGGAAAAGGAAATCCGGCAGCGCTTCAAGCTGGCTCCGCCCAACGAGAAGATCTACATCCTTGAAGGCAAGGGCGAAAAGAAGTAGCGCGTGAAACGATCGCTGGAACCGGAGTTGATGGACTCTCCGGATATCGCGCCTGCCACTCTGGAACGATTCCATCGCGATCTGGACCGGGTGCACGCCCTGCTCGGGACCTTCGGTACCCTGGAGCGTTTTCTGCGCCAGGATGACAAGCCAATACGCAAAGTGCTGGACATCGGCTGCGGTGGCGGCTCTTTGCTGAAGTACCTGAAGAGGCGTATGAATGTGGAGATTATGGGAATTGACCGCTTGTCGCCACCCCATGCGGATTTTCCCTGTATCGCAGCCGACGCCTGCCGCGACCCTCTGCCGGAAGCGGATGTAGCGGTCACCTCGTTTGTGGCTCATCATCTGACGCCCGAAGAGAACATTGCGCTAATCCGGAATGTAGGGCGATCGTGCCGCCGGTTTGTGATTCTGGACCTGATAAGACACCCTTTGCCGCTGGCGCTGTTCAGCGTCTTCATCTGCCCGCTGCTGGGGCACGAGGCGGCAGCGGACGGTCGGCAATCGGTTCGGCGCGCCTTCACGCCGGAGGAGTTTTCCACGATTGTGGCGCGTGCGGTGGGCGGCACACGGGCGACGTTTGTGAGTCACGTACCGCTGTTCCGGTCGCGCCAGATTATCGATATCCGCTTTGGGGATTAGCGGTCGCGACCAGTGATCAGTTCGGCCAAAGCGCCGAGGCCGCGTTGCCACTGGCTGCCGGGAAAGTCGTCCACCATCTGGTGGGCGCGGTCGGTGAACTGGCGGGCTCGCTCGCGGGTGCGTTTTATGCCGTCGCAGCGTTCTACAATTTCCAGAATCGCGGGGAAGGGTACCCGATCATAATTGCGGTCGGTGAGCGCGGTTTCCACCAGTGCGCGCTCCTGCGCGGTGGCATTCTGCAGCGCGTAGACCAGAGGCAAAGTGACCTTGCCTTCTTTCAGATCGCCGCCTACGGGTTTGCCCAGCTTCTCTTCCTGTGACGTGAAGTCCAGCAGATCGTCAATCAACTGGAACGCCATGCCCAGATTCCAGGCAAACTCGCCCAGTTTTTCTTCGGTAGGCGTGTCGGCACCGCCGGATACGGCCCCGAGTTTGGCGCAGGCGGAAAAGAGGCAAGCAGTCTTCCGGTCCACCAGTTCCATGCAGTCGGCTTCGGTAATATCGATGCGACCGATACGATCCAGCTGGATGAGTTCGCCTTCCACCATCATCTGGGTGAGGGTGATGAGCAGGTCAAGAATATGAAAATTGCGCTCGCGCAAGGCCACCTGGAAGGCCTGCATGTAGAGCCAGTCGCCGGCCAGAACGCAGGTATGGTTGCCCCACTGAACATTGGCCGAAGGGCGCCCGCGACGGGTTCCCGAATTGTCGATCACGTCGTCGTGAACCAGGGTCGCGGCGTGAATCATCTCTACCACCGCGGCTAACTGAATGGCCGATTTGCCCGGTTTCCCCGCCAGCCGCGCGCATAGCAGCAGCAACGCGGGCCGCAGGCGTTTGCCGCCGCTCTGATGCAAATAGCGACCTATCATGGTCACGGTATCGACAGAGCCGATGGACTCCACATTGATGGCTTGTTCCACCTGTTCCAGGTCGGCCCGCACGAGATCAAATATCTCGGCGGAGCTGTGCACAGGGGTTTGGGGCTGGGTTGCCATGAGACGGGCCTGATTCAAGTCTAAACCCGCGCTATTGAATACGGACAATGCCGGGTGCAACGGTGGGAAAAATCTCCATGACTTTAGGGTCGTGACCGGGGACGATCAGACCGGGTCGCGAAGCCAGTTGCTGCATGCGCAGCAGGGCGCGGAGGTTGGAATCGGCGTCCAGCGTCTGGCCGATGGGGGTGTGGGTTTCCAGGTTCTCGTAGAGATAGGCGTTATCGCTGGCAAGGACAACGGTGCCCGCAGCTGTGCGAACGCTGAGGAATTGCGATTGCCGGGTGTGTTTGCCGCCTGTATAGGCGCGGATACCGGGGAAGAGTTCCTGGTCGTCACCGTGGACCAGGATGACGCGGCCCTGGGTGTTCAGGCGGACGAGGCCGAGCACCACTTCGGGATCAGCCGCAGTCCGGGTGTGCCCCTGCCAGGCTTCACCCGAGTAATACTCCAGCTCGTCTTTCTGAATCCAGATCTTCGCCTGGGGGAAGAGGTCGAAACCATCGGCATGATCCCAGTGGATGTGGCTGAGCACGACGTCGGTGACATCTTCCGGTTTTACGTGCAGGGCTCTGAGGGCCTCGGAAGGCCGGGTGTAATCCGCCGGATGCCATTGCTTCATGAAGGGCTCATGATAGAAGCCGGAATCGAACAAAATGGTGCGGCCCTCGCCGCGGATGAGCCAGATCATCATGGCGATATCCATCTTGCGGGTGCGGTCTGCGCCGCGGACCAGACCAGAGACGGCGAAGTCTTTCAGCGTGGCGTAGCGGATGGCGTGAACTTCCCAGGTTTGACCCGGAGAGCTTTGGGCGGGGAGCGAAAGTGCGAACAGCAAAGCGGGAATGAGGCGCGCGATGGTCACTGTCCAACCATCTTATTGAAGTTGAGCGATGTGACGGCGGCGATGTGTTCGGGCGTCACGCCGCGCACTTCGGCCAGCTTGCGCACCGTTTCCACCATGAAAGACGGCTCGTTGCGCTTACCGCGCCAGGGGATGGGCGCGAGAAAAGGGGCATCGGTTTCCACCAGCAGGCGATCATCGGGCACTATGGCGGCGGCCGCGCGGACGGCAGCGGCCGTATTGAAGGTCAGTACGCCACCGAAGGCGAGAGAAAAACCCAGATCCAACCCTTCGCGGGCCTGCGCGGCATCGCCCGTAAAGCAATGCAGAATGCCCGGACCCTGCCAATGCTCGCGGAGGATGGTGATTGTATCCGGCCACGCTTCGCGGGTATGGATGATGACGGGCAGGCGGAGATCGCGCGCCAGACGGAGTTGTTCGATAAAGACGTCGCGCTGCACTTCGCGCGGTGCATGGTCGTAGTGGTAGTCGAGGCCCACTTCGCCGAACGCAATCACTTTGGGATTGGCGGCAAGCGCGCGGAGATCGTCGAAGGTTTTTGGTGTGACTTTACCTGCGTCGTGGGGGTGTACGCCCACAGTGGCGAAGACCTGCGGGTAGCGTTCGGCAACGCGGACGGCGCGGTCCACTTCCGGCGGGCCATCGCCGGTGCCGATGGTCAACATCCGGGTGATGCCGGCGGCTGCGGCGCGATCCACCACGGCATCCAGATCATGAGTGAACTTCGGTCCGTCCAGGTGGCAATGGGAATCGACGAGCTGCATTACTTCAGCCGTGCGCCGACGGGGATATCTTCCAGGAAGCCGGCCAGAACTGCCGGGCCCCCTTCCGTGGATGCGGCCACAATCATGCCGTTGGATTCAATGCCCTTCAACTTGCGCGGCTGCAGGTTGGCGACGATCACCACTTTGCGTCCCACCATCGCTTCCGGCGCATAGTTTTGCGCGATTCCGGCGACCAGGGTGCGCAATTCCGGCTCCCCGATATCGACCGTCATATGGAGGAGCTTGTCGGAACCCTTCACGCGTTCGGCGGTCTTGACCTGACCGACGCGGAGGTCGATTTTGACGAAATCGTCGATGGTGATTTTGGGCGACGGGGGCTGAATGACAACTTCCGGCTCTGGTGGCTTCTGGCCCAACAGGGTACGTTGGCGCAGGATTTCTTCTTCCTCCAGCTGGCTCATTCGTTCCAGGGCGGGGCCTGCCTCAATGCGGGGGAAGACCGGCGAAATGTTGCCAATGGCCTGGCCTGCGGGCAACTGTCCCCAGGCGAGGCCGGAGAGTTGCAGGGTGTCAAGCGCGCCCGTCATGCCGAGTTGTTCCCAGATCTTCGCCGTCGATTCGGGCAGCAGGGGATGTAGCAGTGCAATGGCGATGCGCAGGGTCTCGGCAGAGGCGTAGAGCGCGTCGTCGAGTTGCCGGCGGGCGTCATCGCCCGGAACCTTGGCGAGTTTCCACGGAGCCTGCTCCACGATAAATTTATCTACCGCGGACAGCATGGTCCAGACTGCTTCCAGCCCTTTGGAAAATTCAAAGGCATCGAAGGCGCGGCTGGCGCTGTCAATGGTTTCGCGAGCGGCGTGTGCCAGCGGGTTATCGGCACCCACGTTGGCTGAAGGCGCGGGAATAAGACCATCACGATACTGGCGGATCATGGTGAGCGTGCGGCTGGCGAGGTTGCCCAGACCATTGGCCAGATCGGCGTTGTAACGGGTCACCAGCGCTTCCGTACTGAAATTGCCATCCTGCCCGAATACGATGTCGCGGAACAGGTAGTAGCGCAGGGCCTCTGTGCCCATCACCTGGCGAATAGGCTCTGTACGCAGCATGTTGCCACCGGACTTGCTCATCTTCTCGTTGTTGAAGAGCAGCCAGCCGTGGGCGAAGATCTTCTTGGGCAGCGGGACATCGGCTGCCATGAGAAATGCGGGCCAGAAAACACAGTGAAACCGTGAGATTTCCTTGCCGATCAGATGCAGGTCGGCAGGCCACTCACCACTCCCGTCCACGGCGCTGATGTAGCTGATGAGAGCGTCGAACCAGACGTAGGCAACGTGCTGGCCTTCCAGCGGAATGCCCCATTTGATGCTGGTGCGCGAGATGGAAAGATCCTGCAATCCGCCTTTCATAAAGCTGATCATTTCGTTGCGGCGGGTTTCGGGCTGGATGAAATCGGGATTATCTTCGTAGTACTGCAACAGCCGGTCGGCGAAGGCAGAGAGTTTGAAGAAGTAGTTCTCTTCGGTGAGGGTTTCGGTTGGCCGGCCGCACAGCGGGCAATTATCGCCGGGCTGTGTGTCGGAGACATAGTATTCGTCGGAAACGCAGTATTGGCCTGTATAGCTGCCCTTATACACGTAGCCGTTATCGAGGCAACGCTTAAAAAGCCATTGGACGGTCTTGTGATGCTTCGGGTCTGTGGTGCGGATGAAGTGGTCGTACTGAATGCCGAGTTTGTCCCACTGGGCGCGGAATTCATTGGAGATAACAGTGGTGAAATCTTCCGGAGTCTTGCCGGTATCGCGCGCGGAACGCTCTACCTTCTGGCCGTGTTCATCGGTGCCGGTGGTGAGCACGGCGGTGTAGCCCTGCATGCGCTTCAGCCGCTTGATGGTTTCGGCGGCCAGGGTGGTGTAGGTATGGCCTATGTGAGGCGCGGCATTGACGTAGTAGATGGGCGTCGTCAGATAGTATTTCATGGGTAATTCTCAGGATAGCCGCTCGCGCCCGGTGAGATAGCGATGAGCGGCTTCGGCCAGAACCTGCTTGAGCGGAACACCGGAATCCAGTGCGATGCGGCGGGCGTCTTCATACTCCGGCGCGAAACCTTCGGGGCCCGATTTGATTCGAACGATTCCCCATGGCGTGACCACTTCCACCGTTTGGCGCGTTTGCACGCGGCGTTCGGCGATGTGGAAACGCACGCCCAGAGTGGTGGTTTCGGCGAAGAGCAAGGCAATGAGTTGCTCGCGGTCTTCCGGGGTGCAGAGGACCTGCAGCATCACACCCGGGCGATTCTTCTTCATCTGGGCGGGGATGACGATCACATCGAGCGCGCCCGCCGCAAGCAGGCGCTCGGTGGCAAAGCCGATGACCTGGGGTGACGCATCGTCTATGTTGGCTTCAATGACGGTGACGCCGACGGACTCGGCGGCACCACTGGCCTCGCCCACCAGCACGCGCAATACGTTGGCGTGTTCGGTGAAGTTGTGATCGCCCGCGCCGTAACCGGTGGCGCGGATGGTCATGGGCGGCATAGGTCCGAAGCCGCAGGCCAGGGCTGCGACCACCGCCACACCGGTGGGCGTGGCCAATTCCAGCGCGGGTCCCCGCGCATAAATCGGTTTGCCGATAAGCAGGCGTGCAGTGGCCGGGGCAGGGACGGGCAACATGCCGTGTTCTGTATTCACCGTGCCGGAGCCGGTGTTAATGGCGGAGCAGTGGATGTCGCCAATGCCCAGCAGGTGCAGCGCGAGGCAGACCCCGACGATGTCACAAATGGAATCGAGGGCACCGACTTCATGGAAGTGAACTTTTTCGAGATCGACACCGTGCACCGTGGCCTCGGCTTCGGCGAGGGTGCGGAAGACGCGCTCCACGGAATCTTTTACCTCACCGGGCAGTGCGGCAGCGGCAATCATTTTGAGAATGCCGGAGAGGTGCCGGTGTTTCTGCTGGGGAGGTGCGGTCACGTGGAATTTGGTGGCTTGAATACCGCGGCGATCCACGCGGGACCAGGTGATGATGGCGTCGGCCGCAAGCGGGGCAAGAGCTTCCGTGATGGCGGCCTGGGGCGCGCCGGCATCAGCGAGGGCACCAACCAGCATGTCGCCGGCAATTCCGGAAAACGCGTCAATGTAGCAGAGCAAGATAATTCCAGTTTAAAGGGGCGCAATCATCCGTGTTCCACATTTTGTCAGACCCACACAGCCGATTGGGCACGCGACTTCAGTCGCGTCCGCGCCGAAGCTGCGAAGGCAAAGTGAGGATAATTATTCCGCCTTCCACTGCGCCCGAGGCATGATCCGCTTCATGAATTCATCAAACAACGGCACGGTAAACGCTGTATCCCCGTGGCTCGGACTCCAGATCATCCCCCTGGTGATCAGGCTCTGCCGCAAAGGTCCCAGCGAATTGACCGTCTTTCCCAGCATCTGCGCAATATCCCCGGACCGATGCGGGCCTGGCCCCAGCTCTGCCATTGCCCGCAGATACCTCTTCCCGGTCGGCGTTAGCCGATCAAAGCGCACTCGAAAGAAGCTCTCATCCAGCGCCGCTACGGCCTGTACGGAAGCTTCGTCCACCTGGGCTGCCGTGATCGGGCTGCGCTCGGCCACATCCCATGCGTGTTTTCCCCATTCCTGCAGGAAGTACGGATAACCTCGTGTTGCCGCGATGATTCCGGCAACCGCTTCAGCCGTCACCTCCACGCCTTCTCCATTCACAGGCTTCACGATCGCCTGTTCCGCGTCTGCCGGGCTCAAAGGTCCAATCATCGGATAGTCGAACAGTCGCTCGGCATACGACTTTGCATTGCCTGCCAGCCCCCTTAACTGTGGCAAGCCGGCCCCCACCACGGTCAAAGGAAGATTCGTTTGTGCACAGCGATGCAGCGCGGTGATGAGAGCTGCGAATTGATTGCTTTCCAAATATTGCAATTCGTCGATAAAGATAATGACAGCGGTATCGGCCTTCCGTGCAGCGTGTCCCACCTCTTCCAACAGTGCCGTCAGGTCAACTTCAAGATCGCCATTATCCGCCAATCCCGGCTCCGGATCGAAATCCAGTCCAACTTCGATGTCGCTGAATTTCAACTTAAGAGCCTTAGCGAACCCGGCGACGGCGCGCAGCCCGCGCTGGGCAAAGTCCTTAGCAGCTTCAACCCGGCTCAGGCGAAGCAGTACAAGCCGAAGTTGCGGGGCCAGTAACGCCGGCAGCGACCGATTTTCCGGGACCTCAATGCGAACCGTGTATGCCCCGGATGCCTCAGCATCGCTCCGCATCCGTTCCAGCAGCACGGTCTTGCCAACCCCGCGGAGTCCGACCACCAGAACGCTCTTTGCCGGCCGGCCCGCACGTATCCGGGCAATTGCGATCCGCACGTGTTCCCGTATCTTGTCCCGGCCTGCGAGTTCAGGAGGCGGGCTGCCGGCACCCGGCGAAAAGGGATTTCTTACAGGATCCACGACGTAGCCTCGATTCACGCAAGTATATCGATATTAGCGTAACATAGAATAATTGGATAATACGCCTAACTTGCATATACCTGACCAGCCATCGATTGGGGCTTCGGAGATTGGGAGACCGCGCTCGGGGGGGCGTCCCACATTGTCTCTTGAATCATCTCTGGGCGACGCCGCTTCGCAAAAGCTTTGTCAGGTTTGGTCCTTACAGTACACCACCCGGACCTGGCAATACAGGCTGAGAAAAAGTAGCGGCTACCTGCTGAATAGCCCGCAGGCTTCGCGAAGATGAGCGCTGCTGGAGTCCAGTAAAGTCTGCTTCGCTTCGATCCAGCCTGAGGCGGTGCCCGCTTCGTCCGCCGCCAGGGTCATGGCCGATTCCAGCGCCGCTGGTCCGCCCGGAATGCTCCGCAGTTCTACGAACTTCCGTGCGTCCAGCGCATCGGAGAGTTCGGCCACGCTGAGTTTGAGTGCGCGCCCAAGCGACTGCGGTGCCAGTTCCGCTGTCTTTTCCGCCATCGTCGCCACCGAATAACTTCCGTCCAGCGCCTTCACGGCGGCAGAAACCAGATGATGGGCTTCGCGGAAACTCAAACCCTCAGAGCGGACAAGGGTGTCCGCCAATTCGGTCACTGTGAGGAAGTCCGCGCCAGCCAGTTCCGCCATGCGCTTCGTATTGAACTCCGCATCGCCCAACACGCCGTTGATCAGCTTCAGCGCCCGTTGCGCATTGGCCGTCATGGTGAAGACCAGCGGCTGTATATCGTCTTCGGAATCGTTGATGTCCCCGAACGGGGTGTTATGGACGCAGGTGAAAACACCCTGCGCTTCCGCCAGTGCACGGCTGGCCAGAATTCGGGTATGCTCCAGCGGCACCGGGTTTCGCTTCTGCGGCATAATGCTGGATATCTGCACCCAGGCATCAGTGAGGCGCAGGAAGCCCAGCGTCGGATTGCACCACAGCAGCAAATCCTGGGTGAACTTTCCAAGGTTCGCCATGGCGGTTGCGACTGCTCCGGCCAGTTCCGTGAGGTAATCGGTCGCTGCAATCGCGCCGTAGGAATTAAGTTGAAGCCCTTCGAAGCCCAACTGCGTGGCCATAAATTCGCGGTCAATCGGGAAGCCCGTGGTGGTAATTGCGCATGCCCCCAACGGGCTGCGATTGATGGTTGCGTACGCCGCCTGAATGCGCAGTTGATCCCGCCCCAGCACCTCCACGTAGGCCATCAGGTAATGGCCCAGCGTAGTGGGTTGCGCCGGTTGGGTATGAGTGTAGGCCGGAATCAGATCTTTCGCATGACAGCGTGCGAGTTGGAGCAGCGTGCCACGCAAAGCCGAAACCGCCTTCGCGATTTCCAGTGTTTCCCTGCGCGCTTTCATGCGGTAAAGCGCGATGCAGATATCGTTGCGGCTGCGAGCGGTATGCATCCGCCCGGCGTGGTCAGCGCCTGCCAGCGACTCCAGTTTCGATTCAATGTAAAAAAAGAGATCCTCGAAACGACCGTCGTAGCCCACCCTGCGCAGGTCCTCGCGGTCCAGCGCATCCAAAGCCTGCATACAAGCGCGGGCGGAGGCATCAGGAATAATGCCCTGCCGCGCCAGCATCAGCGTATGCGCGTAGTGAACTTCCAGCAGCGCTTCCAAAAATAAGCGCTGCGCATCGCGAAAGTTGTGTTCAAGAACGGTCTCCGCGTAAACCGGTGCCGGAAAAGAACCCACCCTTTACCAGTCCACCCGCAGACCCATTTGCACGATGCGGCTTTCCAGCACGCCACCGGTCGGAATCAGCTGCTTCGAAGTCGGGGCCAGACCGTTGAGTGCCTGTCCGTTGTAGGTCGAAGCCAGGCCCAGCGCGTCTACCGTCACCGTGCCGTTGTAGGTGGTGATGTTCTTCTTATTGAAAATGTTGTTCACTTCCATGAAGAATTTCGGCTCGATGCGTTCTTTGATCTTGAAGATGGTGCGGGTAAATCGCCCATCGAACTGATAGATCGGCAAGCCCCTGCCGGCGTTGCGGGCCAGATACAGCGGACGGTTCACGCCCAGCGTGTCTCCTGTCAGATTGCGGTTGGAGACGAAGTTGATGACGTCGCCCGAAGAGGCTCGTCCCAGAATGGAGAACTTGTTGTCATTCACCAGACGGCGGAGAGCGGCATTGCCGCCCCTCAGAGTCGGGTTGAGCACGGTTGAGAATGTCAGAGCCTGCGGACGGTTGACCGTGCTGTTGCTGCGGTCGCGCCTGCGGCTGGTCGGGTCTGATATCGCCAGATTTTGCTCGAAGCTGTTGGCATCGGGCGCATCTGCAATCGTGTGTGACCACGTATACGAAGCGTTCACCGAATAGCCCTGGCTAAAGCGGTGCTGCCACGTGGCCACCAGCGCTTCGTAGTCGGCGTTGGCCCCGATGTCCTGCAACGTGATGTTATTGAACTGCGGGTACAGGCGCGTACTGGCGTTGATGGCGCCGGAATACACCGGGCGTCCGTCTCCCAGGAACGACGTCGGGTTGATCAGGTTCAGGTTGCGCAGGTAGCCCTGGTTGCGCGCGCCGGTGTGGATGAAACCCACCATCACAGATTCATTCGAGCCCAACTGCCGCTCAATTTGCGCATTGAAATTCATGGTGTAGGCGTTCTTGAAATTCGGCGTCACCGTCGTAATGGATGGCGTTACCGGAGCGGCCCCGGCAATCACACTCAGAATCGTCGGGAAAGCCGGTGAGCCGGGTGTGGCGGGGGTCAGCGAGGTCTGGAAAGACCGCGTGGAGCCGTCATTGTTGAATGAGTTGAACCAGAGATTGGTTGCCGGAGCTTCGTAGAAGATGCCGCCATTGGCGCGAACCACTGTCTTGCTGTTGGGCGACCACGCCACACCCAGGCGGGGAGCGAAATTTGCGCCCGGTGTGCGGAAGCTGCGGCTGTAGATAAACGGCGCGTCGGGACGGGCTCCAGGGCCACGGAAGTGGTCATAGCGCATGCCGTAGTTCACGGTCACGTTGGGGCGCACCTTCCACGAATCCTGCACGAAGCTATCCAGCCACAGTGATTTGTAGGCGGCACCCGGTACTCCCAGCACCGTGGCATACGAGGCATACGAACGCGGGTTGGTGCCGTTTTTGGCAGCCAGGTAGCTGTTGATGTCGGGGAAGGTGTAACGGCTGAAAGCGTTCCCAATCTGATTGTCATTGATGGCGGCGAAACCGAAACCGGTCTTCACCGTGTGTGATCCGTGAATCCAGGTCACGTTATCGTTCAACGAGGGAATTTTCTCGGCAAACCGGTCTCCAATTGAGCTGGAGCCGCCAAACGTCGCGATGCCGTTGATCACTACCTGAGCACCCGTGCCGGTGCCCGGACCGGCAAAGTGTGTGTTGTTGCGATACGGATAGGATGCGCGCCATTCGTTGAGCAGGTTCGGCGTAAACGTGGAAAGCAGTTGTGCACCCAGAACATGTGCGCGGTCGCGGAAATCGGCGGCCACGTCCAGTGCGTTTAATCCGCCCACCGCGCTGTTAAACGGAAACTCGTTGCGGAAATAGTTATACCGCAGGAAAGCCTGGTGCTTCTGCGTAATCATCCAGTCGGCCCGAATGTTCAGGAACTGAGCGTGTTGAACGGCCGGGGCTACTGCCAGCAGCGCAGGGTTAAGACCAATCAGCGCCGCATTGGCCGGGTTAATCGTATTGGCCGCAGGCAGGCCGCGGCTCAGATGCTCGTAACCGCCAAAAATGAAAAGTTTGTCTTTCTTAATGGGGCCAGAAGAATTCACTGCGAAATCAGTCAGCGTCAGGTCCGGCTTGTTGGCGCTGAGCGCGAGAAGCGTAGGACGGGCATTTAACGCAATCGGGCGGCCGATGTAATAAAACTCCCCGCGCGGCTGGTTGTTGCCGGAATTTGAGATCACGTTATAGATGTTGCCCGATGTGCGGCCGAATTCCGGCGCGTAGCTGTTGGAGACTGTTTGCACTTCCCGGACATAGATCTCGGAAATCGGGAACAGCCGCAGGCCGAAGCGGTCTGTCTGCGTGTTCACCATGCCGTCCAGCTGATAGTTGATGCGATCCAGCAGGCCGTTCGTGTTAATGGTGCGCGGGATGCCCAGTTCCGGGTTCGGGTGGCCGCTGACACCGGGTTGGAAGAAAATCAGATTATAGGGATTGCGCGAGGTGAGCGGTACATTGTCCACTTCATCGTGGGTTATGGTGCGGCCGGTTTCCAGTTTGGTCGGTTCGATCACCGGCGCGCCGCCCGTTACTTCGATTGATGTCGAGACCTGGCCCACTACCATTTGCGCATTGATTTCGGCCTGTGTACCCACGCTCAGATTGATGCCGGTGGTCTTCATGGTTTCGAAGCCCTCCTTCCTGATGGTCACGTTCCAGCTGCCCAGCGGCAGATTGGGGAACACGAAATAGCCGTCTTCGCCGGTTGAAAAGGAACGCGCAGCGCCCGTGTCGGGGCTTTGAGCATCAACCGCCGCCGCCGGAACCGGCGAACCTGCCTGATCGGTAACCCGACCCCGGATGCTGCCGTTGACCGCCTGAGTCTGGGCCAACGTGGCCGACGCGCAAAGCGCAGCCAGCGCAAAAAGCGAGAGTAATCTGTTTTTCATATTTCCAACCTCTGTCCGGAAGGGCCCGGATCAACTGTTCGTGTAAGACTTAAGACTATTGTATCGATTCATTTCTCTGGTGAATCGATTCAGGTAGCCGCTCTGGCTGGAAGTCTGGAGAAACATGATTTTTCGACCCCGCAAACACCGATTTCTGTTGGCCCTGACCGCCCTGACTCTGATTGCAGGCGGTCTGGCGGTGCGACTGGCGCGCGCCGAAGCCGATGGAATGCCAATTGCCCCCGACCGCGGTGCCGCCGGCATGGCGCGGGTTTTGCGTGAGATCCGTACCCGGGCCAGTCTGGCGTTGGTCGTGGCCCACCCTGACGATGAAGACGGCGGCATGCTGGTATGGAACACCCGTGGCCTTGGGGCCCGCGCCATCCAGTTAACCCTGAACCGCGGCGAGGGCGGGCAGAACGAGATGTCTTCTGAAATCTATGACGCGCTCGGCCTCATCCGCACGCAGGAATTGCTGGTCGCCGACCGTTACTACGGCGTGGAGCAGCACTTCACCACCGCCGTTGACTACGGATTCTCCAAGACGCGCGAAGAAGCCCTCGAAAAATGGGGTCATGATCGCGTCCTGGCCGACGTGGTTCGCGTCATCCGCACTACCCGGCCCCTGGTCATTACCTCTGTGTTCACTGGTAACGCCACCGATGGCCATGGCAACCATCAGGTAGCCGGTCAGATGGCGCAGGAGGCCTATGTTGCCTCCGGCGATCCCACCAAATTCCCGGAACAGATCCGCGAAGGACTCCGTCCCTGGACGCCACTCAAGGTCTACGCCCGTACCCCCTTCTTCGAAATCACCAAAGAAGGCATGTACGATTACGCCATCGACAAGTTCGTACCCGTCCGCTTCTTCGACTACGTGAACCAGAAATGGACTGAGAACCAGCGGCCAACCGTAAGCCTGACTGTCGATGAAGGCCGTTCTATCGTCGGCACGGGCCTCACTGCTACCCAGATCGCGCGCGAGGGCTGGGGATTCCAGAAGTCCCAAAACGGCGGCGGAACCCTGCCAGGCGCCGGTCCTGCCTCAGTCACGTATCATCGCTATGGTTCACGCGTCAACACAACAGAGCAGGAAAAATCGTTCTATGACGGCATTGATGTCACGCTGGCCGGCATCGCGTCACTGGCCACCGGTGACACCGTGGCGCTGAAAACCGGTCTCGCCGGTATCGCCGCAAAAGCTGACCAGGCGTTCAGCCAGTATTCCCAGGAAAAGCCGTGGGCCATTGCCGGCGCGCTCGCCGACGGGCTCAAGGGCACACGGAACCTGATCGCCCAGGTTCGCTCCGGTCGGTTGGCTGAGCCAGGCAAGAGCGACGTTCTGTTTGAACTGGCGTTGAAGGAAAAACAGTTCCAGAGGGCGATGGCTCTTTCCCTGGAGCTGGAGTTTACAACCGGCGTTTCGTCCCAGGTGACGCTTCCCGCTGAAGGCCGGGGCAGTCGCGGGGGGCGCGGCGGTTTCGGTATGGCGCGCGGTGGCGGTTTCACTACCGCTATTCCCGGCCAGGCTTTCGCCATTGAAACTCACGTCTTCAATATGGGCAACGAAACCGTTACCGTTGACGGTGTTTCGCTGCTCTCTTCCGATGCGAAGGATTGGGCGGTGCAGCCGCAGGGCAATCCTTCCCATGACCTCACCCCGGGCAAACAAACTCTGTTCCGCATGGCTGCGAAAGTTCCCGCCGCCGCCACCATTACCCGCCCCTACTACAAACGCGATACCACCGAACAGCCTTACTATGACGTGATCGACCCCCGTTACGTCACCCTCGCCACTTCCCCGTATCCTCTTACTGCGCGCGCCCGCTTCACCTGGCAGGGCGTACCGTTCGATGTGGAGCAGGTGGTGCAGACGGCGGAGCGCATCGCCGGTACCGGCAGTGTTCTCCAGCCCCTGCTGGTAGCACCAGCCATTTCGGTTGACCTCGGCTTGCCGGGCGGGGCACTGCCGCTAACGGCGAAGTCTCTTTCCCTTACCGCCACCGTTCACAGCAATGTGAAAGGCCCCGCCGAAGGAACGCTCAAACTGAACCTGCCAGCCGGCTGGCGCTCGGAGCCCGCCGAGGCGAAGTTCACTACCGCGCGCGATGGTGAAGAACGGGTATTGCCTTTCACCGTAATCCCTTCCGGCGTCAAACTGGAAACCTACACCATTACGGCGGTCGCCACATACCAGGGGAAGAAGTACAGCGAGGGATACCACCTGGCCGGCTACCCCGGAGTTCGCCCTTATCCGCTGTATGCCCCGGCAGCTTACAAAGCCGCCGGTATTGATGTCAAGACGGTCTCGGGTTTGCGCCTGGGCTACCTTCCAGGCACCGGTGACGAAGTGCCGAAGGCGATTGAAAACCTGGGCCATGAAGTGCGTGTCCTGGCCACCAGTGACCTGACTCAGGGCGATCTGTCCGGCTACGACGCGATTGTACTCGGCGTTCGGGCCTACGCCGTTCGTGCCGATCTCAAGGTCGCCAACGGTCGCCTGCTCGATTACGTCAAGAACGGCGGCGTGCTTGTGGTGCAGTACAACCTGCAGGATTTTGACCACAACTACGGCCCGTACCCTTTCTCGCTGGGTAGCGCGCAGAAGGTTGTGGATGAAACCTCGAAGGTCGACATTCTGGAACCGAACCATCCTTTGTTCACCTGGCCCAACAGGATTTCCGCCGACGATTTCAAGGGCTGGGAAGAAGAGCGCGGGCACGGCTTCATGAAAGAGTGGGACAAGCGATACACCGCTCTGGTGGAAACCCACGATCCGGATCAGGATGCGCAAAAGGGTGGCCTGTTGATTGCCCGCTACGGCAAAGGCTTCTATATTTATGACGCCTTCGCCATTTATCGCCAGTTGCCATCCGGCGTTGCCGGGGCTTACCGGTTGCTGGGGAACATGATCAGCCTGAAGAAAAACCCCGCTTACAACTAATGGCGTATATTCTGTAATAGAGAAACATGTTGCAGCCCACAGGACAGCTCAGCACACGCGAACGGGAGATTCTGCACTCCATTGTCCGCGGCTACATCGACAACGGTGAGCCCATAGGCTCTCGTACGATTTCGCGCTTCAGCAATCTGAGGCTCAGCCCGGCTTCCATTCGCAACGTGATGGCTGACCTTGCCGATGCCGGCTATCTGACGCAGCCGCACACCTCGGCGGGCCGTGTTCCAACCGGCATGGCATTTTTGGATTTCGTCGCGTCGATGCCCGTCAAACCGGTTGCTGCCAACGAACGCGAGCGGATTTTGGCGCGCTTCCAGAATGGTGAATCGCTGGAAGAACGCATCGGCACCGCCTCGCGGGTCTTAACCGAGATGACGCGCAATGTTGGCATAGCGGCGGCGCTGCCGTCGTCGGCGCAGGAACTGGCGCATGTGGAATTGATTGCTCTGCCGGATCGGCGTGTGCTCATGATCGTCGCCACCCGCGACCGTATGCTGCGCAACCGCGTAGTGAATCTTGACCGGGCCATGAACCAGGACGAACTCATCCCGCTGCGGAACTACATCAATACTCATTTTGCTGGCTGGACGCTGGAACGCGCCCGCGCCGAACTACTGCGTCGCATCGAAGAAGAGCGCTCCGCCTACGACACTCTGCTGCAGCAACTCACCGTGCTCTACCAGAAGGGGTTGCTGGCAGCAGATCCCCAGCCGCCGGTCGCCATGGACGGCGCGTCTTATCTGGTGGGTCTCGATCTGCATCTCACTAAAGAACGGTTGCGCGAACTATTCCGGACTCTCGAAGAGAAGAAACACCTTGTCGCATTGCTGGACCGTTTTCTGGAATCTCATGCCGGGCAAGTAGGGGTTCATGTGGGTCTGGAAGAAGCCCACCCCGCCATGAGCGAACTGGCGCTGATCGGCGTCACCGTGGACCTGCCCTCCGGTGTGCGTGCCCGTATTGCAGTGTTGGGGCCCATGCGCATGCACTATGAGCGTGTCATTCCGGCGGTAGAGCAGATTGGCAGGGCACTGCAAACTCTCGATTCGTAACCCTTCAACCCCGCAAATAGGGAATTCAATTCCCGATTTGCGGGATGGACTTGCAAGGCTATTTGTTTCATAAATTTACAACCCAGCGGCACCCTTCTTTTTTACCCTTCTGGCTGTTGTCTTTGTATTCTGCGTCGGAAGTGACACCGGTTTTCGTTCCAAAGCGGCCAGAATGCCTGCCATTTCACGCAGGCCAACCATCTCCACACCGTTGCCCCTCTCAATGCGCTCATCGCCCGGGTTCACTACAAACCGGCGCGCCGCGCCCACGTCTTCACACGCCAGATAGAACCCCCGCTCCGGTCTGGAATACTGCCCCAGCTTGATCTCAATCGCCCACAGATCCCCGCCCGGCATAGCGAGCAACAGATCAATCTCGGCCCCGTCCGCCGTCCTGTAAAAGAACGGCGAGGTTCGCAGCGGGGCCGCCGCGATCAGGTTCTCAATCACGAAACCCTCCCAACTCCTTCCGGAAACCGGATGGCCCAGTAAGTCGTATTCGCTGGGAATGTCCAGCAACGTATGAACCAGACCACTGTCGCGAATGAAAACGCGCGGGGCCTTCACCAGCCGTTTGCCTACGTTTGCCTGATACGGCTGCAACCTTCGCACCAGCATCAGGTCGCAGAGCAAGTCCAGATAGCGCGCTACCGTCTTGCTGTCCACGGCCAGACTGCGCGCGAGGTCGGCGGCATTGAAAAGACCTCCCTGGCAATGTGCCAGCATGGTCCAGAAGCGGAGTAATGTAGTTGCCGGAATCCGCGGGCCCAGAGTCGGCACATCACGTTCCAGATACGTACGGATAAAGTCGTTGCGCCAGGTCATGCTCTGGCCCTCGCTGTAGAGAAAGCTCTGCGGAAACCCTCCGTGCAGCCAGAGGGTAGTCTGAGCATCGGGTGCTGTCTCCAGCACGTTGAAGGGGCCCAGTTCGATATACGAGATCCGTCCCGCCAGGCTCTCTGACTGCCGCAGAAGATCATTCGAAGCCGAGCCCAGCAGCAGATACTGTCCTGCGTTCTTGCCCCGTCGCCGGTTCTCATCGATCATGCCGCGCAGAACCATAAACAGTTCCGGGACGCGTTGTACTTCGTCCAGAATCACCAGCTGGTTTCTGTGGCGTGCGAAATAGGTCTCCGGTTCCGCCAGCCGGTCGCGGACAGCGGGCGACTCCAGATCCAGGTAAACGCTGTTGTAGTCTTCCGCCACCCGCCACGCAAGCGTGGTTTTGCCGCACTGACGCGGTCCAAGCAGCGCCACTGCCGGATTCGTCTTCAGCCGGTGCGCGATCAACGTTTCTGCATGTCGAGTAATCAATACCGTAATTATGGCATAGCATTCCCGATTTGCGGGGTAGAATCAGAAGCGGTCTGCAATGAAGCAGTTGGAACCCCGTCAAGACCTACAGAAACGCGGTTTCTTCCATCAGGCGCCCCTCTCGGAAGCGCTCAAAACTCAACGTCCGGGCATCAATCAGCTCTGTTGCGCCGCGCAGAATCAGTTCCGCCACAATCCGCCCCGTGGCCGGTGAGTGCATCACTCCATGGCCGCTGAAACCGTTAGCCAGAAACAAACCCGGCACGTCTGCTACCGGGCCCAGCACGGCGTGATGATCGGGCGTCATCTCGTATAACCCGGCCCAGGCTCTTTTGGGATTCACTTCGGCCTCTGCCAGAACCGGTACCCGGTCTACGCCGTGCGTCAGGATCTTCTCCAAAAATCCAGGGTCGAACGTCGTCTTGAACCCCGGCGTCTCATTGTGATCATTCCAGGCCATCAGCACGCCACGGCCCTCCGGCCGGAAATGAAATCCGGAGCCCATGTCCACCACCATCGGTGCCTCATGCGAAATCTTGTCGAACGGCTCGGTTGGCACCAGCATCCGCCGTAACGGTTCCACCGGCAGGTCCACTCCCGCCATTTTTGCGATCCCCGCTGCCCACGCGCCGGCCGCGTTCACCACAACGCGCGTGGAGATCTTCCCCCCGGTGGTTTCCACCGCCGCTACCCCGCTCGTGTCCCGGTCAATGCCTGTCACTTCCGACTCGCGAATCACTCGCGCACCCTGCTCTACGGCTTTTTTCGTGAACCCCGTCATCACGCTGTCCGGGTCGACGAAGCCATCGGTGGGGCAGAAGTTTCCGCCCAGGATGTCGTCCGCGCGCAGCTGCGGGCACAGTTGCAATACATCTTCCGGGGAAAGTGCGGCGACGTTGGAAAGCCCCAGACTGATCTGCAATTCCCGGTTCATGCGCAGGTATTCCAGATGCCGCCGCTCTGTCGCCACAAACAAATAGCCCTGCCCGCGGTAGCCGGAAGGATGCCCCAGGGTTTGCTCGAAATCCCGGAAGAACGGAATAGAGAACAGCGACATCTGAATGTTGACCGGTGTGGCAAACTGTGCTCTCACGCCACCCATGCTCTTGCCGGTGGAGCCCTTCCCCTGCCGTGATTCGCGCTCCAGCACAACGACATTGCGGCATCCCATGCTGGTTAGTTGATAGGCAATGCTGGCACCCACAATTCCGCCTCCGATAATGACGACATCCGCGCTGGAAGGAGTATTCACTCTTCTATTCTTTCAGATCGTGTGGGGAGGTTACTATTGTGAAGAATATGAGGCCCCTGATGAAGTACTCCGTGCTGTTGCTCGCTGCCGCAACCGTTGCTCACGCTGCCGCAGTCGATCCATCTGATTTTGCAGGTCTGCAATGGCGCAGCGCGGGTCCGGACCGTGGCGGTCGTTCCATTACCAGCGCCGGCAGTTCATCGCGACCGAATGAATACTATTTCGGTGCAGTGGGCGGGGGCGTTTGGAAAACCATGGATGCCGGTACTACCTGGAAGCCGGTTACCGATAACCAGCTCAAGAGTTCCTCGGTCGGCGCCATAGCCGTGGCCGAGTCGAACCCCGATGTCGTCTACATCGGGATGGGCGAAACCGAACTGCGCGGCAACATCATGCAGGGGGATGGAGTCTACAAATCCACTGACGCCGGCAAGACCTGGAAGCACAGCGGCCTGGCCGATTCCCAGGCAATCGCCCGCATCCGCGTTGATCCCAATGATGCCAACATCGTCTTCGTCGCGGCCCTCGGCCATCCCTACGCGGCCAACGCAGAGCGCGGCGTCTTCCGTTCCCGCGATGGCGGCGCAACGTGGCAGAAAGTGCTTTTCAAAAATGATCGCGCCGGTGCCGTTGATCTGAGCATCGACCCGCACAATTCGAAGAACATCTACGCCGCCATTTGGGATGTCTACCGCACTTCCTGGACCCTCTCTTCCGGCGGCCCGCTGAGCGGTCTCTACAAATCCACCGACGGGGGCGACACCTGGACCGAAATTACCCGCAACAAAGGCCTTCCCCAGGGTACGATCGGCAAGATCGGCGTTGCTGTTTCGGCCGATTCCAGTCGCATCTACGCCATGGTGGAAGCGGATAACGGGGGCATGTTCCGCTCCGACGATTCCGGTGCCACATGGGCACTCATCAATGAGGATCGCCGCATCCGTCAGCGCGCCTTTTACTACACCCGCCTCACCGCCGATCCGCGTGATAAAGACACCGTCTACATGCTCAACACCGGCCTGTACAAATCCACCGATGGCGGCAAGACGCTAAAAACACTTCGCCCGCCGCATGGCGATCAGCACGATCTCTGGATCGCCTCCAACGACTCCAAACGTATGATCAACTCCAACGACGGCGGTGGTAACGTCTCCGTCAACGGTGGCGAAACCTGGACCGGTCAGGCTTTTCCCACTGCCCAGCTCTATCACGTCGCGGTTACTACAGATGTGCCGTATCATGTCTGCGGTGCGCAGCAGGACAACTCCACTATTTGCGTCACCAGCGCGCCTTTCCCGAGAAATCGCGAGGAGGCGCTCGGCCGGCCTTTTTATTCCCCCGGCGGCGGCGAGAGCGGTTATATCGCACCCGATCCGAAAAATCCCGACATCATGTACGCCGGTTCCCAGGGCGCACTGCTCACCCGCTTTGACCGCAAGACCGGCCATCTGCGCGACGTGCAGGTCTACCCGCTATTCTTCAGCGGCATGCCTTCCAGCGCTCTGAAGGAACGCTGGCAGTGGACCTTCCCCATCGTCTTCAACTCGGTGGATCCGAAGATTCTCTACACCTCTTCGCAGCATCTTTGGAAGTCTGCCAATGAGGGCCAGAGCTGGGAAATGATCAGTCCCGATCTCACCCGTGCTGATCCTAAAACCCTCGGCGATTCCGGCGGTCCCATCACCAAAGATCAGAACGGTCCGGAAATCTACGCCACAATTTTTTCCATTGCCTCATCCCCCAAAGATGTGAACACAATCTGGACCGGCTCTGATGACGGCCTCGTCTACATCACCCGCGATGGCGGCAAAAACTGGAAGAACATCACGCCCAAAGGTCTGCCCGATTTCATCCGCATCAGTATCATCGACGCCTCCCCCCACAAGCCCGGCACGGCCTACCTTGCGGCCAAGAATTATCAGGCCGATGACCGACGCCCCTATGCTTTCCGCACTGACGATTACGGTGCCACCTGGGTGTCCATCACGAAAGGCATTCCGGCCGATGACTACGTTCATGTGGTTCGCGAAGACCCCAAAAAACCGGGCCTGCTCTTCGCCGGTACCGAGCACGGCATTTATGTGTCGTTCGATAACGGCGCGGAATGGCAGCCGTTCCGACAGAACCTGCCGGATACGCAGGTGCCTGATATCACCTTCGCCGATAACGATCTGGTGATTGCCACTCACGGGCGGTCGTTCTACATCATGGACGACATCACGGCGTTGCGGCAGCTTTCTGGCAGCCTGACGACGACGCATCTGTTCACGCCGTCGGAAACCCGTCGTTCGCTCGACCGCGGCGCGATGATCGATTATTTCCTCGCCAAAGAATCGGATTCAGTAAAGGTAGACATTCTGGACGCAACCGGCAATGTGGTCCGTACCTTTACCGGTTCGCCCGAGGAAGACAAGAAGGCGGAAGAACTTGCCGCCCGCACCCCCGGCGGTGGCGGTGACGACGAAGGCCGCGGTGCTGCCAAAGGCCCCGCGCGCAAGGCCGGCCTGAATCGCTATACCTGGGACCTGCGCTATCCCGGCTCGACCACGTTTGAAGGCATGATCTTCTGGGGTGCCAGTGCCGATCAGGGGCCGCTCGCATCGCCCGGTCAGTATCAGGTCCGCTTAACCGCCAACGGCGCGACCCTGACGCAACCTCTGCGAGTCTCCCGCGACCCGCGCGAACTCACCATCACCCAGGCCGATCTGGATGAGCAGTTCAAACTGGCCATCCAGGTTCGCGACCGCACCAGCGAGGCCAATAATCTGGTCATCCGCATCCGCGATCTGAAGAAGCAGATCGAAGACCGGACGAAGAAATCATCGGCCTTGAATGCGCCCGGCGAACGCCTTGTAACCAGGCTCAGCGCTGTGGAGGAAGACGTGTATCAGGTACGCAACCGCAGCGGTCAGGATCCGCTGAACTTCCCCATCAAGCTGAATAACCAGCTGGGGGCGCTGCTGCGCGTCATCGAAACCGGCGATGCCAGGCCAACCGACCAGAGCTACGTGGTGTTCAAAGAACTTTCCACGCGGCTGGATGAAATCAGGAAACGGATGGACGCCATCATCGCCAACGAAATGGCCGCATTCAATGGCGAAGCGCAGAAGGCCGGGCAGGCGAAGATTCAATAGCCGGATCCAGGCACTGAAACCCGCAGATCTTTGAAGTACTCCCGATAGAATCCGCCATCGCGCGACACGAGGCAGGTAGCCTGCACCGTGGCGTGGGCGCCCACCAGGAAATCGGGCAGAATCCGTTCCCGTTGCCCGCCTGCCCTCCGATACTTCCGCCACGCCTCCGATGCTGCAAACGAGGCTTCTCGTGATATGCGGTCTACCCGAATGCGGCTTTCAACCAGAAAGGCATCGCACTCGCGCTGCGTCTGGAAGTGGCCGCAAAGTTCGGCGTACACCAGGTCGCACACCACCAGCGAGCCCTTATTTGCCGACAACTCCAGGCTTGCCAGCGATGGCTGAAACCATTCCGGATTCGGGATCAAAATGTCCAACAGGATGTTCGTGTCAATGGCGAAAATCACCTGCCTCTTACCTCTGCAACGTATTCATCCCCACTCCCAATCCCCAGTTCTGCCATCCGCCCCGCACAGTAGCCTTTCCATCTCGCCAGGTGGAGCGGTGCCGCCATCTTCCGGATGACAATTTCTCCGCCCTCCACCCGGAATTCGATCTCACTATCCGCCGTGATCGAGAATTGTTCACGAATTTCCTTCGGGATTGTGACTTGTCCGCGTTCTCCTACTTTCATGTATGAAAGTATGACATGAAATACGTATCCGAGTAAAGGCAGGTGCGAATCCATCCGCCCCGCGCTATTTGAAGCGCAACACGATTCCGCCGCCCGCCACCTGATTGTGCTGACCGCCGCCGGTGCCCGCCACATTGTATGCGACTCCGCCGGAATAGAAGTCCCGCGCTTCCAGACGCAACGACACATTTCGCCACGCTTTCCAATCCAGCCCGCCGCCGTACCCGATTGTTCCCCGGTTCAGATGCCGGGGCACCGGACTCACCAGCCCATTCAGCAGATTCACGCTTTGCTCATACAGCGAATACCCTGCGCCAATGGAAAACCACGGCGATACTTTCCCCTCCGGTACGAACTTGATCTTCACGCCGGGAACCACGTACAACGAAGCCAGATCGGCAATCGCCGTCGTCACCGTCGACGCCACCACGCGCTGCGGATTCGCCATAAAGTGTAGATCGCCATACAGGGAGGCATACCGGTTGCCTTTCACGATCCGGTGCGCATAGTTGACCTGTAGCGCGGTGCCGCTGCCGAGGTTAATCGCGTTGGTTGTGGCTCCTCTGTCCTGCGACAAAACGCTGCCCACGGTCAGCGCCAGTTCATGTTTTTGCGCGACTGCGCAGGCTGCCAGACCCAAGATTAAGACTACTGTTCTGAAAATTCCCGCCATTGTTCCAAAGTACACCGCACACGGTCACGGGCCACCTCCAGCAGGTCTGCCGCCCACCCGCGCCGATTCCCGAATTCAATCAGTTCTTCCGCTCCCGCGGATCCACGCCAGCCTTCGGCTCGGATATTTCCCCACGCCACCACTTCGCCCAGAGTGCGGAAGGCGTTCGTCAGCCCCGCCACATCATCCCGGCCAGAGTCAATATTCAGCCGGTCAGTGGTCGGCATCAGTTCATGCATCAGCCATGATTTTCGTTCCATCCGCACGGCACAAAGTAGCGCCGGAGGCACCGCCTGTACGTCGTGTTGCGTCACCGCCACCCGCTCCGCCTCGTTCGCCCACGCGGGCTGCGGCAGGTGGTGATGGAGTATCACGCAGCTCCCCGGCTGGTACTTCAGATCCAGCAGGAAGTGGCCATTTACTCCGCCATGCCCTGCCACCAACAGAACAAACCGATCCAGACCCAGACTCCCGGTCCCGGCAATGCGGCGCGCGGCATCCTCCAGTCGGAAGAATTCCGGTTTGCCCTGCTTCGCGGCGAACTTTGCCATAAATTCCTGTAGCATCGCCCGCTCACCGCGCTCCAACGCCAGCGCCCGTTTGCCATCCAGCAGCAGGTGCCGCCGTCCCTTCAAGAAGGTAGTCCGGGTGTTAAGGAACTCTTTCCGATTACGCTTCTTCACGCGCAACAGCAGCGTGCGAATCATACCCTGTGCGGTTGTGCGTTCCACCCAGCGGGCTTTCCTCTCACGCAGGGCGGCGGCGTAGCTTTCCAAAAACGCGCGCATCAGGGCAGTTACCGTTTTTCCGTTCATGCTCAGACAGTGCCCGGTGACAATCACGCTGCACAGCATTCGGACCAGATCCCAGGTGGCGGGCGCGAGGCAGGCTTCGTCGAAATCATTCATGTCGAAGTAGGTGAGCCGGTTGTCGCCCTTGTACGTCCCGAAGTTGCCCAGATGCAGATCGCCCGAGCACCATACCAGTGGGGCGCGGGGCAGGGAAGAGGGCTTGAGATCTTCGTAAAACAAGTGACATGAGCCGCGCAGAAACCCGAACGCATCCTTGCGCATGGCGGCGTACTTGAGCTGCAATCGTGCCGGATCGCGACCCGCGTTGAATGCTTCCACCCGCTCCCGAACCGTGGAATGTGATGTCATCAGAACCCTCGCGCCAATTGTACGGTCTTTGGTCTTCCGCTCCGGCGTGCTGCCTCGTTTGCTATATTGAGGGGGACGCAACTCCGTGAGCGGGAGTAATTCAGCGGTAGAATGTCAGCTTCCCAAGCTGAACGTCGCGAGTTCGATCCTCGTCTCCCGCTCCATTTCTTCATAAACTCACAGGTCATAGAAGTTTCCCGTTGCCCGGTTTACTCCGTTAAGCCGCCTGGCCGCAGATTTACTTCTGCGGGGCCAACATTTGCGTCCTGGGAACCAGCACGGCGTAGCGCGTAAGGCTCGCCCGCCCTACAATGACGATGTGCCTCCCGAACCGCTCTCCGCCTCCCAGCGCATCGCCGCCGGCAAACTCCTCCGCGACTCAGTCTCCCGACAGTCCCTCGCCGCCCTCCTTCCCCAGGCGCGCTCCTTCGACCCCATTGCCGTCCTCCTCCACTCGGCCCGCTATCGCGTCCCTCGCCTCCTCCCCATCAAGTACGCCCGCATGTCCGTTTCCCCTTTCGCTTTCTTCCGCGGCGCCGTCTCCCTTATGGCCGCTGACCTCGCCCGCCTCCCTCACACCCCACTCCCCGTTCAGCTCTGCGGCGACGCCCATGTCCAGAACCTCGGCTCGTTCGCCGCCCCCGACGGTAAGCTCGTCTTCGACTTGAACGATTTCGAAGACACCATTCCCGGCCCCTGGGAGTGGGACGTCAAGCGCATGGCCACTTCCCTCGTCCTTGCTGGCCGCGAATCCGGCCATGGGCGCGCCCCCTGCGCGGCCGCCGCCGAAACCTTCATCGCCTCCTACTGCGCTGCGATCGCCGCCTTCTCCCGGCAGCCCGTCCTCCAGGCCGCCCGCTACCAGGTCCACCGCGAGGAGAGCATCGCTCCCATCCACGCCGCCCTCCTGCAGTCAGAACGCGCCCGGCCTCTCGACCTCGTCAAGAAGTTTACCGAACCGGCGCGCGACGATACGCGCCGGTTCCGCCACCAGCCCCCGCTCTTCCGACGCATTACCGGTAAAGATGCCCGAGCCGTTCTCGCCTCCCTTCCCGGTTACCGCGAATCCCTCGCGCCGGAGCGCCGCCACTTGTTCGACCTCTTCCGCACTGTTGACGTCGGTTTCAAAGTCGTCGGCACCGGTAGCGTCGGCCTCCGCGACTACGTTGTGCTCCTCGAAGGAAACGGCCCCCGCGATCCTCTCTTCCTGCAGATAAAACAGGAAGTTGCCTCAGCGTATTCACCCTTCCTCGCCGCCGCCGCTCTCCCCACTGCCGCTCCCGGCCATCATCAGGGACGCCGGGTTGCCGAAGGCCAGCGCGCGATCCAGCCCCTCTCCGACCTCCTCCTTGGATGGACCACCATCGGTCCCTATCAGTACGTCGTCCGCCAGCTCAACGATCACAAAGGCACCATTGACATCCAATACCTCCGCGGCGATGGGCTGAAAAGGCTGGCGCTTGTAGCTGGCGAGTTACTCGCGCGCGGCCATGCCCGCTCCGGTGATGCCTGCCGGATTCGCGGGTACTGTGGCTCAGGCGAAAAGATATTGAAGGTGCTTGGAGGATTCGCCACCGCCTGTGCCGATCAGACCGAAAAGGATCATCGGACTTTTCTGGCTGCGATTAAGGCAGGGAAAATTAAAGTTGCCTCGCATGTTTTGCCTTAGGTTGTGCCCATTGCGACTTCGCGATCAAAGAGCTCCGCCCAGACGCCGCCGGCTACTGTGATTTTTTGTGAAAACTACTGCGAAGTCACCCCCGCCCGCTAAGGCGAAACACCGTCAGCGACGTTATAAGTGACCGGGCGATAATCTCTATATGCCCTGGACACATCGCGCGTTTTGGGTCGCGCCGCTCATCATAGTAGCGATTCTGGGACTGCTCGCGATTGTGGTCGCCAAATCCCGACTGCGACGGATTTATCGCGAGCGCTTCGCCGAGTCCCGTCGCGAACGAATCTTTCTGGCCTCAGTGGGCTTTTTTACGGCTGTGCTGGTGGTTCGGGCAATCACAATTGCAATTCACAATAACATCGGGCCATTTCATGATGTCGCTATGGGCGGCCGCCACATACATCATCTTGTCTGGGGAATTATCCTGCTTCTTCTCGTGGGGTACGGCTGGCTGCTTGAGCTCGGCAATGGAAGTGAACGCTCGTGGCCATGGCTGGGCCGTTTGATGTGCGTGCTGTTCGGCGTCGCCGCCGCTCTCACCCTGGACGAGTTCGCTTTGTTGCTGAATCTCCGCGACGTGTATTGGGAGCGTGAAGGCAGAGAAAGCCTGGAAGCGATGGGGCTGTTCGGAGGGCTGCTGTCCATAGGCATTGCGGGGAAGCCATTCTTCCATGGAGTCGCACGGGAAATCAGAAAGATTTTCGATTAGCAGGCGAAGTGGCGGCGACCGGGAAGTCAGGCCTCGGTTTATGCATGTCGCGCTTCCGCAAGCGCCCGGTAAGGGGTGATGTCGGAAGCCAACTTTCTGGCCGCTCGTCCGGCCTTTGCTACTTCTTCTGGCGGGCGATCTGGATTGTCTCCATTACCGCAATATCCGCTGGGAGGTCGTGGGTGCCCGCAGGGAAACCGTTCTCCCGCATAAGGAATGCCAGAATGGACACGGTCGCTTCATCGCTCAGGCTGCCTGGACGATCCAGCGGCATGTATGCCGATATCTCATGGAAGAGGTCACCCACCGGGCGGCCAGTCCAATGGGAAAGAAACGCATCACCCCGCAGCGCCGGAGCAGTGCGTGTCCGGCTGCCGAAAATGTGCCCGCCTTCCAGAGCCCGGCCGTGACAAGACCCGCATGGAGCTGTGTACCGGTGCATACCCAACTCAGCCTGTGCCACGCTGTAAACACCGTCCCACACCGTTCTTCCAACCTCTTGTCCCCTCGCGACGCCGTGAAACCACGCCGCCGCAGCAGTAGTGACGACCAACGCGGCCATTGTGAATTTGCCGTGCATCAGAACCCTCCAGTAGAGCCGGAACATCGCGACCTGGTGTCGTGTCTTTATTGTTGTCCCCAAAGCAGCAGAAAGCTACTTTCGCAGACTGCCGCGAAGGCGCGGAGTATCGCCGAACTGCTCGCAACCAGCCCGGTTCACGACATTGGGCCAAATTACTTCGTCAGAGAGATGGTCGCAGGACCGACTCTCGCGGACCGCATTCCGGCGGCCATATGGATCGCCGCGCGAATCCGCGGATACGTGCCACACCGGCAGATATTTCCGTTCATCGCCTGCTCGATATCCGCATCCGTAGGCGTTGGCTTTTTCTTCAGCAAGGCGCTGGCGGACATCAGCTGTCCGCTCTGGCAGTAGCCGCACTGCACCACGTCCACCTCGGTCCAGGCGTCGCGCAGGGTCTGGGCTTCCAGCCCCTCCAGCCCTTCTATCGTCGTAACCTCACGCGTTCCCACGGCGGACACTGGCAGAACGCACGACCGCACCGCTTCCCCGTCCAGATGCACCGTGCAGGCGCCGCACAGCGACATGCCGCAGCCGTATTTTGTTCCCGCCAGCTTCAGTTCGCTCCGCAACACCCAAAGCAAAGGAGTGTCGGGCTCGCTCTTCAATTCCACACTCGTGCCGTTGACTTTGATAGTAAGCATCGGCTTTCCTTAGGCCAGTTTCAGCGGCAGCGACCGCAATCGCTGCCCCGTCAGTGCATGAACCGCGTTGGCAACCGCCGGCGCGATCGTCGGCGTTCCAGTTTCGCCAATTCCGCCAGGGTGTTCGGTGCTGGCAATAAGGTCGGTTTCAATCGCCGGGCAGTCGCGCATGCGCAGCGGTTCGTAGCTGTCAAAATTGGTCTGCTGCACCTGACCCTTCTCCACGGTAATTTTCCCCTGCAGTGCTGCCGACAAACCAAAGATCATGCCGCCCTCCAGCTGCTGCCGGATCATGTTGGGATTCAGCGGAAAACCGCAGTCCACCACGCAAACCACACGGTGCACGCGAATCTTCCCGCTCTCACCCACAGAAACTTCCGCCACGCTGGCGATCACACTGCCAAAGCACGGGTGAATCGCAATCCCGCGTGCCGTCTTCGCCCCGTCCGGCGCGGGAGCTGAAGGCTGTCCCCAGTTGGAAAGTTCCGCCGCCCGCTTCAGTACCCGCAGATGGCGCGGACTATCCGCCAGCAGCGCAGCGCGAAACGCCACCGGATCCTGCCCCGCGGCATGTGCCGCTTCGTCCATGAAACTCTCTGTGAAGAACGCGTTGTGCGAATGGCTCACCGAACGCCAGATGCCCACCGGCACCAGCGAATCTGTATTCTGGTGCGCCACCCGAATGCTGGGAAATCCATAACCGGTGTCGAAATTCCCTTTGCCGGAAGCGTCAACAAATGAGGGTGCGCCCATGCTCGACCCAGCCGTTGTCATCTGCCACGCTGTCAGTTTTCCCGCCGCGTCGAACCCGGCCTTGCTGCGCGCCATGAATGCCGGCCGGTAGTAATCGTGAGTCATGTCCTCTTCGCGCGACCACAACAGCTGCACCGGCGCGCCATCCGTCTCCTTCGCCAGCGCCGCCGCCTGGGAAACCACATCCACAAATACGCGCCGGCCGAATCCGCCGCCAATCAGAGGAATCACCAGTTTTACTTTGTCCGCTTTGATGCCCAGAATAGCCGCTACCGCATTCACCGCGAAGCCAGGACTCTGCGCCGGAGCCCACACGGTTGCCGCGCCATCTTTGAACTGCACTGTGCAGTTCATCGGTTCCATAGTGGCGTGGGCCAGGAACGGAACACTGTACTCCGCTGTGATCGTTTTGGCGACCGATTGCAGCGCCGAATCAACGTCCCCGCGCTCATAATGAACTTTGCCCGGGTTCTTGTCCAGCGCACCCGCCAGAGCGGACATCACGTCCCTGCTGGAGAGCGTCGCCGCAGGTCCATGGTCCCATTCCACCGTGACTTTCTTCAACGCGTTCATGGCGTGAAAAGGAGTATCGGCAATCACCGCCACGCCACCGGTTCCGGACCCGAAGCTCGCCAGGCCACCACCATACGGTGCCACCGCGACCACCTTGCGCACCCCCGGCAGCAGTTGCGCGGCCATACCCTCGAAGCGGCTTACCTTCCCCCCCAGCGTGGGACACATCTTCATGGCTGCGTACACCAGGCCCGGCAACTGCACGTCCAAACTGTAAATCGGCGCGCCATGGATTTTGAGCGCGTTATCCAAACGCCGCGTCGGCTTTCCAATCAGCCGGAACTGCGCCGGATCCTTCAGCTTGACGTTTTTCGGTACCCCCAGTTTTGCCGCCTGCCCCGCCAGTTCGCCGAATGATGCGCTCTTCCCGGAAGAGTGCAGTACCCGGCCCGACTCGGCAGTGCATTCCGCGGCCGGAACTTTCCAATTCTCCGCCGCGGCGGCGATCAGTGCTGCGCGCGCCGAAGCTCCTGCCTCACGCATTGGCATCCAAAGATCGATCACACTGGAAGATCCACCTGTCCCCATGAGGCCTGGTATTTCGCGGATGATCTTCCGCGCCATCCACTGCGCCAGCTTTCTGCCCGGCCCGCCGGTCGGAAACGGCAGACCATCCGCAATTTCTGCCTGGTTGTTGTAGATTTTGCGCAGCGTGGATTGCTCCAGCTTTACCCGGTCCCACGCCGCGTCCATTTCATCGGCCAGCAGCATCGCCAGGCTGGTGTGGATCCCCTGGCCCAACTCCGCCTGCGTCATCACCACCGTCACTGTATCGTCGGCGGAAACTTTCACCCAGCCGTTTAGCGCCACCTGTCCCGGTGCCACAGGCAGCGGAGTTCCGGGCATCAGCCTCTGCCTTGGCGGCAGTAACGACCAGCCGATCGCCAACCCGCCTGCCGTTGCAGCGGTACCCCCCATGACGCGCAGGAAATAACGACGCTTGAGCGTTGCCATTGCTCTACTATAAACCCCTCCCGCCGCATGCCTTCGGTTCGATGGACTTTAGTCAGGAACGCTGTCGTGGGTGCGATTTCCCTGAACAGCACCACGTTCGGAACGACCGCTCGTCGGCACTCCGTCAGTTTCGGCCGCGGGGCACGTGCCGTACATCGCATTGGTCTCGTCTGCCACATCTGCCCGAACGGCGGCACCCCACGAATGACGAGCGGGCAGTGAAGGTGTCACATCTTTTTGGAGTTCTAACTTAACCCACTACCGGCCATTCACCAGCTTGAAGCTCTTGAGAATGTGCAGGTAAGCAACGTAGTCCGTCATCTGTTCGATTTTCCAGTGTACGGACGTGAACCCAATTTCAAAATGAGCTGACTCCGACACCACATAGGTGCGCTCCATCTGCGTTTCCGGTTGCACGTAACGCGCGGTTAGAGCCAGAAGACCGTTTAGCTCAAGTCGTGTCTCGCTGATCTGCGGGTTCACATTCGTGCGCTTGAGTTGAGCCAGCCGGTCCCCGGCGTTCCGACCGGCGGCGGGATCCGTCAGACTTGACACGAGCACACCTTCGCCCGTGCTTTGATCCTGAAAACTGACAGCATCCCCCGGGGCGTCACACCCCACCGGACAGCTGTTATTGACAATCCATGTTGGCGGATACTCAACGGACCACCCGAAGCGCTCGTCAACATATGTCGACCAGGAAGTCACTGGCTCCGGCGCTGGTGGGGGTGTCGGAGATGGTCGTTTCACGGTCAAGCAGACCTTTCCCGCCGCAATGCCGCGTTTTGGCCAGCCCGCCAGGAGCGGCCAAACCGGCATAGCCTTCACATCGGTGAATACCGGAAGGTCGGGCACCCAGTCCCCGTGCTCCTTGAGTTGCAGGGTGTGTAGATCGCGGGTCATGCTCCGCTGTCTGACCGCGTAGCCGGGATGAATCTCCCAAACTTCCAGTTGGCTGATGCTGCCCGGGAGCACATTAACGGTGCGCTCCAGTGAGCGAAGTTTTCCATTGGCGTCCAGCGAGTATTTGTCGAAAGCCACCCAGTCTCCGGCTCCCGGGTCATCCGGCGTCGTAATAAAGATCCGGGAAATGCCGGCGTTGGTGAACTCCGCAATCCCCACCGTGTCACCGGGCTTCGTGTCCGCCTTCCATCGCGATTCGGTCGAATAGGAACACCAAAGTTCACCATCGTTCAGGAAGTAGAGTTTCGACTGCAATGGTGTCGAAGATTGGCAATACCCGGCGAGTGTTGCGGCCAGGGCAACTGCTATGCCCTGCGCTTGTCTCAGCTTTGCCATTAGTATTAGTCTGCCCAGACGTCCTGAAAGCTCATCAATGGCTCTAAGTTTAGCTCCAGTTCAGCAGACGCGTGTGAATCCTTCGTGCGGCAGACTCAGGAACGCTGTACTTGGTGTTAGCCTTCTTTGGGCCGAAACGAAGCTGTTGGCCGCCCGCGCAATGGGCACGGTGACGGCGGTAGAGATTCAATGCCATGACGAGCCTGGTTCTCACAGCCATTCAAAATTTGCTCAAGAAATTTGGGTGATTTGTACTGCGTTGCTAATTCTAAATTGGCGGTGAGGGTGAGATTCGAACTCACGGAACCCGTAAAGGTTCAACGGTTTTCGAGACCGCCGCATTCGACCACTCTGCCACCTCACCGCGTCTCAAACCAGCATAACCGATGATCGCGCGCGAGGCATCACGGCGGTCAGCCCGTCGACGCCTAAGTGCCCTTACTTCCGTTCGCAGTATGGGAATTCAGCTGCTCCACGATGAATTCACTCGGCTTATATTCCGGAACCAGTTCTTTCAACAATCCCAAAAGCCCGCTGAAATCGCGCTGTTCGCAGCACTCGCGGATCGCCCCCAGACGCGATTCCACTTCCTCCCACGGCATGCCCACTCCGGCAAATACCTTGATCTTCTCGTGGTCAGTTGGCACGGTGCCTTCTTCGTACGCACTGAGTTCTTCGTTCAGCTTCTCACCCGGACGGACGCCGCAATATTCAATCTGAATATCCTTTTCCGGCTGTAGCCCGGAAAGCAGAATCAGGTTCGTCGCCAGATCCACAATCCGCACCGGCTGCCCCATATCCAGTACGAAAATCTCGCTGCCACGTCCCATCGTCGAGGCCTGCAACACCAGCTGCGCCGCCTCCGGGATGGTCATGAAATAGCGCTGCATGTCGGGATGCGTTACCGTCACCGGGCCGCCCTTCGCAATCTGTTCCTTGAACAGTGGAATCACGCTCCCGTTGCTGCCCAGCACATTCCCGAAACGGACGGACAATTTCCTCGTGTTGCCCTGCGGCATGGAATTGATCAGAACCTCCGCCACCCGTTTGGTCAGCCCCATCACATTGGCTGGCCTTACCGCCTTATCCGTGGAAATCAGAATCAGGTGAGCAATGCCGTGCCGCTCCGCCATCCGCGCCACATTTAAAGTTCCGCAGACGTTATTCTCCACCGCCTGGAACAGGTGATTTTCCATCACGGGCACGTGTTTGTATGCCGCCGCGTGATACAGAATCGATGGCTTATGGCGATCAAAAACCTCAGACAGGCGCCGCTCGTCCTGTACATTGCCAATTTCGTAATGGAACGCAACGTCAGGAAAAGACTCCCGCATCTCCCGGTCCAGATGGAACAGTGCAGTCTCGCCGATTTCAAACGCTACCAGTGCCTTGGGACCGAATCGGGCGATTTGTCGGCAAAGTTCGGATCCAATCGATCCCGCCGCGCCCGTCACTACCACCACTTCGCCCTCCAGGCGCGAGCGGATTTTGGTCTCTTCCAGCCTCACCGGGTTTCGACCCAGCAGATCCTCCACGGCGACGCTGCGAATCTGCGCCATCAGGCCCTTCTGCCCGATCAGTTCGGCAACACCGGGTATGGTCTTGCAGAGAACCCCGGCCGCATGGCAATGCCGGAGGATCTTCGTCATCTGGTGGCCTGTCGCAGCCGGGCACGCGATCAGAATTTCCAGAACATTGTGCCGCGCTACCGCCACTTCCACATCCTCGCCCGTGCCCAGCACCTTGATCCCGTTCATGAGCACACCGCGTTTGGCCGGGTCGTCGTCCACAAAACCGCAAACCGTATAGTGCAAGCGGGAGTTGGAGCGGATTTCCCGTACCAGCGCCTGCCCCGCCGTACCCGCGCCGTAAATCAGGATTCGCTTATCCAGGTTGTTCCGCGCCTGAGTCCCGGCTTCGTATACTACCCGTGTGGCCAAGCGAATACCCGCTGTTGCCACCAGACAGATCAGGAAATCCAGAAAATAGAGCGAGCGCGGGAAACCGATCGGGTTGATCAGTACGATCACAAGACCACCTGCCACCGAACCCAATAGATTTCCGGCACCGATTCGCCAAACATCGGGGAGAGAAACATACCGCCACCATCCACGGTCCAAACCCACCACACGGAAGGAGAGCGCCTTCGCAACAATCCAAACCGGAATCGCCACGCGGAAAGGTATCAACTCCTGCGATGGAATCGAGAAGTCGAATCGAAGCAGGAACGCAAGCGCTCCGGAGAGCGCGAAAATAATTAGCTGGACGCCCCAGATTTTGACCCGGTCCCGGAGCATTACTAACAAACTACGGACTCCTTCTTTGGGCCTGTTCCAACATTATTCATATTGTGTCTCAACTCATGGAACCGTTACGTGCCATTAAAGATTCGCTCGTCCAAGGCTATCAGACCGGGTGATCCAACCTTAATGCTCAAGGGTCTAGCTCCTTATAGACACGGACCGGAGCGACCCACTGGCGGTCAATATTGATTGCCAGCGACCGCTGCAACAACACCACAGACAACACCAGCCGGGCTGGTTTCTCTTCCAATAAAATGCCTTCCAGGTCCTTAAACGGGCCTTCTTGAATCCGTACCTTGGCCCCTACCGTCAGGAACGGATACGGAACGATCTGATTTCCGGGTCGGCAAACCGCCTGCAGAGCGGCAATCTCCTCGTCCGGCACCGCTTCCACTGTTCTTGCCGGCCCGGCGATCCCCATTACCGAGGCAATTTTCAGGACCGGTAACCGATAGAGGGGATTCAACCGGCAGAAAACATAGCCGGGGAAAAGGGGTAGTTCCACGATCTTCATGCGGTCAGACCACCGCCGCTTTACCGAATACAACGGCAGGAAAGACTCATACCCCCGCAGGCGGAGGGTCTTTGCCGTCACGCCTTCCTTGCGCGGGATCACGGTCAACGCCACCCACACCAACCCCTCTTCGTTCACCTCCACTACTATACGATCGTTTCTGCATTAGAGCCGATTGGGTGCGCGACTTCCGTCGCGTTCCGCGCCGTAACCCATGCCGGAGACGCGATACTATCTACCTATGCGTACGGCCATTCTGATCTCTCTGCTGACCGGTCTTTCCGCCTTTGGGCAGAACAACCAATTTGATTTGCTTATCACCGGAGCCAAAGTTATTGATGGCACCGGGGCTGGGTGGTTCTATTCGGACGTCGGCGTGAAGGGCGATACCATCACCGCCATTGGCCTGATTCCGAATGCCGCCGCTACTCTGAAAATTGATGCAAGCGGTCTGGTGGTTTCCCCCGGATTCATTGATGTTCATTCGCACGGAGATCGCGGAATCTTTGCCACCCCCACGGCAGAGAACTATATGCGTGAGGGTGTAACGACTTTCATCGGCGGGCCCGATGGCTCATCGGAAGTGCCTCTGGGCCCGTTTCTGAAGCGGGTGGCTGATGCGAAGCCGTCCATCAACTTTGGCTCCATGGTGGGGCAGGGCAGTATCCGCACCAAAGTGTTGGGCCTGGTGAATCGCAAGGCCACGCCGGAAGAGATTGCCAGGCAGAAAGAGCTGGCGGTGCAGGCGATGCACGATGGTGCCTTCGGACTTTCCACGGGTCTCTTCTATGTGCCAGGCAATTTCACGCCCACCGAAGAAGTGGTGGAACTGGCGAAAGTGGTAGGCGCGCTGGGCGGGTACCATTCCTCGCACATGCGGGAAGAAGCGTCACATGTGCTGGATAGCGTGAAAGAGACCATTCGAATTGGCGAGGAAGGCCATTTGCCCACCCAGATCACGCACCACAAGATCATTGGCCGGGCCAACTGGGGGCAGTCCGTGGAAACGCTGAAGCTGGTGGAAGCGGCGCGGGCGCGGGGTGTGGACGTGACGCTCGATCAGTATCCGTACACGGCTTCCGCCACGGCGCTGAATTCGCTGTTTCCCCGCTGGGCACTGGAAGGCGGACGAACATCACTGCTGGAGCGGTTGGGGGCAGCGGAGCAACGAGCGCGGGTGAAAACCGGTATTGAAGATGCGCTGTTGAATGATCGCGGGGCGGGTGATCCGAAAAACGTGGTGATTTCCAATTGCGCGTTCGATCCGTCGCTGGCGGGTAAGAGTCTGGCGGACATCACGCGCGCCCGTGGCGTGGAGCCGACCATTGCGAATGCCGCCGAGACCGCGATGCAACTGGAGCAGAAAGGGTCCTGCGGCGCCATCTATCATGCGATCGCGGAAGCAGACATTGGGCGCATCATGCGCTATCCGTTTACCATGATCGCGTCAGACGGCGATATTCCGCAGTTTGGTGTGGCCGCACCGCACATCCGCAGCTATGGAACATTTGCTCGTGTTTTGGGACTCTACGTGCGGGAGCAGAAAGTGTTCGGTCTGGAAGAAGGGGTGCGGCGGATGAGCAGCCTGCCTGCCCAGCGGCTGAAATTGTGGGATCGCGGAATTCTGCGCCCTGGCATGAAGGCGGATTTGGTCATTTTCGATCCCGCCACCATTGGCGATAAGGCGGTGTTTGAGAAGCCTCACCAGTATTCAGTGGGCGTGCGCGACGTGATTGTAAACGGCAAGGCGGCTCTGCGCGATGGAAAGGTCACGGCCGAACGGGCAGGACGAATTCTGTACGGGCCAGGCAAGCAGTAGGCAGCGCGCGATCTAAACTGAGAGTTGATTGCGCCTTCCCTTTTTGTGCCAGTTGGGTAAAGAAGCTGCCGCGGAAGTACAGAAGTCCATGCAGGTGTTGAAGGACGCGGACCTTACCGGTTACATCCAGCGGATCGGCGCGCGTTTGGCCAGGCAGGCCGATATTGGTGGATAACGAATCGGAACTGGCTGGAGTGTTCGAGAAGCTGGGAAAGTTGCAGTTGCAGTGTCCATATAGGGGTGAGGCCGAAGTAGATATAGCGGCCCTACGGCGTGCTCTATATGGTGGGTTTCCCAGTAATATCAACTACTTCAAACAGTTTCGCTCCAATCGTGGCGCGAATCCACAGGAAACACCCCTGCACGTCATACACTCACTTAAACTTGACAAACTGCCACTCATATTTGATAATCGTATTGAGCTACCCGGCTGGCTGCAACGCCACCCTGCTCAAGAATTCCAAGGAGGTCTTCAAGTAAAGACATGGGCAAAATTATTGGCATTGATCTCGGCACCACCAACTCGGTGGTCTCCGTCATGGAAGCCGGTCAACCGACCGTCATCGCGAATCAGGAAGGTGCACGCACCACGCCATCCGTAGTTGGCTTCACCAAGTCCGGCGAGCGCCTCGTCGGCCAGGTCGCCAAACGTCAGGCCATCACCAACCCGGAGAACACCGTGTTCTCCATCAAGCGGTTCATGGGCCGTCGCTCTGACGAAGTTTCCGAAGAGATGAAGATGGTCCCCTATAAAGTGGTCAAGGGTGACAACGGCGATGCCCGCGTGGATGCGCAAGGCAAGGTATATTCGCCCCCCGAAGTTTCGGCCATGATCCTGACCAAGCTGAAGGAAGCCGCCGAAGCCTACCTCGGCATGAAGGTCACCGAAGCCGTCATTACGGTTCCTGCTTACTTCAACGACGCCCAGCGCCAGGCGACCAAAGACGCCGGCAAAATCGCCGGTCTTGACGTGAAGCGCATCATCAACGAACCCACCGCCGCCGCTCTGGCCTATGGTCTGGACAAGAAAAAGAACGAAACCATCGCCGTGTACGATTTCGGCGGCGGCACTTTCGACGTCTCCGTGCTCGAAGTGGGCGATGGCGTGGTGGAAGTAAAGTCCACCAATGGCGATACCCACCTTGGTGGCGACAACATCGACCAGCGCGTCATGGACTGGATTATCACCGAGTTTAAGAAGGAAAGCGGTATCGACCTTTCCAAAGATCAGATGGCGCTGCAACGGCTGAAGGAATCGGCGGAAAAGGCCAAGATGGAGCTCTCCACGCTGCTGGAGACAGACGTCAACCTGCCCTTCATCACTGCCGATGCGTCCGGTCCCAAGCATCTGCTCATGAAACTCACCCGGTCACGCTTCGAGCAGATGTGCGAAGACATCTTCCAGCGTTCGGTGGGTCCCTGTAAGCAGGCCCTGCAGGACGCCGGCCTCACGCCGGACAAGATCGACGAAGTGGTGCTGGTGGGCGGTTCCACCCGTATCCCCCGCATTCAGACCATCGTCAAGGAACTATTCAACAAAGAGCCAAACAAGAGCGTCAATCCCGATGAAGTCGTCGCCATCGGCGCGGCGGTGCAGGGCGGCGTGCTGGGCGGCGAAGTGAAAGATGTCCTGCTGCTGGACGTGACGCCTCTGTCGCTCGGTATCGAAACCCTGGGCGGCGTGTTCACCAAATTGATCGACCGCAACACCACCATCCCTACCCGCAAGGGCGAAGTCTTCTCCACCGCCGCCGAAAGCCAGACCTCGGTCGAAATCAAAGTGTTCCAGGGCGAGCGTTCCATGGCTAAAGATAACCGGCTGCTGGGTGTCTTCCAACTGGTGGGTATTCCGCCGGCACCGCGCGGTGTGCCGCAAATCGAAGTTACTTTCGACATCGACGCCAACGGTATTTTGAACGTCATGGCCAAAGACAAGGCTACCAACAACGAACAGAAGATCACCATTACTTCCTCTTCCGGCCTCTCCAAAGATGAAGTGGACAAAATGGCGCGCGACGCCGAATCCAATGCTGCCGACGACCGCAAGTCCAAAGACCAGATTGAGGCCCGCAACCGTGCCGACGCCATGGTCTACAACATCGAAAAGACGCTGAAGGAGCATCGCGACAAGGTCAGCGACGCCGATGCAAAAGGTATCGAGACTGCGGTCGAAGACGTCAAGAAGGCGATCAACGACAACGATGCCGACAAGCTGAATGCGGCCACGGATCGCCTCACCCAGGCCAGCCATAAACTGGCTGAGGCGATGTACAAGACCGCGCAAACGCCTCCCGCCGGGGCCCAGGGTGCGGGTGCTCCGCCACCTCCTCCCGCCGGCGACAAACCCAAAGACGACGTGATGGACGCTGAATTCGTCGACGTTGACGACAAGAAGTAAGGGCGATATATAACAGAAAATGCCCTCCGCGCCCAAACACGAGTATTACGAGACGCTTGGTGTCCCGCGGGCGTCTTCCGAAGAGGAGATCCGGAAAGCTTACCGCAAGCTGGCGCGCAAGTACCATCCCGATCTCAACCCCGGTGATCACTCCGCTGAAGACCGCTTCAAGAACGTTCAGGAGGCTTATGACGTTCTCAGCGACAAAGGCAAGCGCGGCATGTATGACCAGGTCGGATTCTATTCGGATACTCCAGGGGCGGGGGGCGGCGCAGCCGGTGCGCAGGGGCGCTCCCACCCCAACATGGATTTCGGTGGTTTCGATTTTTCCGACATGATGCGCAACGCGCAGCAGGAATCGCAGACCCGCCAGGAGTCGGGTTCTTTTAAGGACATCTTCAGCCAGTTCTTCCGCGGTGGGCCCAATCAGCCGGAACCGTCCGTGGAAAAAGGTGGCGACCTCGAATACGGTTTGAACATCAGTTTCTGGGACGCCATTCGTGGCACCCAGTCGCGTATCGAGATTACCCGCTACGATGCATGTTTCGCCTGTGATGGCCGCGGCGGCGGTGAGTCCGGCTCATCCGCCTGCCCGCAGTGCAACGGAACCGGCAACGTCTCACAGATGGCCGGTAACATGAAGTTCAATCTCACCTGCCCGCGTTGCACCGGTAAGGGCAGATTGAAGAACAGTTGTGCGGCCTGTCATGGCGAAGGCCGGATCGCCAACAAAGAGATGGTGGAAGTCCGCATTCCTCCCGGTGCGCAGAACGGTTCGCGCCTGCGGGTGGCGGGTAAGGGGAATGCCGGAACTATGGCCGGTCCTCCGGGCGATCTCTACATCACCACCAACGTCGCCGAACATCCCTTGTTCCGGCGCGACGGCGATAACATTCATATCAAGGTGCCCATTACCGTGTCGGAAGCCGGCTTGGGCGCGAAAGTCGAAGTTCCCACTCTGGAAGGGCGAACTCTGCTCAAGATTCCGGCGGGCACCCAGAACAACCAGAAATTCCGACTCCGCGAACGCGGAGTCATGAATGCCCGCAAGAATACCCGCGGCGACCAGATTGTGGAAGTCGCGCTGGTGGCCCCCGATATCCGCAATGAACGCGCGCGTGACCTTTTGCGCCAACTCGCCGAATTGCAACTGGAAGACCCGCGTAAACCGCTCTGGGCGGAAGCCGAAGGAACTTAGCGATGCGGGCCAAGTCCAAAGCCGCTTATATGATTTCCTCGGTGGCGGAGCAGTATGGCGTCCACCCCCAGACCCTGCGCCTTTATGAGCGCGAGGGCCTGCTCAAACCCAGCCGCAGCGATGGCAACACGCGCCTCTTCACCGATGAAGATCTGGAACGCCTGGAAGTGATTCTGCACCTTACACGTGACCTCGGCGTGAACCTGGCCGGCGTCGAAATCATTCTCAACATGCGCAATCGCATGGAGTCCATGCAGAAGCAGATTGAAGAATTCGTACAGTCACTGAATCTGGAACTGGCCAACCGCCATGCGCCGGAGCGCGCCCATGAGAAGATGTCGCTGATTCCGTTCGCCCGCAATGCGCCCGAACCGAAGCGCAAGAGTTGAGTCTTACTTCGCGGCGATTACTTCTTCCACGAATAACTGCAGCGTCAGTGAAATATAGCCTTCCACCAGGTGCCCGCCGCGCGTGCTGCCATCCTTCATGCCGAGCACAATATGCCCGTGAGCGGCGGGTTTGCCGGTGGCTCCGGTGCTGATATTGCCTGTGAAAGAAACAATCTCGGCTTCTTCGTCAATCGCGTTCGTCTTGTAGGTCCGCTTCTCCGGATCGAACCAGCCAAGGGTGGCTTTATCTACCGCTCCGATGGCGGTGAAATGCGCGGTATGCACATTGTTCTTCTCTGCGAACTCGACCAGCGCGGAGAGAATCTCATCGCCCTTGCTCAACACGATTTCGAAGCTGCGCCCCTCTTTGGCGAATTCGGTCACCTTCATCTTCGGCGCGTTGCCCGCCTGCTGTGCCAACGCCGGCAAGGCCATCGCCATCAATACCAGAAGTCGTTTCATTCGTGTGTCGCCGCCTCTTTCAGCAGCGGTTCAATCTTCGCTGCCAATTCTTCATAAGTCATGCGGCCCGGGTTGTACATGCGAACGATGCCCTTGCCATCCACCAGCACCAGTGTGGGAGTGGTGCTCACGCCATAGTTCAAAAAGGTCTGCTCACCCATGGGCACTTCAATCCTGCCCACCCGCGCGTAATACTTCGCGTAGTTTTCCGCAATGTATCTGGTCTCTTCGTCGCGCGAGGCGTCTTTACCCGCGGCCACGTAACCGTAGTGCTGGGTGGGCGCGATAATCTCGAAACCCTTCGGACCATATGCTGTCAACAGGTTCTGCAATACGCCGGCTTCCACTTTGCAATCCGGGCACCAGTGCGCCCAGAAAAATACCAGCACCGTCTTGCCTTTGTGCTGCGCCAGCGTGCGCGGCTTCACATCGGTCACGTATTGTGCGGTTTCAATGGCGGGCGCTGGTTTACCTTCCAGCGTCAGCAACAGCAGGTTCTTCTGAATGCGCGACTGCATCGACGTTCCCGCCCAGCGTTTTACTTCTGCCCGCAGAAACTGTACGGCTTCATCGCGCCGGCCCTGTGCGAAAGCCGCCTGCGCCTGTACTTCGATGGTGGCACCCAGCGCGATAGGGAAATTCTTATCGTCGTCCACCTTGCGATGGCTCAGTTCGGCGAGGCAGGCCTTGCGCACTGCTTCCGCTGCCGTGTTGGCCGCATCATAATTCTTCTTCGCCAACTGGCCGCGCGAGATCCAGGACCAGGCCTCCAGGTATTCGGGCGTTGTTCCTTTGGCCTTTTTGTACTGGTCGAGCGCGGCCTGGGCCGCAACAAAATCGCCGTCCAGTGCGGCTGCTTTCACCTGCTGGATCACGGTGGGTGGCGGGGGAGTTTGAGCGAATGCCATGATAGCGGCTACCATCGCAAATACGAGACTGCGCATGGTCTCCAGTGTATACGACTTTTCACGCGCCGGTGAGTGTTTTGCCTTCGGCAACGAACCGGCGAAGCAGCGGCGCGGGCGTCCACCCAAGGGCCTCAATTCGCTTCACCACGAGGGCAAGGCCCAGAGTATCGGCATAGAACATGGGGCCGCCGCGATGCGCGGGGAATCCGTAGCCGCTCAGGTAAACAATGTCGATGTCCACCGCACGGATGGCGATGCCTTCGTCCAGCAACTGCGCGCCTTCGTTGATCAAGCCCAGCATGCAACGCTCCACGATGTCTTCGGCGGTAAAGGTGCGCTGGCTTACGCCCACTGAAGCCGCCAGAGCGGCTATTTCAGAATCCGGTTGCGCACGGCGGTTTTCGTCATAAATGGAAAACCCCCGGCTGGTCTTCTGCCCGTAACGTCCCAGCTGAAACAGCTTGATGCCGATCTGCGCCTGGCGCTCACCGGGCTTCTCCAGGTGTTTGAATTCTTCGCGAATCTTCGCGAAGACGTCGATACCGGAGAGATCCATCATGGCCAGCGGCCCCATCGCCATACCGAAGTTGTAAAGGGCCTCGTTCACCGCTTCTACCGTCGCACCCTCTTCCACCATGAATTGCGCCTCGCGCGCATACGGAAATACCATGCGGTTGCCGATGAAGCCCTGGCAGTTGCGCGCCAGCACCGCGACCTTCTTCAGCTTCTTACCCAGCGCCATGGCGGTCGAGATCACATCGGGCCGGGTGGCCTTTCCCCGCACCACTTCCAGCAGTCGCATCACATTTGCGGGGCTGAAGAAGTGCATGCCCAGCACCATTTCAGGCCGTGAAGTCATATTGGCGATTGCGTCCACATCCAGGGAAGAAGTATTCGTCGCCAGAATGCAGGCAGGTTTGGCGATGCGGTCCAGATCGCCGAAAATCTGTTTCTTCAGCGCCATGTTTTCGAAGGCCGCTTCAATCACCACATCGGCCTGCTCAAAGCCGTCGTACGTCAACTGGGGCGTGATCAGAGCCATGCGCTGATCCATCGTCTGCTGCGTCATGCGACCCTTCTTCACGGTGCCCGCATAATTGGCGCGAATCAGGTTGAAGCCGCGGTCGAGCCCTTCCTGGGTCGCTTCTTTCACGACCACCGGAATGCCGGCGTTGGCGAACGTCATGGCGATGCCGCCGCCCATGGTGCCGGCGCCGATGACCGCCGCGCGCTGGATATCGAGCGGCTTTACGTCTTTGCCGATATCGGGAATTTTGCCTACTGCGCGCTCACCAAAGAAGGCGTAGATCAAGGCCTTCGACTGCATGGAGAACAGGCATTCCTCAAACAGCTTGCGCTCGTACGCCAGACCTTCGACAAACGGGAGCCGGGCTGCGGCCAGCACGGCGTCGATGGCTGCCAGCGGGGCAGTCTGGCCGCGACGGACTTTCTTCGCGGTATTGCGGGCAAGGGTAACTGTGGCTTCGTCAGGCG
>JBBROK010000028.1:0-62323 GCA_038229475.1 Bryobacterales bacterium | reverse complement strand
TCGTGGCTCGGCTTGTCGAACACTCCCTCATTGGCACCGTAGAACTGATGGCCCGCGGCGGCGTAGATGGTGAACGAATCCTTGATTTCGGTACGTTCGAACGCGGTGTAGAAATGCGTCCGGTTCTTCAGAATCGGTCCGCCGATGCTGCCGCCGAACTGATTCCGGTTGAATGGCGCCTTACCTGTCTTGCCTACCTGGGTGAGCGCGGCTTCCGTGAATTTGTTGTCGTGGTTGAGTGCGGAGTTGCGCCAGTATTCGAACACTTCGCCATGCAGCTGATTGGCACCGCCGCGGGTGATCATATTGACCACACCGCCAGTGAACAAACCCTGTTCAGCCTTGGCGCCATTCAGTATCACCTTGAATTCCTGAATGGAACCCTGCGGGAAGTTCTGCCGCGGTTCGCCCTGCTCAGCCCACGTGTTGGTCACGCCATCCACGGTGAAACCGTTGGCATAGAAGCGCGCGCCGCCCGAGATCTGGACATTGTTATAGAAGGTACGCGAGCCGTCGTTGCTGGTCCCCGGCATCAGCAACGCCAGATTCAGCGTCTGCCGTGTGTTCACCGGCAACGAATCGATCTGCTGTTGGGTAATCACGCCGCCCACATCGGCCTTGCTGGAATCCACCAGCGGGACTTCGCCGGTCACGGTGATGGAATCTGCAATATTGCCCAGCGTGAGCGCGAGATTGCGATCCACATGAATGCCAACGGTCAGCACCATGTCGGTCATCGTCTCTGTCCTGAAACCAGTGGCCTCGGCTTTCAGCGAGTACTTCCCGGGCTGGATCGCCGCAAAACGATAGCGGCCATCGGTATCGCTGGTTGTGGAGCGTGCCACGCCCGTATCCTGGTTGGTCAGCGTAAGCTTCGCCGAAGGTACCGGAGCACCGCTCGGGTCCTTCACCAGCCCCGCCATCTCCGCATCGCCAACCTGCGCCACTGCCAGTCCGGTGGCCAGCATGGCTACCAGCATGGTTGCGGCCAGGAAATACCAACTTCGTCCGATGGTCATTGTAGGGTGCCCCTTGTGACTAACCATCGTATTACAGCCCACCCCACGCATTGGGCACCCCGTACAGGAAGATTTTGGAATATACTGGAGACGCTGGGAATCGACCGGCCGTAGCGGTGTGTCGACAACCACTTCAAGCTTAAGGAGAGTTTCACCATGCAGAAAATCGGGCGTTTGTCGTCCCCAGCGTTCAAGTGGGCCGCATTGGCGTTCATCGCATTGCTGGTAACGATGCCACGGGGCAAGGCTCAGACCAGTGCAACCGAGGCGAGCCAGATAACTTACGAAAAGGACATCGCGCCGATTCTGCAGCAGAACTGTGTGTCCTGTCACAGGCCCGGCCAGATTGGCCCCATGCCGCTGCTCACCTACCAGCAGGCGCGCCCGTGGGCACGTTCCATCAAACAGCAGGTGGTTGCCCGCAACATGCCGCCCTGGCATATTTCGAAGCATGTCGGCATTCAAAAGTTCAAGAACGACATTTCATTGAGCGATAAACAGGTTGCCGCAGTTGCAAAATGGGTGGACGATGGTGCGCCGCAGGGCAACGTCGCTGACGCACCGGCGGCTCGCGTCTTCGACGACAGCACCAACTGGCACATTGGCAAACCCGACCTTATCGTCACGCTGAAAAAGGATCTGGTCGTAAAAACCAAGCAGGCCGATGCCTGGGTCGACGTTGCCACCGAGGAACTGGGCCTCAAGACCGATCGTTACGTCACTGCGGTTGAAATCAAGCCGATCAAAGGCGTCAAGGTAATTCATCACGTTACCTCAACGCTCGCAGAGCCCGATGATGAAGAAGCCATCGCGACCATGAAGGGCACCAACAACCTGGAAGAGTATGCGGTAGGAAAATACGGCAACAGTTTCCCCGAAGGTTCGGCAATGCTGCTGAAAGCGGGCACGAAGCTCTTTGCCAACGTTCATACCCACGCCATTGGCGAAGAGACCCGGGCGAACATCGCGTGGGGCATCAAGCTTCTTCCGGAGGGTCAGGTACCGGAACATGTGATTCATTCCCAGCAACTGGGCGGCCCCGGAACCGAGATCGACATTCCGCCGAATCAGAAGAACGTTCGTGTCGACGGATACACCGTCTTCAGTAAGCCAGCCGTAATCACTTCGTTTCAACCCCACATGCATCTCAGGGGCCAGGCCCAGTGTGTGGAACTCATCTATCCCGATTCCTCTGCCAACAGGCTGGGCAATGCGAAGACCGAAACCATGAGTTGCGTGGATCGCTTTAAGTTCGACTGGCACGTCTCCTACGAGTATGCGGACGACGTTCAGCCAATCGTTCCCGCCGGAACCATTCTGCACGTCATATCCCTGTACGACAACACGCCAGGCAACAAAGGGGCCGCTGATCCCACCAACTGGGTTGGCCCCGGCAACCGGACCATCGACGAGATGGGTTTTGCCTGGATCGGCTGGTACGACCTTACAGACGCGGAATATGCCAAAGCAGTGGAAGCACGCAAGGGCCTTCAGAAAAAAGCAGCGCCCATGACCGCGGCACAATGAGAAGACTTACATTCGCCCTGACGGCGGCGGCCATGTTCGCAGGCAGTTGGGTTTACGCCCAGAGCCTCAAAGATGAACTGCCTCTGGAAATAAATATCAAGCGCGCTTCAGGCCAGAGTATTCAACCGGTTTTCGAAGGTTGGCAGGAGAACGCTGACGGGCACATCAGCATTTGGTTCGGGTATTTCAACCGCAACTACGAGGAACAACTGGATATTCCCGCCGGGCCGCTGAATACGGTCGATTTCACCGCAGGCGGGGATTCTGGTCAGCCAACTCATTTCTATCCGAGGCGGCAGAAGTTTTTGTTCAAGGTTGATGTGCCGGGCAATTTCGATAAGACGAAACGCATCACCTGGGCGTTGACCGCCAATGGACAGAAGCTTTCCGGGGTAGGGTGGCTGCAGCCCGAATGGGAAATCGACGACGGCACGAGGATGGAAAACAGCGGCGGATCGCCCGACCCGGAAAATAAAGCTCCGGTAATAACAGGCAGCAGTGCCCAAACCATTGCTATGGGCAGCCCGTTGATGCTGACAGCGCGGGCCACTGATGATGGCCTGCCGAAACCGTCAGCCGAGTTGCCCCGTTCCAAGGCGGCTCCGACAGTGTCCACAGCTGGCTTCAGCAGGCGCGCACGCGGCGTATCCATTACCTGGACGGTGGTGCGAAACGCGCCCGGTGGCCGGACTTCATTCAGCCCCGACAGCACAGGCACGGTGGTCTACGGAAAGCCCGTGGAATCTGCTACCAGCGTGACTTTCACCGCACCGGGCACCTATTGGCTCAGGGCTACGGCCAGCGACACGACGCTGGAAACGGCTCACGACGTGAAGGTCACCGTAACTCCAAAATAGGCTTACGGGACATCCGGCAGCCCAAACGAATACACCTGGGTGCCGTTGGTCATTGCTACATACTGTCTGTTATCGAACACGTAGGTCATCGGCGAACTGTGCGGAATGTCAGTGAACGGGTAACTCCACAACACCTTACCTGTGGCTGCGTCGGCAGCGGACAGCGCGCCACCATCATCGCCGAAGAACACCAGGCCGCCCGCAGTGGCTAATGTCCCCGACCAACTCAATCCCTGGCCCGATTCTGCTGTTTCCCACACCACCTTGCCAGTCCTGATGTCGTAGGCGCGCACAAACTTCTGAACTATCTCTTCCGGTGCCCGCCGCCCGCCTCCGCCCACATAGCCCGCGCCCGCCGCCCACATCCCGGAAGGCTCTTTCGAATACACCGCGCAGCTCTCCAGGGTGTTTACGTAGAACAATCCCGTTGCGGGACTGAATGACGACGAGAAGAAGTTAGTTGCGCCCACGACAGCCGGACAGACAGTAGTCCCCGCTGCCGTCGGATTCTGGTTTGGATTCATGATCGGTCGCCCGTCTTCCAGAATTCCCCGGGCCCATGTCACCTTCTTTACCAGCGGCGTTGCCAGCAGCATTTTCCCGCTGATACGGTCCAGCACGTAGAGGAAACCGTTTCGGTTCGCCTGCACCAGCAGTTTTCGCGGCTGTCCCTGCCAGAGTGTGTCCAGCAGCAGCACAGGCTGCACCGCATCCCAGTCCCATTCGTCGTGCGGCGTGGTCTGAAAGTGCCACTTCAGTTTTCCGGTGTTCACGTCGAGCGCGAGAATTGAACAGGTATAGAGGTTGTCGCCTTTGCGGTTGTCGCCATTGAAATCCGGCCCCGCATTACCCGTCGTCCAGTAGACGGTCTTCGTTTCCGGATCATACGATCCGGTGAGCCAGGTGGGACCGCCACCGTGCAGAATGTCTTCGCCCTCCCATGTCTCTGAACCCTTCTCGCCTTTCGCGGGTATCACCTGGAATCGCCAGATTTCCTTCCCTGTCGCCTGGTCGTAAGCCGCCAGGAATCCACGCACGCCTTCTTCGCCTCCGGCCGTGCCTGCGACGATCAGATTCTCCACCGCCAACAGGGAGCCGGTGGTGTTGTAGTTCTGGCGCCAGTCTGCCATCTCCGTTTCCCAAAGCACCTTGCCGGAAAAGCGATTCAGCGCCACTAAGCAGGCATTGTCCATTTGCATGAATAGCCGGTCGCCCACAATGGAGAGCGCCCGGTTGTTCCCCAACCCGCGCGCGTTCCCGGTAAGGCCCTCGGTGGGGGGACGGGTAAAGGTCCAAAGTCTGGCACCGGTGCCGGCATCGAGCGCGATCACCGTGTTGGTGGCCGGGACATACATCACGCCTTCCACCACGATCGGCGTACCCTGTAAACGCCCTCCGTTCGGCACCGGAAAGACCCACTTCGGCAGGAGATGCCCGACGTTGGATTTGTTAATCTGCGCGGATGCAGAGAACCGGTTTCCGCTGAACTGCCCGTTGAAGTTCGGCCAGTCCAGCTGAGAAGTCACTTCGCGGAACGTGTCGCCCGATTTGTCAATCGCGGCGCGGCGCAGCAGATGAATACGCTCGTCGCCGGTACGCAATTGCAACTCGCGACCAGTCCTGCCCAACGCCACGCCCTGCAGGGTGCGGCCATCCGTCAGCATGGCGTTGATTCGCGTCTGCTGGAGCGGGGGCGCCAGAGTGCGGACGAATGTCACGAGCGCGGTTATCTCCGGCGCGGGCAGTGACGAGAACGACGGCATACCGCGCGCGGGTGCTCCGGTCCCCAGAAAATCAGTGAGCTCTTTGGCCGTGTTCGTCTGCAGGCGCGCGAGTATCGAAGGACCGTGTTCGCCTCCGTTGCCGTCTGTGCCGTGACATCCCGAGCACTGGCTCTGGAATATCGGCTTTCCGTCCGGGGTCTGTGCCATCACCGTTCCCCAGGCACACACGCAGAAGACCAGCAGGCGATCTATTCGAAGCATCATACCGCCTCTTACTGTATCCCAAATTACTTTTCGTCAAATTGACACCGGTTGCATTTCGTGAAAGCATAAGCTCAACCTATGCGGAACAAACAGCTTCTTGCCCTTCCCGCGCTCGCACTCGCGGCCACCCTTTGTGCGCAAAATCCGGCCACCACTGCCTCCATCGCCAGTAAGCTGGATACGCCGCAGGTGCGCGTCTATGTGGCGACGCTGCAACCCCGCACGCCTTCTCACTCGCGTACGGGCCATGCGACCAATCGTCTTCTCATCTATCTCGACAACGGCGTGATGACCCGCCAGGAGGGCAGCGAAAAGATTCAGAACATCGAGTTTCACCGGGGCGATGTCCGCTGGCGCCCGGCCAGTGGCGCATATATCGCCGAAAATATCAGCGATCACCCGATCCGAATTCTGGAGATTGACCTCAAAGGCAAGCCCGGCGGCCCGACCCCAGTTTCCAAACTCGATCCCGCGGTGGTTGATGCCAGGCATTATCGGGTGGAGTTTGAGAACGAACAGGTGCGGGTTCTTCGGATTCATTATGATGCGCACGACAAGGGTGTGGAGCATGAACACATCCTGAACCGGGTCGTCTTCTATCTGAACGATCAAAACGGCGCGAAGGCGGATGATGTCCGCATGGCCGGAGCGGCAATCCATACCGAACAGAACGCCGGCGACCAGCCAGCCGATAGAATTGCCGTGGAACTGAAGTCCGCCGCTCAGACTAATGCGTGGATTCCGGGCCGCACGCCGGATGGTCAGCCCGATATCCAGGGAGTCTGGACCAATCCAACTCTGACTCCCTTTGAGCGCCCCGCCCGTCTGGCGGGAAAGGCTACCCTGACCGAAGAAGAGGCAACCGAAATTGAGCGTCGGGCGGCCTCCACAAAAGCCAACGAACACGCCGAGCCCGGCGATATCGGGTCTTACAATCAGGCGTGGTTTGATTCGGGAACGAAGGTTGTGGGCACGCGACAGACCTCGCTGGTGGTGGAGCCCGCGGATGGCCGTGTGCCGCTCTCGAAGACAGCCGAGGAAATTCACGCCAACGACATCGCGCATGAAGGCGATTCCTGGGAACACATGACTCTGTGGGATCGCTGTATTAGTCGCGGCGTCCCCGGTGGCATGTTCCCCGCCGGTTATAACAACGCGTATCAGATTATCCAGACCGCAGGCTTCGTGGTGATTGCGTCCGAGATGATCCACGAAGCCCACATCATCCCGCTCACGAATGAGCATCTTCCCTCCACGGCGCGGCAGCTCAGCGGCGATTCCATTGGGCGTTGGGAAGGCAACACGCTCGTGGTGGACACCAGCAACTACAACGGGCGGGGCCAGATTGCGACCAGCGCGGCTACGGGGCGAATTCGTGGCGTGAAGGAAAGCAGCCAGTTGCATGTGGTGGAGCGCTTCACGCGCACCGATGCCGACACCATTATGTATGAAGTCAGGATTGAAGACCCGGTGATGTATACAGGGCCGTGGAAGGTCTCTATGCCGCTTACACGCGACGACAAATACACCATCTACGAGTACGCCTGCCACGAAGGCAACTCCGCAGTACAGCGGATTTTGGAAGCGGGACGCGCAGCGGAAAAAGCTGCGCTGCGGCGGTAAGTGGCAGCCGCGCTGGTGAATCAGGCGGCTTTGGCGAACGGAATCCATTCCGTGGTGGCCTGGCGGGCGGTTTTCAGGCGGTAATCGCGAATAATGGAGCGGTCGAGACGGTCAAACGAAAAAACCAACCCACCGTTCTCCTTTGCTTCGCCTTCGGGGTCGAAAACCTCATCGTGCTGTGCGGCGTACTGGCGGAGTAGCTTGGCTTCTTCCAGCGCGTGAGCTTCGGTTGCCTTGCGTTTATTTTGGTCCAGGTCCAGTTGCGGCGATCCTTTTCCATGCCGCGGCGGATGCGCTGTTCATAGAGGGAGAGGCGGTCGAAAACCTCGGGCTGCTCGCTGAAGGCGGAGGCCATGTGGAGAGCGTCGGCGATTTGTGGGTTGTCGCCGGCGATGGTGCAGTCTTTGCGATAGCCGATGTGCTGAGCGAAGATATTTTCTTCCACCGCGCGGGAGCGGTTGAGACGCCACTGGGCTTCGGAGATGTTGCGGACCAGTTGAATTTCGTCACCATTGGCCGGGGCGAAGCTGGCGATGATGGGGGCGCAGAAGGCTTCGACGGCCCTGCGCTCGGCGTCGGGCAGGAGACGGACCTGGCCGGTGATGCCATGGCGGTGGGCGTTGAGGCGTGCGTTCTTCTTGCCTTGTTCGGTGCGGGGGCCGGTGGAGAACTGGGCGTTGCGGCGATTGGCTGCCAGGCGTTTGGGGGAGAGGAATTGACGCATGGCCTGGGCGAAGGTGGGCGGTGGCGGGGTTTCCGGAGCCGGGGTGGCAGTAGTGGGGAAGTCCATCGACGGTGTCATTGGAGTTGTTTCCTGCTTTCGATTGGAGCATTGCATGGGTGGGGTGGAAATCGGGGTTTGGGGCGGGGATGGGAAGGGTGTGGTTCCGGCAGAAGGCCCTTGTTCGCAGGGGGTTGGCCGTGTTCAAGATTTATTTGCGCGCGATGTGACTGAAAAAGGTTTCATTAATGCTTCGCCGCAGTGGGAGCGCAGGGGGAATAGTGGTACCGGGACGGCACCCAACTTTAAGGGACTCTGAAAGTTCTGGTGGCAGGCCAGGTGAGGACTACGCTATCGCCTTTCCAGGACAGGTGCGTGCCCTCGGCCGGGTTGAATGTGTAGAGCGGGACATCGGGTGGAAGAGGAAATAAAGTCACCGCGCCGTCGAGCGTAACAACGGCGATCGAACACTGATTATTGACTGCCTCGCCGATGGATCCACTGCCGGAATCGGTTCCCTTTTCGATCCAGTCAGAAATACAGTCGATGAAGGCAACCTTTTTGGAGTCGGGTGACCAGGAAAACCAGGGCACGAAGTTGTGAATGCCCACAAACCGTGAGCCCATTTGCCGGACGACGTCAATCGGCGGTTCACCCGTTTTTTCTGCTCGCGGCCTGACACCTTTGGGGAGAGGATAGACAGTCAGACCATCAATCCGCAAATGGTTACTCTTGCGATAAAGCGGCGCAGAGTGAATCAGCGGCCCGACGTAAGCAATGTGGTCGCCGAAGAGCGACGGCGTAAATCCGAACCCGGCCAGATCGCGAAGCGTCTTTCCGGTGGAAGGGTCGATCTCGACATATTCGCTTCCGGACGGACTTCCATGGCATTCTACGCCGATCGTTCGCTCTGCCGATGCCCACGAGATCTTAAGGATACTGGCGCAAGGGCTGGGTTCGTCAAGAGCGGAGGTTTGCGGGTTAAACGACTGCAGGCGATTACCGTCGGGGTCCAGAACGACAACGGAAGGGGTACAGTGTTCCGCTTCGGGGCACTGCTCGTAATAAGCGATGCGATTGAAGACTGCGGAATACAGAACCTGCAGCTTGGAGCTTCCGTCGTGAGTTAGCTGTTTCGGCTGTTCATTGCGAATCAGCCAGACCTCGTTTTCACGAATTTCGACACGGATCTGAGCCCATGCAGCGGAAGCGAGAAGGATCAGGACGAGGAACTGTCGCATACGCGGAATTCAGACAACTTTAGCTTAGCCGATCAAGCGGCAGATAAGTAGTGCCGGAGATCTTTGCGGGAACATCGCCAAATGCCTTCACTGCGGCGTCGTGAGCAAGGCTTACTTCGGCATTGAGCCAGATCCGATGGACAGGTTTTTTCAACCACACTTTTTGCGGAGCGTCGCACCTCGTCGGAAGGGCTTGGCTCGAACCGGGCCAACTCAGGGCCATCTGTTCGCCACTGCTCAACTTCTCCTGCAGATGACTGTCGTTGAAACCGGCATACTTGCCTTTGGCGAAACCGATCACCCGCTTTCGCACCTCTTCGCCAATTACGTTAACCGGCTCACGGCCCTGGTTGTCGTGATGCACCCAACCGGCGTACGCCGGATCGTATTTCTGCTTCAACCGCTTTACCTGACGATCACTCACCCTCAGCAACATGGCTGCTTCGGCCACGCTCATCCGCCCTGCCACCGCGTTCTCTGCCACCTTGCTTCGCTACAATTCCTTCTGGCTCATTCTCACCCTCCAAGTATTTTCCCAGGAGTTACAGAATCGCTGACTAACTACATTTGTCGATCATCAGCAGGGGCTGACTGACGGTCCCGTGTAACAGTACCATTTGTTTGGCCGATCGAGAAAAAAGTGCTCGACCGAAGCGCTTTTGGTGTATACTCCGGCCATGAATTTTGAAATCGAGACCGCAATTCTTTTTAGCCGAAGATTGCGAATGAATCACCCTGGCTCCTGCAGCGGCAGCGGGAGAAAAAGCATTGTAGTGTCAAAAAGAGAAAAAACCACTGTGCCCGGACGAATCACGATCATCCTTGCAGCTTTTGCATTCATGGCAGCTACAGCAAGCGCAAACACAATAATCACCTATAACATAAACTTCACGACTACATCAGGGTCTCCCGCACCCGCGTCCGGGTCATTCACTTATGACTCCACTAACCCTCTGTTCTCAAATTTCCTGGTTACGTGGGATAACCAAATATACGACCTGACCTCAGTGGCGAACAGTCCCACAATAATCTCCGGTGGGCAATATACGCCTTGTCCAGATGCGTCACCCACACCGGCTTTAGGATTCGCGATCATGTCTCAAAATTTTGCCGGCTGCTATGCCCAGGACATAGTCTTCTCAGGGAACCAAACCGTCTCTGGCGGAACCTTTGGGTTTTATACTAATATCACCGCTTGTAATCCGGGTTGTGGGTATGACGAGATCGGTCGTTCTGTTGCCTCGGCATCGGGCCCAGTAGCAGCAGCCTCTGGCGGATGGACAATAACCGCCGCAACCGCCTCCCCTGAACCATCGACATATCTTTATTCCCTGCTGGGGTGCGTGGGCCTCATAGTGTTACGAAAGCGCGGGTGTCCAAATCGCCGGTAGAGATCGGGTGGGGTGCTACTAAACCCCGTGCCAGGGAAGCTATCCGTCCAGCTCGCGCCAACTTAAACCTTTGGAAAACTCCGTCGACGGAAACCACTTGAGCGAGAAGTCCGTACCCCGGACATTATCGCCGTCAGGGGCAAGAGACGAGCTTGTGGGAAACAACTTCCGGCGTGTCGCACATCCTCCGCGCACGAGCAAAGTTTCTCCGCCTGTTTCGCCCATGCGTCCTCCTTTGCTGGCGCATCTCATTCCGGCGGCCTGCGACAGCGGCGTATGGTCACGCACAGGGAGGTCGCGCTTGAATCAAACCTCCTTGTACATCACGACAGCAGCTTCCCTTCGGCTTTCGCCCAATAGCGGGAGAAACGCTTCAGATCGGTCTTGCCCGTGAATTCGACGAAGCACGGCGCCGGCACGATGTCCACCGTGGTGACGCGTCCCAGCGCGCCGATGCAGTCGCGTAGCCACGGATCCGGGGTGTCGACCGTTACGACGCCCGTTGCGCGGCCGTCGGCGATCAATGCGCTTAACGTCTGGATGACAGGCCCCCGAAGAATTTCGGCGGGCAACTCGAGCAGCGTCTCGTAGACAAACAGGATTCGCTTCAGGCCCCAACCACTGGCAGCAAGGTAAGCATCATCGAAAATGAACACGGCGTGGTCGTCTGGAGTGATCCATGTATCGCTCAGGCAATCGGGATGCATCCAGGCGATTCTCATACTCCGGTACCCTCAATGCGAAACAGACGGAGGGAGAGTTCGGTGTAAGTGGCTTCAAACGGACACCGGGACCGGGCGGAGCAGTCGCGGCAGTAAACTGCATCGGTGTACTTCTCCAGGTTCTCGCGATTGAACAGGTATGGCTTATGTGAAAACGTAGATGCCACCCATTGCCACGAGAGATTGTTTGAGGCTACATCACCGTCGAGCAGGTGAGTGAGAAACCACCGGGCGCCGGCCTGCCACCGGGTTCGCCGCCAGTGGACCAGATACGCCGCCAGCCACATCCGGGCGTGATTGTGCAGGTAGCCTGAACTCTGCAAATCCCGGCTGAAGGAATCCATGCAGGCGAGGCCGGTTGAGGCGGATCGAACGTCGTCAGGCAGCTCGGCGGTATAGCTGGCCGATGCCCAGCCTGTTTTGTACTCCTCCCGGTCGAGCCACACTCCGTCACCCCAGGCCTGGTAGAGGCGCTGCCAGTAATCACGCCAGGCAAGTTCACTAATGAATTTGGCAATGGCATTGGCCGAACCGGAGAGGGAGACAGCGTGCTGGCGGACGGCCTCCAGGGTGAGAACGCCGTGCCGCAGGAAGGGTGAGAGACGGGTGACGGCGCCGCTGAGGTGGTTGCGCGTCGCCGCATAGCGGCAGGGTTCGATGGCAGCCAGACGTCGGGCGGCCTCGGCACCACCGCCGCGCCAGGGGCTGATTTGCGGGTCGAGCGCGACGGCGGCAGGGAACTCCTCGCGGAGATAGTCCGCAAGGTCCTGTCGTGACGAAAAAGTGCGCCTCACGACCCACCCGCAGGCCGGCGGTTCCCGCGACAGCGATCACTGCAATAGCGAACCTCGGCCCAGACCCTGGCCCACTTCTTGCGCCAGGCGAAGGGACGTTGACATGCAGCGCAGAGCTTAACAGGCAAGTTCGTTTTGGTGGGTTGTCGCGGCGGTCTGGGCATGGCGATCACCAGCGATTAACTTCGGCCAGGCCCGCGTCGAAGCCGTTAACTTGTCTCGTGATCCAAAAGTTCGCCGGATTGACCAGAAAGGCCATGGCACAGGCTACGTCTCCCTGCGAAGCTTTGAGCGCTCCCTGGTTTTGCATGATGCGGTCGAGGGCCTGGCTATTGCCAGCTGTTCCGCCAGTAATCAAAACCTTCATACGATTTAGTGATGATCGCAGTTGCCCGAAAAGCGCAAAAAAATGACGCACTCGATCAGCGAGAAGCATCTTCGAGGTATGACAGTTCGGAACCTCGTCGTCGTCCTCGGCGATCAACTCGACCGCGAATCTGCGGCGTTCGACGGGTTTGACCCCGCACGCGACGTGGTTTGGATGGCCGAAGTGGAGGAGGAGTCGAAGCACGTTCCCAGCCACAAAGCCAGAACCGTGCTGTTCCTTTCCGGCATGCGTCATTTTGCACGGGATTTGACGGACCGGGGCTGGAAGTGCGATTACACCCACCTCGACAACAAGAAAAACACCCAGTCGTTGTCTGGTGAATTGAAGCGCGCCATTGGCCGCCATCGGGCCGGGGCGGTGATCATGGTGCAGCCCGGGGAGTGGCGTGTGCAGAAGCTTCTGCTCGAAGTAGTTACGGAGCAAGGGATAACTCTGGAGGTGAGAGATGACCGGCATTTCTACTGCTCACTCGATTGGTTCCGGCGCTACGCAGCGAACCGGAAACAACTACGGCAGGAATTTTTCTATCGCGAGATGCGCCGACAGTATGGCGTGCTGCTGGAAGGTGATGCACCAGTGGGCGGCCAATGGAATTTTGATGCGGAGAACCGGCAGCCTTTTGGCAAGCGAGGTCCGGGTCTCGTTCCGGCGCCCCGCTCGTTTCCGCCCGACGGGATCACACGGGACGTGATGGGTTTAGTGGAATCGCGGTTGCCTGAGAATCCCGGGCTGCTGCAAACGTTCGATTTCCCGGTGACCAGCGAGGAGGCCGAACTCGCCCTGCAAGACTTCATCGAACACAGGCTGGCCAACTTTGGCCAGTTTCAAGACGCGATATGGAGCGGGGAGCCGTACCTGTTTCATGCGCGCTTGTCGTCAGCGATGAATCTCAAGTTGCTGTCCCCGCGCCGCGTGGTGAACGCCGTCGAGAAGGCGTATCGGGACGGCGCCGTGCCGCTGGCTGCCGCTGAGGGCTTCATTCGCCAGGTACTGGGTTGGCGTGAGTACGTCCGCGGCATCTACTGGACCGAGATGCCAGACTACGCCGATGGTAACGCTCTGGACGCGCATGTCCCGCTCCCGGCATTCTACTGGACGGCAGAGACCCCCATGCAGTGTCTCCGTGATGCCATCGGGCAAACACTCAAATACGGCTACGCTCACCATATCCAGCGGCTCATGGTGACAGGTCTTTATGCACTGCTGCTGGGCGTGACTCCCGGCGAAGTTCATGAATGGTATCTGGCCATGTATGTCGACGCCGTGGAGTGGGTGGAACTGCCCAACGTGATCGGGATGTCGCAATTCGCTGATGGCGGCCGCATGGCGTCAAAACCGTATGCAGCCACCGGGAAATACATCCAGCGGATGAGCAACTGCTGTGATGGCTGCCAATTCGATCCGGCGGAATCCACGGGCAAACGGGCCTGTCCGTTCACCACGCTGTATTGGGACTTCCTGCTCAGAAATCAACCGGTGCTCGCCAGGATTCCCCGCATGGCACTGCAACTCCGCAATCTCGTCCGTCTCTCCCCATCGAAACGAGAGGCCATAACCAAACAGGCAGCGAAACTGCGAACCGCGGATGTAGCTTGCCATTGAAAGTCAGTTTTCGGGGTTATATGAGTCCGTGGCGATTGAGAACGAAGATCAGGACTGTAAGAACGCAAACAGCTTCCAGGCAGTCATCGCAAAGCCGCCAATGAGGCCCCTCCTCAGGATTGCGCCCGGCGCGCCGGCCACAAGTCCCGTAGGTTAGCGAGCTTGAGCAAATTTTCCAGTGACGGGTTTCTGAGTGGCCGCTCGATTCCCGCGAGGTACGTCCGGTGCATGTTAGCCTGTTCTGCCAGTCTTTCCGGGGACCACCCCGCGCTGCGGCCCGGTCACCGTCGCTGCATATCAACCCCGCCGTGTATTATGACGTTTGCGTTACAAAGCTGTGCTCATCCTCGTCTTCGCCGCCGCTACACGGGGATTCGCCGCAGACGCGCCCGCTCCTGAACCGCTGGTCATGCACCTGGGTGCGCTGAGCCTGCGGCCAACCGTATTTCTGGACGCAATCGGACTCTCACGCAGCGCTACAACTGCTGACTCCATTTCCACATCATTCGGTAGGATCCCTCTCACCGAAACGGAGGCGGAAAGCACTGCCTCAGTGCGTCATTCCCGGTTCATGCTCCGCTCAGAACTGCCGGCGGGGCGGCTCAAGCTAACGACCTGGCTGGAGAGTGATTTCATGAACTTCACTCCGAACCAGAGACCGTTCCGCTGGCGGCAGTACTGGGGCGAAGCCCGCATTGGCCGCTGGGAAATTCTGGGAGGTCAGGCCTGGAGCATCCTCCGCCCCAACCGTGTCGGAATCACATCTGACAAAGACACAATGAACACCGACGCCATCGAACCTGCCTACCACATTGGCCTCCTCGGGTTCCGCGCCCGTCAGATTCGTATCTCTCGCTCTTTTGGAACCTACAAGGCGGTGGTAGCCTGGGAAGGCAACGGCAACCTGCTCACCAAAGTGGTTCGCGACAGCAACCGTCAGCACTATGAGGCGGGCGCCTTTGGAGGACGCTTCGGGGGTCGCGGTGTCAACGTGGCAGCTGTTTACAGTGCGACTCCGCGACTGCATCTCATCACCCAGAACTACTATTCGCGTCATGCCGTATATCAGGCCATCGGCGGCGCTCCCGCGGGTGCCGACGGGATCTCAACCATCGAAGGTGCGGAAATGCAGCTCACCAAAAACCTTGAGGCTTACACCTATGGAGGACTCGTCTATGCCACGCACCTCAAAGACTCCGGAAACCGCCTCATGCGGGAAATCTCCTTCGGCGTGAACCGCAAAATCCCGCTGCCGGCCCAGCATGCCGTCGTGCTCCTTTCGCTGCAATATTCCCGGATGGACAGAGCGATTTGGAGTGGCCAGTCCGGCACCATGGATTATCTGATGTACCGATTCCGTTACACATTTAACTGAGTCCGTTGGCATTCCGGCACAGTTACGAACCATACTTCTGTTTGATAGCGGCCTGCTCACGATATTGGCAGACAGAACACTGCGGGCGAATCGGTCGAAGCGACAAACCGCTGTTCCTCCCTCGCTCTGGCCTGGCTCCGGCCCGGCCTGCCGGTGGAAATGATATCGAGGCAGGGACACCACTACAGCACACATGACGCGACTGAAGTCGCCTGCTCACGGGGGCGGGCGAGAGCATAGATAATTAGAAGATCGTTCACGCTCTTTTCGTGATCGGAGGAGAGACCCGCGTTGAAAAAAAAGGTTCGTCTCAGCGTGGCGGTGGCCGAATATCCCCATACTTCCGCAGTGCGCAACGGATCGATACCCATTGAAGGGGTGGATGCCGGGATCGTTACTGTAGAACCACAGATCGCGGCTTTCCGGCGGATGGTCCGTCAAGCCGAATTCGACGTTTGCGAACTCGCGCCCACAACGTACCTCATCGCGCGCGCTTACGGGGCACCGTTTGTGGCGCTGCCGATTTTTCTGTGGCGGCGGTTTCACCATGGCGGACTGCTCGTCCGCCCCGATGCCAACATCGCGACGCCCAGGGATCTGGAAGGCCGAAAGGTGGGCGTACGTGCTTATTCCGTAACGACCGGCGTGTGGACAAGAGCTGTCCTGATGGAAGAGTATGGTCTGGACGCCTCCAAAGTGACGTGGGTAGTGGACGACGAAGAGCATGTCACGCAGCTCCAATTGCCTCCGAACGTCGTCCACGCGCCGCCGGGCCGGTCATTGGCCGACCTCATGGCGAGCGGCGAACTGGCGGCCGGTTTCCAGGGCAATGCAGGCGTGGGCCGTTCCGGATCTCCCGTCTCCGGGTGGAAGACAGTCGAGGCTAACTATCCCGATCTTTTCCCCGATGCCGCGCAGCGGGAAGCCGAATGGTACGCACGGACGGGAATCTATCCCATGCACGGGACCATCGTGGTGAAGGAGTCTGTGCTGAGCGAACATCCATGGGTTGCGGGGTCATTGTTCGATGCCTTTTCGAAAGCGAAACAGGCGTGGCTGGCAGACCTCGGCACCGGCCCGTCTCCCGATAATTCCGGAAAGGGAATGGCCGGTTTGCGTAAGATTGTAGGGGCGGACCCGCTTCCCTACGGGATGGAAGCCAACATGGCAACCATCCGGGCCCTGGAGGAGACTGCGTTCAGGCAGGGCCTGACGCCTCGCCGCATGTCTGCGGAGGAGTTGTTCATCGATCCTGAAAGAAGCTGATGCGCGAATCGACGCATCCCGGAGCCAATATGGTTATCGACTGTCACGGACATTTCACTACCGCACCCAAGGCGCTTCATGCGTGGCGCGCGAAGCAACTGGATTCGATCGGCGATCCGGCTCACGCTCCCGGGAAGTCAGATCTGGTTATCACCGACGACGAGATTCGGGCTGCCATTGAAGGCGGCCAGTTGCAGAAACAGCGGGATCGCGGTGGCGATCTGACCCTGTTCTCGCCCATTGCCGGACAGATGGGGCACCACCTGGGCAATGAGCGAACCAGCATCGTCTGGTCGGAGGTCTGCAACGATCTGATCTACCGTGTCAGCACGCTTTTTCCCGATAACTTCGTAGCCGTCTGCCAACTCCCGCAATCCACAGGTGTTCCGCCGGCCAATTGTATTCCGGAGCTGCGGCGCTGTGTGGAGGAACTGGGATTTGTGGGCTGCAACCTGAATCCCGATCCATCGGGCGGCTATTGGCAGGACCCTCCGCTGACAGATCGCTGCTGGTACCCGCTCTACGAAGAAATGGTTCGGCTGAACGTTCCCGCGATGATACACGTCAGTTCTTCCTGCAATCCCTGCTTTCATGGAACAGGTGCACACTATATCAACGGCGATACCACTGCTTTCATGCAGTTTCTGCTCTCTGATCTGTTCAAAGATTTTCCGGACCTCCATTTTGTGATTCCGCACGGCGGTGGCGCAGTGCCTTTTCACTGGGGACGCTACCGCGGCCTCTCGCTGGAACAGCGATCGCAGCCGCAACCGCTGGAAGTCCTCTTGAGCAATGTCTTCTTCGATACCTGCGTCTACCACCAGCCAGGCGTCGAATTTATGACTCGCGTTATTCCCGTCGACAACATTCTCTTCGGTTCCGAAATGATCGGAGCGGTGAAGGGTCGCGACCCGAACACCGGCGAGTATTTCGACGACACCAAGAAATATGTCGACGCCTGCCCACAGCTGAGCGCCGAAGATCGCCACAAGATTTTCGAGGCTAATGCGAGGCGAGTCTATCCGCGCCTCGATGCCCAGCTGAAAGCGCGCGGTAATGTTGGAGTTACGAATTTTCAGTAAGGAGGCATACCCCGGTGGAAAGTGTCCGTGCGGCCGTAAGAATCGCTCCAAGCAAGACTGAGATCCGCGAATTTCCCATGCCTGAGATCCCTCCGGATGGCGCGCTGTTAAAGATGGAGGTTGCGGGTATCTGCGGAACCGATGTGAGGCTCTACGGCGAACCGCCTTCGAGCGCTCCGGTCATCATGGGGCACGAAAACATCGGCTATATCGCGAAAACAGGCCGCGAGTTCACCAAACGCCAGGGGTTTAAAGAGGGTGACCTCGTATTCCTGGAACATTATGTTTCGTGCGGCCAGTGCGAGTGGTGTCATCAGGGTCAATACCGTCACTGCGAAAATACTGACTGGCGCTACAACCCCAACGCGATCCGTTACGGCTACACTTCGGCGGAAATGGCTCCCCATCTCTGGGGGGGCTTTGCCGAATACGTGTACCTTCCGTGGAATTCCGTGATTCACCATGTCCCGAAGGGGGTGACGCCGGAATTGGCTGGCCTGGCAACACCGATGTCGAACGGCATTGAATGGTCACTGTTCGATGGCGGCGTAGGCTATGACTCCACCGTGCTCATTCAGGGTCCGGGTCAGCAGGGGTTATCCCAAACAGTTATCTGCAGGCAGGCAGGCGCGTCTCTGATCATCGTCACAGGCACCTCCCGCGACGGCAAGCGGATGGAGGTTGCCAAGGCTTTGGGCGCCGACTTCGTGATCGATGTAGACAAAGAAGATCCTCTCACGCGCATCAAAGAGATCACCGCCGGCAAAGGGGTGGACGTGGTTCTCGATTGCACCGCCGGGGCCGGGACGAAGCCGGTCCTGCTGGGCGTGGAAGCGCTCAAGCGCAGAGCCGGGACGATGGTGGTGCAGGGAGAAATCGCCGAATTCCCCAACTTTCCGATTGGGCGGATCACGGCGAAAGCCATTACCATCAAGAGTGCGCGGGGGCATAGTTATAGGGCGTGCGAGCTGGCCCTGCAGCAACTGGCGTCGAAGCGCTTCCCGCTGGAGATGGTCACAACGCACACATTTGGGTTGAAAGATGTGGATCTGGCGATCCGCTCGGTGGGCGGCAAGGGGATCCCGGACGTCATCCACGCGTCGCTTATACCATGGCAGTAAGGCTGAAAACTGTCACGCGCACGCAGGGTAACAACCAGGCGCTCAAAGATGGCAGCGTCAAGCCGCAGACCTGCGAGTTTGATTTCGTGGAAGTGGATCCGCTGATCGATGCCTTTCGCCGCATGGTGCGCGGGCTGGAGTTCGATGTATGCGAAATGGCCATTACGACATACATCACGGCGCGCGCTCACGGCAAGCGCCTCATTGGCTTGCCGATCTTCCCCGTACGCGCGTTCCATCATGGAGCCATCGTGTACAACACAACGTCCGGCATCGGGAGCCCGCGGGATCTGGAAGGTCGGAAAATCGGCGTCAACCGCGGCTACACAGTGACTACTGGCCTGTGGGCTCGCGCCATCCTGCAGCATCAGTACGGCGTCAACCTGGACACGATTACGTGGGTGCTCTCGGGCGACGAGCACGTGGCTGAATTCCAGCCACCCGCCAACGTGATCCCCATCGAACAAGGGAAGAAGATGGCAGATATGGTCGCGTCCGGAGAGCTGGCCGCGGCGATCGGCATCGAAGTCGACTCGCCCGATGTGAAGCCCCTGATTCCGAATGCCACCGAAGCCGGATTCGAGGCATTGTGCAGCCGGGGCCATTACCCCGTCAACCATCTGATCGTCGTCCGAGAAGAGCTTCTGGACTCGCGACCGGATCTGGCAGCAGACATTTTCGAGGCCTTCGCCGAGGCCAAACGCGACTATGTAAGTCGCCTGCAGAGTGGGCAGATTCAGAACCCGACCCGCGTCGACGACATGCACAAGCGGGTCATGGAGATCACCAGGCGTGATCCGCTGCCCTATGGCATCGCACCCAATCGGCAGACGCTGGAGGAAGTCATTCAGTACGCGGTGGAACAGCGGATTATCGAGCGACCGGTGACGGTGGAAGAGTTGTTTCCGCGCGGCACGCATGCACTGTCAGGCTGATTGCGCGTTTCCTTTCCCCTGCGCGCCGACCACCCAATCTAAATTTCTGAACGCGTTCAAGTAATTGTTGACAACACCGCCTTTTTAGGCCAGACTGATATTTGAACACGTTCAAAATATGCCGCCCGTAAAAATAACACCGAAGGCCGAGGAGACCGGATTCAGAATCCTAAATGCCGCCCTGACGCTTTTCCGTCAGGAGGGCTTCGACACCACGACAATGCGGGGTATTGCGCAACAGGCAGGAGTGGCAACCGGAGCAGCCTATTATTACTACGACTCAAAGGATGCCATCGTCATGGCCTTCTACCGGCGCTCCTGTGTTGAGATGCAGCCGCAGATTACAGAGGCCCTGGCAGAAGTAACCGGTCTGGAAAAACGGTTGCAGGCGTTGATTCGAGTCAAATTCGAACACTTCGCACGCAATAGAGAAATTCTCCGCGCGCTGCTGCGAAACGGCGCGGACCCGAAACATCCCCTCTCGCCATTCAGCGAGCAAACCAAGGAGATAAGGGACATCGATATAGCATGGTTTGATCGCATTCTAATAGACTGTGGTGTGCGAATTCCGAAGGACCTGCTACCGCACTTACCAGATGTTCTCTGGTTCTTCCAAATGGGCGTTATCTTCTTCTGGGTCATTGACGAGTCGCCCAATCAGGAGCGCACCGGCCAGCTACTGGACCTGGCCGTAAAGAGCGTCACCTCTCTGATTCGAATATCCGCGCTGCCCCTCATGCGGCCTGTGCGGAAAGTTGCGCTGGAATTAGTCAGGGTCGTGAAGGGAGACAATCTGTGACCATAGCGAAGCGACGATTCGTTGGACTGTCGCTTCTCATCGCTCTGTTTGCCGGAGGGATAGGGCTGCTGAAAACCGGCACATACGGACTCGGCATCTTCGTAGTAGCTCCCCTCCTCGTCGGAGCAGTCGCTGCCTGGGTCGCGAGCCCCACGAACGCGAGGGATACTGCGGGAATGGGCGCAATCGCAGCGTTCCTCGCCGCCGTGTCCTTACTGGCCGTCGGATTGGAAGGGGTCTTTTGTATAGTGATGGCGTTGCCTCTGGCTCTGCCTCTGGGTGCCCTTGGAGGTTGGCTGGTCTATCAGGCAGATTCCTCCCGATCCGCAACCGGTAGCCTGGCGATGCTACTGTTGCTGACACCGGCCAGCCTGGTCTGGGACGTGAAAGCTGTACCACCGGTTTTCGCGGTGCACTCGGCCATCGAAATTGCAGCTTCGCCGGAACAGGTGTGGAAACACGTCGTTACTTTCCCGGACTTGCCCGAGCCGACGGAATGGTTCTTTCGGACCGGGCTCGCCTATCCGCAGCGAGCCCGCATCGTGGGATCCGGTGTTGGTGCTGTCCGCTATTGCGAGTTCTCCACCGGCACATTTGTGGAGCCGATTGAGATCTGGCACGAACCACGCCTGCTGCGATTTGGTGTTACAGCAAGTCCCGCGCCCATCCACGAATGGAGCCCGTTTGCTCAAGTCTTACCGCGGCATCTGCACGGGTACCTCATTTCCAAACATGGCGAATTCCGGCTTATGCCGCTCGGGAATAATCGAACCCTCCTCGAAGGAACCACCTGGTATCAACACGGCCTGTGGCCGGCGGAATACTGGCGCTGGTGGTCGGACGCGATCATTCACCGTATTCATATGCGAGTGCTGACTCATATCCGGACTCTGGCGGAAAAGGACAACGTGACCAGCAGGTAACACCGTAATGGTTAAACTCATCGAACTGACGATCATTCACGCGCCCATCGACCGCTGCTTCGACCTTGCTCGCAGCGTCGAGGTGCATCTCGCTGGAAATGTTCATTGGGGAGAGGCCGCCATAGCTTCGGCTGGCATAACTTCGGGACTCATCGGCCCGGGACAGCGTGTTACCTGGCGCGCCAAACACTTTGGCGTCTGGCAGCGCCTCACCAGCGAAATCACAGCCATGGAGTACCCGGTCTACTTTCAAGACACCATGATCCAGGGGGCCTTCCGGTTCATGAAGCATGATCACACTTTTCGGACTCTATCCTCCGGTACAACTGAGATGAAAGACGTGTTTTATTTTGCCGCGCCGTTCCCGGTTCTGGGGTGGCTGGCTGAGATGATGGTCCTTCGGCGGTACATGCGCGCGCTGCTGCGCGAGAGGAATACAATTGTGAAGCAAATCGCAGAATCTGTGGAGTGGCAAAGGTATCTGCCATGAAGATCGTCATACCCGGCGGCAGTGGCCAGGTTGGCCAGATTCTCGCTCGCCATCTCCAGGCGCGCGGCCACACGGTCACTGTCTTCAGCCGAAATCCGCGCCCTGCTTCCTGGCGCGTCGTGTCCTGGGATGGTGCCACGCCTGGTGGCTGGATCGCCGATCTCGAACAGAGCGACGTGTGCATCAATCTGGTCGGTCGAAGCGTCAATTGCCGCTACACAGCAGAGAACCGACGCAGCATTTATGAGTCGCGAATCCAAAGTACGCTATTGCTGAACCAAATCGTAGCTTCCCTCAACCATGCTCCGCGCGTCTGGATTAACGCCAGCACGGCCACGATCTATCGGCACGCCCTCGATCGTGCGATGAACGAGACAGACGGTGAATTAGGTGGCAACGAGCCCGGGGCACCCGACACCTGGAATTTTTCCATCGACGTTGCGAAGGGGTGGGAAGATGCTTTCTTCGCGACGCCTACGCCGTGTACGCGCAAGATCGCGATACGCAGCGCGCTTACTCTCAGCCCGGATCGGGGAGGAGTGTTCGATGTACTATTGGGTCTCGTCCGGCGTCGGATCGGTGGCAGACAAGGCCCGGGAACCCAGTTCGTTTCCTGGATTCATGAAAGAGACTTCGTTCGGGCGATTGATCTGCTGATCGATCACGAAGACATTTCCGGCGCAATCAATCTCTCTTCTCCTCATCCACTTCCTAATCGTGATTTCATGCGTGCTCTCCGCGACGCCTGGGGCGTCCGTATCGGTTTACCCAGTCCTGGATGGATCATTGAAATCGGCACGTTCCTGATGCGGACAGAGTCGGAACTTGTTCTCAAGAGCCGCCGTGTCGTGCCCGAGCGTCTACTCGCCGCCGGTTTCCACTTTCTTTTTCCGGAGTGGCCTGCCGCGGCTCAAGAGTTAGTGGCTCGTTGGCGCCAGAACTCACGGTAACGTCGACTTGATGTTGGATCCGTGTCCCAGCCGCTGAACCTCTGAGCACCACTGCCAGTGATGGGCAGTTCAAAAGTGGTACGCTCGTCGAGGAATCGAACTTGCCTACAGCGAACATCGACGGGATCGTGACACGTTATGAGATAGTCGGCTCCGGCCCGCCGGTATTAATGTTCTCGCCGGGCGGCTTTGACGCGACGCTGGAACAGTGGACCGATCTTGGCGTGTATGCCCGTACCCGAATGCTGCAGCATTTGTCCGAAAGGTACACATGCATCATCTTCGACCGGCGGGAGTGCGGTGCGTCGGGCGGGCGGCTGGAGGCTGTGACGTGGCACCATTTCGCGGCCCAGGGCAAGGGGCTGCTGGACCATCTGAAGATTGCGCGGGCGCACCTGCTGGGCGGTTGCATGGGATGCGGCCCGGTGCTGGCCTTTGCTGTGGCGTACCCGAATGCCACGCTCAGCATGATTCTCTATTGGCCGGTGGGCGGGGCCAGGTATCGTATCAACGCCCACCAGCGTTTTGCGGAGCATCTGGCATACGTGCAGCAGCATGGCCTTGAGCAGGTCGTACGACTCGTCACCGAAGAAGGCAAGGCGTTCAACAAGGACCCCCGTGGCGGGCCGTGGGCGTCGGTCCTTCGGCGCGACCGCGCTTTCGTCGACGTCTTTGTCAAGCAAAACGCTGACGATTACAAGCTACTTGTGGCTGGCATGGCCCGTGTTCTTTTTAACCGCGATACCGCCCCCGGGGCCGAGCCGGAAGACCTGCTACAGCTCGACATTCGCGCCCTGATCGTTCCCGGCCGGGACGCCTCCCACGCGACCTCGGCGGCCAGATATCTCGAAGAGTGTTTGACAGGCTCCGAATATTGGGACATCCCCGTTGCCGGGCAGACCGAGGAAACAGCATCCGCACGGCTGCTGCAATTCCTCGCTGTCACCATGGCGTGAAGATGGCGGTTGATTGACTAATATTCAAGCTGGAACATCAGCTGCACCTGCCGCGAATTCTGTGCTTCGACGAGAGCGCCGATTGTATTCGTGAAATAAGGACTGACCCGCAGCCGGTTTGTATGGTTCAGAAGGTTGAACGCTTCAATCCCAAATTGCACGCGGGCTCGCTCATGTTTAATCAGAATAGTCTTCATGAGCCGCAGGTCCACAGAAACGGTGCGCGGTGTAAGGAGGCTGTTCCTTCCAAATCCGGCAGGTCGCGCCGAAATTGGATATGCGCCGGTCCGGTAAGCGTCCGTCGTCAATAGTGGATTCAGCGGCCGCCCGCTTCCCCACGTAAACAGCGGGGCAAGGGTAATTCCATCGAAGCCTTCCCGAAACCAGCCGGGCGCGGATTTCAGGTCTTCAACAGGTAAATCGAACAGACCACTTGCCGTAATACGATGTTGCTGATGCTGCCGTGAGAAGGCCCAATCCTGCCACAGGTTTTGAGGATTCAAAGGCTGCTCGTCGTAATCGGACGCATCATCGTGCGTGCGGCTCAAATTGTAACTGACGAGGTAAGTCAGTTCTTTCGTGAGGCGGCGATTGAGTGCAAGGGCAACCCCCTGATAGGCGGAGCTTGCGGTTTGCTCAAGATGGTATTACGGCGGCAAAGTCAAGGCGATATTGCGTGTCCGGGGCAGATGGATGCCGCGTACATTACTGTATTCGGCGGTGAGCGTTGTATCGCGGTCGAGCTTCCGTTCCACGCCCGCCGTCAGCTTACGGCTGTAGGTGCTCAGAAAACCGGGCGCGGCGTGGTACCCGGAAAGTGGTCCGCCGGGGAGCGATTGAAGCAGAGAACCACCCTGAAAGAGGGCAAATGCTTTTACAGCTTGCGCCCCGATAAGGTACTGCTCGAAACCGTGAATGCCATCTTTTTGAATGGCATCATTCAGGAAGCCGAGCGGGTATCGGTCGTAAAAAAGGCCCGCCCCCGCCCGAAACACCCAGCCGGACGTTCCGCCCGGATGCCACGCCACGCCCAACCGTGGTGCCACATTGCGGCTGGTTTCAGGAATGGCTGACGGCAGCCACTGGCGGTCGTACCGCACTCCAGCTTCGATACTCACTCCGGGCGCAACTTGCCAATGGTCCTGAAGCCAGAAGCCAACCGGCACGGTCGTTATGGTCGTTCGTGGATTGCCAAATGCCTGAATGGCGACATCGGGCCGCGCGGCCAAAAAATCATTGAGCGTGGAGAAGATGTAAATCCCGTGAAAGCGGTTCGCAAGACGGCTATCGACAAACACTCCGTGGACACTCGAACCAACGCTGAACAGGTGCTTTCCCGCCGTCCATTGAAAGGTTTCGACAACTTCGGCGTGGCGCTCTGTTCGTTGCTGGTCGAGCCGATAGCTTTCCCCGAAAGTCACGATGCCGGGAATTTCATACATGGGACCGGCGGCATTCGGCGTGAGATTGGCCGTCCGCTGGCTCCACTGGATGCGGATGTCATTGATCTTTGTCGGGCTAAGAGTCGAGGACCAGCCGAGCACAACCGAATGGTCACCGATCAGACTATTACCGCGCGCCGACAGATCAGTGAAATTATCTCCGGACTGAACGTCGTGACTGACCTTGCCGCGAGAAAAGGCATATCGCGCCGTCAGCGTGTTGCGGGGGTTCAGAAGATGTGTCCCCTTAATGGAAAATTCCGCATCCGTTTCGCCACTGGAGAACAGACCGGGAAGCAGCGAACGCACCCCTGCCCCGGTGAAAGCCGGGCCGGCCAGGGCCGAATTGATTGCACTGATATTGCGCCGAGGCGCGTCTGACCATTCCTGACCGGTCTCCCGGGACTGCTCGAACGCAAAGAAGAAAAATGTTCGGTCGTGCCTGATCGGCCCCCCGGCAGATGTTCCCGGCTGGTATTTGCGGACGAGTGGACGCTCCGCAGTCTCCACCTCCGGGTTGCGGGCGTTCAGAGTTTCATTCTGAAGAAAAAATGTCGCGTCACCATGCCAGATATTTTGGCCGGTGTGCGTAACGACGTTTACCAGCCCCCCGGCTGCGCCGCCGAACTCGGCGCTAACCGATGTTCCGGAGACGCGAAACTCCTGTATCATCTCCAGTCCCACCGCCACACGGTTTCCGCCCGTTGTTTCGTCGCGGTTATCGACGCCATCGATCGCAATACTGTTGTTACGTCCCCGGAGGCCATTAAAGACAAAACCGCTGTCATTCGCCGGATTTCTCACGCCGGCCAGCGACCGGCTGGCGTTGCTGCCGGCAGACGTCGAAGCAGCTGGAGCCGCAAGGACAAAATTCAGATAGTTTCGGTTTTGTGCGGGGGCATCCTCAATGCGTTCGCCGCCCAGCGCGACGTTCGCGGTTGTAGCGCTGGCCTGCAAAGCATCCGCCTGATCCTGTACTTCGAGGTGTTCCGTGACTGAACCGGGCGTCATAGTGATGCGCTGCGTCGCGGTTTGGCCGACGGAGATTGTCAGGGTTTGAACGTTGACGGGATTGAAGCCATCTTTTTCCACGCGCAGCGAATAGGTGCCAATCGGCAACCCCGCCGCTTGAAACTGCCCGGCATCGCCAGTTGTCAAAGCGCGGGTTGCCGACAACGAGAGTTGCCGCAGCGTAATACTGGCGCCAGGAACGCTCCCGCCCGAGGCGTCGATAACCAGCCCCTGCAATGTGCCTGTAGTTGTGGATTGGCCGTAAAGAAGATTTCCCAACAGGAACAGAAAGACCGTTAAACCAGCATTCTTCATCAAGGGCCAGTATAAACTTGGCGCAATCGTTTGCCGGTGTCTCACAAAAGAGTAAGTTGTGAGACCCGCGGTTAGTGACAGCAGCCGTGTTGCGCCTGAATGGGCGGACACTTGACCGAGCCATAAGAACAAAACACGCAGCAATCCCCCGGTTTCGGTCGCAGCAATATTTTACAGGCATCGCACTCATAGAAATATTGGCAGGCATCCGAAGGCATGGTTTCGTGTTTCGACGCACCGCAGCGGGGACAGGTCAAAACCGAACTCAGGACGATGGTCGCGGCGCTCACGGTTTGGCTGTACCGCGAGGCTTGGCGGGAAAGCCCGCGTCGGTCGTCGCCTTGACCAGTGCGGCGGTGCTGGCCTTGTTCGGGTCAAACTTCACTGTCGCGGTTTTCTTGCCGTAGTCGATGGTCGCGCCGGTGACGCCCGGCACCTTTTCCAGCGCCTTTTGAACGGTGATCGAGCACATCGAGCATGTCATATTCCGCATATCGAGCACCACCGTTTGCGGAGCGCCCGCGAGGATGGCGAGAGGCGCAGCGAGAAGAACGGTAATCAGCTTTGTCAGTTGCATAGTTTCCTTTCAGCGGTAGAACAGCGGCACGACCCAGGGCACCATCAACAGGCAGAGCAGCAGTGCGGCTACGAGCCAGAACGTCAGACGTTGGCGCGCCAGCACGCGCGGGTTGGCGCAAGACGTATCCGGAGCGCACGCCTGCGGCACGAGGTAGAGCTTTCGAAAGGCGAAGCCGAGGAACAGAACCGTAAGGCCAATGAAGAAAGGCCGGTACGGCTCCAGAGCCGTTAGGTTCCCGATCCACGCGCCGCTTATGCCGAGCGCCAGCAGCACCAGCGGGCCGACGCAGCAGACGGACGCGCCGACACCGGCCGCCACACCGGCGAGAAGAGATCCTTTTGCGTTGAGCTGGGCCATATTCGCCAGTCTCACTCTAAACCCCGTACTATGGTACAGAGTCAAGGAGAACTGGTTATGCCGGGTGCTTGGACGATAGGAAAGCTGGCTGAACGCGCTGGAGTGAATGTCGAAACGATCCGGTATTATCAGCGGCGCGGCTTGCTGGATGAGCCACGAAAGCCGTTGGAAGGATACCGCCACTATCCGGCAGACGCGGCGAAGCGGGTTCGCTTCATCAAGCGGGCGCAGGCTCTTGGCTTCACTCTGGAAGAGGTGGCCGGGCTGCTGCGGATCGACGCGGCCAGCGCGTGCGCGGAAACTCGCGAACTGGCGGCCCACAAGCTGGCATTGATTGAAGAAAAACTTACCGAACTCGCGGCTATACGGGATGGGTTGACCGCGCTGGTTTCAAAGTGCGGCAGCGGTCGAAATCGCGCCTGTCCGATTATTCAGGTTTTGGTCACTGACTGAAGAAATCGAAGCCAGCGGATGGCGAAGCATAAGCCGGAGGCTTCATTCGGGAACTCGATCAAAGCGACTTCGTTGATGGTTTGTACAGGAAGTAAACAGGATTGTGGACCGGGTCGCAGACGCGACTAAAGTCGCGTGCCCGATGGGTTCTGTGAATCCGACATAATGACTTGCTCGCCGGCGACGGGAAACACCAGCGATTTAATCACCACCGGCACCGCCCCTGAATACTGGAGCATCGCGCCAATATCAACGTAGTCGAATTCCCGCAGTTCCAGGCTGTCGATGGAAACCACCGGGTATGCCAACTGAAGCTCCTCATGGAAGTGAATGCCGATCAGACCGCCGGTGTCGCCGTCACCAGCCAGGACAATGGGATGGCCCGCAGCGAGGATATCGGCGAGACCGTCGACGACGCCCCGGCAGAATGCGTCCAGCCGGAAGAACGTGGCCGAGCCGCGCCAGGGAGCGAACACGGCCACGGGCGACCGGCCTTCCGCAAGATCGAGCCGCTGCAGCGCAGCCCGGATCGCGCGCGATACCCGGCCACTTTCAATCACGTCCTCCGCCAGCCCCATGTCCGGAGCAATCACGGGAACATTGCGCAACGGCAGGGTGTGCTGGGGCGATACATAGATTGTTCCGCCGCTGATTTGCGTAGTGTATTGCGACGCCCCAATGACGGTCGCCCGAATGCGCTGGTCGGGAATTTCAATACGCATGCTGCGCGCGTCCATACGGCTGCGGATGGCGGATGCAAGCTCTCTGCCGAGGTCTCCGAACTCTGCGCTTTCGTTGCCGTAAAAATACTCGGACACACCACCCGAAACGGTGATGCAATCCGGTTCCGCAAATCGCATCAATGGCTGAACGCGCAGCAGAACATTGCCGCCGGCCGCGGGTGATCCGCCGGCGAGCGCTTCCATCAGCCCATCTGCCATCTGTTCGGCGAGGGCAGTGGCACGGTTGCTGTCGAGTACTTCGCCCATGTTCAGGGCAAAGCCCAGTTCGGCGGCGAACAGGTGGGCGGCGGATTCGATGCGTACGATCCGCCGCGAGTGGTCGATGCACACCAGACGCGCGCCGACATCGAGCGCGGTCTGTCCCACAACTTTGCCATCCGCGCAGAGGGCAATCTTGGTGGTGCCGCCGCCGACGTCGACATTCAACACCACTGACCGGCCGCGGCGTGAACGCGCGACGGCACCCGAGCCATGGGCTGCCATGATGGTCTCCAGGTTGTCGCCGGCGCTGACCGCAACCATGCGGCCAGCCTGCTTTGCGAACAGTTCGCCGATAGCGCGTGAATTGTTGCGCCTGGCCGCGACGCCCGTCAGAATCAATGCCCCGGTATCAATCTCATCCGGATTCACACCCGCCACACGATATTGCTCTTCGATGAATAGCCCGAGGGCAAATGGATCGATGGTTTCGCCCTCGGCGTAAGGCGTCAGCAGAATGGCCGACTCGTACAGGACCTTCCGCGAGGCGATGATATACCTGCTGTCCAGCAACTCCAGCACGATGCGCGAGAACACCAGATGCGACGTGGAGGAACCGATATCCACACCTGCCGTGAGAATCGTGATCTGATCCTCTTCGGCCAGGCTCCGCCCGGCGCTGGAGAAAAAGATCCGTCCGCCCGGCTGCGAATTCACTCGGCGGCCGAACCCGTTCTGACGCCGGGTTGGTACCACTCCGGCTCCATCCGGGTCGAGATCCCCTCTTTCGCCAGGGTCTCTTCGTATTCAGCGCGAATGAAGGGATCTTCCATGCAATACGGAATCGCGTTGCCGCCCTCGTCCACATCAACTGCATTGGCGTCGGTGAGCTTCTCGCCCGCCGGACCGGGTTCGCGGCCGGGCTCGTTGGGTCCAAACCACGCGGTGAGGCGGAATGGCTGTTTGGAAACCCCGAAATGCTGGTGGTACCAGCGGGCGCCGCCCGGTGCGGCCGAAACCATTCCGCCCGGTTCGTAGTCAACGCGTTTGACCTGGTCGCCGTGCCCGTCTTTCCACGGCGTGAGGCCAAGCTTTTCCGGCCAGGTGTAGGTGTAGCCTTTGCCCTGCAGGCAGATCAAAACCGCGGCCGACGTATGCGCATGCGCCTTGGAATACCGGCCGGTCTCATGCTGGCCAATCCAGAGATAGAAAGTGTTCCCGGTCATGAAGGGCTGAATGCGCCGGTAGCCGGGCGAACGCCGGTTGTCGAGCGGCAACTCGCAACTGATGATATCCGGAATAAAGTTCGTCCGCCGCATCGCGAGGCCGCGAACCGGGTCCGGCTCGATGTCGTCTTTCGGCTTGAAGAAGTCGTCGGCACCACTGAAGCGATCACGAAACTGATAGGGGCAGTTGAAGATGGCATCCACGTCGTTGATGAGGTTCAAAACATTGGGCGCGGTGTTGCCCGCCAGCAGCAACGCGGGCGCGGAACCGGCGTTTACGATTCGAAACCATGCGTTGAACGGGATGGAAAACAGCGAGCCCGCCTGCCATTCGAAGGTGTGCCGTTTCGAATCCCCTTCCAGCCAGACTTCGGTGGACCCCCGCCCTTCCACGACGTAGTAGATTTCCTCAAACATGTGGCGCATGGGTTCCAGCGCTCCTCGCCCAGGCACTTCCACCACAAAGGAACCCCATTTGCTCTCGGTCCCTGTGAGCTGGATGAAACTGGCATTACCACCGAGGCGCTTCCACGGTTTCAGCGGTACGTTCTGTACTTTGTTGATGCCGATTTCGCGAAACACAGGGATACCCTCGCCCTGCATGAACAGATCGTAGGGAGTCTTGACCCGATCAAAGTTGCCGAAGCCGGCGCGGCGGTCGCCATTCGGTTCGTGCCAGTGGGGGCGAAAAAAATCATGCATGCGAATTTTCTCCTCGGAACATTCAGCCTATCAGCGTGCTCATGCACCGCCAAAAAAATAACCCCGATACAACTCCACCCGAAGCACCTCCGCGAAAAGGAGCCATATTCCGCCGGTGGCAGCGGCTGCTATCCAGAGCGAAGTAATCAGAGACTTGCGCCCGCGAAAACGCAGTGAGGCGAACAGATATAACGGAATTGCCAGCAGAACTCCCACTGCCATCAGCAACGCCGCCAGCGCTGCCAGCCAGAGCATTGCGCCGGCCTGGTCCCGCAGCGAATAAGTTGCCGCCGTGGCCGCGCTTCCCGGGTTCAGGGCGTTCTTGAATGCCCTCCCCATGCCGGTCTCGCTTCGCGACACAATATCCAGCGCAGCCAGCACGATCACCACCCAGCCAATGACTGCGGGAAAAGCCCTGGCCTCTGCCGGGTAAGTGTAGGCGGTTGCGAGGAATACTATCGTGACCACCCCCAGCACCGCTGCCGGAATATATTCGACGATCGGAGTTCCAAAAACTTTCTTCATGGCGCGGTCTCGAGCTTTTGAGGGCGACGCACCAGCGGCGCAGCCAGCAGCAGAGCGATGCCGATGAGCAGTACCAGGCAAACATTTCGATGCAGGTAGATCGACAGATTGCCGTCGCTCATCATCGACGTCTGATGGAAATTACGCTCCGCTGCCGAACCCAGAACCAGGGCTACCACCATGGTGATTCTGGGGTAATCGAAACGAATCATGAAGTAGCCGAGTATTCCAAAAACCGCCGTCACCACAACATTTCCAATCGTTCGATCGACCGCATAGGAACCGAGCAGCGCCACGGCGGTTACGATCGGGACCAGAATCTGCGAATCGAGCAAGGTCAGCCTTGCCAGCGGCCGCGCCAGCAGCAATCCGATGAACGATGCCAGCACGCAGGAACCAGTCAGCGCCCAGATCAAACCGTAGATTTCCACCTGGTGATCGATCAGCATCAAGGGGCCGGGCTGCATTCCATGCAGCACCAGCAGGCCCAGAAACACCGCCATCTCTGCGCCGCCTGGAATGCCGAAGGCCAGCGTGGGAATCAAACAACTGCAGTCCTTCGCGTTAATCGCGGCCTCAGGAGCAATCACACCCTGAATATTCCCCTTGCCAAACGATTCCGGGTTCTTCGACGCCCGCACGGTCATGCTGTAGGAAAGAAAAGACGCTACCGTGCCCCCCACGCCGGGGATCGCGCCCACTACGGTTCCCACCAGTGATCCCCGAATCACAGTGGGCCAGTGGCGGAATGTTTCCAGAAGGCCGCTGGCCATGCTGGTGATCTTGACGGCGCCCGCGTCGCGCGCGATCGGGCCGCCTTTCAGCGATAGCTGGATCATCTCTGCAACAGCGAACAGGCCGATCAAAGCCGGCACCAGATGAACGCCATCCCAAAGGTATTGAATGCCCGTCGTGAACCGCAGCACGCCGGTGATGTCGTTATAGCCGATAAAGGCGATCATGAGCCCCAGGCCGCCGGCGATGAGGCCGCGCAGCATCTTTCCCCGCGACGCAGTGGAGACGATGATCAGCCCCAGCACGGCCAGCAGGAAGAGTTCCGGAGGGCCGAACAATAAAACCAGATCTTTCGCCACCGGCAGAATTGCCAGCACCGAGATCGTTCCAATGATGCCGCCTATGGCGTTTGCGCTGGCAGCCGCGCCCAGAGCCAGTCCCGCTTTGCCCTGTTGAGCAAGCGGGTGTCCATCAAGACACGTCGCGGCGCTGGGGGCGGTTCCCGGCGCGTTCAGCAGAATCGCAGTAATCGAGCCCCCCATCGGGACGCCGCCCATCACTCCGCCCGCCAGCGCCAGCGCCGTAAACGGATCCAAACCGTAGGTGAGAGGCGTGAGCAGAGCCAGTGCTGTGGCACCGCCCAGACCGGGAATCGCTCCGAAAAAGAGCCCCATCAGCATTCCCAGCCCGAGAAACAGAAGCTGCCTCACCTGGAACAGGGTCTGGAACCCGCTCAACCATAAATGGAGCATGGGTTCAGGTGAGGTATTTCTGCCACTTCGCGAAAAATGCGGAGCTGTCACGGACACGCGCCGCCGCCTGATCTGGCGTATTCGGGTACAACTCCACGTCGAGCTTTTTCGCCAGAGTCACAGCTTGTGGATCACCCATCGCCCTGGAGAACGCTGACGCCAGAATCGCCTTCACACCGGCGGGCAATCCGGGTGGCGCGCCCACCAGCCGTTCCAGCTTGATCTGACCAAGGTCCGGCTGGCCGAGCGATGTGGCGTCCGCCACGCCAGGCAGACTGCTCTTTTCCTCAAACGTCGCAATGATGCGCAACGTTTTGCTTTTCTGCAGCGACCGCAACGCAGTGATCGGGGCAATCACGGCGTCGCCATCCCCGCGAATTGCACCAACCACGAAATCGCTTGACCCTTTATAACCTGTGATCAGCTGAATGCGGATTCCCAAAATTTTATTGGCGATCACAGTCGCGGCGTAGGCGGTGCCTTCCGGTCCGGACGATGTAAACTTTACAGGCCGTGTCTTCGAAAGCGCCCGCAGGTCGTCTACGGTTTTCAGCGATGATGTCTCCGCCGTCGCCACGCAGTACGGCTCTGGCCGGCCCATCGAGCAAATCCAGGTGATTTTATTCAGATCGAATGCTGCGCCGCCCTGGCGCTGCTGCAAAATGAAGCTGCCGGGAATATCGATCAATCCGAGCGTGTGACCATCCGGCTTCGATCGGTAAAGTTGACCGATTCCCTTCCCGCCGCCACCGGCCGGAATATTGTTGGGCACCACGCTCACTTTGTGCGGCAGGGATTTTTCCAGAGAAGGCGCAATCACCCGCACCAGATTGTCGAATCCACCTCCAGGCGCCTTGGGAATGATGAAGTCGATGTTGTGCCGGGGGAAGTCGGCCTCAGCCGCAGAGACGTACTCCGGGCAGGCGAGCGCAGACAATACCGTTCCCGCCGAACAGCCAAAGTGTCTGCGCGTGATCGCGATGGGCATGGGTATCGGCTGCCATGATAATACACCTTGACCCACAAGCCGGGTTTCGATCTAATCGAACCCACCTGCACCCGCTTGAGCCCATCAAGCCGGTCAGCTCGTAGGTAGAGGAACCCGGTGCCAAAGTCTCCCATCAGCCACTTAACAGGTACCGCAACAACAGAAGTCGACACCGCTCTTTCTCACGTCGATGGGGATGGCGCCAGCCGCCTGGATGACGTCCGCGGATACCATTGCGCCCCTGGAGTTAGCAATTTCGCAGAGCGCTTTCAAATCGTGCTGAGAGCGGAGCATTTGGCGCTTCAAGTGCTAATGTTGGGCGTATGCTGGCCCGCCTCATTGTTATGGCCGCAATTTCGGCCGCGCTCACGTTGGCTGCGCCGGCGGGCTATTCTCTCCACTTCCCCGATTCCAACCCGCAGAACAAGGCGCGGGTTCTCGCCGCCGACCGTTCGGGCAACCTTTTCATCGTCTCGTCATCGCCCCAGACATCGACCATCGTCAATATTCATGTAATCAAGACGGACCCGGCGGGCAATCTGATTGGTACATTCGATTTCGGCGGCTCCGGCGTCGATACCCCAACGGCCGCCGCCGTGGATCCCCTGGGCAATCTGGTTATCGTCGGTGCCACTCAGTCCGCAGATTTCCCGCTCTCGTACGCAGTGCTCAATACGGGCACGGCCTTTGCCACCAAAATCGACTCGCAGCTTCGCCAGATACTGTTCTCTACTCGCCTCGGCACGGCAGGTGGCGGGGCCTTCGCAGGAGCCTCTGCTGTAGCCATTGATGCGGCAGGGAATATTTATGTCACGGGTTCTACGAGCGCCGGCTTTCCCACCACGTCCGGAGTCCTGCAGCCTGTGGCCCCGACACTTGGGCAGAACGGAACCATCTCGCATGGCTTTGTAAGCGAATTATCGGCGGCGGGCGACCGCATCATCTTCGCGACTTATTTTTCAGGGGGACAATTCATCTGCGCAAATGCAGGCCAAAGCCCGTGTCTTATCTTTCAGCCGCGAGCCAATTTAAGTCCGCCGGTCATCTGGACCACACCCAGTTCCATCGCGGTTGACCCTGCCGGGAACGTCATCATAGCCGGAACCACAAATTCATCCGGCATTCCGGTCAGCGACGGCGCGTATGCGACGCAATGCAGCTGCACGAACCTGAATGGCGTAGCATTCATCGCCAGTATTGGCGCGGCGGGTACCAAACTCCGCTGGGGTACCTATATCCCCGTCGCCGGCATTACCGTGTATGCCCCATCCATCGTCGGCGTCCCTTTGAATACCATCGCATCCATTGCAATCGATGCGCCGGGCAACGTCATTTTTGCGGGACTTACCGTAACTCCCACCCCGGGAACCCCCGGCGTGGATTTGATCAAATCTGCCGTCTACGGAGGATATGTCGGTAAACTCGACACCTCCGGTTCAAAGCTGCTTTTCTCGGCACCTTTCGGCGGCGCCCCGAGCGCGCTGGTTTCGGCGGGACCGGCCGCTGTGTCGATTGACCCGGCGGGAGCTATCTGGCTAACCGGCAGCGCCGCACCCGGAACGCTGCCGGCACCCGCGGGTACGCCTCTGCTGGGCGAAAACTATATCGCGGCACTCTCTCCCGATGGAACCGCGGTGCTCTCACTCGTCACTGTTCCCGATGGAGGGTCGGGCCAGGCGATCCAGACTACTCCGGCAGGCATAGTCGCCACCCTGGGAAACTCGGGAGCGCTGCTGCTGTCGTCCCCCACACAAGCACCGTCTTTGCTCGGTATCGCCGGATCGTTTTCCTGGACCGCGGCTAACTCTGTCGCGCCCCGCAGCCTGCTATCGCTCTATGGACTCAACATTGGCCCTGCAACCGCACAAACAGCTTCCATCTCGAATGGAATGATCGCCAGTTCGCTCGGTGGCGTGCAGGTTTTGTTTGACGGCGTTCCCGCAGCGCTGCTTTACGCCGGCCCCACCCAGATCAACGCCATCGTTCCGTCCCTCGTTGCCGGCCGCAGAAGCACCACAATCTCCATCAACACTCCCTCCGGCACAATCGCCGGTCCAAGTGTCCCTGTCGTGAATACTTTGCCGCAGGTCTCCAGCGTTAATATCTTCGGCTTAGCCAACGCTCTGAATCAGGACGGAACGGTGAACACAGGGCTCAATCCCGCTCCCCGCGGATCTATCGTGACCATCTGGGCCACCGGGGGTGGTGCGCAAAGCTTCACGCCGGATCGTTCCATCAATTCCAGCCTCCAGGGTAACCCGTATCCGATTTCGGTTCTTAGCAGGAGTGCCCAGCCTTCCTTCGGTTACACGTCGCTTGAGGTTCTCTACGCCGGCGACGCCCCGGACCAGCCCAGCGGTGTCATTCAGGTAAATTTCCGGCTACCCGTGTCGCAGTTCAGTACGGCCTACAGTCTTCAGATCGGCGACGCCGACGCGCAATTCTTCGTTTACGTCCGTTGAACTAACGAAACAAGCACGGCTTCGATTGGCCTGCGAGGCGAAAACGGCAGGTTGGGGCCGCAGGCTGGTTACCCCGACAGGCTGATTGACGAAGGCGACTTTAAGCCCAAACGCTGTCGCCTGCAACGCAAAGCGCAGCCAGGTCTTGATCTCACGCACAAAACAAGGATTTCGTCCTTGTCTATGCACTACCGGGCAGGCCCGAGACGCCAAGGAATGGTCTGTCCGGTATTTCAGACATCGGCGGCACCCTTCACCCTGGCAGACCCGAATGTACGCTCATGATCCTAACTTCTCGGGATGGTGCGGGAGTAGTGGACCGCTTCGTTTACGGGCGCGGCTCGTTATCAGGTTCGGCAATGGTGACCCGGCGGCCATCAACTGCGACTCTGCCCAAGACGATTAACTGGATGGCCTTGGGATAGATCAGGTGTTCCTGCCGGAGGATTCGGGCGGAAAGCGTCTCAACCGTATCGGCGTCCACCACGGGCACGGCCGCCTGCATCAGGATCGGCCCGGCATCAAGATGCTCGTCCACAAAATGCACCGTACAGCCGGTGATTTTTACGCCGTGCTCCAACGCCTGCCGCTGCGCATCCAGACCGGGAAAAGCGGGCAGCAGTGACGGGTGGATGTTGAGTAACCGGCCACTAAACGCGAAAGTAAAAGTAGCGCTGAGTAATCGCATGAAGCCGGCCAGACAGACCAGATCCACTTCGTGCGTCCGCAGTTCCTGAATCAGCAGTTTGTCGTAGGCTTCACGCTCGATTCCGCGGGACACGATGACTCGCATGGGGAAACCGCGGTCACGCGCTATCTCAAGGCCCGGAGCATCGTGTCGGTTGGAAATCACCACGGCAATTTCGGCATCGAGTTGGCGTGCCGCAATGGCGTTGGCAATGGCCTCGAAGTTAGAGCCGCGCCCGGAGATCAGAATAGCCAGCCGCAAGCTATCGGTACTCCACGTGCCGGCCACGCTGCTTGCGCGGTGCAATATGACCGATCACCCAGGGCGTTTCCCGCAGCTTGTGAAGTGCTGCCAGGGCTTTATCCGCCTTGAGGCGGGGGACCACGAAAATCATGCCGACACCCAGATTAAAGGTCTGTCTCCAGTCCGCTTCCGGGACATTGCCGATGCGGCGCAAGAGATGAAACAAGACGGGCGGCTGCCAGGAAGCGGTATCAATGATGCCCGCCAGGTCCCCGGGCAGGATGCGGGGCAGGTTGTCTGTGATACCGCCGCCGGTAATGTGGGCTGCGCCGGAAAGTAACTTTGATTTTGCCAGAACCTGTAACGGCTGCAGATAACTCCGGTGAATTTTCAATAATTCGTCGGCAATAACTACCCCCAGCTCAGGGACGTAAGATTGCGGCTGCAAACCGGCGGTCTCAAACAACAGCTTACGCGCCAGAGAGTAGCCGTTGGTGTGTAAACCAGTGGAAGGCAGCGCCAGCAGAACGTCGCCGTCTTTCACTGCGGCACCGGTAATAATGGAAGATTTTTCCACAATTCCGGTGATGGAACCGGCAAGGTCGTATTCGCCATCCGCGTACATGCCGGGCATCTCAGCGGTCTCACCGCCAATTAGAGCGCAGCCATTCGCCTTGCAGCCGCGGGCGATGCCCTTTACGATCTGTGCCGCCACTCCTGCTTCCAGCTTACCTACAGCAAGATAGTCCAGAAAAAACAGCGGGACCGCACCCTGTACGGCGATATCGTTGACGCAATGGTTCACGAGGTCTTCGCCGATGGTGTCGTGCCGGCCAACCGCAAAAGCTACCTTCAGCTTGGTCCCCACACCATCCACGGAACTGACCAGCACCGGGCGCTTCATGCGGGGCAACTCAAAGCACCCGCCAAAAGAGCCGATCTCGGTCAGTACCCCCGGGGTAAATGTGGCTCGGGCCATGCGGCGTATCGAGGCGACAGCGCGGTCTGCTTCGGCGATATTCACGCCGGCATCGCGATAGGAAACTGATTTTGGCATCGGTCGGGGAAGCATCAGTATACCGACTGTGGTGAGTTCACGATTCCAGGAGAAAAGTCACGGGGCCATCGTTGACCAGTTCCACTTCCATGTGGGCCTGAAACGTACCGGTAGCAACCAGCAGTCCGGAGGCGCGGATTTTCTGTACGAAATATTCGTACAATTCCCGTGCCAGATCCGGTGGTGCGGCGGCCCCAAACCCGGGGCGGCGACCGTTGCTGGTATCTCCGTAAAGCGTAAACTGTGACACCACCAGAATCTGCCCGTTCTTATCCACCACACTCTTGTTCATTTTGCCTGCGTCATCGGCCAGCACGCGGAGATGCAACAGCTTGTCAGCCAGGAAGTCCGCCTCTTTGTGAGTATCTGTGCCCGCTACCCCCAGCAGGACAAGGTAGCCCGCCGCAATCTCAGCCACCAGTTCGTGGTTGACGCGAACTGCGGCTCTGGTCACCCGTTGAACTAACAGTTTCAGCTTGACTCCATGACCAAAAATCCAACCAACTACAGAAGTCGTGTTACAGTTACCGTGACGGTCCAAACAAATGGCAAAAGCAAACAATAACGAAATTCTCGCATACGCACTTAACCACCTTGAGAAAGAACGGGATGAAATCCAGGGAAAGATTGATCACATCCAGCAGCAACTGGGGATTCGTGGCGAAACTGTAGCCGCTGTGTCCGAAGCAGCCGCCCCGGCAAAGGCAGGCAAGGTTGTGAAGCGTGTATTGAGCGAATCTGCCCGCAATCGTATCGCGGCCGCGCAGAAGCGCCGCTGGGCCGCGCATCGCAAGGCCAAGAAGGCAGCCGCCAAGGCGGCGTAGTCGGCTGCGGATGAACCGGCGGGAATTCCTCGCATTGGCCCCGATGGCTGCGGCATATGCCCAGTCACCGGGGCCTCGTTCGTTTAGCGTCCATATTTCCGACCAGAAGATCGGGCAGATTTTACGGCGAGTTCGCCAGACCCGCTGGCCGGCGAGGATGGATGCAACCGACTGGCGCTACGGCGTCAGTTGGGACTATATGAAGTCTCTGGTTGACTACTGGACCACGAAGTTCGACTGGCACAAAGCGGAGCACAATCTGAATCGCTTCCCGCAGTTCATGGCACGGGTAGACGATCTGGACATCCACTTTTATCATGTGAGGGGCAAAGGCCCGAAACCGCTGCCACTGATCCTGACCCACGGGTGGCCCGGTTCCGTGTTTGAGTTCCTGGAAGTAATTAGACCGTTGACCGATCCGGCAAGTCACGGCGGGCGCGCCGAAGATTCTTTCGATGTAGTGGTGCCCTCGCTGCCTGGATACGGATTTTCTTCGAAGCCGAAGAAGGTTATTGGCGCACCCACCACGGCTGTTCTGTGGCACAAGCTGATGACAAATGTGCTGGGCTATTCCCGCTATGGAGCGCAGGGCGGAGATCTGGGCAGCGGCATAACCGCAAGTCTGGGCCGCATGTTCCCCAATGAAGTGGCGGGCATTCATCTTAATGGTGCCGGCGCGGGCCTTGCCGCGGGCACGGAACAGAGCGACGAAGAGCGAGTGTGGCTGAAGGAACTGGCGGTCTTTAATACCAACGAGCGCGACTACCTGAACGAACAGCAACACAAGACGCAGACCATCGGTTTCGCGCTGGCGGATAACCCCCTGGGAGCGGCGGCCTGGATGGTGGAGAAACTGAAAGGCTGGAGCGATTCGCCGGAGACCGAACCGGTGTTCAGCAAAGATCAGATTCTGACGGCGGTCATGATTTACCTGGTTACCGACACGATGGATTCCGCATTCTGGTTTTATCGCGCGCTACAGGATGACCGGGGCACAGCGACGGGTAAAGTGACGGTGCCCACGGCGTTCGCTTCCTTCCCGAAGGAGATGGCCCTGCTGCATCCGCCGCGCACCGTACTGGAACGCGGCTACAATCTTGTGCAGTACACCAGCATGCCGCGGGGCGGACATTTCGCCGCCCTGGAGCAACCGCAACTGCTGGTGGAAGATCTGCGCAAATTCTTTGGCAACTTGCGCAGCTAATTACTTTCCGGCAAAAACCCCCGACGAAGCGGCTGGTCGGCGGGAAAACGAAGTCTCGCGCACGCTCACCAGCCGTACTCCGCCGTGACCGCCTCAATAGGTCCGCGGGCCACAATCATACCTTCCTGGAAGAACACTGCTTCATCGGTCAACTGGCGGGCAAAGGCGGTGTCGTGAGTAATGAGAATCTTCGCCTGGGGTAAGCGGGCCAGCAACTGGACCAGTTCGCGCTGTCCGGGTGGATCGAGAAAAGTAGTGGGTTCATCCAAAACCAGAAGTTTCGGATCCATGGCGAGAATGCCCGCAATGGCGGCGCGTCTCTTCTCCCCGGCGCTGAGATGCCAGGGCGCCTTGTTCTCTTTGTGCAACATCCCGGTTTCGGCCAGTGCCTCGCGGGCCCGGCTTTCAGCCGCCTCGCGACCGTGCCCCGCGGCCAGCAAGCCAAACGCGACATCCTCCAGTACGGTGGGCATGAACAACTGATTCTCGGAATCCTGGAAAACCACACCCACGATCTGGCGAATCTGCCGCAGGTTGCGTTCCTCCACCGGAAGTCCATCGATCACCACGGTTCCCTTTCCTTTTAGAATTCCGTTCAGATGTAAGCCGAACGTGGTCTTGCCGGAGCCGTTGGGTCCCAGCAGCGCGATGGCTTGCCCGGCTTCGAGGTCGAAATCGATCCCGCGCAGCGCCTCTGTGCCATCGTCAAAGGTGTAGCGCAATCCACGTACAGAGACGATCAGGCTCACGCGGCATTCACCCGGATAATGATCGCCGTACCCGCGGCCAACAACAGGAAAGCGCCATCGGAAGAAGCGAAGGGACGGCCTTCCGATGCAGGCATGTGGCCGCTGAAGCCGCGGGATAACATGGCGCGGTGAATGGCCTCGGCTCGGGCGAAAGACCGCGCAAAGAGCACCCCGGCGGCACCCGCGGCCTGACGAAATTCGATGGAGCGCGCACCGCCCCCGCGGCTCTTTGCCGCGTCGCGCATGGTGCCCGCTTCGCCGGCGAGCACAATGAGGTACCGGTAGAGAAACTGCATTACCAGAAGCAGGAAGCGCGGAACACGCAGGGTCTCCAGTCCGGAGAAGAGAGAAGGCAGTGGCGTGGTGGCCATCAGCAACAGCGCCGCGAGCGCGGAAAGATAGCCGCGGGCCAGCAACATTGCAGCCTGCTCCGAATCCCCGGAAAGCGCGCTGATCACGGCGAAGCACAGCGCAAAAGGAAGCACCACGGTGGCGCTTACCAAAAGCTCCAGCAGGGGCAGTCCTGCCAGCAACGCAGTGCCCGCCAGGAGTGTGAAATAGAGCGCGCAGGCGGTGGAGGAACCGGGCCCCAGGGTCGCGATGGTGACCAGAAGTACGCCCGTGGCCAAAATCCTGGCCACCGGGTGGTAGCTGTGAATCGAACTGGTGCCCCGGCTCCAGCGCTCCACGCGCGCGTGCCGCATCTACGCTCCTTCGCGCCGTGGCACGGGGCGGCTGGCGGTTATCATGCGGGCAATTACCAGGCAGACAACATACACAATGACAAGCCCGGCCAGCCCGGCCAAAGAACGGCTCAGCCAGGGAGCCATGGCGGAATCCAGCTGATAGTCCGCCACGGGGCTGTGGAACAACCCGACGGACGGTGCAGACACGCCGGCGCGACGCAGCACGCTGACAATTCCATCCGGGGTTTCGGAGACAAAAATTGCGGCTGTAACGGCAAACACGGTGGCTGCCAAAGCACCAAACGCGAGAATTTTTCGGTGGCTTGCGGCAGGTCGTCGAAGGAAGCCCGGTTGAATCCGTTCGATCGCCTGAACGACGACCAGCGTAATGGCCCCTTCCATTACCGCGGAAACCAGAAACAGACCCACCGACACCGCAAGTACAGGCACCGGCATGGGAACGCCGGAAATCATGAGTTCAGCCAACGCCAGGAATGCGCTCACCAGCAGGGACAGCGCGGCGCCCAGGAAGATCCCCACCTGGCGCCCGCCAAAGAGTAGCCAGGGCAGGTAGCCGGCTGCCACCCCGGCCAGCGCCATATTAAAAACATTCGCTCCCAGCGCGAGCACCCCGCCATCCTGAAAAACCAGGGCCTGAATGGCCAGAATGGCGGTCATGACAATGGCTGCGGCGGCAGGTCCCAGGGTAAAAGAGAGCAGCGCCGCGCCAACCAGATGGCCGCTGGTGCCACTTCCAACGGGAAAATTGATCATCTGGGCGGCGAAGATAAAGGCGCCCATCACCCCCATCAGAGGAACACGGTTATCCTGAAAATTTCGTTGGGCACGCCACGCGACCACTCCCACTACAGGAATGGCAACAGCATCCATGGCAGCCCATACCGGGAACTTCAAAAATCCGTCCGGAATGTGCATGGTTGGCCGTTTTCACGGTAACACGGGGCAGGCTCGAAGCCGACACGTGCCGGCGGGCAACGCAAATTGTATCCGGGATCACCAAAGACACCAATTGCGATAGAGATGACAGGTGACCGTGGAAGCTTTTGTTGATACAATTCGGGCCATACTATTCAGAAAGGTCGTGACCATGCTGTCAATGAAATTACTCTCGTTATTTGCACTATTTGCTACTGGTGCCTTATGGGCGCAGGACCAGGCCAACCTTACCGGAACCGTGATGGATTCAACAGGGGCCGTATTGCCCCAGGCCGCGGTTCGGCTCATCAGCCGTGAACAGGGCACCGTGCGCACCGCACAGACTAATGGCTCGGGCGTTTACCAGTTCTCGTTCATCACGCCCGGTGGCTATGATGTGACCATTTCCGCAGGTGGTTTCAAGACCGTTACCCGCACGAATCTGGTGCTCGCTGTTGCCCAGAGTGCCCGTGTTGACATGACACTCGAACTCGGCAACGCCTCGGAGAGCGTAACCGTCACCGCTGGAGCGGAGGCGATCGATACAGAGTCCGCACAGCTGGGCGCGGTGGTGGACAACACTCGCGTGGTGGAAATGCCGCTGAATGGCCGCACCTTCTTTTCGCTGGCCATACTGACGCCCAACGTAATGCCTCCGGTACAGGGCTCCGGCCTCGGTTACCGCGGCGGGTTCAACGTCGCCGGCTCCTGCGAAGGCTGCAACAATTTCTCCCTCAACGGATTCGACAATAACGACAACACCAAGGCGATCCCGAATTTCCGTCCGTCGATTGACGCCATTCAGGAGTTCAACCTGCTGACCGGTATCTATCCGGCGCAATATGGTTATGCCACCGGAGGACAAGTAGTGGTGACCACCAAATCAGGCAGCAATTCGCTGCATGGCACAGGCTACGAGTTTCTGCGCAACCAGGTGATGGACGCGCGCAACTTCTTCTCGCGCCCCGGTCCTCTGCCTGCGTTCAAGCGCAATCAGTTCGGCATGAACATGGGTGGTCCCATCCGCAGAGACCGGACCTTCTTTTTCATGAGCTACGAAGGCTTGCGTGTTTCCCAGGGCGTCACCAACGTCATCACAGTGCCAACGGCGGCCATGACCAACGGCGATTTCAGCACATCCGGCCGCACGATCAAGGACCCGAACGGTGGCAACTTCCCGAACAATGTTATTCCCCCGAGCCGCATCAACGCGGTGGGCAGGGGCTTGCTGGGTTTCTACCCCGCACCCACAGCGACATCGGCTTCTGGCGTTCCTGCCAATAACTACACGTTCAACCAGGCCCGCAACGAGGAATTCAACGAGGGAAGTGTGAAGCTGGACCATTCCTTCTCGCCGCGCGATATGGCGATGCTCACCGCCAATTTCTATCTGGACCACTCCCGGGAGCCCCAGGTCAATAGTTGCGGCAGTACGTTCATGCCGGGCTTCGCGTGCAACCTGGTGCAACGCTCCGAAGTGTTCGGAATCTCCGAGACCCATATCTTCTCGCCCAGCATAGTCAATGAACTTCGCTATGGCTGGAGCCTTACAATTCAGCCCGCCATCTCGGAAGCGGCCTATCGCGATTTCTGGGGTAATTACGGGATCGTCTCCACTCTGCTGACGCTTCCCAGCCTGCCCCATCTGGGACCACCGCAGACCACGATCACGGGCTTCAACAACATCATCGGACCCAGTTCCTTCCGTCGCGCCGACCCGCACTATCAGGTCTCTGACGCCTTCTCATGGACGTTGGGCAAGCATGCCATCAAATTCGGAGGGGGAATTTCGCATTTCGCCACCAACAACGCGAATGTGGGAAGACCCACCGGCAGTTTGACCTTCACCAATACCAGCACCGGACCAACGTCAGGATTCGGACTGGCGGATGTTCTGCTGGGTCTTCCGGCCACATCGGGCAATCAGGACAATGTCTTCAAGCTGTATCTGCGGCAATCGAACTTCAACTTGTATGCACAGGACGACTGGAAGGTTCTACCCAACCTCACGCTTAACCTTGGCTTGCGCTGGGAACTCAATACACCGCCCACAGACCAGGCTCACCACCTGACCAACTTTGACGTAGTAAAGGGTATTGCCTTCGTGGAAGGCACCAACGGCTACGGCAACAAGCTGATCAGTTATGACTGGAAAGACTTTGCGCCGCGCTTTGGTTTCGCGTGGCAGCCGTTCCACAACGCCCGCACGGTAGTTCGCGGCGGTACAGGGGTTTTCTTCAACAACCCGTCTTACTACAACGGCCTCCACGATATTTTCGCCAACTACCCGCTGGAAGGCAATGCGACTTATACCTCCAGCCTGACGCAGCCCCTGTCACTTTCCAATCCGTTCCCTACGAAAAACGCGATTTCCACCCCAACCCCTTTGGGCATGAACCCGAACTTCATCAACGCCCGGGTCTATGAGTGGAGCGTGGGCGTGCAGCGGCAACTGCGGAAAGACATGGTTTTGGAGTTGACGTACTTTGGCACTTCGGGTTCGCATCTGAACAACCGGCGCAACATCAACCAGCCACTGCCGGGAGTGGGAACCGCGGCCCAGGTGCAGGCACGGCGCCCGTTCCCGCAGTTCGGCACGCTCAACTACACGTCGTTTGACGGCAACTCCCACTACAATTCGCTGCAATCCCGCATCCAGAAACAGTACGGGTATGGCCTTTCCTTCCTGTTCGGCTACACTTACGGACACTCCATCGACGATGTGGGCGCATCGCAGCAATGCGGTTGCGGTGCCGGTGTTACAAACGCCTATGACTACAGAACCGCGCGCGGGTTTTCCGCGTTCGATGTCCATCACCGGGTAGTGTTCAGCCCGGTTTATGAACTGCCGTTCGGCAAAGGGCGCAAGTACGCCCAATCCGGTCCGCTGGCGTGGATCATCGGCGACTGGCAGCTTTCCACGCTCTTCCAGTGGCAGACCGGTTCGCCTCTGACCCCGACGCTTTCCGGCAATTTCAGCAACACCGGTGGCACCACAGATCGCCCCGACGCGTACAGCAACCCCAATTCCGGTGCGCCGCACACGCCCGATCTGTGGTTCAATACGGCATCTTTCCTGCCGTTGCGACCCACCTCGGCCTTCCAGTTCGGCAACGCCGGCAAGGGCACTATTCTTAGCCCAGGCCTGGTGAATGCTGACATTTCCATTGTTCGTGCCTTCCACTACGGGGAACGGTACAAGGCCGAATTTCGCGCCGAGTTCTTCAACTCCGTGAATCATGCCAACTTCGGCTTCCCCGGAGTAGTGGCGGATACCGCGTCATTCGGCAAAATCAGTTCGGCGCAGGATCCACGGCAAACCCAGCTGGCTCTGAAGCTTTTCTTCTAAAAATACACGGCGTCTGGTTTTCCGCCGCCAATCCACAACTATCTGTTAAAATTAGAGTTACCCCAATTACATGGCAGATCAGGAAAATCGTCCGCCGGGCACTCCCGCGCCGCCCCCGCCGCCCGCAGTTCCAAGGCCGAACCCGACCGATGAGGGGATTCGCGAACCCGTCAACATCGAAGACGAGATGAAGCGCTCGTACCTCGACTACGCCATGAGCGTGATCGTGGGACGCGCACTGCCCGATATCCGCGATGGCCTGAAACCCGTTCACCGCCGCATTCTGCATGGCATGAACGAAATGGGTCTGGCCCCGAACCGACCCACCCGTAAGTGCGCCAAGATCGTCGGCGAAGTCCTCGGCAAGTACCATCCGCACGGCGATACGCCGGTTTACGACGCTTTGGTCCGTATGGCGCAGCCCTTCAGCATGCGTTACCCGCTGGTGGATGGGCAGGGCAACTTCGGCTCGGTGGACGGCGATCCGCCCGCCGCCATGCGATACACCGAAGCGCGCCTGGCCAAAATTGCCGCCGCGCTGCTGGAAGATATCGACAAGGAAACCGTCGACTTCCGCCCCAACTACGACGAGAGCGAGCACGAACCGGAAGTCCTTCCTACGCGCGTACCGAACCTGCTGGTGAATGGCTCCTCGGGCATCGCAGTGGGCATGGCGACCAACATCCCGCCGCACAACCTGACCGAAATTATCGAAGCCACGGTGCTGCTCATTCGCCATCCCGACACACCACTGGCGAAGATTCTGGAAATCGTACAGGGTCCGGATTTCCCCACCGGCGGCTACATTCTGGGTCGCCAGGGCATTGTAGATGCGTATACCCGCGGCCGCGGATCGTTGAAAATCCGCGCCAAGGCAACCATTGAAAAGATGACCAAGGACCGTGAGCACATCATTGTCACGGAAATCCCCTACCAGGTCAACAAATCACGCCTGATTGAACACACGGCGGCGCTGGTGAACGAGAAGCGCATCGAAGGCATCTCAGAGATTCGCGACGAGAGTGATCGGGACGGTCTGCGCATTGTTTACGAACTGAAACGCGGCGAACAAGCCGAGGTCATCCTCAACAGCCTTTACAAGAACACGCAACTGCAGACCAGCTTCGGCGTCATCAATTTGGCCATTGTGAACGGCCAGCCGAAGGAACTGGGCTTGATCCAGATGATCAAGTACTTCATTGAGCATCGGGCCGATGTGGTACGGCGCCGGACCGACTACGAACTGCGCAAGTCCCGCGAACGCGAACACCTGTTGCTGGGCTTCCGTCTGGCACTGGACAATCTGGATCGCGTGATCCAGCTCATCCGCGCGGCACGGTCGCCCAAAGAAGCCCGCGATTCACTCATCGCTGAATCCACCAATTTTTATTTCAACCCGGTCTATTTGAAAGCCGCCGGCATGGCCGAGCCGCTCACCCGGCTATCGGAGCGCCAGGCCCAGGCCATCATCGAAATGCAGCTCCAGCGCATCACCGGCATGGAGCAGGACAAGATTGCGGCGGAGCTGGAAGAAATCCAGAAGCGTATCGGCGAATTCCTGGAAATTCTTGGTTCCGAAAAAGTGCTCAAAGACCTCATCGTCAAGGAATTGCGGGAGGTTCAGAAAGATTTCGGCGATGCACGCCGCACCCACATTATCGAAGACACCGGCGAGATCACGCTGGAAGACCTGGTGCAGGTGGAAGACATGGCCGTTACCGTGACCCACGGCGGCTACCTGAAACGCACCGCGGCCGATACCTACCGGCGGCAGACCCGCGGCGGCAAGGGCCGCATTGGCATGGGCACGCGCACTGAAGATTTTGTTGAATACTTCCTCGTCGCCTCTACCCACGATTACCTGTTGATTTTTACCAACAAAGGCAGGGTCTACTGGCTGAAGATTTATGCGATTCCCGATGCCAGCACTACGGGCAAGGGTAAACATATCTCCAATCTGATCAACCTGCAGCCGGATGAATCGGTGAAAGCTTTCCTTTCAGTGAAAGACTTCCCGGCGGATAAGTTCATCGTGATGGTGACGAAGTTCGGGGTGATCAAGAAGTCGCAACTGACTGAATTTGACAATCCCATGGCGCGCGGCATTATCGCCATCGGCGTGGATGAAGGGGACGAATTGATCGCTGCCCGGCTCACGTCGGGTTCCGAATATATCTTCCTTGGCTCCCATGATGGCCAGGCGATCCGGTTTGCGGAATCGCACGTACGTGCCATGGGACGTCCGGCGCGCGGCGTGCGCGGCATGGATCTGGCCGCGGGCGACTTCATTGTGGGTGCGGAAACCGTGGGCGAAAACGGCCTCATCCTCTCCATTGCGGAGCAGGGCTTCGGCAAGCGCACCAAACTGACCGACTACCGGCTCACCAACCGCGGCGGCAAGGGCGTAATCAACATGAAGACCACCAACAAGACCGGCAAGGTGGTGGGTATTCTTTCCGTGAAGGAAGAGACCGACGTGATGATTGTGAGCCGCGACGGCAAGATCATCCGGATTGATGCCGGCGAGATTCGCCAGGCCGGGCGATCCACCCAGGGTGTGCGACTGGTGCGGCTGGAAGCCGGCGACGGTGTGGCGGCAGCAACCGTGCTGCCGGAATCGGAAGACAAAGGGCTGGACGATCAGCCGGAACTGAAGCTGAACTAGAGGCAAAAATGGCCGCCGATGAACGCCGATGAACGCCGATCAAAAACAGGCTGCGCTCATCAATTCTCTACGCGCCATGAGCAGTGTGATGGTTGCCTACTCCGGCGGTACCGATTCGGCTTACCTTGCCTGGGCTGCTCAGCAGGCACTGGGAGACCGGGCGGTAGCCATCACCGCGGATTCGCCTTCTATTCCGGCTTCGCACAAACAGGATGCCGCTGCGTTCGCCGGCGAGATCGGAATTCGCCACGAATTCATTCGCACCAATGAATTCGACAACCCGTTGTATGTCGCTAACGGCAGCGACCGTTGCTTTCACTGCAAAGACGAATTGTTCGACGTGCTGAGCCGGCTGGCGCAGGAGCGCGGCGTGACCCATCTGATCTACGGCGTGAACAAAGATGACCTGGGCGATTACCGTCCTGGACAACACGCCGCGAAGCTACACGGAGTGAAGGCCCCGCTGGTAGACGCCGATCTCACCAAAGCCGAGATTCGGGAACTTTCGCGAATCGCAGGCCTGTCTACCTGGGACCGTCCCGCTGCGGCCTGCCTCAGTTCCCGCATTCCCTACGGCACTCCCGTCACCATCGATAATCTGCGCACTGTGGAAATCGGTGAGGAAGAATTGAAAGCTCTCGGCTTCCGCCAGTTCCGCACGCGGTTCCACGGAGAACTGGTACGAATTGAGATCGCAGCGGACGAATTGCCCCGTGCACTCAACTCTGCGATGGCAGCGCAACTCACGGCACTCTTCAAGCGCCTGGGCTACAAGTACGTGACTCTCGATCTGCAAGGCTACCGCCAGGGATCGCTGAATGAAGTACTGTTCGGTCGCGCGCCAGAATCGCCTGAGTAAGCGCGGGATCAGCCTGTTCCTTGATCTGACACGTCGCGGTTGTGCCGGAAATCCCCCTGTCGCTTTGCCATAACTTTTGTGGTTGATTGCGAGGGGGATCGCGGCGGCGCCAGCGGCATAGTAACCAGTTGCCGGAATGGCGACGGTTGCAAATTCTCAAGGAGATTCAAATAATGAAGTCAATCAATTTTGCCGGACATCGGCGCCAGTGCAGACACGCCTCCATTAAGGCGCTCGTGTTGTGCCTCGCGGCATGGCCCGTCATGGGTCAGGGTCCAGCCCCCGGATGCAGCATCCTCCCGGCATCCCCGGCAATCGGTGCCGATGTTCCAGAGACTTATTTTGGCCCCGCGCCCTCTTCGGTGCAAAAGGAGTTGGTGGGTCCCCTGCAACTTCTGACCGCCGGCGTGCTGGACGCACGGGCGGGGACCATCACGCTGCCTCTATACAAGGGCAAAGTACAATCCACGGGTGAGACCGTTTGGTACATTCTGACCGACACTACTGATCGCGACAATGCAGCCGCCCTGGGTTTGAACTTTTCGGCAAAACTGGTCTATTCCGCAGTGTCGCAGAGGGCGGTGCGAACGGCGACGTTGCAGCGAGACGCCACGCTGTTGTTCGACGCGGGGACGGTAGACTTCTCTCCTGATCGCATCGTGACACCCGGGCCCGCGGGTCAGACCTTTCCACCCCTCGTGGCCAAGGCGGGCTCGGTGGGGGATGCCCGATACAGTCCGCTGGTCCGAATCACCAACGCCGGTGGGCACATTTACAACGCTCCGATTATCGCTATGGGCGATGACACGCAGATGTTTACATTTCTTGACGGGAAGCCGAACTATAAAAGGGTACACGACAAGGTGGTTTCGATCAATATCAGCAGCAAGAAAGACGCGTCCTTCGTTACCCTGGCTCTCACCACCGGCTTCAGCTTCGCCAAGCCGGTGTTGTATCTGAGCGTGGAAGCGTCAGCCGAACTGCCTGCGGCGCTGGAAGGCGCGACGTATGCGTCGGGACTGCAGGATATCCAGCCAGGTCTTGACGACAGCGCCTTCAGCGCTGTGGAACGCTTGTTTCTGACGATCAACGGTCCCACTGGCTGCGACAATCCGCAACGCCAGGGCCTGGTCAGCGCTTTGACGGATGGCCGTGGCCCACTCAATGTGCTGGGTGGAATTCCGACCGTATCCACCGATTACAGCCCGCTGTGGGATGTCAATATCGGCGAGTGGACACAGGCGGCGATCGACAAGAACTGGCGCTCACGCGTAATCGAGGAGTTCCAGATTCTTGCACTGGTGGACGCCAAGGCCATCACGGGTCCGGGCGGAATTCCGTATGGCTCGGCCGGGTTCATTGTGAATTGCCCGATCGTTTTCCGGTTCAAATAGATCGGGCGGGTGTCCCCCGGGTCGTGCGATGCAGGGATCCACGGCTCGGGGGGCAGTTCTAATCAGGTTATCGAACAATACAGAATTGAGGAGCGGAAATGTCGAATGTGTGCAGCGCAGTTTTTTGTGTCATCTTCTTTGGACTGGTGTCCTTCAGTCAAACAGCCGGCGGCCCGATCCTTGTGCCTTCCGAGCCGATCGACGCGCTTGCGAGGTCGCTGGCCGAACGGGCTCATCAGGAGCAGGGCGCAGTCCGTCCCCTGAGGCGCGATATCAAACCGTCCGGAGACCCGATATACATCGTCGAGGAGCGTCAATGGGACGGCGACCAATGGCGCACTTCCCGCCGCCCCAGGGTTGACCCTTTCAGCCGGGATTATGACGGGATCGCGCTAACGGGATACGATGTGCTTTCGTATTTGGACAAAGCGCCGGAAAAGGGTACGAAACTGCATGCGAGCGACTACGGCGGCGTCACGTGGTGGTTCACCACGGAAGAGCATCGAAGAGTGTTCGCCGCCGCACCGGAGAGCTTCGTACCCGAGTACGGAGGGTTTTGTGCCTATTCAGTGGGGAAGGGGATCGCGGCGACCGCGAATCCACTGGTGTATGCAATGAGTGGCGCAAAGTTGTATCTGTTCTTCGATCCCGCTGTGAAGACGGTATGGGAGCAGGAACGTCCTGGTTCCCTGGCGAACGCCGATCGGAATTGGCCGAAGCTTCACCGTTAGCCAAAACCGCTTCCTCGCGGGCGGGGCTCGTTACTTCGCCCTACTGCCCAATGGGCGTGCGCAGGGTGCCAATACCCTCAATCTCAATCTCCACAACATCGCCCGCTTTTAGAAACTCATTGCGCTCGGCACCGGTGCCCGAAGGCGTGCCAGTGGAAATAATGTCCCCGGGGTACAAAGTCATGATGGACGTAATGAATTGAATCATATGACCCTCGTCCCAGATGAGATCGCTGGTTCGGGCGTCTTGCTTTACCACGCCATTAATTCGCGTCACCAGATGAAGGTTATTGAAGTTGGGCAGGAACTCTTTGGGAACAATAAAAGGTCCGAAGGGCGCACCGCGATCAATGCTCTTGCCATCGAACCAGTTCGTCCCCTGAAACATGGAAACGACACGGCGGGGCTTGCCGCCGCCGCGATCACTGACGTCGTACATGATGCTGTAGCCGAACACATAATCATGCGCCTGTTTGGCTGAAACCATGTAAGCCGGTTTCCGCATGATCAGCGCCAGTTCCCCTTCCCAGTCGATCCGGGTGCGCCCGGGCGGAATCAGGAACGCCTCGCCGGGATCGATGATGCACGAGCGGGGCGATTTGGCGAACACCACCGGGCCGTCGCGGTCAGGATCAATCTGCGCCGCCAGTGACGCATCGAAGCCTCCGCGGCCACCGGCATCGCCTCCTCTGCCCTGCGCTGCGCCCATGCCATCGGCATGAGCCTTGTAGTTGGCGGCAATATTCATCAGGTTCCACGGATATTTGATGGGCGCCTTGATGGCAACCTTCGTCACATCGAATGCGTATGCCAAACCAGATGTTCCGGCTTCACCCTTCAGATAGTTGGCGATCTGATACAGCCTTGGCGACAAGGTGTCATAGCGTTCCACCAGTTCCAGCATAGTGGCGGGCATACTCATCGCAGGCAGTTTGTTCTTCTGCGCCACCGCGGTATTGGCTGCCGTGAGATCGACAATCCGATCACCCAATACCATCCCGACGCGGATCTTTCCCCGGGCTTCAAATGTAGCCAGTTTGAAGGGGGTATCCGCCGTGTTGGACAAAGTTGCCGCGGGCAAGGCAATAGTGAAACTCAGAAGAAGTACAGACAGTCGCATGGAACCCAATTCTACTCCTGACGCAGGGAGCGGGAAACCACGTATGATCGAATTGCATATGCGCAGCGTCCTGATCGTTACTTTCTTAGCCATTACGACCGCACCCTCTGCCCTTGTGGCGCAGCAGTGGACCCGCCTTACCAGCCCCAATTTCGAGATCTACACCGATGCCGGGGAGAAGGAAGGCCGCGGCCTGCTGACTCGCTTCGAGCAGGTGCGGGGCTTCTTCCTGAAAGCGGCGCCGGTGCGTCCACCCGAAGAATTCCCCGTGCGGATCATCGCTTTCAAGTCTCGCGAAGAATTCAGTCAGTACAACCCCAACCCGGTTGCCGCCGCTTATTTCACCAGCAACGCTTATCGGGATTACATCGTGCTTCCGAATACGTCGCAGGAAATGTTTTCCCTGGGCGTTCACGAATACACCCATCTGGTGGTAAGGCACAGCGGATTGCGCCTGCCCTTGTGGCTGAATGAGGGATGGGCTGACGTATTTTCCAGCATGCGCCAGGTGTCGGATGGCATCGCGGTGGGTGATCTGTTGAAAGATCGGGTCCAACTGCTGGAAAAGGGCGTCTGGCTCGATCTGCCGAGCCTTGCGGTGGTGAACCAGAGATCACCCGAATACCACGAAGCCAATCGCGCAGGCATGTTCTACTCCCAGAGCTGGGCACTGGCTCACATGCTCTACCTCTCACCGGAATACAAAGACAACTTCGCGAAATTTCTGAATGCGCTGCATCGCGGCGCACCCTTTGCAGAGGCTTGCCAGACGGCATTCGGCAAATCGCCGGCCACACTGCAGGAAGAACTCCACACCTACTTCACCCGCAAGAAAATTGTGGGCCAGATCTTTGAGGTAACCTTTGACAAGGCGCAGGCAAAACCGGAAGTCGCCCCCGTATCGGATTTCGATTCCCGCCTGGTTCTGGCTGACCTGCTGACGGTGATCGGGCAGGTGGCCCGCGCCGGTGAGGAATATGAGGCGCTGGCGCGCGAGCAACCGAATCGCCCCGAAGTGGCTTTGTCGCTGGGATACGTGGCGCTGGCGCGCAAGGAAAATGAGGGTGCCCGCCAACAGTTTGAAAAGGCTTTTGCGCTGGGAATTCGCGATGCCCGGATGTGTTTCCAGTTGGCAGCGCTGCAACGCGAGGCTCACGCGCCGGTGGCCACGGTGATTCCGGTGCTGGAGCGCGCGGTTGAGTTACGCCCCGATTTCACCGAAGCCCTGGTCAACCTTGGTCTGGCGCGGATGGAGACACGGGAGTTCGAAAAGGCCATTGAGTCCCTCATGAAGGTTCCCACTGTTGCGCCCGGGGCCGCACCCGCGGTATTTACCGCTTTGGCCTATTCCAACCTGCAGACCGGTCATCTCGACGATGCGCGCAACCATGCTGCCACAGCCCGTAAATATGCCAAAACCCAGCCTCAGCTAAACGCCATAACGGCCATTGAGAATTTGCTGGAAGCCCGCGCGAAGAGCCAGTTCCCACCCGTGGCCGGCGAGAAACTCATGCAACTCACCGGCATGGCGCAGGCGATGGATTGCGCTGGTACCAATGCCAAATTGCGGGTCCTGGTCGACGGTCAGCCGATGGTGTTTGAACTACCCGATCCGAAAGCAGTGGAGTTCTCACGACCGCGCGGCAACACGGTGCAACTGACCTGCGCTGCGCAAGCGCCGTTTCCGGTGGTAGTGGAGTTTGTATCGCCGAATATTGTGCGACGCCTGGAATATTGATTCCGAGGCCGGCGGTGGAGGTCTATTTCTGAATCCTGTCCAGAATTGCCGCGCTTTCGGCGATCTTGTCTTGCCGGTACAAAACACTGGCCAGAGCTTTCAGGGCGTCCCCGTTGTTCGGTTCCGTCTGCACCACTTCCTTCAAAATCTGCTCGGCGGTGACATAGTCTTTGTTTTCCACCGATTGCAGCGCGGCGTCCAGCTTTACCTTGGTGGTGGCACCGGCTGGAAGCGTGACTTTGGCTACAGAGGCAGGTGCTGGTCCGGGCGTGGCACCCGGGGAGCCCGCCGCAGCCACGGTTGTGGACGACTTCCCGAAGAAGTTAAAGCTGCCGAGTTGCGATGCATAGGTCATGGCCACCCGGATGATACCGGCACAAATGGCCAGCGCGACGAGGCCCCAAAGAAACCACACCACAATTTTTTTCGCGCTAACCCGGCTGGTACTTTGTTCGTCGTCATCATCTGCGACGGCAGCGGGAGCCTTGGCGCGAGCCCGGGGACGCACCGGAACCGGCTCATCGTCGCTGTCATCCTGCCCGTTCTGGGCGGCGCCAGCCGCAGCAATCCGCTTCGGCAGCTCCTGCGCCAGTTTGTCCACGCCGGTGATGAGGCGGTTCAGGTTTTCTTCGGTGCGCTGCGAAGAGTCCCGCAACAGCTGCATGGCTTGCGTGTGGCGGGACATATCCTGCTCCAGCGAAGACACGCGCTGCACCAGCTTCACCTGCACATTCTTTACAAAGGTCTCCAGCGTCTTGACGTGGGTCTCTTCAATCTGTTCCTGGAGTTTTCCGGCCATATGCTGGAAACGTTCCGTCACGGCCTGCTCAATCATTTGCGGCAGGCGCGACTCCAGTTCCCGGTTATTGCGCCCTCCGCCTGACCGGGAATCACCTTTTCCGCCGCGGAAGGTGTCAGCCAGCTGGGAACTTAACCAGCCTCGGGGATCTTCCGGCAGATCCGCGTCGCCTTCTTCCATCTGACCTACCCGGTTATCAATCTCTTCCAGACGGTCGAGAATAGGCTTCATGCTCTCGGCCATCATGGACATAATCTTGTAATCGCGGTCGTCCAGGCCTCCGGCCTCAGCGCGCAAACGGTCGCGCAAGGGAGTCGTTTCGCGCCGCGTGCGCTGTCGGGCGGCTTCTTCCCGGCGCGGACGGTCGTCGTAAGCGGGCCGTTCGTCGTATGCCGGGGGGTCGTCGTAAGCGGGCCGGTCGTCGTAGGGCCGATCTTGTGCGCGGGGCCGTGCCGGCGGTTCCTCAACGCCCGGGCGAGGCGCAGTCCGCGCAGGTTCCTCCAACAGGTGACGGTCCCGGCCGTCGCGCCCCAGTTGTGGCGAAAAATACTGGCCGCCATCGCAGACGTAGCGGATGGCATCCACCAGATGACGAGCCGGCCCATTCTTCAGAAGGTATCCATCCGCCCCGGCCCGCACCACTTCGCGAACAGTCTCATCGTCAGTGGTACTGGCCAGAATAATGATCTTGGTGCCGGAGCCATCGGCCCGCACCCGGCGCACCAGTTCAATACCGTGCACCTGCGGCAGGTTGATGTCTACAACAGCCACGCGGGGGTGGTGATTGCGGATCTCTTCCAGGGCCTCATTGCCGTCCTGGCAACGCGCCACCACCTTGATGTTCTGGGCCGATTCCAACACGGCGGCCAGCCCGTCGCGCCGCAGCGCATCGTCGTCAGCCAGAAGGACCGTGAGTGTTTCGGCAGCAGGCATGTCGCGTTACAATCGTCGACATAATTCTACCGTGCGGAAGATCGCCGGTGGGTTTCAGGTTGCAGATTTATTCCTCACGGTGCCCGCCCAACGGTTGTGAGGAGAGCCAGCGGTCAAGCCCGGCGATCAATCGTTGCACGCTCTTCTCTGTCTTCACAGTACAGGCCTGCAGCTCCCGCAGAGCAGTCGACTGGCTGGCGGTCTCTTCTTCCAGTTTCACAATGCGGTTAATCACACGGGCCTGAATGCTGTCGGCGAGGGAACTGACCAACCCCTCTGCCGGAGGGCTGCCTTCGTGGGCGACCCGTTCAGCGGGCTCGCCTCCCAGTTGGCCGATCTCCCGCTCCAGCATAGCCATCTGCGCCTGTAAAGACCGCAGGTGGGTCGCCGCTTTGCCTTCCCGGCTGCTCCCGCCTGGCCTGGCTTCAAAACTTTCCAGACGAGCCTCAATGTGCCGGATACGGCGGAGGATTCGACGGGCCGTTTGGTCGTCCGAGGAAGAGGCAGTCCGGGCGAGCGCTCCGGAAGAGAGTGCCTCACCCAGCTTCAACCCTGTTCCCAGCAGGATGCCGCCCCCCAGGGAAGCCAGCAGCGTTTTTGTCAGCCGATCCATCAGGCAACCACGACCATGACTCCAGTCTCCGTGATTGGATGCCCAAAAATAAAGTTACCCAGGGTATTGCATAGTCCTAGTACCAGGTTATATCCTAGGGTCCTGGGGATTTGCCGCAGTCTCGGATTCGGGGCAGGAGTAAACAGAATGAGGAACATCGCAACAGCCATCAATAACCTGAGATTTATCAAAGGTTTACAAGTCGACATGATTGGCCGGTTGGAAGATTATGAAAGAGCGGTAGTGGGCGGGGAGCCGGATCGGGCCGACAAAATAGGGTACTGTAATGGCTATGTTTCTGAACTGGGTTACCTGAAGCAACGACGATCGGTGCTGGAGGCAGCCATTCGCTCAGTGGAAAATTACGTGAAATCATCGCAGGATATGGGGGCCATGGCGGCGGGTTGAGTTCCTGAAATCCATTAGTTGGGCAGGCCTGTTCCGCTGGCCTGTAGATTGCGCTGGATGGCAAAACGAACCAGCGCCGCGATGCCGTCGACCTCCAGTTTACGCATGAGATTGGCGCGATAAGTGTCGACTGTTTTCGGGCTTATTTCTAATATTCCCGCGATGTCTTTTGGTCGCATTCCATCTACAAGATAGGAGAAAACCTCGAACTCACGCTTGCTGAGAGAGGCCACCGGATCTTTCTTATCTTTATTGTTATCAACAGTTCCAAGCCGGATCAATGGAGTTAAATATTGTCCGCCATCCAGGATATAACGGATGGCATCAAACAGATGCCTTGCGGGTCCGTCTTTTAATACATATCCATTGGCTCCGCTGCGGAATAATTCCCTGACGGTAGTCTCGTCCCGATTGATGGACAACACAATCAGGCGCGTCTCACAGCCCGCCAGACGCACCCTGCGCACCACTTCCAGGCCACTGAGCCGAGGCATATTCAGATCGAGCACGGCGAAATCGGGACGCCGCGCCAGAATCATCTCCAGCGCTTCCTCCCCATCGGCGCACTGGCCGATGATGGAAATCTCTTCCCGTGACTGGCAAAACGCTGCAATTCCTTCGCGGACCACGCCGTGGTCATCGGCCAACACGATAGTAATTGGAGTACTCATTTCGCTACTCTCCCGCAAGCGGAATTCGAATGCTGATGGTGGTGCCATCGGAACTGCTGTGAATCTGACACTGTCCCCCCAGTGACTCGGCGTGCCGCCTCATGGTGGGCAGTCCAATACCGCCACCTGAGGCGGGGGGCTGAAAGCCTTTTCCATTATCAACAATACGAAGGTGGATTGCATCCCGGTCTGCCGTAACTTCCAGGGTCACCTGGCTGGCTCCGGAATGGCGAATGACGTTGGCAATAACCTCCTGGGCGCATCGGTAGACAACCACCTGGACTTCATGGGGAATTTCCGCAGGCAACGCCGCGATCCGAATATCACACCCGAATCGCTGTGCCATGCCGCTGGAATCCACCAGACGCCGCAGGGCTTCGGGGAGCGATAGTAACTGCCAGTCCGGCGGATAGAGCCGGTGAGAAAAGGCTCGCACCTGTTGTAACGCTTCTCCGGCCAGCCAGCGTAGCCGTATCACGGCCGCGGCCGCTGCTGCCTGTCCCCCGCCAGCGGGATTCCTGATGAAATCATCCACCATTTCCACGCAGACCTGGATGCCGCTCAAAGGTTGCCCGGCACCGGCGTGCAGGTCTCGCGCGATACGTTCGCGTTCCCGCTCCAGTTCGAGCACGATTCCTTTGCCGGAAGTGCCCGTTCGTCGCGCGAGCACAACTGCGAGGCGGCTATTGTGTTCCGCCCAGTTGGCTGTTAGCTGTGACCACGACGCTGTTCCCATGGATTTTATTCCCAACGTCAGTATAGATGGAAGCATTGGTACTTTTCTTACCACGGCCTCAGATAGTTAGTTCCAGTACTGAAGGAATCATCAGTGATGTCCGAAACCCTACCGGAATAACCACAGTTGACCCTATAATGACCTTTGCCTTCAGATCCATTACATTCGGCGGCCAGCGCGGTGCTCATGGCATTTGGCGCAGTTTTAGGCCTCGCCCGCTTTGGGCTGGGCGCTGAAACGGACGGTGGGCGGGGGTTCTCCAGCCTTGAAGCCAGACTGAACGGGATCGAAAATAAGCTGGACGCTGTGAGATCGGGGAATTCCCTGAAGAGACGCATTGATTCGAAAGACCTTGCGACTCTCGACGACCTGCGCAACGCCAACCTCACGCTGCGCGAGTCGATTTTGCGCGACGTGGACAGGCGGCTGGAAGTGCACGAACAGTCTATTGAGTCGCTGCGCCGGATGATCGAACACACCGATTCCATGCTGGAGCAGGTCCTCGAAAGGCTGGAGGCTGGCCAGGCCTAGAACTTGACCTGGCTGAGAGGCCGCCGGTCAGCTTGTTGTGCCTGCGGCGGCATGCGCTCCACAGAGAAAGAGCGCGGCGGCTGCCAGACAGGTGCCAGCGGCTTGCGTCCCACATCGTTGGAAGATCCTTCCAGCGGTGAAAGCGTCGGAGCCAGGTTCTTCAATCCGTAGAGCGCCAGTTCAAACCGGTCTTTGACGCCCAGCTTCTGGAACAATTTGGATAAGTAGACCTTCACCGTGCCTTCGGAAATATGCAGCGCGGTGGCAATTTCTTTGTTTTTCAGACCCTGGGAGAGCAGCGCGACCAGTTGGCCTTCGCGACGTGTCAGCGTATAGCGCCGGGCACCCATAATACTGTCGGTCAACGCCTTTTCAAACCATAGTTCGCCGTCGTTTACCCGCGACAGGCAACGGATCAGCGTCTCCGCCGGCAGGGTGCGCCGGAGAATGCCGCGCACCCCAAGGCTCATTGCCTGCAGCGCCAGTTCAGTGGAGATGGCATGCACCCAAAGCACGATCTTGGTATTTCGACCGCTCTCATGGAGTCCGCTCAATACCGTGAAGGTGACTTCGGATGTCATGTCCACCAGCAGTACATCCGGCTGGTGGAGTTCCAGTAGCGCACGTAACTCATCGACACCCTTGCACCACGAAACCAGATCAAGTCCTTCGATTGGAGCGAGGACGCGTGTCAGGCCCTCGGCAAGAATCGGTTCATCGGTACATAGCAGTACGCTAGCCATGGTGTGAAGCTTAGCACTAACCCGAGGTAATACAAAGTCTTTTTTTCTTACTTTGGAAATAAAATTCGTTTTATTGTACGTAACATGTAAACGCCTTGTCACCCCCTGACGGCTCCTCCCTTAATGCGTATTGTTGTCTGTGGCAGTTTGTCTATTTTCTGTTTATTTTCATCTACATACAAGAAGTATACCTTGCGATAGCAAACTCGTGTCCACTATCGATAGTACTCCGGTACAACCCTTATTCGGTATTGTTATCTCTCTCCAATCGGCATAAATTCGTCCAAGGAAGCATATGGACCGCCGAACAATGACCCGCCACGATATGAAACTTGTTTGTCACGTCGGGCCCAGCCGCGTTCTGAGCCGCCCCCTGGACGGCATGGTGGAAAACATGAGCCGCGGCGGCATGTTGTTGCGCTGGGAAGAAAATGTGCCGGTCCCGGTGGCCGGGACTCGCCTGGTAGTAGAAGTTGAACTCCCCGCCCACGCCGATTTTGGACCCCGCGTGATGCGCTGCCACACCTCAGTGGTGCGGGTGGTGGATCGTACCAGCCGCCGTCAGTCGGTGGCTTTGAAAATCGAGCAAATTCGTTTCGTCGATCGCCCTAAGTCTCGTCAAATCAATATCATGACTATGCCGACGGCCAGCCGGAAAGTCAACTGAGCGATTCCATGCTGCTACCTGTACCCAACCCGAAGACAATTGGTGCCAGTACTGGTACCTCAACACCTGCAATTGCCCGGTTTCTGCCCTCGCTGACCGATGTCGCCTTCCTCATGCCTCTGATGTTTCTGTATATCAAGCTGGCCGGGGCCAGGAGTCTTCTGGGGGACGGTGACACAGGGTGGCACATCCGCACCGGGGAGTGGATTCTCGCCCATCACGCGGTGCCACAAACGGATTTCTTCTCCTACAGCCGGCCCGGAGCCCCCTGGTTTGCCTGGGAATGGTTGTGGGATGTCTTATTTGCTCTGCTGCATCAACGCTGGGGCATGCCGGCAGTAGTCCTGGCCAGCACTTTAGTCATTTGTGTCACCAGCGCCCTGCTATTCCGGCTGGTGCGACGAGCTTGTGACAACGGGTTAGTCGCTATAGTCGTGACCCTATTGGCGACGGGGGGCTGTGCAATCCATTGGCTTGCACGGCCCCATCTTTTCACCCTGTTGTTCTTCACCATCACGCTCCACCTGGTAGCCCGCGCAGCGGAAGGCAGAATGCGGCTCCTTTACTGGTTGCCTCCCATGACCCTCGTGTGGACCAACCTGCATGGCGGGTTCTTCGTGATCTTTCTGGTTCTGGCCTGTTACATCGCCGATCCGCTCATCAAGGCCCTTATTGAGCCCAACCGCGACGCCCGCCGGCTCCTCACCCTTTCAGTGCGGCCCTGGCTGACCATCACAGCCCTCTGCTTCGCCGCCACCTTTATCAACCCCTACGGGTGGCGTCTGCATGTTCATCTGGTGCAGTACATCTCAGACCCCTACCAGTTGCAGCACATTACCGAGTTCCAGTCCATGAACTTCCACTCTCCGGTAGTGGTTTACTTCGAACCAATGATGGTGATGGTGATCGCCACCTGCCTTTGGGCCGCGAAGCGCCGGATGTTCGCGGAGATCCTGCTGGCCGTGGGCTGGCTGCACCTGGCGCTGATTGCGCAGAGGAATCTGCCCTTATTCGCCATCGCGGCTGCCCCGCTGGTGGCACGGGGCTTGATGGCCGCTATACAAGCGGGTCGAACAGCGCCTCTGGCAGCCTTCGTTTCGCGTTTCAGCCGGTGGTTTACGGGCGGCAGCGTGAGTTTCGAAGAGACAGACCGGATTGGCCGCGTGTTCCTCACCGCTGCGCTTGGCTTCACGCTGGTGGGTGCCCTGCTGATGGCCCCCAACCCGCCCGGAGACAAGTTCAAGTCCACTTACGACCCGAAATTTTATCCGGAAGCAGCTCTGAAGTTGCTGCGTGCGCCCGAAAGCACAAGAATCTTTACCGAAGACGAGTGGGGCGATTATCTCATCTACAATCTGTACCCCCAGCGCAAGGTTTTCATTGACGGCCGCAGTGATTTCTACGGCGATGAGTTCGGTGAGCGCTATCTGGACTTGATGAATGTCCAAACCGGCTGGCAAAAGACTCTGGACAAGTATGGAGTGGACACCATCCTCCTGTCGCCCAAGTTCGCTCTGGCCAGCACTCTAAAAATTTCGCGGGACTGGTCCGTCGTATACGACGACCAGGTGGCGTTGATTTTCGGTGGTGTCAAGGGTTTTGTGTAAACCCGATTCTGTTATTCAACGCAAGCTGGTGCCTATAGCTCCAGTGGTCATCCCAAGACCGGCCATGTAGCGCGGTCAGTACATGATGTTGTTTGATCCTTTGCAGCGCAGCT
>JBBROK010000027.1:0-62627 GCA_038229475.1 Bryobacterales bacterium | reverse complement strand
GTATTTGAGTTGAACCTGGGCGACAGCGAGGTGCTCACAATGTTTCTCGTAGTGCTCTGCCTGGGCGATCTGGCAGCACACCCGGATATTATGGAAGCCACATGAAAACAACCATCCCGGTGTGGATCCTCACCATGGCGCTGTCGGCCTCTGCCGCCGACCTTGTACTGCGCAACGGAAAAATATTGACGCTGGATGCCGCGCAGCCGGAAGTGCAGGCTATCGCCATTACCGCCGGCAAAATTGTGGCGCGCGGCACCAATGCCCAAATGGCCCCGCAGATTACCCGATCGACCACGGTTGTAGATCTGGGTGGACGGCTGGCGACGCCGGGCATAATTGAAGGCCACGGCCACTTCACCGGTGTGGGCCAGGCCAAAATGGCGTTGAATTTGCGCGACGTCAAGAGCTGGGATGAGATTGTCTCCATGGTGGCGGCTGCGGCCAAAGAAGCCAAGCCAGGGGAGTGGATTGTGGGCCGCGGCTGGCATCAGGAAAAGTGGGACATACGACCGGTGCCGAGTGTGAATGGTTTCCCCGTGCATGACGAACTGAGCAAGGTCTCGCCGAATAATCCGGTGATGCTGACGCACGCCAGCGGACATGCCTCCTTCGTGAACCAGGCCGCGCTCACGGCGGCGGGCGTCACCAGAGACACGCCGAACCCCGCGGGCGGCGACATCATGAAAGATGCTTCCGGCCGGCCTATCGGGTTGCTGAATGAGCGAGCCCAGGTTTTAACGCGAGATGCCATGAACGAGCATCTGGCGCAGCGCACGGCGGAAGAGCGCGAGGCCGTACTGCAAAGGGAAATCGATCTGGCGGCCCAGGAAGCCGTCATGAAAGGCATCACTTCATTCCAGGACGCGGGTACCGATTCCGCAGGTATCGAGCGGTTCCGGAAACGCGCCGAGGCGGGCACACTGCCCCTGCGGCTGTGGGTGATGCTGCGGGAATCCACTGACCGCCTTGTGGTGGACGCCCCGAAAGTCCGCATGATCGGCTTTGGTGACGATCACCTCACGGTTCGCGCCATCAAGCATCAGATTGATGGCGCTTTGGGGACGCGCGGCGCACTGCTGCTGGCACCCTATTCCGATTTGCCTTCCACCAGCGGTACGGCCACCAATGACCCGAAAGACCTCGAAAAGCAGGCGAACATTGCCATGGCCAACGGGTACCAGATGTGTATCCACGCCATCGGCGACGGCGGCAATCGCATTGTGCTGGATCTGTACGAGAAAATCTTCCGGGCGAATCCCGCGGTGAAAGACACAAGGTGGAGAGTGGAACACGCGCAACACATCGATCCAGCCGATATTCCGCGCTTCGGCAGGCTGGGCGTAATCGCCTCCATGCAGGCGATTCATGCGACGTCAGATGGGCCGATGGTTCTGCCGCGGCTGGGCGAAAAGCGCGCGCGTGAAGGAGCGTACGTGTGGCAGAGTCTCATGAAGTCGGGCGCGCATGTCAGTCAGGGCACGGATACTCCGGTGGAAGACGTGAACCCGATTGAGAACTTCTACGCTGCCGTAACGCGCAGGATGAAAAACGGCAAGACGTTCTATCCGGAACAAAAACTGTCCCGCATGGAAGCGCTCCGGTCATACACGGTTGAGAACGCGTATGCGGCCTTCGAGGAAAACCTGAAGGGCCAGTTGAAAACCGGGATGCTGGGCGATATCACGGTGTTTTCCAAAGACATCATGACCATCCCCGAAGAAGAAATTCTGAAGACCGAAGTTGACTTCACCATTGTGGGCGGCAAAATCGCTTATCAGCGGAAGTAGCTCAGTGCCTGGCTGGAATCAGGTGGGCGCGCAGCGGCGTTGCCATACGTAACGGCAATTCCACGGGCCGGTTGGTGGTCATGTCCATGGAGACGATAACGAAATTGCCGCGAGCCACCGTCTTCTCATTTTTGAGCACGTTGAACTCCAGGCGGAAGGCGGTGTGCCCCACTTTGCCCACCGTAACTTCAAACTGCAGCAGATCATCGTAGTGAATGGCACCCACGTAGTCGCATTCCACGTGGACCCGCGGCAGGGCAACGCCGGCCTTCATGGAATCTTCCACCAACAGGCCCAGAGAACGGAAAAACTCGATCTCCGCAGCTTCAAAATAGCGCAACAGCGACGTGTAGTGAATACGCCCCGTCATATCGACGTCGATGAAACGGATGCGGATCTCGTGATGAAAAGCCATTGTCGCCCGATTGTAGCGCCCATCGTGTGGCGTATAGCTCAGGAGTCGCCAGTTACTACGCGGGCTGACAACAGTGCCTGGCGCGGATCGGTGAATTGGAAGCCGGCGAAATAAATGATCCCTGAAGGAGTCGTCACATGACACCTTCTGCGATCAGCGAGGTCCGCACCTCAACATACTCCGGGTCGTTGATGTTCAATACCTGAACGGTTGCGCGGCCCACGGCAGTGTGTGCTTCCAGGCGTGGCCCCGCCCAAAAGAAGTGATCCGCCCAGACATCTTTTCGCGGATGAAACAACCGCACTACGTCCCCACCTTCCGGATCGATGCCGGCGATGTTGGGGCCTTTATTGGTATTGCAATAGAAACAGGAGAGCGCCAGGTTATCTTCCGTATCTGGCCCGGCGTGTTTTCGCGCAATAATGTAGTCGATCTGAAACGGCAGATAGTCAAATTCCTGGGGCATCCGGCAGTATTCGCAGAATCCACCGGCGCGCAACCGGACCGCGTGCTGGAGCGCCTTGTGCATCAGCGGGTAGGTTTATTCCCGTTACTGAGCGCTGGAACGCAGGGATCGCCGTGCCTTGGAACGCAATAGCGCGAGCAGATGGCCCACATGCCGATAATTATCAGTTTCCTCTTGCTCGCCTGGCGATAGCGCGCCCTCCCGCGCCTTTTCTGCCAACTGGTTCATCCGCAGTACGTCGGATTCCTGAAATTCCAGACTCAGCAGGTAACGGGCCGCTTCGTCGGGCAGGCAGGCTCGCGCGGAGGTTTCGTCTCCTGCTGTTATCAGCCGCGTCAGAATTGCGGTCTCTGTATTGGGAGAAAGGACTGGGAGGTTTGCGGTCACAGTTGCGCACTCCCGCCGAGTATATTGCCAATGGAAGGCGGCCTAATCTGCGAACCGTAGAGATAACAATCGTGCCGACCGGAAAGATTGGCCGGGAGGTCGTCGTCGATTGCGTTTCCTTCCAGCCAGGCCAGCGCGGATCGCGGATGAGGCTCTCCGGCGGATTCCCCAATGCGCACCCGAAAGACTGTGTTGAGCGGCAGATTGGGCGGTTCATCGGGCGCAATCATTTTTCCGTCGAAGTGGGCGTTAATTGCAATCATCGAACCGGGCTCCTCTGCCCAATATATCGCTATATCGTGAGTATCGTGAAGTGAACGGTGCGGTTGCTCATCCCTTGCAGTAGAATCGTGAACAATACATCATGTCTCTCTCCCCCGGCGCGAAGCTCGGCCCCTGCGAAATCGTAGCCCTGCTGGGCGAAGGCGGCATGGGTGAAGTCTACCGTGCCCGCGATCCGCGCCTCAACCGCGAAGTCGCCATCAAGACATCCGCGCCGTCGCCGCGCTGAACCATCCCAACATCTGCCAGATCTACGACGTCGGTCCGAGCTACATCGTGATGGAACTGGTGGAAGGCGAAACCCTGAAGGGTCGGCTGCCTCTCGACGAAGCCCTGAAAATCGCCGAACAAATCGCCCCGGGTCTGGAAGCGGCGCACGAAAAAAGCATCGTTCACCGCGATCTGAAACCAGCCAACAACAAGATTACGGCGGCAGGCGTTGTCAAAGTACTCGACTTCGGCATCGCCCGCATGGCCGCACCCGATTCCGTGGATCAGAACAATTCACCCACGCTACTTTTGATACCGACCCAGGCGGGCACCATACTTGGCACTGCCGCCTACATGGCACCGGAACAGGCGCGTGGCAAGCAGGCCGATAAGCGTGCCGCGATCTGGGCCTTCGGCGTTGTGCTGCACGAAATTCTCACCGGCAAACGTCTCTTCGAAGGCGAGACGGTCACCGACATTCTGGCTGGCGTACTGACCAAAGAACCGGAACTGAGCGCAGCCCCGGCTAAAGTGCGCCGCCTGCTCCAACGCTGTTTCGTCAAAGACCCGGCGCAAGGCCAGTCGCGCAACCCGGTTCTCGCATGGGCACTCGCGGGCGTAGCCGTACTCGCCGCGGGGGAATGCTGGTTTACCGGAAGGGCAACGTGGTCTCGAGGCGCACAGTCCAGTGGCTGACGCCTTCCGGCAAAGGTCCGCCAGGTAAAGCGCAACTCCGATGGTGGGCAATCATATCTGGGCGTATGACTTGCAGCGTGATACGGAGACCCGTCTGACGTTCGGCCCAGGTGCCCAGACGGGGCCGGTCTGGACTCCCGACGGTCGCTATCTGGTGTTCAACAATCGCGGGGGCAACGATGGCCTCTCGTGGATTCGCGCCGATGGTGCCGGCAAGGCCGGGTTGCTGGCCGAAATCTGAGGATTAGTCTCACCGGGTTCCTTCACGCCCGACGGAAAAACCCTCGCCTACAGCCATGACAATCAAAGCCAACCGGGCGGCACGCCAGAGATATTCCTCCGCACTTCGCCCCGCCAGCCATCGCCTTTTTTCTCTCCCGATGGCCGCTGGCTCGCCTGTGTTTCCAACGAATCGGGCACGCAGGAAGTGTTCGTTCGCGCCTTTCCCGATAGAGGCGGCGTATGGCAGATTTCCAACGGCGGCGGCAGCGATCCCCGCTGGTCGCGAAATGGCCACGATCTGTTGTATCTGAGCCCCGATCACCGTAGTATTCTGGCGGCCGGCTACAGCGCGAAGGGCGACGCCTTCACGGCGGATAAACCGCGCGTCTGGCTGGGCAGTCAGCCGCAGCCGATCGCGGATTACGACGCGGGGCCTGATGGTAAGCGCACAATGGCCCTGTTGCCGGTCCCGGGGCAGGCCGAGACCGAGGTCAGTCGCGTCACTTTCCTGATCAATTTTGCGGATAAACTCCGGCGGCGGACCAGCGCGGGCAAAGTGATGCCTGTTCGGAAAACGCTCCGCCGCGCCAAGAAAGTTTGCCTGTGATTATTCGAGGATGTCCCCGAAATTCACTAACGCTTCGTCCGTGATTCGAACTTTGAAATCCACTGCGGGATCAGCTCACGCGTTTCATCCAGGGAAACGGTACGGCCCTTATTTGCGGATTCAATCCCGCGGTCGATAGCCTCCAGAGCCGCAACGTCTTCCTCCTCCGTGAGGGACGTTACCTCGGTGAAGTCGTCTCTTGCCGCCGACCCCCTCAATACGCCATCGCGTAACAGTCCCGCCTTGGATCGCCCGCTGCGAACCGGTTACCCGTTGCGGGATCGATCATCACCGCCGTGGCGCAGCCCGACATGCCGAAACGCCGCAATCGGCTCACGTCATGCCCGCGCGCCTTCAATTCGTTGTAAACCGCGTCCGGCACATCCGCTTCCACCGCGAGTTGATTGAACCCCGGCGTGTGAGGCCAGAATGATCCGTAGAAGTGCCCCGTTTGCACGCGCGGGCGTTCGAAGGCGGCGTGCAGATTGGGATACCAGTCGTTCCAGAAATCCACCACGCTCAAGATCGCCTGCAGTATCGTCTGGTCCTGATTATCGCCGCCCGGAGAGCCGATGGCCATTAGCGGCGCATCGCCCTTGAAAACAATGCTGGGCGTAAGCGTATAGCGCGGCCTCGCCCGCGGACGAATCTGGTTCGCCATGGTTTTGTCGAGCCAGAATTGCTCGCCGCGGACACTCATGCCGATGCCCGTTTCACCCAGGATCACTGCGCCGGTAATCCAGCCGCCACTCGGCGTTACGTCGAAGACATTGCCGTCTTTGTCGATAATTGCCATGTGCGTGGTGTCTTTCGATATCCCGGCGGAATCGCGTCCCAGCGATGCCAGTTGTTCGGCTCGCGCCGCAGCCACCGGAGGCGCATTGCCGCTGACGTTGGCTTTCCGGAATGACCATGTCTTGACCTGCGAGTCATACCGCATCGGATCGCCGGCGATGAACGAGCGGGAAGCGCGCTTCGGGTCGATCAATGCCGCGCGCTCTTTCGCATAGGCCTTGGACAGCAAGCCTTCCGCGGGCGATTGCACGAATGCCTGATCCGCGTAATACGTGTCACGATCGGCATAAGCCAGCTTCAACGCTTCGGTGACCGTATGCAGATAATCCGCGCTGCCGTAACCCATGGCATGAAGATCAAACGTTTCCAGAATGTTGAGTGATTGCAGCAGCGACGGCCCCTGGCTGCCAAACCCATGCTTGTAAACCGTGTAACCGCGGTAGGTGGTGCGCGCGGGCTCTTCGATCTTCGCGAAGTAATCCGCAAAGTCGCTCGCATCGAACGGCGCGTCGTGCTGCTGCAAAAACGTGACCATTTCGCGCGCAATGTCGCCCTTATAGAAGCGGTCGCGCGCCGCTGCGATACCGGCGGCACGCCCGCGCTTCTTTGCGCCGCGCTCGGCTTCCACCATACGACGCAAAGTACGAGCCAGAGTGGGTAATTTGATGGTTTCGCCCGCGTTGTAGGCTGTACCATCGGCTTTGTACCAAAAGGCTTTGTTGGCTGGCCATTTGTCGATGAAGGAACGCTGGCGTCGAATAGTATTCACAGTGCTGGGCCGGATCGGGAACCCCTTTTCCGCGTATTCAATAGCGGGAGTCACCACATCCTCAAAGCTCATCGTGCCCCACTTTTCCAGTACGGTCAGCGCTGCGTGTATGGCACCCGGAACTACTGCCGGGTCCAGACCACTGCCCTGCAGAGTTTTCTTGCGGGACACGTACCAATCCACATCCACGGCATGCGGTGCCCAACCCTGACCCACAATTGACGTGACCTTGCCTTCTTTCCGCGGATACACCAGAACCAGTGCTTCACCGCCCAGGCTGTAGAGATCCTGCTCCAGTACGCCGCCCGCCAGCAGCGATGCCACGCCCGCGTCGAACGCGTTGCCGCCTTTCAGCAACACACCGAACGCCACAGCGGTTGTCAGCGGATGTCCGGTAGACACGCCACCGGATGGTCCCATCACGGCAGGCCGCAGGGACGCGCCAGGTTCCTGGCGATCCTGCACAGGTACTTGCGCCTCCAATACTTCAAAAGGCGCAATGGCTATGACCGCGGCGATGAATCCGATGACGGCAGTACGCTTCTTCATGAATGATGCCTCCAGGGCAGGGCGTTAGGCCGTGAGCAATATCGGCTCGCCTTTGGTAATCACCAGCGTGTGTTCATAGTGGGCTGAGAGGCTGCCATCGCTGGTGCAGACAGTCCACTTATCGGACCTTACGTGCGAGCGGCCGTTGCCGGCGGAAATGATCGGCTCAATGGTAATCACCAGCTCCTCGGTCAGCCTGGTGCGCATGCGGGGGTCGTGGTAATTGGGCACGCAGGGCTCCTCGTGAATGGTGCGTCCTACGCCATGTCCACAGTATTCGCGCAGAAGACGGAAGCCGGAATCGCGCACTTCCCGTTCCACCGCGCGTCCGATTTCATTCACGCGAGTGCCTGCCCGGGCCACTTTCAGCGCTTTGCGGAACGCGCGCTCGGCGCAGCGGGCCAGCGATTCGGCGGCTTCCGACACTTTGCCCACGCGGACGGTGACGGCGGCGTCGGCGACAAAGCCGTCTTTCTCGGCGGTCATGTCGAGCTTCACCAAATCGCCCTCGCGCAGGGTGCGCGCGCCAGGGATGCCGTGAAGCGCCTCGTCATTCACGCTGATGCAAGCGGTGCCGGGGAATCCATAAACTTTCGGCGGCGACGATTCCGCGCCGTCACGCCTCAGGACCGACGCCCCCGCGGCATCGACTTCGGCTGTTGTGACGCCCGGTCGGACAGCACTGGTCATCTCATTAAGCGCGGCGCGAACGATTCGGCCAATCGCCTGTAGGCCGCGGAGGTCGGCTTGTGACTGAATGGACACCGGAATTCATCAGGTTAGCAAAGTCGTACCGAACCGGGCTCAGGCTGCGATTCGCGGCAGGACTTCTTTTTCAATTTGCGCCCGAATCTCCTGCGCGGCAACCTCGAGGTCGTACACAACCTGAAGATTGAGCCAGTACTGCGGCGACGTGCCGAAGTACCGGGCCAGGCGCATGGCCGTGTCAACGGTGATTGCCCTTTTTCCGTTTACAATAGCGCTGATCCTGTTCATCGGCACTCTGAGGGCGCGCGACAGTTCGTTCAGACTTACCCCAATTTCAATGAGTTCGTCTCGGAGCAATCCGCCTGGATGGATCGGCGGCAATTTTCTTCTCTGTGACATAGCCAGGCTTTTCCTTAGTGGTAATCCACAATCTCGACATCATGCGCATTTTCTTCGCGCCAGGAGAAACAGATTCGCCACTGGTCGTTGATGCGAATGCTGTGCTGGCCGACCCGGTCCCTGCTGAGCGCCTCCAGTCGGTTCCCGCGAATTGCCGCGAGGTCGGCCAGGCTGATTGCCGCATGCAGCCAGCGCAGGCGTTTGCGTGCCTGATCCTCGATGTTCCTGAAGCTCCGACTACCAAATCCTTCTGCCAGCGCTCTGGTTTCTGCGCACCGGAACGAGCGAATCATACACGTCTAAGGTACTATGCCGCGCGTACCGAAGTCAATCTCCTGCCTGGAACCCCGAATGATCGTCGCCCTGCACCGCAATGCACACCTTGCCGAAATGCGCCCCGGTTTCCATAAAACGCATCGCATCGGGCACCTCAGCGAAGGGGAACACGCGGTCGACCACAGGTTTCATCTGCGCCAGCGTGATCGCCCGGTTCATCGCTTCGAACATCGCCCGTGAACCGACATAAATCCCCGACACCCTCAGAGATTTCATGAAAATCGGTCGCGGGTCAACCTCGCCGCCACCGGAGAGTACGCCAATGAGTGCAATGTGACCACCGCGGCGCGCTGCTTTAATCGACAGTGGCAGAGTTCCCGCTCCGCCCACTTCAATAATGTGATCCACTCCCGTCGAGCCGGAAAGCAGGCGTGCCGGTTTATCCCACTCCGGAGTGGTCTTGTAGTTGATCAGTCCATCGGCACCCAGCGCCTTGAATCGTTCCAGCTTGGCATCGCTGGAAGACGTTGCGATGACGCGCGCCCCCGCCATTTTGGCAAACTGCAATGCAAAAACCGAGACGCCGCCCGAACCCTGCACCAGTACCGATTCGCCAGGGCGCAGATTGCCGCACTCGAACAAAGCATTCCACGCGGTGACACCGGCACAGGGCAGGGTAGCCGCTTCCTCGTAAGACAGATGCGCCGGGAAATGGACCAGGCCTTCCGCGTTCAGGCACACCTGTTCGGCCAGCATCCCCTGGCTTGCTCCACCCAGGGCTGAATTGGCCTTATCGTCATCAATCTGGCCTTCTACCCAGCGCTGCATGAAAGAGGCCGCCACCCGGTCGCCCGGTTTCAAACGTGTTACACCAGGGCCTACGGCAACCACCTCGCCCGCGCCATCGGAGAGGGGGACCAGCGGGGTGCGCACTGCCCGTCCGTAGCCGCCTTTCGCTACCACAAGGTCGCGGAAGTTGAGGGAACAGGCCCGCACGCGGACCACTGCCTCACCCGGCCCCGCCTGCAACTCCGGAAGCTCCACGCATTGCAGATTGCCTGGACCGAAGGAATCGGTAAAACGCCATGCTTTCAAAAGAGTTGCCCTCCACTTTGCCGGACAAACCTTGCCCGGGGTTGTAATCCATACCGATGATATACTTGCTAGTTAGCTCCCCACGGAACCCATGCCTCTGAAGCCGATTTCCGCCAATACGGGCGGTGACAAAAAGATTTATCTGCTCAAACCCCGCGGTTTTTGCGCCGGAGTGGTTCGCGCCATCGACGTGGTGAAAATTGCCCTCGAACTTTATGGCGCGCCCATCTATGTCCGCAAGGAAATTGTCCATAACAAACATGTAGTGGAAGAACTGCGCGAGATGGGTGCTGTTTTTGTGGAAGAATTAGCCGAGGTGCCCAGCGGTGGGCGCGCCATTTTCAGTGCCCACGGGGTCTCGCCCGCAGTGCGCAAAGAGGGCAAAGACCGGCAACTGGCGATTATTGACGCCACCTGCCCACTGGTCACCAAAGTGCACCTTGAAGCGGTAAAGTTCGCCCGGGAAGGCTATACCATCGTTCTGATTGGCCATAAGAACCACGATGAGGTGGTTGGAACTCTGGGTGAAGCGCCGGAAAAGATGACGCTGGTGGAGTGTGTGGAAGATGTGGACGCTCTTAATATCGCGAATCCCGACCGCGTGGCCTATCTGACGCAGACCACATTGAGCCTGGATGAGACCCGCGACATTATGGCGCGCCTGATGGAGCGTTTCCCGAAGATTGTGGGGCCGAAATCGCAGGACATCTGCTATGCAACCGAAAATCGGCAGATGGCGGTGAAGGGCGTGGCCCAGTTCTGTGACGCGATTCTGGTGGTGGGCTCGTCAAACAGCTCCAACTCCAAGCGTCTGGTCGAAGTGGGAAATAACTACGGCGTGCAATCGTATCTGGTCAATGACTGGTCTGAAGTGGATACCGCATGGCTGGATGGCGTGCGCAATATGGGCGTCACCGCCGGTGCTTCGGCACCAGATCACCTGGTGGAAGAGATTGTCGCCGCACTGCGTACCCACGGGTACAACCAGCTGGAAGAAGTGGAAATGGTGGAAGAAGATGTTCGCTTCTCGCTTCCACCGGAACTGGCCAGCGCCGGGCGCAGGCTGCACAACATTGAGGCGGTTGCCCTAAACGGATGACACCGACGCTGCAGGCAAACGAAGCGTTGCTCGCCGGTGCCGGGGAAAAAATTCACCAGGCGGCGGAGCTTCTGCTCAGCCTCCAACATCAGGACGGCTACTGGTGCGCACTGCTCACCGCGGATACCACCCTGGAATCCGACTACATTCTGTTGCAACTCTGGCTGCACCCGCCGGTGAACGGGGTCTGGACCCCCCCCAGCCGGGCCCAAATTCAGCGTGCGGTGAACCGTATTCTGTCGCGCCAGTTGCGGGATGGCGGCTTCAATATTTATCACGATGGCCCTAGCGAGATCAGTGCCTGTGTGAAGGCTTACTTCGCGCTGAAGCTGGCGGGCGTTGAATATGACGGTGACCCGCTCACCCGTCTGCGCAAACGGATTATGGCGCTGGGCGGAATCCACGCCGCCAACAGCTACACGAAGGTTAATCTCAGCCTGTTCGATCTATACCCCCGGGAACTCACGCCCAGCATTCCACCGGAGATTATGCTGCTGCCCGGCAAGGTGCTCTACCAGATGTCTTCGTGGACGCGGGCCATCGTCATCTCCCTGGCCATCGTCCATTCCAGCAATCCGAAACGGCCCGTACCTTCCGGCTTCAACCTTGATGAGCTGGAGGGCGAATACAGCCTGCAGGGCGACGAAATTAACGCGGAATTCATCAGCTGGCGCAAGACCTTCCTGCAAACCGACAAGATTCTCAAGCTATGGGAGAAATTCGGGCACGTCCGCAGCCGCCGCGCCGCCGTGAAGAAGTGTGAACACTGGATGCTGGAACGGATGAAATTTTCCGAAGGTCTCGGTTCCATCTATCCGCCCATGCAGTACTCCATCATGGCGCTCGACGTTTTGGGCTATGCAGCGGATCATCCGGTGCGCATGGATGCGATCCATCACTTTGAACGCCTGATTGTCAATGACGGCGATTCGATGTTCTTTCAGCCCTGTTTTTCGCCGGTTTGGGATACAGCAATCGGCGGCTATGCGCTGTGCGAGGCAGGTGTGACCGCGGCGCAACCGGCTCTCACCAAAGCCGTGGATTGGCTGCTCGATCTGGAAATCCGCCGCAAAGGCGACTGGTCTGTGAAGCGCCCCGACACCGAGCCTTCCGGCTGGGCCTTTGAATTCCGCAACGACTGGTATCCCGATATTGACGACACCGCCATGGTGATGCTGGCCATGCCGCACCTGCGGGCTTCCGACCCGGCGAAGCAGGCGGCGGTGAGTCGCAGGGCCATCAACTGGCTGTTGGCGATGCAGTCTTCCGACGGCGGCTGGGCGGCCTTCGATGTGGACAACAACTGGCAGATTCTGACCCACGTCCCGTTCGCCGATCACAATGCGATGCTGGACCCCACCTGTGCCGATATCACCGGGCGCACTCTGGAAGCTCTGGCGGCAAATGGCCTGGATCGCACTCATCCGGCCTGCAAGCGGGGTATCGATTATCTGATCGGGTCGCAACAAGCGGATGGCAGCTGGTATGGTCGCTGGGGCGTGGCCTATATTTATGGCACCTGCTTTGCGCTGCGCGGTCTGGCGTCGATGAAGGAAGACGATCATGAATTCTACATCCAGCGTGCCAATGAATGGCTGCGCTCCATCCAGAATTCCGATGGCGGCTGGGGCGAGAGTTGCGCCAGCTACGATCAGGGTCAATATGTTGGAACGAAGAGTACGCCTTCCCAAACCTCGTGGGCTCTGCTGGGTTTGCTTGCCGGGGGTGACACCCACAGCACCAGCGTGCTGCATGGCATTGAATACCTGATTTCCACGCAAGGTAAGGATGGCTCGTGGAACGAGGACCTGGCCACAGGCACGGGCTTCCCCAAAGTGTTCTATCTCAACTATCACTACTACCGGCTGTACTTCCCGCTGCTGGCACTGGCCGCATTCGTGAAGACACAATCGGCCGAAGCGGCGTAGGCGCTTGAAGCCGGTTCTGGTAACGGGCGCCTCCGGCTTCGTCGGCTGGCATGTGGCGCGGCAATTGCGTGAGCGAGGCATCGCCGTGCGTGCGTTGTGCCGGGCCACCAGTCGCATTCCCGAACTGGATGTGGAGCGCGTTACCGGCGATTTGCGCGATGCCGAATCACTGGCGCGCGCGGTGGCAGGCTGCGGGTCGGTATTCCACGTTGCGGCGGATTATCGCCTGTGGTCGAAACATCCCGAAGAACTGTACGATTCCAACGTCCAGGGTACGCGCAACATGCTGCAGGCGGCGCGCACAGCCGGAGTGGAGCGCCTGGTTTACACCAGTACCGTGGGTTGCATTGGAATTGCTGCAGGTGCCATTGGCGATGAGACCTGCCAGGTGACGCTGCAGCAGATGCATGGAGCCTACAAGCGTTCCAAGTTCATGGCAGAGCAGGTCGCGCTGGAATTCGCCACCGACGGATTCCCCGTTGTGATCACCAATCCCACCGCGCCCATGGGTGACCACGATTTCAAGCCCACGCCCACCGGGCAAATTGTCGACGATTTCCTGAAAGGGAAGATTCCTGCCTTCATTGACACCGGCCTGAACGTGGTCGATGTCCGCGACGTTGCGCTGGGACACCTACAGGCATGGGAACATGGCCGCAGCGGCGAACGTTACATTCTGGGCTCGCAGAATCTTACTCTCAAAGGGATACTCGCGGAACTGGCCGCCATCACCGGGCGTAAAGCCCCCACGGTTGAATTGCCGTACTTTGTGGCGTACACTGCCGGAGTAGTGACCACTGCCCTGGCCCGCATCACCGGCATACCGCCGCGCGCCCCTTTGGAAGCGGTCCGCATGGCGAAGAAAAAGATGTGGGTCTCTCACAGCAAGGCGGCTGCCGAACTGGGATTCACGCCGCGACCGGCTCGCGAAGCCTTGCGCTCGGCTGTGGAATGGTTCGCAGGTGGTGGCGGCAAGTGAGCGTGGACGTGCTGTTTGTTGCCGCCGACGCGCGGGAATGCAGGCCCTTCGTCGCGCACTGGAGGGAAGTTATCGATCCGGGCTTACCGGTTCGCTGGGCGCGGGCAGGGAAGTGGAAAGGGCGAAACTGTGTGATCATCGCCAATGGTGCCGGTGTGGAACGGGCGCGGGCGGCAGTGGCCGCAGCGCCGGATGCGATGACGGTTTGTAGCATGGGTTTCTGCGGTGCGGTAGAGCGGAGTCTGGCAATTGGCGATGTGTTTGTTGCCACTGAAGTGCGCAACGGATCGGGACGCTGGCGGGCGCTGCGGCCAAGAGGTCCGGCGGCCGTGGAGGGACCTTTACAGACCGTGCACCACATTGTGGATAAAGTGAGCGAGAAGCTACAAATACGCGCCACTGGATGCCTGGTGGTGGAAATGGAAGCTGCAGCCGTTGCCCGCGCATCAGAAGAAGAGGGTGCTGCTTTCTATTGCGTGCGCGCTGTCAGCGACCTTGCCGGGGAGGATTTTCTGAACGATTTTAATGCCTGCCTGAAAACCGATGGTTCCTTCGATACCGCCCGCCTGGTGGGCGGCGCGATGGCGAGTCCGCGACGATTGATGGAATTGATCCGGCTGGCGCGCCGTACCGCACGCGCCGCCAAAAATCTGGGAGACTATCTTGCCCGCTGTGAATTCTAAGGCAGGAGAATCGTTGTCGCCTGTGGGCGCGCCACTTGAGTCGCGTCATTCTGATGCCATCACCCCCACCCTGATGCGTGCTGCTGTATATCGCGGTTCCAGTGTCGTTTCCGTAGAGCAGGTGGAAACGCCGCTGCTCGGTGAAGGTGAAATCCTGATCCGGGTGGAAGCCTGCGGTGTCTGCCACACGGATCTGAAAAAGATCGAATACAACCTGCTCACACCGCCCCGCATCTATGGCCACGAGACGGCCGGCGTGGTGGCAGCCGTGGGTTCGCGCGTCACGAAGTATCAACCGGGTGACCGCGTCATCGTCTTCCATCACATTCCGTGTGGTGCCTGTTTCTACTGCAGCCGCAAGCTGTACGCGCAGTGCCCGGTCTACAAGAAGGTTGGTGTCACGGCAGGTTTCGAGCCCGCTGGCGGCGGCTTCGCTCAATACGTAAGGGTGATGGACTGGATCGTGGAGCGCGGTGTGGAGATCATTCCCCCTGGCGTGCCGTTTGAAGTGGCCTCCTTTGTGGAACCGGTGAATACCTGCGTGAAAGCGGTGCAGCAGTGCGATCCGCAGCCGGGCGACGTGGTGCTGGTGCAGGGGCAGGGACCCATCGGCCTGATTTTCACCATGCTGCTGAAATTGCGCGGCTGCACCATTGTGACAACTGACACGATTGATCGCCGGCTGGAGCTGTCCCGCGTCTGCGGAGCGCACTACGCGCTCGATCCGCGTACCCTGGACGTTGCCAGCCATCTGAAGGACCTAACCCAGGGCCGGGGTGCCGACATGGTGTTTGTCGCCACCAACGTGCCCGGTCTGGTGGAAGAAGCCATCCGCTCCACTCGCCCCGGAGCCCGGATCATGTTGTTCGCCCAAACCTCGGATAACGAGCGGATCGAACTCTCCGGGGCCAGTATTTGCGTGGGCGAACGATCGCTGCTGGGATCGTACAGCGCGTCAGTGGATCTGCAGGCGGAATCGGCTCGGCTGGTGTTTAGCGGCGACCTGCCTGTACACCTGCTGGTGTCGCACCGCGTCCCTCTTGATAGCATTGAATATGCATTTCGATTAGCGACGCATCCGGGTGACTTTTTGGGTGAGCATCCGCTGAAGATTATTGTGCGTCCACAGGAATAACGGGAAACAGAGTGCCATCGCTGAGTTCAGGATTGAATGACACGATGCTCGCCGCCGTCTTATACGGCAAAGAGCACGTCCAGGTAGAGCGTGTCCCGGTGCCGACTATTGGCCCCGAGGACATACTGGTGCGCGTCCGCACCGCCTTGACCTGCGGTACCGACGTGAAGGTTTTCCGACGCGGATATCACGCCCGTATGATTTCGCCGCCCGCACTTTTCGGCCACGAAATGGCAGGTGATGTGGTGCTTGTTGGCGACAAAGTCAAAGGTTTCGAGATTGGTCAGCGGGTGGTGGCGGCCAACTCCGCCCCCTGCTTGCAGTGCTTCTATTGCCGCCGCGGTCGCCTGAATCTGTGTGAAGATTTGCTCTTCAACAACGGCGCTTACGCGGAGTACATCCGCATTCCGGGGCGCATCGTAAAGCTCAACACTTTCCTCATTCCACCGCATCTGGATTACCGTGATGCCGCTCTGGCAGAACCGCTCTCCTGCGTCGTGAAGGGCACCGAAGACACCGAGATGCGCGCCGGTGACACCGTGGCCGTAATTGGTGTGGGCCCGATCGGTTCCATGTTTATACGCCTGGCAAAACTGCGCGGCGCGCGTGTGATCGCCGTGGCAAGGCGACGCGAGAGGGCCGAGAAGGCCATGCGCCTGGGTGCCGACCGTGTGGTAGTTACGGAAGAAGTTTCCAACCCCGTGGCGGCCGTGCGCGAACTCTCCGGTGGCCATGGCGCGGACATCGTTATTGAGGCCGTGGGCAAACCGGAGACCTGGAACTGGGGCGTTGAAATGCTGCGCCGCGGGGGCACCGTGAATTTCTTCGGCGGTCCGCCCAGCGGAACCAAGGTACAGCTGGATACCAACCTTCTGCATTACTCCGAGATCACCTGTAAGGCCAGCTTCCATCACACCCCGGCGGCGATGCGCGAGGCGCTTGATATTATTTCCTCCGGCGGTATTACAGCCCGTGATTTCGTGGAGGCGGAAGAAAGCCTGAGCGAACTGTCGCGCGTGCTGTTCCGTCTGGCGGAAGGTTCGGCCGCGCTCAAGACGGCAATTATTCCATGACTTCCGTGGTGCCGCCGTTTGCGCTCCAGCCGAAAGAGTTCGTGGAAACGCCTGCGGCACTGGACCGAACCTGGACCCATGCGGAAGCCGAAGCCTATACCCACTGGCTGGCCACGCATCACTATGAAAATTTCCACGTAGTCAGCTTCCTGTTGCCAAAAAGATTGCATCAGGATTTCTACAATGTCTATTCGTTCTGCCGCTGGGCGGACGATCTGGGCGATGAGATCGACGATACCGGGGAGAGTCTGCGGCTGCTGCAATGGTGGGGCAGGGAACTGGATCGTATGTATGCGGGCGATGCCAGCCATCCGGTATTCGTGGCGCTGGCCGGTACTGCCAGAAAATATGGCATTCCGAAACAACCTTTTGCCGATTTGACCCGCGCGTTTGTGCAGGATCAAACCGTGACGCGCTATGAGGATTGGGCTGGATTGCGGGACTATTGTGTGTATTCGGCCAACCCGGTAGGCCACCTGGTGCTGTATCTCTGCGGGTATTCTGACCCGCAACGGCAGGCACTTTCCGACGCCACCTGCACCGCGCTGCAGTTGGCCAACTTTTGGCAGGATGTGACGGTGGATTTGAAAAAGAACCGTATCTATCTGCCGCTGGATCTGCTGGCCAAACACGGTTACACTGAAGCGGATTTGTTCGCGCATCAGTTCGACGCCCGCTTCCGCGAAGTGATGCGGGAAGCGGTAGCCCAGGCACGCAGTCTGTTCCTCACCGGACTGCCGCTCGCGCGCATGGTGGATCGGCGGCTTTCCGTGGATCTGGAACTATTCAGCCTGGGTGGTCTGCGAGTTCTGGAAAAAATAGAAGCCCAGGACTACAATGTGCTGGCGCAACGGCCGGCGATTTCAAAAGTGGAGCGCGTGGGTCTGTTGTTCCGGGCCTTGGCGCGCGTGGCGTTTGCCAGGGCTGCTTAAGCCCATGGTCTCCATTGCCGAATCTTATGCGCATTGCCGCCACGTGGCAAGGCAACGCGCCAAAAATTTCTACTACTCCTTCATCCTGCTCGATCACGACCGTCGTAATGCCATGTGCGCCATGTACGCCTTCATGCGCTATTGCGACGACCTGAGCGACGAACCCGGTGCCAATCGGACCGCGATTGAGGGTTGGCGAGCCGCCATGGAACGGGCGCTGGCAGGAGCGCCCGATGACGATCCGCTGTGGCCGGCATTCCTGGATGCCGCGACCCGCTACCGGATTCCCCACCAGTATTTTCGGGACATGGTGGATGGCGTGGCGTCAGACCTCGATCCGCGCACCATTCATAACTTCGGGGAGCTCTATGCGTACTGCTATCGCGTGGCCTCGGTGGTAGGGCTGGTGACCATTCACATCTTCGGAATTTCCTCGCCCGCCGCACTGCCGCTGGCGGAAAAGTGCGGCATCGCATTTCAGCTCACCAATATTTTGCGCGACGTGAAGGAAGATTGCGGGTTGGGCCGGGTCTATCTGCCGCGGGAAGATCTGAACAGCTTCGGTGTCACCGAAGACGACCTTCGCGCCGGCCGCCGTACGGAACAGTTCGGCCAGCTGATGGAATTCCAAATCGCCCGCGCCAACCGGTACTATACGGAATCCGCCCCGCTGCTGGCCATGGTGGACGTGAAAGCCCGGTCCTCACTGTGGGCGCTGATTGCCATCTATTCCGGACTGCTCAATCGCATTGAGGAAAGTCCGTACGACGTGCTTTCCCGGCGGCTTTCGCTGTCCACCGCAGCGAAGTTGTGGATCGTAATGCGAGCCTTCAGCGGACTGACCGGAACCTGAAAAAGCGGCGCCCAACCCGAAGTTCGGGGCGGACGCCGCAGGCCTCTGAGCAGTGCTGAGGCGATCACTGAACCGTAATCACAACTCCCGCGGATTCCACGCCGCCCACCACCACAACCACCAGCTGGTCAGAACTCACCGCGTTGGCCGGGACCACGACGCGGATCTGGTAGACGCCGGCGGAACCGGGTACTGCGGATGCAGCCTGTACAGTGGCTGCCGCGCCGCCGATATTGACCACCGGCACGTTATTGAGATTGGCGCCCACAGGTGCCAGTTGGAACGGGACCAGCGGCGGCGTCGTTGCGCCCATGCCCGTTGCAATCAGTGTGATGACCTCGCCCGCTGTGGCAGGTGAAGACTTTGAGATGAAGGTGCCATCGGCATGGGAAGCCAGCACATTCTTACCATCCGCCGTAAAGAGCTGGGGTGCGCTCGGTCGTATCGCAATATCAATTGCAGACGTGATTCCCGCTGTGTTCTTCACCTGAATGGTGATGGGCGCGCCGGTAAACAGATCGGAAGGCAACAGGAAGTTGACCTGGGTTGGACTCACGTAGCCCACCGCCGCAAGGCGAGGGTCCCCGAACTGAGTCAGCAGCACACTCACACCGTCCAGCGAGAACGGCAGGGTGCCGTTATTGAAGTCGCCATCGCTCCAGGCTCGCGTGGTTGCCCCGAGGTTGGTGCCATACACGGTGATCCAGGAATTGGAGGTGACGGGTCCAAATGTCGAAGTGGCTGCCGCTACCAGCGGATTGGAGTTGGCAACAGGGGCCTTATTCGATACCGGGCTGAGTACAGCACTGGAGGTGTAAATGAAATCTCCGCTGGAGCCGCCATTGTTGTTGGCTGCGTTGCCGGAGACATAGAACGTTACCGGGCCGATATCGCCAGGCGGAGGGGTCCAGTCAAACTGGAAACTGCCCGAAAGCTTTTGACCCCGGCGGGTGCCCACAGAGGTATGGGTGATGAACGAGGGGCCGGAGAGGCAGGGTGCGGTTCCGGCGTCTTCGCAAATCACCTGGGTGGTGTTATCGATCGAAGTGAAACTGCCCGCCTGACCTTTGAACAGATCGCTGTTGGGGCGTACGGTCATTTCGAAACCCCACCGCTGTTGGTCAGGGTGCGATACCTGAACCACAACGCGCTGTTTCACGCCGGGTATGTAAAGGCCGGTTCCCTGGAGCACGATCTTCACGCTGCCCACGCCGTTGTTCAGTACGCCGCCATGGCACTGCGTACAGGTTATGGCACTATCGCCCGGAGCGTTGGTCACCCGCGGCTTGGGCCCGTAGCTGTGCGCGAAGGCCGCTACCGGCAGAATGCCAACCAGTAAGGTGGCGGCCAGCCGGATACGATAATTTCCTGAGTTGGTAAGCATTGTTTAAGAGGGTAGCTTTTCGCCACGGGCAAGGTGTGGACGAAATGTAAAAAAACTGTAAGAATTCCAACTGGACCACCCAGCGGCGAATCGAATGCTAAACTGACTTTTACTATGGGCGGTTAGCTCAGCTGGTTAGAGCATCTGCTTTACACGCAGAGGGTCTGGGGTTCGAATCCCTAACCGCCCACCATATTTTCAATCGCTTACAGTCAAGGCGACACACCCAAGACCCCGTTTGTGACGTGGTTTGTGACGTAGCCGCCCTTTGGTGTCCATCAGGACGGCTTCTGAGTGGACACTTCCGCCGTAAGAGTTGCACTCATCAGTCCACCCCCCAGAGTATCCACCGCGCCACGTTTGGCCACCATCCGAACACGGGAGTAGTGATCGAGCATCCGCTTCGAGACGTGACCCGCTAACGCCATCATGGTCGCGTCCGCCGCGCCGCTCTCCGCTAATTCCGTGATTGTTTGGTGCCTCAGGTCGTTGAACCGGAACCTCTTCAGGCCCACCGCTCTCGTCATGCTTCGCCATGCGGTCCGGATGGATTTCTGGGGTTTGGTGAAGTCGATGGCATCGTCGGCTGAGGCGTTGGCCAGTGACCTAATGGTGCCCTGCGGTATCAACGCGGCGTTCCGCTCTGCGGCCTCGATCAAATGTTCATGCTCAGCGATGAACTTTGTTGCGGATAGCTTTCGTTTTGGCTTGGCCATTATCGGACAATTCTACCCAGTCCTGATCTTGAGCGTTAAGCCTTCGGATAGGATTGGGACGCGAACCCTATAATCAAGTTGTCATGCTGGCTTCACTTAAGCACTGGACTCTAAGTGCCGCTATTCTTGCATTTGCGCCCGCAAGTCTAGTTGCACAGCAGTACACGACGCTCGTTCAGAAAGCGGCGATCAGCCCCGAACCATCGCAAGTGGGGCAATCGTACACAGTGACGTTTGAAGTCTGGTACATACTCGGCGGAGGTTCGGAAAGCCCGGTACCTCGCGGTTACGGGACCGTCACAGTGTCGGACGGTTCGACCAGTTGCTCAGCAACGCTCACGTATCCGGCGTCGTGCACTCTCACTGGGAAAACAAGCGGAGGGAAAACGATCACAATCAGCTATTCCGGTTATCTGGTCAACAATTCAGGCTACCTGCCGAATCATGTCGTCTTGGCTCACGTCGTCCAAGGCACAGATCCCGCAACTACCACTACTACAATAGGCCCGATCAACCCGGAGCCGTCGGGGTTGGGCTTGCCGTATGCGATTCCCGTTACGGTGACATCTAATTCTGGCACTCCCACGGGTTCGGTCATACTGGCAAATGACTGGACTGGCTGCACAGTGACCTTGAGCGGAGGCAGTGGTTCATGCGTCCTCTCCTCCATCGCCGTCGGGCCAGTTACGATCACCGCAACCTATGGTGGCGATGTGACCCATCGGCCGAGCAGCACAAACAGATCTCACACAGTCAATGTCAAGCCAACCACAACTTCTGCGGGGTTCGTCAGCGCCGCTAGCTATAAGGGGGGGGCGAACTCCACTGGCCTCGTAACGCCGGGTGGTCTGTACTCCATCTATGGAAGCAATCTCGGCCCTTCATCATTTGCGGTCAATGGTCCCTACGACGACGCGTCAGGCAAGCTGCCGACTACGCTCGCTGGTGTTACGGTGACGTTCGACGGCGTACCTGCGCCCATGTTTCTGTCGTCAGCCAATCAACTCAATCTGCAGGTTCCGTTCGAGGTTGCGGGCAAGTCCGCGACCCAGGTGTTAATCAACTTTCTCGGCATCGCGAGCACACCGATCACGGTGCCAGTCGAATCCGAACAGCCCGCTTTTTTCACCATCACGCCGCTCGGATCAGACTCGATCGCTATCAATCAGGGCAACACTCTTAATACCGCGGATAATCCGGCACGGCGCGGGAGCACCGTGACGATTTACGGCACGGGCGTAGGCCAATTGAGCTACCCGGTTCAAACCGGCGTAAGCGCTCCTATTCAGCCTCCCGGCTACACCGGGAACTACACCTGCACGATCGGAGCGCTCCAGGCGAGCAGCGCCTTCGCTGGCTGGACACCTACTGCCGTGGGTCTTGCTCAGTTCAATATCTCGATTCCGGCGAGCGCCCCGACCGGCAAAACACCTGTCATATGTACATCGCCAGCAGGCAGCAATACCCAGCAGGGAACTTTGTACATCCAATAGCCGCGCTGCCGTTGACTGGGGTCCATTTGTTGTGTCCACCCTGTGCATGGAAGGCTTAATCGACGTTGTGACGTGGTTTGTGACGTAACCCCTGTTTACACCACCGTTTTTCGCCCTTGCTCTCCGTTGTTCACATTTCGCGATGGGTTGCCTATTTCATTGATTACACGAGAACTATGGGTAGTTGTGAGGTAGGATAATAACTGGGCCCGCTCAATTTACACGCAGAGGGTCTGGGGTTCGAATCCCTAACCGCCCACCATTCGTGGCCCAGTCGAAAGGCAGGAACTTTATGCGATATCCCTATCTGCTGCTGTTCTTTGCGATTATCACGGCTCAGGCCCAGAGCCAGGGCAAGCCCAAACCATGGGCCGCGCCGCGCACCCCCGATGGCCAGCCCGATCTGCAGGGCATCTGGACCAATACCAGCCTCACGCCCTTCGAGCGCCCGCGCGACCTTGCAGACAAGGAGTTCTTCACTCCTGCAGAGGCAGCCGCTTACGCCAAACAAATGGCACTGCAGCAGAATCGCGACCGTCGCGGAGCCACCGCCGAGGAAGACGTTGGCGGGGCCTACAACGATGCCTGGTTTGACCGCGGCTCAGCGGTTAGTTCGAATCGGCGTACTTCCGTCGTGATCGATCCCAAAGATGGCCGCGTGCCTGCGCTTACTCCCTCTGCCGGCAACGCCGTCGCGGCACGGGCCGCTATCGTCAGGCGGACTTCTGAAAGCGCAGGCGATTTCACCAACAACGTGCGCTGCCTGCTGTGGGGCACCGCCGGACCACCTATGTTGCCGGGTCCCTACAACAACAACTACCAGATCATTCAAAGCAAAGACTACGTCACCATTCAGATCGAAATGATTCATGACACCCGCATCATTCCCCTTGATGGCCGTGCCCATCTGCCTGCGGACGTGCACCAGTGGATGGGCGATTCTCTGGGTCACTGGGAAGGCGAAACCCTGGTTGTGGACACACGGAATTTCCGTGGCGATACCAATTTTCGCGGCTCCGACGGCAATCTGCATCTGGTGGAACGCTTCACCCGCACCGCGCCCGATGTTGTCATCTACCAGTTCACAGTGGATAATCCCACCGCCTTCACGCGCCCGTGGACTGGCGAAATCACCATGGCGAGTACGCCCGGCCCGCTCTATGAATACGCCTGTCATGAGGGCAACGAGGCTCTGGTGAACATTCTGAAAGGCGCCCGTGCGCAGGAGAAAGCCGCCGCCTCTGCCCGGTGATTGCGGCTCCGGGCAAGCTGGTTGCGGACATTGATCCGGTTTCGGCGTATGACGCCATTTCTGCGGACTTCGTTCAACTTACCGCGGAACGCCGACTCTATCTGGATGCCATTGATGCAACCGTTCTGCGGCTGATCCCGCCGGGTGCCCGCTCGCTGCTGGATGTTGGAGCGGGTGACGCACGGCGTGCCCGCTGCATCGCAAACGGGGCTGGGATAAAGCAGACCGTTCTGGTGGAACCCAGCGCCGGTATGCGGCGGACAAGCGCTTCTCAGACAGGCTACGTTGACCTGCGGGCCGAACAGTTGAGTTCTTTGCCCGGTGAGTTCGATGTGATTCTATGCCTCTGGAATGTGCTGGGGCACATTTTCCCGGGCGACGCGCGTCTCCATGTTCTGCGTCAATTTGAACGGCTGCTTACTGCGCGGGGCCGCTTGTTTATCGACGTAAATCACCGCTATAACGCGGCCCGGTACGGTGCCCTGCGGACAGCGGGCCGGTACCTGTACGACTGCGTGCGGCCGTCCGCGAACAACGGCGACGTGGTGGCAACATGGCACCTGGGCGGTAACGAGGCCAGTGTTCGCGGGCACGTTTTCACCGACTCGGAGTTCCGCGGGCTGGCCCGCCAGGCTGGTCTGGTGATCGAACAGCGCTTTGTGCTCGACTACGACACTGGCGACGCGCGCTCGCTTGTCACCCGGGGAAATCTGCTCTACGTCATCAGCGGGCAGGCATCGCGGCAGCTTTCTTGATAAGCAGGTGTTCCCCCAAAGGGACTGTGCGCAATACTTCTGCAATTTTTTCCGACGCGTGCCCATCACCGTACGGATTCTGCATGCCCCGCAGCGCTTCCCGAAATACAGGGTCCATGGCCGTGCTCACAGCCTGTAGAATCGCCGCCGCATCCGCCTCTGCATTCAACACGTTGCGCCCCTGTTCCCGCCCGCGCTGGCGAATGCCGATGTTCACCGCGGGCAGGGCGAACGAAGCCGCTTCCATGATTCCGCTGGAGGAGTTGCCGATCACCACAGAGACTGCCCGCAGCAGGCCCCAATAGGTAACTGCCGGCAGATTTACGAAGATATGCGCACCTCTGAACGCCCGCGCTCTGGCAATCAAAGCCCGGCTCCCGGCATCGGCATTGGGATAGCAAAACACAATTTGCAGCTTCAGGTTCTGCAGCGCTTCGAACACCGCGTCCGCCTCCCGCGTGGTGTCCTGCGCCATTGTCACCGGGTGGCAGGTCACCAGCGCCGTGGGCAGGCTGAGATCGATACCAAGCAGCGCTTCCAGTTCTGCGCGTTCCGGCAGCGCACTAAGGCGCAGGTGATCCAGCGACGGTGCGCCCGCCTGGTGCACCCGCCAGGGTTCCTCCCCCATGGCAATTACCCGGTCATGCGCCGATGCCGTCGATGTGAAATGCACGTGGCACATCTTGGTGAGCGCGTTGCGAACGGTGTCGTCAATCGCGCCCTCGCTGATTTCACCGCCTTCAATGTGGGCCATCGGAATTCGTAGCGCAAGGCCCACTGCGGCCGGTGCCAGGAACTCATAGCGGTCTGCGATCAACAGCATCAGATCGGGGCGCATCTGCCCCAGGCAATCGGCCAGACCCAGCGTGGCAAGGCCAATGGTTTTGGCCATACCGATATCGGTATCGGAACTCAGCAGGCATTCAATGCGCGCGGCAATTACAAGGCCGTCCTTTTCCATCTCCGCTGCCGTATTACCGAATTCCGGTGAGAGGTGCGGGCCCATGGCGATCAGCTGAAGATCAATGTCGTCGCATGCCGCCAGTGTACGCAGGGGCCAATAGAGGTGGTTGTAGTCGGCGCGGGAACTGGTGATTACTGCGACACGGCGCTTCATGATTTTAGGTTATGGCTTCGGGATTGGATTACGTCTTCCGGCCAATCACACTTAACGCTACCGCAGCCCCGTCGCCGCAACAAAGATTCTTCACAAACTTCGCACATCGCCATTACACCTCGGATTACGAGGTGGGTTATCATCAACTCTAAAGTGCCCGATTCCGCCCCACGCATACGATCATTTCGAACCATCCTTCTGCTCAGTCTGGCACTGCTCGCGCCCGCTGCGGCAGTGCCGCAGACCACGGCTCCGCCGCAGACCACTGCTCCGCTGCAAACCACGGCTGCAACGCCCGGCGGCTTCGTCGGAAGCGTCACGTGCCGCACCTGCCATCCCGACGTGTGGCAGAATTTCTACAAAAATCCGCACTATAAATCCGTCGCCTCCGGCAAAGAACCGCCGGAGAAGACCGGTTGCGAAGGTTGCCACGGTGCCGGGGCCGCTCACGTGGCGGCGCGCGGCGGCAAGACGACTATTCCCCACGCCTACTCTTTAATGCAGCCGGAACAGATTCTGGAAAATTGCCTCAGTTGCCACGCCAAAGATGTTTCCCGCGCCAATATCCGCCGCTCAGCGCATACCGAAGCCAACGTTGTCTGCTCTAATTGCCACTCCATCCACAAATCGCAGGCACCGAAGTACCTGCTGGCTGCGGCGCAACAAAAAGACCTCTGCTACCAGTGCCACGCCACCCAGCGCGCCCAGTTTGAGATGCCCTCCAAACACCGCGTGAATGAAGGTGTGGTGCAGTGCTCCGATTGCCACAACCCCCATGGCGCCTTTGCCGCCACCTGGCGCACCGGTCAGCGCCCGCGTCTGGTCAACCAGGCATCCAATAATGAAGAGACCTGCATAAAGTGCCATCAGGATAAGCGCGGTCCCTTCGTGTTTGAACATGCCGCCACCCGCGTGGATGGTTGCGAAGCCTGCCACCTGCCCCATGGATCGATGAACAGCAAATTGCTGCGCCGTCCCAACACTTTTACCGTTTGTCTGGAATGCCACAACGGTGCCGGCAGCTTCGGGCGTCAGGCCAACGGCGTGCTGCTGCAGTCTTCCCAACACAATATGCTCGACCCCCGCTTCCAGAACTGCACCAATTGCCATGTCCGCATTCATGGTTCCAATGCAGATCAGAACTTTCTGCGATGAGCCTGTTACCCATGCGACGATACCTCCTCTTCAGTCTGATTCTTCCCCTGCTGGCCGTGGCGCAGGATACGATTGCGCCCACTACGGGCGAAACCGTGGGCCCGCCCCGCGGCGTGAACCATGGCGACTACAACGTTATCCAGCAGTGGGAGACCGGATATCGCTACAGTCTGGTGGGCGGCGATGTAGGCAAGTACCGCAGTGACGTCAACTTCCGCAACGGTATTCGTCTTCTAAATAGTTCACTTTCAGCCAATTCGCGGGATGGACATGGCAAATACTTCGACGAAATCGTACTCAATACGCAGGGCCTGGGCAACGATCCCTACGAATCTGCCATGCTGCGGGTGCAGAAGAATCGCCTGTATCGCTACGACATGCAGTGGCGGTTGAACGACTACTTCAACCCCGGCCTCGCCACCGCAGGCGGCTTACACTTTGCCAATCTGCAACAACGCTGGCAAGATCATGAACTGGTTATGTTTCCGCAAAGCAAAATCAAGCTTCGCGGCGGCTATTCACGCCACAAGGAAGACGGGCCCGCGCTCACTACCATTAATCTCTTCGATAATCTGCGGGGCGACATCTTCAACCTGTTCAGCAACGTGAAGCGTGAGTTCAACGCCTACCGCATCGGTGCTGATGTGGATGCTCTGGGCTTCCGCCTGACCGTTCTGCGCACCTGGGAGTTCTACAAGGAAGACACACCTTACTCCCTGGGCGCGCCTCCTTCGGGCGTGAATACCACCGGTGCCGGCACTCTCACCAGTTTCAATCGCGCCGCGCCAATTCATGGCTCCACGCCCGCCTGGCTGGTAGCGCTTTCCACCGAACGTAAACATTTTGCCTTCAATGGCCGTTTCACCAACTCCGCCGGCCGCCGCAATTTCATACAGAACGAAAGCGCTATCGGCACCGGTCTGTCCGGCGCGGCCAATCGGCTGGTGATTACTTACGGCGACGCCCGACGCCCCGTCACCACCGGCGATGTCAACCTCACCTTCTTCGCCACAAACCGTATCACCATCACCAATAACACTTCGCTGGACAACCGCCGTATGGACGGCAATTCGGTTTATCAGCAATTCGACTTCGCTTCTCTGACGTTTGTTACGTATAACTTTCAGTTTCTGGGGATCCGGCGAATCATCAATTCCACCGACGTCCACGTGCGCGCCACAAAGAAAGTGGACTTGTTTGGCGGCTACCGCTTTTCCAACCGTGAGATTCGCTCCATTCAGTCAGTGGCCGATCCGCTCACACCCTTCAGCAATGAGCTCACCACGCAGCAGAATACCGTTCACGCCGGTATCGCGGGTGTGAACTGGACGATACATTCGGCGCTGCGCCTGCACCTCGAAGCGGAGCTGGGTCGCAACGACAATCCGTTTTATCCCATCAGTGAGCGAAATTATCACACGCTGGACGCCCGCCTGCAATACCGCAAACGGTCCCTGACGGCCTCCACGGGCTACAAGCAGAACTACAACAATAATTCGGTGAGTCTGGCCAATTACAGCACCCATTCCCGCAACTATTTCGGCAACTTCTCCTGGGCGGCGCGCAGCTGGATATCCCTCGACACCGGCTATTCCCGTCTCCATCTGGATAGCGCCGGCGGTATTCAGTTCTTTGCCGGTGCCCCCCGCGCAACCCTCAGCCAGGGAACTTCGGTCTACATCAGTAATATTCATGCTGCCAACCTCGGCGTCCGCCTGGTGTTGAAGAAGGCTGATATTTACGCCGGTTACAACATTACCCGCGATACCGGCGATGGCCGCCCCGGTCGTCTGACCACTGGCACGCTCGACGCGTTATTTTACAATGCCCAGACGTATCCATTGAGCTTTCAGACGCCCATGCTGCGTCTGACACTGCCGGTAACAGCCAGGCTCAAATGGAATGCCGGATTCCAGTATTACGGCTACCACGAAGAGTTCGGCTTGAATTTCGGATTACAGAATTATCACGCCGCCACCGGCTACACCAGCCTGCTCTGGGCCTTCTAAAGCCTCCCCCTGCTAAATTAGAGGTTGCCCGACATACTCTATCCCGCCACCGGCGACGAGTTGCGCCGAGCGTTGCTTTCAGCGGCGATGTCCAAACAGCAACTGGAGCTATTCGGTGGTGATTCCAAACGACTCATGGCTGGCGCCGTCAGCGGTGCCGGGGTACGCATCAGTACCAGCGCCTTGCGTGGCCTGCTGCAATACGAACCGAAAGACCTTACCGTGAGCGTGGAAGCGGGCATGACACTGGCCCACCTGAATCGCGAACTGGCCCGCAACAATCAGATGCTTCCCCTTGATGGCCCCTGGTCGGAAACCGCCACCGTGGGCGGCATGGTGGCCGCCAATATCAGCGGGCATCGCAGGCGATTGTACGGTACCGTGCGCGATCTCGTCATCGGCATGAAATTTGCCACTCTTGAAGGAAAGATCGTGGAAACCGGCGGCATGGTGGTGAAGAATGTGGCCGGGTTAGACATGGCGAAAATGATGATCGGATCGTTCGGAACCCTCGCGGCCATCGTTTCGGTGAACTTCAAAGTGCTGCCCCGGCCCACTGCCGCGCGCACATTCCTCATTAGTTTTGATAACATTCAGGCCGCCATGGCATTGCGTGACGAGGTGATCCGCGGTTACCTGAACCCGGCCGCCGTAGACTTGTTGAATCCGCTTCTCGCGGCCCAATTGAGCATGAAGGGTTACGTTCTCGCGCTGCTCTTCAACGGCAACCAGCAGGTAATCGAACGCGTGCGTCGTGAATCCGCTGCCTGGGGATCTGTTCGGGAACTGGCGGTGGAAGAAGAAGCACGCTTCTGGCATTCGCTGGAGAGCCTCACGCCGCGATATCTGGAAAAATTCCGTGATGGCGCAGTGGTCCGGCTTTCGTGTACCCTCAGTGCTTGCACCCAGGCCCTGGAATCGGCGGACGCGGCATGTCTTGCCCACGTCGGCTCCGGGGTAATACGCAGCTGGTTCAGCCGACCCGAAGCCGCTGCCCGTTGGCTCGCCCAGGGTCTGAAGCGCGGTTACAAGGGTGTGGTGGAATATTCCGGGGAAGGCGCAAGACAGAACCTCTCACTCTGGCCAGAGCCGGGCGGAGACTTTGCAATCATGAAACGGATCAAGCAGATGTTTGATCCGGAAGGACTTCTCAATCGTGGACGTCTCTACGGCCAAATCTGATCCGGTCAGCGCTTTCGACAAGCCGCAAATCGTAGATCTCGATCGCTGCGTGCACTGCGGTCTGTGTCTGAATTCGTGCCCCACCTATCTCGAACTGGGTCTGGAAATGGATTCGCCGCGGGGCCGTATCTACCAGATGGTACAGGTGGCCGATGGCCAGCCCATTACCGATTCGTATCGTGAGCATATCGACCTGTGCCTCGCCTGCCGCGGCTGCGAATCGGCCTGCCCCTCTGGCGTGAATTACGGTCGCCTGGTGGAAGCTGCTCGCGCCGATATTGAAACCCGTACCCGTCGCGGCTGGTTCTCCCGCACGCTGCGGAACTTTGTGTTCCGGAACTTGTTGCCTTCCCCTGCGCTGTTGACCGCCGCCGGGGCGTCACTGTACCTGTATCAGGTGAGCGGTTTGCAGAAAGTGTTGCGTTTTCTGGGGTTCAATCGAGCCGGTACGCTGGGGCTGAAGGAAGCGCTCACGCCGGAAGCGCAGATCCCGTTTTTCTTCAGCGAATATGGCCGCTGCTTCCCTCCGGTGGGCCAGAAACGTTACCGCGTGGCATTTCTGGGCGGCTGCATGGCCAACATCGCTTTCTCCCGCCTCAACGAGGCGACGGTTCGCGTCCTGCAGCAAAATGGCTGCGAAGTATTGGTGCCTGCCGCCCAGACCTGCTGTGGCGCACTGCATGTTCATGCCGGGCGCCGCGACGATGCCCGCAAACTGGCCCGGCAAAATATCGATGCCATCCTCGCCGAGGGTACCTTTGACGCCGTTATTTCCAATGCCGCAGGCTGCGGCTCTACGCTCAAAGAATACGACGAACTAATGGAGCACGATGAGGCTTATGCGGGAAAGGCGCGCCAGTTCAAAAGCCTGGTGAAGGATGTGACCGAGTTCCTCGCCGGAATTGAAATGGATCGCAATATGGGCGCGATCAATGCCGTTGTAACCTACCAGGATTCCTGTCACCTGGCCCACGGCCAGAAGATTCGCAAGGCACCGCGCCAGTTGCTGGGGATGATCCCCGGCCTGAAAGTGGTGGAGATGCCGCACTCCGATATCTGTTGCGGCAGCGCGGGCATTTACAACATTCTGCATACGGAACTATCAATGGATATTCTGCGCAGCAAAATGGACAACGTCAACCTGACCCAGGCCACCATTGTGGCCACCGCCAATCCTGGCTGTATGATTCAGCTGCAGGCGGGCGTCCGCCGCTGGGGCAACGGTCAGGAACGCGTGGTGCACGTGATTGAACTACTCGATGAAGCGTATGCAGCGCGGCCCATGGGTACGCAACTTTAGCCGCGTCACCGCTCTACCGCAGCAACTTCCGCGGCTCCCCGCTCTCCACCGGCATCAGCGCCGCATTGAAGATCGCCATTGTCTGCGCCAGCTTCTCGATATCCGCGCCTTCTTCCACCTGCATCTCCTGCTCTACCCAGTTCGAGAGCGGAATATTACGGAAGAAAATCCGTTCCTGGCGAATTACTGACTTCCGCGTCATAAACAGCGCCCGGTGCTCCCGCACATAGTGCCGTTCTTCGATCCGCAGATCAGCCAGAACCTCATCCACCGCCTTGCTGCGTGCCACCTGTTCGGCACCCCGGATGCTCTCTTCCATGGTCTGTCTGCGCGATTCCATCACCGCGCGCTCTACCGCCAGTTCCTCGCGCTGCCGCGCCAAACGCACTTCCATGCGCGAGTGCATGACGAAGTAGACCAGACCTCCGGTGCCCAGCACACACACCGCGGACCACAACACAAAGAGCAATGGGCTCATGCCCTGAAGTTTAGCGCGTTCCGTCGATCTTCGCTCCGCCCAACACGCCGGAGACCACGCTGAAACGCAACGTGAAGAGTGCGCCGATACTGGTTTTGAGGCGATAAAGAATACCCGCTATTATGCCGTGGCGCTTGCCCAGGAAGGTTGCGGTGCCGCAGGCGCGGTCGCCTTCCAGCATGCTGCTGCTCACCGGAGAAGGGGACTGGTTGTGAACTGCTTTCGCCTCCCGCAGAATCACGATCTTCTTTTGCGCATTTCGTAGTTGCCAGCACAAGTCGAGTTCACTGCCGTAGCTGCCGTAACTCTCGTCCAGGTAGCGCATGGCACGCAGGAATGCCGCACGCACCATAATGGCCGCGCCAGCCACGCATTCCGCAGTTTCGCCCGCCGCGGGTGTCAACGCCGGATCCGCTGCGGCCGGTGTGGGCAGTGCTCGTACCTGCGGAGCCGGGCTGCCTGCGGCACTGGTAAGCAGCGGACACACCGCACCCACCTCGCTGCGCGCTTCCAGCAGGTTTGCCAGACGACTCACATCCTCTCCGCCCATACAGACATCGTCATGCAGCAGCAATACCAGTTCCGCATCCGCCGCGCGAATGCCCAGGTTCAGCGCTTTCGTATGGCCAAAATTGCGCGGCAGCCGAATAAAACGGGTTTCCGGAAACACCAGCTCCAGATCCAGCGTGCCATCGGAAGAGCCGTTGTCCACCACGATGATCTGGTGCGCGGTGCCCAGTGCTTCCAGTGATTGCCGCACCTGGCGCTCGCGGTTCAGAGACACAATTACAACCGACACACGTTTCGGCCGGGGCGCGGTATTTTCTGCTTCAGGTGTCAACTCGCCATTCTACCGTCTTACCGTGTCAGTTTGCCTAATATAACGCCGTGGCGCGCGCCGGTGGCAGATGGCAGGTTGCCGATTTTGCCTCGCCATGTGCGCCATGCCAGCAGGGCAAAAGCCACTGCTTCCCTCGCGTCCGGGTGGATGCCGAACTCCGCTGTGGTGGTCACACGGCACAACGGGAGGAAGGCCGCGAGCTGTCCCATGAGTTGTGGATTGTGCACGCCGCCACCTGCAGCGATCAGCTCTTCCGTTCCCGGCGCGTACTCCAGTACGGCGCGCGCGATGCTGGTCGCCGTGAATGCCGTTGCCGTGGCAATCAGGTCTTCCACAGGCAGTGCGGTAGCCAGCAGCCCGGCCACGAATGCCTCTCCATATTGCTCGCGGCCCGCACTCCGGGGCGGCTTCTGCCGGAACCATTTCGCACCCAGCAGTTTGCCCAACAACAGGCGGTCTACATGACCCTTTGCCGCCAGTCGTCCGCCACGGTCGAAAGTCCACTTGCCGAACGTGGCGCGCGCTGCCAGTTGATCCATCACCATGTTGCCCGGGCCGGTATCGAAGGCCACTACGCCCGCCTGGTTCAGCCGCGCCGGCAGCACGCTGATATTGGCGATGCCGCCAATGTTCAGCGCCACGCGGTTTTTGCGGGTGCTATGAAACAGCAGCAGGTCAGCATACGGAACCAGCGGTGCCCCACACCCGCCGGCCGCAACATCGCGCGTGCGGAAGTCAGAAACCACCGGAACTCCGAATGTCTCCGCCAGCACCGAGGCCTCGCCAATCTGCATGGTATTCGCGCGGCGACCCTTGCCCTCGTGATAAATCGTCTGCCCGTGGCACCCCATCAGTTCAATCGATGCAGCCGCCACCCCATGCAGCGCGCAGGTAGTGCTTACAGCTTTCGCGTAAACCTCACCCAATTCGAAATTGAGGCGCGAGATGTCCCGTGTCTGGCAGGTCGCGTCAGACACTGCCAGAATCTGCGCCCGCAACTTCCTGGTATAAGGAACCGTGTGGTGCGCCACCGTATTCACGCGGCGTCCCTGAATATCCACAATGGCCACATCCACGCCATCCAGCGAAGTTCCGCTCATGATGCCGGCTACGCGCATCTACTCCAGCTCCCTCTGCAGGTCTTCCAGAAATCGCAGGGCCTCCACCGGTCGCATATTGTCAATCTTCAGCCCGCGGATGCGCTGCTTCAGTTCGTCGCTGGAAACCTCAAACAAACGAACCTGAATGGCACCGGCGTCAGCCCTCGGCGCCAGCACTTCCACCGCCTGGTGCTCCTTACTTTCGTGCAGTTTCAGTACCTCGCGCGCCCGCTCAATAACTCCCGCGGGAAGCCCCGCCAGGCGTGCCACTTCAATGCCATAGCTGCGCGACGCCTTGCCCGGCTCTACTTTCCGCAGGAAGACAATCCGGTCACCGGCTTCCTTCACCGCCACACGCAGATTTCGCACGCCGTCCAGCTTCTCTGCCAATTCGGTCAACTCGTGATAGTGCGTCGCGAAAAGCGTTTTCGCTCCGGTGCGGGCCGCGATATGTTCCACCACAGCCCACGCCAGCGATAGTCCGTCGTAGGTCGCCGTCCCGCGCCCAATCTCATCCAGAATAATCAGACTCTTCGGCGTGGCCGTGTTGAGAATTACCGCAGTCTCAGTCATCTCCACCATAAATGTGGACCGCCCCCGCGCCAGATTGTCGCTTGCCCCAATGCGGGTGAACACGCGATCCACTATGGGCAGCAGCGCCGCATCCGCCGGCACCCAGGAACCCATTTGGGCCAAAATCGTGATCAGCGCCGCTTGCCGCAGCCACGTACTCTTGCCGCCCATATTGGGGCCTGTAATGATGGCAATCCGATCCGTGGTGTCGTTCAGATACAGGTCATTCGGAATAAACCGCCCTGCCTCTTCATTGGACAGCTTCTCGATCACCGGATGGCGTCCGGCATCTATACGCATCTCGCCGTCCGTGGAAAACCGGGGCCGGGCATAGCGGTTTTCCGCCGCCACCAGCGCCATCGCCGCTGCCACATCCAGTTCCGCAACCGCTGCCGCCGTCGCCCGAATCCGCTGCGCCGCTGCCGCAGTCTTCTCCCTCAACTCCGCGAAGATCCGTTTCTCGATCTCCAGAATCTTCTCATCAGCCGCCAGAACCTTCCGCTCAATATCCTTTAATTCCGGAGTAGTGAACCGCTCGGCGTTCACCAGCGTCTGTTTGCGTTCGTAGTCGCCCGGTGCCAGATGCATGTTGGCTTTGGAGATTTCAATGTAGTAACCAAACACATTGTTAAACCTCACTTTCAACGATCCAATCCCCGTCCGCTGCCGCTCCCGCGTCTCAATCTGCGCAATGTACTGGCGGCTATTCTGGCTCATGTCGCGCAGTTCATCCAGCTCTTTGTCATACCCGGCACGTACCGTTGACCCATCCGCGATATTGATCGGCGGCGCATCGCTCAGCGCATCCAGTACCGGTTGGGCCACCTCTGCCACCGGATCCAGCCGCGAGAAAACAGCCACCAGCGACGCAGACAACCCGCGGCTCGCAAGGCGCTGTGTCTCCGCCAGTTTCGGCATCTGATGCAGCGATCGCGCCAGCGCGTGCAGATCGCGTGGACTCGCGCTGGCAATGGCAACCTTCGCCAGTAGTCGTTCCATATCCAGCACGCCGGCAAATTGCTTTGCCAGTTCCGCCCGCAGAATAGTCTCGCGCACCAGATCGCCCACCGCGTCCAGTCGCGCTTCAATCTCCACTACATCCAGCGAAGGCCGCAACAGCCTTTGGCGCAAAAGCCGCCCACCCATTCCCGTGGACGTCCGGTCCAGAATTCCTGCCAGCGTCGCGCCGCCATCCGAAAAGATCGGCTCCACCAGTTCCAGATTGCGCACCGTTACGCCATCCAGCACCATCGCTGCCGCGCGGTCGAAATAGCGCGGTGGATCCAGGTGGTTCAGTGCGGCTCGCTGTGTGTCGCGCAGATAATGCAGCACCGCGCCCGCCGCACTCACCGCCGCACCCTTACCCGCCAAACCGTACCCATCCAGCGACAGCAGCTTGAAATGTTCCCGCAATACGCGGTCCGCATAATCGGCGCTGAAGACCCAGTCGTCCAGTTCCGTCACAATCCAGCGCTTCAGCTCCGGTTGTTCCGTACGCAGCAGGGAAGGCGCTTCTGCCGCTACCAATACTTCCCGCGCGGCGATATTTTCCAGCAGCGCCGGCGCATCCGCGGCGTCCACCTCCGTTGCCCGGAACTCACCCGTGGAAATATCCACATAGGCCACACCCGCGCGAGTCCCCAACCGCGTCACGGCGGCCAGGTAGTTGTTTTCGTGTGACCGCAGCAGATGCGCGTCGGTGGCCGTACCCGGCGTCACAATCCGGGTCACTTCGCGGCGCACCAGCTTTTTGCCCGGCCCCGCCTCTTCCATCTGCTCGCAAATCGCCACCCGATAGCCTCGCCCTATCAGTCGCGCGACATAGCCCTCGGCCGCATGGTAGGGCACGCCGCACATGGGTATCGCCGTGCCTTTCTCTTTGTTGCGGGAAGTTAACGTAATCTCCAGTTCACGAGCCGCCGTCACGGCATCTTCAAAGAAAAGTTCGTAGAAATCGCCCAGCCGGAACATCAGCAGCGCGCCCGGCACCTGCTGCTTCACGGCGTGATACTGCCGCATCAGAGGTGTGGCGGCGACATCGGGTGTGGACATTGAGGAAACTTCTATTGTGCACGGTGTTGGCGCGGCCTTTCGGATACAATCACTTCTATGCGAACTATGCGCCAATTCCTGGTTGCTTCTGCCGTCTTGCTTGTTAGCGGGGCGCTGTCGGTTTCCGCCGATGACTTTCCCTACCAGAAGCCCGCCAAAGTGATTGTCGATGCCCTGGCCGCGCCCCCCACGCCCGGCGTCTCCATCAGCCCGCAGCGCGACTACGTCATCTTTACCCAGGGCGTTCGTTATCCTTCCATCGCCGAAGTTGCCCAGCCCATGCTGCGACTCGCCGGCATTCGCATCGATACCAATACCAATGGCATGCACCTCGCCCCGTATTCGGTCAGCTTTGAACTGAAGCGCCTCAGCGATGGCGTCGATCTCAAGATCGTTACTCCTCCCCAGAGCAAGCTCGGCGCACCCGTCTGGAGTCCCGATGGCAAACAGTTTGCTTTCACCAACACCACCGCCACGGGCATTGAACTCTGGCTCGGAACCTCTGCCACCGGCCAAACCCGCAAGGTCAGTGGCGTCGCCGTCAACACCGTGCGCGTCGGCGGCGGCTTCGGCCCCAATCGCGGCAACGGTGGACCGGTGCAGTGGCTGGGCGATAACCAGACCATCGTCGTCCAGGCAATCCCCGCCGGTCGCGGCAAAGCGCCTGCGGAGTCACTGCTGCCCAGGGGTCCGCACGTGCAGGAAAGCCTGGGTCACGCCGGCCCCGCGCCCACCTACGAAGACCTGCTTTCCAGCCCGCACGAAGAAGACCTGTTCGATTACTATGCCACTGCCCAGCTGGTCTACGTCGATTCCGCCTCGGCCAAAATAACCTCACTTGGCAAGCCTGGAATCTACACCATGATCCGGCCCTCGCCAGACCAGAAGCATCTTCTTACCGGTCGCCTGCATAAACCGTATTCTTATCAGATTCCCGGCAACCTTTTCCCCGAAGAAGTTGAAATCTGGGACCGCACGGCCAACATGGAATACAAAGTTGCCAGCCTGCCACTCGGCGAACGCATCCCGCTGGCTGGCGCCCGCACCGGCCCGCGCTCCTACGAATGGCTCCCCGAAAAATCTGCCGCGCTCGCCTGGGTGGAAGCCCTCGATGGCGGCAATCCGCGCGAGAAGGTTCCGCACCGTGACAAAATTGTCTCCCTCGCCTCTCCCTTCAAAGGTGAACCCCGCACTATCTTCCAGACCGACGAACGTTTTCGCGGCATGCAAACTCTGGCCAGCGGCAAAGCCCTGGTGGAAGACTACGAGCGCAATTCCCGCGTGATCCGCACCATGCTGATCGACCTGGAAAAGCCCGGCTCAGCCCCCAAAGTCCTGTTCAGCCGCAATGAGCGCGACGCCTACCGTGATCCCGGCGCACCCGTGATGACCACCACGCCCGATGGCCGCCGTATGGCGCTGCAATCCGGTGAAGACATCTTCCTCACCGGCCTCGGCGCCTCTCCCCAGGGGGACCGTCCCTTCCTTGATAAATTCAACCTCGCTGCCGGCAAAGCCGAGCGTCTCTTCCAGTCCTCCGCCTCCGGTTACGAAATGCTGGAAGCCGTTCTCGATGACAAAGGCACCCGTTTGCTCACCCGCCGCGAGAGCCCCACCGAAGTTCCAAACTTTTTCCTGCACAACGGAACTACGGTCACCGCACTCACGCACTACACAAACTCTGTGCCCGCCCTGGCTGGCATCACCAAGCAACTGGTGACTTACAAACGTAAGGATGGTGTGCCGCTGTCCTTCACGCTGTATCTGCCGCCCAACTACAAGGCCGGCACCCGGCTGCCCGCCGCAATGTGGGCCTACCCGTATGAATTCAGCGACGTTGATACCGCCGGGCAGATCACCGGCCATGGTGCCCAGTCTTTCCCCCAGCTCAACTACCATCAGATGGTGGTTCTGGCCGGCTACGCACTCATCGACGATGCCGCCATGCCCATCATCGGCGACCCCGATCACGTCAACAATACCTACGTGGAACAGCTCACCATGGACGCGCAGGCGGCCGTCGATAAAGCTGTCGAAATGGGCGTGGTCGATCGCGAGCGCGTCGGCGTCTTCGGTCATAGCTACGGCGGCTTCATGACCGCCAACCTGCTGGCTCATACCAACATCTTTCATGCCGGCGTGGCTGAGAGCGGCGCGTATAACCGCACCCTGACGCCGTTTGGCTTCCAGTCTGAGCGCCGCACGTTTTGGGAAGCCGAAGAAGTCTACACGAAGATGTCGCCCTTCTGGTTCGCCGATAAGATCAAGACGCCCATCCTGCTGGTTCACGGTGAAGCCGATGACAATACCGGCACTTTCCCCATTCAGTCAGAGCGGCTCTATGCCGCAATCCGCGGCAATGGCGGCACCGTCCGTCTGGTGCTGCTGCCCGCCGAAGCCCACGGCTACCGGGCGAAGGAAACCATGGAACACGTTTTGTGGGAAGAAGTCTCCTGGCTGGACAAGTACCTGAAGCCGTAAGCCAATCGTCATATCCCTGTCATATTCGATTGCGATCCTTGACTCATCTTTTTGATTCAGGTCGCCGAAGGTCTATCGAATATGAATAAGTTACAACGCCGTCTCCAATTCTCAACGCTGGCATTAGCTGCATCCTTTGTATTGACAACTTTGCCGGGTCCGCTCCATGCCCAGGATCTGGCCTCCATCACCGGTACGGTCATGGATTCCTCTTCCCAGGTGATTCCCGCCGCCACCGTCCAGGTAAAGAGCGACGCCGCGGGCACCGTGCGCACCACGGGCTCTGATCGTGACGGACGTTTCGGCGTTTCCAACCTCGCCGCCGGCACCTGGTCCGTGGAAGTTTCCGCCGCCGGTTTCGCCACGCAAACCAAGACCGGTATACACCTGATCAATGGCACCACGGTCGATATTCCATTTAGCCTCACGGTCGGCAGTCTGTCTCAGACCGTCACGGTAGAGGCCGCCGCTTCCCAGGCAGCCGAAGCCGCTCCGTCGCTCTCTTCTCTGGACGCCATAAGTCCGGAATCGGTCATCACCCAAACCTACCTGCAGAACTTCATGTCGCCGGTGGGTGACTATTCCGACGCCATGCAAATGACACCCGGCACCTTTAGCGTGAGCAGCAATGGTCCCGGTCTGGGCGATACCAAGATTTTCTTCCGCGGCTTCAAAGACGGCTTTTATAACATGACTTTCGACGGTCTGCCGTTTAACGACACCAACGATCCCACTCACCACTCCTGGGTTTGGTTCCCCACCCAGTTTCTTGGCAGCACCATTTTTGATCGCAGCCCCGGTGATGCCACCTCCATCGGACCTTCAAATTCGGGCGGCGCCATCAATCTGCAATCCAAAGAGACCTCGGGCGAACAGATTATCAAGGGCACGGTTTCCTACGGCAGCTTCAATACCCGCCTGCTGCAGTTGGATTATGACTCCGGTTTGTTTGGCGGCAGAGCAAAGAAGTCCAGCCTGCTGCTGAATGTGCACCAGGTGAAATCGGATGGCTACCAAACCTTCAACAAGCAGGATCGCTGGGGTGGTTCGGCCAAATACCAGTTCCGTCTCTCCCCCGGAACCGTCCTCACGGCTTTCACCGGTATTGTTGATCTGGCCGCCAATACGCCCAACGTGAAGGGCCCTACCCGCGCCGCCGTCGCCCGGTTCGGCGACAACTACCTGCTCAACAACAACCCGGCAGACCCGCTTTATTACAACTACAGCTTCTATCAGATTCCTACCGATTTCGAATATGTCGGCATCAAAAGTGAGCTGGGACACGGCTGGAGAATCGAAGACAAGGTCTATACCAACCGCTATTACAATCACCAGCAGTACAACGGCGCTACCATCACGGCCACCAGCGGTACCGACAAGCTCAACAGCTATCGCAAATTTGGCGACAGCTTCATTGCCAGCCAGGAATCGCGCCTCGGAACGTTCCGTGGCGGTACCTGGTATGAGGTCGCCTACACGGATCGTTTTCAGATCCCCACCGACCCCCGCACCTGGCTCAATGCCGCCGTGCCCAACTTCCACGAGAAATTCGTCACCCAGTCCCTGCAGCCCTTTGGTCAGTACGACCTGCGCGTCACCAGAAAACTCACTATCAGCGCCGGCGTCAAGGTGTCCAACTACAACCAGCATCTGAACCAGTTCGCCGATAACGGCAAGACGGTCGGCAATCTGGGCGGCCTTGCATTCGTCGGCCACACTGCCAACTACCGCGCCTGGCAGCCCAATGCGGCGGCCCGCTATCGCCTGAAGAACAACTGGAGCGCTTACTTCCAGTACGCCACCGGCAACGTCATCCCACCCACCACCGTGTTCGATACGAAAAATGCCAGCGTCTCGGTGATTCCGAAGCCCACTTCCACAATTGCTTACCAGTTCGGCACTGTAGTGCGCTTCAACCGCATCACCATTGATGCCGATGCCTACTTCATCCGCGCCCAGAACCCCTATTCCTCCTCGCCAGACCGCATCACCGGCGAGCCCGTTTATTTCCTTGGCAACGACACCTTCACCAAAGGCTTTGAGCTGGAAAGTAATGTCTTCCTCGGACATGGCTTCAATCTCTACCTCAACGGCACCATCGGTACGGCGAAATACGATGTAACTCATCTTTGGGTGGCCAGCGCTCCCCACGATACCGAAACCACCGGCTTGTTCTACCTCCACAACAACTGGGACCTTGGCTTCTTCAACAAACGCATCGGCCAGTTGTACAACGACAACGGCGGCATCAATCAGGGCGTTTTTATCCACCCCTTCAACATCACCAATGCCTTTTTTAACTACACCATGAAAGGCGAATCCCGCTGGAAGGGAACCAAACTCCGTTTCTCTCTGAACAACCTGTTCGACCAGCACAACATCACCGGTGTAACGCCTGGCGCGACCAGGGCTGCTGACACGCTCACGCTGATGGCGGGCCGCGCCATTTCCGTGACCGCCACTTTCGGCTACTCCCCGAAGAAATAGGTTATCGGCGCTCATCGTCGCCTGCGAGCCGTCACCCGTGAACCATTGATAAACTGGACAGCTTGAAGTCCATCCCTGCCCGTCTCGTATTCGCAACTCTTGTGTTCACTGTCGCCGGAAGGGCGCAGGAAGTTTCCCCACCGGCGGAGAAACCTGCGCCCAAACCGGCGCTGGAAAACGTACCCGGTGCCCCGGCGTCCGGTGCAGCCCAGCGCAACGAAAACGTCCAGGTCAACCAGATCGATAACGACGCCCAGAAAGAGGCGAATATTCGCCTGGGTAGTTCCGTCGTTGTCGTTTCCCAGCCTTCGGTGGAAGTCGGCTATTTTGCCGCCGAGAACGGCAAGTCTCCCTCTGAATCCGTCCTGCTCGCTCCCGCCCAGAGCCCCCGCGCCTGGCATGCCGACCTTTTTGATTTCCATCAGAACGCGCCGTTCAACGCCCGCACTTATTTTCAGGTCGGACCCGTGCTGCCCTCCCACCGCAACCAGTACGGCGTTCGCTTCAGTGGACCGGTAACCGGCCTCGGCATTCTCACCGGCAACTTTGGCGGCCGCCAGATTCGCGGTATGGTCAACGGCAATATTTTGATCCCGTCGCGCGATGAGCGAACTCCTCTTGCCACTGACCCCGCTGCCCGCCTTCTCATCAGCCGCTTTCTGGCAGCTTATCCGGATCAACTACCCAACCGTCCCGACTTCGATTCGCGAGCCCTGAACACCAACTCCCCGCAGAGAATTGATGGCCTCTCCGCTGACCTTCGCCTCGACCGTGACCTCGGCCCCACGCAGCGAATCTCTCTGTTCCACGCCATCAGCCGCGAACACACCGAAGCCTTCCAGTTTGTGGCCGGTCAGAATCCCGATACAGACATCCACCAGACCCGTTCCCGCGCCACTTACCGCCTCGTTCTTTCACCGCGCACCGATATCGGCCTGAGCGCCGGTTTCACCCGAACTTTTGCCGATCTGTATCCCGAGCCTCACGCCGTAGGCCCGCGCGTGCGCATCGGCTTCGCCATCGACGATCTGGGACCAGACATTCAATTCCCCATTCACCGCGCGCAGAATACCTTCCGCTATGGCGGCGAGGGCTTCCACCGCAGTGCCGCCGGTGCCCATATTTCCACCTTCGGTGCCGACCTCACCCGCCTGCAGCTCAACGGCATAGAGACTCTCAATTACCGTGGCTTTTACCTCTTTGGCAATAACTTCGGCAGGACCGCTGTGGAAAACCTGCGTTTTGGCACACCAAGTTCCTACGAAGTTACGCTGGGCGAAATGGAGCGTGGCTTCCGCAACTGGCAGGCGGCCTTCTTCGCCGGCGACCAGTGGCGGGTTTCCAGCCGTCTGCAGATCTACTACGGTTTGCGCTATGCGCTCGATACCAAACCGGTTGAAGTCAATAACCGCAATCAATTGCCCTATCGCTGCGATTGCAATAATTTCAGCCCCCGCTTTTCCCTCGCCTGGCAGGCACCCCACGGCTTCATGATCCGCACCGGATACACCATTTCCTTTGGCCAGGTGTTGCCCGTGACCTATTCCCAGATTCGTTACAACCTGCCGGGTACCCGCTATCTGCAGGTGCCCAATCCGGACCTCGTCAATCCGCTGCGCAATATTAATCTCAATAGTTCCAATCTTCGAACCGCGCCCGCCTTCATTTCACCGGAGATCGTTGCACCCTACACCCACCAGTACAACTTTTCCCTGGAGCGCCGCGTGCTCAACGGCTACATTCTGCGCGGTTCTTATGTGGGCAGCCGGACCATTAAGCTTCTGGACGCTGTAGTGGGCAATCGCGCTGTTCCCGTGGCCGATATTCCTTTCACCACCGCCACCGTCGACCAGCGCCGCCCTGACCCGCGCTACTACGATGTCCGCTACATCAAGAACGGCGGCATCGCCTATCTGGACACGGCTATCATTGCCTTCGATGCTCCTCTGCGCCGCGGCGCCACTGCCAGTGTCAGCTACGCCTGGGGACACGCCATTGATACCGGCAACGACTTCTCCGGCACCGCCGCCAACAACGATATCTATATGGGCCGCGCGCAAACCCAATATGAGGAATTCGGTGACAAAAAGGGCCGCAGCAGCTTTGATGTGCGCCATGCTTTGACCATCACCGGTTCGTGGCAGGTACCTGCTTTGGCTGCACCCGGCAGCGCCTTTGCCCAAGTCGTGAATGGTTGGCAAATTTCCGCCACCACTTTGTTCAAGACCGGTACGCCATTTACGCTTTATATCGGCAGCGATGCGCCCGGTTTTGGCAACGTGGATGGAGGCGGCGGCGACCGCCCCAATATTCTGGACACTTCATTGTTGGGCAAGAGCTTCAACCGGCCCGAAATCGCCGCGGCACTGCTCACCCGCGATAAATTCGCCTATGTCACCCTCGGTGAGTTGCGCGGAAATCTGGGCCGCAACACGTTCAGCAAAGATGGTATTGCCAACCTGAATGCGTCGCTCTCCCGGCAATGGCATCTTGCCCATGATGCCTCTCTCAACTTCCGCGCCGAAGCCTACAATCTGGGCAACCACCCGCAGTTCGATCAGCCCCAGCGCAACCTAAGCGCTTCGGCGTTTGGAAAGATTACCAACACCCTGAACGACGGGCGGGTTCTGCAATTCACGCTCCGCCTCTCGATCTGATCGCAAACGGGTTCCGAATCGTCAACGGCCCCATGCTTTGCCCGTCCTGCAGATCTTCTGAATAGAAGACGTCACAGCCTGCTTCCAGCGCCGCCGCCAGCATGAGTGAATCGTAGAGGTGATAGCCACTGGTTTGCGAAATCTCAAGCGCCTGCCGGTGGACACGGAGTGTAACCGGGACGACCGGGTCGCACAATCGCTCGATGATTCCCAGCCGTTCCACAACTTGCGCCCAGGGCACCTTCAACCTGCCGGTGGTGACGTTCGTGAACTCATTCAATGTCTGAACGCCAATTGCCCCTCCGTTGAACATCAGTTGCAGTGCTACGGTTTGCCGGGGGTCGGCAGCCGAGAACGCGTAGACAAGAATGTTGGTGTCGAAAAATGCCCTACCGGGCATTCGCTTCCTGCCGGTCGAACCGAAAACCGGGGGGTAATGGACGAGCCAGCCGACGCATCTGTGCGATCAGCTCTTCGCGGCCCGGTTCACGCTCCACCATGAAGTCTCGCGCGCCCGCGACCCGAATGTTAATCTTGTCACCTGCGTTCAACTTTAATGCCTCAACAACCGCCGCGGGCAGCCGGATTGCCAAACTGTTTCCCCACTTCGATACCTGCATAGATATACACTAGCATATTTGTATATCACCGTCGCCCCTATTTCTTGTCTTCGCGTTTCTTGTCTTCTTCCCTCGCCGGCCTTGACGGAGCAGCCCTCGGCGGCTCCCGCTGTGCCGGCGGTTGATTCTGCTCCCGCACCATGGGCCTGGGCTGCACCGGTATCTGAGAACGCATCGCCGGCGTGGCAGCGGACGGAACCGGCTGAGCACGTGGACTCTGGACCGGCATCTGTTGAGGAGCATTCCGGGGCTGCGCGGGGCGCTGCGCAAAAGTCGCGGCGGAGCTGCTTTTTACAGTGGGGGTGAGTGGAAGAACCTGCCGTGTATCTATTGCCTGAACCTGCATGCGTGCCGGGACCGGGCTCTGACGGGCAGCCTGGGCGCGCAGGTTCTGTAATTGATCCGACGCCACCGGAGTTCCTCGATGCTGCTGCAGCAGTTGGCGTTCCGCCTCGAACGGCACAGCCGGTGGAGGCGGAGCGAGTTTGGCGACTACCGGGCGATTGGTCAGAGCAGCAGGGGGCACGGCGGCGCGTCGGTCATTGAAATTCGGCACCACACTTTGCGGCAAGGGCGCTACCCGGGGTGCCGCTCCAATCACCGGGGCCTGTTGTATCTGTGCCGCATTTACTGCAACCGCGGCATTGCGGACGGGCTGAGCCGACACGAACGAATTCTGTGGCACTGCCACCACCGCGCTTCGGTTCACATAGGTGTTGTTGGTCACGTTGATGTTGGTGACATTGATATTTGTAATCCGCGTATTTGTGACATTGACCTGGCGAATATAGGTCGGCGACACATTGTAGGAGGGATAGTAGGCCTCGCGGGGGCCCAGTGGGAACCAGCCAACCAGACCACCACCGCCGCCCAGCGAAACGCCAACGCTGAATGCGGCTCCACCCACAAATGCGACCAGCGCGGGCGCATAGTAGGGACGCGGCGCAACTACGCCAGGGTACCAGCCCCAGTGACCATGGTGGCGTTGCGGGAAGCATCCGTGTCCACGCGGTATTCGCCCGTTCGGAGCAGTGAGACGGCACCGTTCGGAGTGTCGACCTCCCAGGATTCGCGGTCAAAGAGATGGCGCACGCGGAGGCTCATACTGCCGGCATTAATGCTCGTCTGGACGATGTTATCGGTCAGGTTGACGAATTGGAAATTGGTTTCCGAATTAAGACGGATTGAATTCTGGCCGATTCTTAGAACCGCGCGCCCGGCGCTGTCGGAATACAGACTGTCGCCGGTGGTCAACGGGTAATTTAACGACGCTGTCGCCCATCGATCCACGCTGGCTGGTTCGAAGGATACCGCACCGGCAATATATGCGATGCGGGCAACGCGCGAGGGGGGATCGTCCTGAGCCGCCGCCGGGACCACCATGACAAACAGGCCCGTGACGAAGGCTGATAACCAACCGGGCAAATGTCTCATCTCATCTCCTCGGCGGCACGTCTTGGGCCAACTCGACAGCTACGCTGGAGGGCGGCACCGCCCCGGCTGCGGGACAATGACCACCCATGGTCACCGGGCGTCCTGTCGTCATCCCCCTCTGCGTTATCCCGCGCAGCGGAAGCAGGCCTGGCTCATCATTTCCCGCAGGTCGTCTGCAATTAACCACTCTGGACTCACTGATTCCAGTATGGCATCGTACGTGCTGCCTACAGTTTGAAATGTGAGGCGTCTCGATGCCTCGCCATCTCAGGGAGCCCTATATGCTTGGATGGATGATTATTTTCGCGTTGCTGTTTATGCTCGGACTGACCTTCACCTTGCTAGGTAGCTCTCTATTCGCGCCCACCCTTGCCACTGCAACATCGGGAGGGCTTCTGCTCGCCTGCGTACTCAGTCGTCTTGCCCGCGGTCGGATCTAGCGCGCTTCGGCTCGCGGCCCATGACAGCCAATCCGGTCCGAATCGTCTTAGCCTCCTACTCATTTGAAGAAGGGCACGCTAAACAAGCGTTGCAGACCCTGAAGCGCACTGAAAAAGCTTGTTTGGCGGGAACCGGGAGATCGGGCCTCAACCCGTCCTGCCGACGTTACGAGTCTCTCCGGCTGGAAGGAGAGACCCTGCTCATCGTCGAAACCGTGGGCACACGGGTAGACGCGGTGGTAAAGCTGTTACGTCTCGAAGGCTCGCCCGCCATCTTCGCGGTCAACCCCGACTTTGCCATCGACACGATGGAAGAAGACGCCCTCGCGACGGTCACTTACACAGGTATTCAGAACCGGCGGTCGATTCTCGCGCGGCTGCAACAGAACCAAAATGCGCTGGAGTCTGCCGGCCAGCGCCTCACCGAAGCAACCCACCTTGGCCAAACACTGACGCCGGCCGCCGAATGGATTCTGGACAACTCCCATCTGATCCGCACCCAGATCGTTGAAGTCCGGCACCATCTGCCCAGAGACTACTCGTGGCGCAGCGGAGCCTCCCAGGAGCGCGGTAACGTGAACGAACTGGCGCACCAGCTGGTTGCGTCCGCCGGGCATGTGCTCACTGAGGAAAATATTCGCGATGCCATCCGGCAATACCAGATTGCACTGCCCCTCACCATCGCCGATCTATGGGCCTTTCCCTTGTTTCTGGGAATTGCACTGGTGGAATTACTGGCTCGGCTGGCAATGCGGACCAGCAGTGCGCAACAGTTGCGGGAGGCGGCACATCTTTGGTCCAACCGTTTGGCGATGAGCGCCCGGTCAGCCAGCGGGACTTTGGAAAATACCCTGCGGCAACTGGAAGCGGAGCCCATCTCCCGCCAGCCTTGTTTTGTTACTTCCCTGGCCGAGCAACTGCAGGATGAAGAGACGGCGCTCGGTCCCGCGCTGCACTGGATTGAAGAGCGCTTCGGCACTTCGCTGATTGAGGTTGTCCGCCAGCAACACACTGACGAAGCGGCGGAAGTGGTTTCCACCGCCAATGCGTTCACCAGTCTGCGTGCCATTTCCCGCATCGACTTCACGAAGATTTTCGAAGAGGTGAGCCTGGTTGAGGCCGAATTGCGGCGCGATCCTTCGGGCGTTTACCAGCGGAGCGATTTCGCCACCCGTGACCTGTGCCGGCGCGTGGTAGAGCGAGTCGCGCAATCCAGCCGCGTCACGGAACGAGAGGTGGCGGTGCGCGCGGTTAACCTGGCTTCCGGTGCCGAAGCACCGGCGGCGCGTTACGCCGGCTACTACCTGTTATCGGACGGTCTGGCGCAACTGGAACGCGACACCCACGCGAAGATTCCTCTGGGCACCCGCATTTCCCGCGGCATCTACCGTCACCCCACACCCTTCTATCTGGGCGCACTATTCCTGTTGACCGCATGCCTCACGGCTCTTACCGGTGTGCTGGCCTGGGAAGCCGGTATACACGGCCCCCCGGTGTTGGCGGTACTGGCGATTCTGGCTGTGTTTCCGCTGAGCGAGGTTTCCAGCCAGATCGTGAACGCGCTGGTGATCTCCATGCTGCCGCCAGGTACGCTGCCGAAGATGGATTTTCGTGAAGGCATACCGCCGGAAAACGCCACCCTGGTAGTGGTCCCCATGATGTTGTCCGGTGCCGCCGTCTTGCGTGCGGAACTGGAGAAGCTGGAAGTCAGGTTCCTGGGAAACCGCAACCAGAATATCTCCTACAGCCTGTTTTCAGATTTTCTCGATGCGGATACACCCACGGTCGCAGGCGACGATGAACTACTGCAGGCCGCCAAAAGCGGCATCGCCAATCTCAATTTGCGCTACCCCGGCGACCGCTTTCTGCTGTTTCACCGCGAGCGATTCTGGTCAGAAGGGGAGCAGAAGTGGATCGGCCGTGAGCGCAAAAGGGGCAAGCTGGAAGATTTGAATTCATTTCTGTGTGGTGACGGCCATCACGAGATTCTCCACGTCGGCCAACTGCACTTACCCATATCCTTCGTCATCACCCTGGATGCAGACACACAACTGCCCGTCGAAAGCGCCCGGCGTTTGATTGAAACCATCGCCCACCCCCTGAATCGCGTCGAAATCGATGCCGCCACAGGCATCCGGAAAAGCGGGTACTCCATCATTCAGCCCCGCGTCAGCATCACTCTTCCCGGAGCCACCGCAACTCGTTTCACGCGTGTCTTCGCCGACGCCACAGGCACCGACCCTTACAGCCAAACCGTATCCGACGCCCAGCAGGATCTCTTTCTCGACGCCATCTTTCATGGCAAGGCGATCTATGATGTCAGGGCTTTTCATGCCATTCTCGGCAACCGCTTTCCTGTTGATACTCTGCTCAGTCACGACCTGATCGAAGGCGCCCATGCGGGCGTAGGCCTGGCAACCGATATCGAATTGTTTGAACAGCTGCCGGTGGATTACGCAAGTTTTGCGGCGCGACAGCACCGCTGGACGCGGGGAGACTGGCAGATCGCGCGCTGGGCTCTGGGGTCGGTGCCTTCGGCGTCAGGTGCGTATCAGGCGAATCCGCTCACCCTGTTTAACCGCTGGCGGATACTGGACAATTTGCGGCGTAGTCTGGTTCCGGCAGCGGCACTGTTGCTGCTTCTCATGGGATGGTTGCTTTCAGCGGCCCCCGCGGTGTGGACTCTTGTAGTGGGCCTGGCGGTCGCCATTCCGGCGACCGCACCCCTGGTGGAAAGGCTGGCGCGCCGACTCCAGGGCTCCGCCCACCGTTGGCAGGGAGCGGCCGATGATCTGATCCGTGCCGTGGTCATGGCTGCGTTTCTGCCGCATCAGGCATGGATATCCGTCGATGCCATCGCCCGTGTGTTTTACCGGCGCACGGTAAGCCACCGGGGACTTCTGGAATGGCAAACCGCCGCCCACGCCAAAGCGGATGCGCAGCGCCACACCGACCTCATGTGGCGTCAGATGCTCACCATCGCAGCGCTCTCGCTGCTGCTGACTATCCTGCTGCTGCTGAAGCACGAGTTCGCGCCCACCTCAATATTCGTCCTCCTGTGGGCCGCCTCACCGCTGCTGATGCGCTGGCTGGCGCGTCCCGTGGTGTCGGCTGCCCGCAAGGGCCTGAAAACGGCTGACATCCTGCTGTTGCGAATCCTCGCGCGACGCACATGGCGATTCTTCGACGATCTCGTCGGACCGGAATCCAACTGGCTGCCTCCCGACAATACACAGCTGGCGCTGCGGGTGGAAGTTGCGCAGCGTACTTCGCCCACCAACATTGGCCTTTGGCTCACGGGCCTGCTGGCTGCACGCGACTTCGGGTATGTGACAGCCGATGAGTTCTGTCGGCGCGGCTCAGCCACTATGGAGACTCTGGGGCGGCTGGAACGCTATGAAGGCCACCTGCTCAACTGGTATGACACGCAAATGCTGCAACCGCTGCTGCCGCGCTACGTTTCCACGGTGGATAGCGGCAATCTGCTGGCTGCGCTTTGGGTACTGGAGCGGGGATGCGCGGATATTCTGGAGGCTCCCGTCATTGGCCTCGCCGCGCTGCGTGGTTTGAACGACACTCTGTCCATTGTCGACCGCGCTTGCGTGGATGATCCCTCGGCAACTGTGGCCCTGTACGGCTTGCGCCGGTTGCTCAGAGGCTCCAAAGGCGGGCACGAATGGATCGCTCATTTCCGCATGGCACGCAGCCCCATCAGCAAGCTGGAAGAAACCCAGCGCTGGCATCCGAAGAAGGACGACGAACGGACTTATTGGGTGGCGCGTCTGGCGGCCGAGTTCAACTCCTGGATTGAAACCGCCAATCGGTACCTGCGCTGGATGGAAACCCTCGCGCTGCCGCCGGATGATACCTTCCATACTCTGGAAGACGCCTCAGGTGTCAGGAATCTGGCAACCCTCCGCCGCAAGGCAATGCACGCCGTGCCCTCGCTCCGCAGCCTGGCCGGCGGTTCGGTCACGTCGGTGGATATCCTGCTTCGGGGACTGGCTGCAGCCCAGGCACAACGGGCTTTACTGCCTCATATGGCCGCCTGGGTCGCGCAACTCACAACAGAATATGCCGAGGCCAGAAGCAACGCCACCGAAACGGTCACCCGGATTCAGGCGCTCTCCGCATCCGCCACAAAACTGGCCGAAGACATCAACATGAATTTCCTGTACGATGCGGAACGCAAATTATTCGGCATTGGTTACGCGGTTGGCGGCCCGCGCGAATTCCCCAGCCACTATGATCTGTTGGCCAGCGAATGCCGGGTGGCCAGCCTCGTGGCCATTGCCAGGGGTGACGTGCCAGTGCAGCACTGGCACGCGTTGAGCCGTCCTTACTCTTACACCACCACGGGTCAGGCGCTTCTTTCCTGGAGCGGCACCATGTTCGAATACCTGATGCCACTTTTGTTTACCCGCACTTTCACCAACTCCATGCTGGAGTGCGCGTGTCGCGATGCGGTAGCCGGGCAAATCGAATACGGCAAGGCGCAAGGTATACCCTGGGGAGTTTCGGAATCGGCGTACAGCGCCCTGGATTCGCACCAGATCTATCAGTACAAAGCGTTCGGGGTGCCCGCCCTTGCGCTCAACCCCGGGCTGGAAGATGCCCTCGTTGTCGCGCCTTATGCCACGGTGCTGGCTCTGCTGGTTGATCCGGTTGCCGCGTTGAAGAATCTGGAACGGCTCCAGGTTCTGGGCCTGGCCGGGCCCATGGGCTTCTATGAATCCATTGATTTCACCCGCGAGAACACACGCCACGGAAAGCCCGGCGTAGTGACTTATTCCTACATGGCACACCATCAGGGAATGACGCTGGCAGCGCTCGACAACGTTCTGCATCGCGATGTGATGCAGAGACGATTCCATGGTGATCTGCGGGTCCGCTCCATTGAGGCCCTGCTTTATGAGCGCAACCCTATAACCCGGTTGCCCAAAGAGGGAGCCAGGGTCCGCGTCGCGCCCATTCGCTCACTCAAAGACGGAGAAAGCGTGGATCGTATGTGGACAGAGGAGACGGCCGCGCCCCGGGTCCAGCTTCTTGGCAACGGCCGGCTCGCCGTGGCCACCACAAACTCGGGCGGCGGCTACACCCGCTGGAACCAGTTCGACCTCACCCGATGGCGATCCGACCCCACGCTCGATCCCTGGGGTAGTTTTCTTTACATTCGCGATGTCCGCTCCGATGAAGTCTGGGCCACTACTTATAAACCATTCAGCACGCAGCAGGGCGAGAGTTCCATCCGCTTTGCAGCCGACCGGGTCGAGATGCGGAGGCGGGTTTCCGGCATCGAAACTGTTCTGGAAGTGACGGTCTCGCCCGAAGACGACGCAGAGTTGCGGCGGCTGCGAATCACCAACCGCTCGGTGCGCAAGCGGCAGCTCGAATTCACCAGCTATCTGGAACTGGCCATGGCGCCGCATGGGGCGGACACCGCCCACCCCGCGTTCGCAAAAATGTTCATCGAAACCGAGTATCCGGAAAGCGGTGTCCTGATTGCGCATCGCCGGCCGCGGTCAGCCGATGAAAGCCCCCTTTGGGCCGCCCATATTCTGGTTGGCGCGCCCGACGAGCTGCAGTATGAGACGGACCGGTCACAGTTTCTGGGCCGTGGCAACAACGCCGAATCTCCCGCAGCCCTTACCAGAGAACTGAGTGGCACCGTGGGCGCGGTGATTGATCCCGTCTTCAGCCTGCGCTGCCGCATCTCGCTCGACCCCCGCGACCGCAAAGAGATCACCTTCGTCACGCTCGCTGCCGCTACCCGTGAAGCCTTGCTGGAATTGATACACCGGTACCAGCGGGCAGGTTCCATTGCCCGAGCCTATGACATGGCGTGGGCACGAGCTCAGCTGGAGTTCCGTTTTCTGCGCATCGGACCCGATGCGGCGCATCGCTTTCAGGAACTTGTAAGCCAGTTACTTTACCCTAGTTCCAGATTGCGTCCCCCGGTGGACCGGCTGGTAAAGAACCGCCTCGGACAGTCTTTTTTGTGGGCCTTCGGCATCTCAGGCGATCTCCCCATGCTGGTGGTTACGGTGCGGGATGAGCGCGATCTGGCGCTGGTTCGCGAATTGCTTTTGGCACACGCCTACTGGCGATTGCGCGGTTTCAGGGCAGACCTGATCATTATGAATCAGGAAGGGGCCAGTTATGAGCAACCACTGCGCCAGGAACTGCTGCGCCAGATTGAGGCCCACACCTCCGATGCGGGCATGGATAAGCCCGGTGGCGTTTTCCTCCGCGACTGGAACAGCATTCCGGAGGACGGGCGCAACCTGCTGCTCGCTGTCGCCGGAGTAGTTCTCAACGGCAACCGCGGATCACTACAGCAGCAATTGACGGCGGCTGGCGAAGGTGTGGCCCTGTTGCCCTTTGTTCCGGTCACAGAGGCCATCGAAGAACCCTCCCCTCCATTGCCTTTCCTGACTCTGTCTTACTTCAACGGCCTCGGCGGGTTCACTCCCGATGGCAAGGAATATGCGATCTACCTGAAGCCCGGCGTTACCACGCCCGCGCCATGGATCAACGTGATCGCCAACCGTCGGTTTGGAACCCTGGTGAGCGAAAGCGGCCTGGGCTGCACCTGGCAGGGAAATAGCCAGATGAACCGTCTCACGCCCTGGCACAACGATCCGGTATCCGATCCGCAGACAGAAGTGATTTATCTGCGCGATGAGCAGAGCGGCGCGGTCTGGACTCCCACTGCTTTGCCCGCGGGCGGCAAAAGCGCGTACCGGGCTCGCCACGGGCACGGCTATTCCGTATACGAACACAACAGCCACGGCATCACCCAGGAACTCACGGTGTTTGTCCCCGCCGGCGAAGATGGCACCGGAGATCCCGTAAAAATATGTCGCCTGCGGTTGCGCAACGAATCGTCCCGCAAGCGCAAACTTACCGCCACCTGGTACAACACCTGGGTGCTGGGCTCGGTCCGCGAAGACCAGCAGTTACGCGTGCTCACGTCGCGCGATGAAGAGACCGGCGCCGTCATGGCCCGCCAGTATTGGAACAGCGCGTACGCCGGCCAGGTGGCATTTGCGGCCTCCGTTCCGCCAGCCGTCTCCTGGTCCGGGGATCGCACCCGGTTTCTCGGCCGAAACGGCACCTTTTCGAAACCGGACGCACTGGGGCTCGCCCGGCTGGATAATCGTACCGGAATCGGTGCCGATCCCGCCGCCGCGCTCCAGGTACTACTCACTCTCGAACCGGGTGCCGGGACCGAAGTCATATTCCTGCTCGGACAGACCGGAAACGTAGAGAGTATGCGCGCCCTGATCGGGCGCTATCAGGAACCCGCTATGGTGGAAGCCGCGCTCACCGCCACGCGCAACTGGTGGGACACAACTCTGGGCGCGCTGCAGGTGAAGACCCCGGTGCTCTCCACCGATTTCCTGCTCAACGGATGGTTGCTCTATCAGGCTCTTAGTTGCCGGTTCTGGGGGCGTTCGGCGCTGTATCAATCCAGTGGCGCAATCGGGTTTCGCGACCAGCTCCAGGATTGCCTGGCATTCTTATACGCCGCGCCCCAACTCTCCCGCCAACATATTCTCGCCGCAGCCGCCCGGCAGTTCCCCGAAGGCGACGCCCAGCACTGGTGGCACGGAGAAACCGGCATGGGCGTGCGCACTCGTTGTTCCGACGATCTGCTCTGGCTGCCCTTCGCGGTGACACAGTATGTCAAAGTCACCGGCGACGCAGCCATTTTGGATGAGCCGGTGCCGTTTCTGGATGGCCCGGTGCTGGCCGAAGCAGAGTTGGAGCGCATGTTCGCACCGGCCATATCTGTGCAGACCGAGTCGCTGTGGGTACATTGCCGGCGCGCGATCGAGCATGCCTGCAAGCTCGGCGATCACGGCTTGCCGCTAATCGGCACCAGTGACTGGAACGACGGAATGAATCTGGTGGGAGCCAAAGGCAAGGGCGAAAGTGTCTGGCTGGGTTGGTTCCTTTGTGCCGTGATGGAAGGATTTTGTGACCTTCGCGAGCCACGCGATGGCGAGATTCAACTGGTTCGGGAGTGGCGTCAAAAAATGGCGTCGATGAAACTTGAACTGGAACAAACCGCGTGGGATGGCGAATGGTACCTGCGCGGTTTCTTCGATAATGGCGCGCCGCTCGGGTCCCATACCAATGTCGAAGCCCGAATCGATTCCATAGCCCAGTCGTGGGCCGTGATCTCGGGAGCAGGTGACCCGGCCAGAACCCGCCAGGCGATGGAATCTGCCGAACGAAATCTGGTGCGCGAGAAAGAGAAACTGGTGCTGTTGCTGGCACCGCCATTCGATCACTCGGAACCGAATCCGGGTTACATCATGGGCTATCCGCCCGGCCTGCGCGAGAATGGCGGGCAATACACCCATGCCGGCATCTGGCTGGCCATGGCATGGGCGCGGCTGCACGAAGGTGGTCACGCCACACGTCTGTTGCAGATGATGAACCCTGTGGAACTCACCCGCACCCCGGAGTCAGTTGCCCACTACCGCGGCGAGCCTTACGTAGTTGCTGCGGACGTTTCATTGGGCGCTGGCAGAGAAGGCCAGTGCGGCTGGACCTGGTACACCGGCTCCGCAGCCTGGATGTATCGCGTGTGGGTGGAAGAAGTGCTGGGCTTTCAGGTGCGGGGAGACCATTTTACGGTAAATCCGGTGCTGCCGCCGGAGTGGCCGGGATTCGAACTCACCTGGCATCATGGCGCGACGAGTTATGAAGTGAAGGTATCTCGTGGAAACGGCGACCCTGCAGTCCGGCTGGATGGCAACGAGATGAAAGACGGAATTATTCCTCTCATAAAAGATGGCGGAACACGCAAAGTCGAAATCGTCCTGGGAACGCAGCTTTAGCCGCGTCCTCGCCGGATTTACCGCGGTATTGTAGACTCTCTCTCATGGTCGGGCAATCGTTTCATCACTACTCTCTCAAGCATCGCGCCATCGCCTGGATTAGTCAGAATCTCTTCCGTGCCAACGTCTACACCGTCGGCCATGGCCTCAACAAGGGTCTGAAACGGAAAGGTGGCCTTGGGTTCCTGCCGGAGTTCCTCGCCGGTTCCTCAGAAACCGAAGAAACCCGCTTCTGGAGTACGCTCGATCTTCGCGGCAAAGTCGTTTTCGATGTCGGTGCTTTTGAGGGCATTCTTTCCTGTTTCTTTGCGCGTCAGGCAAAATACCTGGTTTGCTTTGAACCCAATCCGGTTAATCATGAACGACTGGTTGCCAACCTGCGCCTGAATAATTTCAACCATGTGACTCCCCGCCGCATCGGCCTCGGTTCACGGCCCGACTCCTTTACCATGGTTTGGGACCCGCTCATCCCCGGCGGCGCCAGTCTGGAAAAAAGCAATCAGGATGGAATGCGCGCTGCCCACGCAAGTCGCCTCAGGAGCGAGACCATTCAGGTTGTCACCCTCGACTCCGAATGCGAATCCGGTTCCTTTCCCCCGCCCGATTTCATCAAAGTGGATGTGGAAGGTCTGGAACTGGAAGTTCTGAAGGGTGCCGCCGCTACCCTGCTCAAACACCACCCTGACCTGTTTCTCGAAATGCACGGCGAAACCATGAGCGAAAAACTACAAAAGGTCGCCGCGATCGTCGAATTTCTGATTCACCACGGATATAACTCAATCGTTCACCTCGAATCCGGGCTGACGATCGACCCGGCCAATGCCCAGCTTGCTGCCAGAGGCCATCTCTACTGCAAGGCTGCCGTTCCGGCATGAACTGCGGGGAGCCGATTGGGCACGCGACTTTAGTCGCGTCCGTGCCAATGCCGATCTCAATCAGCCATCCCTTCGCCAGTTCCAGGCTGTAAACCCGAGCCCCGCCACCATTAGCCCGAAACCGCCCATCATCGACCACGGCCAGTAATTCATCCGGACTGTATGTCGCCCGGCACCTACTGCAATGCCCCGTATCGTTGAATCCATCTGTTCAATTGTTGCCGCAGGTCGGTCCACGCTACCCCGCCAGCCCGGGTACCAGTTGTCCGCCACCATCACCACCCCCCGGCAACCCATCGTCACGTCCACCGATACCGAATTCAGTCCGAACTTTGTACCGTGCACCTGATCCGTTGACCCGCACGTTTCCACCTCTGGCGCGCGGCCCACCGCTACCGCTTCCTGCGCCAGATCGAAGGTCCCGTCCCGCGTCCAGTCCACCGCCTCTTTCTGATTGGCGGCAACCCGCACCCGGTGCACCGTCCAGGCCCGGGGCAGGGCATCGGGGTTTTCAAAAATCGCCAGTCCCGCCTGGCCCCGGAAGATCTCCCGCTGGTTTGGCCGCGTCGCTGCCTTCGCAATGGTGTAGCGTACCCCAAACAGTCTGGAGCAGCGGTCCGGCCACCAGCTAAGATCCATCCTATCGGCCAGCATGCTGGCGCTCAGGGCTTCCACCGTGTGGATACGGAACCAGTCTCCAAAAGAGAACATCAGCCCGTCATCCCGTTTGATCTCCACCCGGGCCGGTTGCAGCGGCCGCAGGAATTCGGCCAGATCCCTCGTATTCTCCAGCGGCGGCAACAGCGTGCGCCGGGCAGTTTCCGTGGCATGCGGCCAGGAATACCCGGCTACCTGACCCTGCTCGGAAAGCACAAAGAACCCCAGCAATATCGCCGCCACCCGATGGCCAATCACGCCGCGGATCAAAGCGAAGCAGGTCCCGGCAAAGAGCAATGTCACGAGACACAGTGGCAAAATTCGCGGATCGCGGAAATTGAATACCGCTCCTGCAAAGGGCGGCAGGAAACCCAGCACCGTTACCAGAGTCAGCAGCAGCCCTCCAAACCACGCCAGTCCACGCGCCATTCGCCGGGCCGCCGCTGGAAAGCCCCCGCTGAACAAATTGTCCAGCCCAAATCCCCCGAGGCCCGCTACCGCGAAGTGGAAAATACTCATTGCCGATACCGGTGCCCGTGACTTCTCCAGCATCGGTACCAGCGCATACAGGGCACCATAGACAAAATTGCTTTGCGCCAGTGCAAAAAGTAGCGATCCCACTGCCAGACTCGTCAGCACAATCCGCTCCCTGCGCCCCAACCCGCCCGCCAGCGCCAGCCCCGCCAGGCCCAGCGCGATGGCACCAGTGAAGGGTTCGGCATGCAGGTCAGCCCCCGGAATCACCAGACGCGGAATATCGATGCCCTTCATCCCGTAATTAAAATGTTCAGGCAGACCCACCTTCTGGTTCCAGCGCAGTCCACCGGTCGCGGTCCAGCGAATCGCCGCACGACCATACTCCGCCGCCGGCAGTACCTGCGGCGCGCTGATCGCGCCCGTCACCGCCAGCCATGTCATGAGGATCCCTATTCGCCTGGCGCGTGGCCCGTCACCCTGCCACAGGCCCACTGCCAGCACCACCAAAGCGGCCAGTGTCAGGTAATACGCGGAGGCAAAATATCCGCTCAACCATGCCAGCCCGGTGAACACGCCGGAAAGGCACGCACTCGCCATCGGCTTCTCTCCGCGCAACACCCGGAAGAGATAGAGAAATACCAGGGGAGCCCAAATTGCCGATGCCAGCACGTGCGGCCAGTCTGTGCTGCCATAGAATCCAATGCAGGCGTAAAGTACGCCTCCGGTTACCGCCGCGGCCTCGCGCAATCCCACATCCCGAAGCATCGCCCACATAAACCAGGCCCCCGTCATGTGGATCAGCACAAACCACCAGTTCACCCAGTGGAACTGCAACATCCCGTCCCGCAACGGTGCCAGTGCCAGCAGCCAGGTAAACGGACTGAAAACGCCCGGCTGCATCTGCCCCAGCAGCGGCTGCCCCATCCATTCGTAAGGTGTCCAGAGGGCGACCTGCCCATGTTGAATCGCGTTGACCTGCAGTGCAAGCCATGGCAACACCTGGTTGGCCAGATCAAAGCTCTCCAGAAACGCATACTGGCGCGTCAGGGTGAGCTTCCAGTAGAAGCAGGTCACAATCACAAAGATCAAGAGCAAAGATCGGCGGCGCACAATACCTATGAGGTATAACATGAGAACCAAAAAACCAAGCCGCGCCAGAATAGAAATGAGCACCACCTGAACAGCTTTCTCGATCTGCCTGCGATGAAAGCCGTTACCTCGGCCGCCAGCCGTTGCCTGAACCTGCCATGCTGGTCGGCCACTTTGAAAGCCGCGCCCGCATTGTTCATTTGACCTGCAGGATATACCGGACATTAGCTGCCACAGCCGGCCCCCGTGGAGCCCAATGGCGCGGATTGGCCTCCCCAAACAAAGCCAGTACCGGCGTTCGTACAGCCGCCGCCAGGTGCGTAATTCCCGAGTCATTCCCCACCAACACCCGTGCACCGGCCAACCGGCATCCCAGGTCATAGAGATCCGCAATGTGAATCGCTTTCGCCAGTTGGTCTTCGGGGCCACGCAGCCAAAACACCGGCATGGTCTGCGCCAGCCGCTCGGCGGCAGCTTCAAAGACCTGCATCGGCACTTGCTTCCGGGCACTGCTGGCGAAGGGATGGATTGCGGCAAACGTGCGCGGAACCTGCGGGCAGGCAAGCCTGGGCGATCGGGCGACGTCGTGCCCGCCCAGCCCTGTGGCCTGCTTCCGATAGAACTCCAGCGCGTGCCTGTCACCTTCCGGTAAGGCCGGCAAAAAAGTTATATTCAGCTTGAGAGTATCCAGCGTAAGTGCTTGAAAGGCGGAATTATTAGCTCCGTACCATGAAATGATCGAATCAAAACTGCGCAGCCTTTCCGTCACATCCTCTGCGGGCAGAAATCCCAGCCGGTCCAGCCCCGCCGCCGCAATCGAAATGGCCCGGTCCGCAAATCGGGCCAGTGGCACGTTCTGCCCCGCGCACCAGACCTCTGTCCACTCCGTGCGCAGTGCTTCCATGGCAGGCAGACTGACAATGAAATCGCCAATCGCCCCGGGGCGAATCAACAGACGACGATGTTTCCCATTATCGACCTTTAAGGCGAATTCCGGCACGCTCCATTGTGGCAGTTCAAAGGCAGGGTCAACTGCGGTAAATCTGAGGGTGCCAGCCAACTGTCTTGAGTACCGCGTCGTGCCTGAACTCATATTGATAGTTGCTCCGGCAGGTTCATTGGTGCTTCAATTACTCCATGGATCTATTGCAGTTGCGACGAAATAATTTGTCAATCGTGTTGATGGTCTTGCTCGTTCTGGTGGCCAAAGTCGAAGCCCAGGTGACCACTATTTCCTATCCGGGCTTTGCTTCCACCAGTGGCCTCACTCTGAATGGAGTTGCCGCTGCGGTGACGGTCGGCACAGGTACCGTTCTGCGCCTCACTCCGGCTCTTGGCGGGCAGGCGGGGTCGGCATTTAGTACCACCAGAATCACCCTCGGCCCCTCCAATTCCTTCAGTACTTTTTTCCAGTTCCGGTTGACCCAGGCGAGCAGTTCTCCGGCCGATGGGTTTGTGTTCGTGATTCAGCCTGTGAGTTCCAGTCTGGGCGGAGGAGGCGGCGGGCTTGGCTACGCCGGAATTACTCCCAGCATCGGCGTTGAGTTCGACACCTACGATAACGGAGAATTAAACAATAATCACGTGGGGGTAGACGTGAATGGTTTGTTGCAGGACTTCAACGCCACGGCGCCTTACGGTGTGAGCTACTGCTATAACTCAACCGGCGTTGCCGGTTGCATGTCGAACGGAAATCTCTGGTCCGCGTGGATCGACTACGATGGCACACAATTGCGGGTGGCGATCGCGGAAAACTCGGTGCGACGACCCGCCGATCTGTTTTCGTATCCCATCAACATCTCGGCCACTCTGGATACAAGCTCGGCGTATGTGGGCTTCACGGCTGGTACGGGCGCGTCCTGGGAGAACCACGACATCGTGAACTGGCAGTTCACGGGGGCGTATGCGCCCATTGCTGGGCCACCTTCGCTGGTAATTGCGCCGGCCACGCTGCCCTCGGGCATCGCCGGCAAACCCTATGGCCCGGTCACGATGATCGCTTCCGGGGGATCTACCCCCTATACATGGAGCGCTACTGGCCTACCCTCGGGATTGGCGATTAGTGCCACCGGCGTGTTGAACGGCGCCCCCGCGTCGGCTGCCACATACAGCAATGTGGGGATATCCGCCAGAGATGCCGGGGGCAGTACGGCATCCCGAAACTATATTATTCAGGTAAACCCGGACCTGATACCGCTCTATGTCACCGGCTACGGCAATTTGGGTAATACGGTTATAGGAAAGCCGGCGGGTAGCGGAACATTTTCCGCCTCCGGAGGTAAGCCTCCTTACTCCTGGAATCTTTCCGGAGCTCCGGCGGGAATTTCGCTGAACCCGGGCGGGGCCAGTGCCACGGTGAGCGGGACGCCTTCACAAGCCGGAGTGTTCTACTTCGGAGTCCAGGTATCTGATGCCCAAGGAATCAGCGCGACGGCTGGTGGCTCGGTTTCCGTGCTGGGTCTTGCAACCGCCAGCTTGCCCGATGTGACCGCGTATTCCATTTACACCGCTTCGCTGGCCGGAGTAGGCGGAAGTCCCCCCTATTCCTTCACGGTTTTGGGGCTGCCCACGGGCCTTTCAGTGACGGGCGACGGACTCTTTCGCGGGTCGCCGCAGCGGCCCGGCGCCTTCGCTTTGGGAGTGCGGATCAGCGATTCCGCAGGTCTGGAAGCAGGTGGCATTCTAAATCTGAACGTGAATGCCCCGCCTGCGCTGACGCTGCCGGGAAGGAACTTGCCCGACGGGTTGGTCAACACCAGTTATTCGCAAGGCTTCATGGCAACCGGCGGTGCGCCGCCCTACAGTTTTGCACTCGCCTCCGGGTCGTTGCCGGAAGGCCTGCGCTTCTCTTCCAGCGGAAACCTGAGCGGGACTTCGGCAGCAGCGGGCGCATTTACGTTTGTGGTCCGGGTGACGGATAGCAGCGGAGGCTTCGCCACCGGCACTTTCAGCACGAAGATCCTGTCGCTCCCGGTGTTCATCACAACCGTTTCGCCCCTCGCCTCCGGCATGCTCAATCTGGACTATGCGCCACAAACCATCAGCGCCACCGGCGGTGCAGGCCCGTATACGTTTCAGATATCCGCCGGTGCGCTGCCCGAAGGGGTCGCCCTTTCCCCGCTGGGCCTGCTGAACGGAACTCCGCGTGCAGCCGGACTCTTCAGTTTTGATGTAACAGCGGCAGATACCACCGGGCTGAACGGAAAGGCCGGTTTTCAACTGGCTGTCCGGCCAGCCGGCGTGGACCTGCTGGTTTCCACCGGAACACTGCCTTTTGCCCTGGCCGCGGGCACCACGCAGACACCAACTGCGCAGACGGTACAGGTGCAGTCCAGCGACGTTTCCAAGGTGCTCTCCTGGTCAGTAGCCTCCTCCACACCGTGGCTCAGCGTTGCGGATAGCGGCCGCACGCCGGGATCGTTTGCGGTCGCCCTCGCACCGGCGGCGCTTTCGCTTCCGGCAGCGGAAACCGCTTATCAGGGCACTGTACAGGTTACGTGCTCCTCCCCGGCCTGCAACGGGAACACGCAATTGGTCAACGTTTCACTGGCAGTGCGCACTTCGCCCGGGCAATTGATCACGGGCAGCGATTCAGTGACTTTTACCACGTCGGCAGCTTCTCCGGCTGTGACCTCGCAAACTCTGAGCCTCAGCAATGGCGGCGGCACAGCACTCGGAATCGGTGCCGTTAGCTGCGCGTCGGCGTGGTGCGGAGTAACCGGCGTGCCCGCCCAGATTGGCCCGGGCGGATCCACCACACTGGCAATTACCGCCAACCCCGCGGGACTTGCTCCGGGATATTACTGGACGACGTTGAGCCTCATCACCTCGGGTGGCAGAGCGACGGTCCCCATTACGCTGGCTATCGCCTCCGCACCCGGCATTCTGCTTGCACCTTCGGGCTACGCGGCCAACCTGCAGGTGGCCGGCCTGCTATCCGGCCCACCCGCGTCTTTTCAGGTAATTGTGCCTTCGGCCACCCCGGTGAATTGGATAGCCGCGATACAGCAGGGTAGTTTCCTGCGGTTGGCAAACACCTCCGGATCCTCCAGTGCAAGCCAGCCGGGGACGGTCAATTTTTCTGTCGATCCGGCAGCGGCTGCGAGCCTGGCGGTTGGAACTTACTACGGCCTGATCCGGGTTAGCGCGTCGGGGGTGGCAAATTCCCCGCAGGGTTTTGTCGTGGTGCTCAACATTACTCCTGCTTCGGAAAAAGCCAAACCCAGTCCGGCACCAGCGGGTCTGCTGTTCCTCACATCCGCCAGCGGATCTCCGCCGCCGCAGAACGTTACGCTTTACACCAGTTCCATTACGCCGCAGCCTTGGCAGGCCTCGGCCGAACCGGCCGGCAGCACGTGGCTGGCGGTGAGCCCCGGCACAGGAACAACCCTGGCTGCGGCGCCTTCCGTGACCTCCATCACGGTAGACCCGGCCAGGCTGGTGCCTGGCGTGTACCGCGCAACGGTCAACTATGCCTTTGCCGCAAGCGGCATCCGTTCGGTCAATGTGACTCTGGTGGTTCTGGCGGCTGAGATATCACCCGCCAGCGAGGCTCCGCAGCCTCGCGCCGCATGCAGTCCCGCTCAGGTTGTGCCCACCTCCACCGGTCTTGTGAATAATTTTTCGTCGCCAACTGCCTGGCCGACGCCGCTGGAAATGACGGTGGTGGACAACTGCGGAACGGTGGTTACCGCGGCCAATATTGTCGCTACTTTCTCCAATGGCGATCCCCCTCTGGCGCTGGCCCTGGCCAATCCCCAGACCGGGCGCTATTCGGCCACGTGGACCCCGCGACGCACTAAT
>JBBROK010000026.1:0-65747 GCA_038229475.1 Bryobacterales bacterium | reverse complement strand
GTTTACGAATACGACTGGGCGCCGGATAACGATCATCTGGCCTACACCGCGGCCAGGGGCAACGGCGACAACAACTGGTGGGTGGCACAACTGTATTCGATTTCGACTGCGACTGGTGAGAGCAGGAATGTTTACAAGCCGACGCTGCAGATTGCGAACCCTCGCTGGTCGCCGGACGGAAAGCGGATTGCGTGGATTGAAGGGATCATGAGCGATGAAGGGTCCACGGGCGGCGACATTTTCGCGGCCGGGGCGGAAGGCGGGCCTGCGGAGAATTTGACGCCGGGGCGAAAGACGTCGCCCAGTTGGCTGAAGTGGTTGCCGAATGGGCGCATCCTGTTTACCGAAACGGTGGACAGTAGTGTGGCGCTGGCGACAATGAACGCGGCAACGAGGGAGATTGAGACGCTGTGGCGCGGCGATGAATCCGTGCGGGCCGGCGATGACACGGTGGCGGTGGCAAGCGATGGCCGAACCCTGGCTACCGTGCGCAGTTCCTGGACACAGGCACCGGAAGTATGGGCGGGACCTATAGGCGAATGGACGAAGCGCACGCACGCCAATGACGCGCTGAAGCCGCTGTGGGGGAAGACGGAGAAGCTGCACTGGACTACAGATGGCTTCGACGTATCGGGCTGGCTGATGTATCCGGTGAACTACGATGCGGCGAAGAAGTATCCGATGGTGGTCTCGGTGCATGGCGGGCCGGCGTCGGCCAAGCGACCGTCGTGGCCGGCGGGGTTTGATTTGAGTGCGCTATCCAGCCAGGGGTACTTTGTATTGTTTCCGAATCCGCGGGGAAGCTATGGGGCAGGCGAGACTTATACGAAAGCCAATGTGAAAGATTTCGGCTATGGCGACCTGCGGGACATTGTGGCGGGCGTGGATAAAGCCATTGCGACGGTGCCGGTGGATACCAACCGCGTGGGCATTGGCGGATGGAGTTACGGCGGCTACATGACGATGTGGACGGTGACGCAGAGCGGACGCTTTCATGCCGCTGTGGCGGGAGCGGGAATTGCAAACTGGCAGAGTTACTACGGGGAGAACCTGATTGATCAGTGGATGATCCCGTATTTCGGGGCGTCAGTGTATGACGATCCGGGCGTTTATGCGCGAAGCTCGCCCATGACATTTATCAAGCAGGTGAAGACGCCGACGTTGATTCTGGTGGGCGATAGCGATGCGGAGTGTCCGCCGCCGCAATCCTATGAGTTCTGGCATGCGCTCAAGACGCAGGGCGTGAAGACGAAGATGGTGATCTACCCGGGCGAAGGGCACGCCATTCAGAAGCCGGAGCACTCGCGGGACATTCTGGAGCGGACCATTGCCTGGTTTGGAGAGAATCTTCAGTAGGGCGCGCTACCCGGCAACCTAATTTACAGCAACCTGAAATTGACTTCGATCTGAGCACGGACGGGGACCGACTGACCGGCTTTCATGCCCGGTTTGAACTTCCACTTTTCCACGGCTTCGATCGCCTTTTCGTCGAGACCCATCCCGAGGCTCTTGACGACACGAATGTCGCGGGCTCTGCCTTCGATATCCACCACCACGGAAAGGAGGACGGTACCGCTGTACTTGGCTTTACGGGCTTCTTCCGAATACTCGGGGTCGACCTTGAAGAGCACAGAAGGGGCACTGACGCCGCCGCCGACGCGATAGACGCCGCCACCCACACCACCACCTTCACCCGGTCCATAACCGCCACCTTTGCCGGAGCCAACGCCGGTGCCGGAACCAGTTCCCATGCCGCCGGTACCAATGAGCTTGGCGAGGGGGTCGCCCCAGTTGGGCAGGTTGGAAGTGGGCAGAATTGCATCCTCGGGGGCCACGATGGAGGCCTCCAGGATGAGCTTCGGAGTGTGGTCCAGATTGATGGGCGGAACAAACTGCTTCGGCTTGGGCTTGGGTAGCTGGCCCTTAGCCGGAGGAACCACAGACTTTTGGCCACCGCCACCCTGCGCAGTATCCGGTTTTTTGGTTTCCGGAATGAAAGGGCGGAGGTTCGAATCCAGCAGGGTGAGTTTCTTCACCGCCAACTGCACCTGGGCATTGGTCCCAATGAGCATCAAAATGGCGAAAACTGCGGCGTGACCCGCAATCGAATAATATTTGTTTTGGGAAGACGGGGCGTAAAGACCCCAGATGTCTTTGACGGCAACCGGTTTGGAGGTGATTTCAAGCGGCGGAAGTACTTCCGGGTGAATCATCTCCCGGATTGCGTAGTAAAGCGATTGAAACCACGGGATTTCCGCCCTGTCAGCGGCAAAGAGGCGATCCAGGTGGTCGTTGGCGTCGGTGCGAAGCTTCACTGCGCCATTGGCATCGTGCACCGCAGTTTGAGCAGCTTCGTTTAAGGCATCAGGCATTTCAGTTAGCCAACTCCGCAGCGGAGATACCCGCGCTCTTATGTGACGACGGGACCCCGCACCTGGTTTCCCATTTTTGGAATTCTACAGCAAGAGCCAACTGGCGGAGACCTGTCCCTCGCCGCTAGGGTAACATATCGACCCAATACAAGATGTTTCTCTGCCCAAGACATCACGGAACGGGTTTTTCAAACGTGATAACAGACTGAACGTCGGCCTTGCGGAAACCGGAGCTGCTGGAACTGAAGGCGATGGTGCGGCCATACAGGAAAAGAGCGCGAACTTTCATTTCGCCGCTGCAGTTGAGCGGGAACCAGACATTTGGTGCCAAACGCTGGTAGGTGATTTTGGCGCCGAGGTGATTCAAGTTTGTACCGAGGAGTACAGTTACGGCTTTCGGAATCTTGCACTCCCAATGGCTGGAGACCTGGACGGGCTGGAATTCAGTGCGTTCGATAAGGGCTTCGCCTTTCCAGCAGTCTTCGTCGTCCCCATCTATTTCGCGGCTGTTCCAGGCGATCTTGTAGACGTCGTACCCCTTGTATTGTTCTTCGCCCAACAGTTGAAACTGATAGTGGCGCTGGTGGGCCTGGGTAAGGGGAAACCATTCGGCCATGGGAGAGATGGTGCCCTTGGACCACATGACCTCTTCAGCGAAAGAACGGGTAAGAGAGGCATCGATATCTAACTTCTTGCGCTCAAATCCGGGCTGATCGTAACGGATTTCCTTACGACCTTCAAGAATGCGCCCGCTTGCCGAGAGGAGCACACGTTCGGCACCTTTGGCTCCGGGGGCAACGGAATAGACACGGGCTTCTTCCTGGGCGAGCTTACCGCCACTGCGGAGCAAGCGAACAAAGACCTTCATGTCATAGACATAGGCGGCGCGCGCAAATTCGGCACGGTCCTGATTTTCGGCCACACGGCTCATGATTTCGTTGGCCGTCAACTGAGCGGAGGCCGGTGCGGCGAGCAACAGGAACAGAATGATGCGAAACTTCACTTTTTCTTTTCCACTCGCACAGCCAGGAGATTCATGCGCAGATCACGCTCGGCATCGACGGTGACTTTTTCGCCCTCCTGGAAATCGGTGACACGCGCGGATTTGCCGGCTCGGAAGAACTTCGTGGACCCGGTGACAATCATGCGCATTGTCTCCCCGGATTCGACCGAGATGTAGAGCTGTTTGTGATCGCCGGATTTCCAATCACCGTCGAAGGTGGCGATGGCGCGGGGTTCAGCCTGGTAGAGCAGGAGTGCGACAGCGGCGAGCGCAGGGAGGAAGGTCATTGTTCGTTGTCTTTCTTCTTTAGATCTTCGGGCTTCTTTAGATCTTCGGGCTTCTTTGTGTCTTCGGGCTTCTTCCCATTGTTTCTGAAGGTGCTGGGCCGGATGCTGCCAAGTGAATCCACATTGATACCAAAGCGACCGTTCAGCCGGGCAATATCGTCGGTACCGATGAGGCCGGAGATGTAGACGATGGTGAGCGAGCGGGGTTCCGCGTTAATGATTGCGACGCCGGCAAATTTGTCACCCGCCGGGGTCTGCGCTACCCAGATCTCAGAGGTTTCACCGGCGCTGTGTACATCGACAATGCGATTCCAGGGAGCGCGGCGAAGGGAATTGCGCATCGGCTCCAGATCGGCTGCGGAATACTGGCCGTCCTTGTCGAATTCGAAACCGCGGACGTAGATCCCCTTGAGATTGCCAACCAGCGACTTGAACTGGCCAGCGTCTTTGCTATCGGCCGAATCGAGCAATCCGGCAGCGAGCTTGAGCAGTTGCCCATCCAGGGTGATGTTGGTGCGGCTGGTAGCTTTGTTTTCCAGCTTGTCGAAAGTAGTGAGATCGAAGGGCTGCTGGGCGAACGCGGTAATAACAGCGAGAAAAAACAATACGGTTTTCATAGAGGTGGTTTGGCGGCGACGCGGCGAATCCTTTGTTGCGCTTTCTGCAGGCTGGCCTGCGTCACGTTCAGCGCGGTGATCAGTTGTTTTTGTGCCTGGAGTGAGCGCTCTTGCTGGTGACCTTGCCAGGCCACACCTGCTATCAGAACAGCTGTGGCAGTGGCGGCGGCAAAAACCAGGCCCCGGAACTGCCACCAGCGAGTGGCGCCGGGTTGTGGTGACGGAGCGGATTGAGCAGCAAGGGAAATGACGCGATCGGCAAATCCGGGCGGCGGTTCCAAACGCCGGAGAGCACGGCGAAGATCATTTTCGAGATTCATGGGCAAACCACTCCATGGGAAACAGCTCTTACGCGGTCGCGGTCCGGCACAACAAGAGCGGAGCGGCCGAGGCGGACGCGGAGCACCGCAAGAGAACGGTGAAGGTGACTTTTAACGGTACTCACGGGAATTTCCAATACGCCGGCGATTTCAGAGGGGTCCATGTCTTCCTGATAGCGTAAGGCGACCACCATGCGGGCACGCTCGGGGAGCGTACTGATCAGGCGTCGCAGCTGATCATTTTCCAGCCAGTCTGGTTCGCGGTGGCTCGCGGCCGGGTCGGGAATGCTGTCGAGCCCGATTTTGGGCCGCAGCCTGCGCTTGCGGGTCTCGTCAATGGCGCGGTGGCAGATGGCCCGGCGCAGCCACCAGGTGGCGTGAGACTCGCTTTGAATCCGGTCAAGGTTTTGAAAAAGCTGGAGAAAAACATCCTGGGCGATCTCTTCGGCCGCTTCACGCTGGCGGAGGAAGCGCAGCGCGAGGCTGAAAACCATCGATTGATTCGACCTGACCAGCAGGGAAAATTCCAGCGCCACGAACACTATTACGAACTGGCGGGGCCAAAGAATGCAAGTTTTATACTGCAAGGGTACCCATGACACGAGAACTGGCGCTGGAAATCCTTCACGAATTCACGGAAACCGATAGTTTGCGGCGGCATGCGCTACAGGTGGAAACCTGCCTTGCGGCTTACGCACAGAAGCTGGGTGAAGATGAGGAAATGTGGCGGGTGACTGCCCTGCTGCACGACTTTGACTGGGAGATCCATCCGACGCTGGAAGAGCATCCCTTGAAAGGGGAGCCGATTTTGGCGGCGCGGGGAGTATCGGCGGAAATCCGGCGGGCGATCCTTTCCCATGCAAATTACAGCGGGGTGGCACGGGAATCGATGCTGGAGAAAACACTATTTGCATGCGATGAGCTATCCGGGTTTATTTCGGCCTGCTCGCTGGTAAAGCCCAGCCGAAAGGTGGCTGAGGTAGAGGTGAAGTCGGTGCGCAAAAAGATGAAAGATAAGGCTTTTGCACGGACGGTGAACCGGGACGATATCGTCAACGGAGCGATAGAAATGGGAATTGAGCTGGACCAGCACATTGAATTTTGTATTGTGGCCATGCAGGAGAATGCCGCAGCCATCGGTTTGTAAGCAAAAGCAGTCAAGCTCCGTGGGATTTCGTCGATAAGTGTTGCAGGGACGAAGCGACCCATGATTTCACTGAAAAAACTACTGGAGCAGAGCCACGTGGCAGCGGCACCGATTACGGAGCCGCTGCCCGCTGAGAAGGTGGCACCCGGTGTGGAGTCTGAAAAGTGGCTGAAGGCCTGGCGGGCACTGACCTTCGCGGTTTGCGATTCCACGGAACGGGCAATTCCTCCGCTGGGTCCGGCACTCACGCAAAAGCTCTCTGCGCTGGGGCGCACTTTCCTTTCTGAACCAACTGAAGAGTCACTCTCGCATGTGAACCAGGCCATGTGCCGGGAACTGGCACAGTGGTCGGGCGAGGCGTCCCGGTTTTATGGCGAGCACCAGCGAGAGCTGATGGAAATAATGGCGGTGGTGGCACAAACGGCTGAGGTGGTGGCGCAGCGGGACGACCGGTACTCCCGGGAGATTGGAGGATTGGCGACGCGCCTGCGATCAGTTGCTGAAGAATCCGACATTGCAGCAATTCGGCGGTACATCCTGGAATCGGCAGGAGCCATGCAAACGTGTGTAACGCGGATGGCCAGGGAAGGGGAGGAGACAGTCCGGCAATTGAGCGCTACAACCGACGAATACCGAAATCGGATGCAGGAGGCGGAGCGCATCTCTTTGCTGGATCCGCTTACAGCCGTAGCGAACCGCCGGGGGCTGGAGCGGGATCTGGCGGGCAGAATGCAACGAGGCAAGCCGTTTTCGGTGATTGTGATGGATCTGGATGGATTCAAGAGCTTGAACGACAGGTACGGCCATGCGGCGGGTGACGACCTGTTGCGACAGTTTGCATCGGAATTGGGCTCTCAGTTCCCGGCCCATGATCTGGTGGCAAGGCTGGGCGGTGACGAATTCGTGGGCGTGGTGACGGGCCATGCGGATGATGCGGAGTTGCGCATTGGCCGACTACGGACATGGGTAATGGGGACCTACAGGGTGTCTGATGCGCAGGAAAAAAAGATCGAGGTGAAGATCAATGCCTCGTTGGGCGCGGCGGGTTGGGATGGCAAGGAAAGCAGTGACTCACTTTTAGCGCGCGCGGACGTGAAGATGTATGAGGCGAAGCGGGAGGGCAAGGCACAGCAGGAAAGTGCGGCTGGGGCCCTGGCGGGCGCAGATGTGCTTCAGGAACGACCACCGCTGCGGAATTTCCACAAAATCTGACGGAGGATGCCGAGCAGCAGCGGCGCATCGCGACGGCTGAGGCGAGTGCGGCGAATCCAGCGGCGGACCTTCTGCGAGGTGGAAACCGAGGTGATCCGGTTGGTGTAGCCGGATTCGTCGAGGACGTCCAGAAGGAACGCAGTAATCTGTTCCGTATCGCCACCCTCCACCGGCTCGAAGCGTGGCAAGCGGCTTACGCGATGCGGCGTGGCTTCTTCGCGTACCAGTTCATACAGACAGACGGCCACGGCCTGACCGAGGTTCATGGAAGGAGTATCGGGTGCCGTGGGGATGCGGGCCAGCAGATGGCAATAGCTGAGATCGTCATTGGAAAGGCCGAATTTTTCTGACCCGAAGAGCAGTGCGGTGTTGCCGGGGTGTTCCTGAATGGCAAGCGCCGCAATGTCCAGTCTTTCCAGCGGCTGCTGGGCCACCCGGCGAACACCGGCGCTGGTGCCGACTACCAGGGAGCAATCTGCGAGAGCTGCCGCGAGCGAGGGGAAAACGCGCGCACTTTGTAGCACGTGAGCGCCGCCGACGGCGGAAACCGCCTCGCGAAAAGAGGGCTCGTAGGGATTGACCAGGCGAAGATCAGCGACACCGAAATTAGCCATCGCACGGGCGGCGGCTCCGATGTTGAGCGGATTCCGCACGTCAATAAGCACGACAGTGAGGCGGGAAATGGGGGAGGCTTCGATGTCTTCATCGTAGTGCTCCACAACGAATCCCTCTGCCGTAGCGCTTCCGGGCGCGACATTTCGGGTTTTTATCGCACGAGGCAGCGGTATTGCGGATCGCGACCTGAGCTTGAAATCCCGGCTGATCTTTTGGCTTATCCGCAGGCGTATGAAGCGAATCACGCAGGCCACCCGGCTTCGCGCTTATCACCCCGCGCTGCCCGGGTATTCCAGCCGCATGGACCAGTTTGCGGTCAACCCCGGCCTGGTTTCGCTCCAGGTGAAAGAGCTGGCTCCGGGCCGCGCTGGTGGAGCTGAACGCGGCCATCTGCCGGGAGAACTATCGGGCCCCTTTCAACCGCACCTTCGAAGTGGAGCCGGAAGGATTCTCCGCAGGCCAATATTGCCCTCTGCCGGAGCTGCACGGCTGACGCGGGACTGTATTGTAGAATCAGAAGTTTGCGCCCGCCTGTTGGCCGTATCCGTTGCGCTACGCGTGCGTGCACCCTATAGTGGAGGTAGTATGGCAGGATCCCCGATTGAACAGAAGGTCAAACAGATTATCGTCGAACAGCTTGGTGTCGACGAAAGCCAGGTCGACAACAAGGCGTCTTTCGTAGACGATCTTGGGGCCGATTCGCTGGATATTGTTGAGTTGGTGATGGCATTTGAAGAGGCCTTCGAGCTGGAAATCCCGGACGAAGACGCCGAAAAGATAGCCACGGTGGGTGACGCGGTTACCTACATCGAAGCGAAGGCCAAAAAATAGCTTCCAGCTGGTCGGAAGCGTGATTTCGGATACGGAATCCGCCACGCTGGCCAAGCAGAAGAAGCACGTCCGGACGGGCTGAGACGGCTTTTCCGGGCACGCCTGACTTCAGGAAGGAGACGGTTATTTCCCGCAGAGTAGCAGTTACAGGCGTCGGCCTGATCACCGCCATCGGTAACACCACAGAGACCACGTGGAAGGCGTTACTGGAGGGCAAGGGCGGCATTTCCCGCATTCAGGCATTCGACCCGGCTCTTTTCAATTCTCAGATCGCCGGCGAAGTGAAGAATTTCGACCCCGCCGAATTCATTGAGAAAAAAGACATCAAGAAAATGGGGCGCTTCATTCAGTTGGCCATTGCCGCCAGTGAAGATGCGGTGCAAGGCAGCGGGCTGAAGGTCACAGAAGAAAACGAGGAGCGCGTCGGGATATACATCGGCAGCGGCATTGGCGGGTTCGAAGTGATTGAGCGCGAGCACAAAGCGTTGCTGGAACACGGACCGCGGCGAATTTCGCCGTTCTTCATTCCGGCTACAATCATCAACCTGGCTTCGGGGTACATTTCGATTCGGACCGGTGCCAAGGGGCCGAATTCGGCAACCGCGACGGCATGTACGACGAGCGCGCATTCGATTGGCGATTCCTTCCGGCTGATTCAGCATGGCTATGCCGACGCGATGATCTGCGGCGGCACCGAAGCCTGCATCACGCCGCTGGGGGTAGGTGGCTTCGCCGCGATGCGGGCGCTCTCGCAACGCAATGACAGTCCGGAGACGGCGTCGCGGCCATTTGACCGTGATCGGGACGGGTTTGTGGTGGGCGAGGGTGCGGGTGTTCTGGTTCTGGAAGAACTGGAAGCAGCGCAGCGCCGGGGCGCGACGATTCACGCCGAAATTGTGGGCTACGGCATGAGCAGCGATGCGCACCATTTCACCTCACCGCCGGAAGATGGCGAAGGCGCGTTCCGGGTAATGCGTAATGCACTGCGCGATGCCGGCATTGCGCCTGATGCGGTGCAGTATGTCAACGCACACGGAACTTCCACACCGGTGGGAGACGCGGCAGAGACCATGGCCATCAAGCGGGCCTTTGGCGATCACGCTTATAAGCTGGCGGTTAGCTCCACCAAAGCGATGACGGGCCACTTGCTGGGCGGCGCCGGGGGGCTGGAAGCAGGCATCTCTGTCTACGCGCTGAAGCATCAGATTGCACCGGGGACCATGAACTATCACACGCCAGACCCGGCCTGTGACCTTGACTATCTTCCCAACGAAGCACGGCAATTGAAGATGGAATACGTACTCAGCAATTCGTTCGGCTTCGGCGGAACCAACGGTGCACTGGTCTTTAAACGATTCACGGAGTAATCAGCAATGAAAATCGTGGTGGCGATCAAGCAGGTGCCCGCACGGGACAGTCTGCTCAAGATTGGTGCGTCCGGCACCAGGATTGAAGATGCGGATCTGGCCTGGGAGATCAACGAGCCCGACGCCTACGCGCTGGAAGCGGCCCTGCAGTTGAAGGAAAAAGCGGGGGGCGAGGCGGTGGTGATCTGCGCCGGACCGGAACGAGCCGGACAGACTATTCGGGAAGCCCTGGCCAAAGGTGCGGATCGAGCCATCCACATTGAAGTTGCCGAAGGTGAGCTGGCAGACCCGTTGTCACTGGCGCGGGTAATGGCGCGGGCGCTGGCGGAAGAAAAGCCGGACCTGGTGCTGACCGGTTTGCAATCGGACGATCTGGGTTATGGGCAGACGGGCGTGATTCTGGCCGAAGTGCTGGGCCTGCCCCATGCCACGCTGATCATGAACGTGGAAACCGAAGGCGCGGGCATAAAGGTGAAGCGGGAGCTGGAAGACGGCTGGTTCCAGAATGTGGAGATGCCGTTGCCGGCGCTGCTGACCATTCAATCGGGCGCCACCAAATTGCGCTATGCCACGCTGATGGGAATCAAGAAAGCCAAAACGAAAGAAGTACGCCACGTAACGGCGGAAGAGCTGGGCGGATTGAGTCAGACCGCGGTGCAGGTGACGCGCATCTACGTGCCTGAAAAAACCAAACGCTCGCAGGTGTTTGACGATCCGCCAAAAGAAGCCGCGGCGAAGCTGGTGGAGAAACTACGTTTCGAAGCGAGGGTGATATGAGCGGCATACTGGCGATTCTGGAACAGCGCGAAGGCAAGCTGCACAAGATGGCGCTGGAAGCGGTGGCGGCGGCGCAGCAGTTTGGGCGCGAGCTGGGTGAGCCGGTGTACGCGGCGCTGGCGGGAGCAGGCGCGGATGCCGCCGCGGAGGCACTGGCGGGATACAAGCTGGCGAAGATTCATCTGGTGCAACATGAGCTGACGGCAAACTACACGCCGGATGGCTACGCGATCGCCTTTCGGCAATTGATTGCGATGCACCAGCCGACGTATGTGGTGTTGCCACACACCTATCAGGTGCGTGACTTTGCACCCAAACTGGCGACGGCAATGGACCGGGTGCTGGTAAGCGACGTGGTGGGCCACCGGGTAGAGAACGGCCAGTTGGTGATGGTGCGGCAAATGTTCCAGGGCAAGATCAATGCCGATGTGCGGTTTGCGGGCGACGCACCGTATTTCGCATCCATTCAGGCAGGGGCGTTCCGGGCTGACAATCTGGAAGCCGGCACCACGGAGATTGCGGTAATGACGCCGGAATTGAAACCGGAGCAGATTCGCACGAAGCCGCTGGAATTATTCCGCGAATCGGCGCGGGCGGTGGATCTGACCACAGCCGACATCATTGTTTCGGTGGGCCGGGGAATCAAGGAGGCCGCGAATATTCCGCTGATTCAGCAACTGGCAGATGCGCTGGGCGGCCAACTGGCGGCATCCAGGCCGATTTGCGATAACGGTTGGCTGCCCATGGAACGACAGGTGGGAAGTTCGGGACAGACCGTGGCACCGAAGATGTATCTGGCGGTGGGAATTTCGGGAGCGATTCAGCACCTGGTAGGTATGAAGGGGGCCAGAACCATTGTGGCCATCAACAAAGATCCGGAGGCACCAATCTTTGAAGTGGCCGACTACGGGATTGTGGGCGACCTGTTCCAGGTTGTGCCGGCTCTGATTGAAGCACTGAAGAAATAGGTTTCCGAACCTTTACGGTCTGGTGTGCGTAGGTTGTGTGGGGGTGTTCGAATGAGAACTTCAGACCAACGCCGCGGCGGAATACTGGGCGGACTTCTGATCACCGGGCTGGTGCTGGCCGGAATTGCCGTGATCGGCACCGTCTACGTGATGCGCAATGTGCACGTGTCAGAAGGGGCGGGACACGGAGATGTCGCAATCGACATCCCGGGTGGACGGTTCGAGATCCACGGCAAAGACAAAGTTGACCCGGCATCACTGGGCGTTCCGGTTTACCCAGGCGCAGTTTGGGCGAAAGAGTCCGGCGGTGCCAGCTTCGAGTGGGTGGCCAACGACGAGCGGGACAGCAAGGCCTTCAGCGTGAGTGGCGGCGCTTACATCACATCGGATTCGGTCCAAATGGTGGAGGCCTGGTACAAAGCGCAACTGCCCATGTGGATCATCGTGGAAAAACACGGTCACACCGAGTTCGAATTGAAAGAAGGCGGCTATCGCAGGATCGTGGCGATTGCCGAGAAAAAGGGAGAGACGCACATCGGAGTTGCCTCCATCGGCCAGCCTGCGGCAAACTGAAGGTAGCGCTCCGCTGCGGGCGCGACCATGACAGAAAATTGCACATGCGGAACATTGCTGGTTGAGAACGCCCGGTTCTGCCACCGCTGCGGACGCCCCACGGGCGAGATCGCAACCGAAGAAGAAATACCACCCCTGCCAACGCCTGCCCCGGTAGCGGCGAAAACTACGCTTGCGCAGATTCCGGTGGGATTCAGGAACCCGCTGGCTTTGCGCGTCGCTTTCGTGATGTCGCTGGGCATTATGCTGCTGCAAATGATTCCAGGGTTGAATCTTTTTTTTGCGGTGTGGTGGCTGGCAGCCGGTTGGAGCGCCGTTGCCGTCTACCGGAAACTGACCGGAGCGGTGTTGACGGTGTCAGCGGGAGCCCGGCTGGGTTCCATCACGGGCGTATTGGCGTTTGCCAGCATGACCATCACATTTGCGCTGAGCATGACCTTCATGGGCCGGCAACTGCTGGATGAAATGGTGAAGCAGACGCCGCAGGTAGAGCAGCTGGTGAAAGACCCGGTGGCGCTGGGCACGGTCTTCCTGATGATCCTGGTGTTGATGTTCGCGATGGTTGTGGGTATCTGCGCGGCAGGCGGAGCGCTGGGGGCGCGGTTCGCCGCGCGGGGCACTCCCGGCTAAACCGCAGACTACTTGTTGAAAAGACGGTCAAAGGCGTCGCGGGCATCACTGGCACTGCGCGGTGCCGGAGTGTTCAGACCGGGAGCGGGCGGACGCGCACCGTTGGGCGCGCTGGTTACCTCGCGGGCCACGGTGACGCGCGGTGAATAGGACGGGCATTCATTCGTAGCGTCTTTCACCACAATGCGAACCGTAACCGGCTTCATACACTGGAAGCGTGTGGAGGGTTCAAAGTGCGTGCACTGCTTGCAGCAGTGTAGCTGCGCATGGCACTTGGGACATTCGGTGGCAAAATCAGAGCCCGGCATCAGCGTGGTAGAGCAGCTATAGCAGCGCGAAGCTGTTACCGTCTGCACCAGCCGCGGCAGCCGCGGGCCGGTAATGTCGATGTGCGGGCGCGGCCCCGAAGGCTTCGGCTTGTTGCCGTTCCCGTTGCCGTTTTCGTTATGGTTAGGACCGTTATCCTGGTAACCGTTTTGGCGGTATCTGCGATCGGAGTCCATGAAGGAACAAACTCCTGGAGGGGTTATGGTTTTGGTCAGCGAGATGATTCAGACAAGGAGTCGTGGGCGCTGTTTCAATACCGAAACTGAAGATTCAAGATAGCCGACGGAGCCGGGGGGACAACTACTTTTTCCCACTCCGTCTTGCGACTACCCTTCATAGTTAACACGAAATGTTTTCCGGCGCAACTGTGGTTTCGTTACCTTTGAGTGTCAGTTTTGCCCTGAGATGTTTCACGCCGGGCAATATTGGGGAATGGGAACGCTCCCGATGAGGGCCACGGCGGCCGCATAACCGCAGGCGATCTGCAGCGGGACGGAGAATGCGTCGGCCAGCGGCGGCGTCATCAGTGGACCACCGGAGGCCTTGGAGCGAGCCTCACGGTGAGCCCAACGCAGGAAGCGATCGTCATGACCGGCCGGGAGGTCGAATTCGCCAAGGCGCTGGAGCAGAGCGCCAATATCAACTTTCCCGCGGATTCGCTCGACATCCACTCCCACCGGGTGGGACAGGCAGACCGCAACCAGAGCCCAATCGCCGGAATGGGACAGGTTGAAGTGAGGCGCAGAAGGGTAGTCGAGGTAGGGTTTGCCGTGTTCACCCACCGCAAAATCTATTTCCAGAGGAGGAATCGCGGCGTACGGCGAGAGGATGACCCGGAGGGCTGAATGGGCGCGCGACCAGCGCTGACGATCCGCTTCGAAACGGAAGCGGGCAGCGCGGGCGACCTCCGCCGAGGAGAGAATCAGGTCGCGGTCGCAAGCGAGGTCAATGCGCCAGATGTGTACGGGGGCGGTCCGGGGCTTCATAGGTAGCGTGGCGAATTAGCCACAGTTTAGACGATTTCGCCACTCCTCGATTTCCATTATTTTCAACGAATTACGACAATCAAAGGTCGGGGACAAGCGACAAAGGTGTTCAATTTGTGCGATACTCACAGGAAGAGTTGAGCCCATACAAACGATGACGCAGTTGGACGAGGCAATCGCCCGGTATCATCGGATACTGGAATCTGAACCGTACCGCGATATGCGGTGGGTAAAAACATTGCAGGAGCAGATGGAAGCGCGCCAGCTATCGGCTGGTGGCCGCCTGGTCTGCCCTTTCCTACGGCCGAATTTCGTCACACAGAAGCAATACGACAATCTGGTCAAAACCGGCGAAGCGTTACTGTCGGCGGTGGATCGCATGCTGAAAATGGCACTCGCGTCCCCGGCTCTACTGTCCCGTATGCAGCTTTTCCCAGCCGAGAAGATGCTGGCGGCGATTGACCCGGGATACAACCTGGCTGAAGTTTCGGCCCAGCTGGACCTGCAAATCAACAACGGATCGCTACACGTCACGCAGTATAGCGCGGAGTCTCTTTCCGGTGGCGCGTGGTCGGAAGATCTGTCGGAGCTGTTCTACGACTGTGGTCCGGTGAAGGAATTCCGGCGGCGCTACAACGTGACCAGGGTGGGGAAAAAGAAACCGTTTCTGAGCGCGCTGTTGAAGGCGTATAAGATGTTCGCGGGCGCGAAGAAGCCAAACATCGCAATTGTGGAATTCCGCAGCCCCACAGGCTCCAGTGAAATGGAGATCTATCGGGATTATTTCCGTGCCGAGGGATATGCGGTTGAACTGCTGACGCCAGATCAACTGGAGTACCGCAACGGCGTTTTGCGTTATGGAGCGATGGATATCGATCTGGTGTACCGGCGGGTGAGTGCGCAGGAATTCCTGCTGCGGTACACGCTGAATCATCCGCTGCTGGAAGCCTACCGCGATGGCAAGGTTTGCGTGGTCAACAGTTTCCGCGCGGAGCTTTCGCACAAGAAGGCGATGTTTGCCCTGCTGACGGAAGATTCTCTGACGGTGAAGTTCCCCCTCCACGAGCGCAAGGCGATCCGTGAACATGTGCCGTGGACGCGCGTATTCAAAGCGGGAAAAGCGACGTTGCGCGATGGCGGGAATATAGAAGACCTGGTGGATTACGTGAAGCAGAACCGCGAGAAGCTGGTGCTGCGCCCGAACGACGATTACACGGACTTGCAAAGCTATACGGGGCACGAACACGACGAAGGGTCGTGGGCGCGCGCCATTCGCGATGCGGTGCGGGAACCATACGTGGTGCAGGAACATGTGCAGCCGGCACGCGCCGTGTTTCCGATTATGAGTCTGGGGAACCTGGAGTTTCGCGAGATGCAGGTGGATGTGCAACCGCACGCCTACTTGGGGAAAGTCGCGGGTTGTTCAACCTATGTTTCAACGTCGGGACCCGGAAGCTATTCGGCTTCCGCCGGGATTGCGCCGACGTTCATTATTGATCCGCGGAATTAGTTACCGCCTTTATACTCGGTCGAGGGGTATCCGCAATTGAACAAACCGCTGTTTCTTCTAGCCGTTTCCGCGATGGCGTTGTCCGGAGCCGGCTTTCAGGCTGCCGACGGGCTCAAATTACGTTCTGTGGGCGGGGTTAAATTGTCACCGGACGGGGCCCGTGTTGCCTACACGGTGACGCGCGGCGACGGGCCCCGGCGTCCGTTCGGCCAATTATTCGTAATGATAATTGCCAGCGGGCAGACGGTGGCGTTCAGCGCGGGTGATGACAGTTCAGGGGAACCGGAATGGTCGGCAGACGGCAAGCTGATCGCGTATTCAGGCAAGCTGGGGGATAAATCGGGGTTGATCATCGCCAGCCCGGATGGCACGGGCAAGAAGTATATGGGGCCGCTGGAAGGCACCAACGCGCCGCTGCCGACCACGGGGCGGCGCGTGGCATGGTCGCCGGATTCGAAGCAGATCGCCTATGTCTCGGCACTGCCGGGGCCGGAGACGGCCGAGGCCACCGGCGACCCGATCGTGATCACGCGTTACCTCTACAAGCCGGATGCGGGGGAAGGCAACTCGCATTTCAACGACAACAAACGGCTACACATTTTCGTGGCCGACGTGGCGAGTGGGCAATCGAAGCAATTGACTACGGGAACGCACTATGAGCATTCCATCGACTGGTCGCCGGATGGCAAAGAGATTGCGTTCGTCTCCAATCGGGAAGCGAATGAAGATCAGTTCTTCAACTACGACCTGCTTACCGCGTATGTAGCGACGGGCGAATTGCGGCGGTTGACCACAACGGAAAGCGCGGAGTACAAGCCGCAGTGGTCCCCCAACGGGAAGCGCGTGGTCTATGAGGCGACGAAGCGTGGTTTGACGGATCTGGAAACCACCATGGAAGACACGCACGTGTGGGTGATGGATGCGGACGGGAAGAACCGCAAAGAGATCACGGGCAATGTGGATAACCGGCAAGGCGATCCGGTCTGGTCATCGGATGGATTGTCGCTGTTTTTCACAGTGCAGGAGAAGGGCAATACACGGCTTTACAAGGCACCGGCGGACGGGGCGACCAGACCGTATGCAGTGGTGAATGAAGCGGGCTCGGTGGGGTCTTTTTCCACTCAGGGAAATCTGATTGCTTATGCTTTTACGGCGAAGGATGATCTGGCGCAACTGTATCTGAAAACCGGCAGCGGGCCTGCGCGGAAACTGACGGATCTGAACCAGGAAGCGATGGCCGGGAAGAAGGCGGAAACGGTGGAGTCGTTCACCTTCATCAGCAACGACAACAAGTGGACTGTCGAAGCGTTTCTCACGTTTCCGGCGAACTTTGACGCGGGCAGGAAATATCCGCTGATCGTGAATATTCATGGCGGGCCGCATGGGCAGCAGGGTCCGGCGTTCAATCTGAAGAATCAGGTATATTCCTCGCACGGGTGGGCAACGCTGATGGTGAACTTTCGGGGTTCCACCGGCTATGGGCAGGCGTTTACGGATGCGATCTTCGCGGACCAGAACGGCAACGAGGCGCAGGACGTGTTGTATGGGCTGAACGCGGCGATGCGGCGGTATTTATGGATTGACCGCGACCGGCTGGGGGTGGAAGGCACCAGCTACGGGGGGCAGTTGAGCGCGTGGCTGATCACGCAGACCAACATGTTCAAGGCCGCAATTCCCACGGCAGCAATCACCAACATCATCAGCTACAACTACATGACGTACTACAACCAGTATGAGCAGATGGAGTGGGGAGCATTTCCGCACCAGGGGAATTTGATGGATGTGCTGTGGGAACGGTCGGCGTTGAAACATGTGGCGAAGGCGCACACTCCCACCATGCTGGTGCATGGCGAGAACGATAACGACGTGCCGATTGCGGAAGCGGAGCAGTTCTACATTGCGCTGCGGGACGTGGGGAACGACGCGGTCATGGTGCGATATCCGAGGGAAGGGCACGGGGTAAGGGAATCGAAGCACGTGGTGGATTTCACGGAGCGGTCGATGCGGTGGTTTGAGAAGTACTTCAAATAGCTATTCCGGCACGTCAAATAGCCGGATGCTTTCACGGGTGGACACACCTCCGCCGGCGGGGTCCACCCTCGTTACCGGATGGCGACCGTCCCGGCGATGATTACGGGGCAGGCACCCCAATTTAGCTGCGATACTAAGCAGTTGGTGCCACTCCATGAAACAAAATAATCTTGCTCTTCTGCTTCGCGCCGGTCTTTTGCTGGCTGCGTCTACCGCTTTGGCCAGCGCGCAGTTGGCCATCACAAACTCCACCTCGCTGCCCAACGCGGTCCTGGGACAGGCCTACTCCCTCCAGTTTCAGGCCTCCGGCGGCGTGTCGCCCTATTCCTGGCGCTTTCGGCCAGGGGCCAGTGCTACCCCGAACTTTTCGCTCTCCGCGGGTGGACTGCTCACTGGCACTCCCAACTCCGCCGGATCCATTTCGCTGGGCATTCAGGTGACCGATTCGGCTGGCACGGTCGCCACCCAGACCTTTGGGCTCACCATCCTGAGCACCGCGCCGCTTTCCCTGACTTTCACCGGTTTCCCGCAAGGTGTGGTGGGCGCGCCCTATTCATTCCAGTTGACAGCAATCGGGGGAGCCACACCTTATACGTGGGCGGTTCAGCCAGCCGTGGTCACGCTTCCTTCGCCCGGCCTGATTGCACCGGGAGTGTTCCTCGATTCGAAGACAGGCCTTGTGTCCGGCACACCGGCGTCGTCCGGTACCCAGAACTTCACCATCACGGTTATCGATTCGGCCAACGGCTCCGTGTCGCAGGCATTTCAGCTTCTCATCACCCCGGCGGGTGCGCTGGGCATTACGACGGCCACGGTACCGGGCGGAACCGTAGGCGTTAAATATTCCCAGCAATTGGGTGCAACAGGTGGCGTGCCGCCCTACAAATGGTCTGTGGTGACGGGAACTCTGCCCGCTGGCCTGGCATTCGACGCCGCTACGGGCATTCTCTTCGGAACACCCTCAGCCGCCGGAGCAGCCGGCTTTACGGTGGGCCTTGCAGATTCCGCAGCCACGCCCGGTTCAGCGCGACAAGCGCTGAGCCTTACGATTGTGAATCCTCCGCCAGTGACCATCCCCACGGTCACCCTAAAGGGCGGATTCACCGGCGCGCCTTATCAGGATCAGGTAGCAGCCAGCGGCGGCGTGCCGCCTTACAAATGGTCCATCGCCAGCGGCACCCTGCCCGTGGGCCTTACCCTTGACGCAGCCTCCGGGCTTGTCGTGGGGCGACCCACCACGGCGGGTACATCGTCGGTCACCATTCAGGTGGCAGACAGTGGCTTGCTCAACGCCACCGCGCGGCAGACGTATTCCATTGTGATCGGCGCGCTGACTTCGGTTACCGTCCCGGCTGCAACCCTCACCACCGCCGTGGCCGGTGCAGCTTATTCGCAAACGTCAGGGGCCTCCGGTGGAGCACCACCGTATACGTGGACCGTGGTGGCGGGCACGGTGCCACCTGGCCTCGCGCTCAGTTCCACCGGCAGCCTGCTCGGTGTGCCCAGCGCGCCGGGAACATTTACATTCAACGCGAAGGCGAACGATACGGCGGGCGGCTCGGATGCAGGATACATGACGCTCTCCGTTCTTCCGGCAAGCGTCACTCTACAGGCCGATACGCTGCCTCCTGCCATGGTCGGAGTGCCCTACCCCGTGCAGGTTCTTTCGCCGGCGGGCGGCATTGGCCCCTACAGCCTCGCCGTGACTTCCGGTTCGCTACCTACCGGGATTACCCTCAGCGGGGGTCGCGTGGCAGGTACGCCAACCGTGGCCGGCACGTTCACCTTCACGGTAACGGCGACGGATTCCAATTCGCCCGCGGGCACGTCTAATCTTGCGTTTTCACTCACTGTCCGCACGGCGCAGGCGGATCTGGCACTCTCCACAGGTTCAGTTGCCTTCGCGCTGACTTCCGGAGCCACAGCCCTTCCCGCGGCGGTAAACGTAGTGGTCACTTCGACTGTACCTGCCACCTCTGCGACTTATTCGGTAGCACTTATTCCCGCGACTCCGTGGCTCACTGTAACCGGCGCTGCCTCTGGCACAACGCCTTCCAGCTACACGCTGTCAGTGAACAATCAGGCGCTTGCGCTGGCCGCCTCTGCCACCCCCTATCAAACGGCGCTCGTGTTCACCTGCGTTACGCCCGCAACCTGTGTGGGAAGCATCCAGAGCGTGGCAGTCAACCTGGTTGTCAGCTCGCCGCCGCCTCTGCTGCTGCTGACGAAACAGTTACTGGCGCTCACAGCTACCAGCAGCCAGTTCGTTACCGGTACTTTCGGGTTGCAAAATGCCGGTGGCGGATCCATCACCATCAACTCCGCAGTCTCAGCCGATGGCTGGGCTGGCGTCTCCGGGCTACCCGCTACGCTGGGACCGGCTGCTCAGGCAACTGGCATTGTGACCGTAAACCCCGGCGGATTCGCGCCGGGCTACTACCGTACCAGCCTCACGATTTCCACCTCGGCCGGAACCGCAACGCTACCGTTGACGCTGCTGGTGGCGGCCACGGCTACCATGGACCTCAATCCTGGAGGGCAGCTTTACCAGATGACAGCAGGCGGTGCCGTTCCCAACCCCAGCGGTTCTTTCGCCGTTACCGTGCAGGGCACGGTGACGGCTAGCTGGAACGCCACCCTCTTACCCGGTGCGCCATGGCTCAGTCTGAAGACAACCTCGGGATCGTCCACGGCTGCGGCGGCGGGCACGGTGTTGTACGCCATCGACCCGGCAGCGGTGGCAGTTCTCGCTGCCAAAGCTTATTACGGTACTATTCGCGTCACGTCCACCCAGACGGTGAACTCGCCGCAGGATTTTCTGGTGGTTCTGAATGTGGGCTCGGCTACCGATGCCATCAGCGTGGAGCCCGCCCCTGGAGGAGTGGTGTTTGCGGCCGTTGGATCAGCGGCAGTTACCCCGCAGACCGTGCAGGTTTTCGCCGGCTCAGGGGCCACAGTAGCTTACCAGGTAGCGGCTACAACGGCGAACGGACGGAACTGGCTTTCTGTTTCTCCGGCAACGGGCACGGTGCGCGGCAGTACTCCCGCGCAGGCAACAATTTCGGTCACACAGGCCGGCTTGGCCCCGGGCATTTATCGTGGTGCGGTCACCTTCGCCACGTCGCCCGCTTCTGCGCGCAGCGTGAATATAACGTTCATTGTGACCCCCTCAGTGGGCGGCCTGCCCGTCAGTTCCGTGGGTTACGCCTCACCACGCGCCCAGATTATCTGTACGCCCTCGCAACTTGTGCTGTCTTCCGGCTTAGCCGGCGATTTCTCGCAACCCGTAGCATGGCCCGTGCCCATCAACATCCAGTTGCTGAATGACTGCGGTGCGGCGGTTTCCGGCGGCAGCGTGGAGGTGGTTTTTCCCACCGCGGCTGATCCGCCGCTGGCACTTCGTGCAGACCCCGCTTCGCCAGGCCGCTATTTCGGTACGTGGACACCGCGCCGTGCGAGCTCGCAGTTCGCTCTGGGCGTGAGCGCCAGCGCCAGCGGGTTCCCCACTTCCACGCTCCAGATCAACGGAAAAGTGCTGCCGAATTCTGCGCCGGTGGTGACGCCGCAGAGCACCAGCAATGTCTTCAGTGGCATCCTGGGTGGTGTTGCGCCGGGCACCGCAGTGCAGATCTACGGAGCCAATTTGGCCGCGCCGGGTACCAGCGCCCTGGCCTCCGCGCTTCCTTTCCCTGTGTCCCTGGGTGGGACCGGGGTGTTGATAGGCGGTATCCCTGCGCCACTCTACTACGTGAGCCCGGGCCAAATCAACGCTCTGGTGCCGTATGAGCTGGTGTCGGGTAATCAATACCAGATTGTCGTAAATACCGGCAATGGCCCCGCTGTGCCAGACCCCATTGGTCTGGCAGCCGCTACGCCTGGCATCGCCGCCTTTGCCAGCGGGGCTCTCATCGCGCAGCATTCCGACTACACCCTTGTGACCGCGACGGCCCCGGCCAAACCCGGCGAAGGTCTGGTGATTTACCTCGCCGGATTGGGTGCAACCGACAACCAGCCCATCACCGGCAGCGGGGCGCCCCTGCCGCCCACCGGACCGAAGGTTCCCGTAGTGCTGACGTTGAACGGAACTGTCGTACCCACGGCGTTCGTGGGATTGACACCCGGCGCAGTGGGCCTCTATCAGGTGAACTTCCAGTTACCGGTCGATACATCTCTCGGCGATTTAACGCTGCGCGTTTCGCAGGCCGGTGCGTTGAGTAATGTAACGATTCTACCCGTGAGGAAGTAACCGTTACGGTCTCTTCTTTTCCATCGTCGTGTCGCGCGTGGTGGTGGTTTTGGAACCAGCTGCTACGCTACCATCTGCATTGACCATGGGCGGAGTCTCGGTTTGGGTGGTGCTGGTGGTGGCGCTTTTCTCTGTTGTCGAACTCTCGGCGGCAGGCGGCGTATTCACGACGACAGGCGGCGTGGCGGTTTGTTGACAGGCCGACATCATCACGGCTACAGCGCATAATGCGAGCAATGGAATGTTCCTGCGAATTGAAGTTTTCATGATTTGAGTTGTCTCCCTTTCAGATAGAGGTTTCGAGAACAGCAGTTCAGTGGCCAATGCCACGTTTTTCCTTCCCCCGAAGCGAACCGCAGTTATTTTCGCGCCCTGCGGCGATCATGGCTGGTCACCTGGCGGCCCGTGGTCACCGTCCCTTCTCTTACCCGGGTGAAAGGCAGTTTCACGCCTCTCTTCCTACTTTGGCCCGTCTCGTGCGCTATTGGTTCCGGGCCAGTCTTTGAACCGCATCTCACTTCGGCAAATCACTCCTCTTCTGCGCGATACATTCCGCAACTGGCGGAGCGACCGGGCGCCCCGAATGGGCGCAGCCCTGGCGTATTACATGGCGCTGTCGCTGGCGCCCATCATGCTGATCCTGCTGGCTCTCACAAGTGTGGCGTTCGGCACAAAGGCCGCCCGAGGCGAATTGGTATGGCAGATGCAGGGTTTAGTTGGGTACCAAGGTGCCCGCGTCATACAGTCTGTGATTGAGGGTGCCCACCAGACCTCCCATGGGCTGGTCACCACAATGGTGGGGTTGGCCGCATTGTTTTTCGGAGCTACCGAGGTTGTCGTGGAAATGCGGGACGCAATGAACACGATCTGGAAAGTTCCCGAGGACACCACCGCCCGCGGCGCGCAGGGCTTCTTCAAACTGGTTCGGGAACGGGTACTTTCCTTCGCCATGGTGCTGGGAGGCGGTTGCCTTCTGTTGGTCTCTCTGCTTGTGAACGTCCGGGTTGCCGCTGCCGGTAAACTCCTGCCTGCCTTCGTTATGTCGCCCGCGTTAATCCAGACGGCGGATTGGATGGTTTCCTTCACTCTGATTACGATGCTGTTTGCCTTCCTCTTTAAGTTCATGCCCGCAGTGCAACTGGAATGGCGCGACGTGAGCCTCGGGGCAGTACTTACCGCGCTATTGTTCACTGCCGGAAAGTTGCTATTGGGGCTCTATCTGGGCAGAGCGGGCTTTGCAGACAGCTACGGCGCGGCGGGCTCCCTGGTGGTTTTTCTGGTTTGGGCGTACTACTCGGCGCAGGTGGTTTTCCTGGGCGCTGAATTCACCCGCGTCTACGCCCTGGGCTTTGGCTCCATGCACTGCGCCCGGCCGTCGCGTCTGCGCCCACACCGGGAAGGCCTTCCAACTCCATGATCAAATCGCGTACTCCGGTGGATTCTGCAGGCCTTCGGACAACTGGAATTCTGGTGGGAGTAATCGCGGTTCTGTACCTGGCGCGTGCCGTGTTTATCCCCCTGGCTTTCGCTATTACTCTGGCGCTCATCGTATCGCCCGCAGTCGCCTTGCTGCAGAAACTTCGTCTGCACCGGGTGTTGGCGGTGGCCATCGCCATGACCGTCACCATGACGGCAACCGCCGGTATTGGCTGGGTCATTTTTCAGCAGCTGGTAGGGGTGGCCAACGAACTTCCGCGTTACCAGCAGAATATTCACCACAAGCTGGAGGTAATGCGGGCTCCCGGAAATGGCGCGCTAGGCCGGGCAACCGCCAGCGTCCAGCAATTGGGAACCGAGCTTTCGGGTGTTCCGGCAGCATCCGCGGTCGCGGCACCCGGCGATAGCGTCCGGCGGCGCACCGTGCCAGTCCAGAGTGGAAAGCCGCTTTCCGTGCAGGTGGTAGACAAACCGGACAACCAACTGGTCTACTTACGCGATCTGGTGCAGCCGTTTTTGACACCGCTCGGAGAGTTCGGATTCATTCTGATTTTCAGTTTCTTCCTGCTTGTCAATCAATTCGACCTGCGCAACCGGTTATTTCGGGTGGTTGGGATCAATCAGCTCAACGTCATGACCCAGGCCCTGGATGACGCAATTAGCCGGGTCAGCCGCTACCTGCTGATGCAAGTCGCAGTGAACGCCGGCTTTGGCCTCCTCTGCGGCATCGGCCTCTACGTGATCGGAGTGCCCTACGCGGGCCTGTGGGGAAGTGTGGCGGCGATTCTGCGCATCGTTCCTTATGTGGGTGTGGCGGTGGCTACGCTGTTCCCGCTCATACTCTCGCTCGCGGTCTTCGACAACTGGACGCCTCCTCTATTGGTCTTCCTTTTATTCGCTGTAGCGGAACTGGTTATCGGGAACTTCGTGGAGCCGCTGCTGTATGGTGCCCATACCGGCATCTCAGCATTGGCGTTGCTCCTGACTACCGTATTTTGGGCTGTTCTCTGGGGCTACGCCGGGCTGGTTCTTTCAACTCCGCTCACCGTATGCCTCGTTGTTTTGGGACGCTACGCGCCGCAGTTCTCATTTCTCCACATCATTCTGGGTGACGAAGACGTCTTGAGCCCCGAAGCCCGCATCTATCAACGACTGCTGGCAATGGATGATCAGGAAGCGCGCGACGTGGCCGAACTCTATCTCACGGAAAACTCGCTCCCGCAACTATACGATTCTGTGATCAGACCAGCTCTGGCCATGGCCGAACATGACCGCCACAAGGGCGCGCTCGATCCCGGTCGGGAAGAATTCCTGTTTTTGAGTATCAAAGAAATGCTGGTGGAGTTTTCGGAAAAAACGCCGCATGTGGAAGTGCTCAGGGCAGCAGGCCGCACTCTGGTTGTTCCCGCCAGCGATGAGGCCGATGAGATCGCAGCCGCCATGTTCGCCCAGATGTTGGAGCAAGCCGGTCACACCGCCATTTCGTTTCCCCTGGACTCTGCCGTGCAGCAGACGATTGCTCTCATGGAGCCGGGCGAACAGGATACGTTGTGTGTTTCTGCCCTGCCGCCGTTTGCGTTCGCCCGTGCAATCACTTTGAGCCGACAACTACAGGCGCGGTTTCCACGGACCAAATTAGTCGTCGGAGTGTGGGGCTTTACCGGTGACACGGAGCGCGCCTTGAGTCGGTTTAAACCCTCGCGGCCAGACAGGCTGGTCACATCTTTCGCGGATGGCATCCAGTTCGTTACCGGGTGGAGTACACCCCCGCAGGTAACAAGTATCGCCACCGAAAACACCAGCCTTGCCGCAAGTTGATTTGGGGGCCACGCCTTCGTATTCGGAGCCCGGCCCGCCTGTGATTGCCTACCTGGCCGTTTTCCGTTCGACTTTTTCCGCGCCCTCTCTGGTCTCGTCAGCCACGGCGTGAGCACCCTTCTTGACAACCCGCTTGGTTTTTTTCGCGCCAGTTGTCACTGCTTTACCCGTGCCCTTCCCCACGCTTTTGACGGCTTCCTTGCTTTCGTGTCCGGCGTTCTTCATATCCTGCGCAGCGGTTTGGGGTGATGCGGCTCCGGCGAGCGCAATTCCAATAAATCCAGCGGCGATGATCGGTAGCATTCTCATGGTGTGCCTTGGTCCTCCCCGCGCACTGTGCACGTCGAATGCCAAACCCAACAATCAAATCGTAACGGGAAAACTGCCCCCCCCCGCCAATATCTCACCAGCGTCCGGCCTCTTCTAAATTTAAGGGCGCAATTTCGGCCCTGCGGAAAAACCGCGAACTGAGGAGGAACAAATCAATGAAGTATGGAATCGTCCCCGTAGCCGCCGCGCTGCTCTTTCAGACCGTCTCTGGTCCATCATTGTTCGGACAATCGAAGGATCCCGGGCTTCGCGGCCCGGTCAAGCCGGTCTTCATGGTCACTCCCATCGGTGGAATGTCAGCCAGCGAAAGCGCACTTTTTCAGCTGGGGGCTGCCGAGTTCAGGATCTTCAATTCGGTCATGGGCGGGCCCAACGGGCCGCTCAATAAGCAGACTTCCGCGGGCCTCGGGCCGCGCTTCAACTCGGTCTCATGCGGCGAGTGCCACGTGCAGCCGACGCACGGCGGATCGAGCGCGCCCGTTACCAATCAGGCACAGCTCGTTAGCGGAGTGAATACCGACTACGGGATCCTGGCGCCCGGCCAGACCAACCCTTCGTTCCTGCAGCGCAACGGGCCGTCGTTCGCAGTTCGCTTTAAGTACAACCCGGACCATACCCGTGATGGCGGTGTCCATCAGCTCTTCACTATCTCCGGCCGCGCCGATGCACCGGGGTGCAATATTCCGCAGCCCGATTTTGCCACACAGTTCCAAACCGGCAACGTCTCGATCCGCATCACCACACCCACTTTCGGCGCGGGTCTGATCGAAGCGATTCCCGATTCCACAATCCTCTCCAACAAGAATTCCAGTCTGCAGGCAAAAATGGCGCTCGGAATCTCAGGCCACGAGAATCGCGACCCGCATAACGCTCTCATTACAAAGTTCGGCTGGAAGGCGCAGATCCGGGTATTGCGCGATTTCACCGCCGAGGCCTACCGGAACGAAATGGGAGTTACAAACGATACTGACACTACCAAAAACGATCTCACCCCCGCTTGTCAGTTCACGAGCGGGCTGGATGACAAACCCTTCCAGACGCCTCAAGGCATCCAAACCCGCGTCGACATCGTCAACACGTTTATGCGCTTCCTCGCGCCGCCCGCCCGTGGAGCGGCGACCGCCAGCGTCAGTAATGGCCAATCCGTTTTTCAGACCACTGGCTGCGTGATGTGTCACACGCCGGTCATGAACACCGGTTCTTCCACGAGCCCCGCGCTGGCCAATAAACCGGTCAATCTCTATTCTGACCTCCTCGTACATCACATGGGCCAGGGCTTGATGGACGACATTATCCAGGGCTCGGCAGGTGTCGACGAGTTTCGCACGGCGCCATTGTGGGGTCTGGGTCAACGGACCTTCTTCCTGCACGACGGCCGGACCAGTGACCTCAAGGCGGCTATCGCCGCTCACGCCGGCACGGGCAGCGAGGCAAACCATGTAGTCGCAAACTGGAGCGCACTCACCGAAACGATGAAGCAGGATTTGTTGAATTTCCTGCGATCACTTTGAGCATGTCGGGCATCAGCCCGGAACGTTTTGCGAGCTGCGCGGCGCGTTGAAACTCTCCTGAAGAGGTACAGCCAAAGCTGTACCGGCCGCTTCCACCGCCTGCAGCATTTGGAGCAGGAGTGTCTGCTGAAGACCGAGAAACTCCTCAGTATTGCGCGTGGCTGCGTACGCGTTCACTTCGATATCCAGGGAGTACGCGCCAACTCCAATAAAACGCACCGGGAGGCTACCGACTTCAACCATCGGGTGGTCGATAAGGATCTGCTGCAGCGAGGAAAGCACCTGAGATAGTTGGGACGAAGTAGTGTCCCTGCGCAAATTGAACGTTGGGTGAAACCATATCTTGTCACGCCCTGAGATGTTTTCCAGCGACATGGAAGAGAACTGCGAATTTGGCACGGAAATGATCGTCCGGTCGGGCGTTCGAATCCGGGTAGACCGTAATCCGATATGCATTACGGTTCCTGTGCGGTCGCCAAACCTGCAAACGTCTCCCACAAGAACAGGACGATCGCCGATCACGGAAATCCCCCCGAATAGATTCTCTATCGTCTTCTGCGCTGCCAGCGCAACCGCAAGTCCGCCAACCCCGAGGCCGGCGAGAATCGCCGAGGTGTTGAAGCCCCACGCACTGATCACGCCCAGAAAAGCGATCATGTAGAGCGACAGCTTCAGAATTTGCCGGCCGAGGGGAAGAACCGAATAACTCACGGCATTGATCCGCGGGTCGAGATGGGAATGCCATCGTTCTGCAAGCAGATCAACAATTATGGCTGCACCCCATGCGAGGGTTAGAAAGAAGATCAATCCACATGCCCTTTCGATAAACAGCCGCGGCAGCGATGAGGGCGGCGCAAAGTCCAGCGCTGCTCTAAATCCGGCCACTGCCAGAACGAGCCTTAAGGGTCCTCGCAAAAAAGGAGCGGCTGCGAGCGGCCGTTCAATTTTCGACAACAGCCAGGTGAAGAACCCCGTGACCAGCCAGAGTCCGGCAGCCGCCAGTACCAGCGCGATCCATCGCCACACGGGAGTTTCAAGAATTTCAAATCGCACCAGCTGCTGGGGCAGTTTGAGCTCAAACGGCGTCTCAGCCACAACTTTGTGGGCCGCCGGAATCATCGCGACGCTCGGTGCCGAAACCAGCCATACCAGTAAGCCGGCCTTGAGTTGCACACGTTCCAGTTGAAGTTCCAAAGTTTGACCATCGACGTGAAACGTTGCCAGTCGCTCCAATTCGGGCGAAAAGCCGTCGGACTGATCTCCTGCGGGATCGCGGCTTAACGTTGCGATGTTGAAGGATGTGTCGTCGAGCAGATCCTCCAGCTGTCGGGCCAGTTCGGGACCATTCCGGGCGCGCTGAGCGGCCGGCAGGCGGCGCAAATCGAGAAAATAGGCGGCTTTCGAATAGTCCCGGGAATGACCGGCTTCCAGAAATTGGAAGACCGCCCCCTGCGGCGTGTCTCTACCCAGGGGGTCCTTGATTTCCGGCGACGGGGCGGTTTGGGCGCAGAGGACGCCGGCCAGCAGGAACAACGGAAACAGGTTTCGCATGTAACTGGTTTATCGCATGGGCGTGTTGGGGTCGCCAACGTCGACAGGATGTCGAGGCGGATTACGGCTGACGTGGCATGGGTCTTGTAGGGTTTCCTGAATCTCGCCGGGGCGCCGGCAGCGGTTGAGGCGGCTTCCGGACGAAAGCCCCGCGCCGATCAGGGAGAGCGATCTGATCTTCGTTATGCCAGAAGCCGCCGCCCGGCACGGCCTCGGCTGTTGATGGCCGAACAGATTGAGATAGCCCGGTCCGGTAGCGGTAGAGTCTTATTGATGGAACACAATCGTGCCAGTGCGGTTTTGGATGAAGATGGCATCCCAGGAGTTGAAATAGTGAACGCCAGCCGTTTTTTCGGATTACCGTCGTCAGCGCATCTTTAATTATTCAGGCCCGGGGCAACGTTTGGTAGTGAAACCAGACTTTGAACGGCTATACTGGTTTCTTTATGGCTGCGGCAAGTCCAGCGCTCATTAATCCCTTCGCTCAACAGGCGCGAAAGGGGAAAAGAACTCTTCCAACCGTAAAGGACCGTGTCCTCGTCACCGTGCTGATCGCAAAATCGCTGGACCTAAAGCTCGAAGTGTTTTGCGCACTCGAGGGCAGAGCAAAAAACGCTGTTGTCGTCGAAGCATTGGGTCGCTTTTTCTCAGAGTGTCTACCCTGCGATGTTGCCCGTGCACGCGTGCTGCCAGCGTCTCAAAAGAAGCGCGTAACGTTGATCCTTTCGAAAGATGTGGAGGCCTGCCTTAATCGGCGCTCCAACGAGAAGGATACCAAGACGTCAATTATCAATGCCGCCATGATCCTCTATATGGAGGATCATGGCGTCGACACCTCGGTCGATGGGAGTCCTTACATCAGATGGGCTTTGGGATCGATGCAAGAGCCACCCCCTCGGGTGCCTGACCTTTGGCACTGACGCCTCGCGTTGATCTTTTAGAACTCAGCGATGAGCAGTCTCTTCATGGCTAAAGCTGACATGTCATACGCCATCAAAATGATGTCAACATGTTGCATTTTGGAAAAACCTCCCATATAATCACCATCATGAGGAAATCTCTCGCCGCTACGTTGTTTTTGACGATGGCAGCGCCCGCGTGGGCGACCTGCAATTTTTCGGTGGTAGTTGCGTCCCGGGACATAACAGGGAAGAAGCTGTCGGTTAATCCGATATCGAATCAGTGCGATTCAGCGCCTGCGAACGTTTCCATCGAGTTTTTCAACCTGTACAACAACGGGCCGATTTCGCGCGCAATCAGCACAATTCAAGTGACGTATGCCTCGGGGGCGAGCAGCATCGTCGTCAACGGAAGCCAGAAGACGGCGGGAAATTTTCTTGGAAGCGCTTACATTCATGGCACCGCGAATGTCACGTTCAATACCGAGGGAACATATACGTTTTCCGTTTCGGCGGGTGGCGGCCCGACTGTGGGAAGCCAGACTTTTCAGGTGAAGGTTTCGCATTTCACGTTGAGCCCCACTCAACTGGACATCGCCACCGGTGGTGTCGCCAACAACCAGCTGCAAATAGAAACGAATTTGTCTGGATCACCGGCAATCGGCTGGACCCGAATCGATAATACAGGCGGTGAATCAAACGCCACGCTGTCCGTTGATCAGCAGCGCCGCGTGACGGCGACGTCGGACAGGCAGTCAGGAGTTTTTGGCCTGTCAGCATCACTTTTTGGCTTCGCTCGTTCTGCACAGATCACAGTGCCACCCCAACCGTTGATTCAGGTACTGATAGGCGAAGCTCAAGTGCAAAGTGGCAACGGCAAGGCCGCGGTCGCGGGCATTATTCGCAATCGCCTTAACCAAAAGTTATTTGGCGGATACTCTACGTACAACGGCCTAATCGCAGCCCGAAACCAATTTTCATCGGTGGACACGGATCGATACAAAAACGCGCGGCTCAGAACTACAGCCGACAGCAAATCCGCGTATGACAGCGCTGTCGCAAATGCGGCCAAAGTGTTCGATAAACGCCTTTCGGCCTCTTTTGGAAACGCGATCGGCTATGGCTCGCCCGGCGCCACGAACAATGCCTCTCAGAAGCAAACGGAGATCAGCAGACTCCAGAATGAACTTAACCTTCAATCGTGCCATCGGGTTTCCGCGACCTCAGTCTTCCCAAACAGCTACTGGTACCACGGCTTAATCGAATTTCCTTCGATCAAAGACCAGCAACTCCTGGTCTTCAATGAAATCGATATGTCAGATTTTGTCTTTATCCGCCCTCGTCCGGTCAACGGGTGCGTCATAGTTCGCCAGAGTTGGACCACTTCCAATTAATCGGAACCGGCATATGAAAACAATAATTTTTGATCGTTTAACATCGTTCATACTATTGATTCTGATGGTGCTCCCAGCTCTTGGCCAATCTGGACAGCCGGGGGCCGCGACATCTGCTCAGAACTCTCCAGAGACTGAACTCAGTCGCGAAAACTGTGATGCGCAGATTCAAAAAACGTTCGATGACACGCTTCAGACCTTGCGGCTTGGACCGCCCGCCGATTTGGGCTCGATCCGTGACGATCTACGCCGGAAAATTGAATACGGTTCGCCGGACGGATTTGCCGTAGTCGCGATCACGGTAGGGGAACGCCCTATTATCATCGCGGGTTTTTCCTGTCCGGTCAGTCAGACTGATTTTAAGGGTGCGTTTCAGATATTCGCGATGCGCAACGGCGAATATAAGTTTGCAGCGAACTCCGACGACTTTGCTGTAATGAGCCAGACCGACATGGCTGGCTTCCCGATCTCAATGGGCTTTCTTATGATCAATTCGGTTCCTGGAACGCCCGGCACCGGCCAGCTAATTACGCGCTGGATCAGAAGCGGTGGCGCTCCGGCGCCATTTTCGGTGGTCGTGTGGAATTGGGCCGATGACGCTCTTCAGCCGATTTGGAACATGACTGAAGTCAAAAGATCATCATCCGAAGTGATCGGCTCTGTGCTGATGATCCAGCAGATCTTGAGCGAGGGATGGGACCACCCCGAATGGCAGGCTTACCGCGTTGGCAGCCAACGTGTGCTCGCTGATGGCCCCGTAGATAAATATTTGCTCGCCAGGTATTTGGACGGAGGCATTATTCAGCCTCATACGCCCCGGGAATTCGCGTTGGTCGGAACGCTCGTACAGGAGTTGGACGGTCCTGCTCAGGCATTGCCCTTCTACGACAAAGCGTTAACCGAGGACGCATCACACGATAGTGACTTTCTTTATCTCCTAGTTGCTGACTTGCAAGAAAACTTGGGCCTCTCCGAAGCTGCCATCAGCACTTTGAAAAGATACCAAAACAAAAATCAAGGTAACTTGCGACCAGATGCTCTGGTTAACATTGAAAGCCGGGTCAAAACGCTTCAATCCAAGGTGCGGGGGCGATAGCGTAAGCTCGTTTGCCACAGCGACTACTCTGCCTTGGTGGAGATCGATCTGTTCCTCAAGAGAGGACACCGGTTGCCACATTTATGATCCGTCTGGGCCGCATGGTTTGATGGCTGGTAGTGACTCTGCCGCAGCTCATTTTCATAGTTCAAACGCAAAGGCCGATCCACCGCTCTTAGCGATCACATATAAAATCTTTGTGATGAATTCGGGTAGTCGGATAAGGTTCGCTGGCGCTGGTGGAGACGGATTCGAACTCCAAGTGAAGAACCGGCTGAAAAGCCTTGAGACTGTACTGAGACCACTGAATCGTGGCCGGTGAGACGTTCTTGAGGATTTCAAGTTAGAGGATGAAGCGTTCGGTGAAAGACCAGAGTTGCATGGCAAGCGTCCTTTCCTGGAACGCTCGTCATGCCCCTTTGCCCCAACGTACTGGAGTAGTTAAAAATGGTCGGGCCGGCGAGATTCGAACTCACGACCTCCTGCACCCCAAGCAGGCGCGCTACCAGGCTGCGCCACGGCCCGAACTTCCTTAGTCTACCCCACGCACCTGACCCGCGTAAGATTGTCTGTTGAAGATGCATCAAACCGTCCCCGCCCCTTCGCGCCCCGGCACCGCCCTGTACGCCCTCACGATTTTCATCTCGGCCTTCCTTCTCTTCCAGGTCCAGCCCATCATCGCCAAAGTAATCCTGCCGTGGTTTGGCGGCTCTTCCGCTGTCTGGAGCACCTGCATGCTCTTCTTCCAGCTCATCCTGCTGGCCGGCTACGCCTACGCCCACTGGCTCCAGGGACGGGCCGCACGCACCCAGGTTATCCTCCACACCTTGCTCCTCGCCACCAGCCTTGCGCTGCTTCCCATCCTCCCAGGCGAGCGCTGGAAGCCTACCGGCGCGGGCAGTGAAACCGGACTCATCCTGCTCCTGCTCGCCGCCACCATTGGCGCACCATACTTTCTGCTCTCTGCCACCAGCCCTCTGCTCCAGGCCTGGTACAACCGCGAACGCGGTACCGTGCCGTGGCGGCTCTTCGCGCTCTCCAATCTGGCCTCCATGCTTGGCCTCCTCACCTACCCGGTCCTCATCGAACCCTGGCTCCCCACACGCCTGCAGGGCATTTCGTGGTCAGTCGCCTATGGTCTCTTCGCCATCCTCTGCGCCATAACAGGCTGGCGCGCATCCCAGGCCCGCCCCAGCCAACTGCATACGGATCAAACCCTGCCCGCGCCGCCGCCCTCGCTCAACACCCGCCTGCTCTGGCTGGCTTTCGCCGCCTGCGCCTCTACCCTGCTGCTTACCGTTACCAACTTCCTCACGCAGGACGTCGCCGCCATCCCCTTCCTCTGGGTTCTGCCGCTCAGCGCCTACCTGCTCACTTTCATCATCTGTTTCGATTCGCCCCGCTGGTATAACCGCGCCGTTTTCCTGCCTCTCGCCGCCGCCAGCCTGTTCATCTTCGGGTGGTTCCTCGTGAAAGGCCTGGCGCTGGATATGAAGATTGCCATCGCCTTCTCCACCCTGGCGCTCTTTGGCTGTTGCATGTTCTGCCACGGGGAACTGGTGCGTCTCAAGCCCGATCCGCGCCACCTTACCGGTTTCTATATTTTCGTTTCGCTGGGCGGCGCGCTGGGCGGCATTTTCGTCGGACTCATCGCTCCCAACCTCTTCAACGCCTATTACGAATTCGACATCGGCCTCGCCCTTTGCGCCCTGTTGCTGGCCTGGGCCGTCGCGCAGTCGCTGCGCCGCTGGCCGGGCATGCCGTCAAAGGTGCTGGCCGTCGCCTTCACGCTGGCCGCGGGTATCTACATCGGCAAGCTGGGCATGGTGGTGAAGGAAGGCCTCACCGGCTACCGCGCCGTGGTCCGCAATTTTTACGGCCAGCTCCGGGTCATCGACGAAGGCAAGCCGACTGACGAAGACGCGGATCGTAAGCTTCTCCACGGCCGCATCAACCACGGCATCCAGATGCTGAATCCGAAGTACCGCCGCTCTCCCGTGGCTTACTTCTGCCCCGATAGCGGCATCGGCCATGCCATGCGTTCCCGCCTACCAGGCGAGCACTGGAAAATGGGTATCCTCGGCCTCGGTGCCGGCGCGCTCGCGGCCTATGGACAGGCAGGTGACACCATCCGCCTCTACGAAATCAATCCCCTGGTGCTCGATCTCGCCCGCTCCCAATTCACCTACCTGGCCGACACCCCCGCCAAAGTCGAAGTCTCGCTCGGCGATGGGCGCCTCTCGCTCGAACGCGAACCCTCGCAGCAATTCGACATCCTCGTCATGGACGCCTTCTCCGGCGATTCCGTCCCCGTACACCTCATCACGAAGGAGGCCTTCGCCATGTACTTCCGTCACCTGAAGCCCGGTGGCCTGCTGGCCGTGAATATCTCCAACCGCTATCTGGATCTGGAACCGGTGATGGAGCGCGCCGCCACCGCGTTCGGTCGCCGGGCACTGCAGTTTTCACTCGATCCCGAAGCCGACGACATGCTCTGCAACTCTTCCTCCTGGGTCATCCTGATCGACCCTGCGCGGCCCCTGCCAGAGCTGCTGAAGACCGGTCGCGTGCTGCCGGCCCACGCCGGTTTCCGCATGTGGACGGACGACTTCTCCAACATGTTCAGTATATTGAAATAGCCGCGGTTTCCTCATTTTTTCACCGTGATTTGCATCATTGATACCTTGTATCAACGTCATTCCACACCGCCCGCGAACACGTTTGTTAAACTTCCGGTACCAATGCTTCCCGATATTCAGAAGGCGATACGTCTGCAGATGCTGGATGATCGCATTGCCGAACTGACCCAGGAAATTTCGGCGCTGCCCAAACACATCGCCGAAATCGAGAAGAAACTCGATGCCCACCAGCGCCGCCTCGATCACAACAAGGCCGCCCTCACCGGCAATCAGAAAGAACGCAAAAAGCTGGAAGGCGAGATCCAGGTACAGGACCAGAAGGCCTCCAAACTGCGCGATCAGATGATGGGTGCCAAGACCAACCCGCAGTACCACGCCTTCCAGCACGAGATCACATTTTGTCAGGAAGAAGTGAAGCGGATTGAAGACCGGATTCTCGACTTCATGGGCGAATCAGAGACGCTGGATAAGGGAGTGAAGGCCGCCGAGATCGCTCTCACCCAGGAACGCAGGCAGGTGGAGCAGGAAAAGTCGGATGCCCGCGAGCGCACCACTGTTGACCGCAACGAAATCGCAGCACTGCAGGCCGACCGGGCCAAAGTGACCGTGGATATGACCCCGGCCGTTCTGACCAACTACGAGCGCATCCGCAAATCCCGCGTCGGCGTGGCGGTTTCAGAAGCTGTGGGAGGCCGCTGCACGAAGTGCCAGATCATGATGCGGCTGCAGTTGTTCCAGGAACTGAAAACCGCCGAACGCATCATCACCTGTGAAAGCTGCAACCGGATTCTCTACTACGTGCCGGTACAGAATGTTGTGGATATGAGCGTACCCACGCCGAACCGGCCCTGATCTCAGACCTTCCGGCGAATTTCCACCAGCCGCTTGCGGGTTTCCTCGCTCCACGCACCGGAAGGCTCCACCGTCAGCAGTTTTTCCAGATCTAAAATCGCCGGACTCCACAGATTTAATTCATCCTCAACGACAGCGCGATTGAACAGAGCCGCAGCGTTTGTCGGATCCAGCTGGAGTGCTTGTCCAAGGAACTCGATGGCATGGAGGCTGTCAGCCGCCTGACCGCTTCGCCGACCCTTTTCCCGCCAGGCAATGGCCAGTTCGGTCAGCAGGCCCGCGTCGGGCTTCCCCGTCGTGGCGTCCCGCGACGCCGTCAGGGCCACAATGGCGTCGTCTGGCGTCCCGTAAAGAATTGCCCATCTGCCTTTCGCATGCAGCGCACCGGGGTCATTCGGCATCCGTTCCAGCGTGCTCCGAAACGCGAGTTCCGCTTCCACTGCGTGTGTAGGCTTCCGTGCCTCTCCCCCTCGTTCCAGTTGCATAACGCCGTAAGAGGCCCCGGGAAGCCGCAAGTCAAGCGTCCTGTGCTCTGTGTAGGCGCTGGACAGCAGAGTCAGCGGCTCCGGCGAGCGGAATTGCGTGGTGGCCAGGTACCCCACGCCAACCGCCACCAGCAGCGCCGCTGCAATTCCCAGCCACCGCACCGCCGGTGCCAACCGGGGCCTTACGCCAATGGAGACGACATTCGTAGTAACTGGCTCTTCTACAGCGAAAATCTCAATCGCTTCCCGCAAGGTCTGCGCACATACCGCGCAATTGGACGCATGTTCCATCGCCGTGACGGCTTCGTCGCCTTTGAGCAGGCCAGCGGCAACTGCGTCCCAAACGCTCTCAGCGGGGCAGGGGGGCCCGGAACTTATCGTTGTGCTCACCAATCCTCACTCATAGGAACGCCTCCGGCTCAGGTATCCCTTTTTTCACCACCGGATTCCTTCTACTGTGAAAACGCTCCCGGACTCCCCTGGTAATCCGGAAGATCATACTTTCCACCCCTTTTTACCGAAAGGCCAAAGTCCGGTATCGCCGCGATTTCCTTCGCTGTGTACCCCTGATAGTAGTAGAACCGGAATGCAATTTGCTCCCGTCGATCCGCTGGCAAAAGCTCATTGATTCGGTCTATGATGAGGCTCTTGTCCACGTCCGGCGAAACGCCCAGGCTGGCGCTCAGTGCCGAAAGCTGGGTATCAATTGAGACCGTCACAGCGCTCCCTTTCTTTGCCGCTCCCAGTGCGCGGAAGAAGTCCCTCGCTGCATTGGCAGCCACCACAGAGAAGTAGGCCAGGGCGTCCACCGGTTCCGCCGGCAACCGTTTGAGGATGGTCTCGCCGGAAGCCAGCAACTTCAGATTGACTTCCTGCTCCGCGTCTTCGGCCTGGTGAGGGGAATTGTACTGGTAAGCTACGCGCCGGGCAACCCGGGTCAGAGCGGGACGGAAAATTCGGAAAAATTCATCGCACGAGGGATGATGGCCGGCGGACCGGACACAATCTCCGTAAAGTTCTGAGAGCGAAGGGGCTGCCACGTCAGGATCGGGTCAATCGGCATCGTACCACTGCGCTACCCAACGAGAAAGGGGCTCGCAAACTGCGAGCCCCTTCATTCCCACTACACTTGTCGTGCCGCTTAGCTTTCGATCCGCATCCCGTAGAACGAACGGTATACGAAGCACAGCGCAATCAGCAGGAAAACGCCGGAGAAAACCGCCACTAACGTGCCGCCACCCTGTTCCGTCATCGATACCGCCAGCTCCACCGCCAGCAGACCAAATAACGTAGTGAACTTGATGATCGGATTCAGCGCCACGCTCGACGTGTCCTTGAACGGATCGCCTACCGTATCGCCCACCACCGTGGCCGCATGCAGATCGGTACCCTTCTGCTTCAATTCGGTTTCCACAATCTTCTTCGCGTTATCCCACGCGCCGCCCGCGTTGGCCATGAAGTTGGCCTGATACAGACCAAACAGCGCGATGGAGATCAGGTAGCCAATGAACAGGAACGGATCTGCGAACGCAAACGCCAGAGTGGCAAAGAACACCGCGAGAAAGATGTTGAACATACCCTTCTGCGCATACTGCGTGCAGATGCCCACCACGATCTTGCTGTCTTCCACCGAAGCTTTGGCGGCGCCATCCAGCTTCATGTTCTTCTTGATGAATTCCACCGCGCGATAAGCGCCCGTGGTCACGGCCTGCATGGAAGCGCCGGTGAACCAGTACACTACCGCGCCGCCCGCGATCAGGCCCAGCAGGAACGGCGGGTGCAGAATGGAAAGCTTCGTCATTGCTACGGTGTCGGTCAGCTTGTTGGTCAGCGCCACAATGATGGAGAAGATCATGGTCGTCGCTCCCACCACGGCCGTCCCAATCAGCACCGGCTTGGCTGTGGCCTTGAAGGTGTTCCCCGCGCCGTCGTTCTCTTCCAGGTTTTCCTTGGCTTTGTGGAAGTCCGGCTTGAAGCCGAAATTCTTCTGCAGATCCTGTTCAATATTCGGCAGGGTTTCAATCAGCGACAGTTCGTATACCGACTGCGCATTGTCCGTCACTGGTCCATAGGAATCCACTGCAATCGTCACCGGGCCCATCCCGAGGAATCCGAAGGCCACCAGACCAAAGGCAAACACTGCCGGGGCCACCATCAGGCCGCCCAGACCCTGCATGCTCAGCACGTAGGCGGCTGACATCAGCGCCAGCATAGCCATGCCCAGCCAGAACGCCGCGAAGTTGCCCGCTACCAGACCGGAGAGAATGTTCAGGGAGGCGCCGCCTTCGCGTGAAGACGTCACTACTTCGCGCACGTGGCGCGAGTGCGTGGAGGTGAATACCTTCACCAGTTCCGGGATTACAGCCCCTGCCAGAGTGCCGCAGGTGATTACGCTTGACAGCTTCCACCACAGCGTTACGTCGCCGCCCAGTTCCGGAATCATGTAGTACGAGACCACGTAGGTCAGGGCAATCGAAATAATGGAGGTCAGCCACACCAGGAAGGTGAGCGGATGTTCGTAATTGAACTTGTCCAGGGTGCTGTAACGGCTCTTGGCAATCGCGTCATTGATGAAATAGGAAAGTGCTGAACTGATCACCATCATCACGCGCATCACAAAGATCCACACCAGCAACTGCACCTGCACCAGCGGATTGCTCACCGCCAGCAGAATGAACGAGATGAGCGCCACGCCGGTTACGCCGTAGGTTTCGAAACCATCGGCCGAGGGTCCAACCGAGTCGCCGGCGTTGTCACCGGTGCAATCGGCGATCACGCCCGGGTTGCGCGCGTCGTCTTCTTTCACGTTAAATACGATCTTCATCAGATCGGCGCCAATGTCGGCGATCTTGGTGAAGATGCCGCCGGCCACGCGCAAGGCCGCCGCGCCCAGCGATTCGCCGATGGCGAAGCCGATGAAGCAGGGGCCGGCGTAATCGCCCGGAATGAACAGCAGGATGCAGAGCATGATCAGCAGTTCGGTGGAGATCAGCACCATGCCAATGCTCATGCCCGCGCTCAGCGGAATCTGATAACAGGGGAACGGCTTGCCCTTCAGGCTGGCGAACGCTGTACGTGAATTCGCGAATGTGTTCACGCGGATGCCGTACCACGCCACACCGTAGCTGCCCGCAATACCGACCAGGCTGAACAGAATAACAATGGCCAGTTTCGGGGCCGGAAACTGCTGGAAATAGCCGAAGTACAGCAGCATTACCGCGCCAATGAAGATCTCCAGAATGAGCAGGAATCGGCCCTGGGTCCACAGATAAGTCTTGCAGGTTTCCCAGATTAGTTCGCTTACTTCCAGCATGCTCTTGTGGACCGGCAGGTCGCGCAGCCGCATGTAAGTAACCAGGCCGAACATCAGACCCAGAGCACAAATCACCAGGCCGCCCATCAAAAGGGTGCGCCCGTTGGTGCCCAGGAAAGTGCCCATGCTCAGATCGGGCAAGACAAGATTGGCTTCACCGCCATGACCCTGCGCGAAGATGGAGGCAGGGGACAGGAACATGGCCAGCAGCGCGGGGATCAGCATATAGACCGATCGGGGCAAATTGCGCAGCCGCAACGACGCAAACGTGGCGGCAAACAAACGTATCGACGGCATCTTGGTTGAATCTCTCCTGGAATTGGGACTAGGGGGTTTTGATCTTGCCAGCGTAGCCGATAAAGGTACGCCAATGCAATAAGATAGCAGACGCCTGGGGCTCTGGTCCGAATCGGACGCGTCCGTTATACTGCCCGTTCAACGGTGAAGTTGATGTCCACTGCCGGTGCGGAATGGGTTAGAGCACCGCAACTAATGAAATTGGCTCCGGTTTCGGCATACGCCCGCACAGTTTCCAGCGTGATGCCGCCGGAAAGTTCCACTCTGGCCCGCCCGGCAATGTGAGCAATCCACTTACTGGCTAACGCGGGTGTCAAATTGTCCAGCAGCAGGTGCGTCGCGCCCGCCCGCAGCGCTTCGTCCAGTTCCTCAACCGTGCGGACCTCAATTTCCACCGGGACCAGGGCGTGCCGCGTCCGTTCCAGTGCGGCTGTTACGCCGCCCGCGGAGGCAATGTGGTTGTTCTTTATAAGCACGCGGTCGTACAATCCCAGCCTGTGATTGGTACCCCCGCCTGCGGCCACTGCCATTTTTTCCAGTTGCCGCAGCCCCGGCGTTGTCTTACGGGTGTCCAGAATCCGGCACCCGGTTCCTTCCACGGCCTTCACATACTGCGCAGTCAGAGTGGCGATGCCACTTAACCTTTGCAGAAAATTCAGGGCTGTGCGTTCCCGCGTCAGCAAATCACGGGCTGGGCCCCGAACCACCGCGATGGCATCGCCAGTGTCCAGAGTATCGCCGGATTGCCGCAACACCTCCACCTGGCAGGGGAAAATCTCCGCCAGCAACTCTACCCCCGCCAGCCTCAACGCCTGTTTTGCCCGCACGGTGCCGGTAGCCATCGCCCCGGCCGGAACAGTCAGCAGCGTGGTGATATCGCCCGATCCAACATCTTCAGTCAACGCCGCAGCAATCGCCGGATGCATTTACAAGACCGCCAGCATCCGCTCAATCGGCGCCGCCGCCCGCGCCATCAGCACCGCGTCCAGCTCAATCCGCGGTGCCAGATTCCGCAGCGAATCCGCCAGCTTCTCCAGCGTATTCCGCCGCATATAGGGGCATTCGCTGCAATTGCAGTTCTCGTTAGGGATGAAGTGGAAGCGCTTCCGCGGCGCTCCCTTTTGCAGCGAATGCAGCACGCCGCTCTCCGTCATCACAATGAACTCGTTACTGTTGTGACCCACGCACCAGTCCACAATCGCGGTGGTGGATCCGATGAAATCCGCCATGGCCAGCACGTCTTCGGTGCACTCCGGGTGCGCCGCCACCAGAGCCTCCGGATATTTCCTGCGAGCCTCGCTCAACTTCCGCGCGGCAAACGTGGCGTGGACAATGCAGGCCCCCTGCCAGATAGCCATGTTCTCGCGCCCTGTTTGCCGCTTCACCCAGTTCCCCAGGTTCAAATCGGGCAGAAACAGCACCGGTCGGTCTGCCGGAATGGAGTTGACGATCTTCACCGCGTTGCGCGACGTACACAGGATGTCGCTTTCGGCTTTTACTTCAACTGATGTATTGATGTAGGCGACCACTACATGATCCGGATGGGCCAAACGGAACTTTTTCACGTCTTCCACGCGGCAACTGTCCACCAGACTGCAACCGGCTTCCAGATCCGGTAACACCACTGTCTTCGAAGGATTCAGTACCTTGGCCGTCTGCGCCATGAACTTCACGCCGCAAAACGCAATCACGTCGCCAGTGAACTTTTTCGCCGCCCGGGCCAGTTCTAGGCTGTCACCCACCTCGTCGGCCAGCTCCTGAATCTCCGTATCCTGGTAGTGATGTGCCAGAATCATCGCCTTGCGCCGGGTCTTCAGCTCCAGAATCTCATCTTGAATGGTTGCAATCGCGAGCATAGGGTTAAGGTGGGCGGCTTCTGCTTTAAGGCTAACAGAGGCATCCAGCGGCTCTTTGTTCTTTGGATGCAAAAAGCCCTATAATGACTCCCATATGTTTCGCTTCGCCCCTCGCCTTCCAAATCTCGCCCTGACAGCCCTGCTCATTTCTGTTCCTTTTGCCGATGCCCGCATCATCCGCATTGAAATCGAACAGCGGGAATCCCCCGCTTACGAAGGCAGGAATTTCGGCAAAGCCGGGCAGTACGAACTGCTCACCGGCCACTATTACGGCGTGCTGAACCCCTCTGCCCCGGAAAACGCCACCATCAACGATCTCCGCCTCGCCCCCCGTAATGCCGGTGGCATGGTGGAGTACTCCGGCACCTTTGCTCTGGCCAAACCGGTGGACATGAAAAAGGCCAGTTCTGTCCTCTATTACAGTGTGCCCAATCGCGGACGCGGCGCGCCCGCTCCGCTCGATGGCCACGTGAGCGTTGTCAGTGGCTGGCAGGGCGACCTTCTTCCCCAGCCCGGCGTGCAGACCATCGCCGTCCCTGTCGCCCGAAATGCGGATGGCACCGCCGTTACCGGTCCCGTCACCGCACGCTTCATCAACTCCCTTCCCGGCGCCAATACGCTGACTCTGAGTTCTGCCACCAGCAGCTTGGCCTGGCAGCACCCGGCTACTCTCGATACATCCAAAGCCATATTGAACCACCGGGCTTCGGAAACCGGACCCAATACGCTCGTCCTTTCCAGTGACTGGGCCTTCGCCGATTGTTCCAAAACCCCATTCCCGGGCACACCGGATCCCACAAAGATCTGCGCCAAAGCAGGTTTTGATCCCACCGCCCTCTACGAGCTGATCTACACCGCGAAAGACCCTCTGGTGCTCGGCATCGGTTACGCCGCCACGCGCGACCTGAATTCTTTCCTGCGCCATGCGGAAAAAGACGACGCCGGAACCCCCAACCCCGTCGCCGGTCAGATTCGCTTCGGTGTCGCCGAAGGCAACTCGCAATCCGGAAACTTTCTGCGTAGTTTCGTCCACCTCGGCTTCAACCGCGATGAAGCCGGCAAGATAGTTTGGGAAGGCATCAATCCCCACATCGCCACCCGCCAGCTGGCCATGAATTTCCGCTTCGCCGTGGCCGGTGGCACCGCCATGCCCAATGAGCCCGGCAGTGACGGACCCGTCTGGTGGGGAGATTACACCGATGAAGTGCGCGGACGCCCGAAGTCTTCCCTGCTGGACCGCTGCAAGACTACCAATACCTGCCCGAAAGTCATGGAGACTTTCGGAGCGCTGGAGTTCTGGGATTTGCGCGCCTCACCGAATTTGGTTGGCACCGATGCGAAGAAAGACATCCCGCTGCCAGACAATGTTCGCCGTTATTACTTCCCTGCCACCACGCATGGCGGTGGCCGCGGAGGTTTCGCCATCGATCCTCCGGCTGCGCCCGCGGGCTGCATGTTGCCGGCCAATCCGAATCCCCAGGCCGAACAGATGAGGGCCTTGCGCGCAGCTCTGGTCGATTGGGTAACGCGGGGAGTGGAGCCGCCCGCCAGTCGCTATCCACGCCTCGATAAAGGGCAACTGGTCGCCGCTGCGAATAAGGCAACCGGTTACCCCACTATTCCCGGCACGCCCTCACCCGAGGGCATTCTGAATCCCGTCATCGAATATGATTTCGGCCCCGATTTCCGCTATGCCGATCTCTCCGGGGCCATCAGCCTCGCGCCTCCCGGTATACGCCGGATCCTGCCAACGCTCGTACCCAGCGTAAATGCCGATGGCAATGAAACGTCGGGCGTTCCTTCCGTCCTGCTCCAGGCCCCGCTGGGCACCTACACAGGCTGGAACGTCACCGCTGCCGGTTTCAGCAAAGGTAAGATCTGCGGTCTGAATGGTGGCTATATTCCGTTCGCGAAGACGAAGGCAGAGCGGATCGCCGCCGGTGACCCGCGCCTTTCCATCGAAGAGCGCTACCCCTCGCATGACGCCTGGGTGGCAGCGGTGAAATCCGCTGCGGCCCATGCCGTCACGGAGCGCTTCCTGCTACAGGAAGATGCGGATCGCCTCATTGCACAGGCTGCGGCCAGCCCGATCGCTGCGAAATAAACTTAGCGACGGTAGCGGTCTTCGTAGCGGTCTTCACGGCGGTCTTCACGGCGGTCTTCACGGCGGTCTTCACGGCGGTCTTCGCGACGATCTTCACGGCGATCGCGATAGTAGTCCCGGTCCCAGTCACGCCCGCGAGGCTCTGCGTAACGCCGCTGCGCAACCCAGTAGCCGGGTTGCCATGCACGATAGCCGCGGTCGCGATACCAGTAGCCTTCCACCCACGCATACCCGCGCCCGGGGCGGGGCGCCCGCGAGTTGGCGTAATAGTCGGGGCCGTAGGAATAGGCCGGTCCACCTACTGCCACCCCCACAGAAAACCGCGGCCCGGCCAACATTGTCCCCGCCGCCAGCACCAGGCCCGCAATCAATTTGCTTTTCATGGCTCCATCCTCCGCTGATGAACTTTGCAATTGACGTGCCGGAATGCTTTCGACTGAAAACAAAGGCTTTCACCAATTCGCCCCCGCCCGCGCTGGTGGATTTCAGCCATTTGCCGGCCGTTGAGAACCGTTTTTCACCTCTGACAAATCTAAACTGTCAGTTTAAATATATCATTTCAGTTTTCCCATGACTTGACAAATTTAAACCGACACTTTATATTTGTCACATGGCCTTTACCGCACGATCTCTCTCGGCGCATATCCTCGGGGCCGCTCGCCAATTTCCCGCTATCGTTCTAACCGGTCCTCGCCGGTCAGGGAAAACGTCCCTTCTTCGCGAGATTTTCCCTCAGGCCACATATGTTCTGCTGGAGGATCCTGACATCCAGTCTCGCGCCCGTTCTGACCCCCGCGGCCTGCTGGACGAGATTCGTCTGCCTGTTCTATTCGATGAGATTCAAAACGTCCCGCAGCTATTTGATTACGTCCGCACCCGCATCGATCAGCACCCGCGCCGTACCGGGCAATTTCTCTTCACCGGATCTCAGGAGGCTCCTCTGATGCAGGGTGTCAGCGAGTCAATGGCAGGCAGGGCAGCCGTACTGCAGCTGTTGCCGCTAAGCCTCGCCGAGTCCGCACGTGTAAGCATCCTCACTGGCGGCTTTCCCGAAGTACTTGCCAGGCCCGCAGCCCGCGGCCTCTGGTACAGTTCCTACCTGCAAACCTACCTGGAGCGTGATGTTCGCGCCATCACCTCCGTACGCGATCTTGCAACCTTCCGGCGCTTCCTCGCCATTCTCGTCAGCCGCCACGGCCAGACGCTGAATCGTACCGATATGGCTGCACCGCTCGGTGTTTCCGTGCCCACTATAGACAGCTGGCTGCACATACTGGAGATAACCGGACAGATCATTCTTGCGCCGCCCTACTTTGCCAACTTTGGCAAGCGCCTCATCAAATCTCCCAAAGTCTATATCGGAGATTCCGGCCTCGCCTGTTATCTGCTCGGCATTAATAGCGCCGCTGAACTGGAGCGATCTCCCTTTCTGGGTGCGCTGTATGAGGGGTTCATTGCCGCTGAAATTTTGAAGAGTCAGATCAATGCTGGTCGCCGCAAAGAGCTTTACCATTTTCGCGACCGCCCCGGCCTGGAAGTCAATTTCCTCTTCCCCGATGGCCACGGCGTACTCCGCATGGTGGAGTGCAAAGCCTCAAAGACAGCGCAACCAGAGATGGCATCCCGTATGTTGACCCTGCGCCGTGCCATGGCTGCAGATGCCGTGGTGCGCATGACCGTGGTGCACCGCCCGTCGCCTTCCGCGCCAACCTTTAGCACGTTAACGCCAGGCGTGGATGCTCTCAACACGAATGTGTTCGTGAAGGAACTCAACGAGCGTCCACGGGTTCGCCGCGCGGGTAAGGCCTGACCTTAACCCTAACGAACCTGAAAACCGTATTCGCGTGTCAGCTTTGAGCCGTCGTAGAGGCGCACGAAGTAGGTGCCTTTCGCCAGAGCCCTGCTGAGCCGCAGCTTACCGCCTTCAGCCAGCGGTCCCTTCCATACCTGACCGCCGTTTGCATCCACTACCTCCGCGCTCCCCGGTTGCGTGCCGGCGTCCAGCAGTGTCACGTCGGTCTCGCGTGCCTCCGCCACCACCGGCATCTCGCCGCGCAGGGCAGAAAGTTGAATGGTGGCCAAAGGAATCAACGGAGTACGTGGCCGATAGAGGAACCATCCTGCAAAAACCAGCACCAGCATCGCCAGCGCAGCCATGGCAACCGTCGGCATCCGCAACCAGTTCCAGTCAAGCCGGAATCCTGGTGCCTCAGGTTTGAGCAACTCCTGGCGCATCGTCAGACAGTAGCCGGTCGCTTCGTCCAGCTGCAGCCTGCAGCCCTCACACACCAGCAGATGCTCTTCCAGTTCGCCAGTCCGCCCTGCGCTTAGCCGCCCCATCGCGTAGAGGTCGAATTCTTCTTCTGAGCCGTGCGTACCGTGGTGCAACCGATACTCCTCCATTCAAGTAGTGCTGTGGAATCCGAAAAATTCTCAACTTTTTATTTCCCGTCGCCCAGCCCCATCCTCCCGGCTACCCGCCGCGCCATCTCACTGAAGCGGGTTTTCGCCCGCGATTTCAGCAGCCGGAACTGGTTGTAGCTCAACCGCATCTCCACACAAATCTGTTCCTGCGACTGCTCTTCCACGTAGAAGCGGCGCAAAACTTCCCGGTCGCGTCGCGACGCGCCCTTCAGCAGCCGACGTACCACGTCTGCGCGTTGCTCCTGCTGGGCCCTCTTCTCCGGATCCAGCCTCCAGTCTGCCAGCGAAAACCCAACCTCTGCCGGATCCGAATAACTGATCCGCGAATTTATCTTCTCCTGAATCACCCCTGCAATGGTACGCCGAACCACCGTCCGGATATAACCCATCAGGCGCGCCGGTTCCCGTAGTTCTCCGTTTCGAATCGCCTCCGTGACAATCAGAAAAATATCGTGAACCCGGTCCTCCAGCTCATCACCACCCAGCCGCCGCAATAGAAAATATCGCACCCCTGTACCGAAATAGGCGTACAACTCCTCCTGCGCCCCCGGGTCGCCCTGACGAATGCACTCCACCACCTGCGCCCAGTCTGTTTGACTGGTCGCGGTGTTGCCCGGTGTCATCTCTTCCGCTACATCGGCGTCATTTGCCACTGCCTGCGATCTTACCCCGGATGTCGATGTCATATCCACCTGCTTAGAAGGAAATACCCTGCCCAATCAGTGGGACTATTTCTCTTTCCGGCGCGCAGTACCTTTAATTGGGCCGCTCGTAGTGCCGCCCCCATTCCCGCCTCCGGAGCTGTTCGCAATGCCCGATAAAATGCCCTCACCACGTTTTGTGCTGTGGCGTCGGGAACATCCCATTGAGTGGCCAAAACGGCACCCGCCCCTGCGCCAATCCATGCCCGGGTCAGACCCATCAGGCCCGTTCCGGACAGTGCATCGCCCTGCGCCGAATGGCATCCGTTCAGTACCACCAGAGCGGCGCTTACGGGCCGCGCCAGAATCTCCTTCGGACCCATCAGACCCAACCAGCCGTTCTCATCCAGACTGAGCGCAATCATGCCGCTGCGGTTGTCACCCGGTGCCGTCACTACGTGGGTCGCAAAATGCAGAATCGAAGGCGCGGCCGCCATTGCAAGACGCAGGGAACTTTCCGTGGCATCGGCCCCGGTCAGCAAGCGGTTTCGCGCGCCGCCCCATTCCCGGACACAATTCTCCAGTTCGTCAGCCGTTTGTGGAAGACGTGACAGCGTGGCCCGTCCGGTGCCGTGCCTACCCCGGTAGCGGGGGTCCGCCGCGTTGTAAATCGCATCGCCCATACCGATAAACGCGCCGTTTGCCGGTACCGACCCCCGCTTCAGCAGCAACGCCCCGGGCACAATTTCCAGCGTAGCTTTTTCCACCAGATAGACCGGCTGCGGGCCCTCTTTCACCACTAGTGCGCCGAATGGAACCGCGAATAACGACGAATCCAGTTCCAGCAGCCATCTTGCGTGGCGTCGCCGCGCCTCCGGGACCGGTCCAAACAGGCGCTGGAACAGCGTCGCACCTTGAGCCGTTGACGTCTTTCCCTCCCGCACTGCGCGGGTGAATGCCGTCGCCTCCCGTTCAATCGCCTGCGGATCGCCCAGCGAATACGCCCGCACGCTCCCACGCTCCACCGCCCAAACCCATGCCTCGCTCTTGCTCAGGTGGAAGCTGAACAGTACCGAATCCGCATCCAGCAGGCCCTGCACGTAACGCAGGGCTCCAGTCTCTGCCGCATTGCCCGCAGACCCGCGCCCCACCGCCCCCGCCTCCATCTCTTCCAGCTGTATGGAAAGGCGCGTCGCCGCATCACCCGCCCCCGCCGCCCGCTGTATCATTTGATAACGCGCCAGAACCTCCCAGTAGTGGTCGGGCAGGTGCGATCTCCAATCGTTGACACCGGGGATTAGCGCCCGCAGACTCCACATCCGATCCTGTTCGGCGGCATCAAAGGTTTCCGCCAACAACCGGAAGTCCGCACTGGTTGCCGCCAGCCTGTTCCCGGCGTCCACCAGGCCCGCCAGTACCGCGCCGATACCACTTTCCAGCGTCACCCGGTCCTGATCGGCCGGTACCATGTCTGCCCGCAGCAGCGCCACAATTCGTCGCGCCTCCCGGAAATCCCGCAGCGCCCCCGCCACATTTCCCTGTTCCAGCAGGAAATGGCCACGGCCGGTCAGCAGTTCCCATCGCGCCGCCAGCCCCGGCGGAGCTGCCAATGCGGCGTCGAACAGTACAGCCGCCAGGTGCCGGTCGCCGCCATGGTTCTTCACCTTGGCCAGCCCACTCAGAATGGTCGCCGAATTCTTCAGATGGTTGACGCGTACCAGCCGCAATGCCTCGGTAAACGCGGTCTCCGCCAGCTCATAGCGCCCCGCCTCCAGCAAGTCGCCGCCCATGGACGACCAGAACGCTGCCGTGGTTTCCGGGTCACCGCGTTCCTCCATCTCAAAAATTGCCTGATGGAAAAGCGGCAACGCCTCGTCAAACCGCTTCATACGCGCCAGCGCCGAGGCCAGTTGAAACCGAATCTTGATGGTGGTGGGCGAGTCCGCCTGACCTTCCGGCCCTGCCAGCGCCTCCTGCGCAGTCTGCGCCGCCGCCGCCGGATTCAGCATCTGCAAATACAGGCTGGTCAGATTGCTCATCGTGTAAGACAGCGCGACCCGGCTTTTTGACTGTTCCGCGATAAGCCGTGCCCGCTGAAAATCTTCCATCGCCTGACGAAATTGCCGACTCGCAAGGGCACAGCCGCCCGCATTATTCCAGTACGTTGCCTCTTGCTGCGGGAGGTGGGCAACCGCCGCTTTATTCGCCGCCTGGCGGAAAATCAGACGAGCTTCACCATATCGCCCTTCGGCGAACGCACCGCGGCCCGCCGCGCTGAGACTCTGTAGCTCGACGGACACAAGACTATTCTGTTTTCTGGTTGAGTTCGCCTGCGAAGAGCCCGCAAGCGATAGCGCAATCAATGCTAAGCCAGTGATCGCGGCTAATCGGAATGTGTGCCTTCCCAGCGGTTTTTCCTGGACGGCCTGGCAATATACCCGTCCAAAGTATACGGGATATTGCCAGCCGTGTGCCAGTAGTTGATTCGCACGAGGCGATCTGCCGGGCTAAGCCGGCTTTTGGTCTACAACGCGCCTGTGCAGCGCGTAAGCTGTTTTATCAGCGACTTGCTATCACAGAAAGAATGGGCCAATGACGATGATTGGATCCCCAGGCATTCTTTCCTCGATTGCGGAGAACGTCAGCCCCCCGCGATCAAACAGTACCTGCTGAATTACCGGCTGCGCCCCTCAGGCTGGCGTAAGTCCAATTATTTCAACACCAATTATTTTCTGCGCGTTGTGACTGGAATTTCCGGACGGGCCAAATGTTACCCTCGGCGCATGGTCCCCATGGCCGATCTGAAAACGCAATACAGTAATCTCAAGCCGGAGATTGATGCTGCCATTGCCCGCGTTATAGAGTCCAGTGCCTTCATTCTGGGCCCCGAAGTCGCCGCTTTCGAAGAGGAATTCGCCGCTTATAGCGGCGCTGCGACCGGTATCGGCGTGAACTCAGGCACCAGTGCTCTTCATCTCGCCCTGCTCGCCGCCGGAATCGGTGCCGGGCATGAGGTCATCACCACCCCGTTCACTTTCGTCGCCTCCACCGCCGCTATCCGCTATACCGGTGCGCGCCCCGTGTTCGTCGATATCGAAACCCGCTCGTTCAATCTCGATCCCGCGAAAATCGAGCAGGCCATCACTCCCGCCACCCGCGCAATTATGCCGGTTCACCTCTACGGACAGTCTGCCGACATGGATCCGATTCTGGAAATTGCCCGTCGCCACAACCTGATTGTGATCGAAGATGCCGCCCAGGCCCACGCTGCCGAATACAAGGGCCGCCGCTGCGGTTCCATTGGCCACATGGCGTGTTTCAGCTTCTACCCGGGTAAGAATCTGGGAGCCTTCGGCGAAGGTGGCATGGTGACCACCAGCAATCCCGAATACGCCAATATGATCCGCATGTTGCGCGACTGGGGATCGGCCCGCAAATACGAACACACCTGGCGCGGCTTCAACTATCGTCTGGAAGGCATTCAGGGAGCGGTACTGCGGGTCAAGTTGCGTCATCTGGATGCGTGGACGGAATCCCGCCGCGCCCACGCCGCGCACTATAACCGGGAACTGGGGCGTCTCGGTTTTGCCACGCCGGAAGAGATGCCCGGGGGGCGCCATGTGTATCACGTGTACACCCTGCGCACTAGCCGCCGGGCCCAATTGCAGGAACATCTGCAGAATGCCGGCATCCAGAGCGGAATCCATTATCCCGTGCCGGTTCACCTGCAGCCCGCGCACTCCGATCTCGGCTATGGCCCCGGTAGCTTCCCCGTCGCCGAACGGGCCGCGAACGAAGTTCTGTCTTTACCCGTGCACCCTGAACTGACGCCCGGTCAGTTGGCGGAAGTATGTTCGGCGCTGGCCGCTTTTCCCGCCGCGAACTGAAGGCTGGCCGCCGCGATTCTTCCGCTCGCCTTGCCGTCTCCATATGGGTTGTGTACCCGCGCCAGGCTCTCGCGCAGCGCCGGGTTATCCAGCAGCCGCTGCACCTCGGCCACTATCCGGCCGGGATCAGTTCCGGTAAGCCGCACCGTTCCGGCTGCCACGCCCTCCGGTCGCTCGGTTTTTTCCCGCATCACAAGCACCGGCTTTCCCAGGGATGGCGCTTCCTCCTGAATTCCACCGGAATCGGTCAGAATCACCGTTGCCCGGCGCATCAGATCCACAAAAGGCGCGTATTCCAGTGGTTCAATCAGGTGAATTCCGCGAATGCCCGCCAGGTGTTTCTGGACCGGTCCGGCCACGTTGGGGTTGCGATGCACAGGGTAGACAATGGTCACGTCCTCGCGCATTGCCAGGGTTCGCAGTGCCAGGCAGATATTCTCAAAACCGGGGCCGAAACTCTCCCGACGGTGCGCGGTCACCACAATCAGATGTTTCGCCGCTTCTACAAAAGGCCAGGCGGTGGCAGCCAGTTCACCGCGTTCCAGTCGTCCGCACACGTCCAGCACGGCATCGATCCCGGTGTTGCCGGTTACATGAATCGTATCCGCCGCTATTCCTTCGGCAAGTAAATTCCGCCGCGCTCCTTCGGTAGCTGCGAAATGAATTGCTGCCAGCCGCCCCACCAACACCCGGTTGAGTTCCTCCGGAAAGGGCTGCGACATATCGCCGGTGCGCAGCCCCGCTTCCACATGGGCCACCGGACAGCGCGCATAAAACGCGGCCAGGGCTCCCGCCAGCGTCGTTGTCGTGTCGCCCTGCACGTAAACAAGATGCGGGCGGACTTCGGCCATCACCGGTTCCAGCGCGCTCAGGGCCCGCGCCGTGAGTGCCGCCAGAGTCTGGCCCGGCTGCATTACATTCAAGTCGTAGTCGGGAACCAGATGGAATACCGCCAGTACCTGGTCCAGCATCTGCCGATGTTGAGCGGTAACCGCAATACGAACGTCGAATTCATGCGGGCGGGCCCGCAACTCCCTGATCACCGGAGCCAGTTTGATGGCCTCCGGCCTGGTACCGAAAACGAAGAGGGTTTTCAGCATTGTTGCCTGTTCGGGGTCAGCCGGGGAACTGCGAGGTTAGCGGTGGCGGAAGGTGATCCGGCCTTTGGTCAGATCGTAGGGGGAAAGTTCGAGGGTTACTTTGTCGCCTGCCAGCACGCGGATGCGGTTGCGGCGAAGGCGACCGGCGAGGTGCGCAAGCACGATGCGTTCATGTTCCAGCTGCACGCTGAACAACCCGCTGGGAAATTTTTCCAGCACGGTGCCCTGGACTTCAATACTGTCTTCCTTGCTCATTAAACCTCTTGATCTGTCAGTAGCGGGGGCCGGAGTTGTTCACTTCCGGCCCCGCCGCTGGTTTCTTTGTTATCCGGCGATTGCCGCAACGTTCGAAGCCTGCAGGCCCTTGGGACCCGTGGTCACTTCAAACTCCACGCGCGAACCTTCATCCAGGCTCCTGTAGCCGTTCGTCTGGATGGCGGAGAAGTGCACGAATACATCTTCGCCGGTCTCCCGCTGAATAAACCCGTAGCCCTTGGCTGCGTTAAACCACTTCACTGTACCTTTTTCTCGCATTCAAAACCTCTTGAAAAAATCACAACCGGCGCACTCTTCGTCTGAAACCCCGTACCAAAACAAAAACAGGGCTGCTGCGGTGGTGCCGCAGAGCCCTGCTGATTATTGCAACGAAGGACCATCACCAAAGAAACGAACGGCTATGCAGACAGTATAGCCCAGAGTCTGCGCTGCATTGCAACCAAAGGGCTACGATGGAATTTGAGAATAGAGAATCAGTCATGCAGCTGAACCCGCAGGAAGACTGACACGCTACGGGTCCAGCGGATCCAGCGGGTCAATATGCAGCGCATCGATTACCGGCAAAAACTCCAGATCAAACGGTGAGATCCGCCCCAGAATCCGCTGCGGCTCGTAGCCCAGTTCCCGCACGCAACGCCTCCCGAACTCCAGGCTCTCCATCGAAGCACTCTGCGAATTATCCGTGGTCACCAGCGCCTTCTTCCCGAATGGAATTCCGTAGCGATAGATCAGCCGCGCCGCATTCCGCATATTCGTCGTCGTATGCCGCGCGTGTGGCTCCACTATAACCGCTTCCGCCGGAATCCCAAGGTTATCCACCAGATATTTCTTCATCTCGATCCCCTCCGCATACGCCGTCTGGTTGGGATGCACATATCCCCCCGACACCAGAATCAGCGGCGCTTTTTTCTCCCGAAATCGTCGCGCCGCCAGTTCTGAACGCAGCTTTGACGCCCCCGAAATATTCCAGGTCAACCGGTCCGTTCCCGATCCCGGCACCACAATCACGCTGTACGCATAGTGGTCCCAGGCAATGGTCCGGATATACCGCACCGCTGCCGCATTATCCTTCAATTCCAGCGGCTCGTGCCGCCCCGCCTCATCCCGCATATTGATGCCCAGCAAATGTAAGGCAAAGTGAAGCGGCAGCGCGAAAAATGCATCGTGCTCACCTGCGGCCTCGTTCACCACCCCCAGCGCCGTCCGCACCGTCTGCCGGAATAAGCCGCTCTTCACGTCGTAGGAAACCGAATCGATCTCCGCATACTGCGGGGATTTGCCTTCGCCATAAACATCAATCACCCGGTTGATTCCCGCAGCCGTTTCGCGCCACGCCAACACCAGCATCTCCACTGCCGGTTTGGAATTGTGCCGCATGTAGGCACCGGAATCGCGCAGCGACCCATCCGCCATCCGCCTCACCGACGCATGGCTCTCGTACAGTTGCCGTAGCGCCGTCTCCGCCGCCGTCACCTCCGCCTCCGTCACCCGGAACGGGGCGAGGTAGCACACGACCTCGTCCGTACACGTCTGCCACGCCCGCGCCACGGCTTCCTTCCGCTCCCGCGTTATCCGGCTCAGCACCGGGTCAGCGTCTACTGCGCGCAAAATCTCTTTATCCCGTTCCATCAACGACAGCAGATAAAAGTTCTTGTCCTGCACCGGCGAGGTCAGTACCAGCGGCAGATGCCGCGGCACCGCAAGGGTCTGCGCCAGCCCCAGCGCTGCCACCGCGGCCAATATGACAATCAGGCGAATTCGACTCAGCATAGTGGCCCTTCCGGAACCCGTTATAGCAGGTCCGTGTTAAAGTGACCGTTTGACTCGCATCATTGCCATCACCAACCAGAAAGGCGGCGTCGGTAAGACCACTACGGCCATTAATCTGGCCGCCGCGCTGGCCGCCTGTGATGTGCGCGTCCTGCTCATTGACTCAGATTCCCAGGGCAACTCCACCAGCGGTCTGGGCATCGAAAAAACTCCCGATCTGATCACGCTTTACGACGTCGAATTGCGCGACCGGAACATCCGCGAAGCCATCCGCACCACCACCGTGGAAGGCCTCGACATTCTCCCCGCCGATAAAAACCTTATCGGCATCAACTTTGAACTCTCTGGCCGGCAAGGCCGCGAAACCGTCCTGCGCGGTCACCTCGAAGCAATTAAAGAGGACTACACTTTTATCCTCATCGATTGCCCGCCCGCCCTCGACCTGCTAACCCTCAACGCCCTGCTCGCCTCCGATTCCGTCCTCGTCCCCATCCAGTGTGAATTCTTCGCTCTGGAAGGCGTCTCCGAACTGATGGACACCATCGACCGCGTGCGCGAATCGTTTGACCATCCGCTGCGCATCGAAGGCATACTGCTCACCATGTACGACGAACGCACCAATCTGGTAAAACAGGTTGCGGCGGACCTGCGGGAGTTTTTCGGCTCGGAAGTATTCCGCACCGTCATTCCGCGCAGCATTCGACTCGCGGAAGCGCCCAGCCACGGCAAGCCAATCCTGATGTACGATCCGGCCTCAAAGGGCTCCGAAGCCTACATCCAGCTCGCGAAAGAAGTCCTCGCCAATGAACAAAAACGATCCGCGCAAGGCGCTCGGTAAGGGTCTCCATTCCCTTTTGCCGCCACGCCCGGCGGCCGCGGTCCCAACCGCGTCGGCTTCCGGCCCTGCCCGGCTGCCGATAGACCAGGTGCAGCCCAACCCCAATCAGCCGCGCCGCGAATTCGACGCCACCGCGCTCGGTGAACTTACCCAATCCGTGTCGCGCGACGGAGTGCTCCAGCCCCTGCTCGTCCGCCGCACCGGTCACAATGTCTACCAGATCATTGCCGGTGAACGCCGCTGGCGTGCCGCGCGCGCCGCCGGCCTCGCCGAAGTTCCCGCCATCGTCCGCGATGATGACGACGCCAAGACTCTGGAACTTTCCATCGTCGAAAATATCCAGCGCGAAGACCTCAATCCCATCGAACTCGCCGCTGCCTTCGAACGCATGGCGGAAGAACTCAGCCTGAGCCACGAAGAGATTGGTCAGCGTACCGGCAAAGACCGCGTTACCATCTCCAACGCAATCCGCCTTCTGCAGCTCCCTGCCGCGGTACAAAGCCAGGTAACCCAGGGACAACTCTCCGCCGGCCACGGGCGCGCCCTTCTCAAGCTCGGCGATGATACCCGAATTAAAGAAGTCGCACAGCGCGCCATTACCGAAGGCTGGTCCGTACGCCAGATGGAAAAATTTACTACCGAGGCCACCGAAGCCGCCGGTAAACCGCCCCGTGCCCCGAAAGAAGCTCCGGCAATCGATCCCAACGTCAAGGCTGCCATCATCGATATGGAAGCCGCACTCGGCACTCGTGTTCGCCTCGTCCCGGGCCGCACCACCGGCGGACATCTCGAAATCGAGTATTACTCCGACGAAGACCTGGAGCGCATTTACGAACTCATCGCTCAGCCCCGGACGTAGTACGATGTCGGCAGTGCGATTCTTACTTCTTTACACAGCGCTGGCCACTCTTGCCCTCGCGCAAGACGATAAAGTTACCCGCGGTAAGTACCTGGTTGAAGAGGTTGCCAGATGCCAGGACTGCCACACTCCCAGACTCCAGGACGGCACTTTCATGAAATCGGCCGCCTTCCGCGGTACCACCCTCGCCTTCGCTCCCGTCATTCCCGCATCCGCCTGGCGCGCCAAGACTCCCGACATCACCCCGCAGGGTGCACTCTGGAAGCGGTGGGGCGAGGAAGGCCTCTCCAAATTTCTCCAAACCGGTAAAGGCCCGCGCGGCAACAAGGCCGAAGCTCCCATGCCCGCCTACGCGCTCCGACCCGATGACGCGGAGGCGGTTGTCGCCTTCCTCAAGACCTTCGCACCCTAACCCCTTGCCCGGCCGTTCCATCCTTACGCTTGGCTTGCTATCCGTCGCTGCGCTCTGCGCTCAGACGCCAGAACAGGTTCTCGTCGTCGTCAACCGCAAGTCCCCCGTCTCACGGCAAATCGGTGAATACTACATGGCGAAGCGCAACGTGCCGCTCGTCAACCTCGTCGCCATCGATACGCCACCCGACGACAAAATAACCCGCCAGGTTTACGACCGCGACATCGAAGTGCCCCTCAGCAAATTCCTGCGCTCCCGCCGCCTCACCGAAACAATCCTCTACATCGTCACCACCGCTGGCGTCCCACTGCAGATCGAAGGCACCAGTGGCCTGCAGAATACCGGCGCCTCTGTGGATAGCGAACTCACTCTTCTCTACGCCCGCCTGCACGGCGCTCAATACTCTCTGGCCGGTCCCGTGCCCAATCCCCTGTACCGCCAGCGCGACACACCCTTCCGTCACCCCCAGTTCCCCGTATATCTGGTCACGCGCCTCGCTGCCTGGGACCTCGCCGAAATGAAAGGTCTGGTGGATAAATCGCTCATCGCCCGCAATACCGGCAAAGTCGTCCTCGACCTTCGCGCCGATAACGCCACTGACGGCAATGAATGGCTGCGCACCACCGCACTTCTCCTCCCCAAAGACCGCTCCATCATGGAGGAAACCGGAAAGATTCTCACCGGCGTCAAAAACGTGATCGGTTACGCCTCCTGGGGTTCCAATGACCGCGATCGTCACCAGCGCTTCACCGGTTTCCAGTGGCTGGCCGGCGGTCTTGCGCTGGAATACGTCTCCACCGATGCCCGCACTTTTAATCGCCCTCCTGACAAGTGGCAACTAGGCAACTGGAACGATCCCAAAACCTTCTTCGCCGGATCTCCGCAGAGTCTCACTTCTGACCAGTTGCACGAAGGCGCCAGCGCCGCTACCGGCCACGTCGATGAGCCTTATCTCCACCTCAACCCCCGCCCCGACTACGTTTTCCCGGCCTATCTGGGCGGCCGCAATCTCGCCGAAAGTGTCTACATCGGTATCCCCGCGCTTAGCTGGATGAACGTGGTGATCGGTGACCCGTTGATGAAACTACGCCCCTGATTCTCCCCCGACCGCTAAAATCAAATCACTTATGACCTCCGAGTCCTCAACGACGCTGATCGAAGGCGTAACCCTGCACCTTGCCCATCCCGACGACCTCCCGGTCCGCTGGGTCGGCCAGGAAGAGACCATGCGCCAGCTCCTCGCTGCCTGGCTGGTCGTCAACGAAGCCGATATTCCCATGAGCCCGCGCCTCATCGGCAAACCCGGCGTCGGCAAAACCACGCTCGCCTGCGCCGCCGCCCGCCGTATGGGCCGCGACGTCTACATCATGCAGGCCACGCTTGATACCCGCCCCGAAGATCTCATCATCACTCCCGTCATCGAAGGCGAAGGCCGCTTGCGCTACGTGGCTTCCGCGCTGGCCACTGCCATGATCCGCGGCGGCGTTGCCATTCTCGACGAAGGTAATCGCATGAGCGAAAAAAGCTGGGCCTCGCTCGCTCCCCTGCTGGATAACCGCCGCTACGTCGAAAGCATCGTTGCCGGTATCAAGATTAAGGCCCATCCAAATTTCCGCATCGTCACCACCATGAATGACGACGCCTCTACCTTCGAGCTGCCCGAGTACATCCACTCCCGCCTGCAGCCCCAAATCCTCATCGACTTCCCCGAAAAAGACGAAGAGCTTCTCATCCTGAAAGAGAACCTCCCCTTCGCCGAAGACCGCATTCTGGAATACGTCGCCGACTTCCTCCAGCTTGCACATGCCGCCGACGAGCGCTACTCCGTTCGCGACGGCATCAACATCGCCCGCTACGCCATCAAACTCCGCAGCCTCGCCACCGGCCGCGAGCATGAGAGCAAGGCGCTGGAAACCTCGTTACGCGAAATCCTGGGTGAGGAGGCCCTGCCGTATGCCCGCCGCGTCCGGCCCATCGCTTAACTCCGGAACTCTCCGCCGCGGCCACATCACCTGGCTGCCTGTAGTCCCGGGTCGCCTCGAATTTGCCGCCGAAGTCCGTCGCCGCATCCTCGCCGCACGCCCCAAAGTGGTCGCCGTTGAGCTCCCCGCCACGCTCGAATCCGTCTACCGCAAAGCCATCGCGCGCCTGCCCGAAATTTCCGTCATCTTCTATGAGGATGGCGACGCCACAATCTACCTTCCCGTAGAACCCGCCGACCCCTTCGTCGAAGCCATCCGCACCGCGCTCGAAATCGGTGCCGAGGTGATCTTTGCCGACCCCGACACCCGCGACCGTCCCCACCTTCCCGACGCGTTTCCCGATTCTTACTCCCTTTCCACCATCTCACTCGAACAGTACGTCGAAGCCTGGCGTCTTGCCGTGCGGCCCTCGCCCGAGGCCGTCGCCTACGCCGCCGGCATCGCCTGGAAACTCCAGGGTTCAGACCCCTTCGCGGACACCATCGCCGTCATCGGCCTCAATCTGTTGGACGCCGTACTCGACGCCATGGAAATCCCCCAGGAGGAACCCGCGCACCGACGCCGCGAACAGATTCGCCTGCTCAACCCGCACCCCGACTGCCTCGGCGAAATCATGGCCGAATACCCGTACCTTGGCGAGCGTTACGAAAACCAGCGCGCTTTCGTCGACCGCCGTCGCATCCAGTTCGACATGTTCCGCGAAGCCGGTGTCTCCTGGGAACTCAATACCGGCGAAACGCTCCACGCCTGGCAACGCCGCCTGCTCGCGCGTTATAGCCGCAACCTCGCCATGACCCACCGCGACCTCACCGCGCCCTTGTTCGACCTCGTCATCGCCGCCCGTTCCATCGTCGACGAAAATTTCGCCTGGGACGTTTGGGAAACCGCCACCCGCTACGGCCCGCAGCAGACCGAAACCACCGGCATCGAAACCGTCAACATCTCCGGCGAACAGGTCTGGCTCGATACCAAACGCATCCACCTCCGCCGCCGTCTGCCTTCCACCAAACGCCGCATGGGCCGCCTGGGCCTCAAACCCCGCAAGAAGGAAAAGAAGCCTGGCGAATGGGCCAGCCAGCTGGATGGTTCCAGCATTTGTTCTTACCCGCCGGAAGATCTGGTCATCGAAGGCTTCGGTCGTTTTCTCAAGAAGAAGGGGAAGTCGGTGCTCTCCGAAGAGCGCTCCACGGTAGAGCCCTTCACCTCATCTCTGCTCGACGGCATCGATCTCCGCGAAACCATCCGCAACTGGTACGAAAAGAAAATCTATGTCCGCAACTCCCGCAAGATTCACGGCGAGGTGGGCAGCGTTGTAGTGATCTTCGATGAGGATCGCGACAACCGCTACGACTACACCACCACCTGGCTGGGTGAGCATCAGAATGAATCTGACATGGCCTACTATGCCACGCAGCCCTTCGAGCATATGGTGGGCCCCGGCATCGGCCGCGGCGAGTATGGCGGCTTCCTGATGAGCCTGCCCGCGCGAAGAATGTACGACGTCTGGGCCGACCCCGACTACGACCATGCCGAGACGAAGGCCGAGCGCTTGTTACTGGCTGGCCTCGACTACTCCATCCACCGCTATGTCGTGTACGTGGCAGCCAAGGCCCCCCGCAGCGCCTTCCGCACCATCGCCGCGCGCTTTGCCCGGACGATTGTCTATATTCCGATAGGCCAGCTTTCGCCGGTGACTCTCAAGAAGTTGCGGGTTGTTCATGTGCTGGATGGACATGACAAGCGGGAGTTGGCGAAGGAGTACATCTGGTGAGCGGCATCTCAGCGATTGCGCCCACCATTTGCGCAGCGCGCGACCGATTGGGCACCTTTCTCTCCGTCTGGTAGACTCAGTTAGCAGTACAAAAAGCTCTGGAGGAAGAATGTCCTGTAAGACCCTCTCAACTGCCGCAATTTTTGCATTTTCTGCCCTCAGCACCGCCAACGCAGGTCTGATTATCACTCCCACATACGACGCCAGCGTGTCGGCCGCCGCGCAAACCGCGTTCCAATATGCGGTGCAGGAATTCCAGAACGAGTTCAGCGATAACATCCACGTCAACATCACGGTGACCACCGGAACAACCGGTTTGGGTGGCAGTTCAACCAACCTGGTCGGTTTCGACACTTACGCGGGAGTCAAAGCCGCTCTCATCGCCGACCAGACCAGCGCCAACGACCTCACTGCCAACGCGAGCCTTGGTGCCGACCCTACCGGCGGAGCTGGTTTCGTTTACACACAGGCTCAGGCAAAAGCTCTCAGCCTCATAGCGGATAACGCGACGGCCAGCGACGGTACGTTCACGTTTAATCGCACTCTTGCGTATACTTTCGACCCCGCCAATCGCGCCATCGCGGGCGACTACGATTTCATCGGCGTTGCCGAACATGAGATCTCCGAGATTATGGGCCGTATTTCCCTGCTCGGCAATACCCTCAACGCCGGCCACGGACCACTCTACATTCCGTTCGATCTTTTCCGCTACACCGCCGCCGGCAGCCGCAGCCTGATCCAGACCGACACCGGCGTTTACTTTTCCATCAATAGCGGCACAACCAATTTGCATGGCTTCAACGCTCCCGGCGGGGGCGACCTGCAGGACTGGAATGCTTCCATCGCAACGGACTCGTTCAATGCATTCACGGGTACAAACCAGGCTCATCAGATCTCCGCCGAAGACTGGGTCTCGCTGGATGTGATCGGCTATGACCTGGCTGCCCCGGAACCTTCCACCCTGCTGTTGTTTGGCAGTGCGGGAACCATCGCCGCGTTCCTGCGCCGCCGCAAGCTCTCTGCCGGGGCGACGCGGCCGTAGTTTAGTTCGCAACTAACCGACTGACGCTGAACCGGTGGTATCCCAGCCGCGCCAATGCGAGTACCGGAATACTCAGAAAGATGCCGGTGACCCCGCCAATCTCACCACCCGCCAGTATCCCAAAAATCACCAGCAGCGGATGCAATTCCACGCCTTCGCTCATCAAGTGCGGCGAAAGAACGTAATCCTGCAAGAGGCGGAACAGTCCCAGAAAAACGATCACCCACCACACGTGCGCATAGCCGGAAAGAGCGCTCACCGCGATAATCATTACCGCCGCTGCCACCGGGCCTACCATCGGAACGAATTCCAGGGGAAACGCAATCACCGCCAGCAGCAATCCGTAGGGCACGCCCATCGCCGAAAGCACAACGCTGAACACCACCAGCGTTGTGCCGCACAGGTATAGCAGGGCACGCATGTACTGCAGCAACAGGACGTGGATATCTTTAAGAAGTCCCTCGCCCGCCTCCCGGCTCAGGGGCAGCATCTCCAACAGAGTGTTCCGTATCCGTCGTCCATCGCGCAGCAGAAAAAAACTCAGAATCGGAATCAGCACCACATAGATGACGCTGCCCGACGCCGAAAGTACACGCACCGCCAACTGCGGCGCTTCTGCCAGAACAGTGTTGATATTGGCGCGCACCAGGCCTTCGGTCACTTCCACCATCGGTGCCAGCGCGGGGTGCTGCAGGCGAAATCCAGCCAGAAACGCGTGGGCATCAGGCGGACTGGCCCGCAGGCTCCGCGCCTCCGCCGCCACCCGGTTTCCCACTCCCCCCGTCAGCAGCAAAATCAACCCGATCACTCCCGCATACGCGATGGCCAGCGCCGGGGTTCGTGAACGCGCCGGAAATCGCCGGCTGATGAAATCCACCAGCGGATACAACAGGTAAGCAAACAGCAGAGCAATCGTAAAGACCACCAGCGTACTGCGGATCAGGTAAACCGCATACAGTACGATCAGCACCAGTGCCACCGTCCATGCGGCCCGCGCGGCCTTTGCATCAATGCCCAACATTGCCTGCCCCCCCTTCCTTAATCGCTTCAATCCGCACACGCGAAATTCGATTGCGCTCCATCTCCGTCACCGTGATCTTCCGTCCGTCTGCTTCTACAGTCTCACCCGGCACGGGCACATGTCCCAAACGGTACAGCAGATACCCGGCCACTGTTTCGAATCCCGCGTTGGCCGGCAAACCAATGCCGTGCATCGATTCCAGATCGCGAATCGGCATCGCACCGTCCGCGTCCAGCGTCTCGCCCGCCGCACGGGGCGCGGGGAGTGGCTCGTCGTCGTACTCGTCGTGGATTTCACCCACGATCTGCTCCAGTACATCTTCCACCGTCACCAGACCCGTTACGGTCCCGAATTCATCCACAATCAGCGCCATGTGCGTATGGCCGGAGCGGAATTCCTCCAGCATTTGGGGCAGCGGTTTGGTCTCTGGCACAACCAGCGGCTTGCGCATGGTTTTCTCCATGCGGAACAGTGGACGCAGCTTTCCCCGCCGCAGGTTCGCTCGCCTCTCCTGCCAAAGCCGCAGCATGTCTTTGAAGAACAGAACTCCCACAATGTTTTCCGGCTTGTCCTTCCAAACCGGTAACCGGGAATGGCGGCTCTGCACCATGGTTTCCAGTACTTCGTCCAGCCGCGCCGTAACCGGCACCGATACAATCTCGTGCCTCGGCCTCATAATCTCCCGCACTGCCAGGTGTTCCAGATCCAGAATGCCGTGGATCATGTCTTCCTGCTTCTCCGGCAGGTGCCCGGACGAGCGGCTGGAACTCACTACGAAGCGCAGCTCTTCCGCCGAATGTCCCCCGGCGCGATGACCGCCGCGCACGCCCAGTGCACGGCTGATGACGCTGGCCGAACTCTCTACCACCCGCACAAACACAGAACTGATACGCGACAGTACCAGCAGCACCGGTGCCACTACAATTGCCAGCCGGTCTGCTTTGTCGATCGCCAGATTCTTCGGCACCACCTCGCCAATCACCACATGGCACCAGGTCATCAGCAGAAAGGCCAGCAGAAACGCCGCTCCGCGGAATGCAGCTTCTAGGGTGGGCGTGATTACCGGATGAAACAGGCGCATGAAAAGCTGGTAGAGAGTATCTTCGCCCGCCCAGCCCAGCCCAAGACTCGCAAGCGTAACGCCGATTTGCGTCATGGAGAGCAGTTTTTCCGGGCGTTCCAGCAACACCAGCGCCGCGCGGGCACCCACCGAACCTTCCTCCGCCAGATGGCGCAAACGGGAGTCACGCACCGTAAGCAACGCCGTCTCCGCCGCCGCGAAAAACGCGTTCACGGCGATGATCAAGCCGAGCAACACCAGCCGCGCTATGTAAACCGGACCTGTCAAGTTTGACGAATGCCGCCTGTTTTGAGTGTAGAGGCGGATTTAGCGTGGCGCGCGCAAATACATCACGGCGTACGTCCCGATCCAGTGTGAGCCCAGGTACCCGGCTTCCTCCATCGCATCGTAAGCGCTTGCGGCACTGATGGAAGCCAGACGCCGCAACACCGCCACGCGGGAATCATCTTTGGGTAACCGCGCCGCAATTTCCAGCATCGCGTGCGCCCGCGAAAACGCCAAGCCAATCAGGTGCGACTTGCCGCCCTGCAACTCTTCCTTCGTGATCCCTTTGGTATCTACCGGTTTCGTCAGCGGCGCGAACTCCGCCGAAGCCAGCGGCGGCAGGAAGGCATTCAACCATGGCAGAAACTTTTCCGGCTCCAGCACCCGGCTCATCAGTTGGGCTTCGGCCAGGCACGGCGACAGAAAGTCCGAACCTTGCGGCTCATAGGCCGTGCCGCAGTTGTGATCGCTGCCGAAGAACCGGTTGGCCGTGGCTTTCACCATCTTCGCCAGCGCTTCATCGTGCTCCGGCTCGGCATAATCCAGTGCCAGATACAAGGTGAAGGCGGTATTGGGATGGGCCCCGCCCCGTATCGGCAGCGGCAGGTCTTTATAGTAATCGTGCAGTTTCTTCGAAAACTGTTGCGCCAGCGGATAAAGATTGGTGGTCCACGTCTTCGCTTCCGGGTCATCCCAGGAATCCAGTTCCGCATAGAGCTTCAGCAGCCAGGAATACCCATACGGCAATTCAAATTGCCGGGCACTCTTGAAAAATGCGGCTTCGCCCTCAATGTTGGTCGAAGCAAAATGTTCCTTCAACTTTTCGCGGATCAGCGGCCCCACCGCCAGCTTCGGAAACCGCTTCGAAAGATTCACCAGCGTCCACGTGGAGTTCACCGCTGAGTGCCAGTCATAGCATCCGTAAAAAGCCCGTGTCTTTACGAAATTGTCGGCAATGCGCGCCTTACCTTCCGGCAGCCACAGGTAATCGGTCCGCTCACTGGTCGCCTGGGGACGGTCGATACACGCCAGCGGCATGGCCGCCAGAGCTACCGCCATTGGCTCGCTGAAGTCCAGCGATTTCACATCGGGCAGGGACGCCAGAAACGCCGCGTTGTCTTTGGGGGCCTCCGCCGCAAAAGCGCAAGCACCCGCCAGAAGTAACGCCGTAATCGCGCCGCGCATCAGAATACGAACCGCACCGCAAGCTCTGCCTGCTGCAAATTCGACGCGCCCAGAATCTTGCCGAAGTTTACTGACGCCCCCGATGTCGTCGCGCCGCCCGTCAGATTCGTGGTGCCGAACAGATTGAATACCTGCCCGCGCAACTCGATTCGGCGCTGTTCATGCACGAAGAAAGAGCGCGACACAAGGAAGTCAAAGCTGGTGAACCGGCTGCTGTCAATCTGTGTTGCCCCGAACGGGGCCAGCGGACTGGCAAGGCTGGCGCGCCACGCATTCACTGCGCCCAGAACGCGGTCGTTATCCCGGTTACCCAGGTTACGGCTCAAGCCGGGAATATACTGCGTCACGCCATCCACCTGTACTGTGGAGAGCGCGTTGAACGGCAGCCGCGAGCGAATCTGCCAGATCGCGCCAATCTGAATCTTCAACGGCAGCACGGCGGAACCGCTCACTACCAGCGTGTGCCGGCGGTCAATAGCCGCATTGCCGATGTCCAGCGCGTAGCTGGCCTGGTTAGTGACCTGCGCCTGTGGAGCGTCGTCTTTGTTATCCGCAAGCGTGTAGGCGAGGCTGAAGCCGTAACGGCCCGCCATGCGTTTCTCCGCGCGCACATACAGGCCCTTGTACTTGTACTGCGAAATGGTTTGGTGTACCAGGATTCTGGCATACGCCGGCAGCGGCCGTACACCGGCGGCATTGGGATAGTTCACGTCCACAGTCCGCCAGTCTTTCAGCGTATGCATGAAAACGCCATCCACGTTTACCGAAACACCGTGTTGAAACTGGTGCGAGTAGCCCGCCGTGAACTGTTCCGAATACGGCATGGAGAATTTCTGATCCAGCACGGTGATGGTGGGTGCCGCGCCGGAACAAAAATCGGTTGCGCTCTTGCCGCCGTACGGATTGGGGAACGCCGGATTCGCGATGAGTACATTGCACTGCGAAATATTGCGGTTCTCCCCGAAGTTCTGCAGCGTCTGGATATTGCTCCAGTAGATGCCCGTGGCCGCCCGGATCACATCCCGCCCGCTGCCGCGAACGTTCCACGCGATACCCGCGCGGGGACCGAAATTCTTCCCCTGGCCGCGCTTCGATGGATCGCCCAGAAACGGAATGGTCTGGGTGAACTGCTACTGCCGTACATTTTCGTTGTAGGAGCCCACTTCGCGGTCCCAGCGCAGCCCAAGGTTCAGCGTAACGTCGGGATGGATTTTCCAGTCGTCCTGCACATAGGCCGCGTACTGTGAGATCGGCACCGAAGTATTCTGCGGCGGCAGTGCGGCCGTGAACAGCGTGGGGTTCTTCAGCGCCGCAATCGTGGCCGGGTTCTTCGGATCGAAGGTTTGATCAGTGGCGAAGGTATAGGAACCTTTGATGTTGATGACGGTATCATCGGCGAACGGCACGTGACTGAAATCGAAGCCCAGCTTCACCGCGTGCTTGCCCTTCATCCACGTAATATCGTCCTTGGCCTGCCAGCGCGTTTCAATTCCCAGTTCGCCATAGCCCAGACCATAGCGGAAGCTGGGGAAGATGTAGACCGCTTCCAGCAGATCGAGCCTCGATTGCGGATATTGCCCCAAACTCGTGAAAATCGGCTTGCCGGAAGGTCCCAGCTGATAGGAAGCATAGGCGTACTGAAAACGGAAGTCGTTGACGATATTCGAATTCGGCGTCCATGTGTGCCCCACCACCAGCCCCTTGCGGGGAATCAGACCGTCGTAGCAGTTCGATACCGAGGCATTGCCGCAGCCCTGCCAGGTCTGCAGGTTCCACTCCTGCGCGTAGCGGGC
>JBBROK010000025.1:0-69560 GCA_038229475.1 Bryobacterales bacterium | reverse complement strand
TCCTGAACGCTTCGTCCGCAAACCGCCCCAACCCCTTCCCGCACCCACGGAGGTCTGGATCAACAAACCACAACTAACGCCAGAAAATAAACTTCAGTAAATTATGCTTCGAGGTGTCTCAAACACGTTGACACGCACCGGCCGTCGCGAGTTCCTCTTCGATAGCCCGCCGGTCTTCAGGCGAGATTTCGTAGAGTCGGTAGATCTCCTCGTCGATTGCTTTCTCCAGAGCGGCGAGATCGCGATGTCGCGCGGTAACGGTTTCCACCCCATCCTGCCAATCAGGCGGCTCGACGAAATCGTACGTTGTTTCGTCTTCTTCGCTATCGACACGAGCAAGCGCTATCGCGCGGTCCGCCAATTCGCTTAGGAAATGGCTCGATTCCTTTGGCAGTGGCAAGCGGGCGAGATCGCCAACCTGAACGTGAACGGTCGGGTTGATAAGCTTGAGCGCGTATTGCCCCCAGGTGGAGTTCATCACCGCCAGTACGAGTTCGACATCGTCCGGGAAAACCGAGGACCCTGAGACATCAAAGACGAAGCCGCCCGGCGAGAGGCGCGCGCTAAACCTTCCAGTGGTCAGGTCAGTCCAGGTCACCCCGCGGCGGAAGTAGAACGTTGGATTGCGAATAACGGCTCGATCAAACGCCCGGATCTCTCTTGCGTCTTCGCCCCAATTGACGAGATAGGTTTGATTTCCATACCAGCGCTGAAACGTCCCGCCTTTCATGTATGGAAACCACTTTTTGCCCGACGTCTTTGCATCCCCGGCTGTCAGACTATTGCGACTAAGTGAACTGTGGTCAACCTCCCACCAAAATCGGAGGAAGCGGGTGTTGTCAGACGTCGCCGTGCCCTGCTTCGGTTGGCCCATACTCTCAAGTTTCAGCAACGTGGCGAATAGCTTTCGAAGTGTTGGCGTGATCCAATAAACCCACGGACTGCCAGGTATTGCGGCGAAGTCGCCCTGGCAGTATTCGTAGATGTGGGAGTCGGGCTGGCCCGCCCGGCGGCGGGCGAGCGACTGCTCGAAAGATGTCCGTTTTGACTCAGCGTCCGGCTCCTTCACCAACCGGAAGTAGACGCCTCGCGCCTCGCGCCGCTCCATCTCCAACTGCTCGCGCCGCAAAACGAAAGCCGTTGTATTAACTTTCTCGCCAGTGACTTCGGCGAAAGCTCGCGGCCCAACGTGTGCCATTGTTTCGATAGCGGTCGCGCCTGACAGCATCTCCCGCAGGTCCTCGAAGCTCGAAATAAACATGAAGGACTGCTGTGCGATCATGGCAAGTCGCCCCTCGGGCCCGAGGAGTTCGGCGCAACGCTCGATGAAGGCAGAGTAGAGGTCACCTTTGCTTCTCTTGTAGTTCCGCTTCATGAACTCGCTCATTGACGCGTTCATGTTGCGGTTTGACATGTACGGAGGGTTGGTGAAGACCACATCGTAGCGCCGTTCGAGGACGTTCAACAGGCGCAGTCCCTTGCCGGTTTCGTTCGCGAAGTAGGATTCATCCACGCCTTCAGCGCGCTTCTTCTCAACGTAAGCGTCAATCGATTGCCGGAGCCGGTCGCTTTGGAAGTTCTGAAAGTGCTGGTGCAACCGAACCAGAGAACCCATCATGCTCGCTTCTTCCAGACTGTCGCGAAATTTAACGAACAGATCGCGGGTGAAGCCACCCGGCAGAGCCATCTCGCTGGTGATTTTGGTGAGGTGCTGGCCGCGAAAGATTGCAACGTCGGAGCAGGCGAGATTGCTCTCCGCAAGAACCGAGTTCTTGTTTGTGGCCTTGGCCTTGAGGTACAGCGCCAACGCCGCCAGTTGGACCGCGCGGAGGTCGATATCGATTCCGAACAGGTTATTGGCGATAATTGAGGCTGGAATCTCCGTTTCATTCCGAATTGACGCTTCGGCAGGCCAGCCGGGCATCCCGGCGCGGGCCATTTCCTCGCGGTACATGTCCGCGAGCAGAGCGAACGCGACGAGTCCGAAGTGCATGGTTCCCGTCGCCGGATCGAGGATGCGAATCTCTTTCACGGGTTTCAGCGAGACTGCCGGCGGGTCCGCCGGCAACGGCACCAGGTAGGTGAGCTTTTCCCCAAGATGGCTGTCGGGATGCATCGAGAGCCACATCCGGCCAAGACTGTTCTCGACCAGATACTTCACCACCCAGCGCGGGGTGAAGATCTGGGTTGCAGCGGGCAAGTCTCCCTTCTCGAACTTCTTCTTTTTTTTGAAAACTTTGTCGAAGGCGGCCGCCTTCTCTTCGGAGTTGAAGTACTGATAGACCCAACCGACGGTCTCTTCATTGCCAGCCGCCCAATCGCTTTTGCGGTCGTCGGCGTTAAGCCCGTCAATCAGTTGTTTCAATACGCCCGGTCGTGGAAACAGAACGCTGGGCAGGTTCTGTGGGTCGAACAAAACCTTGATTTCTTTGGCAAGTTCCCCACACTGCCAGAGAAGAAAATGCCGGTAGGCCTGATCACCAGGAGACTCAGAGAAGCCGTCACGATGGTTCGGGCTATAGCCGCTCTCGTGAAGAGCCAAATCATCAGGATTCTTCACCAGCCACATCAGGAATCCGTTCGCGGAATGAAGCCCAGCTAACGGGCTGCGCAAAAGCACCCGCGTCTCCATGAGCTTGAAGGCGACAAAGCGATTCAGATGAGTAAATGCCGTTTCCCTGATGAGTTTGACGACGGCCTCAGGGCGCGTCAACCCGGCTTCGACCTCATCGTCAAGAAGCTTTTCCACGCGCCCTCGCCTCGCCTGGGCCTCTGCCGAGGTTTCGAGGAAGTGTCCTTTGGGAATCGGTAACCGCGCGCCGGTTTGCGCGTCCAGACGATAAACCTGCTGGAGCAATGCTCCGGCCTCTTCCGTAAGTAAGCGGCGCGCCCAGAGGGTGAAGGAACGAAGGTCAGACATGCGTGTTCTCCTGCTGCCGCGCAGCGAGTTCCCCGCGATGCTCAACCATCCGGGCGCTCACCAGTTCGTCAAAGCCGAGGCAGACGTGCTTAATGGTGTCGACCGCCTGCTGGGTCCAGGCGAAGGCGATCGGCTGCTTTTCGAGGTTGTCACCTTCGAGGAGACGATCACTCTTATGAACGATCATGTTCCGCCGCTTGAGGGCTTCGCCCACCATTTTCTTCACCTGTTCTGTATCCCGCTGCAGGTGCCCGCCGAGCTGAAGCCAGGGGTTGTCGAGGCCGAGGAGCAGGCCTATGGTCGCGAGTCCATTGACTGAGCCAACGTTCTTCGACTGTACATAGCTGACGATCTTCTGCCCCAGAAAAACGGACCGCTCCGAATTATTCAGCAGGCGGAAAGAGTCTTTGATACTGAGAGACAAACCACTGAAGTAGTCATTGACGTCCTTCGCTTCCGGAAAGAAGTCATGTTGTTTGAGTTCGATCACGGAAAAAATGTTCTTTTGGAGAACGGCGGTGAGATAGGTTTCATAGGCTGTACAACCTGAGACCACGGCTTGACGGAGCAGGTTCTGAAGAGACTGCGGTTTCAGGTGCGCGCCGGGGACATTGGCATTCTCACGGATACAACCAAGGAACACGGTATTCACGATGAGCTGCATCTGTTCTTCGGGTTCGCACGCCAGTACACCTCGCAGAGAGACGACAAGATCGCCGTCGGTCTTTAGGCCCTCGTTCTCCAGTAACCGATAAACATGCATGAGCAGTTCGGCCATCCGGAAACTGTCTTCGAAAACCTGTCTGGGCGTCATCATCTGAGTTCCCAGTCCCTAATCCCACAGCACGCGGCGCTTGAGTTCGCGCAGGGCATAGAGCTTTTGTTTCAGCTTCTCCAGCGCTTTGTCGATATCGTCATCGGAAAAGTCGGTGAGCGGCTGCGTGCGGGGCAGGAAGTCGCCCAGCCGGATGACTTCGACCGCTTCTTCGGTCTCTTGTTTGGCCTCGCCAAGTTGCGCGAGGCGAGCGAGTGCTCCTGCCTGAAGGGACGGGAGCAATTCGAGATCGTCTTCGATGGTCGCGAGCGTTGCGCCGGTGACGCGGTCGGCTGCAACGCAGGGAGGCAAATCGAAACCCTCCACAGCGCGGCGGACCAGCGCCGCAAGGGCCGGTTCGGCCTCCGAAGGTTCCAGGACCCGCCACGCAGCCTGATCCTGAATGAACCGGATCGCAGCGCGATAGTCTTTTAGCCGCTTCTGATGACAATCGGCAAACCGTGTACGGTAAGCGGAATCGATGGCGTCTGATTCCCGCACGAGATCGTTCAGACGCTGCGGGAGTTCCGGATCGGATAAGATGGCGGCGATGGTATCGGCCCCGGCGACCTCCTGCCCTGTCGAGCCTTTTAGGAGCGGGACTTGATCCCGAAGGACAGTGCGGGCACGACGGACGGAGTCGATATTCGCGTCGGTCAGGAAGTCCCCGATTCGCTGGGCCTTGTCGCGTTGCTGCCGGAGGCTCTTGCCTTCGCCCGCTAACATGCGGACACAGTCGTCGGACTGGCTGCCGACGACGACCTGTAGGCTTTCTACCCATTCGGCGAGCGGCGGCACTACGGGGAGACTGTACGCTTTCGCCTTTTCGAGAGCGGGCAGTGCCTGCTCCCTTTCGGCACGCGCGAGCTTCTGAAACTCCTCGGCAATAGCCGACTCCTCCACATCCACCTCGCGCCCGAGCATGGCTTCGAGTTCCTGCACGGCTCTGCCGAGTGTTTTGAGGTCGATGGATTCGCGCGGCGAGAAGCTGGCGGAACGGAAGTTCGGGTTGGTGGAGAAAGGTACGCGGGCCTGTGGTTCCTGATAGTTCCGATAGCGGCGCGCCTGGTGAGTGAGTTCAATGGCACCCGCACGGAACAGTACGGCGACCACGAGGCGTACAATCTCGGAGGACCAGCCATAGCCGAGTCCGCCGAATTCTTCAGTCAGCTTCGCGCCCGTGACCTTTTCGCCGTAGGAGTGTTCCCGTTTCAGAGAATTGAGAATCTCCTGGGCGATTTCAGCCTTTGGATTCGCAACAAAACGGTTCCCTTCCTTCGTTACCAGTCCGAGGCCCTTTTCCCCGGTTTGAAACAGCGGCGGCAGGCTGCTGAGATTCGCCTGCTTCAGGAATTCCTCGGCTTCGTTGACGCCCACATCACGGGAGCCCATTTCCAGTTTTGGGTAGAGATCCGGGATGGCTTTCTCAGTGAGCGCCCGAATCATGGCCGAAAGATCTTTGCCCAAATCGCCCGACTCCGAGCGAAGGGAACGAAAGTACCCGACACCTGCTTCCAGATTTTTCTCCATACTGGAGAGCAGTTGGGCGCTGAGCCGGTCGCGCTGGGAGTGCTCCGCCTGCAGCAAGGCTTTGTCGCTGTCCCGAAACTGCTGCTGGGTGGCGGTGTGATCGTACTTGGCGATCATTCGGCGGGAGGCGTGCAGGTCTTCGATGAGAGCCTCTGTTTGCCTGGTGATCGGGAAAACCCAATGAGTCGAATCCCTGTTGGCTGTTTGCAGACTCTCCGTACTCACGGCGTCGCACCGTTTAGCGAAGTCTTCGCTTTCATGAACACTGCTCAATTGCACTGGTATCCGGGCGGCTTTGCCGGCTGCCGTTACATTGTGGCCATCAAGGGTCAGTCCGAGATCAAAGACCCGCAGACTCCGGTAGTTGATCCTGAGTGAATTGGCGGCATCGAAGACCTCTTTGACCGCATTCCGGAGAATCTCGGCGCGATCATTGCGGTTCGGCGCTGCGTAGCCGCGCTTCTCCTCCTCCCAACTTTTTTCCTGCGCGGTTTGCAGCTTCCAGCCGTCTTCGGTTTCGCGGACAAACTGCGATTCCCTGAGCCGTTCGAGACTGGCCGCTACTGCCAGAGCGGGCGGCGCCTCTGTCACTTTTTGAACGAGTAACGCAGCGATGTTCTTTGTAGTTCGCGGCAGATCTTTCCCGGCAAATTCCATTAGGCAGATGGCCTTCGCTACCCGCGATGCCATCCCCGGCCAAGTCTTGTCATCGTCTAACCGCTGCCGAATGTCGAGAATGTCTTTCTGTTTCTCTGAAGGAATGTTCCCTTCAACCAATTCGTAAATCCTGTCGATGCTGACCAGTGCCCCGACCGGTTGATCCACCAGGCGCGTCCTGTCCGAAACCAGCATTTCGAAGGACTGCTTGATAATTGTGCGGTTACTTCCGCCCAGGTGCTTCGGTGCATTGGGCTGCAGGCGGATGCCTGTCATGATGTCGATGGAGAGGTCGATCAGGTGCGGGAGATAGGGATAGAACTGGACGAACTGCTCCTCGTCAAACTCGGTCTTGGTGCGCGAGGAACGTTCGAGCCGTACGTTTTGAATCAGGTTCGGGCCGATATCCTTGTACAGCTTGCGCAGGACGCCCTCCTGGCTCTCCTTTTTGCGCAGGACCCGGCGGGTGGCGACTTCGCGGATATCGGCGGGTGACAGGTCGATCTGGTACTTGAAGCGGTCCTGAAGCTTCGGCAAGTCGATGCGCCCGGTCGCCAGATAGTTATAGACGTCCTGCAGTTTTTCCTGCGCGGTCACAATGATCCAGGCAGGGCCGGGAATCGTCTTTGCCTTCAGCCTGTAGAGACTCTCTTTCCCGAACTGTTCGACAACAGCTCTGAGGTTTTCGAGACGCTCACCGCTGCGGGCCACGTACTGGCCCATTTCGTCAACGATGAACGCGAAGGCCTTGCCTGGTCTGCGCAATGCGCACAGATCGAAGGAGCGCTCGACGAGATCCTTGACTGTAAGACGCTGGGAGGGGCGATGCTTGACCATCTCCAGCCATGTTTCGGTGGAGGCGTAGGTTCTGGAATCAAGGCGATGAAGCAACGCGCTGACACGGGCGTACTTCTGGCTCCCTTTGCGAATCTTGCGCCAGTCTCCATACTCTCGCCCGCACAGATCCTGAAACTCGGTCAGCTTCCCGCCGTCTTCAAGCTCAATTTCCAGGTCGGAGATGTCGTAGTCTTCGGCGTAGTCGAGACTGCGCAGCAGAACCCGGTACATGACTTCGGCGATCTGTTCGGCGTTCGTTTGCACCGAGAGATCGACCTGCACGTCGAACATGAAGACTTCGTAGGGAACGCTCTTGTTGAGGAAATCCACGTACTCTGAAACTCGCTTCGAGTCGACCTGCTTCAGGAACAGATCGCTCGCCGGAGTGCCCTGTACGGTACGGTTTGCAAGGACATACCCCAGGTTCTTGGCAAACGACGATTTACCGGAGCCGAAGAAGCCAGAGATCCAGACTCCGACACCTTCGTTCGGCGACTTCGGCGCGTCGGCTATGGCGTGAAACAGCCGCTCGTATTCGGTCTTGATTCGAGGTGTAGCGACGTACTCGGTCAGTTCGGTGTAGACCGTCTCCTCGTCGGCATTGTTGACCTTGATGATTTCTTCGATGGGGCGTGAAAAGTCGCGGTCGAGCAGGTCGCCGATGGTTGTCGCGGTTTTCTCCGTCATGAGTCTCTCCCGTAAATCTTGACGCGATAGCTGCCGAGGGCCTGATCGTCAGAGCGCAGACCCATGTAGTTGAGGGTGTGGTTCCAGGTACCGGGGTAGAACAGCACTGTCGGCGTTTTGAAGCTGCGGTGCAATTGTTCGAATAGCGACGAAATCCGATAAGAGGAGGGCGCGAAAACTGTGGCGTGAGTGAGGAAGATGGCCCGGGTTTGAGGGGGTAGCTTTGCTTCTTCCTCGCGGAGGAGATCACAGAGGGGCCGGAAATCGGCGTCTGACAAGTACTGATTCACTTGGCGTTCGGCGACCTGGAACGAGTGATCGCGCTCCATGGCGATGAGGCCTTCGACATCTTCAGACTCCTGAACAGACTTCCAGAACAGGGAAGCGAGTGAAATCGTGATGACGGGCTGGTGGGTTTGATTTTCGACCTGGGTGCTTAACAGATGAATTTTGCGGCGCACGATCCACTCGGATTCCGATTCGTGGTTGGGGTCGTAGCGGAAGATGGCAAAGGGGAGTTCGCGTGCCATGACGAAAGACGGCGGGTTCGCCACGAGGTCATCCCGGAGTAGCTTAAGCCTATCGTCCAAGCACAACATGTGCGTACTCCTCTGCGGTCGATGTCGGGAAAGACAGGCTCAGTACGCTGCCGGCCGCGTGGTATTCCAGCAAGCGTTGCTGGTGGGCTTCAAATAGCAGGTGCTCAACGGTTGCCGACGGCAACGCAAACAATCTCCAGTCAGGATGGCTCAGGAGGTTGCGTGCGGCGACGCCGCTGTTCTGAAGGCAAAAGGCAAGCCAGGCAAACGAAGGAAGGGGCATTGCCGGGTACGCGAGGTGCTTATTCACCCTCCCCTCTAAAATTCCAAAGTCACGGAGCGCGGCGAGCATGCCTCGCGTGACCTTAATGTTCACGTTCTCAGACCAGTTGGTGCCTTTGGATGCCACCCACGCTGCCGCCTCATTCACATCAATCCTGCAAAGGCCGCTCGCCCGCTTTGTGGCGAGAACCTCGCAGCAGAAGTCGTACACAAGAGGTTCCGCGAGTGCCGTGAGCCAGAAATAAATTGGGCGGACAATGGCCACAGACGCGCCGAGGCGTTCCAGTGGTGCCAGCAACTTCCAACTGTCCTTGATTGGTCCTTCAACAAACCGAGGCATGAAGCTGCGATTCAAGACGTCGACCACGCGTGCGCGTGTTGCCTTGTTCAGCGGGTTCAGCCGGATGATCGCTTCTCGGTTCGCGTCTACGCCTGCGTCGGTCCAGAGCAGAACGAGTTGGCGCATCTCTTCGAAGAGTGCTCCACCCTTCTGGATTCGGCTCGTATATCGGGGCGGCGATAGATGCATATTGGGATGACCATGCGCCGGGTTGTCCCGCGTCGGTGGGCGAGGTCCACGATCGACCAGCGATGCACAAGTCGCGACATTAAACTCTGTATTCTATGTCACTCGGCGGTGTGGGCGCGTTTACTCGAAACACGTCTTTCGGAAGACCGCCACCCGTTCCCGACGCAGCGACCAGCGACGGACTGCCGGAAAGACAGTACGCCTAGTATAGGACAACGCCTGAAGCCCGCGTTGCGATTGCGATCCTTCGGACACCCCGCCTTGGATCGGCCTGTCAACAAACTCGACCTGTCAACCGGAGAAACCTGAGAATTCGCAAGTAAGAACGTGGGGTACACGTTGAACCCCGGGGGTTGGACGCGCTCTCCAAGGGCGCTGCGTTTCCAACCGGAGAGACACCGCAACGGGCAAGAACCTGCGGAATGTTAGCAATAGCGGCGAAAACGGCTTCAGGTGATGCTGTCAATAAAACGGGGGATTGCGGTTAGGACGAAAAAAGACTGGCTCCCCGACGTGGATTCGAACCACGGTTCACGGCTTCAAAGGCCGCTGTCCTACCGTTAGACGATCGGGGATGATCGCTACACTGACAAGCTCAGTTTAGCGCAGACACTTCGCGCGGCCTGCTACAATCGGCCTCGGACGGAAGCCATTTTCGGCCGGTGCCGGGCTCGGGCTTCAAACCCGGTGTGCGTTACTTTGTGGCGCAGGTGGGTTCGACCCCCACTGGCTTCCGCCAATACGGCACGGGGGCGCTAATCGGACGGCCACCATGGTGATGTCGTCCGATTGCGGCGCTCCGGCCGTAAAGCTCAGCAGTTGTTCCGTAACCCGACCAATAATCTCTTTGGACGGCAACCCGATGGCTTCCCGCAGAACAGCCACCAGGCGATCATCGGTAAAATCATCCAGCACTGCGTTGTTGGCTTCCGAAACGCCATCGGTGGAGAGAAACAATCCATCGCCGGGATTGAGTGTCACGCAGGCGCCCTCGTATTCCTTCCACGCAAACATCCCCAACGGAGGCCCGCCTTTATCCGCCAATGATTCCACTTCTCCCCCTGCGCAGATACGGTACGGAGGACTGTGCCCGGCACTGGAATGGCGCAACTCACCGGTACGCGTATTCAGGATTCCGTAGAAACAGGTGGCATACATCGACGACGCCTTCTCACTCACCAGTACCCGGTTCACTTCCAACAGACACAGCTCCGGTGCCATACCGCGCAGCGCGGTGGTTCGCAGATGCGTGCGGGTCACCGCCATATAGAGTGCGGATGCGGTACCCTTACCGGAAACGTCGCCGATCACAATGCCGAGATGATCGTCATCAATCAGGAAATAGTCGAAGAAATCCCCGCCCACCGCCCGGGCCGACGTCATTTGCGCATGCATCTCAAAGTCGGTCCGTTCCGGAAACGGAGGGAACACACGTGGCACCAGCGAGTGCTGGATGGCGCGCGCTGTATCCAATTCCCTTTGAATGGCGGTTAGCTGTTCGCGATCACGAGCCGAATCCACCATTTCCGCGCACAGCATGGAGTTCTCGACCGCCGCAGCGGTTTGCAGAGCGATCGTATTCAACAGCTTCAAATCGGCTGCGGTATACGATGCGCCGTCCGCGTCGCTGGCCATCACAATTACACCCACCGTGCGTTGCTTTGCACGCAGGGGAGCGCAGAGGATGCAACGCAAATCGCCCGCGCGATCATTCACAATTTCCGCCGTTCCGCGCTCCAGAACAGCAGCCAGGAACGCGGATTCCAGATCAATGGAAGCAATATTTCCCAGCGTCGCCAACCAGCGCAAGGGTCCATCGGCAGTATCCCGCAGGAGAATTCCGCCACACGAAGCGGCAATCAGCCGATGTGCCTGGGCCAGCGCGGAATTCCCTACGGCGGATAAATCCAGCAGCGCGGTGAGCTGCTCTGAGAGCTGATCGATCAGGTGGACTTCCCGGTAAAGATGAAGTACTTCCGCAGCCAGTGCCCGCCGCTCGAATTCCCTTGCCGCAATGTGCTCCAGCAACGACCCGACCGCACGGGCGCTTGCCGCCGGCCCCGTGACCCAGCCCAGGGTTGCGCCTTCATGGATGACAGGCACGCGGGCAGCCTCTCGCTCCGAAGCTCCCAGCAAAAGCCGGCCAGTCGGATCTTCCAGCCCCAGCGGGCCCTGCAACACAGAGAACAAGGCCGTGATGGAGGCTCCCGCCCCGCTCTTCGAATTCACCAGGGTCTTCAGACTCAGATTCGCCATGCGGTTGGTCAGATACCCAGTACTTCCCGCGCCTTCGCCAGCAGCGCATCCGGATCAAACGGTTTGGTCATGTAAAGATCGGCGCCCACTTCCTGTCCCCGCTGCCGGTCGAACTCCTGACCCTTCGCGGTCAACAGAATGATGTGGATGTGGTTTAACCCGAGCTCGTTCTTCACTGCGTGGCATACGTCGAAGCCGTTCTTTTTTGGCATCATCACGTCCAGAAACACCAGGTTTGGTTGCTCTTCCCGGATGGTCTCCAGCGCCTCTTCGCCATTGGTGGCGGTGAGCAGCTCAACGCCTTCCTCTTCCAGATCTTCCAGGGTCTGCCGGATCAACATGCGCAGGTGCGGTTCATCGTCAACAATCAGAATCTTCATGAAATTTTCTATTGGTAGATAAGAAACAAAACGTTTTCCAGACCCTTCTCAAAGCGCAGCGAACGCACCACGTCCTGCTGACTGGAAAGCAGGGAGTTGAGAATGATGATATCCGGCCGGGACGACATGGCCTTGGCCACTAATTCCGCACCGTTCGATTCCACCACGTGATAACCGCCGGTGCGCAGCACATCAGTCAGAGTCCGTACGGCGGAGGCGTCTTCATCCACCACCATGACTTTCTTCTTTGACTTACCCTGATCCAGCAGCGCGCCCACTTCACGGAACAGCGATTCGGTATCAATGGGCTTGGTCAGATACCGGTCTACGCCCAGGCGGAACCCGCGCTCCTTATCCTCCACAATGGAGAGGATAATAATCGGGATGTCCATGGTGGCAGGGTCGTTCTTCAGCACTGCCGCCACATCAAACCCGTTCATTTCCGGCATCATTACATCCAGCACCACCAGGCCGGGCTTCTCGTCACGAATCAGTTGCAGCGCGTGCCGTCCATTCTCCGCCAGCCGCACCGTGTAGCCTGCTTCGGTAAACTCCTGTTGCAGCAGGGAACGGATGTTGGGATCGTCGTCCACCACCAGAATCGACTGCGCGCGTGGCTGCTGGGTGGCGATTTTTTCACGCAATTGCCGCACCAGCGCCTCAATGTTCATGAGTGGCGCAGGCGTTGCGGCTACAACCCCGCCTGGCTGCACCGGGATGGTGAAGGTAAATATGCTGCCTTTACCGGGTTCACTCTCCACCGAGATCTGCCCGCCGTGATACTCCACGATTTCGCGGCAGATGGGCAGGCCGAGTCCGGTCCCCTTGGGCTTATCGGTAAGCGTATCGCCCACCTGTTTGAACTTTTCAAAAACCCGGGGCTGATCCGCTGCGGCGATGCCGATGCCGGTGTCGATCACCTGTACCTCCACCGCGCCCCCGATGTGCCGGGCCCTGCAGGTGATGGAGCCCGCATCGGTAAACTTCACCGCGTTCGAGATCAGATTGATCACTACCTGAATCAGCCGGTCGTGGTCGCCGGTCACAGGGGGTAATCCGGGCTCCAGATCGCGCACGAAATTCAGTTTCTTTGCATCCAGCAACGACGCGGTAGCGGCCCCGGCACGCTCAATCACATCGCCCAGGGACACCGATTCCATGTTCCAGGTAAATTTACCCGCCTCAATTTTGGCGAGGTCAAGAACATCATCAATCAATTTTGTAAGCCGTTCGCCCTCGCTTACCACTACGTCCAGATTTTCCACCACCTGGCGTTTGGTCTGCGCGATCTTGCGGTCATCTTCCGGAATCAACGGGAACAGGCGATCTTCCAGACGTCGTCGGATGATTTTGGCGAAGCCCAGCACGCTGGTGAGGGGTGTGCGCAGTTCATGGCTGACGGTGGAAAGGAACGAACTCTTGGCGGCGTCGGCTTCCTCTGCCACCGCGCGCGCATGGCGCGTTTCGTCAAAAAGCCGGGCGTTATGAACAGCCACGCCTACCGCCGCGGCGATGGTGGAAAGCAGCCGCTGATCGGCTTCTGTAAAACGGCCTTCCTGCTCGGTAGTCTGTACGCTGATTACGCCGATGGTTTCGCCACCGGCCGGAATCGGCACGCCCAGATAAGACGCGGCACGCCGACCCAGTTGTTTCACGCCCAGTTTCTCGCGGCTGGCATCGAGGTCTGTGTTAATGAGTAAAGGCTGGCCGGTGCGGATAATCTGCGACGTCAACCCTTCGCCGAAGGGCCTCGATTGCGCCTCTTCCCCGAACGCATACGGGAAATGAATCATCATAGACGCCTCGTCCAGCAGAGCAACATATGCAATGGGCGCATGAAATACGGCGCGTGCCTGATCTCCCACCAACTGGATAATGCCGTTCAGATCCAGTTGCGCCGATAGCGCCTGGGTAATCCGGTTAATGGTGGCCAGTTCCGCCGCACGTTCACGCACTTCCTGTTCCCGCTGGTTGACCAGCGCGTAGGCACCGGCGTTATCCAGCGCAATAGTGGTGTATGCCGCCAGATTCTGCAGCAAGCTGAGGTGCTGCTCCGTGTAGGCATTTTTCCTGAAACTCTGGATAGTGAGAACACCCAGCACCCGGTCCTGGGCGATCAGAGGCAGGTACATCATGGAGGCGGGCGGCCTGGCCGATGTACCGTCTTCCAGTACTCTCTGGCCGTGCTGATAAGAGTTGATATATTTGTGGAAATCGTTATTCACATCGTTGAGCAATACCGGCTTCCGGTTGTCGATGCACCAGACCGCAAGCTGATTCTTGTCCAGCGTGTCCCGCGTGTAGGGCGCATACCGCTTGCCGTTTTCAATCGCCAGGGTATATTCAATGAGATTCTTGTCCGGTCGATAGAGTCCGACTCCGAAGATGCCGGCGTCTACCAATTGGTTCACACGCTCGTACAGCTTGAACAGGATGGTTTCCAGATCCAGTGACGCGGTGATCTCTCGCCCGATATCGCTCAGCAGTTCGACGGTTTCATAGGCCTGCTGCAAATGATCTTTCTGCGCCGCAATCTCACCGGCCTGGGTGCGGATTTCCTGGGTGCGGTCAGCCACCGTCGCTTCCAGAGCTTCGGTTTCCTGGCGCGACTTTTCACGTTCCCGGGTGATTACCCGCCGCCGGGCACCGAATCCGGTTAGCAGAAACAGTACGCCGTAGAGGGCATAACTGAGATTGGTGCGGTACCAGGGCGGCAGCAGGGTGAGGGACTAAACCCCTTCCTCGCTCACCCGCCCATCGAGGCTGCGCGCGCGCACCCGGAATCGGTACGAGCCGGGGCCAAGCCCGCTGTAACTCACGTCTCTCTGCCGCAGCCAGTCTGACCAGTCGCGGTCAGCGCCTTCCAGCATGTGCTGGTAGACGGTGTCGTCCTCATAGCCATACACGGGAGCGGCGAACTCAAGATGCAGGGCGTTCTTTTCGTGGGGCAGCCGGGTTGCGGGAACGCCTTCGCGGGCTAATCCCCCGAAGATATCTTCGCGGCCCGCGGTGACGCGCCTTACCAACGCGGTAAACGGCGACTGGCGCGCAGCCTTCACACGCGGGTCAAAACGCACCAGCCCTTCGACTCCATTCACCCACAAAATACCTTCCGCATCCGCGCGCACCCGGTCGATGGGCGATCTGGACAACTGGCGCGGCGTATCTTCATCCAGTTGCCAGGTTCCGCCGGGCTGCCGGTGAAAGATTCCCACCCGTTGATCACCTGCCGACAAAGTAGTGGACCAGATATCCCCGTTGGACAATTCAAACAACCGGGACGCCGCCTCCGCATCTTTGGGCGCCAGCAGGAATTGATTGTCCGCCACAAATTTATTACTGGCCTTATCCCAGCGGTAAAAATTCCGTGTCGGACTCATGAAGGCTATGATGTTTCCGGCGACCAGCCCTACCCAATAGTCGCCTCGCGGCAGTCCTGCATTCCCGGAAAAGGTCTCCACCCTGGCACCGTTCAGGCCATTGGCTCCGAAGGTGATGCGGAGTACACCATTGGCACTACCTGCCCACAGAGCACCGGTCTCGTCTTCCGCCAGGGAATCATTGCGCCCCAGCGACTCAATTTGACCCTCACCCATCCAGCGGCCACCCTCCCACCGCATGGCAAAGACGCCCTGGGGGTTCCCTGCAAATACGCGGTTCGGGGCCTTTCGCGATTGTAAAATCGTTTGAGCACCACGCGCGCCTGCTCCAGATGACTGATTCACAAAAGAGACGGTATCGCCTTCCACACGATACACACCGCCAGTTCCCGCCACCAGTAGCTGGTCGCTGTTTTTCCCGCCCGGGTCATGGAAAGACAACAGTTCAAATGCCTGAGATATGGTAGTGGGAATGGGGTGGACGGATGGCAGCCCGGTCTTGCTGTTGGCCACCACGCGAAACAGCGACGATCCCGCCGTCGTAGTTACACCATATAACTCGCCCCGGTGCGTCTCTGTGGCATCCACAGCGCTCCTGGTGAACACGGAAATCGGGGAATTAATCTCTACCCGTGAGATCCCGATACCCTGGCCAAGCCAGAGCGCGCCGTCCCGGTCCCGGTAGGCTGACAGCACATTGTTACTCAGCAACCCCGCGTCCTGGTCGATGATGCGGCGCTGCTGGCCATCGTGCCCGATGACGACTGAGCCGCCGCGAAGAGTGGTAACGCAAAGACTACCGTCCCCCAGCGGGAGTGAAGTATACATTCCGCCTGCCCGCAGGAATTCATCCGCCCCGGTACGGAAAGGTGTGGATTTCTCCCCGTCGAAAAGGGTCAACATCTGGTCGCGGGCCGAAACCACCATATTGCGCTCGTCCCACGGGTACAGGAACAGTTTGGCGGAATTCTTATACGCCTCTCCTCCCGGCACCGGGCGCAATTCGTCGCCCACAATCTCCTGCAGACCAATACCGCCCTGAGAAGTGTAGAGGCGGCCCCGAACTTCCGACAGCGCCTCGAATCGGGTAGCCGTTTTCCACACCTGCATGCGCTTTCCATCCCAGCGAAACAAGCGTTCGTAAGAGCGGAAGAAATTCCCCTGAGGGGTGACCAGTATCTGCCAGACGTCGCTAAAGGCGCGGTGTTCCTGGGGAATCTTGTCCAGAATGGAAACGTAATGCAGGCTCCCCGTTGCGTCCGGTGCGAGGTATCCGATTTGCCCGGCCCCACCCGCCCAGATCGTACCGGCGGCATCCAGGACCAGCGAACGGGTGATGGAGCTGCCGGTATGAATGGTTCGCCAGCTAACGCCGTCGTATTCCAGAATCGAAGTGGAACTGTTGCCGAAGTAAAGGACGCCGCGGCGGTCCTGCACCATGGTCCAGATTTGTGGCGCGCCCTTGTATTCCTTCTGCGCGTAGTTGCGCAGCACGGGCATGCCGATTCGGGGAGGTGGCTGGGCCGGGAGCGCAGCCGTGGAGATCAGGATGAGGGCTGCCAAAGGCAGGGCACGGCGGGATACCGGGAGCATCTGTTTCATTTTTAGCGTGTTCTGCGAGGATACCGCCATTCGGGGGGAAGGCGCAAGCGAAGGCAGGAAGCGGTTTTTCGTAAAGTTTCCCGCTGGTTCAACCGATAACGATAATACAACCGTGAGGAGATTGTTCAACCATGGGAAGTGGTAAGGAAACCGCTGGCCCGCCGGAGTGCGCGGCCCATCGCGCCCGTGTGGCGGAGTTCTGCCGCCGCGTAGCGCAATGCCTCCAGGTTTCCGGTGATACCCAGGCTGCATTGGTGGAGGCGGCCCTGTTTCACAGCGATGGCCCGGGCCGCATACCTGGCACGGGCGGCATCAGCCAGACTGCGGAATCCATCCTGCTGCGTCGCCGCGACGCGCCAAACCTCAGTCGTGTGATCGAAATCTTTGAGGCCTGCGACGCGTTCGATGAGTCTGCCGAATTCAGTCTCTTATGAAGGCGCGTCCATCGCCACTGCCATCCACGAATTCCTTGAGGAAGGCACACCCCATATTGAACCTGCCGTCCTCGACGCCCTGCGCGACCTCAGTACACCCCTTTACCGCCCTTCGCTCGAGAACGGTATTCCGGTTTTCCCGCGCGCCGCCGGCCGACTGATGCAAACTTCCGCCGGGAATACTTCGGCTTTCGAACTGGAATCGATTGTCTGCACAGACCCGGTATTTGCCGCGCTCCTGCTGGGAGCGGCCAATTCCGGGTTTTTTGGTGGACGCTGGGCCATCACCCATATTAGTCAGGCCATTCTCCGGATCGGTGTGCCCTTTGCCCGTAAGCTTCTGCTCTCCGCGTGTGTCGGCCAGCTTTTCAGTTCCGGCGCGCTGGCTCAGCTTTGGCGTCACTCCAAAACTGTGGCCTGCCTGGCCCACGAATTCGCTGAGCAGTGCAGCTACGACCAGGAGGTGGCCTACGCCGCGGGCCTGCTGCATGACATTGGGCGCATCGCTACCCGGCGCGCCAGCCCGGCGGTTCGAGCCGGGGAATCGGCATGGATCGCAGCCGGGTTCCCGTTGGTGTATGCGGAGACTCTGACCTACGGATGCGATCATGCGGAGCTTGGAGCCGATCTCCTGGCACAGTGGAATTTGCCCCTGGAAATTGTGGAAGCGGTTCGCCTGCACCATCGCCCGGAAAGTGCACGCACCCGGCTGGCGGGAATTCTTTATATGGCAGAGGAGGAGGCTGCGGAACGGACGGCCAATCCGGAGAGCCTCTCGGTCGGCGTGCGCGGTGCATGGGCCTCACAAATTACCGGTATCGCGGCCTTGCCCGAAGGCGGCATGAATCGCGAATCCGCGATCTTCGTACTGGCCTGATAACACCGCGGGCGGGGATTCTATCTGTCCGGCGGAATCGCCATTGCGAAACGCCGCCTGATGATATCCAGCCTTACCGGATCACACCGCCTACACCCCTACTTCCCATCCGGCGTAAACTTCCACATCGTCGAGACCAGGCCCACCCGGCTGTAGACAATCTGGCCGTCGCGCGTCCACGCCGCTGAAACAAGATCGCTTACCCCGTCGCCGGCCAACCGGGTGAACCGTCCGGATTTGAGGTCCAGCAGCCCCAGAGAAGTGAACCACGAATCGGCCATCGCCAGCGATACCAGCATCTGATCGTCGCCCCGAATGGAGCCTGCGTTAGGCCTGCCGACGGGGAACCTGGGATCGATCGGAATCTCACGTTCGGCGCCACCCGCGGACGGGACTTCGAACAGGCGCAGTTGCGAACTTTCCGCGCGCACCACCACCAGGGTCGCGCCCGCCGGTTTCGCCACCACCCAGTCACCGGCGCAGATCCGGCGCACTTCGCCGCCACCGGAAGCCACTGACCAAACGGAGCCTCCCGCCGTGAAATAGAGGGTTTGGCCATCCGGCGACGTCGAAAGGGAATCGATACTGCCTTTGCCCGGCGAAATCCGCCCCACAATGCGCCCGTTGGAGGTATTGGCGAGGGCTATTGTCTGCCGCGGCGCGGGCCCAATTGCAAAGGCGATGCGGTTCCCGGCAACGGCGGTCATGGGCTCGTCTGTTTCCTCCAGGGTGTTGATCAGGGGCGTTGCGTCCTTGCCGCGCCCCACGGCCAGCAGACGCGCACGACCGGAGACACCCGCACCGGTCACGACCCGGCCATCCGGCAACGCCACTACCGTATCCCGGTCGGTCGGCGAGGGCGGAACACCGACCAGCTTTTGCGGTTGCCCGCCACTCGCCGCCAGGCTCATCACGTCCATCGGGCGATCCTGCAGATTCAGCACAAGACTGCCGTCAGCCCCTGCATCCAGGGCAGCGACGTCGCTGGTCACCGTGAAGAGTTCCTGAATAGGGCCATGCCCATCCAGGGGTATGCGAACAATGCGGAGCAGCGCCTTCGCGCGCGCGGCCACGATCACCGATGCTCCATCCGGAGAAATCGCAAAGCTGCGCACATCGGCGTAATCCAGCCCCTTGGCGACAAGGGGACGGGCAGAGGCCTTCGCCAGATCCACTTCGATCAACGATGGCCTACCCCCGCCCTTCCCGACAATGTGTCCGAAGACGACCGCGCGCGTGCCGTCGCGCGAAGTCTGAACGGCCCTGAATTGGCCGCCGACCTCCACCGGGAGGTCCTGCAATTTTCCGGTTTCCGGCCAAAAACGAAATAACTGGAAGCGGCGTTGTTGGTTGATTCGAACCACCAGCAGGGTGCCGTCGGGCAGAGCCGCCGGGTTACCGGCATTCTCCAGGACCAGGTGTTCCTCGCCGCCCAGAAACGGGATACTGAAAATGCCCCGGGGCACTTCGGTTCGACGGCTGAAATAGAGGGTGCCGCCATCGGGCGACCAGCTCACAAATTCCACGAATCCGAGATCCCGCCGTTGCGTCAGAACATTCCAGTTGCCCGATTCCGGCTTCATCACCGCCACTTGCGTGTTCCCCCCTACCATGGCCTGGAATGCCAGCAGGTGGCCATCCGGCGAGAGGCGCGGGTACATCGCGATCTCCGGCCCTCCCAGTTGCACAGCGGACCAGCGCGGAGCGGCCGGCTGGGGCCACAGCCAACTTGCTGCGGCGAGCAAAATCACTGCCGCGACAAACGCCACCAACGCGAACCCCAGCCATCTGCGACGCGGTTTCAGGGGCAGAGCCTGCAACGCGCCCGACGCAGTGGATTCCGCCAGCCGGTCGCGCACCTGGCGCAGTTCGCGGTACAGATCGCGGGTGGAATCGTAGCGCTCGGCGGGCTCCTTTGCCAGCAGCCGTTCCACTATCCAGCGCAGGGGTGTGGGAACCGTCGCGGGCAGGGGGTCGGCCTCATCCCGAATGATGGCCGTCATGGTCTCTACCGCGCTGCCGCGCCGGAATGCCCGCTTGCGCGCGGCCAGTTCGTACAGCACCAGGCCCAGCGAAAACTGGTCCGATTGCGCGCTGAGATCGGCCTCTCCCCGTGCCTGTTCCGGACTCATGTACGCGATGGTGCCCAGGGTAGTTCCCGGATCGGTGAGCATCACTTTCACGGTGGGGTCGTCGGGACCGAATGCGGCTTCGGTCCGCGCCAGACCGAAATCGAGAATCTTGACCCGGCCCTCGCGCGTGATCAGAATGTTGTCGGGCTTCAGGTCGCGGTGGACGATGCGCGCCGCGTGCGCGGCGGCCAGGCCGTCGCTCAGTTGCACGGCGATGTCGAGCAGTTTGCGCGGCGTATCCACCGGCGCGATCGGCGTCCCTTCCACATATTCCATGACCAGATAATCCGGGCCCACGTCGTAGATCTGGCAGACATTGGGATGATTCAGCGCGGCCACGGCACGGGCTTCGCGTTCGAAACGTTCGCTGAACTGCTGACGGGAAACCTTGATGGCAACCGTCCGGTCGAGCCGTGTGTCACGCGCCGTGTAGACTTCGCCCATGCCGCCGGCACCGAGGGGAGCGAGAATTTCATAGGGACCAAGACGTGCGCCGGGGGCGAGGGGCATGGGGCGTCTATTTGCTGAACAGACTCTTCAGAATCATTCCGTGGACGCCCTTCCGGGTATCTACCAGTTGCGTGATGTGGAAATCGGCCGCGACCGATGCCAGCATGTAAGCGTCGTCGCGGCTGAGGCCTTTTTCTTTCACCAGAAAATCGATCATTTCGCGCACCGCGGTCTTGGTCGCAACAATCAATTCCTCATCCGTTCCCATCACAATGTAGTGAGTCGGCGTTTCGCCGCGCGGCCAGGTCAGATGCATGTCCTTGCGCACGATGAACTGGAAGGTGCCGGTGAGCGAGGTCTCCATCGCTGTGATATCCACTTCGCCGTCGCCCTGCCCGGCGTGCCCGTCGCCCACTTCAAACAAACCGCCCTTCACATGCACCGGAATATACAGAATGGTACCGCCCACGAATTCCTTGTTGTCCATGTTGCCGGCGTGAATCCATGGCGGTGCGCTGTTGAAACGCCCCACTGCCACAGGTGGCGCCACCCCCATGCTGCCGAAGAACGGCCGTAGCGGAATCTCGATGCCGGGTGCGAACTGGGCCACTTTCCGCTGCCTGTCCAGCTTGATCAGCTTACCTTTGCGATACGGAAAATCTTCCGGCAGAAACCCTGACGTAGGGCCAAAATTGTTCTGTGCGTAATCGATATCCAGATCAATCTTCTGGATGCGGACTTCCAGCACATCGCCCGGCTCGGCGCCTTCCACGTAGACCGGGCCGGTGAGGAAGTGTCCACCCGGACCTCTGTCTTTCTGCGCGTTGCGAATGGCCTCGTACTCCGGCCCAATCTGTTCTTTCGTCGCCATGCCGATGCTCTGCGAGACGGTATGAATGACGACGGTATCGCCAGACTGAACTTTCAGCGCCGGTTTGGTCTCAGACCAGTAGGAACCGATCACGACGTTTTCCGGCGTGGCCTTCAGATCGTAGGTAGCAGCGGGCGCAGTGATGGAAGCCGCCAGCAGCAGCGCAGCAATAAAAGTCTCTCTTCGCATTTGTATCTCCTCGTTAGTTCGCGCCAGACTGCATGGCTGCCGCGAGGCTCACAATACCATTCCACAAATTCCCCAGCCGCAGGTTTTCGTTATCACTGTGCTGGTTGTTGTCAAAGTTTACGATAGGCAGCGCCACCGCAGGAATACCCAGGGCTTCCATGAACGGCAGTGCCGGTACCGATCCGCCAACAGTGCGGATGACAACCGGATCATGGCCCCACACCGTTCGCAAGGCGGCAATCATACGCACGCCTTCCGCAGAATCGGATTCGGTGCGCCAGGCACCACCGACACCGGAACTACCACCCCTTGCCCGCAGCGTGGCGATCTTCGGATACTTCGCGCGGGTGGCATCATCCGGCGGCCCATCCACCAGATGGTAACCCTGCTTGCGGATATGCTCTGCAATGCGCGCCAGCAAGACTTCGCCCTTCGTCTCTTTGACCAGGCGGAGTTCCAGGTAGGCATGCGCCTGGGTGGGAATCACGCCACCCTGTTCTCCGCCATCAATATTGCGAATATTGAGGCTGGGATATTGCAGCGATTCCTGATAACTCTTACCCACATGGTCCGGTTCGGCAATGCCAAACAACTTCTTCAATGCGCCCTCATCGTCGGGTACGGCTTCGAGCATTTTGCGCAGCGCGGGAGTCAGGGGTGGCACGTCGCTGTAGTAATCCTTCACTACGGCGCGCCCTTCGCCATCTTTCATGGTGGCGATCAACTGTGCCAGTTGAATGATTGGATTCGGCACCCAGTTACCGTAAGGGCCGCTATGCACGGCAAACTTCGCGCCATAAACCGTGAGGTCCGCGCTCGTGCTGCCGCGAGCCCCAAAGTACAAAGTAGGTCTCCCGCTCGGGTGTGATGGCCCGTCCTGCACCAGCATGACGTCAGCCTTGAGTTTTTCGGCGTACTTGCGGATCGCTGCCGGCAAGCTGGGCGAACCCATCTCTTCCTCGCCGTCTAAGATGATGCGGACATTGTTCTTTAAACGCGAACCGAGGGCATCAAGAGCGGAGATGGCGGCTTCAATCTGCGCCTTGTCATCCGAAACTGAACGGGCATACAGGCGCCAGTCTGCGGGGAAAGCAGTGAGCTTCAGGAAGTCGGTCACTTCCCTGGCCCCGTCTTCCAGACGACCCTCACGCAACACCGGCTGAAACGGATTCGCCTGTTTCCAGCGTGCGGCGTCGAGCGGCTGGCCATCGTAGTGAGCGTAAACCAATACGGTCCGCGTTGCGCCCGGCACCCGTTTTTCGCCGTAAACCAGCGGATTGCCATCTGTGGGCAAAATCTCAGCCGTGAGCCCGTGCCGCGTCAACATCTTTTGCAGCCATTCGGCATTCTTCGCGATGCCTGCCTTGTCGCTTCCGATGTTGGGCAACGAGAGCATTTCGTCATACTCCTGCAGCACGGCCTGCTGGTGGGCGTTCACCCATCGCTCCAGGGGTTCACGTTGTTCCGCGCAAACAAATCCAGCGGCTAGTAAAAGAAGGAAGACAGGGCGGACGGCCATAGGACTTGAATAACACGCCCGGCGCTTTCACGCAGCCGTAGCAATCAACACCCAGCCTCACGGTTATCGGTACATTCGCGCGAGGCACTAGCCCTTGAAGCTCTCCGTCAGCACTTGTGGACGGACGCGGATCTGGGCAGTTTCCTGAATCTGTCCCGCTTCGCCCTGGATCAGTTTCTGAAGGATCATCACGTCGACCTGACTATACGTGGGAAGATCTGGAACGTGAGTGTCAGGGGCAACGTGGCCTTGCAGGCGCATAGATGCTGGTCGTTGCCGACACCAGTCCTCTCAACTACCTGATAGAGATCGAACTGATCGATATCCTCCCCCGGCTGTACGGTTAATTCCTTCCATCCAACTAGATTTGGCCCATGCCGGGCACACATGACGCGACTGAAGTCGCGTGCCCGTGGGCGAAAATCCGTAAGCCATCAAACCATGAGCGAAATCACCGGGTTGTCGAAAAACGGCGCTAGCCCGATACACTGAAAACATGTTGGTAATCGGCTCGCGCGGCTCTCAGCTGGCGCTGTGGCAGGCAAACTACATTAAGGATCGGCTGCTGGCCCGTGGCGTGGAAACACGCATCGAGATCATCAGGACTACCGGCGACCGCATTCTGGATTCCCCGCTCCATCAGATCGGCGGAAAAGGTCTGTTCACCAAAGAGATTGAAGAGGCCTTACTCGACGACCGCATCGACCTTGCCGTCCACAGCATGAAAGACCTGCCTACGGAAATGCCGGATGGCTTAATCATCGCCGCCATACCGCAACGTGCGGACCCGCGCGACGCCATCGTTGGCGGAAAGCTCCGCGACCTCAAGCCCGGCGCGATCGTCGGTACCAGTTCTCTGCGCCGCATCGCGCAACTCCGGCGGCTCCGCGCCGACCTCGATATCCGCTCCATTCGCGGTAATGTGGACACCCGGATCAACAAAGTGGAAAAAGGCGAATACGACGCCATCGTTCTGGCCGCCGCCGGTCTGCAGCGGCTGGGTTGGGCGCAGTTCATCAGCGAATTATTCCGGCCAGACGTGATGTGCCCCGCTGTGGCGCAGGGCGCGCTCGCGATTGAAACGCGTACTGAAGGCGCAGGCCTCGAAGCCTGTGCCGCACTCGACGATCCGTGGACCCGCCTGCCGGTGACGGCCGAACGCATCATGCTGGGGGCCTTGGGCGGTGGCTGTCAGGTTCCCATCGGCGCATTTGCCACGCTGGAAGGCACGGAACTTTACCTCACTGGCGCAGTCTTCTCGCAGGATGGCGCGCAGATGATTCGTTACACCGCCACAGGTGACTGCACCAAACCCGCCGAACTGGGACGCGCCGTCGCGGGCGTGCTGCTGCACCGTGGCGCGCAGGCGCTGCTGGACACGATTTACGCCACACCACTACTGGAGCTATGAGCAAGGTTTATCTGGTAGGCGCGGGGCCTGGTGACGCCGAACTGATCACACTCAAGGGTCGGCGTGTGCTGGGCCTCGCCCAGGTGGTGCTCTACGACCATCTGGCCAGCCACGACCTCTTGAAACTCGCGCCACCCGCGGCTGAACGCATCTACGTGGGGAAAAAAAAGGCGCTGAAAGCGATCACCCAGGACGAAATTTGCGGGCTGATGATTGAGCGCGCCCGCCGTGGTCTCACCGTCGTCCGCCTGAAAGGCGGAGATCCGTTCATCTTCGGGCGCGGCGGCGAAGAGGCAGAAGCCCTGGCCGATGCCGGCATCCCCTTCGAGGTTGTCCCCGGCGTCACCACACCACTTGGAATAGCCGCCACCACCGGCGTACCGCTCACCCATCGCGACCACACCTCCATCGTCACCTTCGTCACCGGACACGATGTCAGCCTGATTGACTGGCGCGCAGTGGCCGCGGCACCAACCCTGGTGATCTTCATGGGCCTTACCAACATCAGCGAGATCACCGCCGCTCTCATAGCAGCCGGGCGTTCCGCCGACACGCCTGCCATGACTGTGCGCTGGGCCACCCGGCCCGATCAGGAAGTGATCACCGGCACGCTTGCCACGCTTGCCGCCCTAACCCGTGACGCCGGCATGAAGCCCCCCGCGACCATCGTTATTGGCGCGGTAGTGGGCATGCGGGAGAAGTTGAACTGGTTCGACCGGTTGCCCCTGCACGGCCAAAGAATCGTGGTTACCCGCGCACGCGACCAGGCCGAATCTCTCAGTGAAGCGCTGCGCCATCTGGGCGCGGAAGTGATCGAACTTCCCACCATTGAAATCCGCCCCGCAGTCGATTATTCCCCCCTTGACAAGGCCATCGCGCACATCGACCGGTACGACTGGCTGATCTTCACCAGCGTCAACGGAGTGCGCTGCTTTTTGCAACGCCTGGATGCCGGTGCAACCGATTTAAGAGCCATCCGCGGTCGCCTCTGCGCCATTGGTCCGGCGACGCGCGACGCACTGACGCAACTTCATCTCAAAGTCGATTTGATGGCCGATGAATACGTTGCCGAGGGGCTTCTGGAGAAGATGGCGACGCACGAACTGGCCGGAAGCCACATCCTCATCGCCCGCGCAGCCGTGGCCCGCGACCTGCTGCCCGTGGAACTATCGAGGCGCGGCGCTCACGTGGATGTGGTGGAAGCCTATCGCACCCTGGCACCGGAAGATCTTACTACCGCGGCCGCCGAAGCCTGGGCACGCAAGCCGCACTGGATCACTTTCACAAGCTCATCCACGGTAAAGAACCTGATCGCAGCCGCGGGACCGTTACCGGCGGGTTGTCGCACCGCCAGCATCGGACCCGTTACGAGCAGCACGTTGCGCTCTTTCGGCTTGCCGGTGGATATTGAAGCCGGCGTGTACACGGTTGGGGGACTGATTGACGCACTGGTCTCGGCAAGTATAATTAAATAGTGAAAGTCAAGTTTGTTGCGCTCTGCGCCCTCCTCGTTCTGGCCGGTTGTTCCAAGGGCATCGACACTATGGAGGACGTAAAGCGCGGCGTAGTCGCCGACGTGGCCAAACGCGCCGACGTGGCCAATATGAACGTCAGTGTGGACTCTGTTTCCTTCCGCGGCAAAGAGGCGGACGCCACTGTTACATTCAGCTCCAAGGCAGGTGGACCCGGCATGTCCATGCAGTACACCCTGGAGCGCGCCGGCAAGGAGTGGAAGGTGAAGGAGCACAAGCAGGGTCACGGCGCGGCTGCCCCGACCATTGATCCGTCGCAGCCGATGCCTCCCCATCATCCTTCTTTGGATGGCGGTGCCTTGCCTGCCCTGCCACCCGCAAACAAATGAAAGTTGCAGTCCTCGGCGGCGGACCCTCGGGCGCTTTCGCGGCGGAACAACTGGCTTCGCGCGGCATTCAGACCGTAGTCATCGACGAAAAACTGGCGTGGGAAAAACCCTGCGGCGGTGGATTGACGTACAAAGCCTGGTCGCGGTATCCCTTCCTGGCCAGCAATGATACGCCAAAGAAGACCATCACAGAGACCATTCTCACCGCGCCCGGCAGCAAGCCGGTGACTCTGACGCTGGACAAGCCCCTGCTCATTTATTCCCGTTTCGACCTGAACGGGATGCTGCTGGACCGCGCCCAACGTGCAGGTGCCCGGATTGAACACGCACACCTGCTGGCTGCCGAACGTTTCGGCGATACCTGGAAACTGCGCACCAAACAAGGCACAATTGATGCCGATTACTGCCTGGTTGCCACCGGTGCCCGCAACCCTCTGCGCGACTTCGGAACCCAATTGACGCCCTCTGACACGATGAGCGCCCTGGGCTACTACGTGCCCGGTACGCGCGAGAAGATCGACATTCAATTCCCCGCCGGACTGGCAGGCTACATCTGGGTCTTTCCCCGCTGCGGGCACATGTCCGTGGGTATCTGCGGCAAGGGTGAATCGGCGGCGGCGTTGCGCGCCCGGCTGCATCATTACATGGATGAGAACAGTTTGTCGCGTGAAGGCGCCTCATTCTATAGTCATCTGCTTCCCTGTCTGGACACGCCTGCGTGGAAGCGAAACCGCGTGGCGGGCGACGGTTGGCTGGCTATCGGCGACGCCGCCGGCCTGGTTGATCCCATTACCGGTGAAGGCCTGTACTACGCGTTGCGTTCGGCAGACCTGGCCGTTCAATCCATTACGGCTGACGGCAAAGACCGGGCCTCCGCCTACCGCGGATTGCTGCGCCGCGACTTCATGCTCGACCTGGAATTCGGAGCTCGTCTCGCCAACCGGATCTTCCACGGCAAGTTTCTGTTGAGCCCGGTGACCGACCGGATGATCCAGTTCACGCGACTGAGCCCGAGCTTCCGGGGCGTGATGCAGGATTTGTTTGCCGGTACTCAACCCTACCTTGGACTCAAGCGCCGCTTGTTCCGCAACCTCAACCGCAGCCTGCTGGAAGTGGCCTGGAATCTCGGGCTGAACCGGTTGATCGCAGGCCGCGAACGGCCCTAGCTGCTTACGTCCACAGGTGGCACTGGCTTCGACTGGAGCCCGGCGTCGATCTGGCGCATCAATAACGCCATCACTCCTCCGAGCGTGCCGCCCCCTTCCCCACCGCCCATCACAAGCGTGTTCGGCACAAACGCCACATTGCTCTTCGAAAGCGCTTCGACGGCGTTCACCATCGCCGTAGCAGTTGACCCTAAAGCAGCAACCTGCCTTTCGTAAGCCTCAGCGCGCGCGAGGCCGATCGATCTGACTTGCGCACCCTGGGCAGCGCCGGTTTGTTCGATGAAAGTGGCCTCGCCCTGCGCTTCCATTTTTCGGGCCGCAGTGCGGTTGCTTTGGATGTCAACACCCACCTGGGACTTTGCAAGGTCAGCCTGCATGTCTGCCGTGCCCTTCGCTTTTTCGGTTTCCGTGCGCTGATCCTGCGCCGCCTTCTGCATCTTGTAGGTTTCCACTTGCTGGTTCGCGATCTCGCGAGTTGTCAGCACCTCCACCAGCTGATCAGGCAGGACCACTGCCTGGATATATACTCCACGCGTCTCAACCCTGTATTTAGCCAGTTCCTCTTTGACATATTCGAAAGCGCCTTGTTGGACGGCTTCGCGGGTAGCGATGAAACTGACCGCGGGCATGCTTTGCAACTTGTTGCGGAAATGGTTTCCCACAGCGGCTTGCAAGACCTCGTTTACCAGATTCGCCACGGTTCCAACCATAGAGATGACGTAAGGCGCCTGGGTGTCCGGGATATGAATCTGAACCTGCAGGTCGATCGCGAAATGAAAACCCTCGCAGCTTTTCGCTTCAATCTGCTTCAGTTGTGCGTCAAGATTGTGTGCCTGCGAAACAACATCAGCCCAGTTCAGGGTAATGATAAACGTCGGCACAATAACCGGCTGATAACAGCGCGGGTTGATCGGGTACTTTCCGGTTCGAAGGGGCTCTTGCCAGATACCGCGATGGCCGGGCCGCACCAGACTGCCGAATTTGAAGTCAGTGCCCGAAGTATCCTGCGTGGGAAGACCGACGTAAGCCTTAATGACGGCAACCTGACCCTGCTCGACTACCAGCATGGGGACCTCTTCTACCCGCAGCAAAAATGGGTTGAGATTATAGGCACCATATAGCAATGGATCGTGTTGAAGCCCGATCTTTCCGCCCAGTTCCAAAAATTTCTGAAAATCCTGATAGGCACTGTGCCTGTTGCTCTGGTTACCGAGGATTGTCTCAATAAGCCTGGCATCCGTGGCTGTACTGCCACCGGATGCTTCCAACGACTCAATATCCTGGAATCCTCCCAGGCGGCTGGCAATATCGCCGCCAGGCAGAGATTCGCCTTCCAGCGCCGTAACAATGCCAACCATATCGATGACTCTTCCAGCCTCGGTAGGGCGGGGAGAAATTCGGGTAACTTCCAGATGACGTTCTTCGAGCCCAAAAGCCTGAAAGGTGAGTTGGCGACTCTTGTTGGCTGACGAACTGAGATCAGAGGACATGGGTTGGCCGAATACCCCCGGCTTGGTGATTACCAGAAATGCGGCCGGGTGAATGGGAGCAAGTGTACCAGGCGACAACACCGGTCTCTGTACACCCTTTTGCCCTCCTTTTTCAACAAAAACCGAGAGGTCAGTGAAATTGCCGAACTCCGGCCGGTACACCGCCGACTTCGCGCCGATGGGCAGCGGCTGTCCAACCTGAGCGATCACCACGCCGATTTGCCCGGCTGGCACCTGCACCCACGGATGCTTTGTCACCGCGAAAACCAGCCACAACTCAAAACGGAGACCCGGCATCAACATTTGTGCCTGATATCCTGCTTCGCCGCAAAAGGCGAGCGGGTTGTTTCCGGGCAGTTTGGCTCCGAATCTCTTTCGTACCAGTCCCACCTGGGTGGGGCCGATACTGTAGATCGAGCTCAGAAGCAGTAACGCGAGAGCGACTGCACCAAAGAAGAGAGACCATGTTTTAGCGTCGAATGTCATATAAAAATAAAACCTCGGAACTAATTTGACCCACCGGTGGAAGTTTATCAGTTCGCAGCAGTCGTCCGCTCAGCGTACGTTCGGCGCGGACGCGACTGCGGTCGCGTGCCCAATTGACGCTGTGAGTTTTGACAAAATGTAGAAACTCAAGACGTCCTGGCCTGTCGCGATAGACTGAAGCGATGAAGCGTGTCAGCCTGATCGTTGCTCTCTGCGGTGTTGCGGTGGCGCAGGGGCAGAGCCAAAAAGTTCTGCGTTACGACCCGAAGCTGCAGGACCTGAAGTATGTCTACGGCCCGGCGCAGCCGGTGATGCGGCTGCACTCGGGCGACACCGTGGACACCAGTACCGTGGACGCCGAAGGCCACGCCATGAAAGCGGCTGGCGCACAGCCAAAAGGCTTCAACGCTCTCACCGGCCCCTTCTATATTGAAGAAGCCCAACCCGGCGACACCCTGGTGGTGAAGTTCATCAACCTGGAAGTGGATGGCAAAGAGGGCTGGGGCAGTATGACACCCGGCTGGGGCGCACTCGGCAACAGCAAATACTCCCCGAGTCTGGGCCCGGAAGTAAAGGAACGCAACTGGGTATACCCCATCGACAAGGCCACCAACACAGCTACTTTCAACGCTCTGGATACCAAATTTTCCGTCAAAATTCCACTTCATCCTTTTATGGGCTGCGTGGGCGTGGCCCCGGCGGATGGCGAAGTCCGCAGTTCCGTGACGCCCGCCGAATATGGCGGGAATATGGATTCCCCTGAAGCCAGCGCGGGCAACACTCTCTACTTGCCGGTGAGCGTGGCGGGCGCCATGCTCTACATGGGCGATGGACATGCCGCGATGGGCGACGGTGAAATTGCCGGCACCGCCATTGAAGTCAATATGAAGCTTCGCTTTCAGGTGAGCGTGATCAGGAAGCAGCGCATCCAATGGCCGCGCTTTGAAAACGATGAAGCGATTATGACGGTGGGTGCGTATCGACCGCTGGATGACGCGACCCGCATCGCCTTTACCGAACTGGTCCATTGGATTCATAACAGTTATGGGCTCTCTGATTCCGATGCCTACGAACTGCTTTCCAAGACCGCCGAGATCCATCTGAATGAAATGGTGGACCCGAACTACGTGGTGATCGCCAAGGTAAGGAAGAAGTTCCTGCCCGCCCGGAAGCAGCCTTGAAGACCTTCGCGCTGGCAACACTGGCGGCCGCCGCGCTTTCCGCGCAGATGCCGGTTGCCGAACAACAATCACTGGTGGCGAAGTATTGCGCCGGGTGCCACAACGACAAAATCCGCTCCGGGGGCTTCTCATGGGCGACGGTGGATCTGTCGCGGCCCGTGACCAGCGCCGAACAGGTAGAGAAAGCCATCCGTAAGCTTCGCGCCGGGATGATGCCGCCGGTGAAGGCACCCCGGCCCTCTGCTGCTGTTCTGCGTACCTTTGCCGCCAGCCTGGAAGCTTCCATCGACCGCGCTGCCGCGGCCGACCCACACCCCGGGCGCCCGTCACTGCGCCGCCTCAACCGCACCGAATTCGCCAACTCCGTTCACGAACTGCTGGACGTTGAAATCGACGCCACCAAAATGCTGCCGCCGGAAGACACCAGCCGCGGCTTCGACAATCTGGCGGACGCGCAGACCATCTCCGCAACTCTGATGCAGAGCCACGTCGCCGCAGCCGGACGCATTAGCCGCCTTGCCGTGGGCGATGCCACCATGAGCCCGCTGACCGAGACGTATCATGTGCCGTCTACATTCACGCAGTCGGGGCACATCGAAGGGACGCCGCTGGGCACGCGCGGGGGCACGGTACTGAAACACCAGTTTCCCGCCGACGCGGAGTACATTTTCGAAGTCTCGTTCTTCATGACCGATCAGGGCGTACTGTGGGGCACTACCCAGGGCAAGGGGGAACAACTGGAAATTGCGGTGGACGGTGCCCGCGCCGCCCTGATTGATGTGGACCCCAACATCAGTAATAACAACGAAATCGTGCGCACGCAGGCAGTGAAGATCACAGCGGGACCACATTCCATATCGGCCTCTTTTCTTCCCCGGGCCCGCGGCCCGGTAGATGATCTGATTCAACCCAACGAACGCGCCATCGCGGATTCCTCGGCCGGTCTGACGATTGGCCTTACCACTCAGGCCCACCTGCGCAACCTCAGCATTGCCGGACCTTATCGCGCGACCGGAGTTTCTGAAACGCCCAGCCGCCGCCGAATTTTCCTGTGCCACCCGGCCAATGCCGGGGAAGAATTACCCTGCGCCCGGCGCATTCTGGGCAACCTCGCGCAGCAGGCGTTTCGCAGACCGGTAAAGGACTCCGACACCAGCGAATTGCTGGAGTTCTTCAAGAACGGTCGCGAGAAAGCAGATTTCGATTCCGGCATCCGCACCGCACTACAGCTGATCCTGGCGCATCCGGAATTCATCTTCCGTTTCGAATACCCTCCGGCGGACATCGCGCCGGAGACCAATTACCGCGTCTCCGGCCTGGAACTGGCGTCCCGGTTGTCGTACTTCCTGTGGAGCACCGCGCCCGACGCGGAGTTGTTACGCCTGGGTGGGGAGAACCGCCTGCAACAACCAGCGGTGCTGGAGCAGCAGGTGCGGCGCATGTTGGCCGACGAGCGCGCGGATGGATTGGCGCGTAATTTCGGTGGCCAGTGGCTGCGGCTGCAGAATCTGAAGGACATTCTGCCCGACGTCAACGTGTACCCGAACTTTGATGAAAACCTGGCTCGTTCCATGCGTCGTGAGACCGAGATGTTCTTCGGTAATATGATCCGGGAAGACCGGCCTGTGCCGGAGCTGCTCACGGCCAACTACACCTTCGTGGATGGCCGGCTCTCGCGGCACTACGGCATTCCCAATATTGAAGGCGAACGCTTTCGCCGGGTGACGATCACCGATCCCGACCGCATCGGTCTGCTGGGTCATGCCAGCATCCTGACGCTGACTTCTTATGCCAATCGCACTTCGCCCGTGAGCCGTGGCAAGTGGGTACTCGACGTCCTGCTGGGCGTTCCCCCGCCACCGCCGCCGCCCAATGTCCCTCCGCTCAAAGAAAATGCCGCCGGTGCCCGCGAGCTTTCTGTACGCGAGCGTCAGGAAGAACATCGGACCAGCGAACCCTGTCGCTCGTGCCATCAGATCATGGACGGCATTGGATTTGCTCTGGAGAATTTCGACGCCACCGGCGCATGGCGTATCCGCGACGGCGCCTTCCCTGTGGATTCCACCAGCGAACTCTACGACGGCACGAAAGTTGCGGGGCCGGCGCAACTACGGGCGGCCATCCTGCAACACCAGGATGCCTTCATCCGCAACTTCACGCAAAACCTGCTGATGTACGGCGTGGGCCGGGTGCTGGATTACAAGGACATGCCAGTGGTACGCGACGTGGAACGCCACGCCGCCATAAGTGGCAATAAGTTCTCCGCGTTTATTCTGGGCATCGTGCAAAGCGTTCCGTTCCAAATGCGGCGGTCGTAACTCTTCAGGTCGGCAGGATTGACGAGCCCATCAGATGAACGTCGATGGCACGGGCGGCTTTGCGGCCTTCTGCGATCGCCCAAACCACCAGTGACTGGCCTCGCCGCGCGTCGCCGGCCGCAAATACGTTGGGGATTGACGAGAGATAGTTGGCATCGACGGCAACATTGCCGCGTTGGTCGAGAGCGACGCCAAGGTCAGAGAGCAGGCCGCTGCGAACCGGGCCAGTGAAGCCCATGGCCAACAGCACCAGATCGACATCCAGTTCGATGGCGGATCCGGAGTCGATACGAACAGCCTGAAGCTTCTTCACGTTGCCGTCGACATCACCGGTGAAGCCTGTGGTGGAGACGCTCCAGTCGCGAAGGCCACCTTCTTCATGCGAGCTTTCCACGCGCAGTTGCATGGGCCACGCGGGCCAGGGTGTATCCGGAGATCGCTGCTCCGGCGGCCTGGACAGAAGCTCGAACTGCGTGACGTGCGCGGCACCCTGACGGTGAGAAGTACCAAGACAATCGGCACCGGTGTCGCCGCCGCCAATGATCACGACACGTTTTCCGGTGGCCAGAATTTGATGGGGAACGGTGTCACCCTCACAGACACGATTGGCCTGGGGCAGAAACTCCATGGCGAAGTGAATGCCTTTCAGGTCGCGGCCCGGAACACTCAGATTGCGGGGAAGTTCGGCACCGGTAGCGACAAGGATGGCATGGAAGCCCTGCTGTGCAATGCTGCCATCAGCCTCAGTATTGGGCCGGAACACGACGCCTTCGGCTTGCATCTGCGCGAGGCGGCGATCAATGGCCAGCTTCTCCATTTTGAAGTTGGGAATACCGTAACGCAGCAAGCCGCCGATGCGATCTTCTTTTTCAAAAACAGTAACCTCATGACCGGCACGGGCCAGTTGTTGCGCCGCGGCAAGACCGGCGGGCCCTGAACCGACCACGGCGATTCGCTTGCCGGTCTTCACCAGGTTGGGTTCGGGAATAATCCAGCCTTCACTCCAGGCGCGGTCAACAATCGCCTGTTCAATGCTCTTGATGGCCACGGCTGGCTCCGTGATGGCCAGCACGCACGCGGCCTCACAGGGGGCCGGACAAATGCGGCCAGTGAACTCGGGGAAATTATTCGTGGAATGCAACACGCGAATCGCTTCCCGCCAGCGGTTGTTGTAGACCAGATCATTCCAATCCGGAATGACGTTGGATACGGGGCAGCCGGTATGGCAGAACGGAACACCGCAATCCATACAGCGCGCACCCTGCTGGCGCAGTGCCGATTCCGACATGGGCTGGTAGACCTCGAACCAGTCGTTGATGCGCAGGTCGGCGGGACGGCGTGAAGGTGTTTCGCGAGGGTATTCCAGGAAGCCGGTAATCTTACCCATGCAGCACCTGCTCTCCGCCCCACACCGGGCCTACCGGGCCAGGGCCGAAACGCTCAGCCAGTGACATACTCTGGGCTTTCTTTTGCATCGCTTTGCGGTATTCGTGCGGGTAGACTTTCACAAATTTCGGCAGCAGTGTGGTCCAGTTCTCCAGTACGTAGCGCGCCCGCTCGCTTTCGGTGGCATCGAAGTGGCGGTAAATCCAGTGCTGCAGCAACAACTGGTCTGCCGGATCAAATACCTGCTCCAGATCGACGGAGGTCTTGTTGCACCTGTAGTCGCGGAACTTGCCGCTTTCATCGAGAACAAACGCCAGGCCGCCCGACATACCAGCGGCGAAATTGCGTCCGGTGGCACCCAGCACCACGACCAGTCCGTTGGTCATGTATTCGCAGCCGTGGTCGCCCAGACCCTCCACCACCGCATTGGCACCGGAGTTGCGCACGGCAAACCGTTCGCCCGCCTTGCCGGTGAAGAACGCCTCACCGCTGGTGGCACCGTAAAGCACCACGTTGCCAACAATGATATTGTCTGCCGCGCGGAAGGTGGAGGCACGCGGCGGATACACCACAATCCGGCCACCAGAGAGTCCCTTGCCCACATAATCGTTGGCATCGCCTTCCAGTTCCAGGTTGACGCCCGAAGCGAGGAAAGCACCAAAGCTCTGGCCGGCAGACCCGGTGAAGCGGAACCTGATGGTGTTGTCCGGCAGGCCTTTCGAGCCATACTTGCGGGCGATGTCACCGGACAGCATGGCACCCACTGTGCGATGCGTATTCTTGATGGGCAGGCGAATCTCGATGGGCGTCCCGTTGTCGATGGCATCGCGGGCATGGTCGATCAGCTTGTAATCCAGGGCCTCGGTCAAGCCGTGATCCTGGGCAGTGGTGCAGCGCCGCGCCACACGCGACGGAGTGGGCGGATTGAAGAGAATGCTGGAAAGATCGACACCACGGGCTTTCCAGTGATCGCCGGCGGGTTTGGATTCCAGCATGTCAACACGACCGATCATTTCGTCCATCTTGCGGAACCCGAGTTGTGCCATGATGCGGCGAACCTGTTCGGCAATGAAGAAGAAGAAATTGATGACGTGTTCCGGCTGCCCCTGAAATTTGGCACGCAGTTTGGGGTCCTGGGTGGCAATACCCACCGGACAGGTATTGAGATGGCATTTGCGCATCATGATGCAACCCAGTGCCACCAGCGGAGCGGTGGAGAAGCCGAATTCTTCGGCGCCCAGAAGAGCAGCAATGGCAACATCACGACCGGTGGAGAGCTTGCCATCCGCCTGCAGACGGACCCGACTGCGCAGGTCATTCATCACCAGCACCTGCTGCGCTTCGGCCAAACCGAGTTCCCAGGGAGAACCGGCATGCTTCAACGAGGTGAGTGGCGAAGCGCCGGTACCGCCATCGTGGCCGCTGATCAGAATGACATCGGCATGAGCTTTGGCCACACCCGCGGCTACGGTTCCGACGCCAACTTCCGCGACCAGCTTCACTGAGATGCGCGCCGTTGGATTGACATTCTTCAAATCGTAAATCAACTGCGAAAGGTCTTCGATGGAATAGATATCATGATGCGGGGGCGGCGAGATGAGGCCCACGCCCGGAATGGAATGCCGCACGCGCGCGATGACTTCATCCACCTTGTGCCCAGGTAGTTGCCCACCTTCGCCGGGCTTCGCACCCTGGGCCATTTTGATCTGCAGATCGTCGGCATTAACAAGGTAGTTGGTGGTGACACCGAAGCGTCCGGAAGCTACCTGCTTGATGGAACTGCGCCGCGAATCTCCGTTGGCGTCGGGCACAAAGCGGGCTTCATCTTCCCCGCCCTCACCGGTATTGCTGCGGCCACCCATGCGATTCATGGCGATGGCAAGAGTCTCGTGGGCTTCCTTCGAGATGGACCCGAATGACATGGCGCCGGTGGCAAACCGTTTGACGATTGCAGTGGCTGGTTCGACATCTTCCAGTGGCACCGCCGTGCCCGCCTTGAAGGCCAGCAGTCCGCGCAGGGTGCAGAGCTGTTTGGTCTGCTGATCAATCATCTCCGTATACTCTTCAAAAGTAGAAAAACTGTTGGAGCGAACGGCCCGCTGCATGGTTGCGATGGTATCCGGGTTCAGTAAATGGTATTCCCCGCGCAGGCGGAAGGAATAACCACCGCCCACGGGCAGGTCCACATCGGCATGGGTGACGGGACGCCACGCCAGCGCATGTTTCATGGCGGCTTCTTTCGCCAGTACACCGAGGTCAACGCCTTCGATGCGTGACGCGGTACCGGTGAAATACTTCTCCACCAGTTTGCGGTTGAGTCCGATGGCCTCGAACACCTGCGCTCCGCGATAACTCTGCAGGGTAGAGATACCCATCTTGGAGAAGACCTTGAGCAGCCCCTTGTTTACCGCCTTGATGTAGTTGGTAATGGCTTTTTCAAACGTAGTCCCTTCCCCCAGATAACCGCGGTTGGCGAGGTCTTCGATGGTCTCCATCGCCAGGTACGGATTGACCGCACTGGCGCCATAGCCGATGAGCACGGCAAAGTGCATGACTTCGCGCGGCTCCCCGGATTCGACGATCAGCGCCACCTGAGTGCGCGAGCCTTCGCGAATCAGGTGATTGTGCACCGCCGTCAATGCCAGCAGGCTTGGAATGGGCGCTTCGACCTGATTCAGGCCGCGGTCTGAAATGATCAGCAGATTGTAGCCGGAAAGAATTGCCAGCGACGCGCGACGGCAGAGAGCATCCAGAGCGCGCTCCAGACCGGCCTCGCCATCGGCGGCCGTGAACAGCGCAGGCAGAGTGGTGGCCAGGAAATCGTCGGTTGCCATACGACGCAGCTTTTCCAGATCGCGATTGGAAATGACCGGATGTTTCAGCTTGAGCGTATGGCAGTGATCCGCAGTCTCTGTCAGTATGTTTCGTTCGGTGCCAAGATAGCTGACCAGCGACATCACGAGGTCTTCACGAATGGAATCGACCGGCGGATTAGTAACCTGGGCGAAGAGCTGCTTGAAATAATTGAACAGCGGCTGGGGCTTATCGGAAAGACAGGCGAGCGGGGTATCCACACCCATGGAACCAACCGGCTCGTCGCCATGCATGGCCATGGGCGTCATCACCGTGCGGACATCTTCATCGGTGTAACCAAAGGCGCGCTGCCGGGAGACGATGGTGGCATGATCGGAACCCATCACGCGACCGGGTTCCGGCAACTGGTCGAGAGTGACCTGATTCTTTTGCAGCCATTCGCCGTAAGGATGGCGGGTTGCGAGCTGTTCCTTGATTTCCTTGTCATCGACGATGCGGCCCTGTTCCAGATCGATGAGGAACATCTTGCCGGGTTGCAGGCGTCCGCGCTGCACCACGTCTTCGGGTTTAATCGTCAGCACACCGGTTTCCGAGGACAGCACCACAAGGCCGTCTTTGGTTACGACGTAGCGGGCAGGGCGTAAACCATTGCGATCCAGAGTGGCGCCAACCACGCGGCCATCGGTAAACATCACGGCGGCGGGGCCATCCCACGGCTCCATGAGAGAGCAGTGATATTCGTAGAAGGCGCGTTTACGGGCATCCATATGCGGGTTGCCGTCCCACGCTTCCGGAATGAGCATGGCGATGGCGTGGGGCAGAGATCGCCCGGCCTGAACCAGCAGCTCGACGGCATTATCGAAGCCGGCCGAATCGCTGCCGTTGGGCTGGATGACGGGCAGAATTTTCCGAATGTCGTTACCGAAGAGTTCCGACTGCAATATGGGATGGCGCGCATTCATCCAGTTCACGTTGCCGCGAATGGTGTTGATCTCGCCGTTGTGCGCGATGAAGCGGTAGGGGTGGGCCAGCTGCCAGGTGGGGAAGGTATTGGTGGAAAAGCGCTGATGCACCATGCAAAGCGCGCTGACAACTTCGGGATCAGACAGTTCCTTGTAGAATTTCGCGATCTGCGGAGCCAGCAGAAGGCCTTTGTAGACGATGGTCCGGGCAGAGAGCGAGGGAATGTAGAACATGCCCTTATCGGGGATGTCGGCCTTCATCACTTCAATTTCCGCACGCTTCCGCACCACGTAGAGCTTCCGTTCCATCTGGTCAGATGTCATGCCAGTGGGGCGACCAACGAAGATCTGCTGAATGTAAGGCTGTGAGGCGCGGGCCACGCGCCCAATGGCATTGATGTCGATGGGAGTATCGCGCCAGCCGAGAAAGGTCAGGCCTTCGTCGCGAACGATGCCTTCGAGGATTCCTTCGGTGACCATGCGCTCATGGCGTTCCACGGGCATGAAGACCATACCCACGCCGTATTCGCCGGCCGGTGGCAAGGTGAAGCCGAGCCTGGCGGTTTCCCGAAGAAAGAAGGCGTGCGGAATCTGAATCAGCAGGCCCGCGCCATCGCCGGTATCGGGATCAGAACCGCAGGCACCGCGGTGCGTCAGATTGATGAGAACCTGAATACCTTTGTCGATGATGTCGTGAGTTTTGTGACCCTTGACGTTGGCGACGAAACCAATGCCACAGGCATCGTGTTCATGGGCCGGGTTGTAGAGGCCCTGGGCGGGAGGCAGACCATGGACCGCTCCGTCGCGGTCGCAACTCGGTATGGGATGGTTGTTCATTTACACTACTCCGGTGCTTCTCGGGACGGGGAGAGACTTCATCCTAGCGCACCCGGTACTATTACGCAATCGAAAGTCATACACTTGACATCATCTGGTTTTCTTATATAAGCTGAGGGAAGTGCTTTTCGGGGAATGCAAACTGTTTCGTGATGTGGCGGAGTGCCGCAGCTTCAGCAAGGCGGCGGCACGGAACGATATCAGCCAGCCTGCCGCTACGCAATCGGTTAAGGAGCTGGAAAAGCGCCTGGCCGTCACCCTGATTGACCGCTCCACACGGCCCATCGGCCTGACCCCGGCGGGCGAACTGTATAGCGGGTTGTGCCGCGACGTACTGGTGCGTGCCGCTGACTTCACGGCAGCTCTGGAAAATCTGCAAACCGACGGAATGCCTGCGGTGCGTGTGGCATCCATCTATTCGATCGGACTCTCCGAGGCGTCGCGACTACGCGAAGAATTCAACCGCGTTATGCCGGGCGCGCAATTGCTCATCGATTTTCTGCATCCGGCAGAAGTGTATGCCGCTGTACTTTCCGGACAGGTGGATCTCGGCTTCCTGAGTTATCCGGAAGAACGGCGCGGCATCAAGGTTGTGGGATGGCGCAAAGAGCAGATGACGGTGGCGTTGTACCCTGCACATCCGTTGGCGAAACGGCAGCGGATCGTAGCCGCCGACCTGAACGGCCAGAGCTTTGTGGCCTTTGACGCCGATGTGCCGATTCGCCGCGAACTGGATCATTTTTTCGCAACCAACGGGGTCCGGGTCTCCATCACGGCCCATTTTGACAACATCCAGTCGATTAAGGAGGCGGTGGCGATGGGTTCCGGCATCAGCATTCTGCCGGCGCGGACGATGGAAGCGGAAGTGAAGCAGGGGCGACTGGCGTCGGTGCCGCTGGACGTTCCGGGTCTGGTGCGTCCCACCGCGGTAATTCACCGGACGGACCGCAAGCTGAGCCGGACAGCGAGAGCGCTGTTGCGGCTGGTGCGCCACCAGACACCGGGAAATGGACGCGGCAGCAGGTGAGTGCGCGTGAGGGGAAAAATGACCTGCTGTCGGCCATAATCCGCCTTTCTCAGGCCTTCGCCACCACCAGCACTTCGTGCAGCGGTTTTCGCGGAATCACAGGTACGGTTGCGTCGCTGGACGGATACCCCACCGGTACCAGCAGATAAGGTCGTTCATTCGCAGGCCGCTGCAGAATTCCATTCAGGAAGCCCATGGGGCTGGGCGTGTGCGTGAGCGCCACCAGCCCTGCCATGTGCAAAGCTGCGATCAGGAATCCGCAGGCAATACCAACCGATTCCTGCGCGTAGTAGTGCTTGATCTTGCGTTCGCCCTGTACCCCGTAGCTCTCCGCAAAGACTACGATCAGAAACGGCGCGATCTCCAGAAATTCCTTGTGCCAATCGGTGCCCAGCGGGGCCAGCGCTTCCCGCCATTCCGGCGGGCAGCGGTGCTCGTAAAACTCGCGCTCTTCTTCTTCGGCTCCCTCGCGAATCTGCTTCTTCAGCGCCGGGTCGCTTACTACCACGAAGCGCCACGGCTGCAGGTTGGCACCGGAGGGCGCATGAGCCGCGCACCGGACGGCATTCTCAATCAGCTCAAACGCGACCAGCTCAGGCGAGAAGAACCGCACGCTGCGGCGCTCTTCCATCCTTTGCACGAATTCCTGTGAACGATGGCGTTGTTCCTCTGCGCTGAAGCGCTGAAATTCCAGCGGCGCGTGCGGATACTCCATCAGCATCTTTCCAGAATGGTTGCAATTCCCTGCCCCACTCCGATGCACATGGTGCACAAGGCATAGCGCGCCCCAATGGCCCTCATCTGATAAACCGCGGTGGCAGCGAGGCGCGCGCCGCTGGCCCCCAGCGGGTGCCCTATGGCAATTGCACCGCCATTGGGATTGACGTGTTCGGCATCGTCTGGCAGGCCCAGATCGCGCATCACCGCCAGACCCTGAGCGGCGAAGGCTTCATTCAATTCGATTACGCCCATGTCTGCGAGCGTGAGGCCCGCCAGAGCCAGCGCCTTGCGGGAAGCCGGTGCCGGGCCCATGCCCATGATGCGCGGCGCAACGCCCGCGGAAGCGCTGGCCACAATGCGGGCAAGGGGCAACAGGCCATACTTTTTCACTGCCGCTTCAGAAGCTACCAGCAGCGCCGCGGAACCATCATTGATGCCAGAGGCGTTGCCCGCCGTCACCGTGCCATCGGCCTTCACCACAGGTTTGAGTTTGTTCAGCGCTTCCAGCGTTGTATCCGGTCGCGGATGTTCGTCGGTCTCGAACATCTTCACGCCGGTCTTCTGCGGAACGGGCACCGGCACCAGTTCGGCATGAAAGAATCCGCCCGCATTCGCCTTGCCCCAGCGCTGCTGACTACGCCATGAGAACAGGTCCTGATCGGCGCGCGAGATATTGAATTCCGCAGCCACGTTCTCCGCCGTCTCAGGCATCGAGTCCACGCCGTAGTTCGCTTTCATGGCGGGGTTGGCGAATCGCCAGCCGATGGTGGTGTCGAAAATCTCGGCCTTACGGCTAAACGCACTGTCCGCTTTACCCATCACGAAAGGCGCGCGGCTCATGCCCTCCACCCCGCCTGCAATCACAAGGTGGGCCTCGCCCGAGCGGATGGCGCGAGAGGCCAGCGCCAGTGCTTCCAGGCTGGAACCGCACAGGCGATTCACCGTGACACCGGGGACTTCCAGCGGCAACCCGGCCAGTAACAGCGCCATTCGCGCCACATTGCGGTTGTCTTCACCGGCCTGATTAGCGCATCCGTAGATCACGTCATCCACCGACGCCCAGTCCACGCCGGGATTCCGCTCCATAAGGGCGCGCAGCGGAATGGCCGCCAGATCGTCTGTGCGGATCGCCGACAGCGCCCCGCCATAGCGTCCAAAGGGCGTGCGTACTGCATCACAAATATAAGCGTTCGTCATTCTGTAGCTAACTCTCCACTATTTGACCCGGCAGGCGATGCGAGCGGCCCCGGAATGCCGCAATCACAATGCCGGTTTGATTGCGGATGGCGACGTCGTAGACTCCGGTTCTTCCCCGCAGGGCGACTTCCCGCGCCTCTGCCGTCAGTATGTCTCCGGCATGCGCCGGCGCGAGGAACTCGATGCTGCAGCCGGAAGCGACCGTAGGAACATTGCGGTTGTTGCAGGCGAACGCGAAGGCGGAATCGGCCAGAGTAAAGATTATGCCGCCATGGCAAGTCTGATGTCCATTGACCATATCGGCGCGAATTGTCATTTGCACCGTCGCACAGCCGGCGCTTACCGCGACGATGGACATGCCCAGTGCGCGCGACGCCTCATCGGCCGCCAACATCGCGTCAGCAACTTTCTGCGCCAATAACTGTTCCGGGCTATTCTCCAAAGTTCCTCCCGGCCAGGGCATGCTCCCGCAACAGGGGCGAAATGCGATAGCGGTCTTCGCCGTAGTATTCGGCAAGGCAAAGCAAAGCATCCCGCACTCTGGCTACGCCGATTTCATCCGCCCACGCCAGCGGGCCCGCCGGATAGTTCACGCCCTTCCGCATAGCGGCGTTCACACCAGCCACGGTGCAGACACCTTGATTCACCGCATCCGCCGCTTCATTGGCCAACATAGAGACCGTGCGCAGAACGGCAAGTCCAGGCAGATCGCGCAGGCAAATGACCTTGCATCCCGCTATCTGCAGCAGACCCACCGCTGCGTCGAAGGCAACATCGCTGCAAGACACCGCGCGAGCCACGGCGAGAGTTTTCGACGTAGCGAAGTCGCGTGCGTAATCCACTATTACCAGATCAGCGATCCGCTCCGCAATAGCTCGTTCGGTAGCCGTGCGGCCATCGGTCAATTGCAGAGTAGCCGCACCGGCCGTGATGAAAGTAGTGTGGGAAACCTGGGTAAATGAATGCAGCCGCGCGGCGATGGCTGTGGTGAGCGCATCTTCACCGTGCAGGGAAAAGTGCTGCGGCGCAGGGCGGACCGGTTCAAATGCGGGTGCCGGTGGCACAGCGCCCTCCGTATAGTCGAAGAAGCCCCGTCCCGATTTCCGTCCCCATCGGCCGGCCTCCACCAGTTCCTGCTGCAGCAGTGACGGCGTGTACCGCTGGTCGCCAAAAAAGGCGTTAAAGATGGACCGTGTGACAGAGAAGTTGGTATCGTGCCCAATCAGATCCATCAACTCGAAGGGCCCCATGCGGAAGCCCCCCGCTTCGCGCATCACCGCATCAATGGACGCTGCCGACGCCGCGCCTTCATTCAACAACCGGAGCGCCTCAGCGTAGTACGGACGTGCCACGCGGTTGACAATGAAACCGGGCGTCGATTTCGCGAACACCGGAGTCTTTCCCCAGCGCCGCGCGGCATCAAAAGTCACGACAGCGCAGTCTTCAGAAGTGCCAAGGCCGCGGACCACTTCCACCAGTTCCATCAAAGGCACAGGGTTGAAGAAGTGCATGCCCACCATACGTTCGGGGCACGCCAGTTTGGCGGCCAGAAGCGTGATGGAGAAAGAGGATGTATTGCTGGCCAGAATGCAGTCAGCCGCCACCACGCTTTCCAACTCTGTGAACAACGCTCGTTTGGCATCCAGGTCTTCCACAATGGCTTCCACCACCATGCGGGCGTGTTTGATCTCCGGCAGAGAAGCGGCGATGGCAAGGCGGGCCGACGCAGCTTCGGCGTCCGCATCGGTCATCTTACCCCTGGCGACCAGCTTGCGCCACGTCTCGCCAACCGACGCCACCGCCTTCGCTGCCGCGCCCGGCATGGCATCGAACACCAGCACGTGTTGCCCCGCCGCGGCGGCAATCTGGGCGATACCCGTTCCCATCAGACCACTGCCCACTACCGCAATCAGGCTGTCACTGGTCATCTACTTACCCGTGAATTTCGGAGTACGCTTCTCTTTGAACGCGGCGACTCCTTCGGCGAAATCGGCCGAGAACCCGAGCCTGCTCATCAACTCGCTTTCGTGATCCAGAGCCTCATCCAGAGTCTTCAGATCAGACGTCCACAGCGCGGCTTTAGTTTGGGCAAGACCCAGCGGACCACTTTGCACCAGTTGCCGCTCAATGGCCTCCACGGCAGCGGGCAGGTCCGCATCCTCCACGCATTTCCAGATCATGCCCCAATCGGCCGCCTGTTGCGCGGGCAGTTTGTCGCCCAACAGCGCCAGAGCAAGCGCGCGCGGCGTACCGGCGATTCGGGGCAGAATCCACGTGCCGCCCGTATCAGGGAGCAGACCGAGCCGGGCAAAAGACTGAATAAACACCGCCGATTTGCCCGCCACCACAATGTCGCAGGCGAAGGCGAGATTGGCTCCGGCACCTGCCGCCACGCCATTCACCATGGCGATCACGGGAATGGGCAAAGCGCGGATACGGCGGATGAGAGGCGCATAGTAAGTGCTGAGCAGGCGGCCCAGATCGCCCGCGGGAACGGCGTCGGCCAGGTCTTGCCCGGCGCAGAAAGCGCGGCCCGCACCCGTGATGGTGAGCACACGAATCGCCGCATCAGACTCCACTGCGGAGAAGGCATGTTGTAACTCCTCATGCATGGCAATCGTGAAGCTGTTCAACTTGTCAGGACGGTTGAGCGTGATTCGCGCCATGCCCTGCAACACGTTCAGATGAATGAATTGATCGCTCATTTGAGTTTGTACAGAGGTTCAATAGCAGCCGGTTGCAGACGTTTCCTGTCAGGCTCCGGCTCGGTCAAAGGCGCAACCGGGCGCAGAGTCGCAAGGCAGCGGCGCGTCAGTTCCTTGTAAACCTGTGTGCCCTCCGTCTTCCACTGTAGTTCCTGCTCTGTGACCTGGCGAATAACCCTGGCGGGCATTCCTACCACCAGGCTTCGTGCCGGAATCTTCAGATTTGCCTTCACAAAAGCCATGGCCGCCACAATGGCACACTCGCCAATCTCCGCACCGTCCATGACTACGGCGTTCATGCCGACCATGGCGTTGCGCCCCACAATGCAGCCGTGTAACACCGCGCCGTGTCCCACGTGGCCATCTTCTTCGATGATCGCGTCTTGCCCGGGAAAGCTGTGCATCACACAGGAATCCTGAATATTGCTGCCTGCACGCATTTCCACGCGACCGAAATCGCCGCGCAGGGAAGCGTGCGGACCCACGTAGCAGCCCGCGCCCACAATGACATCCCCAATCAGTACCGCGGTGGGATGCACATAGGCGGTGGGGTCCACCACCGGCGTCACGCCGTCAATGGAATAGATGTAAGCATGCTCAGACATGCGCCCGGCTCTGCGCAATGCGGAAGCGGCCGGCAACAAATGCGGCGTCGGTGAGCGAGGCATTGGCAGCCGGATTCGCGCCGGTACCGTGATAGTCGCTGAACGCAGCCGATTGATTCACAAACACGCCGCCAGTCAGATTTTCAGAGAGCGGCACGCCGGCATCCGCAGCCACATCTTCGGCCTGTTGCAGTACGGCGTCACTGGAAGAATACACCGACATCGTCATGGCACCCGACGTCTTCGCAATCCGCCCGGCCAGCGCCAGACTCTGCTCCGTTCCCGCGGTTGCAACCACGAACGCAATGGGACCGAAATGTTCATGCGAAAACTTCGCTTCGTCCGCCGCATCCAGCTTCACAATCATCGGTGTGTGCACGCGCGCATCCGGGAAGGCGGGGTGCGTGAGCTGCCTGCTGTCCAGCACCACATGTCCCAGGGATCGCGCCGCGGCAATGCGCTCCAGTGTGGCCGCGCTCTGAATAGCGCCCAGCAACTCCACCGCCCGTTCGGGCTCGCCGGTCAGCTTATTCACGCCCGCGCCAATCGCCTCTGCCACCTGGTCAAAAGAGAGATGGCCTTCCGCTGTCTCAATTCCGTCTTTCGGCACATAGATGTTCTGCGGCGCCGTGCACATCTGGCCGGAGTAGAGGGTGAGCGAAAACGCAACGTTGCGCGCCAGGCCCTTAAAATCGGCAGTGGAATCGATGACAATCTGATTCACGCCGGCTTTCTCGGTGTAGACCTGCGCCTGCCGCGCATGGTTTTCAATCCAGTTGCCGTTGGCCGAACTGCCGGTGAAATCGATGATTTTCACTTCAGGCCGCAGGCAGAGTTGCTGCGCCACGTTGTCGGTCAATTCGTGCACCACCAGCGTGACGACGTTGGGATCAAACCCGGCTTCGCGCAAAACATCGCGAACGATGTTTACCGTGATAGCCAGCGGCAGCACGGCAGCCGGATGAGGTTTCACCACCACCGCATTGCCGGTGGCAAGGCTGGCGAACAGGCCCGGATAGCCGTTCCAGGTGGGGAAAGTGGCGCAACCAATAACGAGGCCAATGCCGCGCGGCACAATGCGATACTTCTTGCGCATTCTGAGTGGGTCGTTCTTGCCCTGCGGCTTCTCCCAATACGATTCTGCGGGCACGTGGGCCATGGTGTGCCATGCATAAGTGATGGCCTCCAGGGCGCGATCCTGAGCATGCGGCCCGCCCGCCTGGAACGACATCACGAAGGGCTGCCCCGTGGTGTGCATCACCGCGTGCGCCAGTTCGAAGCTGCGTTTATTGATGCGGGTGAGAGCTTCCAGAGCAACACCGACCCAGGCTCTGGGCCCGGCTGCGCGCCAACTGATCGATGCGCGCTCTACACCGGCCAACAGGGCATCCAAATCCACTTTCGGATAACTGACGCCCAGCTCGATACCGAAGGGCGAGATTTCGTGACCAATCTGACCAGTGGTGCCGGGCAGGTCCAGAGGGAACGGCTGGTTCAGCAGGGCTTCAAAGGCTTTCTTGCCGTCATCGGCAGCGGTTTCGCCGTAAACCCGGGGGCTGGGGCTTTCCGGAAACGGACTCCAGTAGCCGCGGGTGTGGATGGCTTCCAAAGCCTTGTTGAGAAGTTCAGAGTGTTGTTCGAAAAACATGTGAAATGACGATCTTGGGCCATCGTAACATCCGGGGACCGTGATATTCTGAGTCGCGCAGTGACAAACGTCCCCAAAGCCCGGAAGTATCGAGTATTCATATTGTTTCTGGCGGCAATGGCGTCAGGGCTGCCAATATTGGCACAATCCCAGGGTAAGCGTCCCGATTTGGCTGGCATCTGGAACTCGGCGACCGCAACTCCTCTGGAGCGCCCCGCGAGGTTGAAGGACAAGCCGTACTTTACTCCTGCCGAGGCAACGGCATGGGAGCGGGATATGGAAACGCAAAACCAGGACCCGACACCGGAAGCCGCCGCGAAAAACGTGGGCACCTACAATGTCGGCTTCCGCGAGTTTGGTGCGCACGTGGGAAAGACTCTGCGGACTTCCATTATTACCGATCCTGCCGATGGCCGGATTCCCGCTCTCACCACTGCTGCCGCCGCAGACAAGCGCCGCCGCGAGGAGTTGTTGCGGCGTCCCAACGGCGCGAAGGATTTGGGCTTGCAGGATCAGTGCCTGATCTTTCCCACCGCCATGCCGCCGATGATTCCCTATTCCTACAACAGCAATTACCAGATCATCCAGACCAGCGAAGCCCTGATGGTTCACGCAGAGATGATCCATGAGACCCGAGTGATCTATCTGGATGGGCGCCCGCACCCCTCACCGGAAGTTGGACTCTGGCTGGGCGATTCCACAGGGCACTGGGAAGGCAATGCGCTGGTGGTGGATACCAGGAACTTTAACGACGCCCGCGGTTTCTTCGGGGCAGCGGGCGGCATGTTCGGCTGGGACAGATATCTACACGTGGTGGAACGATTCAGCCTGCTGGATGCGGATACCATCCTCTATCGCTTCGAAGTGGATGACCCGACGGCATTCACGCATCCCTGGACAGGCGAAATTACCATGCAGCGGGCAGCTGGCCCGATCTACGAATATGCGTGTCACGAAGGTAACTACGCATTGCCGAATCTGCTGCGTGGTTACCGCGCGGATGAACGTTCGGCTGCCGCCGGTAAGCCACAGTAATCTGCTGCTATCGTGGAGTTAATGGCAGCCATTAACTTCACTCTGAACGGGCAGACCCAAACCGTCGACGTCAGCCCGAAAATGCCTTTGTTGTGGGTGCTGCGTGACACCATCGGGCTCACCGGTACCAAGTTCGGCTGTGGCATGGCACTTTGCGGCGCATGCACGGTTCTGGTTGACGGACAGGCGTTCCGTTCGTGTTCCCTGCCGGTTTCGACTATCGCCGGAAAGAAGATCACCACCATTGAAGGGCTCTCCGCTGACGTGACCCATCCCGTGCAGCAGGCCTGGATCGAACTCGATGTTCCGCAGTGCGGCTACTGCCAGTCTGGTCAGGTGATGACGGTCACTGCGATGCTGCAGAAAAATGCGAAGCCTTCCGATGCCGATATCGACGAAGTCATGCGTCATAACATTTGCCGCTGCGGGACTTATCAGGATATTCGCGCGGCTATCCACCGCGCCGCCGAAATTCAGGCGACAGGGGTGAAAGCGTGAACCGTCGCGACTTCCTCAAATCCAGTGCGGCTGCGGGCCTTGTCCTCGGCTTCCACATTCCCGGTCGCGCGGCCACCACGGCCCCGGCGCGCGTCAACGCCTGGGTGCGCATTGCCCCCGATAACACCGTGACGTTAATGATCCACAAGGGCGAGATGGGACAGGGTACGCTAACCTCTCTTTCGCAACTGCTGGCCGACGAACTGGATATTGAATGGAGTCAGGTCCGCACCGAATTCCCGCCCATTGACCGCGCCTTCGGCATGCAGGGAGTGGTGGGTAGCCAGAGCATTCGCACCAGTTGGGATCCGTTGCGCCGCGCCGGTGCCGCCGCCCGCCAGATGCTGGCCCAGGCGGGCGCGAAGCGCTGGGGTGTGGCTGAGACCGATGTCCGCGCGGCCAACGGCGTAGTAACCAACATCGCTTCGGGTGCGAAGTTCACTTACGGCGAGTTAGCCGAAGATGCGGCCAAATTACCCGCCCCCACGCGCCCCACGCTCAAAGATCCCTCGGAATTTCGCTACATTGGCAAGTCGATGAAGCGGTTGGATACGCGCGACAAGGTGTCGGGCAAAACCCGCTTCGGTATCGACGTGCGCATTCCCGGCATGGTGTACGCCGCAGTGGCGCGTTCGCCAGTGGTGGGCGGCAAAGTCATCTCCTTCGACGCGACCCGCGCCAAAGCGGTGCCGGGCGTGAAAGACTGCGTGAAAATTCCCAGCGGCGTGGCGGTTATTGCCGACAATACGTGGTCAGCATTTGAAGGCGTGAAAGCCCTCGACATTCAGTTCGAAGACGGCCCCAACGCGCAATTCAGTACCCCCGGCATCAGCAAAATGCTGGCAGAAAAGACGTTGAAGCCCGGCCCCTCTGCCCGCAAAACGGGCGACGCCGCCGCGGCGATCGCAGGCGCTGCAAAGAAGGTGGAAGCACTGTACGAAGCGCCCTTCCTTTCTCATGCGCCCATGGAACCGCCGAATTGTGTGGTCCACGTTCGCGAGGATAGTTGTGATGTCTGGGCCTCTACCCAAATGCAGACCATGGCCTATCAGATCGCAGTCAAAATCACCGGCCTGCCGCCGGATAAAGTCAATCTCCATTCCGAATTTATGGGTGGTGGTTTTGGCCGCCGCGGCTCCTCCGATTTTGTCGCGGAGGCAGTGGAAATCGGCAAGCTCATCAAGGTTCCGGTGAAACTTACCTGGTCGCGCGAAGATGATATCCGTCATGACCTGTACCGCCCGGCGTCGGTAACACGTTTTGCCGGGGGCCTTGATGCGCAGGGCTGGCCGGTGGCACTTTCCGCCTGTGTCGCCTGCCCTTCCATCATGTACACCACCATGGGCATGGAACCTGTCAAAGGCATTGACCACACCAGCGTGGAAGGCCTTGAAGACCTGCGCTATGACATTCCGAACTTCGACGTGAACTACCACTGGACCGAAGCCGGTCTCCAGGTAACGTACTGGCGCGCGGTGGGGTATACGCAGAACACCTTCTTTGCGGAAAGCTTCGTGGATGAACTGGCCGCCGCCGGTGGCAAAGACCCGGTGGAACTGCGTCGGCGGATGCTGGCGAAATCACCCCGCTTGCTCAATGTTCTGAACCTTGCCGCAGACAAAGCCGGTTGGGGCAAGCCTTTAGCCAAAGGCCATTCGCACGGCATTGCCGTGGTCAATAACGTAGGCAGTTTCACTGCCCAGGTGGCCGAGGTATCGGTTGACAAGGGCAAAGTCAGAGTACACAAAGTGGTTTCGGTGACCGATTGCGGCCACGTAGTGAACCCCGCCATTGTGGAACAGCAGATCCGCAGCGCTGTGGTCTACGGCCTCAGTGCCGCGCTCAAGGGCGAGATTACGGTGAAGAACGGCCGTGTGGAACAGACCAATTTCCACCAATACGATGTTTTGCGCATCGATGAAACACCCTCGGTGGAAGTCCACCTCGTGGCCAGCACAGAGGCTCCCGGCGGTATCGGCGAGGCCGGCGTCCCCACGCTTGCCCCTGCCGTCACCAACGCTATCTTCGCGGGTACCGGCAAGCGCATTCGCAAGCTGCCGATTCGCGAGCAATTGGCGTAGAAGCAGTTCGATAAGCAGGAGTGTGCGGGACACACCCGTGAAGCGGGCACCTTGGACGGCGCGATTCATTCGTCGGTATCAGCCATGCGGACAAAGCCGGTTGGGGCAAACCTTTAGTTAGTTGGGCCAAAGGCCATTCGCACGGCGCGGGGCCGGATTGCCCTGGGGCAACGAGTTGAGCGGAGCGGACGCGCCGGCAGCCGCCTTGGTCTGGTCCCATGCCACGGTATCTCCAGCCAGAGCGACCATGCTCATGATGGTGCGGTCACCCGGATCGAACTCGACCCGCACCGGGTGCCCGCGGTGCGGACGCGACACACTCAGACCCGGAGGCGAATCCGCCGACCGCCATCCTGCCCCGCGCATGGCTTCCCCCAGCGACGCACCGAAGCGCAGCGCCACTTCGGCTCCGTTGACCAGCACCGGCACCACGGGACTCACACCGACGCTTCGGGGTATTGCAACGCAACGGTCCGGCGGAAGCTGAGTGCAGGAGTTCAGATTGGCTGTCATCGTGTCCATCTCCGCCGGGCTGCGCGCCCCGATCAGCAGCGCTGTGTACGCGGTCTGACCGGTCTTAAAGACCAGGCGGAACAGGTTAGCGTCGGCTGCAAGGGAAATGTAATTGGCCGACGGCCGGGCAGCGCTCTGCTCCACACCGTCAATAGTCTTCTGCACCGCGCGTAGAACGAGTTCCGCTCCCGGGCCCCCGGTTTGCGCCCGCACATCGTAGGTAATGGTTTCGAAGCCGATGAGATTATCGCTGGCTCGAACCGTAACCGCGAGGCCAGAGATGACGGCATCGCCGATGGCTGGCGCAGAGGCATCACGCAGGATTGGCGCATTCAGTTGCAACCTCGTGCCCGGGGGCAGTTCGATCCAGTCTCCGGCGGGATCCACCGGATTCAGAAGCCGGAATGCGCCATTCGGTTCCAGCACCACCGTCTCCGATACCTGTCTTGCGAGCGATACCGCGCCGCCCGGCGTCACGCATTTCTCCGCTTCCAGCGTGAACGCCCAGCGGCTAAGCCATCCTGAGGGCTCCCTCGCCAACCCGTCGCCTTGAACAGTACCGCGAAGGCGCCGTTTTTCCTTCCTCAGGGCAATGGGCGCAGAGTCGGCGGCACAAGGACGCTCCCCGGCCCCCACATAGGCCACAAACGTCTGGTTGGCGGGCGCGTCTGCGGCCACGTAAGGTGGTACCAGCCTGAGCGCAGTCAGCCTCCACGTAGCTGGTACGGTAGTTCGGACGGCGCAGCCCGTAAGAAACAACGCGGTTGCCGTCGCAACGATTCGCACCATGATTTGGTTGAACGTCGCCAACCGGCGTCTGGTTCCGGGTTACTTTTGTAGTTCAATGACGTTGCGCACTCTGGCCGGAGCGACATACGCAGATACCAGGCTCTCGTGGCCATCGTTGTCGATGGCCTTGACGCCCAGTGTGACCGCGTCGATGTTCACTCCGGGCAACGTGTACTCCAGCACTTTACCCACAAAAATCTCGTGGTCCCAGAAGGGCTGTGTGGTGGAGCGGATCACCACGGAATACCCCGCCAGGTCAGCTGCGGGCGTCGCGTCGGTCCACTTCAACACGGCGTCCTGCTGACTCTTGCCGCGCCCCAGCATGGGCAGAAAACTACCTTTGTTCGCACCGGTAGTCACTTCCCGCGTCACCACCGGGGCCACAGGCGCTGACGCCAGATTCGCCGCCACAGCGGCATTCACGCGCGCCACCTGTGCGGTGTAGGTTGGCGAGGCTTTGTCGAAAGTATCGTTGGCAGAGTGCTGCACGGGCAGGTTTTCGGCCGGCGTGGTAAAACGCACGGCGGAAAAGCCGTTCAGGGTAAACGCCGTGTGATCGCCGCCGCGGCTGAAACGATCCGCCCGAAAGACGGGCTCCACACGGAAGCCGGGCACATAGCGCATGGCGGTCTCGCGGACATAGCGGGCCACCGCGCGCGGCCCGGAATCCATCGGTTCCTCAGAGAACACATGAACATAACTGTTTTCCGTGCGCCCCGTGTTGGTAGTCTCGCTGCCCACAATATCGTTGTTCAGCACAGCCTCAATCTGCTCACCGCGCTGCTTCGCGCGGTCCGCGTACAGCGTACTGCCCACCAGGCCGATCTCCTCGGCAGCGAAAGTGACAAACACGATGGTTTTTTCGAACTGATACTGGCTCAGTACACGGGCAGCTTCCATGACCACCGCAGTGCCGGAGGCATCGTCCGTCACACCCGGTGCCGGAGCCTCTGCCGATTTTTCGTTGTCCATTACGTCGTCGACAGCTCCGGCAGTACGACCGGCCTTTCTGACGATATTGAGTGAATCGTAATGGCCGCTGATGATGATACGCTTCTCCGGCTGCGTGGTGCCGGGCAGCACCGCGACCACGTTCACCACTTCCACATCGCGGAAAATCCGCCCTTTGGCCTTCACCTGGAAGGGGTCGAAGGAAACTTCCAGCTTCGGACTATAGCTGCGGAACTCGTCGTAAATCCAGCGGCGAGCCGCGCCAATACCGCGGTTCTGCTGACTCGGGTCAGTGAAGTTACCCCGCGTTTCGAACGACGCCAGTTTCTGCATGTTGGCACCCACGCGGTCCGATGAAATCTCAGAGACGATCCGGGTAATTGTCGGATCGATTTTGGCAATCTGCGCGGAAAGCGCCAGTGAAGCGCAAAGAAGGAGGGCGGGAAACCGAAGCATCCCTCCATTCTATTCCTTCGGTAAAACCACCCACGCAATGATGTACGCAAAGATGCCGATGTTGGGCGGAATCAGGAGCAGACCTACCCAGATGAGCCGCATCAGGGTAACATCCATGTCGAAGTATTCGGCAAACCCCGCGCACACCCCGGCCAGCTTTTTGTGCGCCATAATCCGGCGCAGTTTCCTCGTCGGCGCAGCTTGGACAACAGGCGCAGTGGGCTGCCCGCAGTTGATGCAGAAACGTGCCACTTCGCCAATATTTGTGCCGCAACGAGTACAGAACATTGTTTAATCTGATTACAACACAGAGACTCAGGATCCTTCCCGCAGGCGATCACCCAGCCGCCTGGGCAGACCCGCCTTGAGAATGGCTCGCCTTGCAGCCTCCACGTCGTACCTGGTCCGCATCAGGCGGACGTGGCCTGACGCAGAGTCGAACAGCGCATAGGCGGCGCGGGGGTCGCGGTCCCTCGGCTGGCCAACCGCGCCGGGGTTGATCAGCCATGCCGCAGAGCCACTGGAGACCAGTTTGGATTCGGGTCCAAACGTCTCGTTGCGACCACCGAACCAGGAACAGGCGCACTGCACATGGGAGTGTCCGAAGAAAGCCACGCGGGCTTCCAGGCAGCCGAAAGCATCGCGGAATTCCTCCAGCGAAATCACATATTCGTCTTCGTCGCGCGGCGAGCCGTGGATCAGCTGGAAGTCGCCGACCGCACGTGGCCCCTGGGCCAGTTCGCGCAGCCATAGCCGATTGGGCGCGGTGAGCACAGAGCGTGTCCACAAAGTGGAGGTTCGCGCCACCGGGTTGAACCACTCCAGATCTTCCTCGAAAGCGCAGGCCCGGTCGTGGTTGCCACGAATCACCACCGCTATTGCGCTTCGCGCCCACTCCACCACGCGGTTGGCATGCGCGCCATAGCCCACCAGATCGCCACAGCAGAGAATCTGTTCATACTGGCCCGCGGCAGCGGCCAATACCGCTTCCAGCGCATGCCAGTTGGCGTGAATATCGCTGATGATGAGGTAGCGCACGTGGTCAGGCCCGGCGCAAAGTCAGCAACACGACTTCCGGTAGCGCGCCGAAGCGGACCGGCATACCGATGGTGCCCACGCCGTTGGTGACGTAACAACTGCGTGCATGGATGCGATAAAGGCCGGCTACATACGGCGTAACAAAACGCGTCACATTCAGGGTCTTCTGTAAGATCTCCACGGTTACCTGACCGCCGTGGGTGTGGCCGGCCAGCATGGCATCGAAGCCCTTTGCAACCGCCGTGGGAAAGACATCCGGACTGTGCGAGAGCAGCAGATTGGTGGCACCGGGCAGAACAAGGTTCCCGGCGCGCGGAATGTAGCGTTGCCGCCACCCGATATTCTGATAATCTACCCCGGCGACGTTCAGCGTACCCGCGCCCCAGCGGAGTTGCCGGGCAGTGCCGCGAAGATAGGTCACCCCCAGGCGAGCCGCGGCCGCAGTCGCGTAGGCCTCGCACTCCGCGTAGATTTCGTGGTTGCCGTGGCAGGCCAGCACACCGGCGTCCGCCCTCAGGCGGGCAAGCTGGGCGATCACTGCGTCCAGCGGGTCACCGGGCTGGGTGATCAGGTCTCCCGTGAAGAGAGCGAGCGCGGGCTTCAGTTCGTTGGCCATGTCGATAACACGGGCCACGTCTTTCATTCCCAAAAACTGGCCGGCGTGCAGGTCACTGACCTGGAGCAACCGCACGCCAGCCAGGTCCGGGTGCAGATTGGGAACGGGAAATTCCACTTCTTTAACGCGGAATTGCGTGCGGACCACAAACGCTCCGTAGCCAACTACCGCAACCGGTGCCAGAACGGCGGCACCCGACGCCGTTCGCAGGAACTGGCGCCTTCCCGGAACCCGCCGCAATAATTCCCGACGCAGCACAATCACCGGAATTGTGGCCGCCGAGGTGAACCCCCACAACGTCCCTGCGGCTGTAAGCGCGGCCATGACGATTCCTGGCATCCATGGCGTGCGGTGAATGATCTCGCGCGAGCCCAACCACGGTGCGGCCAGAGCTACGGCCCCCGGTAACAGGATGGCGAACCGCTGCGCGCGATTGCCGGCGTTGCGCCACATCCAGATGTGAGCCAGAAGGACAGCAACGCTGCTGACCAGGCCGGGCAGGTTCATCGCAATACCTGACCAACCACTGCCAGGGCCGCGCACACGGCGGTCTCCGCGCGAAGAATCAGGGGCCCCAGCGATGCGGCCACCCAACCGGACGAGACCAGCACGGCGCGCTCGGGGTCTGTCCAGCCGCCTTCCGGGCCGATAAATACCGCTACTGGCGCCGTGGTGACGAGAGTGATCAGCAAGGGCGCACCCGGTTGTTCATCCAGCACAAAACGATACGCCGACGCGCCCGCCTGGATGGCCGCGAATCTGACGGCGTCTGCAACTTCGGGTGGGGCAAGGCGACGCGATTGCTCAGCGGCTTCCTGCGCAATACGCCGCCAGCGTTCCACGCGCCGGGCCGCAGCCTGGAACAGACCCTCGTCAGTGCGCGCCGTATCCACGGGCACAATCCGGGTAACGCCCAATTCCGTCGCTTTCTCCACCGCCCACTCGAAACGATCGAACTTAACCAGCGCGAGGTACAGCACAACCTCCGGCAGCGCCCGGCCAGAGGGCAATTCTTCCAACACACGGAAGCGCACTTCACCCTTGCGCGCCGTTTCCACTTCCGCCAGCCAGACCCGTTGCGCATCGCAAATCTCAAACTTCTGCCCCACCGCAATCCGCAGTACGCGCACCAGATGATGCGCCGCGTCTCCGCTGATTCCGGCGAAACCATCGTGGACCTGATCGACAAAAAAACGGCGTCGTGCCATGTACCATAATTACTCCATACGATGATTGCGATGCTGCGTGGAACGCTGGTGGAGAAGCACCCCAACCAGATTATTCTCGAAGCGGCGGGCGTGGGCTACGACGTCAAGATCTCCGTTTCCACCTTCTCCCGCCTGCCCGAAGCGGGTGCCGAGGTACGGCTCCGCATCCACACCCATGTACGCGAAGACGATCTTTCGCTGTTCGGCTTCTTTACCGCCGATGAGAAGAACCTGTTTGAAAAGCTGATCAGTGTAAGCAATATCGGTCCGTCGCTGGCGATCAAAATTCTCAGCGGCATGGCGACGCCCGAACTGGTGCTGGCCATCCGCCGCGGAGAGCTGGAAAAACTGGTTCGCATTCCAGGCGTGGGTAAAAAGACGGCAGAGCGGGTTGTGCTGGAACTGCGCGACAAGCTTCCGGCCCCGGTGGATGGCGAACCCGACGCCGCACGGCCCGCGCTTTCCAGCGTGGAGGAAGACGTTTTCAGTGCGCTGGCCAACCTGGGCTGCGCACGACCCGCCGCCGAAGCCGCCGTTCGCAAGGCTCGCGCCGCCGGGGTACCCGATGAATTTGAACCTCTGTTTCGCCGCGCCCTGGAGCTGGCGCGATGAGCGAAACCAGCGCCCGCCTGGTCTCCACTTCGGAAAGCGAAGACGAGAAATTATTTGAAACCGGGTTGCGGCCCAAACGGCTGGCTGACTTCACCGGCCAGGCCAGGCTCAAAGAGAATCTGCAGATCGCCATTGATGCCGCCCGCAAGCGCGGCGAAGCGATGGACCACGTGCTGCTTTACGGGCCGCCTGGCTTGGGCAAAACCACTCTCGCCGCCATCATTGCCGAAGAACTGGAAGTGCCGCTCACCCAAACTTCTGGCCCGGTTCTGCAGAAGAAGCTGGACCTCTCGGGCATTCTCAGCACCATTCGCCCGCGTCAGGTATTTTTCATCGACGAGATTCACCGTCTGCTGCCCGACGTGGAAGAAATGTTCTATTCGGCGCTGGAGGATTTTCATCTCGATATCCTTATCGGCACCGGCCCGGGCGCCCGCACGCACTCCATCCCGTTGCAGAAGTTCACTGCCATCGGTGCCACCACGCGGCAAGGTCTGGTGAGCGCGCCGCTGCGCGGGAGATTCGGGCTGGTGTTGCGACTGAATCACTACGACGTGGCGGAACTCACCACCATTGTGAGCCGTTCAGCCAAACTACTCAGCGCACCCATTGATGCGCAGGGCGCAGAGGAAATCGCCCGCCGCGCGCGGGGCACGCCGCGTATCGCGAACAGGCTGCTGCGGCGCGTTCGTGACTATGCCCAGGTACGCGCCCAGGGCCACATCACCAGCCAGGTGGCGGTGACCGCGCTCGACCTGCTGGAAGTGGACCGGTTTGGCCTTGACGAAATCGACCAGAAGATCATGCGCACTGTGCTGGAGAAGTTCTCCGGCGGCCCGGTGGGCATCAACACGATTGCGGCGTCAATCGGCGAAGAGCCGGAAACGATTGAGGAAGTCTACGAGCCGTACCTGATTCAACTCGGCTTCCTGCACCGTTCGCCGCGCGGCCGCATTGCCACCGAGCGGGCTTACGACTACTTCAATGTGCCGCGACGGTTTGGCGGCGTAGAGAAACAGCCGGATCTGTTTTAGAGGAGACCAGCGCAGTCAACCGGCTGCGTGGTTCGCCCTTGCGGATGATCTCGATATCGTGACCGAAAATTTCCGTGGCCGCCTTCCGTAAAGCTTCCCAGTTGGCGTCGTTGTTGGGAGTTCCGATACGGTCGTTGACGATAATTTCGCACACCGAGGTATCAAATGAGTAAGTGTGAAGGCGCTCGCAGGCAATGACAGCCTGCTGGAAAGCAACGGCAATCTTGTCGGCATTCGTACCTTCCAGCTTCGCTTTGCGGCTATAGGTGAGCGCGATACCGTGGGGCGTTTGGCTGAGGCCATAGTCTGCCTCGTGTCCAATGAGAACGACGCCAGGGCCACCGGGGACATGGCGATAATCCACCACGTCAATCAGAAGCTCCGGGCAAAGATTCTGTTGAATCCAGCTGTGAAATGCGGGAATGGCGGCATCGGGTTCAGCGATGTTGCCGAAGATGCGGATATTGATGCGCTCCATCAGACTGCCATGGCCTTCGCTGGTTTCTTGTGACGACCGTAGGCGGCGAAACAGGCTTCGATGAAAAGTTGTGCTTCCCCCAGTTGGTGTTCGGCAGCTTCGGTGGTGCCGTTCCGGCCAGCGCGTTCCGCGGCGCGGAAGAAGTGATTGGCGAAATGACCGCCGGTGAAGGGATCGAAAATCAGCTGGGTGTCGTAAAGATGCTCACGGAAGGCGGCTACGGGATCTGCCGGATGCACCACACCGCGCCAGTCCAGCAGTGCCCGCGCACTTTGCAGCATGGCGTCCCACGCGCCTTCGGAAGCCAAATGGGCTTGCCCGCGCTCCAGCGATAACTGCGCTTCAAAAAGGCGGCGTTCGGCACCGGTAAGCGCGAACTCCGTGCTGGTAACCACTTCGCCCGCGCATTCGCCAATGCCCATATCGCCAATGGTGAACTCGCGAACGTCGGCCCAATCGGTGTAAGCGTTGGTGTCTATTTCGTGAAGCGGAACATCCATCAGCGGCTCCAGCATTTTCTTGCACTCGGCCTTGCCAATGCGCTTGATGAAGAGCTGGAAAGATTCGTCGGCTGTCTTTTCGGCGAGGTAGCGCGCGAGGATCATATCGAGCGCCTGCGGAATGTGTTTGGAGGGCACTGCGCCAATCGCCAGGCCGTAGGAGCCGGCGTTGTGGGTCCACTCCCCGCCCAATACAACCTGGAAATGGGGGACATGATAGCCATTCTTATTGCGGTTCACACCGTAAAATCCGATATCGGCCACCTGATGCTGGCCGCAGGAATTAAAACAGCCGGACACTTTGATGCGCAGCTTGCGGATGGCGGGGTGGAGCGAATCGCTTCGTTCAGTGAGGCGGCGTCCCAATTCACTGGAGAGCCCGCGCGACGAAGAAATGCCCAGCTTGCAGGTGTCGGTTCCGGGGCATGATGCGATGTCTGTGATGCTGCCCGCGCCCGGGGTGGCGAGACCGGCCGCATGCAACGCCTCACACACCGCCGGGAGATCACTTTCCGCCACCCAGCGTAAAACAATGTTCTGTTCCACCGTGAGGCGAACGGTTTCGCGCACATACTGCCGGGCCAGATCGGCCAGCACGCGGAGCTGGTCAGAGGTAATATCGCCCAACGGAAGCGCGATCGCCACGGTACGGTAACCGGGCTGTCTCTGCTGGTAAGTATTGGCCTCCAGCCAACGTTCGAAGCCTTCGGGCGCGGCGGGCTGAATCTGCAATAAGGTGGATGACGCACGCAGCGGCGACTCGTCGTATTGATCCAGTTCCTGAAGATAACTGGTCCAGCGCGGATCGTATTCGAGGGCGGCGCGTTCCGTTTCCACCTGGCGCCGAAACTCTTCAATGCCCAGCTTCGCCACCACGAACTTCAGGCGCGCGGTCTGCCGGTTCTTCTTCTCGCCCAGCCGCGCGAAAACGCGCCCGATGGCCAGAGCGATGGGGAGTAGTTCTTCTTCCGGTACGAACTCGTGGTAGATCTTCGCCTGATAAGGCACGCTGCCCAGACCACCACCGACCCAGAGTTCAAAACCGCGCTTGCCTTCGCGCATCACGGCGATGGCACCAATGTCGTGAATGCGCACCAGACCGCAGGCTTCATCGCGGCAACCGGAGAAGGCGATCTTGAATTTGCGCCCGTAATCCTGGGTGCCGGGGTGGCCCAGCAGGTAGTACGCGATGGCGCGGGCGTAGGGAGTGACGTCGAAAGATTCCGTGCGGCACACGCCGGAGAACGGGCAGGCGGTGACGTTGCGGACAGAATTGCCGCAGGCTTCGCGCGTGGTGATGCCGACGGCGGCAAGACGGCGCTGCAGCGCAATGACGTCATCAATGTGAATGAAGTGGAGCTGAAAATCCTGGCGGGTGGTGACGTGAGCAATGCCGTCAGAGTATTCTTCGGCGAGTTCGGCCATGACTTCCAGCTGGGCGGCGTTCATGGCACCAAAAGGAATCTTGATGCGCTGCATGCCGGGAGCATCCCACAGGGTGGAAGGGCCTTTGGTGAGCGGGTTACCGGGGAACGCAAGTTGGCGTATCTGGATGCCATCGTGGCGGTGGCCGTTGTCGTAACGCTGGCCGTAATAGCCGCGGCGGAGGCGGGTCTCGGCGAAGACGCGCTCGTCGATCCGGCCTTTGCGGCGCAGTTCGACTTCGGCATCAAAGGTATCGATTTCGTGCGCGAGGTCAGGCATGACAGGCATAATCACCTGTTAGTATATCAACAATGGGTTGATTGAGTTTGGGATGGTTAAATGGAACGGCCAACCAGGCCGAAGTGAGGTGCGGCGGCCAGCATGTGGCGGTCATTGGTCCAGATTTGGGTGAAACCGGCGTCGACGGCGGTTACCAGATGTACCGCGTCGGCCGCCCGCAGGTAGCAGGTTGGGGGAAGAACCCGCGTCAATGCCTCGGTCCGATACAACAACTTTTCGGTCATTGGGATTACGGTGATTGCAGAGCTGCCGATATCGGCGAGAAACCAATCGCGGCGCTGGACTACGTCAGCCGGTGGTGCCCAGCCCTCACTGAGCTTGCGGTGAAAAACACAGGCCATTTCGGCAATGCAGAGCGACGAAGAGTACACGCCATCGGAGCGGCCAACCAGTTCCCGGATGGCTTCGCCGTCTGGTTCTGGCCAATAGCACTTGGCGATATAAGCGGTGTCGAAATAGAGCTTCAACGACGATCCTGTTCGAGGATTTCGCCGCTATCCAGGCCCACGTGGGAAATGCTCATGATCAATACTTCGCGGTCGGGCATTTTAGGCTTGGGGCGGTCGGTGAAAGGGCGAATCTCGGCCACCGGAACGCCACGTTTTTCGATTATGAAGGACTCCCCTTCGGATACCCGCCGGACAATTTCACTGGTCTTGAGGTGAAGTTCGCGAACGGTTGAAGACTTCATGTGACACACTGTATCACATTTGGCGATAAAATGGCGGAGCCCCCCGGTTCAGAGTCGGATCTTATTGCAGGGACGTAATTTGCACGTTCGAAGCCAATCAGCGGTGCCATGCGAAGTGCTCCCTGGCACCAAAGTAACAGCGGATCGGGGAAAAGCAGGCTTGCGGCGGGTGGGGGAGTCTGGTAAGTGGTTCCCTATCAATATGATGAGGATATTTTTGAATTTTGTGAACCACCAGAGCGCCGCGTACTCCAGGGCATAAGCCATAATAAGGATCGAAGGGAGACTCTCTTATGGCAAAAGGCCAGGATCGCAAGAAAGAAACCAAAAAGCCCAAAAAAGACAAGAAGTAGCTGTCGGGCGGGCGTTAGACAATTACTGGGCCACGATAGCTGCATGCCCACGACGGAGTACGAATTTCTGGATTTTACCGGTTGCCGTTTTGGGTAACTCCGGCAACAGAGAGAAAAACTGCGGCACTTTGAAATGCGCCATGTTGGCCCGGGAGAATTCGCGGAGTTCTTCCGGGGTCACCTCGGCACCGGGTCTAATGACCACAAAGGCATGCGGCGCTTCACCCCATTTTTCGTGTGGCACTCCCACCACAGCAACTTCCTGAATTAGAGGGTGCCGCAACAAAACACCTTCCACTTCCACAGACGAGATGTTCTCACCGCCGCTGATGATGACGTCTTTGAGACGGTCACGGATCTCCATGTAACCATCGGGATGGACCACGGCAGCGTCACCGGTGTACATCCAGCCGCCACGGATGGCCGCGTCAGTGGCTTCGGGGTCGTTGAAATAGCCTTTCATGATTACGTTGCCGCGGGCGATGATTTCTCCCTGCGTCTGGCCATCATGGGGTACGTGATTGCCCTCGTTGTCCACTACGCGGAGTTCGCCGGAGGTGACCAGTTCAACACCCTGGCGAGCCTTGACGTTGGCGCGTTCACGAGGTGTGAGTGATTGATGCTTTGTACGCGGTTCACAGATGGATATCAGCGGCGAAGTCTCAGTCATGCCATAGGCCTGAATGATTTCCCAGCCGAGTTCGGTCTCCACGCGTTCGATGGTGGCAGCAGCGGGTGGCGCGCCCGCTGTGACCACGCGCACACCGCGCGGTGCATTGGCGCGGATCTCCAATGGTGCATTGGCCAGCCCGATCAGCACTGTTGGCGCGGCACAGAGGACAGTGGCTGACTCTTCCCGCATCAGATGGAAGGCCGTAGGCGGATCGACGCGGCGCAGGCAGATGTGCGCACCACCAACCGCGGTAACCAGCCAGGTGAAGGTCCAGCCGTTGGCGTGGAACATGGGGAGCGTCCAAAGATAGCGGTCGGCCGATGTCATGGGGAGGTGAATCAGAGTGCCCACGATGTTCACCCAGGCGTTGCGATGCGTAATCATGACGCCCTTAGGGCGGGCGGTGGTGCCGCTGGTGTAGTTGATGGTGAGCAGGTCGTTTTCGCCAATTGTGGGCTGATCGAATTCGGGCGCGGTGGCAGCGATGATGGCTTCATAGTTGAGCCAGCCTTCGCGATGGCCTTCGAGGGCGACAAAGTGTTCAACGCCGGTGAGCTCCCCGCGAATGGAATCGACGGCATCCAGATATTCGGAGTGGGCACAGACAATGCGTGATCCTGAGTGCTGGATCATGTAGGCGAAATCGGCGGGCGTGAGGCGGTAGTTCAGCGGAACAAGCACGGCGCCAATCTGCGGGACCGCGTAGAAAGACTCCAGTTGCGCATGAGTATTGGGTGCGATGTAGGCGACTCGGTCACCCTGCCGCACGCCGAGCCTCTGCAACGCGGCGGACCAGCGGTCGCAACGCTGGAAGAAGGTTTCATAGTTGAGGCGCAGGGCACCGTCGATGACAGCCTCTTCCTCGCCATAAAGACGGCGGGCGCGGCGCGCGAAATCGAGGGGAGTGAGCGGGGTTTCCATTGCGTTACATCATAGCTCAGGCAGGAAACAGCCTCGTCGCCGGCGCGGCACCAACGCCATGCAAAGCCTGGTACGGCTGAGACGTAACTCGTCGAGGTGACAGGTGTTAGCTGGCCTCAACCTTCAATTCAACGCTACTCCCTGTCTGTCTCATCAGCGAGTGGCTCCTCAGGCTGTTGCCTATCGCTGGTTGTTTTCTGTTCTGAAATGGGGGCGGTCACATTCCGGTTTTGCGATAGCATGACGCTCTCGCTGATTCGCCCCCTGATACCAGCATGGAGGTTCCGTCGCGCAGGCTTACTCGAAAACGAAATTCCTAGCTCACGTGCCATCAGTTTGAGGTCGGCAATAGTCATCCGTTCTAAACTGTCTTCCACGGCGAGACTTCCCTTTTCCCGCGACAGATCGGTCAGCTCTCGAAACAGGTCGAGTGCTTCTTCAGGGGAAATTGCCGGATGCTCCGATCCCAGTTCCCTCGGCTTCGGATGTTCCTTTGTCGAATTTACTTTGCCGCCGAATGCCCGCTTTAGATGACGTTCAATTTGATTGAGCCGAGCCAAACCATCACGCAGTAGTTCCCTGGTCTCTGCCAGTTCCCTATTTAGGCGGACTAGTTCTTCGTCAGAAGTGCGGAAAAAATTATCTGAATTCATTGTGTGTATGCAATAACTTCGTTCCAAAGCTGCTTGAAGGGCTCTATCAAGTCGGATGGAACGCCGCCCCCAGTAATCGCTCTCTTGATTGCCACTCGATCGGGAATCCAGGCGTCAAAGAACTTCGCCTGAATGTTTTGAGCCTTCGCCGCCATGTTGCAGACGTTCTTCACTTCGCGCATGTAAAATTGTGATTCCTTCGTCGGCTGGCCTGCGTAGGGTTTGGTTTTGTTCATAAAGACCCCGATCCGAGGAAGAGGGAATGGCTCAATGCGCATCTTGAGACTGTTCAGAATGAGGTTCGTACCCTTCGATGCGAAAAAATCAGGGTTGACGGGGATGAGAACGAGATCGCAGCATGCGAGTACGCTGTACGACAACAAGGTGAACGATGGTGGGCAATCGAAGAGGATGTAGTCGTAGTGCGTCAACTGTTTCGCTGCCTGAATCTTTGCCAGAAGGCGGCGGATAAATTCTTTCACACCGTCACGGTCGAAGACTTCAAGCTCTTGCCAGTAAAGATCTTCGACGGACGGGATGAAATGCAGATTGTCGGTGATCTGGTAGATGAAATCCCATCCGATCCCGAAGTCGAACTTTGCCCCTGGCTTTGTAAATTGGTCGAGGGCATGGAAGATTGTTTTGTTCCGTGAGATTGCGACGTCGTACCATTTCTTGAATTTCGGCTGGAGCTGGCCAGTGTCCTCATTAAGGGCGATTGCCTGAGTCAGCGACATCTGTGCATCGAGGTCAAAGATCAAGACTTTCGAATCGGCAAATGATGACACAACGTCGCCCAAACACCAAGTAACAGTGGTTTTCCCGACACCGCCCTTAAAGTTGATTGTTGCAATAGTTTTGGGGGAGCGATTCGCTGCCATGAAGGGGCTCCTCCTTTGGAGCCCAGAGCGGACAAGGTCATTCTGGCACAAAGGGAAAGATAACGGGTACCCGCGGCGAAGGGTCGCACGGTTGCCGCTCTAAAACCGTATGGAACAACTTAGTTCACGCCGTCGAAATACTCCACAATCAGGCGCGCCACCTGGCCCATGCGGTCTTCCGTCTCCGCGTAAACGCCGGTGTTGCCGAGGGTGAAGAACGACATGATGATGGTGCCGGATTTGGCGTAGACCATACCGACATCGTTGGCAACGATGGGCGCGAAATCGCCGGTCTTGTGGCCGACCGGTACGTTGAGATAGTGCGGGATGCGCCGCGCTCCGGATTGTTGGGCGCGCATGATGCGGGTCATTTCGGCGCAGGCGGATTTGGAGGCAATGGTGCCCTTTTCGATACCTTCCAGCAGATGGCCGATTTCGGTGGGCGTCACCACGCCCAGCCAGTAGTTCTCATCTTCGGTGTAGAGCTTGTTCATCTCGTCCTGTATCTTGTTCACCGCCATGCCGTCGCGGATGCGTTTGAGGAGATCTTCGCGGGGTTCGGTGAAGCGGGGCAGATTGCTTTGCAGGGCGAAGACGTCTTCCGTGGTGAGGGTCTTATATTGCGGGTCGAGATGTTCGTAGGGCTTGCGGAAGAGTTCGAAGACGGTTTGCACGAGGTATGAGGTGGTGATGCCGTTCTGTTTCAGAAACTCATTGACCTTCTCTTTGCCGCCAACGCGGGCGATCATCATGTCAGTGGCGGTATTGTCGCTGGTGATGATCATCTGGGTGATGATGTCGCGAAGGGTAGGGTTGAGACCGGCATCCTGATAACGGAAGATGCCGGAGCCGCCACGGTAATCGGCGGGCTTGATGACGATGCGCTCGTCGAGATTGAGCTTCTTCTGGTCGGCGAGACGATAGGCCAGCACCATCACGGGAAGCTTGATGACGCTGGCGCTGTTGAAGTGATCGTTGCCGCGATGGATGGATTCCTCACCGGTGGTGAGGTGCTTCACGTAGAGGCCGGTTTTCGCCGGGAAACGGGAAAGTTCCGCTTCGATGAGTCGATTCAGCGCGGAGGGCGTTTGGGCGAACAGCGGAGCGACAAGAGCCAGGGCGGCGAGAAGGGTTGTTGAACGCATGGAACCGGTCTCTTATAGTACTTCCGTGTGGAAGACCAGATTAGGATGACCTGTCCGGAGCCACGACGAAGTGCCCCGCCCTTCTGCGTTGCCTCAGGAAGCTGAACACGGTGACGCCCTGATCGTGTGGAAGCGTTTCGCCATCGCACATACATTCGGGCATGTCGGGGTACTCCACGAGATACCCGCCTCCTCCTTCCTTTCGATAGACGACGTACCCTGAATTGATATCCGTCAGGATTCAGATTCGTCTTGGCGCTGATTTTGCTTCACCTCGGCAGCGGAATTGACTAACGCCATGGGACAGCTTGACGAAGGAATCCGCTCAGGCTACACTGCAGGGAAAAATGAGAAATGCTGGCCCGGCATTGCACTATATGCGTCACTTTTTACCGGGAGCAGAAGGAGAACTATCGTGAAGACGCAATCCGTGGCGTACCGTGACGGGGATGCACCCCTCACCGGCTTTTTGACTTGGGATGAGACCAGAAGCAGTGCGCGGCCGGGCATCCTCGTTGTCCATGGGGGAGCTGGCCCCGACGATCATGCCCGTGAGCGTGCGCGGCACCTGGCGGGACTGGGCTTTGTGACATTCGCCTGCGATATGTACGGCGATGGGGTGGCCGGCGACCGCGAACGTGTGATGGCGCGCATCATGGAACTCAGCCGCGACCCTGTCCGGCTCTGCCAGCGGGCGCAAGCGGGGCTCGATGTCCTGGCGTCGCATCCGCAGGTTGACGGGCGCCTCGCGGCGGTGGGCTACTGCTTTGGTGGAATGACGGTGCTCGAACTGGCGAGAAGCGGTATCGGGCTCGCGGGAGTAGTAAGCATCCACGGAAGTCTCAAGACAAGCCGACCGGCTCAGGCCTCTGCAATCAAGACGAAGGTGCTGGTCTGTCACGGCGCCCTGGACCCACATGTCCCAATGGTGCAGGTGAACGCCTTCATCGGGGAAATGAACGGCGCCGGCGTAGACTGGCAGCTGATTGTTTACGGTGGCGCGATGCATGGCTTCACCCACCGGAACGCGGCCGCGTATACGGTCCCGGGCGTTGCGTACGACGCCTTCGCCGACGCCCGCTCCTCAGCTGCGATGCAGAACTTCCTTGATGAGATTTTCGGCGCGGAAGCGCGCGATCGTTAGCCGCGAGCTGGCTCAGTCTGTAAAGAAGTCCGCGCGGAGTTCGGACTCAGAGACAAATCGGCTGGCCTGACGATAGATCGCTTGCAGCGTCCCGCGATCGATCTCATCATGGTGGGGAATCGTGAGAGTCTGAGCCTGACCGGCGATGACACGACGTACCTTGATGTGACTGCCGCGCTGTGAGAATTCCTGACATCCGAATCTGCGGAGGATCTTCAGAACCTCACGGGCCGTTCCATGGTCGCAAGGATCGTCGGATTACTGGAAAAACCGAGGGCGCCGAGGTCTTCACCCTCAAGGTGCAGCCCGATCGCTTCACGGATATTGAATGTCAGCTCATCGAGCGTGGCAGCCTGTGTGACCACCGGCAAATCCAGACATTCAGCCACAAACAGACGATCCCCTTTGCTGATGCGGACCTGAATTGTTCGTCTCATTGCTCTGTTCGCCTCAGATTCCAGGTATGCACCAAAATCGCCATACAGCGAAGGGATCGTTTTGGGAATGCAATCTCATTTGTGCGCCGCGTGGGCACCGAGAGGCCCAGGCTGGACTCGAACTGAACACACAGGGCTTTCATAGTGTTGCACCTTGAGATCGATCATGTCGTGGCGATCGACCCGGATTTTGCCTTTGATAGGGAAGACGCTGGCATGGCTGAAGGTGCCTCGCGGTTTGCGGCCGGCATAATTACTTTGGTTGGGGTGCCCGTGATCGTGGCTTGGCTTCTCAAGGGTTGAGGAATACTCGCCGAATAGCATCTGCAACGGACTCTCATCGCTAGCGGTCTTAGGCTGTTTTCCCACCAGCTATCGCAGTAATCGTTCCGCGTTCTTTGATTTTGGCCTCTACAGCCTGCCCGAGGCGCACAGCCGTGTCATAGTGTTGACGCAATTTCTGCCTGTTTGACGGGTAGCCCGGCGACGCATGGTGGGCGTCATCAACAGCCTCCTTGAGATTGATCGCGATGCATTTGTGGAACATTGTGCGGTGGTACCTCGTCGCGCTTTGGCTCTTGACCGCAGTGTTACGTCAGGACGAGACGGAATCCGCCTAAACGGGAAGGTGGATGGGTCACTCTTACCACATCACAGGGTCCAACAAGGCATTTCAGACAACATCGTATCCGGGGTCGAAGCCCGGGCCCCCTCCGTCTTTGGCATTGGTCCACCGCATTGCGAATACGATGGAGGGATCAGTAAGACCGTGAGTGAGCTTGTTGGGGATGACTTCCGCCAAGCCGTGGGCCGCGAGGTTCTTGTAGAGATCGATATCGGGTTCAATCTTGACGCAATTCACTCCGTCAATAAGTTTAGTGTCGCCTTCGTGGAAAGTGAGTTGGACGTTGGCAACCTGAAAAGAGTTCTGTTTCCAGCTACAAGTCGCGCCGGGGTGGAACTGGGCGCAGTTCACTTCTTCATCAAATTGATCCTTGGCGGCCGCCGCGCGGACGGCAGAGATAATAGCGGGATCGGCGTAGCCGAAGAAACGGTCCTGCGCCATGGTCGTGTCCCAGAGAATTTCTTTGAAGAAGGCGAGGGGTGAACTTCCCCCCAAATCGATCTCGCTCATCGCCTGGGTAAGGTTGAGCAGGCAGGCCAATGAAGCGGGTTTTTCCAGTTGAGACTTCGCATAGAGGGCTTCTGCGGCTGGCCCATTGCCGACTTGCAGGAAGTTAGATATTCTCGGGTGGCTGATTTTCAATTCGGACCAGGACGGGAACTCGAATTTGTGATCGCCGCGAATCATTAACAGGCTGATTTGGCTCTCAACATTCACATCGGCCTTGAAGAAATAGCCTGCATCGCGATACCCGTCGGCGGAAACAATAACGGTGTAGTCGTCACCCGGGCCATCGTGAAACGGAACGGTGAGGAGAACATTGGGCCCCGATTTATCAGTTAGGGTGAAATTCACTTCCCGGTTATTCCGCACGCGGAGGATCATCCCTTCAGAAAATGGTCTCTGCGCGCCATCGACCAGCGACACCATGACGGTCGCTCTGTCGCTCTTTGTAGCTCGTGCTCCGGACGGTTGTGCTGGCATCTCGTCTCCTCGTCTCCGAGTCGACCTGACTCTGTCTGGTCAGACTATCCCCTCGAAGGGCGACCCTTTGCTCCGCAAGCGGCGGTTACGTTGGAGTGCCCAATCCCATTGTAGTCAGAAACATAAGGGTCGAACGGCTGAAGATGAAATTGTGGTGGCTCAGTGTGTCCATGTGCAATAGTGAGCAATCACAAACCCCAAAAATAATCCCCAACCCACTGATTCCGAACCCCTTACCCCGCCTCCACCCACTCTCCCCAACCCCGCTTTTCCCGCCCTCGCTGCTACACTCCGGCCAGGACGCAACCCGCGCCCAAGGAGCCCCGAAAATGGCAACCGCCGCTCAAGTTCTGGCCAACCAGGCCAACGCCCAACACTCCACCGGACCCGTCTCCCCGCAAGGCAAATCCACCTCATCCCACAACCACCTGAACCACGGCTTCCGCTCCGCCACCGTCCTGCTTCCCGGTGACGACCCCGCCGAATACGAATCCCTGCTCACCGAACTCTCCGGGCATTTCTCTCCCACCGACCTCACCGAACTTCGCCTCACCCGCGAAATGGCCGATGCTGAATGGCGTCTCCGCAAAGTTCGCCGTCACATGGAATCGGCTTTCTCGCGCCACATCGCGAAGCTGGCGGAACTGAACCCGGGTTTCTCCCCGCTCGACCTCCAGTCCCTCGCCGTCGAGACCCTCCACCAGACCGGTTGTTCCCACTCCACCTGGCTCCGCTACGAAACTAAATTCGAACGCCAGTATGATCGCGCTTACGCCACATGGACGCGCTATCAGGACAACCGCACTCGCATTGCCCGACG